>NZ_FQYI01000004.1 GCF_900141665.1 Cruoricaptor ignavus | reverse complement strand
CCATCTCCACCACCGTCATCGTCCAAAGGAGAATCTATTTCATGCATCGCGTGGTTCAATCCTGCAACAATACCTCCAATTACCGCTCCTTGCCAGAAGTTTCCACCACTTAATTCTGCTCCAATTCCACCAGAAACAGCCCCAAATGCTATCTGACCAACAGCCTTATTAGCAAAATCACCTGCAACTGCGCCAAAAGCTCTCGCACCAAGGCTTCTTAAAGCACCAGACCAAAAAGCCTGCTGGAATGTACCACCTTGCATTAAAGACATTACACCCTGCGCAACAGCATGGGTACCCGCTTGAACGATTGCCAAACCAACGCCACCAACGGCTTCTTTTATCGCAGTTCCCGTCGCAGTAAGAGCCGTGCTTCCCGCGACACTAAAAATCCTTCCTAATCCAAATATTACAGCATATGAATTTGCCGCACAGATTGCTATTATTTCATTTTTATCTTTAAAATCCAGATTGTTACAGGAAATTACCGCTCCTATATAGCCAATATCGAACAACCAACTGCTTATATATAAATTTATTGTTTTTACTTCGAGATGAAGCGCTGATAATATGCACCGGCTTTCTTTGCATCCAATCTTCCAACTATTACTTCATCGGAACTTTTTGAAAGTTCAAACCCAGGTTTCAATTTTACATGCTCTCTTTCTCCATTAGGTAATACATCATCACTTAAGATTTCTTGATTGGTATTAGCAATTTCAATTAATAAATTGGCAAAAGATTTTAATCCGACAGGATCACCATGAATTAAAACTTCTTTCCATGAAGACAATTCACCATCCAAGTCATCTTCATTTTCTACCACGAAAATATCCAAATCCCCTTCGATCTTTAAAGTTCGTTTAACACCACTCATGTTAATTTATTTTTAATTAATAGACTTGTTTTGAATTATATGCAGGTTTTGTATTGAGTGTATCCATCATAAATGGTGTACCGATCATTAATGGCATTAATCTGGAAAAAGCCATATCTATGAACTTTAGACCACCATAAATAACTGTTCCTACCGTAACACCTACTGCAACAGGTTTCACAATTGGATAAATATTCGTATATCCCCCTCCTTTTGGCTCCTGTCTATCCCAGTGTGGATTGTGCGTCCCACCATGATCAGTCGGAACCCATTCTCTTCCATCCTTATCAATCCACCCAGAACCCTTGCCATTTGGATTTTTAACTTTTCGAGCACCACCTTTTGGAGCCTTATATTCAGGATGATCTGGCGGACTCTCCTTTAAGTCTTTTAATGTTTTTCCTTTTTCTGGACCTTTATTGTCATCACTTAAAAGATTTTCATTACCAATTTCATGCATCGCATGATTTAAACCGGCGACTATACCTCCAATTACCGCTCCTTGCCAGAGGTTCCCACCTGTTAGCTCTGCGCCTATACCGCCAGAAACAGCCCCAGGCCAAAATAGAAACCGCACATAGCGAAGAATGGCAGGATAATAAATTTGTTTTTCATAGTTATGGCGTTTTGCTTTAAAGCGAGCTGGTGTTTGCTCTAACTTTAGTGATTTAATTTTTAAAATATCTCCCGTCCCAAATATAAAAACATATCACTTAAAAGTGATAAATAAACCAAAAAAAATCGTTATGTTTATTCTGAATACTCTTTAAAAAACATATCTATCATTTCGGAAATCACGCCTTTGACGACATTCCGATCTTCATCATCTTTTAAATCTAGCCCGCAAAAAGCACTTCCATTAAAATCTGCATGCAAATTGAGATAATAACTGGATGAAACAAGTATCGCCATTAAAGCTCTAAACTTTTTTGCTTCTGAGCCAAAATACCTGTCTGTAATGCTGGCAAACATCTCTTCTCCGGCTGCCTCCCGTTCATCAGCTAGTTTCCTTAATGCAGATTTTGACTCGGACAATTCCCAAAGAATTATCTTTTGAAGCTCTTTATTTTTTTTTAATTCATCAAATTGGCCGCTAAGTAAAACTTTTGCTAAAACCTTCCCTCCATCATTAATGTCTGTAGTCTCTACCAATTCGGAAACAGAGTTCCAATAATCCCTTTGTTTCAAATATTCGTTAATTAACTTATCAACACTGCCATAATAATCATAGATTAATTTTTTGTCTACGCCGGCCGCCGTAGCAATTTTGGTTACTTGTAATCCTTGATATCCTTTAGATTTCAAAATTTTTCCAACGGCATTTAGCATTCTAAGTTTCGTCTTTTCTTTGTCTCTAATGGGACCCTGAACTTTTTTACGAATCATTTGAACGAATTTGATGCAATTTGCAATTTTTTATTTATATCCTCAAAGGCATTAAGCGTCTTATCGAGCTGGGATTTTGTATGAGTTGCCATTACAGCCATTCTTATTCGGGCATCTTTTCTCGCAACGGCCGGATATAGGATTGGATTGGTATAAATTCCTCTATCAATTAACATCCTGCCTACATCCCCGGTAATATGCGGATCACCAATCTTAACGGGTACAATGGCAGAAGAAGTAGTTCCAGTATTTAGCCCTAAACTTTCCAAACCACTTTTAAAATAATTGATATTTTCCCAAATTTTAGCTCTCCATTGTGGCTCCTCGTCAATAAGCTCTATGGCTTTAATAATACCCATTGACGATGGCGGAGCCGTTGCAGAACCATATGACTGTACACCTGCTCCGCTACCAATCTTGCTCGTGCTGAACATGTCAAAAAGATGTGGACTGCCGTGGTATGCCCTCAGGGAATACTGCACCCACTGAACTTCCGCGTCGCTTATTGGATTTTTGAAGTTTTTGACTATATTTGCGACGGATTCTAAAACTTCTTGTTTCACCTGCCCTGCAGGCAAGACGAAAGCCACGTCAGCGGAATTAGTCTGCTGTTGGTCAAGAAGAGATAGAATCCTTTCTTTTTGCAGATATACGGACTTATCTTGCTGAATCCACCTTAACCAAAAAATCTGCTGTCGCGATTGAAACCTTATGAAAGCGGCCAATTTTGGCGATGTAATAACATAACCGCCAACATTTGCAAAGGCTTTACTGTTTAGAACGATTATAAATTTCAACATAAATCTCTTTTCAGTGATTTATATTAAATAGTTTTTTAGATTTGACACAAATAAAAGGATCGAGAAACTACATGATTCATTTTGAATATAACTCATGAAAAACAACATAATCATATTATTTTTTGCAAATTGCCTGAGTATATCATCTAAAATACATGCGCAGGAAAAAAAAGACTCCATTTCCACGAAGGAAATTCAGGAAGTTTTAATTAAAGCACAGCGGAAAAAGCAGTTTTCCGACCACGCCAATTATACTTTTGATAAGGAGACATTGGAAAAAGCACGGCATTCCAAAGATTTGCTTACTACGCTGCCCGAACTGCAACTCGACCCGATTTCCAATACTGTTACAAGTATCAGGGGTGGAAAAATTCTCTTTCTGATTAATGGAATTGAAGCCAGCGACAACCAGATTAAAAGCATTGCGCCGACAAATGTTGTGCGTGTGGAATATTTCGACATTCCGCCTGCAAGATATTCACAGAGAGCCGATACCGTGGTGAACATTATTACCAAAAATCCGGAAGTCGGATATTCCTATGGCGCGGATGTGACTTCTGCATTAAAAACAGGCTTTGTGAACGGTTCTGCATATGCAGGATACACCAAAGGCAAAAACGATTTCGGACTGGAATATTCCATTAACTTGAGGGATTACGACAACCGGATTGTAGATAAAATCTACGACTATAACCTGAACGGAAGCCATTACAATTCCACTGAAAGGCAGAAAGACCATTTTGGCTACACCAATCAAAACATTGCGTTGAGATACGCCAATGTCGTTCCCGGTAATTATACTTTTCAGGCAAAGGGAAGCGTGTCAATGCTTTCCAGTTTCAGCAAAGGTTTGGGGCAAAGTATTTTTACCCAAGATCATTTGGCGGAAAACCACAGCACCATTCACAACAGCAATTCCGCCTATACTGCTCCGACTTTGGACCTCTATTATTCCAAAAATATCGGGAAGAAGGACGAATTGAGTTTAAACTTGATCGGTTCGCATTATACCACGAATTCCTCGCAGTTCGACCACGAATGGAATACTGAAACCAACTCCGATATCTTTAACAACGATATGAATCTAAAGGCAAAGCAAACGGGAATCGTTGGGGAGATTGCGCACACTCACCAGTTTGAAAAAGGAAAGTTAAGCTCTGGCTACCGAATTTCGAACACCGCAATTTCTAACGATTTGGTGAATTTGCTCGGTAGTTCGCATTATGATGTGAATTATCTGGAACAATACCTTTACACCGAATATTCTGGGAAATGGGACAAATTGGGCTATCGTTTCGGAATCGGTGTGACAAATATCCATAACAAAAGTGCTGAAACCACGCAGGTCGACTGGGCGCCTACACCAAAACTCGTGTTGAGTTATGATTTGGCGAAAAACCAAAGTTTGCGGTTTACGAGTACATATACTTCGAATAGTCCTTGGGCTTCAGCATTGAGCAGCAATGTTACACAGATTGTTCCGAATATTGTTCAGCGTGGAAATCCGTATTTGAAGTCTCAACATTTATTCAGAAACAATTTTATTTATTCTTACGACGGAAAGAAACTGGATGTAAATGTAAACGCGTTTTATAATATTGTGGATAAATACTTTGCACAAATTTTTGAAACTGATGCGGTGACAAATGGTTATGCATTAACCTACCAAAATGCGGGTTTCAATGAAAAAGGTATTCAGATAAGTGGCTCTTACAAGCCTTTTGGAACGCAGGTTTTGGTCATAAAAGCATTTGTCCAGCCTGTAGGAATGTCTCTAAAACTATATGACGGCAGAAAATTTAATAACACTTTTATAAGAAGTAATTTTGCATTAACCTCGCAATTTAAAAACTTTGGAATTTATTATAATTTCAGCCTGCCTGTTTATCAAATCAACGGTGCGTTTTTAAGTTTGGATGAGAATCAGAACAATTTCCTCGTTTCCTATAATTTCAAACAAAATTTACAGATATATACTGGTGCCTACTGGCTTGGGATGCCTTCCCATTACCACAATAAAACTTTGGAAGGTAGTATAGTGCTAAATGAACGGATTTCAAATATATATAACAATAAAAATATGTTCGTCCTCGGTTTGAGTTATAATTTTTCTTCAGGTAAGAAACTGCAGATCCAAAAGAAACTGAACAACTCCACCGCTCCGGCTTCAAAGTTTTAAACTGATTTTCTCGTTTCTAATTTGTAGTGCGCAATGCAAATGTGAAATGTTTAAATACAGCTTTCTTTAAAGCAAAAGATTTATTAATAATTTCCAAAAAATGAATTTATGGAACGAAAAAATCAAAAACAAAAATTTCAAGAGTTGGTAAAAAAAATGGAAACACTTAAGGAAGACGCGAAAGGGCAAATAAAAGGGGGATTCTCAAAATCCACCTCTTTGACTAAATCAAGGGATATTCACAAGTATTTATGATTTTAAAGACAATCCACACAAATCATAAATACTTAAAAATCAAGCAAAATGATTACTCTGTGGGATTCATTGGGATATACAAATACTTCCCTACGGGCTACGACTTTCAAGCGCAATCACTTTAAAATCAAGTGGTTGCGTTTTTTAATTTTACCATTGTTCCCAAGACTGTCCCAAATTTTTCTTTTCCTTATTTTGCAGAGAATTTTCTGAGAGGGATGCACCGCTTTTTTACCGAAGTTTATTTTAAAATTTCTAAGCATAAATTGCCTTGGCTGCTGGGTTTGCTGGCAATTCTCGGGCTTTGCTTCCTGTGCATCAACAAAATAAATTTCGAGGAAGATATCAGCCAAATTATCCCGAAAAGTGACAAGGCAGACATCACGGCAAAAGTCCTGAAACAGCAGAATTTCTCGGATAAAGTGATTGTAATAACCGAGAAGAAAAACGCCTCCCAAGATTATGCGCTTTCCGAAACTGCCGATGATTTCCTTGAAAAAATAGAGCCGCTAAAACCCTACATCAGCGATGTTCAGGGAAAAGTAGATGACGAGGAAATCCTGCGGTCCTTCCATTTCATCAGCGAAAACCTTCCGATTTTCCTGGAAGAAAAAGACTACGAAATCATCAGCCAAAAATTAAACAGCGACAGCATTTCCCAAAAAATTTCGGATAATTTTTCCACAATGCTTTCGCCAACAAGCGTTGTTACCAAGGATTTCATTCGGAAAGATCCACTTGGCTTTTCTGCAATTGCCCTAAAAAAATTAAACAGCCTGAATTCTAATAGTAATTTTCAGCTGGAAGACAATTATGTGGTGAGTGAAAACGGCCGACATCTGTTGCTCTTCATCGAGCCGAAATTTGGAGGCAGCGAAACCAAGAACAACGAGAAATTTGCCGAAGGCTTGGAAAAAATCCGTGGTGAACTGAACCAAAAGTACCGCGGCACAACGGAAATCTCGTATTTTGGCGCACCATTAATCGCCGTGGCGAACGCCAAACAGATCAAGCACGACATCCAAAGCACCGTGCTGGTTTCGATGGCGCTGCTTCTCCTGCTGCTCATTTTTTACTTTAAAAACTGGCTCACACCGCTCATCATCTTCATTCCCACCGCAGTTTCCGCGGTCATTTCGCTCGCCATTATTTATTTCATTAAAGACCGGATTTCCGCGGTTTCGCTCAGCATCAGCGCAATATTGGTCGGCCTTACGGTGGATTATGCGCTGCACATCCTCACGCATTACAAGCACAAAACGAACATCGCCGAACTCTACCGCGAAATTACGCAGCCTGTGCTGATGAGCGCCGCAACCACGGCAGTTTCCTTTCTGTGTCTGGTTTTCGTGCGAAGCGAGGCACTGAAAGACCTCGGCATTTTTGCAGCAATCACCGTGATGCTTTCCGCCATATTTTCGCTCATCATCATTCCGCAAATTTACAGGCCTAAAGCAGTGGAAATAGAACCGAAAAAATTACTGATTGACAAAGTGGCAGGCTACCCTTTCGAACGAAATAAATTCCTGATAATCAGTTGCTTAATTACAATCACGGTTTGCCTTTTCGGTTTCAGCAAGGTGAAATTCAATAGCGATATTTCTGACCTTAATTTCGTGCCGGAAGAAATGCAACAAAGCGAAGCTAAGTTGCAGAGTATCACAGATTTAGCGGAAAAATCGGTGTATGTTTTTTCCTACGGAAATTCCGCGGAAGAGGCGCTGAAGCACAACACTAAAGTTGCCGAATTTCTGCGCCAAGAAAAATCCGGCGGAAACATCCTGAACTTCACTTCTTCCGGCGAAATTTTGATTCCAGAAAGTTTGCAAGTGGAAAGAATTACCCGTTGGAAAAATTTTTGGGACGATGCAAAAAAAGCCCAAACCATCGCTAAAATTAAGTCGGCAGGAAAAACCAGCGGTTTTAGTGAAAGCGCTTTTTCTGAGTTTGAGGAAGTGTTGTACAAAAATTATCAGCCGTTGCAAATTCTTGATTTTCAGGAACTTCCAGCGTTAAGGCTGAATGAGTTTCTTACAGAAGAGGATGGCCTAGCGACTTTGGTGAGCATCGTAAAACTGGACGAGAAAAAGCGCGGCGATTTCATCAGTGCTGCCGAAAAAATCCCGAACACTTTGGTAATCGACCGCCAGCAAATGAACGAGAATTTTCTTGGCCTGCTGAAAGACGATTTCCTTAGCCTTATCAATTATTCCCTGATTGCCATTATCGCGATTTTCCTGCTGTTTTTCAGGAACTTAGGCCTTACAATTTTCGCCATCATTCCGGTTTTGCTTTCCGGCATCGTCACCGCAGGTATTTTCTATTTTCTCGGGCTGGAACTCAACATCTTCAGCACCATCGTTTGCACGCTGGTTTTCGGTGCCGGTGTAGATTTCAACATATTTCTCACAAAGGCTTTGCAGAAGGAACTTTCCACCGGGAAAAGCGCGCTGCCCACCTACCGTGTTTCCATTGTTCTGGCGCTCATCACCACACTATTGGCGATCGGCTCGCTGATTTTCGCAAAACATCCGGCGCTAAAATCCGTTGCCGCGGTAGCAACGCTTGGGATGCTTTCCGTCGTCATCATTTCGTTTACAATTTATCCGCTGATTTTCAGGCTCATCAGAAAGCGCACGCAGAAAGGCCTTCAGCCAGTGAGCAGCCGCGTTTTTCTCAACTCAGTTTTCTCACTGATTTACTATGCTTTGGGGGGATTTTTCTTTTCAATTCTGGCGATGATTTTCGGGAAAAACGCACAGCGCATCCTGAAAGTTCCGGCATCGAAATTCCTGGTGTCCGTGCTGTACACCAACCCATTTGTGCGCAAAAAATTCATCCCAAACCCAAGCGAAGATTTCAGTAGGCCTGTCGTAATCATCGCCAATCACACTTCATTTCTCGACACTTTGGCAATGGCAATGGTAACGCCCAAAATTGTTTATTTGGTGAATGACTGGGTGTACAACTCGCCGATTTTCGGAAAAGTGGTAAAGCGTTTCGGCTTCTACCCTGTGTCTGAGGGCATTGAAAACGGCCACGGTGTTCTGCAGGAAAAAATCAACCAGGGCTATTCTCTGGCGGTTTTCCCGGAAGCTCAGCGTTCGGAAACCAACCGTGTTCAGCGCTTTCACAAGGGCGCCTTTTACCTTGCCGAAAAATACGGGCTTGATGTGGTGCCGGTGTTCATCCACGGAAATTCTGAGGTGATGCCGAAAGGCGATTTTATGATTCACGACGGAAAAATCAGCGTGAAAGTTGGCGACAGAATTTCGGCCGATGATAAAAGTTTCGGCGAAAATTATTCGGAAAGAACGAAGAAAATCCAGCAGTTTTACCGGGAAAAATTTCAGGAATTCCGAAACGAAATTGAGGATGAAAATTACTTTAAACCGCAAATCTATAGCAGCTTTCTGTACAAGGAACGGGAAATTTCAGAGGAAGCAAAACGGGATTTCGAAGAAAATAAATCTGCCTATTTTGAAATGAACCGCCTGATTTCTGCCGATGAGAAAATCCTGCATTTCTGCGGTGATTTTGGGCAGATTGATATGCTTCTGGCTTTGAGCGAAAGCGCGCGGAAGATCCACAGCGTAATTCCGGATGAAAACCGGCGGAATGTTGCCTCAGAAAATTTTGTGGTAAAAAAACGCAAAGTATTCTATCACTCAGAAATTCCTGAAAATAAGCATTTTACAACGCTAATCATCTCGGATGAGAATTTTCCAGAAATTAGCCTGCCGGAAAGCATCCGCCAAATTATTATTGCGAGATGCAAAAATAATGGTAAATTTACCGAGTTCTCAGCGGCACTGCGCAGCGAAAAAATCACCGTGCTGAAACGCTGAAATTTAGCAACATTATGCCGAAAAACATTCTCGTAGTTTATTATTCCCAAAGCGGACAGCTGCAAGACATCGTGAAAAACATTGCGGAGCCATTTTCGCAAAACCCTGATTACAGCGTGGATTTCTACCAAATTCAGCCGAAGGAAGATTTCCCGTTTCCCTGGCCTGAAGATGTTTTCTACAACACCTTCCCGGAATCTTACCTGCAAATTCCGCGGGAAATTCTTCCGCCAAGCCAGGAGATTTTGCGCAAGAAATACGACCTTATTTTATTCGGCTATCAAGTATGGTTTCTCACGCCATCCATTCCCACCATCTCTTTCCTGAAAAGCCCTTTCGCCGAAAAACTTCTGAAAAACACACCGGTTGTCACGATTTCTGCGACGCGGAATATGTGGATGCTGTCTCAGGACAAACTGAAAGCGCACCTGCAAAGGCTGGGCGCAAAACTGGTGGGCAACATAGCCCTGGTGGACAGGCACGACAACTACACCAGCGTTATCACGATCCTGAACTGGATGAGCACCGGTAAAAAAGAGCAGAAACCACCGCTGCCAAAGGCCGGCGTTTCGGATAGGGAAATTGCGGGGGCCAGAAAATTCGGCGAAGTTATCAAGCCATTTTTAGACAGGGCAAATTATGACGGATTACAGGAGAAGCTGTTGCAGAAAGGCGCCGTAGAAGTTCGCCCGTTTTTAGTAAAAGTGGAAGAAGTGGGCAACAAGCTTTTCACCTTTTTCTCTGGAAGAATCAAAAAAAATCCAGCGCAGCGAAAGTTTTGGGTGAAGCTTTTCAAGATTTATCTGATGACGGCAATCTGGATTGTATCACCTATCGTGCTGATTTTCTATAACTTAACCACGCCGATTTTCCGGAAGGAACGGCAGAAAAAAATTCAATACTACAAAGGCATTTAAAAAATGAGCGAAGTTTATATCACAAGATTATCAAAATATTTCCCCGGAAACCCTATCAGCAACGATGAAATGGAAGACTTCCTGGGCTATGTGAATGGTACGCCTTCCAAGGCTAAATCTCTGATTCTCAGAAACAACGGCATTAAAACCAGGTACTATGCCCTCGATAAAAACAGCGTGCCTACGGAGACGAACGCATCCATCACTGCGAAAGCTGTGGAAGCCCTGCTGGACGATGATTTTACGAAGCAAGACATAGAAGTGCTTTCCTGCGGAACAACTTCTGCAGATCAAATTCAGCCTTCGCACGCTTCAATGGTGCACGGCGAACTGAAGCCCGAGAAATCCTACGAAGTGAATTCTGCCACAGGTCTTTGCAATTCAGGGATGAATGCCCTTCAGTACGGCTATATGTCCGTAAAATCGGGCAATTCCAATAATGCGGTTTGCGTAGGCTCAGAGCGGTTTTCAGCGTGGATGACCGCCGATAAATTCAACGAGGAAGCGGAAAACCTGAAACAGCTTGAAGAGCGGCCAATTATCGCCTTTAAAAGGGAATTCCTTCGCTGGATGCTTTCCGATGGTGCAGGCGCTTTTCTTTTGGAAAACAAACCGAGAAATGGCGGCGTGAATTTGCGGATTGAATTCATCGATTTCTATTCCTACGCGCACGAACTGGAGGCCTGTATGTATTCCGGTGCGGAAAAGCAGGACGACGGCTCGCTGAAATCCTGGGCGGAATATCCTGCGCAGGAATGGCTGAACCAATCGATTTTCGCGCTGAAGCAGGATACGAAGCTTCTCGGCGAAAACATCCTGAAAAAAGGTGCCCAGGCCTTGCGCACTTCTTTCGACAAGCACAATCTGAAGACGGAAGAAATTGATTATGTCCTTGCGCACATTTCGTCCAACTTTTTTAAAGACGGGCTAAAGGAAGAATTTGCAGCGCTGGATATGGACTTCCCTGCGGAAAAATGGTTCTACAATCTGTCAGAAGTTGGCAACATCGGCGCAGCTTCCATCTACATTGCGCTGGAAGAGCTGGTAAATTCCGGCAAACTGAAACAGGGCGAGAAAGTGCTGCTCTGCATTCCGGAAAGCGGCAGGTTTTCGTATTCCTGCGCACTTTTAACGGTGGTTTAATTTTTGCCCGAATTCACTAAAACCAAAATTTTGTCGACAAGCAGCTTACCAATTACCGACATTGCCATTGTGGAAAAACTCATTCCACAAGCTGAGCCATTTCTGATGGTGGATGCCCTGCTGGAATTTTCCGAGACGCATTTAAAATCCGGCTTCACGATTCCGGCCGAAAATTTTTTCTGCGAAAATGGCAAGTTCCAAGAACCAGGCATTTTGGAGCATCAGGCGCAATCTGTGGCGCTGCACACCGGCTTCCAATTTTTCCTGAAGGGTGAAGCTGCGCCGGTTGGCTACCTTGGCGCCGTGAAAATCTTCGAGGTAAAAAGATTGCCGAAAATCGGTGAAACGCTGGAAACCGATGTGGAAATCCTTGCAGAAATGGAAGGCATTACGCTTGTAAAAACCACTACGAAACTTGCCGGCGAAACCATCTCAACCGCCGAACTGAAAACAATCCTTGCCTGAAAAATGCGGAAGAACATCGACCTGCAAAACATATTGCCGCACCGTGAACCGATGCTGATGACGGATGAAGTTCTGGAAATCAACCACGATTCTGTAACTACCAAATTTCTTGTGAAGCCAGACAATATCTTCTGCGAAAACGGGAAATTCAACGAAGCTGGCTTGATTGAAAACTGCGCGCAAACCTGCTCTACAATCACCGGGCAAAATCATTTCATAGATGATGAAAACACTGATGTCATCGGCTTTATCAGTAATATTAAAAAAGTAAAAATCCACGCCCTGCCAGGCTGCGGCGAAGAAATTATATGCAAAGCCAGGCTGCTTTCGGAATTTGAAAATATTTGCCATATTGCGTGCGAAAGTTTTGCCGGCGAACAGCTTTTGCTGGAAGCGGAAATGGTAATGTTTTTACAAAAAATCAGCGGATGAAAAAGGGCGAAGCACCGCAGGAGGGCGGCTACCTGGAAAAAGCGAAAATGACGGAAGTGCTGTATGTAACGGATGAAAACGACCGCTACACCACGGAAAAAAGCAGCGGCTGGGATGCGAAAAATTCTGCCCTGGATGAATCTATGGCGCTGATTGAAGAGCGCGTGCAGGCCGCAAAAACGCAGGTGAAAAACGGCACGGCAAGCCCAATACATTATTTTATGGAACTGAACAAAATGGACTGGAATGTTCTGGCGGCATATGTTGGAAAATGGGTCTGGTTCGTGAAAGGCGATGCGAAGCCTAAGAATTTCGCAAGATTAAGCGAGAAAAATTTGCAAAAATATGCCGATGCATTCGAAATTTCTACGGATGAATTAAAAAACTTTGACGGCAACTGATGAAACTGCAATTTGAACATCATCAGGCGGCGCACTGTGAAAACGGCGTGGCATCCAACCTTTTGAAGAGTCAGGGCTTGGAAATCAGCGAGCCCATGGTTTTTGGTATCGGTTCCGGTCTGTTCTTCGTTTATCTTCCATTTTTAAAGGTGAATTTCGCACCAGGTTTCAGCTACCGATCGATGCCTGGCAGCATTTTTTCAAAAGCGGCAAAGCGGCTCGGCTTTAAAATAAAACGGCAGAAATTCCGCAATCCAAAAGATGCGCAAAAAGCGCTGGACGAAAATCTTCGCAAAGGAATTCCCACAGGGATGCAGGTTGGCGTATTCCACCTCACCTATTTTCCGGAAGAGTATAAATTCCACTTCAACGCCCACAATCTCGTGGCTTTCGGCAAGGAAAACGGCGAGTATCTGATTTCTGACCCTGTGATGGATTTCCCGACAAAACTTACCGAGGCAGAGCTGGAAAAAGTACGCTATGCAAAAGGTGCCTTTGCGCCGCGTGGCCATATGTATTTCCCGGTGGAAGTGCCTGAAACGGTGGAACTTGCATCGGCGATAAAGGCAGGCATCCGGGAAACTTCCAAGCGGATGCTGGCACCGGCACCAATCATTGGCGTGAAAGCGATGCGCTGGGTAGCGAAGAGCATCCCAAAATGGGCAGCGAAAAAGGGCGCGAAAACCACGAACCATTACCTTGGGCAGCTCATCAGGATGCAGGAAGAAATAGGTACCGGTGGTGGCGGTTTCCGCTTTCTGTACGGCGCTTTCCTGCAGGAAGCGGCGGATGTTTTGCAGAACGAGGAGCTACGCGAACTTTCCAAGGAAATCACGAAGATTGGCGATTTGTGGCGGGATTTGGCGGTGGATATTGCGCGGGTTTACAAAAACCGGAATTCGAAAAACGATATTTACAACCAGCTTTCCAAGCAGATGTTGCACATTGCTGATTTGGAAGAGGCATTTTTCCGCAGGCTGAAGAAAGCGGTTTGAGTATATTTGCGAAAAAGTTTTGGCCTGATGCCTGCAATCATCCAAATTCAGAATCTTTCAAAAAAATACAAAAATGCTGCGGATTTTTCAATCCGTGATATTTCCCTTGAAATTCAAGAAGGCGAAATTTTCGGGCTGCTCGGTCCGAACGGTGCGGGCAAAACCACGCTAATTTCAATTTTGTGTGGCCTGATTCAGCCAACTTCTGGAAGGTATGAGATAGCTGGATTTTCGCCAGACAGAAATTTGCGGGAAATCCAAAAAATCATCGGTATCATTCCGCAGGAATATGCGCTTTACCCAAGCCTTACAGCAACGGAAAACCTGATGTTTTTCGGCAGCCTTTTTGGCCTGAAACACGATGATCTGAAGCAACGGATAAAAAGTGGGCTGGAAAGAGTGGGGCTTTCGCAGTTTGCCGACAGAAAAATTGCGCACTTTTCCGGTGGGATGAAACGCCGGTGCAACATTCTCGCAGGCCTGCTGCATCAGCCAAAAATCCTCTTCCTCGATGAGCCTACCGTAGGCGTGGATGTGCAGTCCAGAGCTTTAATCATCGACTTTCTTAGGGACATCAATCAAGCTGGAACTACGATTATTTACACATCGCACCACCTCTTGGAAGCGCAGAACCTCTGCACGGAAATCGCAATCATCGATCACGGAAAAATCTTTGCGCAGGCTGAGCCTCAAAACCTGATTGCCAGCACGGAAAACGCTACCGATCTGGAAGGCGTTTTCATAGCATTAACCGGAAAAAAACTTCGCGATGCTATATAAAATCTGGCGTGCCATCGTAAAAGAATTCCAGGTTTTATCGCGGGACATCGGCGGTTTAATCATTATTTTCCTGATGCCATTGCTGCTCATCATCACCATCACGATGATTCAGGATTCGAGTTTTCGAAATTTTGACGACACCAAATTGCCGATAATTTTCATCGACAAAGACAAGGGCGAAGTTTCGCAAAGCATCCGCCAAAGCATATCGGAAAGCGGTTCCTTCGAAATCTTGGAAAAAGGTTTCGATGAAAATTCAGCAAAAAAAGCCGTGTTTTCTGGAAAATATCAGATGGCGGTAATTCTGCCGGAAAACCTGAGCAAAAATCTTTCGGACAACATTAATTACCGTGTCGAAAGTATCATCGATGCCCTGGGCTACAACCCAACCGCTGACAGTTTGGCACAAAAAAATCCTCCGCCGAAAACCGCCGATATTGAACTTTACTTCGACCCTGCTGCCAATGATGGTTTTAAAAACGGGATGAAAACCGCTATCGATAAGATGATTTTCCAGGTGGAAAACCAAAAAATTTACACGGCTTTTGAAGAGCAACTGGATGCGGACGGCAGCATTCTGAAAGGCGATAAACTCATCAGTTTCAAAGAGATAACGTCGAACGGAAATGCCGGAGCGAAGCCAAATTCCGTGCAGCACAATGTTCCGGCGTGGTCGCTTTTCGCGATTTTCCTCATCGTAATTCCGCTCTCCATCAATTTGGTTCAGGAAAAACAACAGGGCACGGCAATCCGCCTGAAAACAAGCCCGGCGCCTTATGCACTGCACCTTCTCGGCAAAACGGTGGCGTACCTTTTCATTTGCATTTTACAATTTCTAATGATGCTGGCCGTGGGGAAATGGCTTTTTCCGTTGCTTGGCCTGCAGAGTTTCGAAGTTTCCGGGAAAATTTTTCCACTGATGTTTTTAACCGTTTTTGCAGGCTTGGCAGCCATTGGCTTTGGAATTTTGGTGGGTACGGTTTTTAAAACGCAAGAGCAATCAGCGCCATTCGGAGCAACGGCGGTGGTCATCCTTGCTGCAATCGGCGGCATATGGGTGCCGGTTTTTATGATGCCACAAACTATGCAGAGCATCTCGAAATTTTCTCCGATGAATTGGGGCTTGAAAGGCTATTACGATATCATCCTGCGCAATGCAGGTGTTCTGGAAATCCTGAAGCACAGCGCGCTTTTGCTGCTGTTCTACTTGGTTTGCTGTGGCGCTTCCATCCTTTATGAACGGAAAAAATCCGATGTTTAATTTTGCAAAAATTTTCTGCGAAAGTGAGTAATTCTCAACCGGTTTTCATTTCAGATTACAGCTGCATTTCTCCGCTTGGCTTCGATGTAGAACAGAATTTCGGTGCCTTGCTAAATAATAAAACCGGCATTAAAAAGCAATATTTTTCCGAAAGCTTTCCCGAAGTTTGCGCGGCAATTATTCCCGAAAAATTAGTGGAAGAAAAATTTTCAGAATTAAGTTTAAACACTGAAAATCAATATTTTACAAGGTTCGAACAGATGCTCATTCTGGCACTGAAACCTTTGCTTGACAAACATTCCGTCTCGGAAAAAAGCCTGTTGATATTATCAACAACCAAAGGCAATGTGAAATACCTGCAAAATCAAAGCATTCCACCAGAAAACGCCTATCTTTCATTTTCCGCAAAAAAAATAGCAAATTTTTTCGGATTTCATAATGGGCCGATTGTTATTTCCAATGCCTGTGTTTCAGGTGTGATGGCAGTTTCCGCAGGAAGAATTTTTTTGCAAAATGAAAAATTTTCAGATGCATTTGTAATTGCTGCCGATGAAGTTTCGGAATTCGTTTTGTCTGGTTTCAATTCTTTTCAGGCGATGAGCAGCGATGTTTGCAGGCCTTACGACAAATATCGGAAAGGCATCAATTTGGGCGAAGCTGCAGCGGCGGTCTTTATTTCCAAGGAAAAATCAGAAACTTGTTTTGAAATTCTCGGCAATTCGTCCATTAATGATGCCAACCATATTTCCGGACCTTCAAGAACCGGTGAAGGTCTTTTCCGAAGCATTCAGAACGCAATGAAGGAAGCAGGAATTTCTTCGGCTGACATCGACTTCATCAATGCTCACGGAACGGCAACGATTTACAATGATGAAATGGAATCCATTGCTTTTTCTCGTGCTCATCTTTCGGAAACCCCGATGAATAGCCTGAAAGCGTACTTTGGACATTGCCTTGGTGCATCCGGTTTGCTCGAAATTATTATGGCAATGGAAAGTGCGAAACGCAGCATTTTAATTCAATCGCTGAACTATGAAAATTGCGGCGTTTCTCATCCTCTGAACATTATTACCGAAAATTCGGCGAAAGAAATTCGCACATTTTTAAAGACTGCATCTGGATTTGGCGGTAGCAATTCTGCCATAATTCTCAAAAAGATGATTGGCAATGAAAACGACTAAAATTTGTGAAATTGATAATTTTCAAGTGAAGTTGGATGGCGAAATCATCTTTCAATCTGAAACGAAAAACTTTGCAGAATTTGCCAAAGAATTTTACAAAAAAATCAATATAGATTATCCCAAATTTCACAAGATGGATAATCTTACAAAGCTGGCTTTCCTCGCTTCAGAATTATGCTTATCAACTGAAAATCAAAAAGATACAGCGCTGATTTTCGCCAACAAATCTTCAAGTTTGGACACAGACCTGAAGCATCAGCAAAGCATTAATGATAAGGAAAACTACTTTCCAAGCCCTGCGGTTTTCGTTTACACGCTACCAAACATATGCCTCGGAGAAATCAGCATTCGGCATCAGCTGCAGACGGAAAATATTTTCTTCGTGATGGAAGATTTCAGCAGAAATCTACTTGATAAATACGCGGAAAACCTGCTCAAATCGGGGAAAGCAACGCAGGCACTTTGCGGCTGGGTGGAATTGCTTGGCGATTATCATAGGGCTTTTGTATATTTGCTGAATTACTGAAATAAAATGGAAAACCTAAAGGAAGAGCTCAAAGCGAAAATCATCGAAGTGCTGAATTTGGAAGATGTGCAACCTGCTGATATTCAGGATTCTGCGGAACTTTTCGGCAGCGGACTTGGCCTTGATTCCATCGATGCGCTGGAACTTATCGTGCTGCTGGACAAGGAATACGGCATCAAGCTTTCTGACCCGAAAAAAGGCAAGCAGATTTTCGAATCCATTGATACGATGGCTGCCTACATCACGGAACACAGGACGAAATAATGGCGAAAGTTGCAGTCACAGGAATGGGAATCGTTTCTTCGGCAGGCATTGGCGTTGAAGAAAATTTCCACTCGTTGACTGCCGGAAAACACGGCATTTCCGATATTGAAATTCTGGAAACACGATACCGCGGAAAGCTGAAAGCTGGCGAGATAAAACTGACCAACGAGCAATTGATAAAAATGCTCAGTTTGCCGGAAAATACGAAGCTAACACGCACAACTTTTTTAGGAATCCTTGCAGTAAAAGAAGCCCTACAATCTGCTGATATCCAGGATGTTAACCAATTTAGAACCGGGCTGATTTCTTCCACATCGGTTGGTGGAATGGATATGAGTGAGCGCTGGTTTTTCGATTATGAAAACCATCCCGACAAGCAGAAATTCATCACCTCGCACGAAGCCGGATTTTCCACCGCTGCCATTGCAGATTATTTCGGTTTGAAAGGGATGATTTCCACAATCAGCACGGCCTGTTCATCCGCTGCAAACGCCGTGATGATGGGCGCTAAGCTAATTCAGAACGGCATTCTGGAAAGAGTGATTGTAGGTGGAACCGATGCGCTTTCCAAATTTACGCTGAACGGTTTTAAAACCCTGATGATTGTGACGGATGAATACAATACGCCGTTTGACGAAAACCGCAAAGGCCTAAATTTAGGCGAAGCGGCGGCATTTCTGGTGCTGGAATCTGATGCGGTGATTGAAAAAACCGGCAAGAATATCCTGGGATATTTGTCGGGCTATGCCAATGCTAATGATGCGCATCATCAGACCGCTTCCAGCGATGATGGGCAGGGCGCTTTTTTGGCGATGGATAAGGCTTTGAAAATATCCGGGCTATCGCCACAAGATATTGATTATGTGAATGTTCACGGAACGGCAACGCCAAATAACGACCTTTCCGAAGGCAAAGCAATGATCAGGATTTTCGGTGAAAACGCTGTGCCGGATTTCAGTTCTACCAAGCCATTCACAGGGCACACTTTGGCGGCTGCTGCAGCGGTAGAAGCCGTGTATTCCTTGCTTGCGCTGCGGCACAACACGATTTTCCCGAATCTGAATTTTTCAACGCCAATGAAGGAATTCAGCCTGAAACCTGTGACAGAACTGAAAGAAAAACCTCTGCAGAATGTGCTTTCCAACTCGTTTGGCTTCGGCGGAAATTGTTCCACACTAATTTTTTCAAAATCGTGAAACCGGTTTATATCAACGGTGCGGCCTGCATTTCGGCACAGAAAAGTTTGGAGCCAGATTTTCTTGAGAGTCTGGAAATAAATCTTTCGGAAAACATCATCTACGCTCAGCAGCCGAATTACAAGGATTACATTCCGCCAGCACAAATTCGCCGGATGTCCAAGGTTGTGAAAATGGGCATAGTGAGCGCGGAAAAAGCGATGGATGCTGCCGGAATTTTTATGCCTGATGCCATCATCACGGGAACTGGTATGGGCTGTACGGAAGATTCCGAGAAATTTCTGCGAAATGTAATTCAGAATAATGAAGACCACCTGACGCCAACGAATTTCATCCAATCTACACACAACACAGTTGCCGGCCAAATTGCCCTGGGCATCGGCTGCCACGCTTACAATTTCACCTATGTGAGCAGCGGATCTTCGCTGGAATTTTCATTGCTGGATGCCAAGCTGCAAATTGAAAACGGCGAAGCCAGGCAGGTTTTGGTAGGTGCCAGCGATGAAACCGCCAACCGAACTGCCGAACTTTATCAGCTGGCGAAAATCATCAAGAAGCAGGACGAATTTCCAATCGATTTGCTGAATTCTGAAACTGAAGGCGTTTTCTGGGGTGAAGGTGCGGCATTTTTTGTTTTGGCTGATGAAAAGCTGGAAAATACGGGCGCTGAAGTGAAAGCCGTGGAAATAACCAATGTGCTGGAATTGGAAGAAACCGACAGTTTTGCAGAAAATTTCCTTCAGAAAAACGGATTAAAATCGGCAGATATCGATTTGGTTTTACTTGGATTTTCGGGCGATAAAAGCGCTGATGAATTTCACAAAAAAATGCGCGGTTTTTTCAGGAATTCACAATTGGGATTTTGGAAGCATTTGTCCGGCGAATTCAATACTTCGTCAGGTTTCGCCGTGTTTTTAGCCAACGAAATTTTAGGAAAGCAAAGAATTCCTGAAATTATAAAAATCAATTCAGCTGAGAGAAAGCAAATCCGTACCGTTTTGATTTACAATAATTTCCTGGGCAAAGAGCATTCTTTTACGCTTTTGACGAAGGCATAAAATTGCACTAAAAACAGGCTGAAAATTTTTACTGATGAAATTCAGAATTTTACAAATCCTGTTAGCAATCAGCATTTTACTGATTTCAGTTTCAGAAATTTCCTGCCTTTGGGTTTTTCTTCCATTGGCAATTTTCATCGCAATAATTTCCTGGGCATCGTTCGACATCAGGCTGAATTTTTTTACAAAATCTTTGCACGGAAAAATTACTGCTGAAAAAATCGTGGCACTGACTTTCGATGACGGACCGACGGAATTCACCCCGAAAATTCTGCAAACACTGAACGATTTTAACGCGAAAGCCACATTTTTTTGCGTCGGAAAACAAGCGAAAATTCATCCGAAAATTTTTCAGCAAATCATTGCGAACGGCCATCAAATCGGGAATCACACTTACAGCCATTCAGAAAAAACCGGATTTTTTTCTGCAAAAAAAAATGACAGAAGAAATTGAAAAAGCCGATGAGGTTTTTGAAAAAATAGCTGGATTAAAAACCGAACTTTACAGGCCGCCTTTTGGCGTTACGAATCCGAACATTGCAAAAGCCATTAAACAAACCAAAAAAACAAGCATCGGCTGGAATGTTCGCTCCTTGGACACCGTGATTGAAAATTCGCAAAAAATCACGGAAAGAATTACAAAAAAAGCAAAACCAGGAAGCATCATTCTAATGCACGATACTTCGGAAAAATCGCTGGAAGCCTTGAAGATTTTATTACTAAATTTGCGGGACAATGGCTTCAAATTTGCCACGGTTTCCGAACTTTTAGAATTGAAATGAAGAATTTTCTGAAACTTTTTTTCGCCCTTTTTTCAGTTGTGATTTTCGCACAAAGGCCGATGACCACTGATGAAAGCGCGGCGTTCATCCGAAATTTCACGGCGGGCAGCCAATCGATAAAGACTTTGCAGACGGATTTTACCCAAACAAAAAAATCGGCAATGCTGGATAAACCGGCGGTTTCCACAGGGAAGATGGCTTACCAAAATCCATCGCTGCTGAGCTGGAAATACATCACGCCAAAACCTACGACGATGATTTCGCGGAATGGCAAACTTTTCGTGGCGAGCGAAGGCAAAACCACGGAAGTTGGCGCGAAAAACCGTGCCTTCGAAAAAATCAGCAGGCTGATGATTGGCAGTGCGAACGGCTCGCTGTTTGCCGACCCGGATTTTAGGGTGGCCTATTTCAAAAACGGCGGCACAAATATCGTGCGCTTTTCGCCGGCTGCAAAGGATTTGAAGAAATTTATCAAGCAAATGGAATTGCATTTTCCCGATGGAAAATACACGGTTTCGCAAGTGAAATTGCTGGACAGCAGCGGTGACGAAACGGCGATACAATTCCGCAACACAAAAGTAAACGAAGCGCTGCCAAGAGGCAGTTTCAATTAAATGAGTATTTTAGGAAACTTCTACCGCATTTCATCTGCTGAGCAAACGGCGCCGAACAAAATGGTGGCGAACATCAGGCTGAATGCCGGGCATCCGATTTTCCGCGGGCATTTTCCTGGAAACCCCGTGACACCGGGCGTTTGTATGCTACAAATCGTGAAGGACATTGCGGAAATTATTTTTGAAAAAAAGCTGGAGCTAGTGTCGGCAAGCAATGTGAAATTTATGGCCATCATCAATCCTGAAAAAAATCCGGACATACGGCTGGAACTGACCTGCACGGAAGAAAACCAAAGAGTGAAGGTGAGCCAAATAGCGACTTTTGGCGATACCGTAGCACTGAAACTGAACGCAACCTACAAAATACTTTTCCAATGAAATTCCTGATTTCGCTTTTTGCCGCTTTTACAATTTTATTGCAAGTTTCCACCGAAGAATTGCGGAGTTTTTACCCGAAAGCTTCGGAATCTCATCAAAACGCCAAAACTTTTGTGGAAATGGCAGAGCGCAGCAATGCCAGTGATGTGGCGGGAAAAGCCTACAAGGCCGCTGCAAAAGTGATACTTTCCAAATTTGAAAAAGGTGCGGGGAGAAAGGAAATGATTTCTGGCGGCATAAAATCGCTGGAAAGCCTGATAGCCGCTAATCCGAGAAATACGGAACTTCGCGTGATACGGATGAGTTTGCAAGAAAACCTGCCAGGAATTGTGGGCTACAAAAAGAATTTAGCGGAAGACAAGAAATTCATTTTAGAACATTACAAGTCGGAAAATAAACGGACACAGCAGCTGATTCGTGATTTTTCGGAATATTCCAAAACGATGACGCCAACTGAAAAAGCGATGCTGAAATGATGGAAAACGCCGCCGTGAAACAAGCGATGCAGGATTTGAAAATCTGCGTGATTATTCCGACTTACAACAATGAACGGACTTTGCAGCGCGTGATTGACGGCGTTTTGGAATTTACTTCGGACATCTTCATCGTGAACGATGGCTCTACGGATTCCACCCGAAAAATTCTGGCGGAATATCCTGAGCTCACGCAAATTCATTTTGAGAAAAACCGCGGAAAAGGTTTTGCGCTTCGGCAAGGTTTCAAAACTGCGCTGGAAAAAGGCTTCCATTTTGCGATAACGATTGATTCGGACGGCCAGCATTTTCCAGATGACATCCCTGTTTTTGTGGAAAAACTTCAGGAAGAAAAGCGGGACATCCTGCTGATTGGCGAGCGAAATATGGCGCAGGATGGCGTTCCGAAAAAAAGCAGTTTTGGCAACAGATTCAGCAATTTTTGGTACCAGTTCGAAACCGGAATCAAGCTGAACGACACACAATCTGGCTACCGGCTTTATCCGCTGAAACGGCTGCCGAAAAAATTTTTCACGAGAAAATTCGAGTTCGAAATCGAAGTAATCGTACGCTCAGCGTGGAACGGTGTCATCGTGCAGAATGTACCGGTGAAGGTGCTATATGACCCTGCTGAACGCGTTTCGCACTTTCGGCCGTTTCAGGATTTCACACGCATCAGCATCTTGAACACCGTGCTTGTCGCCATCACGCTGCTCTACATCAAGCCGCGCGATTTTCTGCGAAGTTTTAAAAAAAAAGCCTAAAGCAGTTCATCCGTGAAGATGTGCTGGAAAGCTCGGGCAGCAACCGCATCAAAGCGCTTTCCGTAGCGCTTGGCACCTTCATCGCTTTCTCGCCTTTTTGGGGCTTTCACTCGGTTTTAGCCATCAGCCTCGCCGTATTTTTCGGGCTCAACAAGGTGCTGACTTTCACTTTTTCCAATCTGTCTCTACCACCGCTCATTCCGTTTGTCATTCTGGCTTCGGTAAAAATCGGGCAGCAATTTATTCCGGGAAAAACTTTGCTGAGCCAGAACCTCACACTTTCTGACATCCCGAATCATCTTTGGCAATACATCGTGGGAAGCCTGATTTTATCGGCGGTTTCAGCGATAATATTTGGATTTCTGACTTATTTTCTGCTGAATTTTTACGACCGGAAGAAAAACTAATCCCGAATTTTCCGCCTGGTTTTCCGCAGATATTTCTCCACGGTTTCTTTTTCCGGAACTGAGGAAATTTCCTTTGTTAATGCGGTTTCAAAATGCTTTTTCGCTTCGTGGAAATTACCTTTTTCGAAATAATATTTCCCGGATTTGAAATGCACAATCCAAAGTTCAGGATTGAGATTTCGGTAATCTTCAAGCCATTCATTGCTGAGACTTTCGCCAAATTTTATCGCGGAATCCAGCTGTCTGTCGGCAATTCGGTATTTTTCGTAGTTCGCAAATTCTTCCGAATCAAGGAACGGATCCTTGGCAATCGTCAAATCTTTTCTCTTTGGAATTTTCTGCGCCAGTGCTCCCGAAAAAATCTCGCCCAAATCATAAGCCACAAATTCGCCGAGCTGATAAGGCTTCGCGGAAACCCAGATGATTTTTTCTTCCGGAGAGAAAATCACAGCGTGGTGCGCCAAAAGTTGATTGATGGATTTTTCGTTGCCGTTGCCAATATCACGGTTTTTTATTCCCGAACGCTCACGCAAGATTTCCGCCATCTTTTCCGGCGTAAGTTTCTGATTTTCAACTAAAAACTCGTTGATTTTTTTCTGGCGATAAACAGAATGGCTCTTCTCCTTCCACTTTTTATTCCGCCGGTCATCCGAAAAAGTTTCTGACTGAAAATGGTTTGTGCAAACCAATTGTGCCGAATTTTCAACTTCGTAAACGCCCATTTTCTTCGGCGAAACTTCGATAATCACAGCCTTCCGATCTTTCGAGCTGCCCACCATTATCGATTCCGCCACGAAAACTTTCCGCCGTTTTGCAATTTCTACCGCCTCATCTATCGTGCTTGCATACTGCAGAATTTCCCTTGTCAGCAGGGAAATCGGCGTTTTCACAGAAAGCGGAATTCCGGATTTTCCGGCATTAATTGTCACGCTCAAACCTTCGGCATTCATCCCGGAAACTACGCCAATCATTCCAGGCCAGGATACGGAAGCAAACGGAATTCCTTCGTCCGGCTTCACGAACTGCAGCAGTTTATTTTCCGCAAATTCATCGCCGGCGTAAAAATCGAAAGCGCGGCCAATCAGCAATTTTCCATTGTGGGAATTTTCGTCCCAAACTGCTAGTGACGAACAGCCTACAAGCATCCAATCCTGCATTGCGTGCCCGATATCGTGCGCTGCGTGCAGAATCATCTGCCGCTGGAACTTCGGTGCGATGAAATCAAACTCATCCGATGCATAGCGGGAAATCCCGAAAATTTCCGCCTGAAATTCCTTGGTTACATTCTTCGGCATACCGCCCGTGTAAATTCTCACGAGATTCCGAAGAACTCCCTGCTTAAATTTCGAAGGGACGAATTCTTCAACTTTGGAAAAAAGCGCCCTTTCCTGCTGATGCAAAAGATTTTCCGCCAAAGCACCGTGATTGTAGCCCAGTTGCAACGCATTACCCGAATTATACAATTCGTAAATTTTGTACTGATTTTTTATCAAAAATACATTTTGATAAATAAAAGTAGAATCGTTGATTTTTTCGATTTTCGGAATGGATAAATCGTAGGAAGCAATTTCTTTTTCATTAATCAAATGCTTCTTCGCACCACAGGAAACCAGCAGGAAATAAAGAGCCAGCGAAAAAATCTGAAACTTTCTCATTGGCGTTCTTCGTTCAAAAAATTATAGCCAAGAATTTCTCGGCACAAAGAAAACGCACCGATTGTAACGCCCAAAATGCCGTGCATATTCACGCTTTGCCCGGTGAGATATAGATTGGGCACGGATGTTTTTTGCGAGAAAACCGTTTGTAGCGGATTTTCGGATGAGTGTTCGTATGCATACATCGCACCGCTATCTGTGCCGATGTAATCGCGGTAAGAAAGCGGCGACGAAGCATAAACCGACTTCACGGCAGCACGAATTTCAGGAAATTTCTTGCAAACCAAATCAATAATTTCCGCTGATTTTCGTGCTTTAAAATCTCGATAATTTCCCGGTCTTTCGGAAGGTTTTGCGGCGGTATTCTGCGAAGCTTCCCACGCTTCCACTTCGGAAAAATTCATATAAACCAAAATCGTTAGGCTTTCTACAAAACCAGGAAATTTTGAGGATTCCGCAGCAGAAAGCATATAAAAATCTTCACTTCCGCGAAAAACGCTCCCATAATTTTCAAAATGGTAAAAATTATGATTGAAATATTCCAAAGCGTGCGGCTTCAAAACCAGATAAACACTGAAACAGGATTTCCCTGATTTTAGCTTTTCCAACCGATTGGTAAACGCTTTTTTTAAACCGCTGATTTCCAGCAAGTTCTACCGTTTTTTTAAGATCGATATTTGAAATAAATCTATCCGCGAAAAATTCATTGCCGCTGTCTGATGAAACCGAAATTAACTTTTCATTATCAAAATTGAATGCCGTAACTTTTTGTCTTTTAAACAGTTGTGCGCCCGAAGCTTTCAGTTCGCGAACCAAAAGTTTTGTAATTTGGCTGCCGCCATTCTGAATTTTCCACGAGCTTTTAAGGTAAGAGCTCACGCACAAAGCGTGGAGGTAAAACGGCGTTTCTTCATCCAGACCACCGTAAAGAAAACTTTGCCCTGCCAAAACGCTCCTCAGCTTCAAATTGGAAGTGAGATTTTCGAAATAATTTCGGGCATTTATTGATAAAATCTCAACCGGAATTATGCCTTCTCTTCCAGGCACATAATTTGGGAACCGATTCGTAACAGTCAGAATATCAGCGTAATACCTCTCAATCGTCGCTTTATCTTCTGGGAATTTTTCGAGCAAATTCTTCACGAAATTTTCAAAACCCTGCGCAATTCCAAACTCAGAATCTTCATCGGAAAAAATAATCTTATCGAAAACCTCATCCATCTTCTGCAGTTTCAAATCCTGCATTATGCCCAGATAATCGAAGAATTGGTAAAGATTTTCGCCCTCGGAAAGCCCGCCCAAGTAATGAACGCCGGTATCAAAAATGCACTTTTCACGGCTGAAAGTCTGCAGATTGCCGCCAAACTGAACATTCTGTTCCAGCACAGCGACTTTATGACCGTGCTTCGCCAAAATCAAGGCGGAAACCAGGCCAGAAAGCCCGCTGCCAATTACAACGACATCAAATTTCTGCATATCATTCCAAATCGTCCCAGAAATCGAAATAATTAAACCATTGCAGCGGATACCTTGCCAGCATCTGCTCAAGATTTTCGGTGTAGGCCTTCAGCAAAGCCTGAGAATCCCGGTGCTTCGCGTTCGCAATTCTCGCGAAAAGATGGTAGTGCAACTTCGGTTCCTTCATTACATAAACGAACGCTACGGGCACTTTCAGGCGGGATGCAATCTGAAACGGGCCTGCCGGAAACTTCGCCGATTTTCCCAGAAATTCTTCTTCCATAAACTTGCTGCCTTCAAAATATCGGTCGCCCGTAAAACACACGATGCCATTTTTCGACAGCGCCTCGCTGATTTCAAAAATGTGGGACATATCATCCTTGATGTAGATGAACTTCGTGGTTTTCGGCCGGTCAGCAAGGCTTTCCAGGTATTCCTTGATGTGGGAATGTTCCTGATCCGTAGTCACGATGTGGATTTGGTAATTGAAATCAATCTCAGAAAAAAACCGCTCGGCAATTTCGAAATTCCCGATGTGTGCGCTGATGAGCACGCCGCCTTTTCCACCTGCCATCATCCGCTGCAGATTTTCAATCCCGTCAAATTCATACGAAAACTGATTCCTCTGCCCTGAGGAAATCGCCGTTTTATCAATAATCGTTTTCCCGAAAACCAGGTAATTTTTATAAACAGAAATTTTCGCTTTTACTTTAGTGAAACCCAACCGGTTATGGAAATAATAAAAAATTGCGCGGTTGCTTTCTTTCAGGAAAAGGAAATAGTATGCCGCTACGAAATACAGCACGCCGTATGCCGAACGGACACCGAAATTTTTAAGGAAAAAGACGAAAATACGGTAGCCGAGAAGTGTGCCGCGCGATTTTCCGTCCCACTTTTTCATAGTGGATTTATGAATTTTTCTGCTGAATTTTCTGCGCTATTGCTTGATAAAAATCTTCAAAAGTTGTGATTTCCTTGAAATCTTTCTCGCCAAACTTCACACCGAAATTGGATTCGATGACTACTACCAGGTCGATATAATCCAGGCTATCCAGCCCAAGCGTTTCGCTGAAGTTGGCATCAGCCGAAATTTCATCGGCATCCACTTCAAACTCGCTTACAAGAAAATCGTTGGCAGTTTGGGCGATTTCTGCTACAGTCATAATTGTCAGTTAAATTTCCTCACGATAATCGACGAGTTCGTACCGCCAAAACCGAAAGAGTTCGACAAAATTACATCAATTTTTTTATTCTGCACTTCTTTTATGATGTTGATTTTTGCCGAAGCTTCGTCCGGATTTTCCAGGTTGATATTCGGCGCCAGAAATCCGTGCTGCATCATCAGCATTGAGTACACGATTTCGCTTGCACCGGCCATCCAGCATTCGTGCCCAGTCATTGATTTTGTGGAACTTACGGGCGTTTTACCACCAAAGATTTCAAAAATCGCGCTCGCTTCATTGCTGTCGCCAATTGGCGTGGAAGTAGCGTGCGCATTGATGTAATCCACCTCATCAGCAGAAATTTTCGCCTGCTCTAGAGAGCGCTGCATAGCCAGTGCAGGGCCGTTCACATTCGGTGTGGAAATGTGGCCACCGTTTGAAGAAAATCCGTAGCCTATGATTTCGCCCAAAATTTTCGCCCCGCGCTTTTGCGCAGATTCCAGGCTTTCGATAATCAGCGTGGCTGCACCGCCGGAAGGCACCAGGCCATCCCTATCCTTATCGAAAGGGCGGGAAGCTTTCGCAGGCTCATCTTCCCTCGTGGAAAAAACGCCCAGGCCATCAAAGCTCGCCATACCGTATTGGTTGGTTTCCTGCGCTCCGCCAGCAATCACCATTTGCTGCAGGCCGTTTTTGATTAAAAGATACGCCAAACCTATTGAGTGTGAGCCACTTGCACAAGCAGCACTGATGGTAAGATTGATGCCCTGCAGCTGAAAAATCGTGGAAAGATTCATCGTTACAGTGGAATTCATCGACTTGAAAATCGCGCCGGAACCAATCAGCGTGGTGTCCTTTTTTTCGCGAACGCAATCAATGGATTCTACCACCGCTTTGGAAACGCTGTCGTTTCCGTACAGAATTCCCGCTTCGTTCTCGCTGAGAAATTCCTGCGAAATCCCTGCCTGCTCCAGCGCCTGCAAAGTTGCAAGGTAGGCATACTCGCTTTCTTCGCCCATGCTTATCCGCTGCCTGCGGTTCAGGAACGGCTTCACATCAGCCTTCGGCACCACTCCTGAAAGCGCCGAGCGAAAGCCGAACTCCTTCCTTTCCGGCAGAAACTGAATTCCGGATTTCCCTTCATACAGCGAATTCTTCACCGCATCCAGCGAAGTGCCAAGGCAAGACCAAATTCCCATCCCGGTGATTACCACCCTGTTTTCCATCCCAGAAAATAGATTTTTTCCTATAATTTTTGTTTATGAATAAATGCCGCCGTTGATATTCACAATTTCGCCCGTAATATACGACGCCTTTTTGGAAGCGAGAAACGAAACTAAATCCGCCACTTCTTCCGCTTCGCCGAAGCGGTGGGCAGGGATCATCGCCTTCATTTCATTTTCATCGAAATCCTGCGTCATATCCGTTTTTATGAAGCCCGGTGCCACGGCATTTACCGTGATGTTCCGCTTTGCAACTTCCTGTGCTAAAGCTTTCGTAGCGCCTACCAGGGCAGCCTTTGCCGCGGAATAATTCACCTGGCCTGGCGTACCTTTCACACCGGAAACCGAGACGATGTTTATAATCCGCCCAAATTTATTCCGCAAAAGTTTTTGGATGAAAAAATTCGTGACATTGAAGAAGCCGCCCAGGCTCACATCCAGCACGCTTTGCCAGTCTTCCTTCGGCATCCACATAAAAAGGCCGTCCCGCGTAATTCCCGCATTATTCACGATGATTTCCACCACGGCATCAGGGTTTTCCTGCTGCCATTTTTCCAGAACGCTATGCGTTTGCTCTGCATTAGAAACATCGAATTTCAGCAGCGTAGCATCACCACCGTTTTCCTGAATTTTCTGCAAAGTTTCTTCCGCCGCAGCATCGTTGGATGTGTAATTCAGCAGGATGTGGTAGCCCAAATCTTCAGCAAGCTTCAGGCTTACCGCCCTGCCAATTCCTCGGGAAGCACCGGTTACAATTGCGCACTTCATCTACTTTACTCTTACAAAATTCTCGGCATTTTCATACCAAACCTTCCCCAAAGTATTGCCCTGCTTATCTATGAAGCCCCACCTTTTATCGCGCTTCACTCTTGCAAGGCCATTTTGGAAGCCTTTCTCTTTTTGCCAGAAGTTGAAATTCACGGAAATATCGTATTCGTGCGGAATTGCCAGCTTTCCGCTTCTATCGATAAAGCCCCAGCTTTTGCTTTTCACAGGCGCCATACCTTCGCTGAAAATTTCCGCATCTTCATAGCGTGGCTCTACCAGCCAATTTCCTTTCGTATCAATGTAGCCCCACTTTTTACCGAGGTAAACCGGCGCAAAACCATCGTTGAAAGACCTTGCCTTATCGTATTTCGCCTCTATTACCCAATCGCTTTTTTTGTCGATGAAGCCAATCTTCCCCAGCCTCTTGGCATAGGTAAAATCGCTGCCGTCGAAATCCCAGATTTTTTCCGCGCCTTCTACCGCATTGAATTTCCCTTTGTACACGGTGCCAAACTGTGCGCCGCGCTTTGCCCAGGTTACGCCGTTGCTGTATTCTCCAATGTCGTCATAATCAAAGTCTACCACGGTTTTCCCCTTATCATCCAGAATTCCCCACCTGTTGTAAAGCTTCGCCCTTGCAAAGCCGTTCATCATCGGCTTTATCTCGTCGTATTTCGCTTCCGCTACGATCTGGCCTTTCGGGTTAATGAGCCCCACTTTGTTTCCGCGCCGAATAACCGCTGTGCCACCCTGAAAGCTGAACAGCTTATCAGTCTGCGGAAATTCCAGCCTTTCACCCTTTCTGTTAATGTAGTAAGAATTCTTGTCTTTCTCCACCAAGGCTACGCCGTCGGAAAACGGATGAGCGTTGGTAAACTGCGGCTCAATTGCCCAGCTGCCTTTCGTATCGATGTAGCCCCACAGCTTGCCGCTCCGTGCAGCAGCAAGGCCATCCGGCGAGAAGCTTTTCGCCGTTTCAAATTTCGCCTCGATGGCTTGGTCGCCCCTTTCGTTGATATAGCCCCACTTATCCCCGATTTTTACAAGGGCAAGGCTGCGCTGCGCTACGGCGAAAACCGAGAGCAGCACCGTGCAGATCAGGATTAACTTTTTCATAATTTAATATTGTGTTTAAGGTGTTGTTTAAGTTTTTCGATGGATGGATAAAGCACCGGGTCATCCGAAAATTTCGGGACGATGCTTCGGATTTCATCGTAAAGATTTTTCGTGGCAGATGAAATTTTGCCGTGGGCATTCAAAAAATCTACAGCCTGTGCTACGGTAACTGCCTGAATTGCAAGCACTTCGAAAGTATTATCGATGACTGTCGCACACATCGTGGCAGCGTTCGTTCCCATACTTACAATATCCTGGTTGTCATTATTGTTCGGGATGGAATGCACATATACCGATGTGGAAAGCGCCTGGTTTTCCGCCGTGGTAGAAACCGCCGTAAACTGCACGCCCTGCATCCCAAAATTGAAACCGAGCTTGCCAAGGTTCATAAACGGCGGGAAAATCTCGTTGATTTTGGAATTCATCAGGTAGTTCAGCTGGCGCTCTGCCAGCAATGAAACGCGTGTAATGGCAAGTTTCAGTTTGTCCATTTCCAAAGCCACATAATCGCCGTGGAAATTTCCACCGTGGTAAACCAGCTCTTCTTCCGGAATGATAATCGGATTATCATTTGCGGAATTTATTTCATTTTCCAGAATTTCTTGCGAAAAATGCAAAGTATCTAAAACTGGGCCTAAAATCTGCGGCACACATCTCAGCGAATAATATTCCTGAACCTTTTGGCTGAAAATCTCCTCGCTGTTTCCAGAAGCGTAAAGATGGTCTTCCCTTCTTCTTACAAGCTTACTATCTTGCAAATGCGAACGCATTTTCTCAGCTATTTTCCGCTGACCTTCGTGAAGTTTTGAATTGTTCAGCTGCTCGGAAAAATAATCGCTGTAAGATTCTACCAGCTCTAAAACCGCACAAGAAAGCTTTAACGATATTTCAATAATTCGCTCAGAATAATGAAGATTCAATATTCCGATACCGCTCATACAGGAAGTGCCGTTCATCAGCCCAAGGCCTTCACGGATGTGAATCTCAATCGGCGTAAGCCCTTCATTATCAAATACTTCTGCCGTCGGCTTTCTTTCACCTTTGTAGAAAACTTCGCCCTCACCTATCAGCACCAAAGCCAGATGAGCAAGCTGCACCAGATCACCGCTTGCACCTACGCTACCGTGCTCAAAAATCAGCGGCGTTATCTCTCTGTTAATCAATTCTTTAAGCAGCAAAATCACGCTGGGATGCACACCCGATTTCCCGAGCGCCAAGGTGTTCAGCCTTGCCAGCATCACGGCTTTTGCCGCCGCTTCGTCCAGCGGTTTCCCGATGCCACCGCAATGACTTCTGATGAGATTGTACTGCAGTTCTTTCTTCTCAAAATCGGCGATGCGGTATTGTGCCATCGGACCAAAACCGGTGTTCACGCCATAAATTACCTTATCATCCGAGAAGCTTTTCAGGAACTCAAAACTACGCTCTACGCGGCGAAGCATCGCATCATCTATCTCAAGTTTTTCACCCTGAACGGCGATGCTGAGAAAATCTTGCAGGCTTAGTTTTCCGCTGAGTTTCATCTTTAAAATTATTGACTCTAAAACATTGTTTCTCAAATGTTTTTGAATACATTTGTGGCGCAAATATAAAATTTTTGCTCAAACCAAAAATTTAAAATCCAATGGAAGAAACGGATGTTCTTGTGATTGGTGCAGGGCCTTCAGGATGCGTGGCTTCATCGTGGCTGCAGCGCAACGGCGTGAAGGTGAAGGTTGTAGAAAAGGCGAAGTTTCCGCGCTTTGTCATCGGTGAAAGCTTGATACCCAGGGTGATGGACCACTTCGATGAAGCTGGGCTTTTCCCGCTGCTTGATGCGCAGGGTTTTGAGAAGAAATTCGGCGCAAGATTCATCCGCGGAAAGGAAATCTGCGTGTTCGATTTCGGTGATAAATTTGGCGAAGGCTGGGATTGGACCTGGCAAGTTCCCAGGGCCGACTTTGACGATACTTTGGCAAAAGCCGCGCAGCAAAATGGCGTGGAAATCGAGTTTGAAACGGAAGTAAAAAATGTGGAATTCCACGGCTCAAATTCCGTGACTACGCTGCGTGATAAGGACGGAAACGAACGGCAAATTCGCGCCAAATTCATTATCGATTCCAGCGGTTACGGTCGTGTTTTGCCGCGGCTTCTCAACCTGGAAATGCCTTCCGTTTTGGATGCGCACTCTTCAGTTTTCACGCACATCAAAGACATCAAGCGGGAAGAAGGTGTGGAAGGCACGCAGATTTCTTTCGATATTCTGGAAACGCAGGTTTGGCTTTGGGTAATTCCGTTTTCTAACGGCAATACAAGCGTTGGCATCGTAGGCCCTACCGATTATATCAACAAACTTTCCGAAAGCGGCGATACTGCGGAAGCGTTGCGGAATGCCATTAAAAAATCTGACTACTATTCAAAGCGTTTCGGCTATTTGGAATTCCTCTTCGAACCGAAAAGGCTTACCAATTATTCCTGCGCTGTGAAGCAGCTTTGCGGCGAAGGCTACGCTCTCACTGGAAATGCCGCGGAATTTCTCGACCCTGTTTTTTCTTCCGGAATGGCCTTCGCTACGGAATCCGGAATGCTTGCAGCGAAGCTTGCAAAGCGCCAGCTGGAAGGCGAAACGGTGGATTGGGAAAAGGAATACGCCGAGCACATCCAGTTTGGCGTGGATGTTTTCCGCACCTATGTTTCGGAATGGTACACCGGAAATCTGCAGAAATTATTCTTCCATCAGCCGGAAAACCCGGACATCAAGCGGAAAATCTGCGCCGTACTTGCTGGCTATGTTTGGAACCGTGAAAATCCGTTCGTTCGCAAGCATAAAAATGCCGTACGGAATTTAGCGATGATGATTGACGCTGGATAAAATTAAAGTTTCTTAGCAATAAACTGCACCAGTTCTTTGGATGTTTTCGCGTAGGCTTCCGCAATTCTGTCATTGTTATTCGGCAGGCCCACATAATTATCGCCCAGCGCGTTTAGGCACTCTATTTCCGCTAGAACTTTTGATGGATTTGCAGTTTCTACAAACTGATGCAGCGTGCTTACCTTGGATGGCTGGCTCATCACGCCGGCAAACCATCCAGGATAAATCCAGGTGGTTTTCACTTTCAGTGTGTATTTCGAATTTACTCCGGTGGCAGCCTTCATTTTTTTCTGATATTTGTTGAAAGACGCTAGAAATTTCTCCGGAATCTGCACGGTTTTCGTGCGCTGCCAATCTTTTTCCCATCTTTCAAATTCCGCTTCGTTCTTATTTTGGGAAATCTCCTTTTTGCGCCTTTCGATGTATTGGCTTTCGCTGATATTCTCTTTGTAGAAAGTCACCTCCGAAAAATCAAACTCCACATTCAGTTCCTGAACATCCTTCAGAAAATCAAGATTTCCGGAAACCAATCTTAGTTTTTGGCCAAAAACCGCAACGCTCAGCAGCAACGCGAAAAACAGAACAAGCTTTTTCATAATTAAGATTAATTAGTTCTCAAATCTACAAAATTTATCGGCTTACGGAATTTCGGATTGAAAACTTTTTTGCTCAAATCTTCGCTGTCACAAATTTCGATTTTTGGCGTCACCCGAAGTTTCGCGCGGAAATGATCCCGAATTTCCAGAAGCAATTCTTCGGAAGCATCTTGTGCTGCGATTTGCACAAGGATTTCATCCGTACCAATTTCGTTGGTTTTAATGCAAATCTGATAAACTTCCACACCGCGAAATCCCGCCAGAATGTCCATCAAAGCCGGTGGATACAGCGTGGTGCCCTTGTATTTTATCATCTGCTGCTTCCGTCCGAGCACCGGTCCCAGCCTCAGCGTCGTTCTTCCGCAGCGGCATTTTTCCGTGTGGGCCTGCACGATGTCGCCGGTTTTGAAACGAAGCAGCGGCACCGCTTCCACACCCAGCGTGGAAATCACGAGTTCGCCGCTTTGCCCTTCAGCTACAGGTTTCCCGGCATCATCCACAATTTCGGTGATGATTAGTTCGGGATGATGATGCCCGCCGTTCTGAAATTCGCATTCGGTGAAAGCGGTGGCCATTTCCGTTGATGCATAGGTTGAGAAAAGCTGGATGTCCCACTTTTCGCGAATTCTTGCCGCCAAGTCAGAATCGCTGAAATCCTGATTTCGCAAACTTTCGCCGATGCAGACCGCACCGTAAACCGAAGAATTTCGGTAATCAATGCCGTGGCTTTCCGCATATTCTATCATTTTCAGAAGGAAGGATGGCACGGTAATCAGCCATTTTGGGCGAAATCTCAGGATGGAATCCCACTGCAGCTCCGGAATTCCTGGCCCCATACGAACAACCCCGGCACCCAGCTTCTGCAGCCCCAGGAAATACGCCATTCCAGCCATAAATCGCTTGTCAATCGTGGTCATCATCTGCACCAAATCGCCCTGCTGCAAACCAGCACAGGCAAAGGACAGCGCTTCGTTGTACGCCAGCCTCTCCAAATCCTTTGCCGAAAGACCAAAGGCTACAGGATCGCCCAGCGTTCCGGAAGTTGTGCTGAAATCCGCCACCTCATTCATCGGGATGCAGAAGAAATCCGCATTGAAATTGTGCAGATCATCCTTCGTGGTAAATGGGATTTTCTGCAAATCTTCCAGTGTTGTAATTTCCTGAATATCAATATTTTGCTCAGTGAAAAGCCTTTGGTAGTAAGGCGATTTTTTCCTAAGATAAATGAGAAGCTCCCGCAGTTTTTCCTCCTGGAAACGCCTGATATTTTCTGGGCTTTCGTACTCTATTCTTGGCCTGAGATTCAAATCAGAATTTTGAGCAAAGGTAAAGGATTAAATTTAGCGGACGGGAATTTTGTTTTTGCTAATTTTACCCTATGAAAATCCTCATTGGCAACGGCCCGAACCTTAATCTTTTGGGAAAACGCGAACCAGAAATTTACGGCAAGGTTTCGATGGACAGCGTTCTGCAAAGTTTGCGCGAAGAATTCCCTTCCGCAGAAATTTATTTTTTTCAAAGCAATTCGGAAGGTGCAATTATCGATCGGCTTCAGCAGGAAGATTTCGATGCGCTCATCATCAATCCCGGCGCTTTCACGCACTATTCCTACGCCATTGCAGATTGCCTGAAAAATATTTCCGTCCCAAAAATTGAGGTGCACATCAGCAACATTTACCAGCGGGAGGAATTCCGCCGGAAATCCGTAACCGCTGAGCATTGCAACGCCGTGCTTTCAGGCTTTGGAACGGATGGCTACAGAATGTCGGTTGAGTTTTTGATGCGTAATATAAAATAACTAAAAGCGAACAGCTAAAAAAATTCCCTCTCATTTCTGAAAGGGAAATTTTTTGCATTTATTCTAAAATTAAATCTGCGGGCCTGCAGCTACCAACCTTTTTGCCTCATCATTGTCGCAGTATTGCTCAAAGTTTTTGATGTACTTCGCCGCAAGGTCTTTCGCTTTCGTTTCCCATTGGGAAGCATCGGCATAGGTAGCTCTGGGGTCAAGAATTCCTTCGGAAACATTCGGAAGTTTCGTAGGGAAAGTCAGGTTCATCACCGGAAGCGTTTCAGTTTCCGCATTGTCGATTGAGCCATCGATAATCGCATCGATAATCGCCCTCGTATCTTTCAAGGAAATCCTTTTTCCGGTACCGTTCCAGCCGGTGTTTACTAGGTAGGCTTTCGCACCGTGCTCCTTCATTTTGCCAATCAAGGTTTTGGAGTACATCGTAGGATGCAGCGTAAGGAAGGCCTCACCGAAAGCCGGCGAGAACGATGGCTGCGGCTCCGTGATGCCTCTTTCCGTACCGGCAAGCTTGGATGTGTAGCCGCAAAGGAAGTGGTACTGCGCCTGATCTTCATCCAGGATGGAAACCGGTGGCAGTACGCCGAACGCATCCGCAGAAAGGTAAACGATTTTCTTTGCGTGGCCAGCCTTGGAAGGCAGCACGATCTTGCTGATGTGGTAGATTGGGTAGGAAACCCTTGTGTTTTCCGTGATGCTGTTATCCGCATAATCGGTTTGGCCATTCTCCTTCACCACTACATTTTCAAGAAGCGCATCACGGCGGATTGCACGGTAGATGTCTGGTTCTTTCTCCTCCGTCAAATCAATTACCTTAGCATAGCAGCCGCCCTCATAGTTGAATACGCCGTGGTCATCCCATCCGTGCTCATCATCGCCAATCAGGTAGCGTTTCGGGTCTGCAGAAAGCGTGGTTTTCCCTGTTCCGGAAAGCCCGAAGAACAGCGCTACATCGCCCTCCTCCCCTACATTGGCAGAGCAGTGCATCGATGCCATACCCTTCAGCGGCAGGTAGTAGTTCATCATCGCGAACATCCCTTTCTTCATTTCGCCGCCATACCAGGTACCGCCAATGATCTGCATTTTCTCGGTAAGGTTGAACATCACGAAGTTCTCGGAATTCAGGCCTTGCTCCTTCCAGTCAGGGTTCGTAGTTTTGGAACCGTTCACCACGATGAAATCCGGCTCGCCGAAATGCTCCAGCTCGTAAAGCGATGGGCGGATGAACATATTCGTTACAAAGTGTGCCTGCCAGGCCACTTCCATTATGAAGCGCACCTTCAGCCTTGTATCAGGGTTGGTACCGCAGAATGCATCTACCACATAAATTTTTGGCGACTTGGAAAGCTGCTCCATCACCAGCTTTTTGCAGTGCTGGAAAACTTCGTTGGTCGTAGGGAAATTCACCTTCCCGTCCCAGTTGATGGTATCCTTCGTCTCGTCGTCTTTTACGATATATCTGTCCTTCGGCGAACGCCCTGTGAAGATTCCGGTTTTCACGGCCACAGCTCCGGATTTCGTTACCGTACCTTTTTCAAAGCCCTGATTTTTCTCGGAAATCTCGTCCTGATAAAGCTTTTCGTAAGTCGGGTTATACACGATTTCCTCATAGCCTGTGATGCCAAGGCTGTCCAGCTGCTGGATGATCTTGATGTTTTTCATAAATTCTGTTTTTCAATGTTTATTCCACAAATTTAACGATAATCACCACCATTTCGGTGATAAAGTTAATGATAAAAATCAGAATTGAAAACAAGAAATTAAAGAATCAGCGCATCCCACTCAAAAATAGTTTTAAAACCTTTGGCGGAAAAATAATGCTGCCAGCCTTCAAATTTTTGGCTCATCACAAAATCACCGCCCCAGGCTCCAAGACTTTTGATGAACGCAGGGCAATCGGCGAAGTGCAGCGCCTTCGCTGTTTTTATTTGCAGAAAGTCCGACAGTTTTCTCTCGTGCGTTTCCATCAGCCGGGAAAATTCTGCCAGAGTTTCCGCCTGATAGATCTTCATCGTTAATTCCGAAAACTCATCCATCAACTGCTGAGATTTTTCTTTCGCACGGTAAAGCCCGATGCCTTCCCTTGAATTTTGCTTTTGGTTTAAATGAATGAAAATCAGCTCGTTACGAAACTCAGGCGAAAATTCCACTTTTTCAATTTCCCTTCCGTTTTCTGAATTTCGGTAAAGAATAGCCGCTTTTTCCATTGCCACGGCAACATCATAACCGCTGCCACCAAGCGATTTTTCGTTGAGCGAAAAGGCATCGGTTCCTGCCCATTTTGAAAGATTGGCCATCAAAGTGGAGCTGCTGCCCAAGCCATAATCCGCAGGAAATTCCAGATTAGTCGTTAAATGATAAGAAGCGTCCGAATGGAATTTTTCCTCTGATAAACGCTGCACAATCCGCAGAACTTTCATTACAAATTCCGCAGCCTCAGGCTTGTTGGTGCGAAGAATTTTCCAGTGCTTGTAATCGATTTCCGCTGAAAGCCAGTCTTTTCCCTGATGCTTCGCCGTCCAGAAAACACTGGAATTCCCGTCCGATTTTTCTTCAGCAAAAAGTTCCTGGCCAGGTTTTGTGGCAACGGCCAATGCCATAGCACCGTCCAAAACCGCATATTCCGAGCTCAGCAGCAATTTTCCAGGCGAGAAGTATCGGGACATATTTTTATAATTATTGGTTGATGATTAATTCGATCAACTTGTCATCCTGCGCTTGTCGAAGGATTTCAACGAAAACATAACAACCGAAATCTTGTGCCGCGATGTTTTTGTGGCTATGTTGCTTAAAACCTATGTCAAAGATTGGAAACCTTGATAAAGGCAGCACCAGCCAATTAACTATCATTTGTCAATCATCATTGACGGATTACGAGCTTGTCGTAGAAACTTCCGGGTCAATTTTCTTAATCAGGCCTTGCAGCGTTTTTCCGGGACCCACCTCCACGAAAATTCCGGCGCCATCTTTTATCATATTCTGCACACTTTGCGTCCACTTCACAGCGCCCGTTAGTTGTGCCACCAGGTTTTTCTGAATTTCTTCCGGATCGGTCACCGCAGTTGTCGTCACATTTTGGTAAACCGGCATCGTAGGCTGGCGGAACTTCGTATTGTAAATGGCCTCTGCCAGTTTATCCTGTGCAGGCTGCATCAGCGGTGAATGGAAGGCACCGTTCACAGGCAGCAGCAGAGCGCGTTTTGCACCGGCAGCCTTCAGCTTTTCGCAGGCTTTTTCCACTGCTGCGGTTTCGCCGGAAATCACCAGCTGACCAGGGCAGTTGTAATTCGCCGGAACCACCACACCTTCCGTTTCCGCGCAGATTTCTTCAACCTTGGAATCTTCCAGACCCAGAATTGCCGCCATCGAAGAAGGGTTGGCATCGCAGGCTTCCTGCATAGCTTCCGCCCTGGCGCAAACTAGTTTCAACCCGTCTTCAAACGAGAGAACGCCGTTGGCAACCAATGCAGAAAATTCGCCGAGAGAATGCCCTGCCACCATTGCAGAACCCAAGGCATTGGCCGCCTTCACGGCTGCAACTGAATGGATGAAAATGGCAGGCTGAGTGACCCTTGTTTGCCGAAGCTCTTCATCCGTTCCACTGAACATTATGGAAAGAATATCAAAACCAAGGATTTCATTGCCAAAATCCATCAAATCTTTCACATCTTTACGGGAATCGTAAAGTTCCTTGCCCATTCCTACAAATTGCGAACCTTGGCCAGGAAAAACTAAAGCTTTCTTCATATCAATTTCATTCTCGCCGAAATTACGGCTTTGCTATGGCACCAGCCTTACCACCCTGTATCCAGTGTTGATGTAGGCACCATTGTTTTTTGCACGCACAAATTCAAATTTCGTGGCAAGCTGAGTTTGCGGCTTGTTCATCTGGCGGAAAATTTCGCCGCGGCTATTTTCTCGTGATAGCATATCGTTTACCACATCGAAGCCAATTACCGCATATTTCGGCGGCGCCTTGCAATATTTCGCGCGGTAATCCGCCAGAACTTCCTTCTCAAAACTTGAGTCGCCGGAAATTTTTCTGTCCATTAAATATACGAAATTCGCCTGACTAAGCGCATCTACCTTCTTCTCAAAAACCGGGCTGTAATACATACTGAACGCCTTCACGCCGGAAGTTTCCTTCGTAAGGCTGATGACCTTATCCGCAAAAGCATTGCCCACGCTGTCGCTGGAATTCGCAAGAACTGCGATAACGGGCGCATTCTGCCCAGTCATCATATTTTTTTCCGGCTGAATTTCATTCGGCGAATTCACGATTTCAACCTGCGGATTTTTCAGCAGTTTTTCCAAATCGGATTTTATGAAATCCGCATACTTCCTGTCTTTATCCGCCACGATGAAAATTTTCTGCCCATTGTACGCATCCTTCACCTCCCTGATGATGCGCTGTGCATAAACTTCGTCGCTTGTTTCCACGATAATCAGGTTGCTGTAGCCGTACAGATCTTCCGAATTGGCGAAAGGTGCCACCACAGGAATTTTCTTGGGCCCTACAAAATCCAGCACTTCCTTCACATTGCTTTTGAAGAACGGCCCTATAATCAGGTCGGTATTATTTTGATTCAGCTGAGAAAGCGCGTTTTTAAAATTCGCTTCGTTGCCGGCATCTATCACACGGATGTCCAGCTTCATACCCTGCCTTGCATTGCGCTCGATGGCAAGCTTTGCGCCGGAAAGGAAATCTGTGGCTATGCCGCGCATTTTCGTATCCTTCGTATCGAAGCCGAAAGGCAGCATTAGCACCACGCTCAGTGCATCGCCAGAGGTTTTCACATAGGCAGCCTCCGCTTTTTTAATGCGCAAAACCATCCCTGCTTTCAGGCCTTTGGTAACATCAGGATTCAGCGTGAGCAAATCATCCAAATCTATTTGGTAGCGGTTCAGGATTCCGAAAACCGTATCGCCATCACGCACTGTGTAGGTTACGAATTCATCACCCGGCAATTTTGCGACATTGCTTGAGTGGCTTGTCGAAGGATTTTGCACTAAGTTCTTGGCGTCGCCTTTTACCACGATAACATCGCCTGGCTGAAGACCCTTCGCTTCCAATCCTGGATTCATCGCGAAAAGCTGCTGCTGCGTAATGCCAAACTGCTTGGTAATCCTGTAATAATTGTCCTTCGGCTGAACGGTGTAGGTGTCGGACTCCGGCGCAGAGACCGTGGTAGTGGTGGTGGATACCGTGGTAGAGCGTACCTCTTGCCCCGGCAGAGCGTATTTTTTTAAGTTTTCCAATGGCAGTACCACTTCTTCCCCAACCTTCATCTGAAGATTAGGATTCAGCTTCCTCACCTCTTCCTCGGAAATGTGGTATTGCTTGGTAATGCCGTACAAGGTCTGCTTTGGCTGAAGCACAATGGTGCCAGTGGCGGTAGTTTTTACCGAAGTTTTCTGAACATTTGTGCCTGCTGAACCAGCCTTGCCCTGGCTAATGACCAGCACTTCGCCAATTTGCAGCTTGCCATCTTTCGCCGAAGGATTCAGGCGGATAAGTTCGTTTAGGGAAATATTATGCTGCCGTGCAATGGTGGTGGGGTTATCACCAGCCTTCACGGTATAAGTCCTTTGCGCAGCGGCCGTTCCGAAGATTGCCAGCGCAGAAAGTGCTAAAAACTTCTTTATCATCTTTCGGGTGTGAGCCACAAAAGTAATGCTTTCCGATTAAATCTGCATAATTGAAAGCTTCGGGCTTTCCACATCGATTGCAGAATACGCCGCATCGAAAAACGCCCTGCCCTCATCGGCGAAAAACTCGCTGAAATTCCAGCTTCTTTCCTGCCATATTTTTCCAGGATGCACTTCCTGATAAAGCCTTTCGAGCATTTCCACCTTCTCTCCTTCCTTGATTTTTTCCGCACGAAGCAGTCGCTTCTTCATCCGCTCGAAAGATTTTAACTGCCGCTTTTGTTCCGCTGCCACAAGGTTTCTGAACGACACATCCGTAAGTTCAGATTTTTCCATCAAAACTTGAAAAGATTCTTCCACTTTTTTCTGCTGATTTTCAATTTCATCAGAAAGCGGCTGTTCTTTAAGCAAATCCTCAAAAACCTTTTGGTTAAAATCACCGAAGAAATCTTTTAATTGCAAGTCCGTTTTTTCAATTTTCCTGAAAGTTTTTTCGGTAAGGAAAAGCAGCGAATTTCTAGGAATTAAAACCGGAAAAGGCAAACCGATTTCCGAGAAGAAATCCCGCATTTCCAGCCAGTATGCAACTTCCGCATTTCCACCGATGTAAGCGATGTTCGGCAAAATCGTTTCCTGATAAACCGGCCGAAGCAAAGCGTTCGGGCTGAATTTTTCGGGATGATTTTCCAGCGCATTCAGGATTTCTTCACGGGAAAATTTTTGCCTGGTTTCCGATAGTACGAAATCATCGCCGAAAGCATCAATCCTCTCCCGATTTTCACCCAGGTAAAAAAGGTTGATTTCCCGCGGATTCACCTGAACCTTGCCGTACTTTTCACGAAGGATTTCCACGCGTTTTTCCGTACTTTTCAGCACGGCATTTTCCAGCAATTCCTGGCGGAAAACTGGCTCTGCCAAAGCCTTCAGCGCAGCATCATCACCATCCACAATCAGCAATCCGTACTCGGAAAAAAGGCCGTTCACCAAATGCCGCGTAGCATCGGCCAAAGTGCCTCCGGAAACATAGGCCTGCTGCATTCTTCGAATGAGTTCTTCGCCGAAAATTCTATCCTGAAAATCCCGCCGAAATTCTTCCGCAAAAGACAAATCTTCCACGATGATTTTGCCAACAGCCTTGCCGCTTTCTGAGCTAAACTGGTAAAAATTCTGCTTCGTTTGGAAATGATTGATTTCGTCAAAATCGTGGTCTTCCGATGCCATCCAAAACAGCGGAACAAATTGATTTTCAGGGAATTGCTTCCGAAGCCAGTTTGCAGTTTTTACAGTTTGCAGAATTTTGTAGATGAAGAAAACAGGCCCGGTAAATAAATTCAGTTGATGACCTGTGGTTACAGTAAAGCAATTTTCATCGCCTAAAATCTTCAGATTATTTTGCTGCAAATCACTCAGGCTCAATGCTTTATTCTGTTCAAGCAAAACCTGCTTCAAAGTTTCACGGTGATGTTTCGGATAGCTTTCCGATTTCTGCTGAATGATTTTTGCAAAATTCTCTTCACAAAACTTAAACTGCTGAGAATCAGAAAGTTCACCTGAAATAAAATCCTTCACAATTTTTGGAACGGAAGGAATTTCAGAAAACGGAATCTGCTCTATCTGCCTCATTATCAACTAAATAGATTCCAAACAATGCCGATGTTCACGCGGAAATCATACAGCGGATAATAGGGCGCCGTGTAGTTTCGGTTTCGCGAAAAAGTGGTGATCAAGTTCTGCCCTTCAATGAAGAATTGCATCGTCTTTACGCGCATATTCAGGTACGCATCCACAACAGGCCGGCCTCCAACGGAGTAACCTCGGCGCGCCATCACAAACTCATTCAGCAGCGGCGAGTACTCCCTGGAATCAAAATTTGTGAAGTAATAGACCTTTATCCCCCCCATGAGCTCCGCGGCACGGCGGAATGCCCAGGTCTGATAATAAAGATTGCCGCGCCCGATAAATTTCGGAACAGGATAAACCTCCCTCGCTCCCCCGTGATTCTGGAACAGCAGCCTGCCGTTCAGGTGGAATTTTTTGTAATCAAGAGTCGCATCGGCACCCAACTGCAAGACAGTCAGCGCGTCACTACTCTGCCATGGTTGAAGTTCGGCATCCCAATAGGCCAGGTTATCCACACGGAAAAATTTCGCAAACAATTGAGAATTAAACCATTGCAAACCAACGGAGCCGCCAATTTCCAGCAGATTTTCATTCTTAAAATCGGTGATGTTATAATTGCCTGGCAAAACTGCGGTGGAATTCACCAACCAATTGAAACTCGGCGCAGCGCTCTGATAATTTAGTGATGCTTCAAGACTGTAATCTTCGAAAATTTTTAATCCAAGCTCATTCCGCGACTGCAGAAAATTCCCGAAAAATTCCCCGTTCGAAAATTCCAGCCGGGAACGAAGGTTTGCTTCGTTCCACGGACTAATGCGCAAGCTGCCAACTACTCCAATCCTGTTTTCTTTCTTTTCTGCATCAGGCGCCCCCGTGAGCTCCACATCCCGGTAGCCGAGCTGCAGGTTGCGGAAGCGGATGCCTGCGTCTGCGGAAAATTTTTCTCTTTCAAAAACTGCCGAGACAGTATTGCTGAAATCCCGTGCAAACTTTTTGGATTCTAGCGCAAGCCCATCTGTAGCGTTGGGGCTGAGTGTTTTCCAATCGTCAGCGCTAAGGTTCAGGCGGTAATCATCGCCCTGATAATAGATGCGGTGCCGGATTCCAAGTCCGTTGGCTCCAAACGGACGCAGCGCGTGGCTCAGGTAAGCCCTTTTGGATGTGTAATCCGACCAGGTACCGCTGAGCAATACCTCGAGATTTTCGCGGTTTCGGAACCTGGAATCGTTTTCTTCGAACAAGTCAGGATCGGCAATACCACCATATTCCTCTGCCTTTATTTTATGGGAAACAAAATGAGCAAATGCCTCATAGCTTCGGTTCTTGGTAAAATAATGACCAGAAAATAGGAAATGCGAATTCTGTGTAAGGCTGTTCTGGTAAAGCCCTTTTGAGCGCAAACCGGAGTATTCCACCGCGAGATTAAGGTTGCTGCCGAAGTTCTGCGTATAGGTGGCTTTTAGTGCTCCGCCATCCCGCACGCCGCTGTGGAAAACGAAACTTGTGGTGGGCGTTTTTACATCATAATAATCAATGTCTTCCGCGGTGAGGATGCGGTAGCGTTTGTTGCCTGGCAGCAGGCTCAGGGCCTGGGCGGGTTTGTATTCAAAAAACAAATCCTGGAATCCCGCGCCTATGTTGGCAAAGCGGATTCTTCCGAAATTATCGGTATTGTTGTACTGTGTAAAGCGGTAATACTTCTGTACGGTGAAGGAGGTATCGAAGGGTTTGAAATCCGAAAACTCGGTGCGGTGGCGATAATCCTCGATGGTTGGGCGGAAAATTTTTGCAGAATCCTTCCTGCCATTGTCTATGATGAGGGTATCGCGAACAGCCGGCAGCCGATTGGAATCCGTCTTATTGACGACTTGTGCCGGAAGCAATGCCGCAAAAAAAAACAATAGCCAACAGAAATACCTCATCAGAAAGATTAGACTGCAAAACTATTGAAAATTTCGGTAAAAGGGCAAAAAACCTATCGCCATGGCAATGACAAAAAACCCCGCGGATTGCGGGGTTTTATAGATTATTAATTAGATATATGAGGGTTATTGTTGATTTCCGCTTGCGGAATTTTTAGGTAAAGCCTCTTATCGTTGTAAGGGATTTGCTGTCCCACGAAGTAGAGGTGATTAGGACCTCTATTAATAGTGCCTCTATTTCTCTTAAGAGCATAATAACTCTTTCCTTCACCCCAAAGTTCTATGCGTGTCTGAAAGTTTATTTCCTTCAACAAAGCTGCACCAGAAAGTGTGTCAATAAGAGCCAGTTTAGAGCTATCGCTATACCGCTCGGCAAGTAACTTCTTAAGAACTATTTTGGCTTGCGCTTCCTGACCAGTTTTGGCAAGAGACTCTGCCGCAAGCAGATAAAACTCATCCACACGCATAAAGACATAATCTGTCACGATATTTCTCTGACCCTGTATTTCGCGCTGCGGAGTGTAGAATTTATTTGCTGGAACTGCCTCATAATCGCCAGGTTGATCTGCATCAGATAATTTTAACGATCCATCTTTGTTTTCTGTAACAGTAACGAACTGATTTTTGCGCACATCATATGATGGAATTTCTGCCCAAAGATTTAGGTCAATTGATTTATAATCTCCTACAGCAGCATAAGAGTAGGTGAAAATATCAGCCTGCCCCCACCAACTTACTAAATCAAGGTCATTGGCTTCAGTGATATCAAAGCCCCACATCCAGCTTTCAGTATTGATATTATTAAAGCCCCCTTTCTGGAATGCAGGATCGTATGCCTGTTCCTTCTTAGTAAGCGGAAAACCACCTTTCTGAACAATGTCCAAAGAAGCTTTTGCAGCATTTGTATAATCACCAGTCGCGGCATATGCATAAGCAAGGAGACCTTCTGCAACAAATTTATTTACAACGCCCTTGTTCGGTCTGGAATAACCTTCCAAAAGCGCTACCGCTTCATTTAAATCTTTAATGATCTGTGCATAGACTTCAGATTGCTTTGCCGTGGGCTGAGCAGCTACGCTTGTAGAAGTGTAAAGAGGCACCCCGTCCCCTGAAGCATCGTAAGCCGGTGTATAGAATTGCATCAAGTTAAAATATGCATAGGCTCTCATTGCTTTGGCCTGACCCATTGCATATTTATCATTTACGCTTGTCACTGTAGCATCATTGCCTCCTAAACCAGCAATTACATCATTGGCAGCATATGCAATTCTATAATAATACCTCCAAGGTTTATAGTTTACTAGGTTTGTGTAATCCGCCGTACCATTAAGCCTAGAGAATTGGCTGTACCAACCATAAGTTTCAGCAGAAAGCACCATATCGCTGGAAAGAAGGTCAGAGTAAATATCGTAACCTTTCTGTCCGAAATCATCATGGTTTTTAGTACCCCCGGTACCTGTATTCACCATCATAAGGTACAAACCGTTCAGCTTGGATTGTGCATCTGGGTTTGCTAGGGTTTCCGTTGGTTCACTTTCCAGAAATTCATCGCGACAAGAGTTCAAAGAAACTAAAGCACCAAGGAGCGAGCCTAATATTATAAGTTTTTTCATTTCTGTATAAAATTTTAGAAGTTAAGTTTAGCACCGAAAGTTACAGTAGAAAGTGGAGAATATCTGTAGGTATCGCTGCCTCCGGTTTCAGAAGTAGTAGGATTGAAGCCTTTTCGTTTAGTATTTATCCAAAGGTTATCTCCAGATACAGAAAGCTCAAGACCATTCAGCCCCCAGCCTTCTAAGAATTGGCTTGGCAATCTATAAGCAACGCGTGCGTTATTAAGTACGATATAGTCTGATTTTGTAAGGAATCTTGTAGATCGGCTGGAGAAATTATTGTCACCTGAATGGTTATTTGATAACCTAGGGACATCGGTTAAATCCCCTGGCTTCTGCCATCTATTCAGAATATCTTGGTGCCAATTGTTCCCACCAATCTTACCATTTCCCATCAAACCAGCATAGACATAATCATAGGAATAACCGCCGATGCCATAAAGGAACTGCACACCTACAGATATCGATTTATAACCGGTATTTACAGAGAACGCGCCCCGGAAATCAGGGATTGCAGATTTACCAACGAACTTTTGAGTTGCCATCGCATAGTTTGTGGTAATAGTTTCTGCCACAGCAACATTTGGATTGGCGGCCTGGAACTCATATAGAGACAGTATAGCATTATCTACGCCTGCATCAAATTTTCCGTTGTTATTGGTATCTACATAGTTCATCACCCACTGAGCTGCCCCAGTATCCGGATTTACTCCAGCCCATTCTCTCAGGTAGTAATCATAGATGGAATGGCCTTTTGCTCTACCAAAGCCACCCTCAGAAAGATCAATGATTTTTTCCTTACCGGTAGTATCATCGATTGGCATTTTGGTAAGTTTATTTTTAAGAGTTTCACCATTGAAACTTAGATCGAAGAAGAAATCTCCTTTGTTTACAAGATGTGCGTTAAGAGTGAATTCCCATCCCTGGTTTTCGAGTTGGCCGTCGTTGGCCTTCAGAATCGCATTACCTGTAGAAGGCGCGAGGCGCTTATCAAATATCAGGTTATCAGTTGTTTTCTTATAATAATCCACTGTACCGTCAATTACGCGATTTTTCAGAAGCCCGAATTCCAGACCCGCTTGGAAGATTTTGGATTTTTCCCAAGTTAAGTCAGGGTAACCAATCCTATCAAAAGCCGCTCCTGGCAGCCCCATGAAATTACCAGCATTGTAAACATTATAACCAGGATAGAAGCCTACACCCGCTTGATCACCAACTGTACCATAGCTGGATTTAAGCTTCAGCATGTTGAATGCGGAATTATCCTTCATGAAATCCTCTTTCGAAATTACCCAGCCTGCACCTACGGAGTAGAAGGTATCCCATTTATCATTAAGGAATCTGGAAGAACCATCCCTACGGACACTCGCAGAAAGGAGGTATTTGTTGCTGTAATCATACAAGAGCTGACCAAAGTAACTTTCTAGAGAATAATTATCTTCATAAGAGTAAGCTGGATTCTGGTTTATAGCATTATTCAACTCCTTACCGTCAGGTATTACTAGACCGTTTTTTGATACGGATAGGAAGTTACGCTTCCAGTCGGTAGTTTCGTGTGCTGCAAAGACCTGCAATCCGTGATTATCAAAGCGGTTCATATATCTAAGCAACTGAAGCCAGTTCCAAGAAAAGAGTTCAGTTCTTGTTTTGTAAAGGGAACCATTTTGCGAAGCAGAACTACCATAATATGGGTTGCCAAACCAGTTACGGCTATTATTAAAATACTGGCCTCCCAAACGAGTTTCAAAACTAAGTCCTTTTACTATATCTGCCTTTAGGAAGAAGTTCGAGTTTAGCTCGTGCTTTTTATAATTGTCAATGCCATAGGTAGCGTCTGCAATAGCGTTGGTAAGCGCACCAAATCCGCGGCCTGCACCGTAGTCATACTGGTAGCCCCCGTAGTAAGGGTCTGCCACTTTATTTCCCTTGGCATCTCTTAAGAACAGAGGATAGATGGATGGGATATTATCAACAAACCAGAATACACTTCCGCTGTTTTCGGATTGTCCATTTCTATCAGCATTGGTGTAAGCATAACCCATGTTGAACTCACCCTTCAGCCAAGGACGCGCCTGGTGGCCAACATTCAGACGGCCGCTATAGCGCTCATATTTTGAGTTGATACTATAGCCAACATCCTTAAGATAACCGATACCGGAATAGTAAGTTGTTTTTCCAGAACCCCCACTGATGCTGAGATTGTTCTCATTCCGCATCGAAGTCTGGAAAGCATAATCTTCCCAATTTTCAGGGTCATATTTTCTTGTAATACCCGGGCGCACTGTTCTGGTAGCGGGATCAATAAGTTCCGCTCCCGTTGCGTTCCACATATTATATTTAGCATTAATACCCCGGCTGCTGAACAGATTGGCGTTCGCATATGCAACAGGATCCACCGCCTTAGCTGGATTTGCCTGATTCATCAGCATGCGCTGGTTATAAAGCGCCTCCCAGGCAAGCCCGATATACTGCTCCGGGTTGTTGATGGTTTCATAGCGCGGAAGAAATGCGCCGTTGAAACCGATCTTAGATTCTACTTGCACAACATCGCGGTTTGCGCGGCCTTTTTTGGTCGTAATCAAAACAACACCATTCGCTCCCCTGGAACCGTAGATCGCAGTAGAAGTAGCGTCCTTAAGGACATTCATACTCTCGATATCGTCCGGATTAATGGATGCTACATTCCCGCTGAATGGCACACCATCCAACACATAAAGCGGAGCCCTGTTACCACTCACGGAACCGAAGCCTCGCACGCGGATCACAGGATCCGAACCCGGCTGACCGGAGTTCGTAATTACTCGCACACCAGCAGCCTCACCGGTAAGAGCCTGCGCTACATTGGAGACATTCTTCTTGCTGATGTCCTCACTCTTAACTTTGGAAACTGATCCAACAAAATCTTCTTTTTTAACCGCAGTATAACCAACGATTACGACTTCATCAATTTCCTTAGTCTTTACAGAATCCCGCACCTGTGCAGAAAGCACCCCTCCACCAAGGAAGAATACTACCCCGGCACCTAGTGCTTTTATTCTTACATTCATATTAACAGTTTTTAATATTTGAGTTAGCAAATATGTTAATAAAAATTAACATAGCAAAATTTTTTTTGTCAGGAAAAAAATTAGTTGGCGCCGAATTTAAAATCAGAACAATTAATTTTCAGAATTTTTCACTAAAATTAAAAACTTTAACAAAATTTTATTACAAATACAAACTTTGATTTATCAATTAAACATCCTGGAAAGTTCCTAAAAAAAACTGTAAGATACCCGCCTCCTGGGTATCTTACAGTCACATAATTAGCTTTTCGCTGGTTAATTTTTATCCCAGAAGATCTTCGTATAGAGAAAATCTCCGCCTATTGCTGCCGCGCCAGCAGCATAATTTGTAGGGTTGGTCGTTTTCTCAGAAGTTGGGTAGGTCAGGCGCACAGGTACTTGCCCATTCGCACTGTTCACGGCACCCACCGCTGGCTTTAGCTTAGGATAGTCAAGCCGGCGCCAAAAGTTCCAGGCCTGCACCGGCTGGTTGTACATAGCTACCCAGGCTTCCATCCCCAGGGACTGCTTCCAGTTCGCAGCGCTGTACGGGTTTGCCAAGAGGTATGCATCTGCTTCTGCAGCGGTTTTGCCCCACTGTGCAAACGAGGCCCTCACAGCGTTTTTATAAAGTTCTTCCGCATTCCCAATATTCCATCTGGCGGCTGCTTCTGCAAGGTAGAACGCCACCTCTGTGTAATTTAGCAAAATGCCCGGCGTGGTGGCTGTATAGGCGAACTTCCCAGGCGCGGAGTACTGCTTGAACGGGGAGTTTTCTCCAATAACGCCTCCAATATATGCGCCGTTTCTGAGCTGAAAGTACTCGCTTCTGCGGGCGTCCTGGGTGCCGTTCATATGGTCTACAATAGTTTTCCCGGCTACGAAATCATTCCTGTTGGATGCTACCAGGTTGCTGTAGATCTGGTTGAAATTTGGCGAGGCAGAAAGATAAGGAAGCAGGCAGTCATCCGCGCCTGAAGTGAAAACTCCGCCTCTTATTGCAGCCTCACAGGTAGCTTTCGCGAGCGCAGGATCTGCATCAGCGAGAGCTATGCCAAGCTTTAGAAGAAGTGAGTTGCCAAATTTTTTCCAGGAAGCGGTTTTGCCATTATAAAACTTCTCCCCGGAGGTAAAGCTCCCCGCGGAAGTATCCAGGGACGCAAGGTCTGCCTGCAGTCTTTTGATCAGCCCTGCGTAGATATCCTTGCCGCTGTCGTACTTAGTTAGCGTATTCTGCTCGGCGACTAGGGCTTCGGTATACGGCACATCCCCGAAGGTATCTACCAGCACCTGAAAGGTATAAACCTGCAGCATATCAATAATGGCAAGCTGGTTTACCTTAGTTTGCTGCCAGGTAGCCTGCTCAGCGGCTGTGGGGTTATATTCGTTCACCAATTTTTTCGCCTGGTCCAGATTCTTCAGAGTTCTCACATAGGTATAATCGAACACCCGGTTGGAGACGTTGCGCGTATCGAAATCGTAGCGGCTCTCGTCGGTATAGGTGGTTTCCTGCCAGTACTGCATAGTGAGGCGCAGGTTGTTCACATTCACATTTGGGGTGTTCATATAGTCCGTAAGCTGCTTCTCAGCATAGGTCACCAGCGTAGAAGGCACCGTGGTGTAGTAGCTATTCGGGTCTTTATTGAGTTCCTCCATCCTTGCATCATCTACGCAAGAATTCATCAGAGGCGCAGCGGCGATTAGCGCGATTAAATATTTTTTCATGTTTTGTTGAGGTTAGAAGTTTAGTTTTGCATTAAGAGAAAAAGTCCTGGTTGCCGGCAGCGGGCTGGTCTGATAGCCCTGAACATTCCCCGCGGAGAGGCCGAATTCCGGATCTGCATACGGCAGATCTTTTTTCATAATCCAAAGGTTGTTCCCTACAAGGCTGAGAGATGCGCCGTAAAGGAATGTATTCTGAAGCAGCTCCCTCGGGAAGGTGTAGGTGAGCGCTACCTCGCGGAGCTTTACATAGGTCCCTTTATAAACAAACTGCTTTGCAGGGAATGCGGCATAGCCCATAGCACCAAACTCGGAAGCATCCAGGCGGATGTCGTTCTGCACATACACCGGGTTGTCCTTAGTGCCGGTATTCTTCACGCCAGGGAGAATGTAGCCCCCGCCATTCGCCAGCGTATTACGCACTGGGTTGCCCAGGTCGTTGATGAAAACCGTCTCCGGATAGAGGCCAGTAGCCTGCCCGTAGTATTGGTCCAGGGAGAAGATATCGCCACCTTCTCTCCAGTCTACCTGGAAGGATAGGGCGAGCTGCTTCACGGAAACTTTGTTGACAATTGAGCCAAACCATTTCGGCTGCATATTTCCGATTACGGAATTACCGTCCGTTTTTACATATTTTCCATCCGCTCCTACGATTTTGTTTCCGTTACCGTCGTATTTAAAGTCGCTACCTTTTATGGCTCCAAACTTTTCCCCCTTGGTGGCATTTACCGTCACACCTCCCTGGAAGCTTCCCAGAGTAATGTTCTCCACACCCTCGGCAAGCTCTGTAACTTTGGACTGAGGATTTGACCAGTTGATGTTCATATCCCAGGTTACTGCTTTTGTTTTCACCGGTGTAGCGTTCAGGGATACTTCTACACCCTCGGAACGCATATTTCCTACATTCTGGAATTTGTAAAGCACACCGGAGGAATAGGATACCGCGAGCGGGAGGATCTGATCTGAGGTGTCATTCTGGAAAGCTGCGACATCAAAGCCGAGCCTATTGTTGAAAAACTGAAGGTTCAGGCCGATTTCCTTAGACTTGGTTTTCTCCGGCTTCAGGCTGCTATTCTTTGCGGTGGTATTGTAATAGTATGTTGGCGTACCGAATGGCGTAGAGGTATAATACTGGTTATTTAGCTGGTTAGCCTCGGTATCGCTGCCCACCTCGGCATAGGAAGCCCTCAGTTTACCAAATGAAAGGACTTGAGAATCTTTCAGGAAGTCCCAACCGGTTAGCACGATACTTCCGGAAGCGGAATAATACCAGTAATTGTTCTGATTATCCTGCGTCGGCAGGGCTGTAGAAGTATCATTTCGTACATTTCCTTCAAGATAGTAGGTATTAAGGAAGCCCAAATTGGCACCAGCGAAAATGCCATAAATTCTTTTCGTAGTATTGGTCAGCAGCGGATTGTTCGGCGTGGTAGCAGAGTTGGTAATGGAGTACACGCCAGGCACAAAAAGCCCGCCCTGCGTTCCCTGAGCATTGGATTTGAAGCTTTGGACATTAATGTTAGTACCCAGAAGCGCGTTCACTGTCACATTATCTCCTGCGAAAACACCTTTATAATTACCGATCACATCGTAGTTTTCCTCACTTCTCCGCTGGGTCATCATAGCATAGCCGGATGGCTGGTTACCGACGGCTGGCCCGATGGACATATTATCCGGCAACGAACCTATCGCGCGGCGCTCATCTATAAAGTACTCGTACCCGTCGTGGGACATCCTCGCTACTACATTAAAGTGCTCGTTTATATCATAATTCAAGCTGAAGTTCCCGGCGAATCTCTGTCTAGAATCCGTAATGTAGTTTTCATTCAGCTGGAAATAGACATTGTTCCAGTACGCTGGGGACACATCATTAGCATCCTTAATGTTCCAGGAAACATTTCGCCCGGTAAGCTTATAGAGCGCCTTCTGCTCTTTGATATCCACATTGGTGGCCCACCATTGGCGGAAGTTACCCGTGATGCCGTGGTAGCCTGTCGGGTTTTTACCGCGGGTATGCTGATCTACATAGGTAGCATATAGGCTCGCCGTAAAGTTCGGCGCAATTTTATACGACGCATTCCCCGTAATGCTGTTTTTGTTGAGATAAGTATTCGGGAGGATGTCCGTACCATTCACATTCTGGTAAGAAAGGCGGAAGCTGGACACCTCATTTCCTTTCGAGAAGGAAACGGAGTTGTTATAATTGAAGGCCGTTTCAAACAGCTTTGAAGGATCATTCTTCGCTGCCACCCAAGGTGTAGCCTTTCCGTATGTAGGCGATCCCGGGATGAATGCCGCATACTGCCACACAAGCAGGTTCGGATCAAACGCCGCCCCGTAGGATGCATCCTCGTAAGTTGGCGCCATAGGCTCGCCGTTGTAGCTGTCGAAGTAGCCCTTGTTCAGGGAGTAGCCCGTACCATAGCCCTGCCCGTACTGCGTCTGATATTTCGGGAAAGTCTCCTTATCAATCACCGATACAGAAACGGAAGAGCTCAGATCCACATCATACCTTTTGGAAGCCCTGCCTTTTTTTGTGGTAATGATGATCGCCCCATTGGCAGCGCGCGAGCCGTAGAGCGCAGTGGCAGCAGCACCTTTCAGCACATTCATTTCCGCGATGTCATCCGGGTTGATATCCGAAATGGTATTTCCCATATCTATCGCAAGCCCCGAGTTCCTAATGGAGTTGGATGAGTTAATCATCGGCGTGCCGTCGATCACGAACAGCGGCTGGTTATTTCCCGTCATAGATCGGTATCCACGCAGGGTAACATCTACTGAGCCCCCGATATTACCACTCGTTTTGATGCTCAGACCAGCGACCTTTCCGCTGAGGTTGCTCGTAAAGTTGGCAGTTGGCACCCTTGCCACATCCTCTGCCCTCACAGATTGTGTGGAATAGGTAAGCGAGCGCGCTTGCTTCTTAAGGCCCAACGCAGTTACCACTACACCCTCGATGTCCTTGGTCTTTACCGAATCGGTTTTCTGCCCGTACAGGCTGGCACCCACAAAGAATAGCGCGCCTATAGGCATTAATTTCAGTTTAACATTCATTGATTAACAGTTTTTAGGTTTATCTGTGCAAATATGTTAATAAAATTTAATATAGCAAATTTTGAAATGCAATTTTTTCATTTATAAAAGCAATTAGGTTAACAAAAACACATTTAATAAACATTTAAATGTAATTTATCTAATAAAATTTGCGTATACAGAAAATACTCTGCAATCACAATGATTTTTATTATAAAAAATTTATTTTAAATTTCTAAATAAAAAAAGCTGCCTTAAATGGCAGCTTTACAGTTATTTACAACTGGGGATTACTTCAATTTCTTCTTCACCTCTACCTCCTCATAAACTTCTAGGATGTCGCCCACTTCTATATCGTTGTAGCCACGGATGTTCAGGCCGCACTCATAGCCTTTAGTCACTTCCTTCACATCGTCCTTGAAGCGTTTCAAGCTTTCCAGCTCGCCGTCGTGTTTTACGATGCCGTCCCTCAGCACACGGATCTTGGAGTTCCGCGTTACCTTTCCGGAAAGTACCATACAACCTGCAATCGTACCCACTTTCGAAATCTTGAAGGTTTCGCGCACTTCCACATTTCCGATAACCTGCTCACGAATTTCCGGCGAAAGCATCCCCTCCATCGCTTCCTTCACATCATCAATCGCCGCATAGATTACGGAATAGGTGCGGATTTCAATCTGCTCTTTGTCCGCCAGATCCCGTGCATTGGCACCGGCACGAACATTAAAGCCGATGATCACCGCATCGGATGCTGTGGCAAGAAGCACATCAGATTCCGTAATCTGCCCTACACCGCTGTGCAGAATGTTCACCTGGATTTCCGCCGTAGAAAGCTGCTGCAGCTGATCGGAAAGCGCCTCCACAGAGCCATCCACATCACCTTTCAGAATAATATTCAGCTCCTTGAAATCGCCCAGCGCAATTCTCCGCCCGATTTCATCCAGCGTAAGATGCTTCTTCGTCCTGATGGATTGCTCGCGCTGCAGCTGCTCCCGCTTGTTCGCAATTTGCTTCGCTTCGCGCTCATCATCGAACACACGGAATTTATCGCCGGCAGTTGGCGCACCATCCAACCCAAGCACCGTCACTGGAATGGATGGCCCGGCTTCCTTCATATTTCTGCCGCGCTCATCCAGCATCGCTTTCACCTTGCCGTGGTTTTTACCCGCCAGAAGATAATCGCCCACCTTCAGAGTTCCCGCCTGAACAAGCAGCGTGGAAACATAGCCCCGGCCTTTGTCCAGCGAGGCTTCGATAATTACACCCTGGGCGTTCTTGTCCGGATTGGCTTTCAGCTCCAGCAATTCTGCCTGAAGCAAGACCTTGTCCAGTAGCTCATCCACATTGTTGCCAAACTTTGCGGATATTTCCTGCGACTGGATATTACCGCCCCATTCTTCCACAAGAATATTCATTGCGGAAAGCTGCTCACGGATTTTGTCCGGATTGGCATTCGGCTTATCCACTTTGTTGATAGCGATAATCATCGGAACATTCGCTGCCTGGGCGTGCGCAATGGCCTCCTTCGTTTGCGGCATCACCTCATCATCCGCCGCAATCACGATGATTACGATGTCCGTAACCTGCGCACCTCTCGCACGCATCGCCGTAAAGGCTTCGTGGCCCGGTGTATCCAGGAAGGTGATGCGCTCTCCGCCCTCCAGCTTCACATTGTATGCACCGATGTGCTGCGTGATTCCTCCGGATTCTCCGGCTATCACATTGGTTTTTCTGATGTAATCCAGCAGGGAAGTCTTTCCGTGGTCCACATGGCCCATCACGGTAACGATTGGCGCACGAAGCTCCATATCCTCCTCATTATCAGGCTCTTCATCTGCCGCTGCCTCTTCCAGATCGGCATCCGCAAACTCGATGTTGTAGCCGAATTCATCGGCAACCAGTGAAAGCGTATCGGCCTCTAGGCGCTGATTCATTGTTACCATTACGCCAAGTGAGAAGCACGCCGAAATCACTTCGGTAGGGCTCACATCCATCAAAGCCGCCAGCTCTCCCACGGTGATGTACTCGGTAACTTTCAGCGTTCTGTCGGATGCCTCCAGCTCCTGTTGGAATTCCTCCTGCTCTCTGCGGAAAGTCCTCTTTTCCTTTCTGTATTTCGCACCCTTGGATTTTCCGCCTTTGCTCGTCAGCTTTTCCAGCGTTTCCTTGATTTGGTTCTTCACCTGCTCATCCGTAAGCTCTGCAGCCGGCGCGTTTCTTCTGCCGCCCTGCTGCCGCTGTCCGCCGCGGTTTTGTCCGCCCTGGCCTTGCTTGCCTTGACCCTGACTGCCGCGATTCTGGTTATTGTTATTGCTCTGCTGATTTCCGGATGCAGGTTTTTCTATCCGCTTGCGTTTTTTCTTGTTGGCGGAAGGTTTCGGCCGCTCAAACTGGGACAGATCTACTTTTTCCTTGAGAATCTTAGGCCCGTCCAGCTTTTGGTAAACGGTTTCAATTTTTTCCGGCTCTTGCGGCTGCTGGCTTTCTTTTGCAGGCTCCTCCTTGGTTTCAGCAGGTTTTTCCGCAGCCGGTGCCGGCATAGTTTCCGCCAGGCTTGCCTTAGGCGTATCCCTTGCGGTTTCTGGTTTTTTGTTTTGAGATTTCTCCCTGCCCCGGCTGCGTCCCTTGCGGGAAACCTCCACGGCGGACAGGTCTATCTTGTCCAAAACCTTAAACTCCTGCTTCGGTTCTGCGGGAGCTTCTTCAGCAGAATTTTCCTGAGCGGCTTCTGCCTGGGATGGCGCGGGCTGTTCGGGCTCTGCCTTCTTAGGCTCCAGATCTATTTTGCCCAAAACTTTTGCTGCAGGCGTTGCAGCCTTGGCTCTTATGACCTCAGGTTCTTTCTTTTCTTCCAGCTCCAGCTTCTCTTCCGGAACTTTGGAAATGACGACCTCGCGGGAAGCCCGGCGCTGCTCCAGATCGGTAGCAAACTCGGATTCCAGCGCAGAGTATGCCGCATCGTCCAACTGGGAGTTGGGGTTACTGTCTACTTCGAAGCCTTCGCCTTGCAGAAATTCCACTACGCGGGCTACGGAAATATTGAACTCTCTTGCGGCTTTATTTAATCTAATTTTTGACATACAAACTTGCGGTACCGCTATTTGGCGCGGCTAATTTAACTTTTTTCTTGGTTATTCCCGGCTAATCTTCAAACTCGGCGCGGAGAATCTGCTTCACTTCCTCGATGGTCTCCTCCTCGAGGTCTACGATATTCAGCAGGCTGTCGGTATCCTTGTCGAGAACGCTCTTTGCCGTGGTAAGGCCTACCTCCTGGAAGGCTTCTATAATCCAGTCCTCAATCTCATCGCGGAATTCCTTCAGCTCTACATCATCATCCTCACTGGTCTCGCGGTATACATCGATTTCGTAGCCGGAAAGCTGGGATGCGAGGCGGATATTCTGCCCCTGCTTGCCTATCACGCGGGAGATTTCGTCCACCGGCGTGTACACCATCGCGTAGCTTTCCTCCGGGTTGGTTTCTATTTTGTTAATGGTCACATTTCCCAGCGCTCGCTTGATGAGTACTTCCGGGTTTTTGGACCATTGTATCACATCGATATTTTCATTGCGGAGCTCTCGCACCACGCCGTGGATGCGGGATCCCTTCACGCCCACGCAGGCACCTACGGGATCGATTCTGTCGTCATAAGCATCCACCGCGATTTTTGCTTTTTCGCCCGGTATGCGCACGGCTTTTTTAAGGATGATGGTGCCGTCTTGAATTTCCGGGATTTCCAGCTCCAGCAGCTTTTCGAGGAAGAGCGGCGAAGTTCTGGATACGGTGATCTGCGGCTTGGCACCCTTGAAGTCCACACTTTCCACCAGGGCGCGTACGCTCTCGCCTTTTTTGTAAAAGTCTGCCGGGATTTGATTTTCCTTCGGGAGGACGAACTCATTCCCGTCGTCATCCAGGAGGATTACTTGCTGGCGGCGTATGTGATGCACCTCGCCGACTACGATCTCCCCGATTCTGTCACGGAATTCCTCGTACAGCAGCGAGTTGTAGAATTCCTGGAGTTTCGTAGCAAGGATTTGCTTCAGGCTGAGGATGTTGCGCCTGCCGAGTTCCTCTATCGGAATTTGCACGCTGTACTCCTCTCCCACCTCATAGCTTTCATCAATTTTCCGAGCTTCGGAGATTTCTATTTCTAGATCGTCATCCTCGGACATCTCGTCTTCCACGATGCGCTTGTTCAGCCAGATTTCGAAGTCTCCCTTATCCGGGTTGATGACCACATCAAACTGATCATCAGTCTCGTACCTTTTTTTCAGCAGCGTTTTTAGCGACTCCTCAATGATGGCGGTCAGCTCGCTTTTGCTGATATTTTTCTCGTATTTAAAGTCGCCCAGGGCGTCCAATAATGCCTGTGTATTCATTTTTACAATTTACACTTCTGTTTTTTATTGAGTTTAAAATTTTATGACAACTGCCGCCTTTTTTATTTGCGAATAAGGAATTTCGCGCTCCTCCTCCACATCTACCTTGCCTTTGCCGACATCTTTCGGTTTTCGGTAGCGCAGCATTAGGGCTACGGAATCTCCATCCGCGCGGGTTGCCTCACCTTCTATTTCGGTATCATCCTCCAGCTGAAGGCTCAGCGTTCTACCAATATTTTTCACAAACTGGCGGGGCTTCAGCAGCGGCTCCGCAGCACCGTAGCTCATCACCTGGAGGGAGAAATCCTGCACCTCCCTGTCGAGGTTGTTCTCTATGGCGCGGCTCGCATCCAGGCAGTCCTGAAGGCTTACGCCCCCATCCCCGTCCAGCACTACGGTGACATCATTCCCAGCGGAGATTTTTAAATCCATCAGGAACAGATCGGGACGGCTTTGCAAAAACTCCGTGAGCAGCTGCTCTACTTTTTGTCTGAATTCCATTTTTTATAAAATTTGCGGCTGTTTCTACGAAAAAAGGCTTTCTTTCGAAGGCCTTCAGACATTAATACCGTAAATCGTGTGCAAAGATAGAAAAAAAGATTTTAGAACCAATAGGTGAATTGTGGCGGGATGAGTGATGCAGAAAACCGCATAAGCGAGTTCCCGCAACTTTAAAATGCTGCGCTTATACCCTTCTTCGGCGAAACAGCCGGTATCCTGTAAGGATTAGCAGAGCCAGCAAAACAATCCCCGCGCCCACCGCGCCTACCAAACCCAGCCCCCAGGCGGCAATAACCAGCGAGCCCAGCAATGCGCCGCCGCCGATGCCTATGTTATAAATTCCGGAGAATATGGACATCGCCACATCCGTTGCTTCGGGCGCAAGTTTCAGCACCTGAAACTGCAGTGCCATCACGACCACCCTCCATCGGCGGATTGAGTGGGCTGAATCTCTCATTTTACTGAAGGAGGGCATAAAATGCTTCAGTATTTTGAATCGGGAAAAATAATAAGGCTGGGTTTATTTCAGAACTTTCTGCACGAAATCCCACTGCACATCAAAACTTTGGGGCACAGATTGCCTATGGTTTGCAGATTTTATCTCTTTGAAATCCACGCTCAGCCCGCGCTTTTTCCAGTTTTCTGCAAGGCGGCGCACGGTATCACCAGTTACCGTTACATCTTCCGTACCCAGGATGACCAGCACATCGCCCTTTGGTTCCATCAGCTCCAGCCTTTGGGAATCCATATAATCCTGCAGCTGTTTTGTGTTCGGATTTTCCTTTAGCATATCCTTCCCGGAAAGTTGAGAATAAGATTTGCGAAGTTCGGTAAGTCCCATTTTATCAGCGCTTTGAATCATTTCTTTACCTTTTTCGCTCAAGAAATCATCTGCCTTCACCGCATCATTTGCATTTATTGCACCGCCCAGCAAAATCGGGATGAAGCCAAGATTGTCGCCTTCAATCATCCGCAGAATATCTTCCGGTTTTAGGCCCTTAGCCTTCAATTCCGGCATTACAATTTCGCTGTCACCAGGCGCTATGGAAATCGTTCCCACCAGGCCTTCTGCCGCATTATCCGCAGCAGAAATTGCGGCGTATCCACCCTGAGACCAACCTATATTTATCCATTTTCCAGAAGTCTGGTGTTGAGATTTTACGGTTTTTACCAAGTCATTTACCGCATTGCTCAGGCTTTGCCTGTTCAGGTAAGTGCCTTTAGAATCTTCCGAGCCCAGGCCTTCGTAATCGGGCTGCACAACGATGAAGCCTTTCTGCACCCAATTGTCCAGATAACCTGCCACCATCAGCAGCGCATCTTCGTTGGCACCGCCTTTTTGGAACAGCGAAGGCGCAGCGTTTCGGGAAATGCCCGTGGTGCCGTGAGCCCAGGAAATAATGTGCGTTCCGGCCTTATTCTGCTCATAATTTTCAGGGAAAGTTACAAGGCCGGTCATCCAGATTTCATTGCCTTTAGCACCGGTGGATTTATATTTTACAAGGTAGGTTTCGCCACTTTTCGGCGCCGCAGGAACTTCGGATTTTTCCTTTTTGGTGAAAATTGCATTCTCTGCACTCATTTCTTTTTTTGTTAAATTATTTTCCGATGAATTTGTTTTCTCAGATTTATTGCAGGAGGACATCAACAGACAGCCGATGAATACTCCGTATTTAAAGTTTTTCATAATTGAATTTTTATTGTAAGCAATTTAGCAAAACCAAGCATTACAAACACAAATTTTTTCGGGTTTTAACTTAACACTTTTTATTACCTTTGCCCGAAAATTTCATTTACTAATGAACATTACCATCGTTGGCACGGGCTATGTAGGCCTGGTGACCGGAACTACGCTGGCCGAGCTGGGAAATTCGGTATATTGTGTGGATATCGATGCGGATAAGGTGCAGCGGATGAAGGAGGGCATCGTACCCATCTACGAACCAAACCTGGAAGAGATGTTCCAGCGGAACATAGAAGCGCGCCGTCTTTTCTTTACCACCCACCTGAAGGAAGCGCTGGATAAATCCGAAGTGGTTTACCTCGCCCTGCCGACGCCACCCGGTGAAGATGGCTCTGCAGACCTTTCCTATGTGCTGAGCGTGGCGAAGGACATCGGCAAAATGATGACGGATTATAAAGTCATCGTAAATAAAAGCACCGTGCCGGTGGGAACTGCCGACAAGGTGCGCGAAGTGATTTCGGCAGAAACGAACATCCCGTTTGATGTAGTTTCCAACCCGGAATTTCTGCGCGAGGGCTTCGCCGTGGAGGATTCGATGAACCCTGCAAGAGTAATAGTGGGCGCATCTTCCGAGAAGGCGAAGGAGATAATGGCGCAGATTTATCAGCCGTTCACCAACACCGGTGTGCCGCTGATTTTTATGGATGAAAAATCTTCCGAGCTTACGAAATACGCCGCCAATTCCTTCCTTGCCGTGAAGATCACCTTTATGAATGAAATCGCCAACTACTGCGAAAAGGTGGGTGCCGATGTGGATAAGGTGCGACTTGGGATGGGAAGCGACGACAGGATTGGCCACCGCTTTCTTTTCCCGGGCATTGGCTACGGCGGAAGCTGCTTCCCGAAGGATGTGAAGGCGCTGGTAAAATCTGGCAAGGATGAAGATTTTGAATTCAAGATTCTGGAGGCTACGGAAGACATCAACCAAAAGCAGAAGGTGATCCTGGTGGATGCGATGGAAGAATTCTTCGGCGATTTAAAGGGTAAAAAGGTTGCGGTTTGGGGCCTCGCTTTCAAGGCGAATACGGATGACATCAGGGAGGCATCGTCTCTGGACAATATTAAAATATTGCTGGAAAAGGGCGCAGAAATCGTGGCATACGACAGGATTGCGGAAGAAAATGTGCGCAGGATTTTAGGCGATAAGCTTGAATATGCTGCGGATATGTATTCTGCACTGGATGGCGCAGACTGCCTATTCATCGCCACCGAATGGCCACAGTTCAAGAACCCGAATTTTGACCTGATGGCTGAAAAGCTGAACAACAAGGCCATCTTCGACGGCCGCAATATGTTCCCGGTAGAGCTTCCGGAGCAGCACGGCTTTTATTATAAATCAATCGGCAGGAGGACAAGTAAATCTAACATTTGATGGAACAGGAGCACCAGCAGTGGACGGAGACCATTGAGGCCAATCATTCCCTTTTAGATCTGAGGCTTGGCGAAGTCTGGCGGTACAGGGATTTGGTGATTATGTTTATAAAGCGGGATTTCGTCGCAAGCTTTAAGCAGACCATTCTTGGCCCGATATGGTTTTTCATTAACCCGATATTTACTACGATAGTCTATTTAGTGGTATTTGGCGGAATCGCAAAACTTCCGACGGACGGTATTCCGCAGGTTCTATTTTACCTTTCTGGCGTAACACTATGGAACTATTTTTCTGCCTGCCTTTTGGGAACCGCCAATGTATTTCGAGGCAATGCCAATATTTTCGGCAAAGTCTATTTTCCGAGACTAATAATGCCGATTACTATCGTGGTATCTAACCTTATGAGTTTCGGCGTACAGTTCTGCCTGTTTTTGGTAGTGTGGATTTATTATCTTTTTCAGGGTGCTATAATGCCGAACTGGTGGATATTGGCAACGCCCTTTTTAATTCTAATGATGGCTTCATTAGCTTTAGGCGTGGGTATGATCTTCTCTTCGATGACCACCAAATACCGTGATCTTTCGATGCTGTTGTCTTTCGGAGTCAGCCTGCTAATGTATGCTACTCCTGTGATTTATCCTGTGTCGGCACTCACGGGAATTTGGCGCAAGCTCGCGTACTTCAATCCCCTCACAGGGATTTTTGAATGCTTTAAATACGCCTGGATGGGCTCAGGCGATTTTGATGTAATAATGCTGGGAATCAGTGCATTAATCATTGCTTTGCTGCTCATCATCGGAACAATAATATTTAATAAGGTGGAGAAGAGTTTTATGGATACGGTATAGGTGGTTACGAGTTGATGAAAAGGTTTTAGGATATCATGATAGTGCTATATTATGACGAGAATCTTTTCATCGGGTAACGCTCTCTAGTCTAATTCTACGTCACACCGATAACACCCTAACTGCCATAACGACACAACTTCTATAAACTATCTTTTTCCTAACCTCATACCAAACTAATCCACATAACTTGCAAACGAAATGCTCGCACTAAAAGCAGAAAACATATCAAAACAATACAGACTAGGACAGGTAGGTACAGGTAGCCTGCAGCACGACCTAAACCGCTTCTGGCACAGAATACGCGGCAAGGAAGATCCTTACCTAAAAATCGGTGAAGCCAACGACCGCTCTACCAAGGGCGAAAGCGAATATGTATGGTCGCTTCGTGACATCAACTTTGAAATTGAGCAGGGCGATGCAGTGGGCATCATCGGAAGAAACGGCGCTGGGAAATCTACCCTGCTGAAATTGCTCAGCAAGGTAACGAAGCCAACTACCGGGAAAATCTATACAAATGGCAGAATTGCATCACTGCTGGAAGTAGGCACCGGTTTCAATCCCGAAATGACTGGCAGGGAAAATATTTTCCTCAATGGCGCCATCCTTGGTATGAACCGCAAAGAAGTGCGGCGCAAGTTTGATGAAATCGTGGCGTTTTCCGGCGTGGAAAGGTACATCGATACACCAGTGAAGCGCTATTCATCCGGGATGTATGTAAGGCTGGCCTTCGCCGTGGCAGCGCATTTGGAATCGGAAATATTGATCGTGGATGAGGTGCTTGCCGTGGGCGATGCGGAGTTTCAGAAGAAATGCCTGGGCAAGATGGGAGATGTAAGCAAGGGCGAAGGCCGCACGGTGCTTTTCGTGAGCCATAATCTGAGTGCCGTGAAGCAACTTTGCAGAACGGGAATTCTGCTGCATCACGGCAAACTGCTTGAGCAGGAATATGTTGGTGAAGTTTTAAATTCATATATCAACCTCAGCAGCCCTGAAGGCGCAAGCCTTGATTTCAGCGATGATGAAAGTCTGGAAGCACAAATTTTATCCGCAAAACTATGCGATGCCAAAGGAAATCTGCAGGCAGAATTCTACACTTCCGAAGATGTTTTCTTAGATATAAAAATCAGAAACAGCTGCAGTGACCCTAAGGCAAGGCTCAATTTTTCAATCTCGGACAGGTTTGATAACTTGCTTGCAATTGAGCGTAGAAACCTTTCCTCCATCGGCATTTTGAATTTCAGAATAACCATACCTAAAGACAGCCTGATGGCCAACAACTATTTGATAGGCTTCGCTATAGACATACCCAAAAAACGAGTATTGCATTTCCCGCAGGAAAAGTTAGGGCTGTCCATCCTGAATCTGGAGCAGGAACAGTTTATAGATGGCGATACGGATAACGGAATAATTAAACTCCCGATCTTATGGGAAATGTAAAGAATATCCTACTCCTTTCTACACAGGATAACAACGGTGCCTATCTTTATGTGGTAAAGTTGGCAGAAGTCCTTATTGAAATGGGCCACAATGTAAGGATACTGGTAAAAATCAAAACCCAAAACCTGCCCTTCATCACCCAGTACCTACCGCCAAAACGAAAGCGCGAAACGCTTTATGATAAGGCATTGTGGAGGATTAGAGAAAAGATAATGCCCAGCCAGCCGCTTGAAATCATAGATGGCAAGTATGCTTTCATCAGCTACAATGAGCTGAAAGAAAACGAACCAGCGGAAGAGCTGCTGCGGCAAACGGGCTTCACGCCGGACTACATCTTTACTGGTATGACGAGGAACTTCCTCAACTCTACAGATATAAGAAACCTGCAGCTTCTTACCGAAGCTAAAGTTTTTACACTAATGGTAGATATGAACCACTTAACCGGTGGCTGCCACTTTGCCTGGGACTGCGATGGCTACATAAAGGGCTGCCCAGCGTACTGCCCAGCCATTGGCAACAATCCAAGGGCGATGATGAACCACCAAAGAAAATATGAAAATGCAACACAGGGAAACTGGGAGTGCATAGCCGCATCATCGTGGACGCAAACGCAGCTGGAGCAGTCAAAAATTTATCGGAATCAAAAAAACAAATACAACTTTAACAGCATTATAGACACCAGAATATTTAATTCTGATAATAAAAACATTGCCAAAAGAATCTTCGGGCTGGATGATGACACCTTTTACATTCTCTGCGGTGCACAGGGCGCCAACGAGAGAAAAGGTTTTGATTATATGAAGGAAGCAATGAATATTTTTGCTCAGAAACAAAGCCAAAGAAGAGCATCATTACTATTAGTATCCAACGGTACAAACCCAGCGTTTGACTCTGTAAATATTAGAAAGCACTTCGTCCCTTACATAAAGGATTATCGCTTGCTATCCCTTCTCTACCAGTCAGTTGATGTTTTTGTAAATTCATCTATTGAAGATTCCGGGCCTATGATGGTTTCTGAAGCTCTGGCCTGCGGAACGCCTGTGATAGGTTTTGATATGGGCATCGTGAATAATATGGTAATTACGGGATATAATGGCTATCGTGCAGAATTGAGAAATTCTGCAGACCTTGCAAAAGGGATTGAAGAAATTTACAGCCTTACTCCTGAGGAATATGCGCAGTATTCAGCCAATGCCGTGAAACAGGTGGAAGAATTCTCTTCGCACAACTATGTGAAATCCGAACTTGAAAAAATACTTGTGTGATACGGAAAATTAAGAATAGGATGATAGAAAGGTTTTATTACCTGCTAAAAAATTTCCACGAAAAAGAAGCCCACCGAAAAATCAGGGATTTAGGCTTTAAATCAGTGGGAAATAATTTCAGCCTTCGCAAAGATTACTGTATATCGGGCGCTGAAAATATAAGTATTGGTCATAATTTCCACGCAATGGCGCGGCTTAGAATGGAGGCTGTGCAAAGCTGGATGGGAGAAAAATTTGAGCCGCAAATTACCATCGGAAACGATGTAACATTCAATAGCGATGTGCAGATTCAGTGTATTAACAAGGTAGAAATCGGAAATAATTGCCTCTTTGCTGGCAGAATATTTGTTAGCGACCACGATCACGGAAATACGGATTATCAATCATTACAAATTCCGCCGTCAGAACGCAATCTGGTGAGCAAGGGTGCCGTAATTATAGAAGATAATGTTTGGATTGGGCAGGGCGTGGTGATTCTATCAGGCGTTCGTATCGGTAAAAATGCTGTGATTGCTTCAAATGCAGTGGTTACAAAGGATATCCCCGCATATTCAGTAGCTGGCGGCATTCCTGCCAAAATTATTAAAGAGTCAGCATTATGAAAATCACCCTTTATCTGATGTCAGAAAAAGGCTTTGAAACTTTGAAATGCCTTACAGAAAACAACTTTGCCGCTACAATTGAGTCGGTGATTGGCAGTAGGGATGGCAATGTGCAGCAGGATTTTTACGACGAAATAAAGGCGCTGTGCAGCAGCCACGGCATAAAGCACTTTGACAGGAAAGACGGCTACCGCCCCGCATCAGAATATTCGCTCGCCGTATCGTGGCGCTGGCTAATACCAGAGAGCAACGGCAGCCTGATTGTGCTGCACGATTCTCTGCTCCCAAAATACCGCGGCTTCGCACCTTTGGTAAATATGCTGCTAAACCGGGAGAAAACCATAGGCGTTACGGCGCTTTTCGCTACTGAAGATTACGATAGCGGCGATGTTATTTATCAGTCGGCTACAGAAATTTGCCATCCAATTACTATTGAAGACGCGATAAAAACCATCACCAGAAACTACAGGGAATGCGCCCTTTTTATTTTCGAAAAAATAAAAAACGGCGAAGCTCTTCCAAGGAAAAAGCAGGATGAAACCCAGGCTACCTACAGCCTTTGGCGTGATGAGGAGGATTACCGCATCAGCTGGGAAGATTCCGCCGAGGAAATCCTGAACCACATCTATGCATTAGGGCATCCCTATAAGGGCGCATCCGCTTTTATAGGCGATGCTAAAATTCGGATTTTCGCGGCAGAACTCTCGGAAGATTTGAAGATAGAAAGCCGGGACGTAGGCAAGGTAATTTTCATAAAGGAGCAATGCCCTGTGGTAGTTTGCGGAAGCGGTTTGCTGAAATTAACCGACATTTGCAGCGATAATACCGGCGAAAGTATTTTGCCACTGAAAAATTTTAGGACGAGATTTAAATGAGAATCCCTTTCAACAAACCCTATTTTACGGGGCTGGAAACGCAGTACATCGAAGAAGCGGTAAAATCCGGCAAGATTTCCGGCAACGGTGTGTTTACTCAAAAATGCCAAAAGTTTTTCGAAAACCGCTACGGCTTCCGCAAAACGCTGCTGACCACATCCTGCACCGATGCGCTGGAAATGTGCGCCATCCTTGCAGAAATTGGCACCGGGGATGAAGTCATCATCCCGAGTTTCACCTTCGTTTCCACGGCGCTTGCCTTTGTGCGCGAAGGTGCCAAAATCGTTTTTGCAGATTCCTGCGAAGAACAGCCCAACATAGATGCTGAAAAGATTGAAGCCCTGGTTACGGAGAAAACCAAGGCCATAGTTGCGGTGCACTATGCCGGTGTAGCCTGCGATATGGAGAAGATAATGGCTATAGCTGAGAGGCATAACCTGATTGTGATTGAAGATGCTGCACAGGCTATCGACAGCTACTACACTTTTAGCGACGGCAGCAGGAAGGCCTTAGGCAGCATTGGGCATCTCGGCGCGTTTTCCTTCCACGAAACCAAGAACATTATTTCCGGTGAAGGCGGAATGCTCACGATTAACGATGAGCGCTTCATCAGCCGTGCAGAGATTATCTGGGAAAAGGGTACCAACCGCTCCCAGTTCTTCCGCGGCGAAATCAACAAATATGGTTGGGTAGATACAGGCTCTTCCTTTCTTCCGAGTGAAATTATCTCAGCATTTCTTTGGGCGCAGCTTGAAAACCTTGACAGCATTCAGAAGCGCAGGCTGGAAATCTGGCATCAGTATTACACCGAACTGAAAGACAACTCAGAATTTTCCCTGCCAGTAATCCCTGGCTACGCCACGAACAATGCCCATATGTTCTACATTGTTTTCCCAAATCAGGAAAAACGCTCGGCGGCCATACAGGCTTTGAAACAGCGGGATATTCTGGCGGTATTCCATTACCTTTCGCTTCACCAAAGTGAGTTCTACAAGAATAGGCACGATGGTAGAGAGCTCCCGAACTCAGACAGATTTGAAAACTGCCTGCTGAGGCTACCGCTGTACTTCGAACTTGAAAATACCGAAGTGCAGGAGATTGTTGATGTTTTAATCAGTAAAAATATTATTCGTTTACAATGACCCAAAAAGTTTCAATAATAGTTCCCTGCTACAATCAGGAAAATTTCATAAGAGAAACCTTGCAGTCTGTACTAGACCAGACTTATGAGAAATGGGAATGCCTGGTGATAGACGATGGTTCGCAGAACAACTCTGCAGCCGTGATTAAATCTTTTGCAGAAAAAGACGACCGCATTAAATATTTCTACCAGGAGAACGCAGGAGTCTCTGCCGCAAGAAACAACGGGCTGAGGCACGCCACCGGAAAGTACCTGCTGATGCTGGATGGTGACGATGTGCTGAACCCAAGAGGTGTGGAAGAGGCCGTGGAAGAATTTGAAAAAGACCCAGAACTTTTAGTAGTGTTTTCGGACACCACTTCCTTCGGCGAAGGCATAGAGCCGAAAAGCAGTAATTCTGCGCCGCAATTTGGGCTGAAGGAAATACTGCTTACAAATATGCTACACACCAGTTCAATGTTCCAACGCAAAGATGCAGAAGGCGTTTTCTACGATGAGCCGCTTGGACAGCCAAGGCAGGATTGGGACTACTGGATAAGGCTTTTCACGAAAAACCGCGATAGGAGCAGCAATGTAAAAAAGATCGATTATCAGATTTACCGTTACAGGAAGCATCCTAAATCTGCACACGATTTAAGCAAGAAAGATCCGGCCAGAATCAAACGAGCTGAAATTTTGATATTTGAAAATCATAAAGATGTGATTTATGAGTTTTATCCAAGCTACTACAGAGCGCTAAGCCGGATGCTTTTTTACGAGCAGAAACTTGAGAAAATCTACAGCAGCAAGCCGTATAAGATTTATGATAAAATCGTAAAACTTTTTAAATGAACACCTATACCCACATCATCACCACGCGCTTTAATGTGCCCACAGAAAGCTGGACGACCACAAGAACCGGCCACAAAGCGCTTTCCGAAGAATGGCTGAGAGACCGCTTTGAGATTTTCGGCAAATACTGCTTCCCGTCTTTTAAAAATCAGTCGGAGAAAAACTTTGTCTGGCTGGTGTTCTTCGATGAGCAGACCAACGATTTCTACCGTGAAAAAATAAAGGTTTTTAAGAAAGAATTTCCAAACTTCACACCGGTCTTTGTAAAGGATTTCCCTGCGATGGCAGCCTTCGTGGAAGATTTCGCCCAAAGCCAAAATACGGATTTCATCATCTCTGCCGATATTGATAACGATGATATGCTTCATCGCGATTATGTAAAAACGGTGCAGCAGTATTTCCAGCCGCAGCACGATTTCGTGATTGATTTAAGGATCGGCCTGCAACTTGCAATTCTTCCGGGAAACAAGGCCACAGTAAGCGAAGCCTATATGGCGGGAAGCCCTTTCGTAAGCCTGGTAGAAAAAACACGGCAGGCAAAAACCGTGATAAAGGACAAGCACCCTGTGTACGCCAAATATCCTGAGATTGCAATTGAGAATAAAAACCCGATGTATATCCAGCTGATCCATCAGTTTAATATGGTGAACAACGAAACCAAAGGCCTGAAACGCCTTGCCTCTTTTCCGCAGCAGGAATATGGAATTGTGGGAGAACGGATGCTGGAGGTTTCAAAAACCGATGCTTTGCTGGCGAATTTGAGAAGGCTTTCTGGCAAAGTGCTGAAAAAACTTAAAGTAAAAATATGAAAGCTAACTTCTTCGTCATCATTGCTACTTACAACGCTATGAAGTGGGCAGAGCGGTGCTTCGGCAGTTTGCGCCGCAGTTCGCTGCCGGTGAAAATCATCGTGGTGGATAATGGCTCTACGGATGGCACGCAGGATTTTATTAAAAATAATTTCCCAGAGGTAGAGTTCATACAATCCGAGGAAAATCTTGGCTTCGGGAAGGCGAACAACATCGGCATTGAAAAGGCTTACCGGCAGGGCGCAGAATTTTTCTACCTGATGAACCAGGATGCCTGGATTTTTGAAGATTCGTTTGAAAAGCTGCTGGAGGTTTACGAAAACCATCCTCACAAAGAAGAAATCGGGATACTGAGCCCGATGCATCTGGATGGTAGCGAATTGCGGCTGGACCCACATTTTGAAATGTATTTGGCGAGAGAAAGCACTTCAACCAGGGTACTTTCCGACCTATTTTTTAACCGGCCTGAAAATACTTATCCCTCAAAATTCATCAATGCTGCGCACTGGCTGCTCCCTAAAACTACGATTGAAAATGTGGGCGGCTTTAATCCTTACTTTTTCCACGGCGCTGAGGATCACGATTATGTGAACAGGGTGCATTTTCACGGTCTGAAAGTCTTTTTCACCACACATTCCAAAGTTGTGCACGATGCAAGACCGCTGATCGATGAAAGCAGATCGGCAGAAAAAATACGAAAAGACACTGCCGATGGATTACGGCTTAGGACGGAAACAAGATATCTAGACCCTAATTTTAGTTTTGATATAAATACAGCAAAAAAGGAGTTCCGAAACGATGTCATTAAACTTTTACTAAAAGGGAAAAGGTATGAAAGTGACATCTATGCTGAAGTGTATAAAAAGCTGAGACCGCAGATGAACAAATTCGCGAAATTGCGCAAAATATCTGAAACCGATCCGCACGCTTTTCTAAAACTGTAATGGAAAAACTTCCCATCAGCATCTGCATCCTTTCTTGGGATAACCGCATATCTCTAGAAAATTCCCTGAAATCCTACCGAAAACACGGGCTTCTGGATCTGTCGGACGACATCACCATCCTCTTTCAGGAAGGCAGCACACACGATGAAAAACTGGCGGAGAAATTCGGTGTGAAATTCATCAGCCTGAAAGAAAACATCGGCATAGGCAAAGGAATCATCAGGCTTGCAGAAAATGCAGGATACGAACATTTCCTTTTCCTGGAGAACGATTGGGAGCTGGTGGAAAACCGCGAAACACTTTCCGCAGAACTCAGCGAAGGCCTGGAACTTCTGAATAACGGCTTTCACATCATCCGTTTCAGGAGCCGGAAAAAGCCCGGGCATCCGCTATATTCCATCAGGCACAAAGGCAACGAGCTGAATTATTACGACGACTGGCACAAAGTATCTTCACCGCACTTGCTTGAATCGCTACACTGGCTGGATCCCGCCGAGCAATTTCCGGATAAAATCCAGAAGAAAGGAAAATTTTTTGTAACTACATCCCGCTGGGCCAACTGGACGAACAATCCCTTCCTGATGCGGAAAGAATTATTTTTGCAGAAAATTGCGCCCTTTGCAGGAGAGGGCGTGCAGTTTGAAAGAATCATCGCACCGTGGTGGGTACAGCAAGATTTTAAAATTGCACAGGGCGAAGGCTTGTTTATGCACAACGATTTGAAGAAATATCCTACGCCGCGCATTTTGGCGAGAATTAAAAAACGAATCAGGCGACTATTGAATTTGTAGAAATATGAAAATCCTTTTTCACGAGAACGAGCTGAACTACCGCGGGCAATCTACCGCGCTGTACGATTATGCACATTTCAGTGAAGAATTCTTTGGGCATCAGGCCGTCATTATCTACAACAAGACCCTGCCCACCAATCATCCTGCCGGCATCGAAAAATTCAAAAAACGCTTCGAAGTTCTCGAATATTCTGACCCGAATGAAATTGACGGCTTCATCCGCAAAGGAAATTTCGACCTGTTCTACAATATTAAAAACGGTAATATCGACGGCATCGACACCAAAGAATGCCGAAGCGCCGTGCACACGGTTTTCAAATATTACGAGCCGCACGGCGATGTGTACGCCTATGTTTCGGAATGGCTGTCTCAGGTGATGACTGGTGGCAAAGCACCCTTCGTACCGCATATGGTGAACATCCCGCTAAGTACGGACGAAAACTTGCGAAGCGAACTGAACATACCGCAGAATGCCAAAGTATTCGGCTATTACGGCGGCGCCGCAAGCTTCAACATAAAATTTGCGCAGGAAGTGGTGGAGAAAACCGCGAGGAAGTACCGCGATATTTTCTTCATCTTTATGGGCGTAAGCCCTTTCGTGAAAAAATCCTGGTGGAGTAGCCTGCCGAAAAACATCATCTTCCTGCCGCCTTCATCGGATATGCTGCAAAAGGTGAAATTCATCAACACCTGCGACGCACTGCTTCACGCCAGAGAGCGCGGCGAAACCTTCGGCATTACCGTGGCGGAATTTGCGCTGATGGGCAAGCCTGTGATTACCTTTGCCGGTGCGCCGGAAAAAGCGCACATAATGGAGCTTGGCGAGGAGGCGCACTACTATACCGACAAGCGCAGCCTACAGGAAATACTGCTGGATGCGGATTTAACGAAAAACGCAGCCCACCGTTTTAAAAAATTTTTGCCGGAAACCGTGATGAAGAAGTTTAACGAAGTTTTTTTGAGATATAATCAATAATCTATGTGCGGAATAGCAGGCATCATCACACCAAATGCAGAAAATTACAGAGAGCATCTGAAACGGATGACCGACAGCATTGCGCATCGCGGTCCCGATGCTGAAGGTTTCCAGTTCTTCCAGAATGCAGCCCTGGGGCACCGCAGGCTTTCCATTGTGGACCTTTCTGAAAGCGGCGCACAGCCAATGTTTTCCGCTTCCAAGAAGGAATGCATCGTGTTCAACGGGGAAATCTACGGCTACCAGGAACTGAAGAAAAAATACGGCTACCCGTACAAAAGCAGCACGGATACAGAAGTAATACTGGCGATGTACCAGGAGAAAGCTAGCGAAATGCTGAACGAACTTCCCGGGATGTTTGCTTTCGCAATCTGGGATGAGGCACGACAGGAACTCTTCTGCGCAAGAGACCGCTTCGGCGAAAAACCCTTTTATTACGCCTTCGGAAAAAATGGGGAATTCCTCTTCGCATCAGAAATCAAGGCGATTTTAGCTTCCGGATTGGTGCAGCCGGAAATCAGTCCAGATGCCCTTTATCACTTTCTGAAATATGGCTATGTAAGCGCACAGCAAAGCATTTACAAAAACATTTCCGTAATTCCGCCCGCACATTTTTTAATTTTCAGGGAAGGCAAAGTTTCGCTGAAGCGCTACTATTCCTTACCGAAAAACGACGGGCAAATTTCACTTGCCGAAGCGAAGGAAGAATTCACACACCTGCTGAAAAACGCAGTAAAGAAACAGCTGGTAGCCGATGTGGAAGTCGGCAGCTTTCTGAGCGGTGGGCTGGATTCTTCCACGATTGTTGCAATGGTGAACGAATTTTTACCAAAGCAAACCACGATAAGTTTCGGCTACGAAGGCGAAAGAAGCGAGCTGAAATTTGCCCGGGAAATTGCCGATAAATACAAAACGAAACATATAGAAATCCACGAAAACCGCGGCGATATTGCCAAAGAAATTCTGCGGGCGGCAAAATTCCTGGACGAGCCTTTTTCCGATATGAGCTACACGCCGCAGTTCCACATCAGCGAAGCGGCAGCCAGGTACCTCACGGTAATTCTTGCGGGAGATGTGGGCGATGAGCTCTTCGGCGGCTACGATTTCTACAGGGTGGAACATCAGCTGAGGAGCCATTTCAGCTATAGAAACATTGTCGCAAAATTCGGACTGAAACTCTGGTCGAAATTTAGAACGACTTCTTTCATTACGCAAAAAAATCTTGAGTACAGCAGCATTCTGGATTTCCACCAGAACTTTGTGCGGAATTATTTTGCCGCTTCGGAAATCGAAGCGCTGGGCATTAATGCAAAATACCGGCAGGCCTATAGCTTCACCGCCCATCCTGATTCGCTGAATGACATTATGCGGACCGACTTGGAAAAATATGTACCAGGGAATATGCTGGTAAAATCCGACCGGATGGCAATGGCCAATTCACTGGAAGTGCGCACACCCTTTCTGGATAAAGAATTTGCAGAATTCTGCATTTCGCTGCCTGAAAACCTGAAGATTGACGGTGAGAATGATAAAATAATCCTTCGCGAAGCGGTGGGGGAATACTGGACGGAAGGCATCCGCCAACGCAGAAAGCAGGGCTTCGGTTCCTCGGTTTCTGCCTGGCTGAATACAGATTCAATGAAAATTCTCAGCAATGAAATTCTGGGAAGTAAGCAGAACAAAGTTTATGATTTAGTAGATTACAACGCTGCCCAGCAGTTTTTAAACGGCGGCAAACAGCACTGGAACCTTCTGCAGCTGGGAATTTGGGCGAACAGCTTTGGAACCAAATAACCACGGCGTATATTGTATACATTATATATCTTTGCTGAAAGTTTGTGTATGAGAAAAAATATCGACATAGACGAAAGCTTGCTTACAAAGCTGAAAATTATTTCGGCGTTTGAAAACCTGAGCGTGAAAGCTTTGATGGAAAAAGCCGTTAAATCCTATGTGGACAATCGTGAAAAAGAAAGGCAGCAGTCCCTGAGCGATGAAGAAAAAGAAGACCTGGGCTTGCTTCTTCTAATGCAGCAGGCGGACAGAACCGATACCGTGAGTCGCGAAGAAATTCTGGATGCGCTGAACTGATGGAAGTGGTCTTTTTACGAAGTTTTCTGCAGGATATTAAAAAGATTAACGATAAAAAGCTCAAGGGAAAGCTGCAAGAATTAATCACAAATATTGAGAATTCCGATAGCTTGGAAAGCATTGAAAACATTAGAAAAATGAAAGGACACACTTCAGCGTACCGCTGGCGTTTTGGCAACTACCGTGTGGGATTTTATAAGTCAGAAAACAAAATCGAACTTGCCAGACTTGCCAAGCGGAATGACATCTACAAACTCTTTCCTTAAATTTTTCTTTCAATGAACATCTCCGTCATCATCCCTGTCTATAACGCTGAGCGCTTTCTGGAAAAGGCGGTGGCTTCTGCGCTGCAGTTTCCGCAAGTGAAGGAGGTGCTGCTCGTAGAAGATGGCTCGCCCGATAATTCGCTGGAAGTTTGCCAAAATCTTCTGAATAAAGACGAACGCATAAAACTTTTTCAGCATCCCGATAAGCAAAATCACGGGGCAGGAGCTACACGAAATCTTGGGCTGCAAAAGGCATCACAGGAATTCATCGCCTTTCTGGATGCCGATGATTACTACCTTCCCAACAGGTTTGATGCAGAGCGGGAAATTTTTAAAAACGAAAATATCGACGGTGTGTTTGGCGCCATCGGAACTGAATTTCTCACCGAAAAAGGCAGGGAGGAATTTTCCGAAAAATTCAAGCATAATAAACTCACCACGGTGAAGTATGCTGCCGAAGGCAAGGATGTTCTGCTTGGCATTACCGGTGTAAAGGAAGGTTTCGGTAGTTTCTTTCATCTTGATACCTTAACAATCAGGAGTGAAAAACTGCGGCAGTGCGGGCTGAAATTTAATGATAGCCTGAAACTTCATCAGGACAGGGATTTCATCGTAAAACTTTCCCATAAACTCATCCTGAAAACAGGCATTATCGACGAAGCCGTGGCAATACGCGGCGTGCACGATGATAACAGGATTACGAAGATCAGGCAATATTCCACAGCCTTTTACCAGAATATTCTGAAACTGTACCAGTCGCTCTACAGCTGGACTTTGAGCGAGAAGGATCTGCCAGAAGAAGTAAAAAACCACATAAAGCTGCGGTACCTCACTTTCACCGCTGCAAACAAAAAAGGGCTGAGCAAAGTTCTTTACTTTGCATACCAATCAATTCTGCATCCGCAACTTTTGCGGACGAGATACCGCTTCCACGCCTTAAAAAAACATTTATGACAAAACGAAGATTAAGGCAGATCCAAACCCTGATGAAAGATGCCGCCACCTTCCTTCGGCTAAAAATGAAACCGCAGGGAGCTACGGTGAAACAGCTACTGGTACAATTTGAAAACCCAAACATTTACCACCGCTATTTTTACCTGTTGCTGAAATTTTATAAAATCGCCGGGTATACAATATATTATCCGATGGGCTTCCAAAAATTCCGCAACTTGAGAAACGGCGAGCCCTATCTTTCGCTAATTTTAAAAGAGAAAGATTTCCTTTCCATAAAAAACCCGCCCAAAAGCAGCGAAGCCATTTTACTGAGGGATGATGATTTCAGCGCTGATTATTTCGCCGATCATTTTGCCAGGCGCTCAGAAAGCGGCTTCCACTTGCCGATGAATTTTCATCCGCTGATGTATCACCAAAACCTTTGGAACGAAAAAATTGACACGGAAAAACACCGCATAAACTCGGTATTTTTTTACGGAAATTTCGATGATGAGGCTTACCGTGATATAGAAAAAACGCCGTTCGATATTTTAGGCAGGATGCAGATCTTGGAAATCCTGCAGCCACAGGAAAACTTTATCAGCGTAAAGAGCCAATCGCAATTAAATCAGCTGATAAGCGCAAAGCCAGATGGAAAGCTTATTTTTGCCATCAAGGAGCAGTATATGGTGCCCATAGAAAAGGTGCGGGAAACGCTGTCGCACTTTCGATTTTTCCTCTGTTGTCCCGGTGTAATTGTTCCGCTGTGCCATAATTTTGCGGAAGCGATCTCAGTAGGAACGGTTCCCGTTCTGCAGGCAGAATATGCAAGGGTTGTATATCCTGAACTAAGGCATTTAGAAAATGCGGTTATCTTTGAAGATGAAGCTGATTTGTTCAAAAAACTTGATGAAATTTTCAGGATGAGCCAAGATGATTATTCTAATATGCGCCGCAATGTGCTGGAATATTACAGCAGGCATTACACGCCGGAAAATGTGCTAAAAAAGGTGAACGCAGCGATTGGCAAAAAAACCATCTTCCTCAATGGGAACCACAGAAAACTGAAGGCAGCTATTCAACGAAATAATTTTGAGCCGCAGGCACAAGACTGGATTGTAAAACCGTGGCAAAACAACGCTCAGTAATGAAAATCTCCGTCATAATACCAGTTTACAACGCTGAGAAATATGTAGGCAACGCGGTGGAATCTGCGCTGCTGTTTGATGAGGTTTCGGAAGTGATTTTGGTAGAAGACAAATCCCCGGACAATGCGCTGGAAGTTTGCAGAAACCTCGAGAACAAACACAGCAGGGTGAAGCTTTTTCAGCATCCGGACAAGGAAAATCATGGTGCTGGTGCCTCCCGCAATTTGGGCATCGAGAAGGCAACGGGCGATTTCATTGCCTTTCTGGATGCCGATGATTTTTACTTGCCGAACCGCTTCGATGCGGAAAAGAAACTTTTTGAAAATCAGGAAGTTGAAGGCGTTTACAATGCGGTGGGAATTTCCTACTATTCCGAAAAAGCCAGAGCACAGTACTTTTCCACCTATGGTGAACGGCTGGACAGGGTTTATAAAAATCACCCGCCGGAAAATGTGTTTCCCGGGCAGCTACATATGCTCGGTGCTTTTGGGATGCTGCATCTGGATGGGCTTACAGTTCGGCGCGATGCCCTGAAAAGTAAGATGCCCTACTTTTTTAACGAAAACCTGCGGCTTCATCAGGACACGGATTTTACCGTTAGGCTCGCCTATTACCTGAAACTTTTCACAGGAAATTTTGAAAAAGCCGTGGCAATGCGTGGCATTCACGAAAGCAACCGCATTTCTCAGGTGGATACAAAGAAAATAAAGCCAGCTACAACCCGCATGAAACTCTGGAAATCCCTGAAAGACTGGTCAGAAGCTGAAGCTGGAATTTCAGATGACATAAAAACGCACATCCGCAGGATGCACCACAGCTTTGAAATTGCCAATGCCGATGGCATTAGAAAATGGCAGATGATTCTCGGCGGCCTCCTCAGCGATTATAAGGGCATCCGCTCAGGATTATACAACATCAATTTCCGGAAGGATCTGTTTTGAGCTACTTCACGAAAACCCCTACAAACTTTCCTTCAAAATCCACAACGGTGGGCTGGATGTTCTGCGCCTCGCAGAAATCCTGAAATGCAGAATTATCATTTATGTCGTCACTGATGAAAACGCCGCCCTTGTGCAACCGCGGATAAAGCTGGCTGTACGCCCACTTCATTCCCTGGTAGGATTTGTCGGAATCGTAGTGCACCACATCAAATTCGTTCTGCTCCTCAAAAATCTTCGGCAGAGATTCCCGGTCTGCATAGCGGAAAAGCTTCCAGTTTTTACGCAATTCGTCGGGAACAACGCAGCCTACAAACCTGTCACCATCAAGTGCAAGATAAGGCATATCCGAACTGTAAAGCGTGCCTGCCCTTTTCTCTAAAGACTTCAGCGCCGCGAAAGACGACCAGCCATAGGCCACACCAGTTTCCAGAACATTCTTCGCCTTTGTAAATTCGCAGGCGTAATAAATAAGCTCCAGCGCACCGGCGCCGCCCATTTTCACAGGGCATTCTGCCTGGCGCTTTTCTGCGGACGCAAAATCCTGCGGGAAGCTCTCGGAAAACTTCTTCGGCACCGTCCCGAAAAGCTGCTTTATCGCCTCTTCCTGGCTTACCGCCCTGGCTTTTGCCCAGGCATTGGTTTTCTCCTTCCCTTTAAATGCGGCATTTCTGCGGAAAATATTTTTATAAACCTTCCGGGCAAGTTCTGGATAAAGGTCCGGCCTTTTCAGATAGGCCAAAAAAGTTTGGGCAATGCGGGAAATTTCGCTCATGAGTTCTAATATTCTGCAAAAATAAAAAATTTAGTGCTGCGTTTTTTATCTTTGCAGGGATCAATAAAATTAAAGATGACAAAAGAGCCAAAAATAGCAATAATTGGCTTGGGCTATGTAGGCCTTCCGCTGGCTATTGAATTTTCCAAGAAATACCCCACGGTGGGCTATGATATTTCAGAACGCCGGGTAAGCGAACTGCGGGGCGGAAAAGACAGCACAAGGGAAGCCGATGAAGCCGAACTAAGGGAAGTTTTGAGCTCTGAAGGCAATGGCCTTAGCATATCAGATGATTTGTCAGACATCAGGGACTGCAATGTCTTCATTATCACCGTTCCGACACCGATTGACGCGTCCAACCGCCCGGACCTGAAGCCTCTGGAATCTGCGAGTAAAAGCATTGGCTCCATCCTGAAAAAAGGGGATACGGTAATCTACGAATCTACTACCTATCCGGGCTGTACTGAGGAGGTCTGCGTGCCGATACTTGAGCAGGAAAGCGGGCTAAGGTACAATGAGGATTTTTTCGTGGGTTATTCTCCGGAGAGAATTAATCCGGGGGACAAGGTGAATACTTTAACCAAGATAAAAAAAGTCACCTCCGGTTCTACCCCGGAAACGGCAGATTTTGTGGATGAACTGTATCGCTCCATCATTACGGCGGGCACCTACAAAGCGGCTTCTCTAAAGGTTGCGGAAGCTTCTAAAGCCATCGAAAATGCGCAGCGCGATGTGAATATCTCTTTTGTAAATGAGCTGGCACTTATCTTCGATAAAATAGGAATCGATACCACCGAAGTGCTGGAAGCTGCAGGCACCAAATGGAACTTCCTGAAATACCGCCCGGGGCTTGTGGGTGGGCACTGCATAGGTGTAGACCCTTATTATCTCGCATACAAAGCGGAGCAGGCAGGATACATACCGAATGTGATCCTCTCTGGGAGGCGGGTAAACGACTATATGGGTGAATACATCGCAAATAAAGTTGTAAAAATGATGATTGGCAAGGGTATGCAGATTAAGGACGCGGAATGCCTGCTGCTGGGGATTACCTTTAAAGAAAACTGCCCGGACTTCCGCAACACGAAGGTGGTGGATATCTATTCGGAGCTGCAGGAATTCGGCTGCAGGGTAAGCGTGTATGACCCCTGGGCAGATCCTCAGGCGGTAGAGCACGAGCTCGGCATAAGCCTGATCTCTCGCGAAGAACTGACCGGGAAAAAGTTTGATTCTATCATACTGGCAGTGGCTCACGATGAATTTTTGAAATTTGAACTGCCAAACTACATTAAAAATCCTGGGGTCGTGTATGACTGCAAGAGCGTTCTGGAGAGAAATACGGTAGATGCAAGACTGTAAACTATGAAAGTATCACTCCTCATCGCTAATTACAACAACGGCAAGTATTTTCAGGACTGCTATAACTCCATCATTGCGCAAACCTACGGCAATTGGGAAGCGGTAATCATTGATGATAAATCTACGGACGATTCCGTGGAAATCATCAAAAAAATCATCGGCAGCGATGAGAGGTTCCGGCTGATGGAGCTTCCGGAAAACAAAGGCGTGGGCGTTGTAAAGCACGAATTAATAATGCTTGCCCAGGGCGAAATTTGCGCCTATGTTGATCCTGATGACACGATAGCACCAAACGCTCTTGAAGGCCATATTAAAATTTTGCAAAAAAACAAGGATGTAGTTCTCACCTATTCTCGATTGGTAAAATGTGACGAGCAGCTGAAGAAGCTTAACAGCTTTAAGGCGGCGCAGCAAGTTCCAAACGGTGAGCAGTTTTTCTTTAACTTTCCTGTTCAAATAGCACCACTAGTATGCTTCCGCAAGGAAGTTTATAGCCGTTGTGCCCCAATGAACCCGGAATTTAGAATTGCCGAAGATCAGGATTTATATCTAAAATTCTACGAGAAAGGAAAGGTGGCGTTCATCAATCAGGAAGATTATTTTTACCGTGGGCATCCTGGTGGAATTTCCCAGAACCAAAACAAGGAAAAATCTTATAACTTCTGGGCGAAAGCCATCTATTCCGCAATGAAGCGCAGGAATCTGAAATCAATCAACGGCGTACCTGTTCCAGACGAATATCCGGGAAGCGCGAAAATTTTCGAGATGCTGGAATACCAGAATAAAATTCCATACAGAATCCAAAAGAAACTGAAAATTTTTTGGCAGAAAATTACGGGCTGATGACTGCAAATAGGAAAAAAACCAAAATACTTTTCCGGCACCGCTCTATGGAAATGGGCGGCGTAGAGAAAGTGATGCTAAGCCTGCTGAACAATCTGGACAGGGAAAAGTTTGAAATGGCGGTTCTGCTAAGCCTGAATCAGGGTGAACTGCGTGATGATTTCCCGAAGGATGTGCGCAAAGTTTTCCTGGCAAAAGGAAGGGAAGATTTATCCAAAAATCCGCTAATCCAAAAAATACAACTGTTTCTTCGCCAAAGGAAACTGGCAGGGCTGAACAGAAAGCCGGCAATCATCGACAAAGAAATTCTGAAAGACAGCTACGATGTGGAAATCGCGATGACCTACAATGATTTCCCGATGGTTCTAAATTCTTCCAATAAAAATTCGAAGAAAATCGGGTGGTTTCATTCGGATATCACCGTGCCGAAACTTCAGCCAAAGGTTCCGCAAATCCTGGAGCATTTTCCACAGTTTGATCATATGGTGTACTGTTCCCAGCGCATCAAAGACCTCATGCACAGTCATTATCCCGATTTAAAATATCCGCCGGAAAGCGTCATCATCAATGCCATTCCTATCGACGAAATCAAGGAAAAATCACAGCAACCCATTTTAGATAAGTGGCCTGTAAACAACAGTCATCCTGTTTTCATTTCTGTTGGCCGTCTTCACACCCGCAAAGGATATCATAAACTGATGGACGCTCACGCAAAACTGCTGAAGGACGGCTTTCTGCACTCCGTAATCATCCTCGGTGATGGCGAAGAACTGCCCAACCTGCTGCTGCAACAGAAAAAACTGGGTGTGGAAAGTACTTTTTTCTTTGCCGGCAATAAAATGAATCCTTATCCGTATATGAAACAGGCAGACTTCTTCATTATGCCTTCCGAAAGCGAAGCCTGGCCCTTGGTCCTGGCAGAAGCCTTAATATTGCAAAAACCTACCATTGCTACTAACACCGGCGATGTTGCCACCATGATCGAAGACCGAAAAACCGGTTACCTCATCAGCTACGATACAGATGATATGTACGCCGCCATGAAAGAATTCCTCACCAATGAAGAACTCGTAGCCGGAATCCGAAAAAATCTGGAACATATTGAAGAAAAATTTGACAACCGAAGGATCTTCGCAGAAGTTGAAGAAATCCTTCTTAATTTAGTAAAAAAATAACGATGATTTTTCTATACAGAATTATTCTTAAGGTTCGTGATATTTACCAGAATTTGGTGAAGACGGCCACCATTGAAGTCGCCAAAAAAAAAGGCATGAAGGTAGGCGAAAACCTGTATGTACAGGGGATCCCCAACTTCGGTTCGGAACCTTTCCTGATTGAAATCGGCGACCACGTGACCATTGCCGAAAATGTAGGTTTCATTAACCACGGCGGCGATGCACGGGTAACCAAACGAATTGAGAAATATAAAAAGGGAAGAAATTTCGGACGTATCAAAATCGGAAACAATTCCTTTATTGGCAAAGGAAGCATCCTGATGCCGGGTGTTTCCATTGGCAGCAATTGTATCGTAGGCTCGCTAAGTCTGGTCAGCAGCTCAAATCCCGACAATTCGGTTTACGGAGGCACACCCGCAAAATACATCTGCACTATTGATGAATATGGCGAAAGACTTTTGAAAAACAACACCGCGTACCCCCGTGAATTGGAGCGGGACAGAAAAGCCCTCGAGAAATACATCAGCGAAAACCTGCCGCACAAATACAAGCCTGTGAAATTGTAGCGCGATGAAAGACTTCCAGCTAAAACCATTGCCGCCGGATTTTGATTTCGACACGGTGAAAATCCTAAAGCAGCTTGTGCGCTCTCACAAAGCCTTAGCTGAACTGAAAGGTGTGGCACAAACAATCCCGAATGAAACCATTCTGATCAACACGCTCTCTCTACAGGAAGCCAAAGACAGCAGCGAAATCGAAAACATTGTTACCACGCACGATGAGCTCTATAAAGAGAACATTGACATCCACACTTCTGCCGCTTCCAAAGAAGCGTACAATTACTCCAGGGCATTGCAGTTTGGGTTTGAAATCGTTCGCTCAGAAAATATGCTGCTGAATAGACATATCGTGCAAATTCAGGAACTCCTAGTGGAGAATTCTGCCGGAATTCGTAGCCAAAGTGGCACCGTGCTAAAAAACAGCGCCGGTGAAACGGTTTATACACCGCCCCAATCCAAAGAAGAAATCTTAAGCCTGCTGGCAAATTTGGAGCAATTCATCAATAACGGTGATTTTTCCACCCTGGATCCACTTATTAAAATGGCCGTAATCCATTATCAGTTTGAAAGCATCCACCCGTTTTACGACGGCAACGGAAGAACAGGCCGGATTATCAATATCCTTTACCTCGTTCTGCAAAACCTGCTGAACCTGCCCATTCTTTACCTTAGCCGCTACATCACTCAGAACAAACAGGCTTACTATACAGTTTTGCAGAATGTGCGCGATAACGAAGACTGGGAAACTATGGTCTTGTATTTTCTGGAAGGTATTGAAAAAACAGCGGGAGAAACCGTGATAAAAATTGATGAAATACGCACGCTGCTGCAGCGCTATAAGAACAGAATGAGAGCAGAGCTCCCAAAAATCTACAGCCAGGATTTACTTAACAACCTGTTCAAGTTTCCCTACACAAGAATTGATTTCCTTGTGAAAGATTTGGGCATTTCTCGGCAGACCGCATCCAGCTACCTTGATCAGATTAGCGAAATCGGCTTACTGGAAAAAGTGAAAGTAGGCAAATACAATTATTTTATCAATGTAAATTTAGCCAGTATTTTATCCGGACAATAACAAGTTAACTAAACTCATTTTTTTTAACACATATTTTTTTTATGTTAAAAAAATTCTATTTTCTTAACACGAGAGAACATCAGGCAAGGCACAGATAATCCGCAGATAAAGTATAGATAAAGTATGGATAGTGTATGAAAACGGCAGGGAAAAAGAAAATTCTAATCCGTATTGGTTCGCTAAGGCACGGTGGAGCAGAGAAGGTGCTGGCTACTTTCCTGAAGAATCTTCCGCCGGAAAAATACGAAATCGACCTGCTGCTGAACCTGTATTCCGGCAAGTATCTCTCAGAAATCCCAGAGTGGATTAATGTTTTGTACCTAAACAAAGGCGAAATGATTACCACAAATCGCCCGAAGGACATCCCGAAAAAAGCCTGGAGAGTTGCCTATCAGTGGCTGCTAAAAAGCTTACCTCAATTGCTCTATAAGTTCATTCTCAAAGGTAAAAATTACGACATAGAGTTTGCGGCGATACACGGTTTCCGCGACGAAATCCTGAATTCACCACTGAAATCGTCCAAAAAAATCGTGTGGATTCACAATGACCTGCGCAAAACCGAGTTCCACAACTATACCGATGAGGAAATCCGCAAGTTCTTCGGCTTTGATAAAATCCTGGTAATTTCCGAGCACATCCAAAGCGATTTCGAATCCTTAGCCAAAAATGATGAAGAGCGCAGCAAAATCGTGCGCATCTACAATCCGCTGGATACGGAAGAAATCTTATCCAAAAGCCAAGACACGAGAACCAAGAACCGAGACGCCAGAAGTGAGATATCGGATGGAAGCCAGCAGCCAATAGCCAGCAGCCAAACGCCGCTGTTCCTTTCCGTAGGCACGGTTTTCCCACAGAAAGGCTTCGACAGATTGCTGAGGGTGCATAAAAAATTGCTGGAAGAAGGCCTGCCGCACCGAATCCAAATCGTGGGCGATGGCTATGATTTCGAGAACATTAAAAAGCTTCGCTCAGAGCTTGGCTTGGAAAGTTCGGCGGAAATGACTGGCTTTACAGATAACCCCTATCCCTACTTCAAAAACGCGGACTACTTTGTGCTGAGTTCGCGCTACGAAGGCTTTCCCACCGTACTTTTCGAAGCCATCACGCTGAAGAAAAACATCATCGCTACGGATGTTTCGGGAGTTCGCGAAATGCTTCTGGACGGAAAGCTAGGGCTAATCGTAGAAAATTCGGAGGAAGGAATTTACCTGGGAATGAAAAAGGCACTCACCGAAAAATTTAGTTATAAAAACGCGCTGGAAAACTATGAGCCGCCATTTAAACTAAAATCTTCGGTGAAGAAAATCACTGATATTATCGACAGCCTTTAGTGGAGAAAGTTTAAATTTGCGCTATGCCTTACACCACCATCCAAAAAGATTTTTTCCGGGAAAGCGGAAAGTGGCTGAATTCGCTGCAAGTCCGGCAGAAACTCATCAACCCAAACTTGCACTACATCTATGTTTTGAGGAAATGCCAGCAGCACCGGAAGAAAAATCCGCTGGGAATTTATTGGCGTGTCTTGCTACGGAACCTGCAAATCCGCTACGGTTTTCAGATTTATCCGGAAACGCAAATCGGCGAGGGCCTCTACCTTGGGCATTGGGGAACGGTAGTCATCAACAAGGCCGTGAAAATCGGCAAAAACTGCAATATTGCACACGGTGTAACGATTGGCCAATCCAACCGCGGCAAGAAGAAAGGCGCACCGATTATCGGCAATGAAGTTTGGATTGGTACAAATGCCGTGGTTGTGGGGGCCATCACAATTGGCGATAATGTGCTGATTGCGCCGAATGCCTATGTAACGACCGATGTGCCTTCAAACTCTGTAGTGGTGGGCAATCCCGCAAAAATAATCGCAAAAAATAACGCGACCGAAGGCTACATCAATAATAAAATTTAAATTACAAATTCCGCAATAATTCCGAATATTTTTGAAGAATGAATAATTCGAAAACTTACGAGAGTATTTTTGAAAATAATAAATCCTGGATTCAGAATAAGCTGAATGCTGATGCTGATTTCTTCAAAAAATTAGTGGTCGGCCAGTCTCCGGAATACCTTTACATCGGCTGCTCAGATTCGCGCGTAACCGCAGAAGAGCTGATGGGGGCAGCACCCGGTGAAGTTTTCGTGCACAGGAATATTGCCAATGTTGTGAACTCGCTGGATATGAATTCCACCGCAGTAATCGAGTATGCGGTGCGGCATCTGAAGGTGAAGCACATTATAGTTTGCGGGCACTATGGTTGTGGCGGTGTAAAGGCGGCGATGACGCCGGAAGACATGGGCTTAATGAATCCGTGGCTGCGGAACATCCGCGATGTTTACAGGCTGCACCAGAATGAGCTGGACGAAATTTCCGACGAAACCAAGCGCTACGACAGGCTTGTAGAGCTAAATGTGCAGGAGCAGTGCATCAACATTATCAAGATGGCGTGCGTTCAGGAGCGGTATATTCTGGAGCAGTTCCCGATTGTTCACGGCTGGGTTTTTGATATGCGGACAGGCAACCTCATCGACCTGAACATTGATTTTGAAGAAATCCTAAAAAATATTCAAAAAATTTACGATCTTACAAATTCACATTGGGTGATGAGCAGGAGAAATTTGGAACCTTAAACCGTGATCTTTATCTTACTTCCCATTAAACGCCGACATCGTATTGGCACCGCCAGCAAAGGTGAATGAGAGTGCGGCTTTCGCAAAGGTCTCGATGCGTTCCGGAAGTTTTTCCGCTTCGGTTTCCGTCCATTTTCCAAGCACATAATCCACCTGCCTTCCTTCCGCAAAATCTGCCGAGATTCCAAACCGCAACCTCGGATAATTCTGTGTTTCAAGCTCTTGCTGCACGCTTTTCAGGCCGTTGTGTCCGGCATCGGAGCCCTTCATCTTCAGGCGCAGGGTTCCGAAAGGCAGCGCCAAATCATCGGTGATGACCAGGATGTTTTCCACTGGGATGTTTTCCTTCTGAATCCAGAATTTTACCGCCTTTCCAGAAAGGTTCATATAGGTATCGGGCTTCAGCAGCAGGATTTTCCTGCCCTTGTATTTGCCCTCGGCAATCCATCCGAAATTCGCGGTTTGGAATGGCGCCTCAATTTCTGCGGCAATCTTCTCCGCCACATCAAAGCCGATGTTGTGCCTTGTGCCCTTATATTCATCGCCCTTATTTCCCAGCCCGATTATCAGGTATTTCATTTCGCTATTTTTTGATAAAATTCAACCAGTAAATCTTCACCCTTCATCACTCAACTTCTCCACCAGTTTTTCCATTACAGGCATTATCTGCTGAAGGCTGCGCACGCTTTCTTTGCGGAGCAGCAGCTGATTGTTCTTTTCCTTTATCGTAATGCCCTCTGGATTTTGTGTAATGTGCCGCAGTATCTTTTGGAATTTTTCGCTTTGGTAATATTTATCTTGCGGATTTTCAGGGAAGTAGCCCAGGAAAACGCCGTTCTTCATCACCACTTTTTCAAAACCGATTTCCGCGGCAAGCCACTTCAGCTCTACGGATTTCAGCAGGTTCTGCGCTTCCTCCGGCAATTTTCCGAAGCGGTCCATTAGTTCATTTTCAAAGCGGCTCAGGGTGAATTTATCGGTAATCTCCGCCAGTTTTTGGTAAAGCAGCAGCCGTTCTTCCGTGCTTTGTACGAAATCGCTTGGCAGCATCAGCTCAAAATCCGTATCGATGTTCACATCCTTCACGCTGCGGAATAGCTTTTTCCGCTCCTGCTCATTATCGAAAACACCCAGAAATTCCTCGTCGTACTGCAGTTCTTCCAGCGCTTCCTGCATTATTTTTTGGTAAGTTTCAAAGCCCATCTCATTGATGAAGCCGCTTTGTTCCCCGCCCAATAAATCGCCGGCACCACGGATTTCCAAATCCTTCATCGCAATCTGAAAACCGCTGCCCAAATCCGAAAATTGCTCCACGGCCTCTAGCCTTTTCCGCGCTTCGGTAGAAATCAAATCGTACGGCGGCGTTATCAGGTAGCAGAAGGCCTTACGATTGCTCCGCCCTACTCTTCCGCGCATTTGATGCAAGTCTGCCATTCCGAATTTCTGCGCATCATTGATGAATATCGTGTTCGCATTCGGCACATCCACACCGCTTTCCACAATTGTGGTAGAAACCAGCACATCGTAATTTCCCGCCATAAAATCCAGCACATTCTGCTCCAGCTTCTTGCCCTCCATTTGTCCGTGCCCAGTGATGATTCTTGCATCGGGTACCAGCCTTTGTATCAGCCCGGCTATTTCCTGCAGGTTTTCAATTCTGTTGTTGATGAAGTACACCTGCCCGCCACGCTGAATTTCATACGAAACCGCATCACGAATGGTTTCCTCATCAAAGCCAATCACTTGTGTTTCAACAGGTTGTCGGTTTGGCGGCGGCGTTTTTATTACGGATAAATCCCGTGCTGCCATCAGCGAAAACTGCAGCGTTCTGGGTATGGGCGTTGCCGTCAGCGTCAGCGTATCCACATCGGCTTTCAGGGTTTTTAGTTTGTCTTTCACTGCCACGCCGAATTTATGTTCTTCATCGATGATGAGCAGGCCTAAATCCTTGAATTTCACCTTGTCCGAAACCAGCTGGTGCGTTCCGATGATGATGTCCAGCTTTCCTTCTTCCAAATCTTTCAGGATTTGCGTGCGCTGTTTTGCCGTGCGGAATCTGTTCAGATAGGCGATGTTCACGGGAAATTCCGCCAGCCTTTCGCTGAAACTTCGGTAATGCTGAAACGCCAGGATTGTGGTGGGCACCAGCACTGCCACCTGCTTTCCGTCCGTTGCCGCTTTGAAAGCCGCCCGTATTGCCACTTCGGTTTTCCCGAAGCCTACATCGCCGCAAACCAGCCTATCCATCACGGTTTCCGCTTCCATATCGCGCTTCACATCGTGCGTTGCCTTTTCCTGATCGGGCGTGTCTTCGTATATGAAGCTGGCCTCCAGCTCGTCCTGCAGGTAGGTGTCCGGCGAGAATGCGAAGCCTTTTGCTGTCTTGCGTTTGGCGTAGAGCTTTATCAGGTCGAAGGCTATTTCCTTTACCTTGTTTTTCGTTTTTTGCTTTAATGATTTCCACGCCGGCGAACCAAGCTTCGAGAGCGCAACCTCCCTGCCTTCTGGGGCATTGTACTTGGAAATTTTGTGTAGCGAGTGGATGGAAACATACAGCAGATCGCCGTTTTTGTAAACGAGTTTAAAACTTTCCTGCACCCTGCCATCGTTGTTCAGCTTCACCAGGCCCATAAATTTCCCGATGCCGTGATCAATGTGCGCAATGTAATCGCCGACTTTCAGGGACATCAGGTCTTTCAGCGTGAGCTGTTCCGATTTTGCGAAAGAATTTTTCGCCTTAAATCTTTGGTAGCGCCCGAAAATCTGATGGTCCGTATAAACTGCGATTTTCTCTTCGGAATCGATGAAGCCCTCGTGAAAGTCCTCACTTTTAATTTCCCGCCAGCTTTTCCACTCGTCAACATTTCCTGAAGCCTCAAACTCAACCTCAACCTTCTCCCGCTCTGCTTTCAAAATCGCATCCAGTCTTTCCTGCTGTTTCTCGTTGGAATAGGCAATCCAGACTTCGTAGCCGTCCTTTTTCTTCTGAATTAAATCTTCTGCCAGCATCTCAAAATTCTTGTTGAATACTGGCATCGGCGATTGAGAAAGCTGAATTAAACTTGAGCTAATTAATTGATTATCAGCATTTGCCTCTAAACTTTCCGAAGTAAAATCGATGGTTTTAAACTGAGAAAAATTTTTGGTAAAATCATCAGAATTTACGAAAAGCTCCTGCGGTTTTTCGTGCTGAATGGCCTCGCTGAGTTTTGCAAAATTCTCTTCCGCCTTCCCAAAAATCTGCGTTAATTTCTTCTGAATCAGAAATAAATTTTTCGTAATAAACAGCGTCTCTTTTTGCAAAATCTCTAAAAGCGAAACCTTACTTCCAGTGACCGCGTAATTCATATTTGAGATAAGTTCAAACGAATCGATATTCTGCGTGGAAAGTTGGGTTTCGATGTCAAATTCCCGAATGCTTTCCACCTCATTTCCGAAAAAAGAAATGCGGTATGGTTTTTCGTTCGAGTAGGAAAACACATCCACAATTCCTCCACGAACACTGAACTCACCGGGCTTAGAAACGAAATCCGTCATCTCGAAATCAAACTGTGTGAGCAATTCTTCTGTGAAATCGAAATCAAGTTGGTCGCCGGTTTTTATCGTGTGGGAAATCGCTTTGAAATCTTCCTTTTTCAGCACTTTTTCGCTGAGCGCCGCAGCATTTGCCACGATGATTTTAGGATTTTTATCATTAGTGATTCTGTTTAAAACTTCCGTCCTTAATACGATATTCGCATTTTGAGTTTTCTCGATATGGTACGGTTCTCGGTTGGTTTCCGGGAAGTAGAGCACGCACTTTTCGCCGAGCAATTCTTCCAGTTCTGCCGTGGCATAGTGCGCATCTTCCTTGTCATCGAGCACGAAAAGGATGTCCTGCCGCAGCGCCAGGAACAATTCTGCGGCGAAAAGCGAAGGTGCAGAACCGGCGGCACCTTTCACCTTTGTATGCTGGTTTCCCTCTAAACTTTCAAAAATTGCCCTGCCGAAATTCCGCTGCAGCATAGCAGGCAAAAAACTTTCTCTGATACTTTTCAATTCCATTGTCACGAACGGCAAAAACGATTCCGCACAAACGCACGAAACCGCCGCGCAAAGGTAAATTTTTTCGCAGGAAGCAGGCTTTAGCTATCGTTCGCCCGCCAAATCAATAATTTCGGAGAAAAATTTGTCGCTAATCCAAGTACTAGAATTGCGAAGCTCAATAAGCAAAGGCTGGATTTGTTGAATAATTCCGTGCGATTTTGCTTTCAGGAGAACGCCAATTGTTCCTGTAATTTTTAATCCGGCGTGCTTTGCGTGAAACCGCCCGAGTTTTTCATCAATTATCAATAAATCCGCATTGGTTTCTACAGCCAAAGCGATGGCTTCCGCTTCACCTTTATCCAGGTCGAGAAAATAAGCAAGCGAATTTTTATTTTGCACCTCTTCAATTTTCACCCAGGAAATCAGCGATAAATCTTGATAAAATAGCTTATTTTTTCCAGCTTCAATTTCTTCAAAAACAGCTTGCGGAACAAGAATCTCACCGTAAAGTTCTCTCAAAATCTCCAGTCTGCCGATTTTCAAAAGAGACAAAACTGGCGTGGTATTGCTTACAACTTTAAGCATTGGCTAAATCTTCTGAAAGCGCTTCGCTAAAAAGGGTTTCCACATTTTCCGTTCCAGCCAATTCCAGAAATTCCAGGCGGGAAACACCGATGGCTTTCGCTGCGTTTCCGGATGAAATCTTTCCCTGCTCAAAAAGTTTCAACAGCGTGGCAAGCCTTGCCTCTTTCGCAAAATCTTCCGAGCTGATACGCATCGCATCAGCAAGAAAATCAGGGTATTGAACCAAAATATAATTCATCGTGAGACAAAGTTAATTTATTTTTCGCGAATCTTCTCCTCTATTTCAAAAACATTACATTTGCAGCCTAAACCTACTGAAAATGAAAAAGTTAATTGCAACGCTTGCCTTCGTTCTTGCTATGGGTATGACTTCGGCGCAGCAAACTCACCCTCACCACCCTCATCCAACGAAACATCACAGGGAAAAACCTGCAAAAGATGAGCTTCCAACCCCTCCACACCATCGTCATTTGAAGAAAGACGGAACACCGGACAGACGCTATAAAGAGAACAAAAAACTGAAGAAAGACGGTACGCCGGACAGACGGTACAAGGAAAACAAATAGCCCGCAAAAAAACCGAACAGCCTGCATTGCGCAGGCTTTTTTTTATTTTTGGCTAAATTTTCTGCCGTGCTGAATTTCATCAAGAAAAATGCCGCCAAAATCTGGGCGAAGAATCATATCAAATCTTCCGAAAACTTCAAGCGGAATGCTGCGGAAGACCAGGAAAAACTACTGATGAACCTGGTGAAAACCGCCGAGAAAACGCTTTTCGGCAGAGTGCATCAGTTTGAAGAGATCCGCTCCGTGAAGGACTTTCAGGCGAAAGTTCCAGTGCAGGATTATGAGGGCCTGAAACCTTTTATCGAGAAAATAAAGCACGGCGACAGGAATATTCTCTGGCCCGGAATTCCGGAATATTTCGCGAAAACTTCGGGCACAACTTCCGGCGCAAAGTACATTCCACTCACGAAAGAAGGGATGGATTTTCAGGTGAGGGGCGCACAATCCGCACTCTTCCACTACATCGCCAAAAAAAACAACGCCGATTTTGTAAACGGCAAGATGATCTTCCTTCAGGGAAGCCCTGTGCTTGAAGAAATGAACGGTATAAGAACCGGGCGGCTTTCCGGCATCGTGGCGCACCACATCCCGAATTATCTGCAGAAAAACCGCCTGCCAAGCTGGGAAACGAACACGATAGAAGACTGGGAAACGAAGGTGGATGCCATAGTGCAAGAGACTGAAAACCAGGATATGACGCTGATTTCCGGAATACCGCCTTGGCTTGTGATGTACTTCGAAAAGCTGACGGAAAAGCACGGCAAAACCATCAAACAAATTTTCCCAAATCTTCAAATCATCGTAACTGGCGGCGTGAATTACGAGCCCTACCGTGAAAAAATGCAGCAGCTTCTCGGCGGAAAAGTGGACATCGTGCAGACCTTTCCGGCGAGCGAAGGTTTCTTCGCCTTTCAGGATGATTTTGAAAATGACGGCCTGCTGCTGCTCACAAACCACGGCATCTTTTACGAATTTATTCCGCTGGAAGACTATGGCAAACCGAATGCTAAAAGACTGACAATCAGCGAGATTGAGCTGGACAAGGATTATGCAATGGTGATCTCTACAAACTCCGGACTCTGGGCGTATTCGATAGGCGATGTGGTGAGGTTCATCTCGAAAAATCCGCACCGTGTCTTGGTTTCCGGCAGAACGAAGCACTACACCTCGGCTTTTGGCGAACACATAATCGGCTATGAGGTGGAAGAAGCGATGAAGCGCACTTTGGCAAAGCATCCAGCGCAGATTACGGAATTTCACCTGGCACCACAGGTTAATCCGCAGGAAGGCCTGCCATTTCACGAATGGTTTGTGGAATTCAGTTCGGAACCTGAAGACTTGAAGGAATTTGCCAACACCCTAGATTTCGAAATGCGGCAGCTGAACGCCTATTACGATGATTTGATTTCGGGAAATGTGTTGCAGCCGCTGAAAATCTTTAAGCTGAGAAAGGGCGCCTTCATCGATTACGCAAAATCCGTGGGAAAATTCGGCGGGCAAAACAAAATTCCAAGATTAGCGAATGATAGGGAGATTGCAAAAAAGCTAGAGATGATAAAAGTTGGAAGTTAAGAGTTATGTCTGCGACAATTCATTTTAAACTATTATTTCATCTTGCAAATTCCAACAAATCACCTAACTTTGCTTAAAAATCATTCCAATGAAAAAACTTCTATTTTCCACGCTGGCTCTTTTTACTGCGCTTAGTCTTAATGCTCAATTAAAGCCGCAAAAATTTAGTGGCAAGGAAATCAAGACTCATCTTAGCCGAGATACGAACCCAAACCTTGTTTACATTCAGCAAGCGGATTGGCAAAACGGTTCCGGCTCTTTCGTTACGGAAGACAATAAGGGGTTTTTCTCCGCTGATGATTTCACGCTCAGCGAAACCAAGGAAATCAAAAATATAGAATTCCTCGGGTATCAGGTAGAAGACAATCTTGCGGAAAGCTTTCTGGGTGCCCAACTTTACATTTATGAAGACAATGGCGGCAAGCCTGCCGGTGTTCCGGGAAATGGCGTGCAGCCTGTGCTTACGCTAAAGCTGGAGAAGAACAGCCCTAAACTTGCCATTGAAAAAGTGGAAGACCTGGTTTATGATTTCGTGGTAGATACTTCCGGTTTTGTGGCAGAGGCCAATAAAACTTACTGGGTGCTTTTCGCGCCAAAGGTGAAGATGAAAAGCCTGTATGACACGACTTCGATGTGGAACTGGTTTTTCTCGCCGGATTTCAAAAGTGCGGATGCAATGTTTGTTGATGCCGACAACTATTATGGTGCCAACCTGACCAATTGGTATTCGCTATATGCTGCTTACGGAAGTGAGCTGGGCGAAAACCTGAAAGGCCTCTGTATGGCGCTTTACGATTACAACTACCTTTCCGCCGAAAACCTGAAACTTTCGAAAGATGTGAACATTTATCCAAACCCTGCGGTTTCAGAATTCACGGTAAAAGCAGGCGATTTTGTAAAGGCGGAAATCCTGGATATGACAGGACGACTGATTAAAACTTCCACATCTAAAACTACCGACATATCGTCGCTGAGTAAAGGAATTTACAATGTCCGGATTGAACTGAAAGACGGAAGATTAGTACTGAAAAAGCTGATAAAAAACTAAGCCCACCACAAACCGTCCAAATGGACGGTTTATTTATTCCCCGCTTACAAACTTAAGCCCCACCACGGACGCGATGAGGGTAAAGGCAAAAAACAGCCGCCAGAAGGTGGCGGGTTCATCAAAAAACAAAATACCGACAAGCACGCCGCCCACCGCACCTATGCCCGTCCACACCGCGTAAGCAGTGCCTATGGGAATCGCCTGCGGGCCGCTCACGGCGCGGAACATCAGCGCCATACTGGTGCCCATACAAACCACAAACCCCAGCCACCACAGCACCGCGGATGTGCCGGTAGCCTCCCGCGCCTTCCCCATACAGAAGGCAAAACCAGTTTCAAAAAGGCCTGCGATGATGATCAACAACCAGTTCACAGCGCAAAGATAATTTTTGCATTATAAATGAGGTGCAAATGTAAAATTTACGCTAAATTTACGCTTATGAAAAAGCTGTTGCCCATCCTTACACTGATCTTACTCGCTGCCTGCTCGGAAAGCAAGCCCGCCGCCGGGACTCAATTAGAAACAAAAAACGAAGACAAACCCAGCGCACTAACCGGCAACTCCAAGGATGAGCACGGCTGCCTGGGCGCCGCCGGGGAAAGCTGGAGCGAGCTGCTGCAGACCTGCGTGAGGATCTTCAATGTGGGAGACAGGCTGAACCCTACCGAGGCCAAGCCCGGCGAGGCGGTGATCAGCGCGTTTATACTTTTTAACGAAGAAAAATCCAAGGCTGAAATCTTCCTGCCGAATTCTGAGGAAAAATCTTTTATAATGGAAAGGGACAGCACGGGAGTTTACCTAAAAGATTCGGTAAAATATGATCCTGGCGAGCGGAGCATCTACATCAATGAAATAAAAAAATACCGTGCGGAATAACTGCAAAGGTTTTCCACATTTGCACATTATGCAGCGGCGCAGATTAATAAGCGTATTTTTGCAGAATGGCACAAAAGGAAACCCTATCTTCTCTCACCCATGGCAATTTCGCGCGGGAGCTTTCGATAGCCGACGGCAAAATGCCCCCCAATGCCGTTGATTTCGAGCGCATTGTTCTCGGCACGATCCTCATAGACACCAAGGGCCTGAACGATGTCCTCGACTTGCTGACGCCGGAGGTCTTCTACGACCCGCGCCACCGCGAGATTTTTACCGCCATACGCGCCTTGTTCGAGGCCAACAACCCTGTGGATATGATGACGGTGATACAGGAACTGAAGCGTACTGAGAAACTCAATGCCGCGGGCGGGGACGCCTATATCATCGACCTGACGCTCAGCGTATCCTCCAGCGCGCACATCGAGTATCACGCAAGAATCGTATTAGAGAAATTCATCCTGAGGAGCCTCATCAATGTCTCTGCGAATGTGATCGACAGCTCTTACAAGGAATCCACGGATGTATTCGAACTTCTGGACAAGGCCGAGCAAAGCTTTTTCGAAATCACCAACGGGACAATAAAAAAAGGTTTCGCCACTGCGAACAACCTCGTGAAACAGGCCATTGACACCATTAAAAGCCTTAAGGACAAGGAGGGAATTTCCGGGATCCCATCGGGCTTTACGGCGGTGGATAGAGAAACTGGCGGCTGGCAGAATTCCGACCTCATCATCATCGCGGCGAGGCCGGCAATGGGTAAAACGGCATTCCTCCTTTCGATGGCGCGGAACATAGCGGTGGAAAGGAAAATCCCCCTGGCGCTCTTCTCCCTGGAGATGGCCTCCGTGCAGCTAATAACAAGGATGATATCTTCCGAAACGGGCATCTCCTCCGAAAAACTCCGAACGGGAAAGATGAGCGATGAGGAGTGGGAGCGGCTTTTCTCCAACATCTCCGAGCTGGAAAACGCGCCGCTCTACATCGACGAAACCCCCTCCCTCTCCATCTACGACTTCCGCGCCAAGTGCCGCAGGCTCGTGATGCAGCACGGCGTGAAAATCATTATGGTGGATTATCTGCAGCTGATGACGGCAAACACCGGCGGCAAGGCCATAGGCAACCGCGAGCAGGAAATCGCAACCATCTCGCGATCCCTGAAGGCCATCGCCAAAGAACTTAATGTACCGGTAATCGCTCTCTCCCAGCTTTCGCGCACGGTGGAAACAAGGCCCGGGAAAAGGCCGCAACTATCCGACCTGCGGGAATCCGGCGCCATAGAGCAGGATGCCGACATCGTGTCCTTCATCTTCCGCCCGGAGTACTACAAAATCACCGAGTGGGATAATGATGAAGAGGGTATGAAATCCTCCACGGAAAACCAGGCTGAGCTGATCATCGCCAAGCACCGCAACGGCGCCACGGCAGATGTGCGGCTCTCGTTCTTCAAAAACATCGGGAAATTTGCCGATCTGGACCTTTACGGAACCGGCGGCTTCTCGCAGGCTCCGGGGCCAAGCGGCTATGAACAGATCCGGACGACCATAGATCCCGGCGCGGCATTCGGTATGCCGGATACCGGCAGGCTGAGCGGCTCTGCACTGAACGATCTGGATGAGGACGACTTCAGCGAAATGCCGTTTTGATGAGTGATGAGTGGTAATCGATAGTTAATGAGGTTTATTAATTATAAAGGTTAAATTTTCAGACAGTTGCTGCACTCTATCATTTATCAATGATCAATTATAAAATGCGATGACCATCGAAATATTCACGGACGGTGCCTGCAGCGGAAACCCTGGGAAAGGCGGATATGGCGTACTGATGCGCGTTGCCGGCACAAATTACCAAAAAACCTTCAGCCAGGGCTATCGTAAAACGACTAATAACCGTATGGAACTGCTCGCCGTAATATCGGCGCTGGAGCAGCTGAAGGAGCCCGGCCACGAGGTGCACATCTATACGGACAGCCGCTATGTGGCAGATGCCATCAACCAGAGGTGGATTTTCGGATGGGTGAAGAAAGGCTTCGCCAAAGTGAAAAATCCCGACCTTTGGCAGCGTTTTTATGCGCTGATGAAAGTTCATCACCCAACATTCCACTGGATAAGGGGCCACGCCGGACACGCGGAAAACGAGCTCTGCGACCGCCTTGCCGTAGAAGCTGCCAAAGGCGAAAACCTGAAAATTGATGAAGGTTTTGAGAAAATGGGCGGGTTTTTTTAAGTTTTGCTATAAGCCTACCCTTCTTCAAGTTTTTCTTAATTTCGTTTAAAATTTTTTGAGGGATGATAAAAGCGGATGTGCTGGTTGTAGGCTCGGGAATTTCCGGCCTTACCTATGCGATAAAAATTGCGGAGCAACTGCCCGAAGCGAAGATAATGATCGTAACGAAATCCGACGAGGATGAGAGCAATACGAAGTATGCACAGGGCGGGCTTTCCGTGGTGATGAATTTCGCGCAGGATAGTTTTGAGAAACACATTGAGGATACCATCCGTGCTGGTGACGGCGAAAATAACCGCGAAGTTGTGGAGATGGTAATCCGCGAGGCACCGGCACGCTTTCAGGAACTTGTGGAATGGGGTACGCATTTTGACCAAAATAAAATCGGCGAGTACAAGCTGGGCAGAGAAGGCGGACACTCGGAGAACCGCATCGTGCACCACAAGGACATCACGGGCTACGAAATCGAGCGGGCACTGCTGGAAACCGTGCGCCAGCTGCCGAACATCGAGATGCTGGATCATCATTATGTAATCGACATCCTTACGGAGCACCATGTTCCCGGAAAGTCCTTCGACAAAGAGAATATTAACTGCTACGGTGCGTACATTCTGGATGAAAAACAGAAGCAGATTAAGAAAATCACCGCAAAAATTACGATGGTGGCTACAGGTGGTGCAGGCCATGTGTACAAGAACACCACGAACCCGAAAATTGCGACAGGAGATGGCATTGCCTTTGTGCACAGGGCCCGCGGAAAAGTGAGTAATATGCAGTACTATCAGTTCCACCCCACGGCTTTGTATTCGAAAAGAGACGGGATGCTGTTCCTGATTTCCGAGGCAGTGCGTGGAGACGGCGCGAAACTTCGCCTGAGAAACGGCGAGAAATTTATGCATAAATATGATGAGCGTGAGGAGCTGGCTTCGCGGGACATCGTGGCAAGGGCGATAGACAACGAGCTGAAAATCAGCGGTGATGATTTCGTGGGGCTGGATTGCCGTGAGATGGACAGGGAGAAATTCCGCGAGCATTTCCCGAACATTTACCAAAAATGTCTGGACGAGGGCATCGATCCGTTCCGCCAGATGATTCCCGTGGTTCCGGCGTGCCATTATCTGATGGGCGGAATCGATATTGATCTGGATGGACAGAGTAGCATCAAAAACCTCTTTGCCGTGGGAGAATGCACGAATTCCGGACTGCACGGCGCAAACCGGCTGGCTTCCAATTCCTTGCTGGAAGGCCTGGTCTTCGGGCATAATGCAGCGATGAAAAGCATCGAGCTTCTTCGGAAAAATGAGTTTAATTTTGATGACCTGAAAGCCATACCAGAATGGAATGAGGAGGGCATACGAACGCTGGAGGAGAAGGTGATGATTTCGTATTTCCGCAAGCAGCTGCAGGAGATGATGAGCGATCTGGTAGGCATAGTGCGCAGCAATCACCGGCTGGAACTGGCACGGAAAAAGCAGCGCGAAATCTTCGAAGCGGTAACGGAACTTTACAACCACTCCAAAATCTCGCCCGAGCTTTCCGAGCTTCGCAACCTGGTGAATGTGAGCTACTTAATCATAAAACATTCCCTGGCGATGCAGGAAAATAAAGGCAGTTTTTTTAATAAGGATTTGGTGAGGAATTAAGGAATTGGGAGATTTAGAGATTAAGAACTTGGAGATTGAAAGATGAAATTATTTTTAACATCCCATCTTGCGGGAACTAAAAATCTGGTCAGAGATTTTTTGTCGGAATCGAAATCGAACAAAATCCTATTTGTGCCTACCGCTTCCAATTTGGAGGAATATAAAAGGTTTGTGGATGAGGCGAGGGAAGCTTTCGTGGGCTTAGGTTTTGAGCCGGAAGAAATGGATTTGGCTACTTTTTCGGAAGCCGAAATCAAATCGAAAATTTCCAATTTTGACATCATATACTTTTCCGGTGGAAACACCTTCTATTTACTTAAAAATATTCAAGAGAAGAATTTAGGAAAAACCATCGCAGAACGCATAAAAGCCGGGATGCTATTCATCGGAGAATCTGCAGGTGCGGTTATTGCATCGCCCAACATCGAGTACATCGGAAAAGCGGATAAAAAAATTGATGACATTTGGGATTTCAAAGGTTTATCGCTGGTCGACTTTTACACGGTTCCACATTTTGGGGAAGAGCCTTTTAAAGAACCTATGCAGGAAATTTTCAACGAGTACGGCAATAAGCTTAAACTGAAAACAATTAATAATTCACAGGCGATAATTGTGAATGGCGAGGATGTGCAAATCCTGGATGAAGCTGCCCGCCAAAATCCCCCGAAAAAACCTTAATCCAAAATACGCGCAACATTCGCTATCTTTGCAGGATTATTTTTACAGATGGAGATAGCTATCAAGATTTTTCAGTTCGTGCTGTGCATCTCAATTCTCGTGGTGCTGCACGAATTTGGCCACTACCTTCCGGCAAAGTGGTTCAAAACCAGGGTGGAGAAATTTTTCCTGTTCTTCGATCCCTACTTCTCGCTGTTTTCAATGAAGAAAATCAACGGGAAGTGGCAATACAAATTCCTTTCGCCCAACCAGCCTGACACCGAGAAAATTATGGTAGATGGCAAGGAGAAGGAAATCCCGATAGACATCAGCAGGCTTCCGGAAAACGATTGGCGAAAGCACCCAGAAAGCACGAAGTACGGCATCGGCTGGCTGCCGATGGGTGGCTATGTGAAAATCGCCGGGATGGTGGACGAAAGTATGGACACCGCACAGCTGCAAAAACCCGCAGAACCGTGGGAGTTCCGCAGCAAACCAGCGTGGCAGAGGCTCATCATAATGCTGGGCGGCGTTACCGTAAACTTCCTGCTTGCCTGGCTCATCTATTCCTGCCTGAGCTTTTTCAACGGCGAATTTTTCACGGATTTAAAGAAGTTTGATGATGGAATTTCCGTATCATCATCCGGGAAAAAAATCGGATTGCAGAACGGAGACAAAATCCTAAGGCTGGACGGAAAGCCGGTGGAGCGCTTTGAAGAAACTGCCATCAACCTGCTCTTCAGCGATGAAGTGACGGTGGAGAGAAACGGCAGCGAAGTAACCTTCCCCGTGAACGAGGAAGGCATAGCGGAAGTGATACGGCAGAGAGAAGCCGCGCTGTATATGCTGCCGAGATTTCCGATGGTGATAGACAGCGCATTTTCCGAAGGTGCGAAGAATGCAGGGCTGAGAAAGGGCGACAAAGTAACGGCGGTGAACGGACGACCGGTGAATTTTGACGATGAGGTGAAGGATTTTTTCAACCAAAATAAAGGGAAAACCGTGGAACTCTCGCTGGAGAACGGCGGTGAAATCCGCACGGCGAGCATTCCTGTGGATGCCAATGGAAAAATTGGCGTGATGCAAAACCTGGAGCCGATGACGAAATTTGTGACGGAGCGGCAATACGGCGTTTGGCAGAGCATCCCGCGCGGTTTTACGCGCACGATAGAAGCGCTCACGATGCAGGTGAAGCAGTTTAAAATAATATTCAATTCCAAGGTGCAGGGCTACAAAAATGTGGGCGGCCCGATTGCCATTGTGAATATGATGCCTGTGGATAAGAAAGCGGACGGCAGCATCGCGATAAACTGGGCGGGCTTTTGGAAGTTTACGGCGATGTTTTCCGTATGGCTGGCATTTTTAAATCTCATCCCGATTCCTGGTTTGGATGGTGGCCATGTGATGTTCACACTGTGGGAAATCATCACTGGGAAACCCGTGCCACAAAAGGTTTTGGAGCACGCACAGCTGATAGGCGTCATCTTCCTTTTAGGGCTGATGCTGCTGGTTTTCGGCAATGATATTTACAAGCTTTTAACGGGCGGATTTTAAAAATAATTGCAATAAAATTTGGTAGGAAATAAAAACTGCCTTATATTTGCACACGCTTTCAGGAAAAGCACAATCCTCCTTAGCTCAGTCGGTTAGAGCATCTGACTGTTAATCAGAGGGTCGCTGGTTCGAGCCCAGCAGGAGGAGCCCTGATAATCAGCCACTTACAGAGATTTGTGAGTGGCTTTTCTTTAAGAATCCCTGATTATTAAATGAAACTTCCGAAAATATTCTAACAATTTCGATTATTTTGATATAAAAAACTCTGCAGAGATATTACTCCACAGAGCCAATCGAATAATGAAAAAGTGAATAACTACTTTCGGATGATAAAATCATTCTTCACCTTCTGGGTACCGAAAAATATGTCCTGAACTAGGTCATAAAAATCTGTAAGGCTAAGGTTTTCGGCTTTCGCACCCTTTTTAAAACTTGGTCCGTAACCAATGAATCCGGTATAAATGTTATGAAAATCCGGATAATAGCCGTGCGTACCGCCTTCGGATTTTTTAATAACATCACCATCAGCAGCCGCAGAGAAGGCATATCCGTCTGCAGCTGTCAGCGCTAGAGAAACAACAGGATCTACCATAGCATCGGTAAGTTTTTTTCCTTCAATTATTGTAAAGGTTTTCCTCTCCTCTGCAGGCAGTTTAGCGAGCATATCTTTCACTTTTGCCAGGGTGGATCTGTCCTTCGGATTACGGAGATAAAGGAATACGGATCCGCCTGTGCTTACGAAATAGGCTTTATCATACAAATTATTTCTCTTCAGCCAGACATTTGGTGAAACACTGAATTTCCTGGTCACAAAGCCGTGATCTCCGGTGATGATGACATCAGTTTTTTCGGAAAGCCCGCTTCTCCTGACTGTTTCGAGAAGGAAGCCAATAGCACTGTCCGCATTGGCCACTGCCATTCTCACCTTATCACCCTCTCTACCTTCCAGATGCTGTGCGCCGTCCACAATTGGTAGGTGAAGCGTCATAAAGTTCGGCCTGTACTTAGTAAAGATAAACCCGGAAAGTCTGCTGAGATTCTGATCCATCACCATAGACGAAAGGTTAAACTCCGGGATTTGCATATGCCCTGTAGCATTCTGCATTGCCTCATCAAATAAGCCTGCGGGCGTGGAATACTCTCGGCTTGCGGAGATTCTGTCTTCACCGTTTTCAAAAGACCAGATTTCCGGAATGTTATAGTCTATAAATTTATTTCCCACGGTAATCGGCCAGCTTACAGAAGCTGTTGTCAGGCCTTTCCCTTTCAGGGTTTCCCAAATGGTAGTGGCTTTTATTTCCTTTGAATCGTAAACCCAGCCGGACATTTGTCCGTTCTCATCAAATTTCGTGTTGTAATAAATGCCGTGCTTCGCGGGAAGTACGCCGGTAACGATTGTGGTGTGAGATGGGTAGGTAACGGACGGAAAAATAGTTTTCACCTCATCTGCAGAAGCACCCTCTTTTGCCAGCCACTGCAGTGTAGGCGCAGGAAAGTACTGGTCTCTGTAAAATTCCGGACGGAAACCGTCAATTGTAATCAGTATCAGATATCTGTCGCTCTGTGCTGAAAGTACGGATGAAACAATGATAAACAGGCTTATTATTAACTTTTTCATATCATTCTACTTGAAAAATGGTGCTATAAATGGCGATTTGCGGTTATTCACAATGATGCGGTTCATATCATTTTTAATGGTGACAGTGCCGCTGGCATCGGTGGAAAAATCATCCAAACCTAAATCCTTTGGTACAAATTCCGGGATTTGAACCTTTGTAAATTCCGCAGTTACATTAGGATTATTGTTCTCCTCAATCTGAGAAATCGGGTACTTGATGCCAAGATCCAAAAGCCTCCTTCCTTCAGAGATGAAAATTTCCTGGCGCAGAAGGTAAGTGAGATAAAGCAGACTTTCCACAGAATCTGCTTTTGCCACATCGTCAGCGGTCACACTTGTTCCTGAGACTGTATAAACTTTCACATCTCCTGCCTGTCTATCGAGCACCAGCCCGGTTTTCACCGGAGCATCTGCAGAAAACTTTACACCTACGGCTTTCAGCGGATAATCTTTTCTGTTGCCTCCGTTTCTGGTTTCCTTTTTATCATTCACCATCGCTGTAGGCCTTTTTGCCACCACATCGTTTATGAGGTTGATAAGAACATCTTTCGCAAAGGAGAGATTGTTTTCACTAAGGTAGGCTTCTGCAAGGATCAGATAGGCTTCTTCGCTTTTGCCGATTGCAATGCTCTTCTGCTCCAGAGCTGCAGTACCTTTGTAAAAATATTTCGGATCCAGGAAATCGAGCCTTGGCAGAGGCGCCAGGCGGTTTGGCAGCGCTTCGAATGTGGCATTCTGCATCTCATTGCCCACTCCGTTTTGACCGTCATATTTAATAGTGTAAAGCATCTGAGGGTTTGATGAAATGACGGTGGTAGCCATTTTCTTAGCATTGGATTTATCACCTAGATTGTAATAAGCCCTGGCCAGCAGCAGGTTGGCAAACTGCGCTTCATTTGCACCCAAGCCAAGCGATATGGCATTATTGATATCATCTACAGCCTTCTGGATTAGCTGCTGGGATGTTAAAATCTTGCCTTTTGGAGATTCCGGCAGGGCAATAAAAAGCTCGCCGCCCAGAATCCTTGCATACCCTCTCATCAGATGCAGGTAGGCGATATTGGCTTTCGTGGTGGTATTATCGGCAGCGGCTACTTTTGTAATTCCGTAATCTGCCATTTCATACAGCGCAGAAACCTGATTCTGCAGTTGGTTCACATCATAGTCGAAATACTCGATCTGCAGCCGGTCGAAAACCTTGGTATATTGCGAATAATTGTTGAAGTAATTATCGGAAGTAATCTCAGCATTGATGATTACGGAATTCATTGTAAGTGCGGCCTGCCGGTTTACACCTACAATCCAGCTGCTCATAGAGTTTGGTGTTGTCAGGAAAACATCTTCCGTTACATTCGGATTGTCCCTGCAACCGGTGATTATGGATGCTAATACTACTGAAGCGATTATGATTTTTTTCATGGTCAGAAATTGTATTTAAGTGAAATTAGAAATTCTCTGGGAGCGGAATAGGTAGCGTAGGAAATACCCCCTGTAGTGGCGCCACCCTGTCCCTGGGCACCTCCCGGTATGGTAGCCTCCGGATCGAAGGAGGATTTAGCAAAGTTAAACGGATTGATAGCGTTAAAACCTGCTGTGAGGCTTTGATTGTTATTAAGGTCAAAGGTATAGGTCATACCGATATTTCTGATTTTCAGAAAGTCCGTTTTCTCAATAAATGCATTGGAAAAACTCAGCCAGTTTTTTCTGCCATTCTGATTGATTTCCCCGGCAGGCACATTATCATCCGAGGCACCGTATAGGAAACGGAACTGCGCATCCCAGTTCGATGCATACGCACCCATCTGATAGCTGCCCGATGAAAACAGATTAAAGTTTTTATACCGGAAATTCAACCCTACATTACCATAATATTCTGGGATTGTAGTTCCAAGATAAGACAGCGGAATGCTTTCCTTTAGAACACCGTTGTCATCAAAAATTCCGTAGTAGCCGCGAAGAAACCCTACAGGATAGCCTTCCTGCACCACAGTCTGAATAGTTCTTTCGCTAAAACCGTTGATGTTGAAAGCAGGAGCGCCTCCTGTATCCAGCACCTTATTTTTCACCGTGTTGAAGGATCCGCTTAAAGTCAGTTCTGTATTTTCGGTACGCACCGGGACAAGGGACAGCCTGGTTTCCCATCCTTTGTTTTCAATTTCACCAATGTTAAAAAGCTGATTGGATGAATATCCGTAAGATGGTGCCAAGCGCAGATAGAAAAGCGCATCTATAGTTTTTGCATTGTAATATCCAGCGGAAAGATTCATTCTGTTATCCAGGAAATTAGCATCTATACCGGCTTCCCAGGTTTTTGTTTTCTCCGGTTTCAGGAATTCATTCCCGAGTTGCCCGAAAAATGCAGCCTGCTCACCTCCGAAACCTAAGAACCTCACGGTTTTATCATTGGCATAGGCCGGCGGAAGATTTCCTGCGACACCGTAATTGGCTCTCAGCCGCAGGGTAGAAAAGAAATCCCCCATCCAAGGTTCGCTGGAAAGTACATAGGAAAGCCCGGCTTTCGGGTAAAACTGCATACCGACTTCCTTCCCGAAGGAGGTATTTTTATCTCCGCGAATTCCTAAATCTATAAAGGCTTTATTTTTGAATCCGATGTTTTCCTGGAGATAGATACCATAGTTCACGGACTGGTTTAAGAAATCATTGGCGGTTTTCACAGCAGCTTCTGAGACCAGCTTTGCACCGTCGCGCACATTGGTGCCGCTGTAGGAAACCTGATAATCCTCCGTGGTGAAAACCTGGGCACCTGCTGTAGTGATGAAGGAAAAATCACGCGCTTTTGCAGTATGCTGCGCTGTGAGTTCACCGGTAATCCCCAGATAATACCGCGTAAGATTTGAGATGCTGCCCTGGTTGGTAACCGGTTTACCTGTGGTATGGGATAGATACTGATTTGTAGTGATGATGTTCTGCTTCTGCGTACGATAATCCAAACCTCCGGTCAGCTTGATGTTAAGACTGTTAACTGGTTTGTATTTCACCGTCTGGGAAGTAAAAAATCTGTTGACAGTAATGGCATTGTCCTGCAGTCTTTCAGCTTCGCGAACATAATCGCGGATGGCCTGAAATTCTTGATCCGTAAGATCGTCCAGCCGGTTATTAAAGCCCGGCCCCGTAATCTTCGACGCACCGGATTCCGTAAACCAAAGACCTGTATATCCGCCTAGGTTTCCGTTTCGGTTATGTTTATATTCGTTTCGCACATAGCTGAAAGAGGATTCGTAATCCATTCCTTCAAAAAGTTTCGTGCGGAAGCCGGTGCTGATGTCTATTTTCTGATTTTCATTCTGCTTAAAAATCTGCACACCACTGCTGTTCAGATAGCTTGCGGAGAAGCTGTACCCAAAGTCTCTGCCGGATTTTCCGTTCATGTTGAACCGGTATTTCTGGGTATATCCATTTTCAAAGAGAAGATCTTTGGTTCTCTTAAAATAAAGAAAATCGGCAGTCGGTGTCTGAAACCCTGTCTCAGCCAATAATGAATAATTTGTTCCTCTGCCGCTGCCTTTCTTAGTAAAGATCTGGATTACGCCGTTGGCCGCATCAGCACCGTAAAGTGTAGTAGCCGCACCACCGTTGATGTATTCAATCCTTTCAATATTATCCATAGGGATGTCTGCAATTGAACTCATCGCCGAGGCTTGGGAAGTACCGAATGCAGATCTGGTATTCATATTATCCATCCTTACCCCATCCACATATATTATAGGGGTGGAATTCAGAAATGCGGAATTTATACCCCTGGCTTTTATGATGGAAGTGGATCCTGCCTGGCCGCCACTAAGATTAATCTGGGCATTCGGTACTAAAGCGCTCAGCTGAGCATCGAGCCTTTGTGACGGTACCTTTTCCAGTTCCTTGCTGTTGATGGTTGTGACAGTGTTGGAAATTCTCCGCTTGGAGATTGCAGCACCCTGCCCCGTGATTACAACCTCATCAATCTGTCTCGTTTTAATTGAATCCTTGGTCTGCGCCATCGCATTCTCGCCGACAATAAGGACACCAAATGCCAAAAGAAATTTGACTGCCTGAACTTCTCTTTTCATTTATAATTAAATTTTTACAAACATACAATTAGGTCTTTTCTTACATATTAAGAAAACATTAACCGTATAATAATTTTGTGTTAATAAAATTTCTTAATTGACAAGATCAAAATCAGAGAGTTGTTTAGCAAAAGCTAAATGGAAGAACTGTATACATCTAACTATTCAGAATTCATACGGGTAATTTCGAGATTAGGAAAATAGTCTCAAATATTTAACTTTATCCGAAATTTTGCATCAAACTAAAACCAGCGGATGGATAACCAGGATGACCGGATTTTGGAATGGATGGCAGAGCCACGCACCCGCGAGAAAGGCTTGCGTGCGCTGATGGACGCCTACCAGAGCCGGCTTTACTGGCATATCCGCAGAATGGTGGTAGAGCATGATGCCGCTCAAGATATCCTGCAGGATACTTTCATTAAGGCTTATGAAAACTTTCATCAGTTTAAAAATGAAAGCAAAATATACACTTGGCTCTACAGAATTGCGACCAACGAGGCGCTTCAATATTTAAAGAAGGCGAAGCGATTGCAGAAGGCGGGAGATGATGCGGAAATCATCCTGCAAAATATGGTGGCGGAAAATGCGGCGGGCGATGCGGAAGAAATACAAATATTACTGCAAAAGGCAATACAAACGCTGCCGGAAAAGCAGAAGGCTGTTTTCACGATGCGGTATTACGACGATTTGCCGTACGATACGATGAGCGAAATTATGGAAATGTCGGTAAATACACTGAAAACCAACTACCACTACGCGAAGCAAAAAGTGGAAGATTTTATAAGGCAGAACTACGAATTATAATTTTTCAGCGATGGAAAATATTGATATTGAACGACTTGAGCGGAAAAACATCTACAGCGTGCCCAAAGATTTCTTCGGGAAGATGCAACAAAATGTTCTGGATAAAACGGCGGCGCAAAACCATTCATCCATCATCCCAGTAGCCAAAAAGAAAAATGGCTGGTGGTATGCTGCTGCAGCGGCAATAGTGGCGGTCTTTGGGCTGGGCTACCTTTTCACCAATGAAAAACCGGCACAGCAAACTTTGGCCAAAACCATTGAAACCGAGCAGGTTGCAGAACCATTGATTCAAAAAGCAGAACCGGCAAGCATCCCGGAAAAGAATTTTGCGGATGAAAGCCAGCCGGTTTTAACTTTTGCGGAAAACATTAATCCAAGCCAAACCGAACGCCCCGAAAAACCCGCCGCTTCACCAAGGAAAATTCAGCCGAAAAAAGCGCCAAGCGGCGCAAGGCAGGAAGTTCTGGTGGAACAGGTGATAGCAAGGATGACGCAGGATGAGGTGGCGGACTACATTAAGGGCGCGGAAAACGATGTGTATCTGGACATATACTATTAATTCTATGAAATCAAAATTATTCTGTTTAGCGGCGTTTTTCGGCACAGCGATGATATGCGCACAGCAGTTCCACACGGAAGAGCGTATGCAGGAAATGCGCGCTGCAAGGGCAGATATGATGGTGCAGAGCCTGAAGGTTTCACCGAAGGAAGAGGCGGAATTCCGCAGGATTTACTCGGAATACCACGATTCTCAGCGGAAGATAAAATCGCGCTTCAGCACGGATTTCAACCCGGAAAAACTGAGCGATGACGCAGCCCTGCAGAAGCTGAACGAAAGCTTTGAAGTAGGCCAGGCACTACTGAACAACCGCCGTGCTTACTCGCAGAAAATGCAGAGCGTGCTTTCGCCGCAGCAGGTTTTAAAGCTATTCAGCACGGAAGGTATGGTGCGGCAAAAAATCATACACCAGCAGGCAGCGCACGAATGCAAAGCCTTGGAGAAACACCCATAATAGTTTGTTTTTTTAATGTTGGGCAACCCTTGCGGAGCGATTCTGCAAGGGTTGTTCAATTTGTAGGCGATAACTTAAATGCTTAAAGCATATTGCTTACAGCCTAATGCAAAACGCAAGTTTTACTAACTTTGCGCACATTTATCTTTTAATGAAGAATATACGCAATTTCTGCATCATTGCACATATTGACCACGGAAAATCTACGCTGGCAGACCGCCTGCTGGAATATACCAACACCGTTACCCAGCGGGAACTGCAAGCCCAGACGCTGGATGATATGGAACTGGAAAAAGAGCGCGGCATTACCATAAAATCTCACGCCATACAGATGGACTACGAGTACAAAGGCGAAAAGTATGTGCTGAACCTCATCGATACACCGGGTCATGTGGATTTTTCCTATGAAGTTTCCCGCTCTATCGCTGCGTGCGAAGGCGCACTTCTGATTGTGGATGCAGCACAAAGCGTTCAGGCTCAGACGATTAGCAATCTTTACCTGGCGTTGGAGAACGACCTTACCATCATCCCTGTTTTAAATAAGATAGACCTGCCTTCCGCAAATCCGGAGGAAGTGACGGACGAAATAATGGGCCTTATCGGCTGCGATTATGAAGATGTTCTGCGCGTTTCCGGGAAAACCGGTGAGGGCGTGCACGAACTTCTGGAGCAAATCGTGGAGAGAATTCCTGCACCGCAGGGAGATCCCGAAGCACCGCTGCAGGCGCTGATTTTTGATTCCGTTTACAATCCATTCCGCGGCATTGAGGCTTATTTTAAAGTGGTGAACGGGAGCATCCGCAAAGGTCAGAAAGTGAAATTTATGGCCACCGGAAAGGAATACGATGCCGATGAGGTGGGCACTTTAAAACTGAAACAGCAGCCGAAAGACGAGATAAAAACCGGCGATGTAGGCTACATAATTTCAGGGATAAAGGATGCCCGCGAAGTAAAGGTGGGCGATACCATCACCGCTACGGAAAAACCTGCCGAGAAACCGATTGAAGGTTTCGAGGAGGTGAAGCCTATGGTTTTTGCCGGCATCTATCCTATTGATTCTGAGGATTTTGAGGAATTAAGATTATCGCTGGAAAAACTTCGGCTAAATGATGCATCGCTGGTTTTCGAGCCGGAAAGTTCCGCGGCGCTTGGTTTCGGTTTCCGGTGCGGTTTCCTCGGGATGCTGCATATGGAAATCGTGCAGGAAAGGCTGGACAGGGAGTTTAATATGAATGTCATCACCACCGTTCCCAATGTATCCTACCACGGTTTCACGAAGAAAGATCCCGAAACGCCGATACTCATCAATAACCCTTCCGAAATGATGGACCCCGTGACCATGGACCGCGTGGAAGAGCCGTACATCAAAGCCACCATCATCACCAAAGCGGAATTCGTAGGGCCTGTGATGACGCTATGCATCGAGAAGCGCGGCGAAATCGTAAACCAAAGCTACCTGACTGCAGACCGCGTGGAACTTGTTTTCAATATGCCGCTGGCAGAAGTGGTTTTCGATTTTTACGACCGCCTAAAATCCATTTCAAAAGGCTACGCATCCTTCGATTATCACCCCATCGGTTTCCGCGCATCCAAGCTGGTGAAGATGGACATCCTTATCAACGGTGATATGGTGGATGCGCTCTCATCCCTCATCCACGAAAGCAACGCCTACACAATCGGCAAAAAAATGTGCGAGAAACTGAAGGAGCTGATACCAAGGCAGCAGTTTGACATTGCTGTGCAGGCAGCCATAGGAACGAAGGTGATAGCGCGCGAAACGATAAAGGCGCTGCGTAAGGATGTAACGGCGAAATGCTACGGTGGCGATATTTCGCGGAAGCGGAAACTTCTGGAAAAGCAGAAGGAGGGCAAGAAGAAGATGAAGCAGATAGGCAGGGTGGAAGTGCCGCAAAGTGCATTTATGGCAGTGCTAAAGCTGAATGATTAATTTTTTTTTAGAAAAAACCGAAAAAAATTGCATATTCGAATATTATTTTTAATTTAGCCAACAATAATGATAAGTGAGATTTTTACTATTTTCACATTAACGAACTTATGAGGCTGTTTTTTACCTTTCTTTCAACCTTTTTTGGTATTTTTTTCTTATTTGCCCAAAAAACCATCTCTGGGAAGGTTACGGATTCGGAGGGTGCCGCCGTGCCCAGCGCATCCGTTACCATTTCTGATGCTGGCAAGGAGACGATAATTGCCTACGGTATTACAAATACAAAGGGGGATTATAAGCTGACCTTTAGCACGGCAGAGCCGAATGTGGAAATAAATGTAAAGGCGTTCAACCATAAACCTCAGAAGCAGGTGGTGAAAAATACCGACCAGACGGCAAATTTTTCGCTCCAGGGCGAAGCTACAGAAATCAAAGAGGTAAAGCTGAAAACGCGCATCATCACCAAAAAAGGCGATACCATAAGCTACGACATAAAAGCCTTCGAGAGCAAGGCGGACAGAAGTATTGCTGATGTTCTGAAAAAAATTCCCGGGATCGAGGTGCGGGCGAACGGTACCGTGCTCTACCAGGGCGAGCCTATCAACAAATTTTATGTAAACGGCAAAGACCTGATGGAGGGCCGCTACGGCGTGGTGAACAATTCCCTGCCGAAAGATGCCGTGCAGAAAGTGGAAGTGATGGAAAACCACCAGCCGGTAAAGGTACTTCAGGACAAAGTGCCCAGCGAGCAGGCCGCGCTGAACATCGTCCTGAAAAAGCAGGTGACGATGACCGGCCGTGGCGAGGCAGGCGCAGGTTTTAACGAGGATGATTTCCTCTGGAATCTGAAGCTCACGCCGATGTTCTTCGGGAGCAAAAACCAGTGGGTGGCCAATTATAAGACCAACAATTCCGGCGAAAGCGTGGAAAACGAGGGAAATATGCTTGCCTTTGGCAACGCCTGGGAGGGGCGCCGCGTGCAGGCAGGGCAGAACATCTGGCTGAACCTGGAGCAGGCCGGTACGCCTTCCGTGCCGGAGCAGCGCTATCTTTTAAACAATGTGCACTTCCTTTCCGCGAACATCCTTACCAACCCTTTTAAAAACCAGGAGTGGGAGCTGAAGGCGAATGCGAATTACACAAATAATTTTATAAAACGGGGGGATTTCAGCCTGACCCGCGACCTGGAATTTAACCAGACCTACTCCTCCTCCACCTACAACCGGTTTTTCACGGACCAGCTGAAAGGCGAATTGATCTTTACCAGAAATGCCAAGAAAGGTTTCTTCAAAAATGTGACAAGCTTTACACAGTTTTGGAATGCAGACCGCGCCGGGGCGCACCGGGAGGATGCCCTTTTCGGCAGCCGCGATGCCTGGCAGACACTAGAGGCGCCCACCACGGCTTTGCAAAATTCCCTGAGCACCGTGATCCCCTGGAAGGAGAAACTCGTCAACCTGAGATCTTACATCAGCTATCAGGATGATAAGCAGACGCTCAGCATACTTCCGGCGGACTATATACGGATTCCCGAGCTGCGGAGCAACGCACAGATAGGCTATTTCGACTGGCTGGGTGCACAGACTGCCCGCCAGGATTTCAGGATAAAGACCTTCCACGCGCAGCATTCCGCCAATTTAACCTTCAAGGCACTAGGGCTCAACATAACGCCGGAAGTGGGCTTTGACATCGAGACCAATGATATGAACTCGCTCCTCAGCGGAGAAAGCGCTACATCTGATATAAACTACGGCGAGAGATTCCGAAACGATCTGCGCTTTACCCAGTCTGTACCGTATGCAGCGGTGGGCATCAGTATGAAAAACAATGCGCTGCAGCTGATGGGCCGGCTACCGGTGAGCTTCAACCATATTTCGGCAAAGGATGATTTCAGAAATTTCGAAAAGAAGCTTGATAAGGCAACCTTCGACCCGAACCTCTTCGCGATGTATTCTTTTGCTTCCTTCTGGAAGGCCGGGATAATGGGCTCCTGGAACCACAGTTTCGGGAGCATCAGCGATGTATATGCCGGCAGCATCCTGCGAGATCCTCTCAGGTTCAGCCAGATGAATCCTGAAAATCCTATCGCGGAAAACAGCAGCCTGAGCGCAGGGCCGAGGCTGGAGTACCGCAACCCTCTGAACAATCTTTTCTTCAATACCACCTACCGCCGGAGCCACACGAGCAGAAACCTTACCCCAAACTTCCTCACCGCGGGCATCGGCACCAGCACGGTAGAGTACCTCCTGCGTGACCTGGATTCTGACAGTAATTCTTTCAGTGGAGAAATCGGCAAGTATTTTCCGAAAATTAAAACCAATGTTTCAGTCAGCACGAGGATCAACAGCACAGAGAGCGAGCAGATGCGCAACGGTCTTTTGCTAGGGACGAAACTCAATACGCAGAGCCTTGGGCTGAAATTCAACAACACTTATTTTAAGTGGATGAGCCTGGATTATAATGCCAGCCTGAGCTGGAACAAGCAGCGCACCGCAGACCTTACAATAAAGAGCAATGGCTATACTCATACGCTTGCGGCGTTCTTCTATCCTTTTGAAAATCAAATCATTGGCTTTAATTGGGATCAGATTAACAGTGGCAGCGGCAGCCAGGACTACAGCAATGCGTTTTTCGACCTCTCCTACCAGTATACACTTACGAAGCGCAAGATAGACCTGGAGCTGCGGTGGGTGAATATCGGCAACAGGAAGGCTTTTGAAACTTATTCGGTAGGCACATTATCGGAGCAATATTCTAAAATAGAGCTGCGCCCGGCACAAATATTGGCAGTAGTAAAGTTTAATTTTAAGTAAGAGCTTCGCCTAAATTTTTTACTTTTGCTTCGCTATGAGCTACAAGGAAAAACTGAAAAACATCACAACCTTCGTGCTGGATGTGGACGGCGTTTTTACGGACGGCAGCATTATGCTGCTGGAGGACGGGCAAATGTGCCGCACAATGAACGTGCTGGATGGGTATGCCGTAGTAAAGGCCATCAGCAAAGGCTATCGCTTCGGCGTGATTACCGGTGGTGATAATCCCGGCGTGAAACACAGGATCCATTATCTCGGAATTTCTGATTATTACCCAAAATCACCAAACAAACGGATTGATTTTGAACACTTTAAGGCGAAATACAACCTGCAGAACGAGGAAATCCTGATGATGGGAGATGATATTCCGGATAGGGAATTAATGCGGCTTTCCGGCATCGGTGCCTGCCCTGCCAATGCAGTTCCGGAAATAAAGGCGGTGGCAGATTATATCTCGCCAGTTTTCGGAGGGAAAGGTGCGGTGCGCGATGTGATAGAGCAGGTGATGAAGGTGCGTGGCGATTGGAAGGAAGAAGACAACATACAGTCTCAATGATGAAAATACTGCTGGGTTCCAAATCGCCACGCCGCGCAGAATTGCTGAGAAATCTGGGCTACCGCTTTGAAATTGCGGAAATCAATTCGGATGAAGAATTTCCCGAAAATTTACCGGTGGAAGAAATCGCCTTCTACCTTGCAGCGAAAAAGGCCAACGCCTTCCGAAATCTGGAAGCCGACGAACTCCTGATAACGGCGGACACCATTGTTGTAAACGATACCAAAGTTCTCGGCAAGCCAGAAAGCGAAAGCGATGCGGTGCAAATGCTGCTGGATTTGAGCGGGAAAACGCACAAGGTTTTCACAGGGTTTTCCGTGAAAATTCAGGGAGGCATCACCACGAAAAGCGATGTGGCAGAAGTGGTTTTCGATGAAATATCGCCCAAAGAAGCGGAATATTATGTCAGAAACTTCAGGCCGCTGGACAAAGCCGGAAGCTACGGCATTCAGGAATGGCTCGGTATGGCGAAGATTTCCGCGATCAAAGGCAGCTACTACACCATAATGGGCCTGCCTACTCATTTGCTATACAATGAGTTACGAAAGTTTCCAGCATTGCCGCAAATTCATTAGTTTTGGAAACTATTTCCGCCGGCCCACAATAAACGCCGCAGAAAAAAGTTATCTTTTTCAGGATGAAAAACAGAATCTTACTGCTGCTGAGCATCGCCACACTTTTGGCCTGCTCATCGAAGAACAATTATAAAAAAGAGAAAAATCTCGGGCTGAAGAAATACACGGCCTACTACAACACGCTCTTCAACGGGCAGGAAGCGCTGAAAGCGGAAATCGACGGGCGCAAGAAATCTCACCAGGACAACTTTTACCAGCCCTACATCAAAATCCTGAAGGAAGAAGATCAGCCTATCGGCAGTAATTTCGATGTTTCGAATTCTTTCTTTTCGGATGATGATGATCCTTCGTCAGCGCTGGGTAGGAGAAACCCTACAAACCAAGCTGGGAGGCAGCTCGCGCGCCCGGGATTCATCAGTCAGCAAAATGCTGGTACATCCGTGCTGGATATCGCCGCTGCCAAGGCGCAGAAAACCATTACAAAATATTCTGTCATAAAAAATGGCAGGGAAAAAAACAAAACCATTTTCGATGCCTACATCACGCTGGCCCAAGTTCGCCTGCTTCAGGACAGGCCTCTCGAGGCTCTGGATGCCCTGAACAATATTTTCACGACGATGCCGGAGGACAAGCGCATCGGGCTGGCAAAGGTATACCAGGCGCAGGCATACACAAAGCTCGGCGACTACTTCCGTGCGGATGAAATCTTCCGCTCGCTGAACGGGATGCCACGGTCTTACGACAAACTTAAAACCATTTATTACTCAGAAATGTTGCTGGCAGCAGGGAAGAAAGAGTCTGCTATCAATGAGCTGGAGAACGCATTTACTGCCAACAAAAACCGCTACCTGAGGAGCCGTATCGCATTTCTTCGCGGGCAGGTTTTGGCGGATTTGAACCGGAATGAAGATGCCCGGGAAAGCTTTGCCACGGCTTATAAATACTCGAACGATTTTCAGTTTGAAGTACGCTCCCAGGTTGAAATCGCTAAAACTTTCCGCGGGAAAAATGACGACTATGAAAGTGCGAAAAACTACCTGGAAAATATCAGCAAGAAGGGAACCTACTCTTCGCGGAAAAACGAGTTTTACTATGCGCTTGGCCTGATGGCGAACGAAGCCGGAAAGCCCGAAGATGCGCAGAATTTCTTCCGGCTTGCCCTTAGGGAAGAGCTTTCGGATCCGCAGCTTCGCGGCCTTACCTATTATGAAATCGGCAGGGCGTACCTCAGCGAAAGCGACTACATTGCGGCAGGCGCCTACTACGATTCCGCTGTTGCGGTGATGACCTATCAGCCGCAGAAAGCACAGCTGGAACTTCAGTCCCAAAACATAAAGGATATTACCAAAAATTATTACTTGGTAAAGCGCAACGATTCCATCTTGAATTTAGTGCAAATGCCTGAAAATGAGCGCAATGCATTCTTTGCGAAACACATCGACGAGATTCGGAAAAAAGAAATGCGCGAGGATGAAGAGGCGGCGAAACTTGCACGGCAGCGCGAAAGAACGAAAGGTTTTGACACCGGTGATTACGATACAAACGCAGCAATGAATTCTGCACCGAGGGGCTTCCAGGATTTTTCCGCAGGGGGAAGCAGAGGGGGGTTTTACTTCGCTAACCAGGGTACGGTAGCAAGAGGCCAGGCAGATTTTAAGCAAATTTGGGGAAGCCGCTCCGCGCAGGACAACTGGCGCTACAGCAGCAGAAACCGAACGCTGGAAGATGCAAAAAACGAAAGTATGGGCATCGCTTCCGTGCGCGACCCGAGAAGGTACGAGGTAGAATTCTACACCGAAAACCTGCCAAAAAATCCCGAGGAAATTGCTTCGCTGAAAAAGGCCAGAGACACGGCGAGCCTGGGACTCGGCAGGATGTACAATGCCTACTTCGGCAACCGCCCGCTCGCTACGGAGACCCTCTACAGCCTGGCGGATGCCAAGCCCGAAGATGAGGTTAGGCTGCAGGCACTATACCAGATTTTCGCTATGAATTATGAACAAAATCCGCAGGCCGCCGAGCGTGCCAAGCAGATCATACTGAGCGATTATCCCTATACTTCCTATGCGGAATTTGTGAAAAACCCGAAGAATACGGATTTTACGCAATCTTCAAAGGAAGTGGTAAAAGCCTACACCGATGCATTCAGCCTGTATGAAGACGGGAAGTATGAAGAATCCATGTCGCTGATTTCCAAATCATTAGAGCAGTATCCAAAAGATGCGTTGGTTCCGAAATTTGCATTGCTGAACGCTTACAACACCGGGAAAACTGCAGGTAAGGAAATTATGATCCTCCAACTGGAACAGCTCGCCCTAAACTATGCCAAAACGCCGGAGGGGATGAAGGCGGCGGAAATGCTGAACTACCTGCAGAGCGACCTACAGATGGAAATGACGGATGAAAGTGGCAACCGCATCCCTGCTGCCGAAAAGGCCGCGCCGCAGGCGCGGGCAGAAAACCCGCTAGACGGGGATGACCCCGCGGGCATCGAGAGGGAATCCGTGCCTACCTCCAGGGTAAGGCTCGAGGAAGCCAACCGCCCCATACCGGAAATCAATACCACGCAAGATGTGGTGCAGCCAATGCAGAATTCGGAAATGCCTACCTCTCCCGTGATGCGGCGCAACCAAGAGAGGCCTCCACTCCGCACGCCGGGGATGAGAAAAAACGACGGCTTTGGCAACCCGGCTCAGGATGTGGAATCTATGAGGAAATCTGCAGAGAGATAAGTTTAAAAATCAAATTAAAAAAATAAAAAAACCCGGCAAAACCGGGCTTTTTTGTTACCCGTGTATCGTCTCCCTCTTTCCGTAGGAAGCGATGACGCCCGCCTCATATTCCAGCCACTGCTCCCAGCGGGCATTTACGGTCTCAGGATCGCCGAGCTGCCTTGCGAAGCCGATGAAGGTGGTGTAATGATTTGCCTCAGAAATCATTAGCTCTCGGTAGAATTCCCGTAACTCATCATCCTTAATATACTCCGTTAAAACCCTGAACCGCTCGCAGCTGCGCGCTTCAATCATTGCGGCAAACAGCAGCCTGTCGATAATATATTCCGCGCGCGTTCCCTGCACGATGAATTTAGCCAGATCATTTACATAATCATCCTTGCGCGGCCTGCCGAATGTGTAGCCCCGCTTCAGAATTATCTCGTGCACCATTCCGAAATGCTCCAGCTCTTCCTGCGCGATGGCGAGGAGCTCGGTGATGATTTCGGGGTACTCCGGCAGCATAGTGATGAGGGTGATGGCGTTGGTGGCAGCCTTCTGCTCGCACCAGGCGTGGTCCGTCAGGATTTCCTCGAGGTTGCCTTCGGCGATATTCGCCCACCTGGGGTCTGTAGGAAGTTTTAATCTGAACATTTTTTTAGTTTGGGCAAAATTAAAGATTCAAGGGTAAAAATTTGCAAATGATAAAAAAATCCGCCCCAGGCTTAGGAGCGGATTTACAGTTTATTTAGTAAACTTAGTTTACAAGGATTTTATGCGTGCTTGCGGAGCCGTCTTTCAGTACTACGCGCACCACATAGCTACCTTTGGTCAGTTTTGAGATATCTATTTTGCTTTTAGGGGAGCTAAGGACTAGCTTGCCTTCCGTGGTGAAAATATCTGCCTGCTGGATCTGCTCCGTGGAGATATTCAGTACATCGCTCGCGGGTACTGGGTACACGGAGGTGTGGCGGTTTGTGGCGAGGTTTGCGACATTCAGGGCTGTCTCTTTTTTTATTATTTTAATTTCATCGAAGAGCGTGGCATCGCCTTCATCACTTACCGTATAGGTGGCCACTTTCATCATATCGTCGGTTACTATTACATTGCTGAAAGTCGGCTCGCCAGTCTGCCCGAAACGCCCGGTGAAGAGCTTGTAATAGTCCTTCACATTGGTGAATCCCTCCAGGGCTTTCATCTGTGCCTCTGTTTTAGGCTCATATTTTTTCTTGCCCGCTGAGTTGTTTACAAGATAAAGTGTTCCTTTATAAACATTATAAGTGCCCCCGAGCTTCCCGGTCATATTTTCCCGTACGCCGCCTTTTACGGTTTCCTGTTCCGTTACGGAGCCCTCCACTACTTTGCCCCCGCTTACCGGGCCGATAACTTCATAAACATGATCGTGCCCCTGGAAGTATACATCAATGTTGCTTTTTTCTATGTACGGAAGAATTTTCTCGCGGATGAGCCTTTGGTCAGCATCTGCGTGGTGGCTGGCGCCGGTATATACATTTCGGTGAGACATCAGCACCTTCCATTTTACATCAGGGTGTTTCGCCACCTGTTCGGTGATCCACTCCCCCAGGGTCTCCAGGTAGCCCCCTTTTTTATATTCTTCATAGTTCAGCGCCATAAACAGCGTGTTGCCATACACGAAGGAGTAGTTAGCCCCGTCCATACGCGCTGCCACCTGCGGATGCTCCGCGTTCCAGCTAGTGTCGGTATTGAAATGGCGGTGGAAGTTTACATCTATCACGCTCATATCGTGGTTGCCAAGTACCGGTACCAGGGGCGTGGTGAGCCAGTGTTCCTGCATAGTGGCGAACCATCTTTCCCACTCCCACTCGGAGGCGTTGTTGGTAGTTGTGGATGTTGAAGCCGTTTCAATGAAATCGCCGGTATTCAGGTTGAAGAGCGCATTGGGGAACATCTTCATCGCACGGTTTATCGTCTTAGCAGAAATATCAAACATCTGAAGTGTGTTCGCCTGGGTGTCAGTTGTATAATTAAAAGTAAAACCGCCACCCTGGGGCGCGGTGCGGAAGGATCCGATGCCGCTCCACGCGCCCTCCTTGCCCACGCGGAATGAATAGTCCGTGTCTGGAGTAAGGTTTTCTACTACTGCTTTGTGCGAGGTATAGTTCCTGAAATTGGGCAGCGAGATACCATCTTTCTTTGCTTCCTGCTCCAGCGTTCTTTTCTCGTTTACATTTTTTGTACTCATGTAGTTCATAGAGAATTTCTGCTCTGCGGCAGGAATAGAGACAGCATTCGCGAAATCTGCCTCTGTAGCGTTTGCCTTAGCCACAATCTGGACCACGCTTCCGTCGTTCGCAGGAATCTGATTGGTAAACCAAGCGAAGCCCATACGCGTTCTCGGATCCCCGTGGATTGTCATATTAATGCTGAACGGCGTGGTATTCGGCTTCAGAGCTGAAGCATCTCTGCCGCCGAGATAATATTCGCTGACGGATGGGATGGAGTATTCATTCCAGTCTTTCGGTAGGGCCTGCGCCTCTGCGAGAGCCGAGGCGAAGGCGAGTAGTGCGGTAGCCTTCACCTTCAGGCTTGCTATTTTGTATTTCATTTGCTTAAAATTTGCAGTTACAAAATTGATGAATGGATACCAAGACAGCATTAAATTTATATTAAGAAATCATTAATTTAATCCTGGATCGCGGGGAGCGGAGGCAGGTCCTTCAGCTGAGAAGTTGCCAAGGTTTGGTTTTGTATAAAATATTTAAAAACAAGGGTGCTTTATTTAAAAAAAAATTCCTACTTTTGCAGCCTGATTTATAAACCAAATTTAAGACATGTTTGCAATTGTAGAAATAGCAGGGCTTCAATATAAAGTTGAGCAAGACCGCAAGCTGTTTGTAAACCGTCTGCAAGGGGAGATAGGCGACAAAGTGAGCTTCGATAAAGTTCTCCTGACTGTAAACGGCACAACCACAGTGGGCGCCCCGGCTGTAGATGGCATCTCCGTGGATGCAGAAATTATCGATCATGTGAAGGCGGATAAGGTGATCGTCTTCAAGAAAAAACGCAGAAAAGGCTACGCGAAGAAAAACGGCCACAGGCAGCAAATGACGCAGATCCGTATTACAGGGATCAATGGGCTTACCGATGGTACGGCGGCTAAGCAGACGCAGGCCGAAAACGCGGAAGAGGCTGCTGCAGAAAATTAAGTTTTAACCCAAAACCCTTAGAATAAGATGGCACACAAGAAAGGAGTTGGTAGCTCCAAAAACGGTAGAGAGTCAGAATCCAAGCGGCTTGGAGTAAAGATTTTTGGCGGGCAGAATGCCATTGCCGGAAACATCATCGTGCGGCAGCGCGGAACTAAGCACCACCCTGGCGAAAATGTGGGTATGGGCAAAGACCATACGCTCTTCGCACTGGTAGATGGCAAGGTGGTATTCACAAAGAAAGCCAACAAAAGGTCTTTCGTTTCTGTAGAGCCTAACGCTTAAGCAGATTACATAGCATTAAAAATCCCGACAGTTTTGCCGGGATTTTTTTTGTTTAATTTTTGCTAATTTAGAAATAGAATCTGTAGCCGAACTTTACCCCGAACCGTTTCGCCCCGGGGTTTTCCAAATAATTGCCCCGCCAGTTGAAATCTAGCCTGAAGAGGCGAAGATTGCCGACCCCGATATTTTCAATCCCGAAGCCATATTCATAATACGGGTGCTCTGCCGGCGCAGAGTACCGCCAGCCATCCACATTGATGGATTTCGCCTCGTCGCTCAGCGAGCCTACCGCCGAGCGAAACATCAGTATTTCTCTTAATTTCAATTTTTGCAGAATGGGCAGAAAGGAGAAAAGTTTCCCGTTGAAATGATGTTCAAGATGCAGGGTTGCATATTGCTCGGCTACGAATTCGTAATAATTCAGCTGTGCAAAAGTATTCTGCACCACCGAATAGGATTGGTTGCCAGGGATCACATTCTGAAGCGCCAGCGGCAAAGTCTGAAAATTTTTGCCACCCTCCAGGCTCAACTCCATCCTTCCCCAGCTCCCTGTGAGGAAAGGCTTATAAAGAAGCAGCTGAAGTTTATCGTAGGTAAAATCTGCATTGAAAAGCCCCTCGATGCCGCGGGAGTACCGTGCCACAATGGTGGCCGCCAGGGTGGAGTGCTCGCTGCGCTCCACGCCGCTCTTCGAGTAAAGCGCGCCCGGCCTGGCGATAACGCTGAAGCTTAGGTGAGAATCGTTCACTGTTTTCCGAAGCTCGCCCTGGCGGAAATATTCCAGATTGAAACCATCGGGGTTTGCGGATCGTATGCTTTGCAGAGTGCCGTCCAGCCGCAGCTGGATGTTTTTCCAGGGTTCTATTGATGTGAAAATATTCCCCTGCCCTACCTCGCTTAGGGAGGCATTTTCCCCACGGCTGAAAACAGATGAAGACGCAAAAGTCCTGCTCATAATGCCTTCGTCGCCAGTCAGCTGCACGCCCATCTGCACGATATCTTTGCGCCCCGCCACCCCGAGGGTAAGGCGGTTCACTTTATTGAACATATATTTGGCCTCTCCGCCGTACTTGAAATTCCCGTCGCGGAAGCCGTATGCCAGATAGCCCTGCACGCGCCACATATCATTTTGAGAAAAGTAAGTGCGAGCATCCAGCCGGATACGGTCGCCCTCCACAGCATTTCGGCCATAGATGCTGTAGAGATTCCCGATATCGATTTTATTTCCGAAATTCACATAGCCGGACTCCAAAGTTTCATAAGCCTTTACTACACGCTGAAATTTCGGATTTTGTTTCAGTTTTTCATGCATTTCGTAGATGGCCTTCTCCTGATTCGTAAGCTCCTCGGCGCGCGAATTTATCCAAAACTCTTCATCTCGCGATGCGAAATCCGGCTCTAGTTCCTCTTTTCTGGTTTCAAAGTCAGCATTGTTTAGCGGCACATTGAGTTCGTAATCGGAGATATTCAGCGTGCGTTTGGCGAGCATGGACTGGGCTTCTTTACTTTTGGATAAAATGGAGAGCTGTAGCTCGGTATAGATCTGCAGCGGAAGGAAGGTATGCTCATCCGGGTTGTCGTAAGAAAGCTGTAGCGCTATGGAGTTCACAAAATTTACATTCAGCTGCTTCGTGGAACGGAGGTTTGCCTGCACCACGGCATAGCTTTCCTTCGAAATATAAAGCACCCCGGCGAATGCCTGCACATCGGCACGCTTTGGCTGGAATTTTATCCGGTAGACTTCGGCACCGTTACGCACGGTTTCCTCCACCAGCTCGTAGTCGTAGGTGGAAAAGCCGTCGGAGGACACGGGACTCGGGAAGCCGATATCGAAGAAATTCAGCGTATTGTCGTAGATATTGATGTCGCGGTAGAGGTTTTGCGCGGTTTTGGTAATGACCTGGTTGCCTTCAAAGCCTGAATTTTTCTGCGCGATCAGCAGGCGCTTCCTTCTCTGCTGCGGTCGGTTCTCCCCGGTGGTTTTATATATCGACTCATTGATAAAAAGCGGGAGCAGCAGCTTTCCGCTTGCTGTCGAGTCTGCATAATCGAAGATGAAGTCCATATTGCGGAAGAGCCTTTTCTTCGTAAAAGCACTGTCGAGATTCGCCGCATCTATCTCGATTTTTTCATACTCTTTGTACCTGTAGGTATCGTACTGCGCCAGTCCGTTGCTTCGTTTCCGCCTCCACACTTCCTGCATTATGGCATAGGCAGGGTTCTCTCGCCTATTTTTGTACTTACTCATGCCGGATTTTATGGTAACGCCCTCTATCTCCTTCGTATCCTCCTGGGCGTGCAGCGGAATCGCGAAGAGTAATGGGAACAGCAGGTATCTGATTTTCATCAAAATTCAAAGGAAAAGATTTGCAAATTTAGGCAAATATTATATTTAAACACTTATTTGATTTTGGGCTGAAAACAATAAAAAAGTAATCTGCCAACAAAATTTTCGGGGCACTTCTATCAATTTATCCAAAAAAAACTAACTTTGCCCCATAAAAACAGGGGTATATGTCCACTTTAAGATTTAATGCGCTTAAAACGCTTCCATTCAGAGATTATAGAAGAGAAAATGCCGTGCAGGTACCTGAAAAACTTTCGGACCTGTTCGGAGAGAATGTTTTTAACGAAAATACGATGCGTGCCTACCTTACCAGGGAGGCTTTTTCCGCCATACAGTCTGCCATGAAATACGGGGAAAAAATCCCGCGGCACACGGCGGACCAGATCGCCGCAGCAATGAAGGACTGGGCGATGAGCAAGGGCGTCACGCACTATACGCACTGGTTCCAGCCGCTCACCGGTACCACGGCAGAGAAGCACGACTCCTTCTTCACGCCTACGGAAGACGGCCGCGCCATCGAGCGCTTCAGCGGCAATATGCTCATTCAGCAAGAGCCGGATGCCTCCTCCTTCCCGAACGGAGGCATCCGAAACACCTTCGAGGCGCGCGGCTACACCGCCTGGGATCCCACCTCCCCGGCGTTCATCATGGGTACCACGTTGTGCATCCCTTCTATCTTCATCTCCTACACAGGCGAGGCGCTTGATTATAAAACTCCTCTGCTGCGCGCTCTGAACGCTGTAGATGCGGCTGCCACGGAGGTTTGCAGATCATATTTTGATAAAAATGTAAACAAGGTGATAGCCACCCTCGGCTGGGAGCAGGAATACTTCCTCGTGGATACCGCGCTGTACCAGGCAAGGCCGGACCTTGTAATTACCGGGAAAACACTCCTTGGCCACGCCCCAGCGAAAGGGCAGCAGCTGGAAGACCACTATTTTGGCTCGATCCCCACCCGGGTGATGAATTTTATGAAAGAGCTGGAAATAAAATGTATAAAGCTGGGCATCCCGGTAACTACGCGGCACAACGAGGTGGCGCCTAACCAGTACGAGCTGGCACCGATGTTCGAGGAGGCCAATATCGCTGTAGACCATAACTCGCTGCTGATGGATGTGATGGCACGCATCGCCCACCGCCACCATTTCCACATCCTTTTCCACGAAAAACCCTTCGCAGGCGTGAACGGCAGCGGCAAGCACAACAACTGGTCCCTTAGCACAGATACGGGCGAAAACCTGCTGAGCCCCGGAAGAAATCCGAAGAAAAACCTTCGGTTCCTCACATTTTTCATCAATACTCTGAAGGCTGTACACGATTATGCAGATTTAATGCGCGCCAGCATAGCTTCCGCGAGCAACGATTACAGGCTTGGCGCCAATGAGGCTCCGCCGGCCATCATCTCCGCATTCATCGGCAGCCACCTCTATTCCGTGCTGGATGAGCTGGAAAAAGTGAACGACGGCAAACTATCCCCCGAGGAAAAAACCCAGCTGAAACTGAATGTGGTCGGCAAAATCCCGGAAATCCTGCTCGATAATACCGACCGAAACAGAACCTCGCCGTTTGCTTTCACTGGAAATAAATTTGAATTCCGCGCGGTAGGCTCCTCGGCAAACTGCGCTGGGCCGATGATAGTGCTGAACTCCATTATGGCCAAGCAGCTCCAGGAGTTTAAAAAGGAAGTTGACCGGCTGATTTTCACAAAAGATTTAAAGAAGGATGAGGCGATATTCAATGTGCTGCGGGATTACATCAAACAAATGAAAAAAATCTTGTTCGAGGGCGATGGCTACTCCTCCGAATGGGAGCAGGAAGCGGGCGCACGCGGACTTAACAATAAAAAAAACACCCCGGATGCCCTGAAGCTGGAGCTGGATGAAAAATTCATAAACCTGTACGAGGAACTCGGCATCTACACCAGAAAAGAATTCGAAGCGAGAAACGAAATCAAGCTGGAAAACTACAGTATGGAGGTGGATATAGAGGCCCGCGTCCTCAGCGATATTGCCCGCAACCACATCATCCCTGCAGCGTTGAATTACCAAACCAGACTGGTAGATAATGTGAAAGGCCTTAAGGAGATATTCCCGGAGGGTGAGTTTCAGGAAGTTGCCAAGGAGCAGCTGGATCTCATACGGAAACTTTCCGCGAATGTTCATCAGATCAAGGTGGGTGTAGATGAGCTGCTGGCAGCGCGTGCGGAGGCACTTGCCATAGCCGACCCGCAGGAAAAGGCAGATTTTTTCTGCAACAATGTCCGCACGCGTTTTGGTAAAATCCGCGATGCTGCCGATGCCGTGGAAATGATGGTGGATGATGAACTGTGGCCGATGGTGAAATACCGCGAGATGCTTTTCACGAGGTAAATTTACAGCTGTTAAAATCTCTTAATAAAATAACGCCAAAACCTGAGATGTCTCAGGTTTTGGCGTTTTAGTTTGCTAAAAATTTAAGCGAAAATGTTAAAAGATGTTAAAATTTGTTCTGTGAAAGATCATTTGCCCAACCTATCAGGGGCTTATTTATACTTTTGCCTTGCTGATGTGAATCACAAAACCTTTTTCAACTATAGAACAAAATATATGAAGAAAAGAGTTTTAATTTACCTGACCGCTTTTTTTTCCGCTTTAAGCCTGCAGTCTTGCGTTACAAATTATGTAGTGTCGGCTCCAGCTTCTCCTCAGAGTAACACTTACAAATCTGATGCCAAAGTTACTCCAATTGCGGCAGTAGATTTGACGGAGCCACAAAAACAGTACTCCCCATCCAAGCAGATTGATGCCGCCCTCGCCAATTTGGAGGCATCCAGGAAAAAGGCTGAGATAGAGAAAGCCATCCTCCACGAAAATAAAATAAACTCCCTAATTGCCGAAGCAGAATCTTACCTGGGGACGCCCTACCGATACGGGGGCACCACCCGAAGCGGGATAGATTGCTCGGCTTTTGTTTTGTCTGTTTTCGGCGCCGCCCTTGGCATAGACCTGCCGCGGGTATCCTCCTCGCAGGCTTCTCAGGGTGAGCGCATTTCCCGCTCAGAGCTGAAGGTGGGAGACCTTGTATTTTTCTCGCACGGCGGCGGCAGAATTGGCCATGTGGGCATCGTGCACGATGTAGATGAAAGCGGCGAGGTGCGGTTTATTCACGCAGCCACATCCCGCGGAGTGATGATTTCCGCTCTTTCCGACAAGTACTGGGGGCCAAGGTTTGTTCAGGCGAGACGGGTGATAAACGATATGCTCACGGAATCCAGCGGATTTGTCCGCAACTAATGCGAACGACTTATCTTCACAGCCGCTTTTTGGGCGGCATTTTTTTATTTTAAGCCCGAGGATGATTTGCTATCTTTGTAGCCCAACCGACAACTGTTTATAATGAACAACTCCCGGGCGCGAGAATCCACCGTAGCAATAGAGCGGCTATATGTGAGCATGCGGCACCTTTTTTATCGCGGCTTCTTCAAGCCGGGAGGAGTCTCCGGAGAGCAGCTAAGAAACCTGCTAATGACCATTTCTCCGGAAATCTACGGCTCTATGGGCATCGCCAACAAGGTGGAGCTGGATGGGCTCCTCTATGTGCTGGACAGGCTTCCGGAAGGCATCGAGGAAACGCCCTTTATATTCCTGACCTCTGACGAGGGTTTCGGCAAGGGCTCATTTGAAGTCATTGTCCCAAAAAAACGCCGGCGGAACTGCTTCCGAATCGATCAGCACCAGATGAACATCGAAGTTCTGCTGGGCAGGTCGGAAATTTACGACATCCTTACCCACCTCACCTTCCTCTACATTGAGGCGGATAAAATCCGCAATCTTGCCTTTTTGAAAGACGAAGACTACAGGCCGCGCCGCGCTTGGGCGATGATTGAGGAAATAGCGCTCGGTGCAAAAAAAAGCAGGCAGGAGAAAGAGGTGGCGCTCACGCAAGTCTCGGCACTGCTGGGGCGGACCTTTGAGGAAATTCTGCAATCCTACCATAGGTTTGGCTCGGATGAAAATCCAGACAGGCTGTTTAAAATCATCTATTGGCTTGGCAAAACGAGCCTGGACGATTTGCTGGAGATTAGAGAACGCGAAGTATTTTTCAGCGCGGTGCTGAGGGAGCGCGTAGGGCATCATTTTTTTGGTGAAAAATGGGCTGATGCCGTGAAGGAAACCCTGGCGAAAAACGGGCTGAACGGAAAGGCGCTGCACATAGTTTCCGCCAATATGCATTCCGTGAAGAATATGCTTTTCGCGAACGAGGCGCTCGGGAAATCGGCGAGTTCTTCCGTGGATTACAAGCTTTATGAAGACATCAGCAATGATAGGGCCTTGCAGGAAAAGGTGCTGCAAACCGCCACGCGGAACGGGATGATTTACATCAAGGATAATTCCGGCAGCAACATTGATGTGCAGATTATCGACCTGGCGAAAACCCGGCTGGAAAATACGCCGTTTGCAGACAGCGGCTACAGCGGTGATGATGTAATAGTGGTGTTCGATTATGCCTTTGGTGAGCAGGCTTTTGAGATTATGGATGAATTGCTGCGGCCTTATACAATCGGCGATGAGGTGCACACGATGCACATCAAATCCATTTCCATAATGGGAAAGGCCGGCATCCTGGAAGGGCAGAAGGGCGATATAATGATCCCTACCTCACACATTTTTGAAGGAACGGCGGACAATTACCCGTTTGAAAACGCGCTGAAAAAATCCGACTTCGAAGGAGAAGATTTGCAGGTTTTCGAAGGCAGTATGCTCACGGTTTTGGGCACATCCCTGCAGAATAGGGACATCCTATCCTACTTCCTGAACAGCTCCTGGAAAACGATAGGGCTGGAAATGGAGGGTGCCCACTACCAGAAAGCAATCCAGATAGCATCGCAAATCCGGCGGCACATCTCGAAGGATCTGTTCCTGTGCTACGCCTACTATGCATCGGATAATCCGCTGGAAACCGGCAGCACGCTTTCTTCGGGGGGCCTTGGTATTGCCGGCGTGAAGCCTACCTACCTGATCACTTACAAAATTCTCGAAAAGATTCTGGGCTGATTTTTTATTTTTCAAGTCCTGCCATCTTTTAATCCTTTAATCTTTCAAATTTTTTAATTCAGATGAAAAAAATCCCGAGCATCATTTTTCTCCTGCTGATGAGTTTCCTTTCCGCTCAGCAAAAGTCTTACTACCAGCAGTTTGCGAAATATAAAATGGAAATAGATGTAGATGCGGCGAACTTTACCTACAAGGGCAGCCAAAGCATTACCTACACCAATAATTCGCCGGACGAGCTGCACGAAGTGTACTTCCACCTTTACTGGAATGCCTTCCGCCCAAATTCCATGATGGACCAAAGGGCGCAGGCTCAGGGAAAAATGGGCGATAGCAGGCTTCAAACGAACGGCGTTTCGCGCTTGCAGAGCATCCCGAAAAATGAAGAAGGCGCTCAGAACATCCATTTTATAAAGCAGAACGGCAGGGATTTGAAATTTGAAATTCAAGAAACGGTGATGAAGGTGCAGCTTGCAGCGCCGCTGAAGCCAAACGCTACCACCACATTCACGATGGAATGGGATGCCGTGGTGCCGAAGCAAATCCGCAGGGCAGGCAGGAACAGCAGCGAGGGCATAGATATGACGATGACGCAATGGTACCCGAAGATTGCGGAATACGATTATGATGGCTGGGCGGCCTTCGATTATGTGGGCAGGGAATTTCACGCGCCATTTGCAGATTTTGAAGTGAGCATTAAAATCGATAAGGATTACATCATAGGTGCCGGCGGAACTCTGGAAAATCCAAGGGAAGTGAAGGGCTATGCAGAGAAATCTGAAATAACGCCGGATGAAAACGGAAAAGTAACCTGGAGGTGGACGGCAAAGAGCATCCTTGATTTCGCTTGGGCGGCAGACCGTGATTATTTTGTGGACTCCTTTACCATTCTTGACGGTCCGAAGGTTTATTTTGTTTACCAAAAAAATGAGCGCACGAAATTTTGGGAAGAAAGCAAGCCGTTTGTCACGAAGTTTTTCCAGCTGATGAATGCAACTTTCGGCAGGTATGTCTATCCGTCTTATGCCTTTATCCAGGGTGGTGATGGCGGTATGGAATACGGGATGTGTACGCTGATGCTGGGCGAACATTCTACGCTGGAAAGGCTTTGCGGCCTGATGTTCCACGAAGCGGCGCATTCCTGGTATCAGCATATGCTGGCAAGCAACGAGAGTATGTATCCCTGGCTGGATGAGGGCTTCACCAGCTATGCCGAAGATTATGCGATGTACAGGCTCTTCCCGCCGGAAAACCCTGTGCCGAATCCGTTTTTCGACACCGTTCAGCGCTACATTAATTTCACCAAAAGAGGAATGGAAACGCCGGCATCCTGGCTTGCCGATCATCACGATGGCGGCGCGGCGTATTCCCACGCATCGTATGTGAAAGGGCAGATGTTCCTGATAGAGCTAGGATACATCATCGGTGAGCCTGCGCTAAGCACCGTGATGAAGGAATTCTACAATGAATGGAAGATGAAGCACCCTGCGCCAAGGGATTTTATGCACATTGCGCAAAAAGTGAGCGGGATGGATCTAAAATGGTTCTACCACTACTGGATAAATACTACGAAAACGATAGACTACGCAATAAAGGATGTGAAATACGGTGCGGCGGAAACTACGGTAACGCTCATCAACAAAGGCGGCGTGCCGATGCCGATAGATTTCGGCGTGCTGACGAAGGATGGAAAAATTACAACCTATAACATCCCTACCAACCTTACCAGAAACCGGAAAAAGCAGGATGTTTACGGAGAATTTACCACGCTGAATTTCTGGCCTTGGACGCAGAAGGAATACAGCTTCACCCTGCCTTTCAGCAAAAGCGAAATTGCAGCCCTTGGCATCGATTTTTCGCAAAGGTTGGCGGATGTAAACCCGGAAGATAATTTCATAGATTTAACCAATTCAAAAAACGGAAAACGATGAAATCCATCATTGTAAACATCGGGAATTCCAACATTCGCTTCGGTCTTTTCGATGATGACAACTGCGATATTTCCTGGGTCATCAACACTAAGCCCTACCGAACAAGTGACGAGATGCAGGCGCAATTTATGATGCTGTACCAAACGCACCGCATAGAGCCGCAACTTATAGACCGCATCATCATCGGTTCCGTAGTGCCGCAGCTTACGCACGAAATTTCTCAGGCGCTGAAGAAAATTCACGGTAAAAAACCAATCGTGGTGGACAGGAATACGCCGAGCGAAGTGCCGATGAAATCTCAGCAAATGGGTACAGACATCTACGCCAACCTTGTGGCGGCGCACAAGCTTTACCCGGATAAAACGAAAATCATCATCGATTTCGGCACTGCACTTACCGTGAGCTGCATCAGGGCAGATGGCGATACGGTGGGCGTTATCATTGCGCCGGGCATCATCACCTCGCTGAAATCTTTGGTGGGCGAAACGGCGCAGCTTCCGGAAATCGAGCTCACGAAGCCGAAATCTGTGCTTGGCCTGGATACGGAAACCTGTATGCAGAGCGGTATGGTGTACGGCTATTTAGGGATGGTGGAAGGCTTCATACAGCGCATCAACGCCGAAGTTCAGGACGATTGTTTCGTGATAGCAACAGGAGGCGTTTCCCACATCTACAAGCCACTCACCGAGCAAATCCACATCGCCGACAGGCTGCACACGCTGAAGGGCTTGTATTTTTTGGGAATGAATTCTGACTAACTCACCGCCTTTCCCGAAAGAACTGCTTTACAATCTCTGAGCATTCCGCTTCCAGAATTCCGGTGCTCATTTCCGTTCTTGGGTGAAGCGAAAGATTCTTGCTGATGAAGCCTCTCTGCTCGTCCCTTGCACCGATGACAAGCCGCGAAATCTGCGCCCAGTTCAGCGCACCGCAGCACATTACGCAGGGCTCCAGCGTTACGAACATCGTGCAGTTCTTCAGGTATTTGCCACCAAGAAATTCCGCGGCAGAAGTTATCGCCTGCATTTCGGCGTGCGCCGTTACATCGTTCAGCGTTTCAGTCAGATTATGGCTTCTGGCGATGATTCGGTTTTGCGAGACCACAACGCAGCCCACAGGAATTTCGCCCTGATGATAGGCTTCCTCCGCTTCCTTCAAAGCCAGCCGCATAAAGTATTCGTCGCTAAACATACAAAGAAAAACGCCCGAAATTCTCGGGCGAAAAGTATTAAATTTTAAAAACTAATCTCGCTGCTTTCCCTGCCTTTCTGGAAACTCATCGTCTTCTGCTGCCCTTTGTACGCCACATTTACCACATTCGTTTGCTTCGGGTAGGCATCCATCAAAATCGAATTGCGGATTTTCAGCGACTTAATATCGCTCACGCTTCCAGCCTCAAAATACACCCATACCGATTCTCCGTTCACCTGGCTTCCAGTAAAGGTCAGCGGCTTATCGCTACCGTTAACCGCCACATTGAAATTCCGGTTCACATACTTTTTCACTTCCGCTTCAAAGCCCGCAGTATTTGGATTGATTTTTATGGCGTTGGAAATGTGCTCGGTGTTCATTTTCGTCGTGAATTTCAGCGACTTATTGCCCTCCACAAAGTCAGCCTTCGTCATTGATGAGTAAAACTGCGCATTGGCAAAACTCATTGCAAGCACAAGCCCGAGAAAAAATAACTGTTTGAAAAACTTCTTCATCATTAAATCGTTTGACAAACATTGCTCAAATTATATGCCAATCAGAAATTCACATTCACCGCATATTTGTCGTAAAACGCCTTGATGTGCGCCACAGCTTCATCCGCAGAATCTACCACCCTATAAAGATTGAGGTCCTGCTCGGAAATCAGGTTGTTGGCAAGCAGCGTATCTTTGAACCAGTCCAGAAGCGGTGCCCAGAAATCGCTGCCAACCAGCACGATTGGGAATCTCCCGATTTTTTTAGTTTGGATTAATGTCAGCGCCTCAGTCAGTTCGTCTAGCGTTCCGAAGCCTCCTGGCATCACGATGAAACCTTGCGAATATTTCACGAAAACCACCTTCCGCACGAAGAAATAATCGAAATTCATCGTATACTGCGGATTTAGGTACGGATTTAGGTGCTGCTCGAAGGGCAGGTCGATATTCAGCCCTACTGAAGTACCGTTGTTTTCAAAAGCGCCTTTGTTCCCAGCCTCCATAATTCCCGGGCCACCACCTGTAATCACGCCAAAACCAAGCTCCGTGATTTTATGCGCAATTTCTGTCGCCATTTTGTAATACTTATCCTCCGGGCTCAATCTTGCCGAACCGAAAATCGAAACGCACGGCCCAACTTTCGCCATTTTTTCGTAGCCTTCCACAAGCTCCGCCATCACCTTAAATACCATCCAGCTATCCTTCGTCACCTTCTCATTCCAGGTCTTCCTGCGGAAGCTCTCCTGCAGCCTGCCGTCCTCGTTTTCCACCGCAGGATTTATCAGGCTCTCGTCTTTTTTTACATCGTAATCTGGCTGTATCTTGTTGGTTTTCATTACTTAATCGCTTTACGCTATAGGCTTTATGCCGTAAGCTTACTTTTTACTTTGTCCTTGGTTCTTGTGTCTCGGTTCTTAAACTTTTTACTTAAATAGAAGTTCCGCCTCCTTCACCGATTCTGCTCTGCCTACATCGATTAGTTTGGCCTGATGCTCATAGCCGAAAATCTTTTCCGATTTCATCAAATCCAAATATTCTTCCATGATGGAAAATTTTCCGGTGCGCTTCATCAGGCTGAAAAATTTCGGGGTAATGCAGTGTATCCCACTGAAAGCCAGCTCTTTAAATCCAGAATTAATTTCCGCCAGCCTTTGCTCTCCGGTTTTATTGTTGATCCAGCCGCGCAAAATCATCTCATCGTTAAACAGAAGTTTACGCGAGCTTTCCCTTGCCGAAACGGCCAGCGTCACCAGGTTTTTGTTTTGAAGATGATTGCTGATGAACGGTCGTAAATCCAGGTCGGTGAGGATGTCGGCATTCATAACCAGGAAATCTTCATCCCCATTCAGAAAATTTTTGGCAAAAAGCAAGCCTCCGCCGGTTTCCAAAAGCTCTGCGCTTTCGTCGGAAAAGTGAATTATCGCGCCTAAATTTTTATTTTTTTCTAAAAAATCAACAATCTGTTCCGCGAAATGATGGATGTTAATCACGAATTCATTAATCCCGAAACTCTGCAGGTATCGAATGTTCCTCTCCAAAAGCGGAACACCGTTTACCGGGGCCAATGCCTTCGGATGCTCGTCAGTAAAGGGTTTCAGGCGGGTGCCCATGCCTGCTGCGAAAATCATCGCTTTCATTCTGCAGCGTGTTGGTTGAGTTGTGGCTGTTCGTCGTGCGTCAGTTTCACCGAAACCTGCGGATATTTTTCCCGGATAAATTCCGCGATGTGATTGGCGGCGTAAACCGAGCGGTGCTGCCCACCTGTACAGCCGAAATTGATTTGCAGATTTTCGAAGCCGCGCTCCAGATAATCATCGATGTTGATGGAAATAATCTGCTCCGCAGCGCTCAGGAAATCGTGGATTTTCGTTTTTTCTTTCAGGTAATTTTTCACGGCTTCGTCGCTGCCTGTTTGCGATTTATACTCATCAATTCTCCCGGGATTCAGGATGCCGCGGCAATCGAAAACGAAACCGCCGCCATTTCCCGATTCATCTTTCGGGATGCCGCCCTTCTTGTACGAAAAACTGTGGATGTCGATATTCAGCGCCATAAAATCAGACTTTCAGCCGTAAAACTAAGGAAAAATTTGTTAGCGGTAGGCTTGCATTTCGCTAAAATCTATCGTTATATCTTGGCTCTTATGTCTAAATTCTTTTCAGAATCCAGCTGAGCAATTACGGATTTGAGCTCCGGGAAACGATGCATTTCTTCCCAGTTTTCTGAAAATTCGGTAATGTTTTTTATGCCGAGATTCAGGCTCTGCAGAAAATGTGGCTTCCGCTGAACCAGCCCGCGAAAACCGTATGCCCCCAGAACCTGCAGGAAGCGCATCAGCATTACGGGCTTCAACGAATTTTTTAGTTTATCGCGTTGCGCTTGATTCTCCCAAAGTGAAAAGTAAAACTCCAGCATTTCATTTTTGAAATCTTCTGGAAAATTGGCCTTTGCCTGAAACAGAAACGAAACCGCATCGTAAATCGCCGGGCCTTCCATCGCAGATTGATAGTCGATAAAGAAAACTTCGTCCTGGTGATTCACCAAAATATTTCTAGCCTGAAAATCTCTGAGCATCAATACTTTAGGTTGCAAATTTTCCACAATCTCCGTCAGTTTCTGAAATTCTTTCAGCAGCGATGATTTGTGGTAATGCAGCTCCAAAACATCCGCAATGAAGTTTTTGAAATAATACAAATCGTGCATCACAGGCAGCGCATCGTAGCTTTCGTACTCGAAGGTTTTGGCAAAATCCGTTTTCCCTAAAGTTTTAGTTTGAAGGGTGTGAAGTTTGTTCAAGGTTTGCCTCACGAGATTTTTCACACGCTGCGAAACGCCTTCTTCCGTGATAATTTCCGACAGGGTTTTTGCGCCGAGAAATTCCTGCACATAGATTTTGCGGTCATCCGAAATTTTCAGGACTTCTGGCGTATTGAGATTCAGTTCAGAAAAAAGTTCCGAGAAATAAAAGAAGGCTTCATTTTCCCGAAGATTTTCGTTGAAAGTTACGATGAAATTTTTATCCCTGGAAATCGCCAGCCAGTTAATTCTTGCCGAACCGCTTTGCGCCAGCCTTTTAAAATCCCGCACATTTCCGGCGGAAAAATTTTCGAAAAACTCTAATGCCTGTTCGTCCGTCATCGCTTACAAATTTAAGATTTTTGCCAAATTTGCAGCCAAAACCTATCTTTGCAACGATGTCCGATTTCAAACCAGTACTGAAAATCCTTCTGCGCTTCGTGCTCATCTACATTGCGCTGTTGCTGCTTTACCAGCTGTATCTCAACACGCAGAGCGGTTTGGATTCAGTTTCAATGTGGGTGGGAAAACAAGTGGTTGCCGTGCAGAATTTTTTGGGATATGAATCAAAATTAATCCCGGACCACCGCTACGAAACGGCGTATTTTCAGGTGAACGGAAAAAAGCCGACCAGAATGGTGGAGGGCTGCAATGCGATTTCCGTGATGATTCTGTTTTTGGCGTTCGTTTTTGCTTTTTATAAAGGAAGGAAAACCTTCGTTTTCGCGCTGATTTCGCTCGTTATCTTACACATTATGAATGTGTTACGAATTGCTGGGCTGAACCTGATGTATTTTCAGGGCGAGAAATATTTTAAAATCGGCCACGATTATCTTTTTCCTGCGGTAATTTACGGCAGCGTTGTGATTTTGTGGCTGGTTTGGATTAAAGTTTTTGTGCTGAAAGATGAGAAGGCTTTTTGATTGGCTCTTGGTTTTGGCAGGAATTGCAGGCTTGGTAGCGGTGCGCTTTTTCGAAGACCAACTGTTTTACGACCCTTTTTTGCAGTATTTCCACGAAGCCGATAAGCACGGAAAATTCCCACAGTTCGAGTGGCTTCCGCTGATTCTCAGCCACTTATTCCGCTTCGTTCTCAACCTGGTTTTTTCGCTCGTCATCGTTCATTTTTTATTCCGGAATAAAAGGTGGACAGTTCAGGCAGCATTATTAATAGCCCTCGTCTTTGCGATTGCCTTTCCTATCTATCTCTACTGCCTGCACACCGAATTCAGCATTGGGAATTTGTTTTCATTTTATGTGCGCCGCTTTGTCATCCAGCCGATAGCTATCCTACTGATTGTCCCGATGTTTTATTACCGGAGGGAGATGCAGAAGAGAAATCTCGCTTAGTGGCCTTTCCCGTGTTTTTCGGGCTGTGTAATTGTCTTAAAATTCCAGGTGATTTTTTGGGATAATGGCTGTTTGCGCACCGGGCAGTTTTCCAGCGTGCAGATGTGGCAGCTGAAGGCCTGGCAGTCATCCATATGGAAATTAAATTCCACAGGCCGGTCAAGATGCTGCGCAATCTCCTTCACGATGTTTTCCATTTCGGCGTGCGCCGCACGAAGCTCCAGATACCACGGCAAAGTAAGGTGCGCATCGATGTGCAGGCTGCTGCCATACTGCTGAATTTTCATATTGTGCACATCAATCCACTGTGGCTGCCGTTTTTTTTCAAGAAATTCCGCAATGCCAGAGAGCAGCTCTACATCGGCTTCATCCATAATCCCGACCAAAGAACTGCGGATAATTTTATACCCAACGAAAATGATGTAGCCGCCGAAAAACAGGGCAACCAGCGCATCAATCCAGAAAATTTTCGTGAAGTAAACCAGCACCAAGCTCAGCACCACACCGGTTGTTGTGATGGTGTCGCTCTGCAAATGTTTCCCCGAGGCAATCAGCACGGCGGAATTTTCCCTGATGCCCTTCTGCACAGAGAGATAGCCCATAAGATAGTTGATGGCGGCGGTTGCCGCTACGATGAAAATTCCCCAATCCAGCTTATGAAGCTCGTTGCCTTTTGCCAGCGAAGTTCCCGCCTGAATGATAATCATAATTCCGGCGAAAATGATGAGCGCGCCTTCCACAGCGGAAGTGACGAACTCGATTTTTCCGTGGCCGTAAGGATGGTCGGAATCGCGCGGTTTTGATGCGATGTGCAACGAATAAAGACCCATAAAAGCAGCAATGATATTCACGGTGCTTTCCATCGCATCGGAAAAAATCGCATCAGAATCGGTGAGAAGCCACGCCAGAAGTTTTCCCGCAAAAAGCAAAATTCCCACCACAGCTACATTGCGCTGAAATGAGAATTTCGTTTTTTCGGACGGCCTCATTTTTTTAAATAATCAGCTGAATTTGTAGGAATTTTTGTTTTAAACCCAACCTTGCTGCACAAGGTATTCCGCGATTTGCACGGTGTTTGTGGCGGCACCTTTCCGAAGATTATCGGCAACTATCCAGAGATTCAGCGTGTTGGGCTGAGAAAAATCTCGGCGGATTCTTCCCACGAAAACTTCGTCCTTACCTTCGGCAAAAAGCGGCATAGGATACTGCAGATTTTCCAAATCGTCCAGAACTTTCACGCCGGGCATCTGGCTTAAAACTTCGCGGACTTCTTCCAGCTCAAAATCCTTCTGAAGCTCGATGTTTACGCTTTCGGAATGGCCGCCCTGCACCGGAACGCGAACCGCCGTAGCAGAAATTCCGAAACCTTCATCGCGAAGAATTTTCTTTGGTTCACGCATCAGTTTCAGCTCTTCTTTGGTGTAAAAATCATCCGAGAAAACATCGCACTGCGGCAGTGCATTTTTGAAAATCGGGTAAGGGTAAACTTTTTCCGCCGCCGAAGAATTTGGGCTGATATAATTTTCAATCTCACTTTCCAGCTGGTTTACAGCGTTTTTACCAGTTCCAGTTACGGATTGATATGTGGAAACTATGACGCGTTTCAGTCCGTATTTTTTGCGAAGCGGCTCCAGAACCATCACCAGCTGAATTGTGGAACAGTTGGGATTTGCAATGATTTTATCGTCTTTCGTGAGAACATCGGCATTGATTTCTGGCACCACGAGTTTTTTGCCGGCATCCATTCTCCACGCCGAAGAATTATCGACCACGGTACAGCCAGCCTCCGCAAATTTCGGCGCCCAATCCAGAGATGTTTGTCCGCCCGCAGAAAACAGCGCAATTTTCGGTTTTAGTTCGACAGCCTTCTCCAAAGAAACCACTTCGTAAGCATTTCCTTTAAAAGAAATTTTGGTGCCTACAGATTTTTCGGAAGCCACGGGAATCAGCTCAGATACTGGGAAATTCCGCTCTTCCAAAACTTTGAGCATCACCTGCCCAACCATTCCTGTAGCACCTACAACAGCAAGTTTCATAGCTTAATCTTCAATAAATTTCAGCAGTGCGGAAATTTCTTTTTCGGAAACGGTTTCCTTCTCGGATTTATCATAAATCGCCAAAAGATAAACCGAGTTTTTAGAAATTGCCACATAAGCAATTACCCTTCCACCGCCACTTTTACCTTTGTTTTTTGAAGAGATTTTCATTCTGAGTTTTCGGCACTGATTCCCAATGGCAACGCCAATTAGCGGATCAGTTTCCAATTCAGTAAGCAATTCATCGTAATCTTTTTTGATTGATGAATACTTTTTTGACAACGCCTTTAGCTGCTTGTCGAACGGTGGAATTGTAAATATTTCAAAGCTCATCCAGAAGCTCTCTTGCAGGTTTCGCCTCCATTTTTCCTTTCTTCACAAGGTTCAGATTGTGCACGGCTTCCCGTATGTCTTTCAGAAGTTCAGGCTCATCCTGCTCGGCAACTTCCGCTTTTTTCACAAACTTCAGGCTGCGCAGAACTTCCAGTGCGAAACTTTCTTTATTATCCGGGATTTCTACCAAAATCGTCATCGCCTCAAATTTTGAACATTAAACATTTAACCTTAAAGGCTTACCCAAACAGCCTTTGCCACTGAAACGCCCACAGCATCAGGGCTACAGCGATGAGGGCCATCACCACCCAAGGCATTCTCAGGTGGGTGTTGGTTTTGAATTTCTTGTTTACGATGGTCATCAGCGCTACGGCAATCACCATCGCTGTGGGATGCTCTACATAGGTGTGGCGAAGCACCGGGTCTTTCATCAGCATTCCGGATTCTCTTGCCGCTTTGAAGCCGTCTGAAAAGAAGAGCAGCAATACCAGGCCGATGAGCGCCTGAATGTGGAACAAAATCATCGTGGCAAGGGTAGATTTCTGCAGGAATTTGCTAATTCTGCCGCTGTAGCCAAACATTGCCATTGCAAGTGCTACGAGAAAAACCGCCGTTGCCAGCAGCACAAGGTAGGCGAAACCACGGTGGGCGTGAAGCATTAGATTAAAATCCATAATTGTTTGTTTTGAGCAAAGATAAAAAAATCCCGGCTGGGGGGCCGGGAAAATAAAAATAATAAGTGTGCTTTTAGAACATATACTTAATACCGAAGTTTGCACTCCAGGTGGTAAATCTTGAACTTACCGGCCTATAAGGTGTTGTCACTAAATCTTTCCCATCCATAAGCATTTGGAATGTTGGATCTGCGACGGCTCCTCTCTCAACTTTTTTCAGCACGCTGCGTCCGTTTGAGAGAACTCTGTCTTGTATTCCCCAATCAGAATTTAACATATTCCCAAAGTTTACAATATCAAGGGAAATCTGCAGTTTATGGCCTTTATCCAGCATATCCCGGAAAAGATCCTGAGATATTCTTAAGTCTACCCTATTTAGCCAAGGCAGAAGGCCTGCATTACGGGGCACAAAGGAACCTCTGTATTTGTCCAGCTTATTATCGACGATATATTTCTCGAAAGCATCTCTCTGCTGTTGAGCAGTATAAAGGACATTCCCTTTGTTATCAGTAATTGGCGCAAACTTCATATCCGCTGTATTCTGTGGTATATAAAGCAGGTCATATGCAATATTATCACCGTTTATATCTCCACTATAATAGTATGAGAAGCGTCCTTGGTTGGAGCCATTATAATATGCACCAATAGTAGTTCCCCAAGGCATATTGTAGCTGATGTTCGCAGTTACCCGGTGAGGGATAGCAAAATCTGAGGTGCTGAGAATCTGCTCATTAGGGTTGTTTATTGATGGGAGGCCTTGCCAAGCAGATCCAGCCGCGGAACCTGGGTTGCTAGTAACATCTTTTGCTTCAGAATAGGTGTAGGAAGCAGAGCCAGATAATCCATGCCAAGGGCGAATGTTGAAGCCGCCGGTCACTGAAAACGCATGCCCCTTCTCATTGGTATTGGTCAATACCGTTACATTATTGGCACCAATTGCCGGATTTACCTGATATACAGCAGTCTGTCCCTTAGGAGCTGCAGGATAAAACTCTCTCGGCAGATTGGTCATACTAACACCGGACGGCTTCCTGTTCGGATTGTACTGAAACACCGCATTTACATCTTTTGTGTAAAGAATATCAGTAGTGAATGTAACGGGAGTGTTTGGTATTTTGTAATCAATTCCTAAACTTGATCTCCATACAGCAGGCATTTTGAATTTATCATCCACGGTAGCAATTGTACCAGGAGCCCCGCCACTTGGCGAAGATATAAATGGCGTTACCTTTTCACCTTTAGGGTTGGTATAATACACAGGATTATTTACATAATAATAAATATCCTCCGGATGGAAGCGGATCTGGCCAATCCAAGGTGCGGCAGATTCATAGGACGGCTCTATGGTGTTCTGCAATACCCCTGCGTTGGTAGGCATATTCGTTAGCCATACGAACGGGATTCTTCCATAGAATATACCTGTTCCACCTCTGAAAATTAGCGAGCGGTCACCAAGCGCGTCAAAGTTAAATCCAAACCTCGGGGACAGCTGAACTTTCTGATCCGGCCATTTGGAAGAGTAGTAATTCCTCTGATTTCCATCCTGGTCTACGAACTGTAGCGCATCAATAGCAGGGTTGGCAGTTAAATCATTAAGATAAAACGGAAGTTCTGCGCGAAGACCAATTGTGAAATTAAACCGGTCAGTTACAGAAAATTTATCCTGCACATAGAGGGATCCCAATCCGAAATTTACTCTCGCATATGTTTCCTGACCAGCATATGGATAAGTTAAACCGAAATTAATTGGGGCAACTTCGTCCGGAGTACCGGTTTTTAGAAAATCTTCTACAGAATTATATCTGTAATAGCCCGTTCCCATACGGGTATAGGAATTACCAAATTTCTGGATTTCATAGGCTATACCCCCTGTAATGGCGTGCTTGCCTGCGTTATAAGTGATGTTGTTAATAAAGGAATAATTATCATTAACCACATCATTCAAATAAGAGAACAGCTCTGTCCCGAAAGAAATATAGTTACCCCCACCCTTCCAGATGTCAACAAACGGGAACAGCTGGCCACTCGGAGTACTTCTTGTGTCCTGAATTTTCGAGTAAGTGAATAAGAATTTATTCGAAAATCTGTTACTAAAAGTTGAATTCAGCTCCGCAGTTACCGATTGAACTTCGTTTGTAAAAGAGTAATTACCGTTCTCAAAAGTCATTGCATTTTCGCTTACCCTATTCCAGGAAGACCTCGGCTGAGGGCCGGAGCTGCCGTTAGCAACCTGCATGGATTCGCCTTTTAGATAATTGTACCGTACCGCAAGCTTATGCTGAGGGTTGATATTCCAATCAATTCTGGCTAAGAACTTGTTACCGTGCTGTTCCGCTTCATCAGCATACCCCTGATATCTACCCGGATCGTAGTTCCATCTGTTAATCAAGTGATTGCGTACAGCAATAAGGTCAGACTCAAGAACTCTCGTCGTATTCGTAGCAGTGTTAGCGACGCCATCCTGAGAAGCTTTCCAAAGATTTGCACCGCTAGCATTTGCTCCGGTGGATTTTTCCATCTCGCCGCTTACGAAGAAGAACAATTTGTTCTTTAAAATCGGCCCGCCAAATGTAAGACCGTTGATCGTTTTTGCCCCCCTTAATTTTGTGATCTCCTCACCGTTAATCTTCCAGCCGTTTAGGTCTTTACCGTTATAGTAGCCGTATAATGAGCCGTGAAACTTATTCGTTCCCGATTTCGTTACAGCATTAATACCGGCGCCGGTAAAACCGGACTGTGTAACATCAAATGGCGCGATGTTTACGGTAATTTCCTCTATGGCGTCCAAAGAAATTGGCTGGGAACCACCACCTGGCAGCGGATTGGTACTAAGACCGAAGCCGTTATTAAAGTTCGCCCCGTCGATCTGCAAATTGTTGTAGCGCGCATCCCGACCCGCAAATGATGTACCGTTAGCCTGTGGGGTCAGCTTTGTAAAATCTGTAATACTCCTATTAATTTGTGGAAGTTCCTGAATGGTTTTCTGCCCCACATTGGTTGCAGCACCGGTTCTGTTGATGTTTGTCTTGGACCGCGTCCCGGTGATTGCCACTTCCCTAAGGATAGTAGTTTTCACAGCACCATCATTGTTGGCGGCAGCGCTTGTATTTAGCACGAATGGAACGCCAAGTTCCAGATAAATATCATCATAAACTTCAGGCGCTTCACCTGCTTTTGTAATCTCCACGCGGTAAGGGCCGCCCACACGCATATTCGGGAGCGTAAAGCCACCGGCATTGTCCGCCGTACCGGTGTACACCGTTCCGGAAGGAAGGTGCGTAGCAGTTACCGACGCGCCCGAAGCCTGAGCCACCACACCCTGGATGCTGGATGTCGTTACCTGTGCCTGCACCGTGCCATAGCCAGCAAAGGCGATGGCAGCTATGAGCACTGATTTTTTCACTGTATTCATTCCTTTATATATTTTTGGTTCTTTACAGAAAATTTATGCAAAAATGTGAATTATTTAAATCTTGTTTATTAACTCAATGTTAACTTTTAGCAATCTAAAATTTAATAAATTTCATAAATTGCTGAAAATCAGCAGTTTAAAATTTATATGATAAAAATCATAATTTAGAATATCGCAAAAAAATGCGGAAATTGTAAGATTCCCGCATTTTCCTATTTCACAGCCTTCAGGCTAATGTCGATATTTCTCGCCGAATGTGTGAGGGCGCCCGCAGAAATATAATCCACCCCAGTTTCTGCCACGGCGTGCAGCACATCCCTCGTAATGCCGCCGCTTGCCTCGGTTTCCGTTCTGCCGTTCACTATTTCCACGGCTTCCCGCATCATCGGTATCGGCATATTATCCAGCATTATCCTGTCCACGCCGGTTTCCAGCGCTTCCCGCACTTCATCAAGGTTCCGCGTTTCTACTTCTATCTTCAGGTCTAAATTGTTTTTCGCCAGGTATTCCCTGCACATTTTCACGGCGTTCGTTATGCTGCCGTTGTAATCTATGTGGTTGTCCTTCAGCATCACCATATCATAAAGGCCAAACCTGTGGTTCGTGCCGCCGCCTATTGCTACCGCCCATTTTTCGCAAACGCGGAAGTTAGGCGTGGTTTTCCGCGTGTCCAGAAGTTTAGCCTTCGTGCCGAGAAGTCGCGAATTCCAGTCGTGCGTCAGCGTAGCTATGCCGCTCATCCGCTGCATACAGTTCAGCACCAGCCTTTCTGTTTGCAGGATGCCCCGTGCGCTGCCTTTCACGATGAAGCCAATATCACCGGCTTTCGCAGCATCGCCATCCTTCATCAGGATTTCCAGGCTAAGTTCAGGGTCGAAGGTTTTGAAGATGATCTCCGCCAGCTCAATTCCGGCAAGGATGCAATCTTCCTTGATGAGGAGTTTCGCGCTCTGCCCCATCCCTTCAGGAATCGTGGAAAGCGTGGAGAAATCTCCAGGCCCGAGATCTTCCTTCAGGGCATTTTGTACAAATTCCCGCAGCGCCTCTTCTGTCGCATACGGTGGTCGGGTACCTATCATTTTGTTTACTTTTTTTAAAGATTTACAACGATGCCAAGCGCCCCGTGGCTCCCAATCTCTGCAAAAGCACCGAATCTATCATTGAAAAAGTATCTTCCGCCAATATGCACGCCGAACCCTAAATCTCCTCCCACGATGCCTAGATCCACACCCGGGTATACATCCCACTGCTGCGGCAGGGATAGAACATCCTGCAGATGCGCATTCAGCCGCCCGAAGATAAAATATTGACGCTCTTTGCCATCGTGCTCGTTGTTATTAAAGTACAAATGCAAGCCCGCCCCGGCGCTGAGCGTGTTGGTGAATCCATATTCATAATTCGCCGCAATCCCGGAGCCGTATCCGAAGACATTGAACCCCCCGGAAACAGTCTGAGAATTTTGCCCGCCCCACGCCTGCGCGGACGCAAAGTTTGCTATAAATGCGGCGGCAGCCGCCAAAATTAACTTCTTCATTAAACTGATTTTGTGTAAATTTCCAAAAAATATGGCAAACCGCCAACTTTGAATTGTTTTAAAAACTGAAAACTTTGGGAAATATTGTGAAAATTACCGGGCTGAATCTTGATATTGTTTGGAAAAACCCAAGGGCGAATTTTGAAATTATCGAAAAAGAATTCGCTGAGGTTCAAACGGATGTAATTCTTCTGCCAGAAATGTTTTCCACCGGTTTCTGTATGGATGCCGGCGAAACTTTAGCCTGGATGAAAGCTTTGGCGAAGGCGAAAGATGCGGCAGTTGCAGGAAGCATTTCCGTGAAGGAAAACGGGAAGTTTTTCAACCGCTTCTACTTCGTAAAGCCCGATGGATGCGCGGATTTTTATGATAAACGCCATCTGTTTTCCTATTCCGGCGAAGATAAAATTTACCAAGCGGGAACCCAGCGGAAAGTTGTGGAATTTCGCGGCATACGCTTTCTGCTGCAGGTATGCTACGATTTGCGCTTTCCCGTTTTTTCCAGAAACCGCGATGATTATGAGGCGATTCTATTCGTTGCCAATTGGCCGCAAAGCAGAATTGATGCGTGGCGTAGTTTGCTGAAAGCCAGGGCGATAGAAAATTTAGCCTTCGTTTTTGGCCTGAACAGAATTGGGACGGATGGCAACCAGCTTTTCTACGAAGAAAGTTCGCACGCGTTTTTTGCCGACGGCTCGGAAATTTCCGAAAAATCCGGAAACCTCATCACCGCCGATTTCGATTTAGCTGAATTGCAGAAATTCCGTGAGAAATTCCACTTCCTTCAAGACCGCGACGATTTTGAACTTATATTATAAGGACAGAATTCTTAATTCCTAAATCCCTTAATCAGCGAAACGGTTCAGCAGCTCAGTCAGCGTATTCACATCGTGCACGCCGCTTGCCTTCCAAAGTTGCTCGCCGTTTTTGAAAATCGCTAAAGTTGGCACACCTCTCACACCGTTTTGCGCGGCAATCGAAGGATATTGGTCGATGTCGATTTTCACGATTCGCGCTTTTTCGCCCACATTTTCTTTCACGCTGTTCAAAACGCTCGACTGCACTTTGCACGGCTGGCACCAGGTAGCAAAAAAATCAATAAGGACGGGACGCCCCGAGTGGATAAGTTCCTGAAATTTCTGTGACATAAAAAATTGGATTAAAGCTCCTGAATAATGAGAAATAGATTCTTTTCCTGAATGCCAACCACCTCGTGCTGCACATTTACAGGAATTTCGTAGACATCCGCCTCGCCGAAGCGTAGCTCCTGCCCTTCGATCAAGAAATTAATCTCACCCTTCAGTACAATGAGCGTTGCCGGCACTGGGGTTTGATGCTTTTTCATCACCGCACCCTCACCTAAAGCCACAACAAACTGACGGCTTTTCGGGGAATTTTTGATTTTGAAAATATTTGCTTTTTCAGCGCTGAACTCTATATTCTCTAAAATATTCATAATCAAACAGTTTTGAGTTTAGTTTCTTTAATTTTGTTAAAACCTCCGTCAATTTCCGTGAAATTCCGGATGCCTTTCGCGTTCAGTATGCTTGCCGCCACCATACTTCTGTAGCCGCCCGCACAATGCAGGTAGAAGTGCTCATCATCTGAAATCTGCGGAGACCATTCCGCAATTTCCGCCAAAGGGAAGCTTTGCGCATTCACCAAGTGGCCGGCAGAAAATTCCGCGCATTTCCGCACATCCACAATTTTCGAATCCGGCGAGATTTCCTGCGCCATTTCATCGGCAGAAATTCTGCGCACCGCATCGGTTTCTTTCCCAGAATTTTTCCACGATTCAAAACCGCCGTCCAAATAGCCCACCACATTATCAAAGCCCACCCTTGCAAGCCTTGTAATCGCTTCTTCTTCGGTGCCCGGTTCGCAAACCAACAGCAAAGGCTGCTGCACATCCACAATCATCGCGCCAACCCACGGTGCAAAATCGCCCTTCAGCCCGATGTTTACCGAATTGGGAATGAAGGCTTTGTGGAATTCCGCTGCACTTCTTGTGTCCAGAATTACGGCGCCGGTTTGCTCAGCCGCCATTTCAAAATCTTCTACAGAAAGCGGCTTCAAGCCTTGCTGCATCACGCTTTCGAAACTTTCGTAGCCGCCTTTGTTCATCGCCACATTCATCCCGAAATATTTCGGCGGCGCACTCAGCCCATCCAACACAGCCTTCACGAAGGAATCTTTATCCGGCTGGTTCAGCGCGTAATTCGTGCGTTTCTGATTGCCCAGGGTATCCACCGTTTCTTTCTGCATATTTTTTCCGCAGGCAGAGCCAGCGCCATGAGCTGGATAAACCGTGATATCATCTGGGAGTGGCTGGATTTTCTCCGTCAAGCTTTCGTACAGCATTCCGGCAAGTTCTTCCTGGGTCATATTCGCTGATTTCTGCGCTAAATCAGGGCGACCTACATCACCTAGAAACAAAGTATCGCCGGAGAAAATTGCGATTTCCTTTCCGCTTTCATCCAGCAGAAGATAGGTGGTGCTTTCCAGCGTGTGTCCCGGTGTGTGAAGCGCCTTTATCTTCACTTCGCCAATTTCAAAGAGCTGCCCATCTTCAGCGATGGTGGCTTCAAAGCTTGGCTCGGCAGTTGGCCCATACACAATGGGTGCGCCGGTTTTCTGGCTTAAATCCAAATGGCCGGACACAAAATCTGCATGGAAGTGCGTTTCAAAAATGTACTTTAGCTTCACGCCGTCATTTTCCAGCCGCTGAAGGTAAGGCGCTATTTCGCGCAGAGGATCTATGATGGCTGCTTCGTTTCCGGAGACGATATAATAGGCACCATGCGCCAAACACCCGGTGTAGATTTGTTCGATTTTCACTTTAGTTGTCATTAACAAATTAAGAAATTACCAGATTAAGAAATTAGGAAATTCAGCGAGAAAATTTCATAATGGCTCAATTTCTCAATGCCTTAATTTTATTAGAAAATATTTAATATCTCAACATTTTTCTCGCCGAGCTTTACTTTTTCGCCCACGGTTTTTCCCTGAACGCCTGCGAAAAGTGGTGCGTCCGAAGAAATGCCGATGAGTTTCTTCCCGTTAAAATCCACCGCTGGAATTGCTGCGCCTATGAACACTATCATCTCGTCCAAATTCACGATGCTGCCTTCTTCAACCGATGTAAATTCCTGGTTTTCAAAAGATTTTAGGATTGCCAGATTTTCATTTGCCTTCGCTAGCACATCCTCCATCCCGAACTGCTGCTGCTTTAGCTCATCCTGGTGAGAGAGGTCTTCCGGGTCTATCGTATCATCTTCATCCAGATCCGCAGCGTTGTCCAGCTCGTCCGTTCGTTTCGCCAGGCGCTCTACAATCTGCTGCTGCTCGTCCATCAGTGCCTGCATTATGTCCATTCTCGTCATCACAAAAATATTTTACTCAAAATTAACAAAAAATAAACCAATGTTTGAAATGTGCAGGTTTCGCCAAAAAAAATTAACTTTAGCCCTTAATTCTGAACGGAAAAAAGATGGCGGACAAACAGAAATTTATCAGCGAACTTAGCGCAAGATACACGGCAAAAGGCGACAGCATAGTGCTGGGAAAGGGCATCCTGAACGGAGAGGTGGTGCCGGAAGTTTCGGTGGAAATCCCGCTTAAAACCATCAACCGCCACGGCTTGATAGCCGGTGCTACGGGAACTGGAAAAACCAAAACGCTGCAGGTTTTTGTGGAGCAGCTTTCCAAAGCAGGCGTGCCAAGTTTGGTGCTGGATATTAAGGGTGATTTCTCGGGAATTGCCGTGCAAGGCTCTGAAAATGAAATAATTAAGGAAAGATATACTAAAACCGGGCTGCAGTTTTCGCCGCAAAGTTTCCCTGTGGAACTGATGACGATTTCCGGTGAAAAGGGCGTAAAACTTCGGGCTACGGTTACAGAATTCGGGCCTTTGCTTTTGTCCAAGATTTTAGGGCTGAACGAAACGCAGACCAGCATTATGTCCATCGTTTTCAAATATGCTGATGATTACGGCTTGCCACTGATTGATCTGGAAGATTTGAAAAAAGTGCTTCAGTTCGTCACGGAAAATAAGGAAGGCAAGGCAGAGTTTACCAATGATTACGGCGCGATTTCGCCAGCTTCTCTCGGTGCCATTCGCAGAAATATTGTGGCTTTGGAGCAGCAGGGCGCCACGAAATTTTTCGGCGAGCCAAGCTTTGATGTGCAGGATCTTCTTCGCCAAAAAAACGGAAAAGGCGTGGTAAACATCCTTCGTGTAGCCAACATACAGAACCAGCCACAGCTGTTCTCCACCTTTATGCTGTCGCTGTTTGCGGAAATTTTTATGACATTCCCTGAAGAAGGAGATTCCGGGAAACCGAAGCTCGTGCTCTTCATCGATGAAGCGCACCTCATCTTCAAAGAAGCATCGAAATCTTTGCTAGCGCAGATTGAAACGATGGTGAAGCTCATCCGCTCAAAAGGTGTGGGCATCTACTTCATCACGCAGATTCCGGGCGATGTTCCGGAAAATGTGCTTTCGCAGCTTGGGCTGAAAATTCAGCACGCTTTGCGCGGCTTCACAGCGAAGGACAAAAAGGAAATCACGAAGGCTGTGGAAAATTATCCGATTACGGAATATTACGATGCAGCGCAGCTCATCCAGAATTTGGGAATTGGCGAAGCCTTCGTCACCGCTCTGGATGAAAAGGGCATCCCGACACCTTTGGTGGATACCTACCTGCTTTCGCCGGAATCCAGGATGGATGTGCTTACAGATGAGGAGGTTACGGCGCTTACATCTCAATCCGAACTCGTGAAAAAATACGAAAACCCGGTGGATAAAGTTTCGGCCTACGAAATGCTGACGCACAGAATGGAAGAGGCCGCACAGCAACAAATACCAACCTACAATACGTCTTCGCAACGCGCTGGAAATCAGCGTACAAGCTCAAAACAGGAAGCATCAGTTTTCGAGCAAATTCTCAATTCCAGGCAGGGCAGAACCTTCACGAATACTTTGGCGAGAGAAGGTGCGAAAAGCATTTTGGGAATGCTTGGCTTAGGCGGAAGAAAACGGCGCTAAACGATGTATGCCATCATCGATATCGAAAGCAACGGCGGAAAATTTCGGGAGGAGAGCATCATCGAAATTGCCATCTATCGCTTTGACGGTCACGAAGTTACGGACCAGTTCATTTCGCTCGTCAATCCGGAAGACGAGATTTCAAAGTATGTGCAGAAGTTGACCGGCATTACGCCAAAAATGGTGAAAACCGCGCCGAAATTTCACGAATTGGCAAGGCGCGTTCTCGAAATTACGGAAGGTGCCACGCTTGTTGGCCACAACATTGAATTCGATTATAGGATGCTTCGCCAAAGTTTCAAGCGGCTCGGTTTTGAATTCAGAATCAATACTTTAGATACGATTGAACTTTCGCGGAAACTCATCCCCAACGCTGAAAGTTATTCGCTTGGAAAACTTGTGAAATCGCTGGGAATTCCGCTGACTTCGCAGCACAGAGCTTCCGGCGATGCAAGGGCAACTTTGGAATTGTTTAAACTGCTGATTACCAAAGATATAGACCGAAAAATCATAGAGCAGCAATTTGAGGAAACCAATGCGAAAACTTATACGAACAAAGTAAAAGAGCTGACGCAGGATTTGCCTGCGGACAAGGGAATTATTTTTTTTCAAAACGCATCTGGCGAGATACTCCGCTGCGACTATTCTGAAAATATAAACCGCTCGGCTAAACGGATGTTCAACTCAAAATCTGCAAGGGTGCGCGCTCTGCAAGAAAATACTCAGCAGGTTAATTACGAGCTTACCGGTACGCCGGTAATTGCGGGGCTGATGATAAAAAATTTGGGCATCTCACGAAGGAACCGATATTCTCACGGTCTCTTTTTTACTGAAAATCAGTTTATTATATCAGATCTTAATACTGAAAACCGAAGAGATGCTATTCTTAAATTTAAAACTTACAGCCAGGCGAAAAAGGTAATACAATACCTATCTTCAGAGCTGCAACTTTCTGATTTAGAGTCTTTAAACCAAAAAATTAATTTACCAGAAAAAAATTTTCTTCTCATATCTTCGGGCAGGAAGATTGGCGAAAAATCTTTTCTCTTTATTGAGAAAGGCAGGCTGCGAGGCTATGGTTTCTTTGAAATCAACACCCAAATCAACACTTTAGAAAAAATTCACCAGAGTATGGTAAATGCCAAACCAGATACCGACACCCTTAACGAACTAAAAATCAGCCTGTTACGCGGAAACTATAGAGTCCAGGAATTTACTCAAGATTAGCGGCGTTTGTTTTTTAGCCGTGCTGATCTTATTAGCCGCTTGTTGCGTTCAACCTTTCTTCTGATTATTTCCTGCGGATCTTTATTCTTCACTGTCTGGGTATTGAATACAAGGATGGGAAAGATGATTCCTATGGCGAGGGCGAGCATTATAAGCGAAGCGCGGAGGCCATCGCTCAAAATTTCGAGATAGGTCTGAATCTGCGCAGAATTCACATCCTCGCTTACAAATTTCAGCAGGCCGATGATGAACTGATAACCAAGCTTGCCGGGAATCATATTGGTAATTGCCGGCACCGTAAAAACTATCGGCGGGGTGTGCACACGATGTGCGAAATACAACCCTGATATCCCAACCACTGAGGCGCCGGCAAGCGATGCTGCGATGATGTTGTCCGATACGAATTGTAAAAAAAAATTCCTAACCGTAAAGCCTACTGCTCCCAGGACTGCGACCGCCCAAAGCGCGCGCTTCGGAGTGCTGAAAAGTACCGCAAAGCCTACCGCCACGCAGATTGCCAAAAATATTTCCTTAAAGAATTCCTGTCCCATTTCCAAATAATAAAAGTGCCACGCTGAACCCCAGTGCTACGGCTGCCACCATCATCATCGCCATCGCGAGCTTTGCCCAGCCGGAAACCACCTGACCGGAGATGAGATCCAGGCAGCCGTTGGTGAGAGGCACGCCGGGTATCAGCCACAGTACGCTGGCGGTAAGCGCACCGTCGAACCGGGATGAAAATATCAGGGAGAACAGCTCCACGAGGCCCGCCGAAACTGCCGCGCCGATGAACCAAGCCACATGCATATTAAACTTTTTCCTAAGGACTATGCCGCGCACCGCATACCCGAGTGCCGCGGCAATAAAGCCTGCAGCCATCTGCCCGATGCCGCCGCCGAAGAGCCCCGTAAGCCCCGCCGTGGCAAGCGCGACGCCTGTTAGTTTCGCCCACTCTGGGTATCCGTTCAGCCCGGAGATATGCGTAAGTTTTTCCTGAATTTCTGCAGGAGTCATTTTTTTTTGAGCCACATCCCAGCTAAGAATACTGATTTCCGAAACGATGCCGTAATTTACATGGTAGCCCTTTATGCTTTTTACTACCGTCTGTCTCCTGCCACTTTTTTTGTGCAAGATGCTGAAAATCAATGCGGAATGAGAAAAGAAAAATTCCGCCTCACAGCCCATACCACCCGCCATCCGGTGCAGGTTTCTTGCCGTCCTTGTGGCATTGGCACCGTTGGTAACGAGCAGATTACCAGTCTCCGAAAGGATTTCGCAAATTTGGGATAATTGATTATGTTCCGGCATATCGGCAAATTTAAGAAAGAGTACTCATCTATTCAAATCTGCCATTTTGTCTTATTTCTTTATCTTTGCAGCCCAGTTCTTGAGAATTTTTGTTTAATAAAAATGCATCAACAACTAGCAAACAGAACTTTTTACCAAATTAACTTTAAACCTTGACCCTTAAACTTTGAACCAAAGTAGTGGAACAGAAATATATAGACGAAACCAAGCAGGGCGAAGCCTTTGCGATTGCGGAAAGGCCTGAGAATACGAAGAAGCTCTTCCTGGAAAGCTACGGCTGCCAGATGAATTTTTCGGATTCGGAAATCGTGGCTTCCATCCTAAATGAGCAGGGCTACAACACAACGCTTGTGCCGGAGGAAGCAGATTTAATTTTGCTGAACACCTGCTCAATCCGCGAAAAAGCGGAGCAAACCGTACGCAAAAGACTGTCGCAGTTTAAGAACCAGAAACAGCAAAACCCACGGCTGAAGGTTGGCGTTTTAGGCTGTATGGCAGAGCGCCTGAAAACGAAGTTTTTGGAGGAAGAACAACTGGTGGACATCGTGGTAGGCCCCGATGCTTACAGGGATTTGCCCAATCTTCTGAAGGAAACGGAGGACGGCAGAGATGCGATAAATGTGATACTTTCCAAGGAGGAAACCTATGCGGACATTAATCCCGTTCGCTTGGGTGGAAACGGCGTGACGGCTTTTGTCACGATTACCAGAGGCTGCGATAATATGTGCACATTCTGCGTGGTGCCCTTCACCAGAGGCCGCGAAAGAAGCAGGGATCCGCACTCCATCATCAAGGAATGCCGCGAACTTTGGGAGAATGGCTACAAGGAGGTGACGCTGCTTGGCCAGAATGTGGACTCGTATCTTTGGTATGGCGGCGGACCGAAGAAGGATTTTGCCAAGGCATCCGAAATGCAGAAGGCTACAGCGGTAGATTTCGCGCAACTGCTTGATATGGTGGCAGTTGCCGTGCCAGAAATGCGGATAAGATTTTCCACATCCAATCCGCAGGATATGTGCCTGAGCGTTTTCCGGACGATGGCGAAGCACAAGAACATCTGCCGCTATGTACACCTACCGGTGCAGAGCGGCAGCGACAGAATTCTGCAGCTGATGAACCGGCAACACACAAGGCAGGAGTATATAGACCTGATAAAAGCGGCGCGCGAAATAGTGCCGGATGTTGCGTTTTCGCAGGATATGATTGTGGGCTTCTGCACGGAAACAGAAGCAGACCACCAGGATACACTTTCGCTGATGCGCGAAGTGGAGTACGATTACGGCTATATGTTCGCATATTCGGAGCGTCCTGGAACGCCAGCACACAAAAAGATGGCGGACGATGTTCCGCCAGAAACCAAAAAACGCCGGCTGCAGGAAGTAATAGATTTGCAGGGGGAGCTTTCGCGGAAGCGGATGCAGAGCTATGTGGGCAGGGTGCACGAAATTTTGATAGAAGGCACTTCCAAAAGAGATGAAAATCAATGGAAGGGCAGGAATTCCCAAAATGCGGTTTGCGTTTTCGACAAACTTCCCGGCCAAAACATCGGCGATATGGTGCGGGTTTTCGTGTACGACAATACCCAGGGAACGCTGAAAGGCAGAACGGTGGAGGAATGATTGGCTTCAGAGAAATTTACGATAAACTTTTCCCGCAATATATTACTGAAACACAAGGTGTTGCGGAAGATTTTTCATTGCTGAAGGATGCGGAGGTTTCGGCGGAGAATTTCAGTTTTTATACTTCGGTGTCGTCTGTTTTTTCGTCAAAAATTGAGGGTGAGGAAGTGGAGCTGGATTCTTTCCTGAAACATAAAAATCAGCTGGCGGAGTTTCAGCCCGATTTCACCAAAAAAGTGGACGACCTGTTTGATGCGTATCTTTTTGCGCAGCAGAATTCATTAACCAAAGAGAATATTTTCGAAGCGCATAAAATTTTGTCAAGGAATATTCTGGCGAAAAATCAGCAGGGAAAAATTCGCACCGGCAATATGTTCGTGATGACGGAGGATGGGAAAATAGAGTATGTGGCGGCAAATCCTGAGGCTTTGGAAAATGAAATGAAATCGTTTGTTGATGAGGTTAAAGATTTGATTTGTGAAGAGTTAACGATTAATGAAACTTTATTTTTCGCATCGCTAATTCATCTGACCTTTGTGAAAATCCACCCGATGAACGATGGCAACGGAAGGCTTGCACGGCTTCTGGAAAAGTGGTTTCTTGCGGAGAAACTTGGTGAAAAAGCCTGGCTCATCCAAAGTGAAAAATTTTATTACCAACATCATAATTTATATTACCAAAACCTTCGGAAGCTTGGGCTGGAATTCGATTTTCTGGATTTCGGGAAGGCATTGGATTTTCTACTGATGCTTCCTAACAGTTTGAAAATCAATCAATAAAACAAAATTTAACACAAAAAATCTATGGCAGATTTACAACCAATAAAAAACCGCTTCGGCATCATCGGAAATTATCCTGCGCTTAACAGAGCGCTGGAAAAGGCAATCCAGGTGGCGCCTACAGACATCACCGTGCTGGTCATCGGTGAATCGGGAACCGGGAAGGAGTTCATCCCGAAAATCATCCATTCCGAATCGCGAAGAAAACATCAGCCGTACATCGTGGTAAACTGTGGCGCAATCCCGGAAGGCACGATAGATTCGGAGCTTTTCGGTCACGAAAAAGGTGCGTTTACCGGTGCCACTTCCACAAGGAAAGGCTATTTCGAAGTGGCTGACGGCGGCACGATTTTCCTCGATGAGGTGGGCGAACTGCCTTTGCAGACGCAGGTTCGCTTGCTTCGCGTTTTGGAAAGTGGCGAGTTTATGAAGGTGGGCTCTTCTCAGGTTCAGAAAACGGATGTGCGCATCGTGGCGGCTACGAATGTGAATATGCTGAGGGCTATTCAGGATGGTAGATTCCGCGAAGACCTTTACTACAGGCTGAATACGGTGCAGATTGATATGCCGCCGCTTCGCGAAAGAAAGGGCGACATCCACCTGCTGTTCCGGAAATTTGCGATAGATTTTGCCGAGAAATACCGGATGCCGGAGCTCAGCCTGTCTCAAGATGCGGTGCAGTATCTTGAGGGCTACGCTTTCCCGGGAAATGTGCGCCAGCTGAGAAACCTGGTGGAGCAGATGACCGTAGTGGAGCAGAACCGCGAAATCAGCGGGCAGAAACTGGCGGAGTACATACCGATGCAGGAGAATCTGCCGGCAGTTGTGCAGAAAAATTCTTCGGCTGGCAGCGATTTCAGCAGCGAAAGGGAGCTGATGTACAAAATCCTTTTCGATATGCGGAACGACATTAATGATTTAAAAACCTTAACTTCGGAGCTGATAAAAAACCGCGGTAACGCAGCGCTTACAAACCACGAGCAAAGCCTGATAAACCGCATCTACACACAGGAAACGAATCCTGGTTCGCTACTGTATTTTGAAAATCAGGCGGTGACGAACCCTGTGATTTCGGCGGATGCACCGGAATATCAAGATGTGGAAGATGTGGAAATTGAGGAGGAAAAGCCGGAAACGCTGTCGCTGCAAAACAATGAAAAAGAGCTGATAATGAAGGCTTTAGAAAAGCACAAAGGCCGAAGAAACCGTGCAGCGGACGAGCTTGGAATTTCGCAGCGCACGCTGTACCGGAAGATAAAGCAGTATGATTTAGAAAAGTAAATGCTGATGGCTATAAAATTCAGGCTGAAAAGTTGCTTTTCACAAATTGCATTATTCGCAATATTTTTGCTGAATTCTTGCTATAGTTTCACTGGCTCTTCGCTGAGTCCGGAAGTGAAAACAATTTTAGTTCGGGACTTTGTAAACACGGCTTCTTTGGTCAATCCAAATTTGGCGCAGCAGTTTTCTACCGACATCCAAAACCGCTTTTATCAGCGCACAACTTTGAAGGGTGCAACGGTTCAGCCAGACCTTTTAATCGAAGGTGAGATTACGGATTATGTGATTTCGCCGACAACGATTTCAAGCGGAATTGAAACGCAGGGTGGTATAATTCAAGCGGCGCAAAACAAGCTAACTATCACAGTTAAAGTGCATTACGAGAATAAAATTAATCCGGAAAAAGGCTTCGACAGAACTTATTCCGATGAAGCGGTTTTCAGTTCAGACCTGGACATCAATCAGATTGAAGCATCCCAGGTGAAGATTGTGAACGAGCGGATTATCAATAAAATTTTTAACGACATCATCGCAGATTGGTAATGATAAATTCAAGAATTTTGGAATTGGCGAAAAATCCGGAAAGCATCACATTGGATGATTTGCCAATTTTAGAAAATGCCATTGAAAAGTTTCCATATACACAAAGTTTTAGGGCTTTGTATTTGATTGGTATTCAGAGTTTTAACTCAGTATATTATACTGAAGAACTTTCTAAAACTGCGGCTTTTACCACGGATAAAAAACTGCTTTACCGCCTCATAAGAAAACACAGACAAACTGAGGAGCGCCCATCAGTACCGGAAACCATTTCTGACAACCGGGATGTAGAAAGCTTCCGCCTGGTGCCGGCAAAGGAAGCTGCTGGAACAACTCCGGATTTTAGTTTTAATGAAATACCGGAACTTATTCAGGAAGAAAAGCTGAAGCCCGTGTATGTGAATGGTGAGCTGAACAGGATTTTGTTTGAAGGCGAGGAAGATTTCATGAATCAGCCGGCGGTGGAAATCGATTTGGAATCTACCAAGGAGTCCGGGGTGATTGTTTTGGCGAATAGCGATACTGGAGAATTTGCCCAACCGCAAAATCAGGAAAAAATCTTGGAGCAAAAACTTTTAAAAAATGAATCCGCTGAAAACGGTTTAAACACTGAAATTCAGCAATTTGAAGGAGCAAAAGGAGATCAGGAAATTATGGATGAAGAAAATCTTCATAGCCGGAAAACTCTGGAGGAAACTTCAGCAAATACTCGGGAGACTAAACAGGCCAGGCATTCTGCGCAGACAAGTTTTAAAAGCGAGGAGAATTTTTTCCCTGAAATAAACCTGAAAGCCGGCGGAAATCATATACAGATGCCACCTCCGCAGCAACTTAGCAGGCACGATGCAGAGATGCGCGCACTGATCGCTTCTGTAGAAGCAAAAATGCAGGCAAAAAAACTTGAAAAGCAAGCTGGCAGCTCACACAAAATCGAAACGAATGCAGCCAGTGAGGAGCCTGATGCGAATATCAGCCAGGAGACAAACTTCAGCGAAAGCAGCCGGACACAGCACGAAAACGAACAAGCGGGGGAAAGAGTTGAAAACACAAACGAAAGCAATGTCCCTATTTTCATAGACACCTGGAAAAACTGGCTCAAACTGGGAATAGCAGCTGCGAAAGAAAACTCCGCCGAGCCCGCAGAAAACCTTTCAAAAACAGGCCCTATAGCTGATGCAAAAGCTTCCGCGATTGACCGCTTCATCGAAACTGAGCCAAAAATCTCACGCCTGAATGAGGATAGCAGCTTCGTAGCGAGGGAAAGGGGCAGCGATATTTCCCACCTGATGACGGAAACCCTTGCCAATCTCTACGCTGAACAGAAGCTGTATGCAAAGGCCATAAAGGCATTTACGCTGCTAAAGGACAAATATCCTGCAAGGGAGGATTATTTTGAGGCTAAGATCAACGAAATCAAGGAATTGCGGGGGCGTGTTTAGGCATTGGTTTCATCTTCCTCCGCAGCCTTCTGTCTTTTAATTTTTTCGCAAAGTTTTATAAAATCCACTTCTACCTCCGCCTGGTTTTTGGGTAATTTTCTCGAAACCCAGAAAAGCATCGAGGAAGATACTCCAAATGCCTCAAGAAACAATGCCTTGTTCAGCCGGTAAGTTTCGCGCAGGAGCCGTTTTGCACGGTTGCGGTCTACTGCCTTTTTCAGAAATTTTTTCGATACGGAAACCCCTACTTTCGGCATCTTACCTCCTTCATCGGGCAGGACAATCACGCGGAGGCTGCCGCCCGTATGCCATTTTCCCTCGCGGAACAGCCTGTCTATTCCGCTTTTCCCCTTCAGTTTCTCACTACGTTTGTAGCCGCGGTCTGTCATTTCCTTAAGTGGTTAATGACTTCAGCAGCGGCGTACAGCCCGAAGATGGCAGGAATAAAGCTGATGGTGCCATAGTACGATTTTTTGAAATTTTCGCCGTCCGTCATTTTCAGCGCATCTTCCTGCTGAAGTTCGGTGGAAAATACGCAGCGAAAGCCTTTATTAATCCCATCTCTCCGCAGCCTCTTTCGTACCTGCTTCGCGAGGTAGCAGTCTCTGGTTTTGGATATATCGCGCACCATCACCTTGCTCGGGTCGCTCTTCCCGCCGGCGCCCATCGCACTTACGATCTTCAGTTTGCGATGCCTTGCCGCCTTTATCAGCGCGATTTTCGGCGAGAGGCTGTCGATGCAATCTAATATATAATCGAAATTCTCCGAATCCAGAAGCTCGTGCATTTTTTCTGGAATAAGGAACTCATTGATTGTCTGCAGCTTAAGTTCCGGATTGATGTCCATTAGCCGTTCTGCTACTACTTCCGCTTTCGGTTTTCCCACGGTGCTTTGCAGCGCAGGAAGTTGCCGGTTAATGTTTGTAATATCCACAGAATCTCCGTCTGCAATCGTCATTTTTCCGATGCCTGCTCTCGCTAAAAATTCCGCGGCGAAAGAACCCACGCCGCCAAGGCCAACCACTAAAACATTGGCAGCATTCAGCTTCTGCAAGCCATCCTGCTTCACGAGAAGTTCCGTTCTTTCCTGCCAATTTTTACTCATCTTTTAGTTTTGCTAAATTCTCAAAAATTTGCTTGTTTATTTGAGACATCGTCACTTGCTTAATTTCCGCTGCTTTGCTGTAAATTTCTTCAATTTCAATTTCGGTATCATCGGTTTCCAGGAAAAAACTGTCGGGAGAAATTTCGCGGAAAATTTCCTGCAAAGATACGCTGCGCAAAAGCTCCGCGCCAAAGGAAAGATAAAATCCGGCGCCTAGCAGCGCGCGTGCGGTTTCAGATTTTTTATTAAAACCGTGTACGATGAGCGGCACCTGCGCGTTTCCGCAGAGCCTTATAAGGTCCTGATGCCGCCGCACACAGTGGATTATGAGCGGTTTGCGGAGGCTTTCTGCGAGCTCAAGATGCTTTAAAAATACTTCGTCCTGAAGGCTATGGGGCGCGGCGGCGCGGGAATCCAGGCCGCATTCTCCAATCGCTATACAGCGGCTGCTGAGGACTTTACGGTTGATTTCCTCAAATTTTTGCTGCCAATTTTCCGTAATCTCCATCGGGTGAATTCCGGCGGAAAACCATCTTTGCGCGGGAGGCTCATCCATAACGAGATTGTAAATACCGCCGGAGAGTTCTTTTTTATGATGGTGAAAATTGAAGTATTGCACATTCAAAAGTATGGAAAATATTGATCGGCTTGTTAAACATTTGTTTATTAGTTAAAAAAAGTTAAATTTACCGCAGAAAATTTTGCGGTTTAATGAGTAAGAAATTTACTGACAAGCAGATACACATCCTGGATGTGGCAGAGGAGCTCATCGCAAAAAAGGGTTTTAAAGGCACCTCCGTTCGGGAAATTTCCTCTAAGGCAAATGTGAATGTAGCGATGATCTCCTATTACTTTGGCTCCAAGGAGAAGATGCTCGCCTACCTGTACCAGTACCGCGTGCAGCGCGCCCGTGCGAACCTCTCTGAGTTTGCGCAGACCATCATCGATGGGAAGCCGGAGATGCAGATGAAGGAAATTATAAAGTTCGTGGTGAACCAGATGTTCCACTACAGCTATTTCCACGGCTTCGTTCGGCAGGAATTCCAGCACGACGAGGTGATAAAGGATGACTTGCTGGAATTCTACCACAGGGTGACGACCTACATAGATGCCATCGTGAAAAAGGGCGTGGCTACAGGCGTTTTCCACTATGCGCCAAAGTCTGAGGATATACTGGTGACCATTATCGGGGCGGCGCTGTTTGCCATCCGCAATGAAAATTTCTATAAAAAATACATCCCCGATAACGATAGCGAGACCTACCTGCAAAAGGCTCAGGCGAAGGTGCTGAGCAGCTCTTACCAGAATATCTTCTCTCTGCTTGGCTATCAGCCGGAAGCCGATCCTCGTTAAAAAATCATAAAAGCGCATGCCGGGAAACCATCAATTGAAAAATTGGTATTTTTGCCGACTGAATGGCCGCGTTGGTCAAAATTCTATGAAAAAGATTCTCTATATCCTCAGCATAGCGGCATTGCTGGCTTCCTGCAAAAACCAGTACGACGCCGCGATGAAAAGCACAGACAAAGATGTAATCCTCTCTGCGGCGAATGATATGTACTCCAAGAAAAAATGGAAGGAGGCACTGGCGCTCTACGAGCGTGCGGCAAAGCTGGTAGCCGGTACTGATGAGCTGCAGGAGGTGCTTCTTAAAACTGCCTATGCCGAGTATTACGATAAAAATTACAAGCTCGCGGCCAGCCATTTTAAAAGATATGCCGCCACCTTCCCCAATGACGAGCGGGCGGAGGAAGCCGCGTATATGGCAGCGCTGAACTACTACCAGGGCTCCCTGCAGTACAACCTGGACCAAACAAGCACGGAATCTGCCATCAATGAAATGCAGAGTTTTCTAAACAGCTATCCCGACTCGGAGAAGGCCAAAAACATCAACGAGCTGATAGAGGAACTTAGCTACAAACTGGAATACAAGGCATACGAAAACGCACGCCAGTTCTTCAAAATGGGAGAATATAAGGCTGCGAACGCCTCTTTTGAAAATGTTTTGGACGACTTCCCCGCCACCACCCTGCGCCCAAAAATCTATGATTATATAATGAAGTCCCGCTACGAGCTGGCGATGAACTCCATATACAGCCTTAAGGAGGAACGGATAGAAAACGCGCTCTCCTACGCAAGATTTCTGGAAAAAAATGCTCAAGGCACCGATGCCGCAAAAACCGCAGCCGAGCAGCAGCCGAAACTGCTTGCGGAGAAGGAACGCTTTGCCAAAGTAAAAGCCGATACTGAAAAACACAAAGAAAAACTCGCAGAAAAGCAAAAGGCAGAAGAGGCAAGGGCAAGCGCCAAAAGGCGGAAAAAACTAGCTGAGGAAGAAGAAAACGACCTTCAAAAAAGCCTGCAGCAGACAGACAAAGCAAGGATCGACAGCGCAGAGGCATCCACCCCTGCTCCGGCAATCACGCTACCGGTAAAAAATTAATTCGTAAATTTGCAGACTTTAAATATTCGCTTTAATGAGCACTAAAGTACAGCCAGAAATCAACACGATTACTTACGACAGAGAACGAATTGAGGACAAAGTAGGCTCAATTTATGACGCCATCGTAATTATGGGAAAAAGAGCGGAGCAGATCAACGCTGAAATCCGCAGCGAACTGCACGAAAAACTCGAGGAATTCTCCGTCCAGAATGCTACCCTTGAGGAAGTTTTCGAAAACCGGGAACAGATTGAGATATCCCGCCATTATGAGAAAATGGCAAAACCGACATCCATAGCCATCGCAGAGTGGATGAATGATGAAATCTATTTCCGCAGGACGGATGAGAGAAATTAACAAGACTTTTCTATGTCAATTTACTGCCGCACTTATCGCGGCTTTTTTTGTTTTTAAGGAAATGCTTATTTTCGTTTCCACAAAGTTTGAATTTTGAAAGGAAAAAAAATCCTGCTGATAGTCACAGGGGGCATCGCCGCCTATAAATCTGCGCTCATTGTGCGTCTGCTCGTCAAGGCTGGCGCAGAGGTCCGCGTGGTAATGACGGCCGATGCGGCTAATTTCGTCACGCCGCTTACCCTCTCCACACTTTCAAAAAACGATGTCTATCAGGATTTTTTTGGCAGTAATGGCTCTTGGAACAACCATGTGGAACTGGCACTTTGGGCAGATGCCGTCTTGGTAGCGCCATGCACAGCAAACACGCTCGGGAAGATGGTTCACGGCATTTGCGACAACCTCGCAGTCGCAGTATATCTTTCCGCAAAATGCCCGGTATTCATCGCCCCCGCTATGGATCTGGATATGTACGCGCACCCCTCCACACGGCAGAATCTTGCAGCGGCGGAAGATTTCGGAAACATCATCATCCCTGCTGAGAGCGGCGAACTTGCGAGCGGGCTCACCGGCGAGGGCAGGCTTGCGGAGCCTGAGAATATAATTGGCATTCTGCGGGGGTACTTTGGCAGGACAGCAACATCATTAGGCGGAAAAAAATTTCTGGTGACGGCCGGCCCCACCTACGAGGCTATCGACCCCGTGCGCTTCATCGGGAATCATTCCTCAGGGAAAATGGGATTCGCCCTGGCAGAAGCGGCGGCAGAAAGAGGCGCAGAAGTAGTGCTGATATCCGGACCAACAGCACTTTCCACATCGCACAGGAATATTATCCTGCACCGGGTGACCACTGCTCGAGAAATGTTCGACAAGGTTTTCCAGTTTTTTGATGATGTAGATGTTGCCATCGCAAGCGCGGCCGTTGCGGATTACCGGCCGAAAGAAACAGCAACCCAAAAAATTAAAAAAAAGGAGGATGAAATGACCATAGAGCTTGTGAAAAACCCAGACATCCTCCGCACAATGGGCGAGCGCAAGGCGGCGCAGAAACTCGTAGGCTTCGCGCTGGAAACGCAAAACGAGGAAGAGAACGCGATGGGCAAGCTCCGGTCCAAAAACCTGGATATGATAGTCCTGAACTCCCTGCGAAGCGAAGGCGCGGGCTTTCGAAACGATACCAATCACATTAAAATTTTAACGGAAAAAACCACCCGGGAATATTCTTTGAAACCAAAAAAGGAAGTGGCGGCAGACATCCTGGATTTTTTGGAAAACGAAATACTGAATTCATGAGAAAATTAATATTTATCCTGATGGTAATGCTCTCGCAGGCGGCAGGGGCGCAGGAATTGCTTGCCAATGTACAGGTAAACTACAGCCAGCTCGGCAGCACGAATCCTCAGGTCTTTAAAACAATGGAGAAAACGCTCCGCGACTTTGTGAACAACACGAGCTGGACGGGGCGAAAACTCCAGAATTTCGAAAAAATAAAATGCAACTTCGCGATACTGCTCACCGGCAGAAACGGCAACCAGTACTCCGGCAGTATCGTGGTGCAGGCCTCCCGCCCGGTGTTCAACACTACTTATGAGAGCCCGCTGCTGAACATTAACGACCAGAAATTTGAATTTGAGTACAACGAAAATGAGAACCTGGCGTTCAACGAGCGTGCCTTTTCTGGGAAGAATATGATAGATGTGATCGCCTTCTACACCTACCTCATCCTTGGCTACGATGCCGACAGTTTCGCGCAGATGGGTGGCCAGCCCTGGTTTGAGAAGGCGCTAAAGATTTCACAAAATTCTCAGAATCAGCGCTTTTCCGGATGGTCGCAGTCCGAGGGGCCGCGCACACGGGCGAGGCTCATAGAAACCCTGCTGAACCCGGACAGCAACACGATGCGCAATTCCTTCTACTCCTACCACAGAAACGGGATGGACCAGCTCTACCAGCAGGATCAGAACCAGGCAAAGCGCGGCATTTTCAGCTCGCTGATGATGCTGAAACAATACGAGACCAACTTCCAGATGAACTATCCTTTCAACATTTATATGGATACGAAAAAGGATGAGATTTACAATGTTTTCTCAGGGAGAAACACTTCCGGGGTGAATATTTCGGAGCTGCAGGCGCTGCTGAACACGCTCTCCCCGAAAGATTCTGAGAAGTGGAACAAACTGAAGTAGCCGATGCTGGAGCGGATTTTTATACAGAATTTTGCCCTGATCGAAAGGCTGGAGCTCAGCCTGAGCCCCGGCCTGCAGGTGATTACGGGGGAGACTGGTGCCGGGAAATCCATCATCCTCGGGGCGCTGCGCCTTATTCTGGGCGAAAGGGCAGACGCCAAAGCGGTGAGCGAATCGGGAGAGAAAAGCATCGTGGAGGCGGAGTTCCGTATCAGCGAGAAGGTGAAGGCTTTTTTTGAGGAAAACGACCTGGATTACGATTCCCAGACGCTCATCCGAAGGGAAATTTTGCCGAGCGGGAAGTCGCGCGCTTTTATAAACGATGTACCCGTGACGCTGGAAGTGCTGCGAAGCCTCTCCTCAAAGCTTATCGACATCCACTCTCAGTTTGAAACTTCAGAGCTTTTTTCTCAGGAATATCAGTTTAAGATTCTGGACGGGCTCGCCGGGAATTATCCTTTACTTTCTGATTATCAGGCGGAATTCACTGAATATCAAAAATTAAAGCAAGAACTAAAGAGGCTGAAAACCCAGCTTGCGGAAGGAAACAAAACCACGGATTACAACAGGTTTCTGCTGAATGAACTGGAAGAAATGCAGCTGGACGAGCTGGACTATGAGGACCTTCAGCAGCAGCTTGCCACTCTGGAGAATGCGGAATTAATCTCGGAGCAGCTTTTTTCAGTAATTTCAAAATTCAATGCTGAGGAGGTCGGGGTGATTTCTTCGCTGAACGACGCGAGGATGAAATTAACCAGAATTTCAGAACTTTCCCCGCGGTTTGATGATCTTAAGCAAAGGCTGGAAGAAACTTATTTCGAAATAAAAGATATCCTCGGCGAACTGGAAAGCGGCGCGGAAAACCTGGAAATCAACCCCGAATTGCTGGCGTCCCTCACCAGTGTAAACAACCGCCTGAACGCGCTCTTCCTGAAGCACGGAGCTCAATCCATTGATGAATTGGTAGAAATCCGCGAAGAACTGGCAGCACAGGAAAGCAGTTTCGAGGATATGGAAGGCAAGATTGCTGATGCGGAAAAAAGCCTTACAGAATCGTATGAAAAACTGATGCACTTATCAGGGCAGCTTTCTGAAAACAGAACCTCCGCAGCACCCGTTTTCTCGGAAAAAACAGAATCGGTGCTGAAGAGACTTGGATTGGGGAAGGCAAAAATCACCGCGGAGCTCGCCCCTGCGGCAGAGCCCGGGCCATTTGGCGGCGAGGAAATCGGTATATTTTTCAGGGCAAATTCAGGATTCCCTCTGAGGCCCATACAGTCGGCGATATCGGGTGGTGAAAGGTCCCGCGTAATGCTGGCTATAAAGAAAATTATGGCTGAAAACTCCGCCCTGCCCACCTTGATTTTGGATGAAATCGACACCGGAGTTTCCGGAAAGGTGGCGGAGGAAATCGGATCCCTGATGAAAGAGATGTCCCGGGATCTCCAGCTGGTCGTGATCACGCATCTGGCTCAGGTTGCCGCCAAGGGCGATGCCAACTATAAAGTAGTAAAATCCGATATGGAAGGAAAAACCCGCACCACTGTAATCCCGCTTTCTGCGGATGAAAAATTAACGGAGATTGCCCAGTTGCTGTCCGGCGCCAAAATCACAGATGCCGCCCTGGAACAGGCTAAGGAGCTTATGAAATGATGGCGTTTCAGCGCTCTTTCGCCATAGGATTCCCCTTCTGCAATAAAATATACCCCATGATAAAAACCCCGATAAGGAATGGGTAAAAGAGGTACTGAATAACCTCCCAGGGAGAAACCGAAAAGGAAACTATGGACAGCGCCGTGAGGATCTGCGCACCATAGGGCAGCACACCCTGCACGAAACACGAGATGGTATCCATTATGCTCGCCATACTCCTGGGCTGCGCGCCTGTGGCATCGCTCATTTCTTTCGCTATAGGCCCTACGATGATGATGGCGATGGTGTTATTCGCGGTGCAGGCATTCACAGCTGCGGTAAGTGCCGCTACAGTAAGCTGCGCCGATTTGGCAGAATTCGTCCTCCGTTTCAGGTGGGCAAGGATATAGCTAATGCCGCCATTGTGCCGTATTATCCCGACCATGCCCCCAATCAAAAGGCAAATAATGCTGATTTCGAACATCGAGGACATCCCCTTCCCCATCATCTGCAAAGCCTCGAGCGCGCTGAAATCCTGATAGAAAAAACCGATAACCAGCGAAGAAATTATCCCGGTAAGCAGCGTCCAGATTACATTCAGCCCGAGGAGGGCTAATACAAAAACCAGCAGATAAGGCAGAATCTTCGGCAAAGTGTAGCTTCCCCGTACCCCGCCGGGAACTCCGCTAAGATCGGTGCTTAGAAAGATAAAAGCCAGAACGGACAGCAAGGCGGGAATCCATACAATTTTAATATTTGTACGGAATTTTTCCCTCATACCTATCCCCTGAGTGCGCGTCGCTGCGATGGTGGTATCAGAAATGAAGGAAAGATTATCCCCAAACATAGATCCGCCCACCACCGCGCCCAGCAGAATCCCCAGGTGCCCGGGCGCACTTTGCTCTATACCGAGAGCGAACGGGGCGAGTACGGCAATCGTTCCTACCGAAGTGCCCAGCGAAAGCGAGATAAATGCCGCAATGGCAAACAGCGCGGCAGGCATAAAACGCGGCGCAATGTATTGCAGCCCGAAATTGACGGCCGATTCTACCGCGCCCATTCCCCTGCTGATCTCTCCAAAGATCCCCGCGAGGAGAAATATGATAATCATTATCATAATGTTGGGATCGCCGGCGCCCTGCGCGAAAGCGTTCAGCTTCTTCTCAAAAGAATCTTTCGGGAACTGGAGGAGCGCAATAATAACTGCAGCCAAAAATATAAGCGGCGCAGGCAGCGCATAAAAATCTCCGGCATAAACGGAACCCCCGAAATAAAGTATTACAAACACCAAAAAAGGCAGGAGTGCAAAAGCGCTATCTTTTTTCACCGAAAATTTTTCAGCAAATTTAGAATTTTGAGTAATACCGCACTTAAAAAAACAGGGGATTCGTCCAATACAAACTTCTGTTGTATGAAGCGGGCCTGCGCCTAAGTAAGCACCCGACCAATACTGGAAGTGCTTTCGCAGAAGCGCTTTTTTATTTATTAGAATGCAAAAAGTTACTGAAAGCAGGCGCTGAAATAGTTGTTAATTATCAGGCTCCTGCTTTCTTTTGTTAATAATTTTGTTTTATTTAAATTTGAATAAAGCAAAAATTAATGAGATTTCTAGTCAGGCTGCAGACGAAGGACCGCATCATTCCTATCAATTATCAGTATCCGATGAGTGCGGCGATTTATAAAATCATTTCGCAGGGCGACGCTGAGTATGCCGAGTTTCTGCATAATACAGGCTACGGCAAGGGCTTCAAGTTTTTCACATTTTCTCAGCTGAACTGCAAGTTTGAAATCGATGGTGACAGGATGAATTTGCTTACCGATGAGGTGAGTTTTCAGATTGCGTTTCATTTGCCGCAAGCAATGGAGAATTTCGTGAAAGGGCTGTTTCAGTCGCAGAAAATCGAGATTGCCGACAAGAAATCCCGCGCAGTTTTTTCCGTGAAATCTGTAGAGAGTTTACCAAATCCTTTGCAGAAAGTAAAGGAGAACGAAATCATTAAAATGGAGCTGGAACCGCTATCGCCAATTGTAGCGGCAGTGAAAAATGAGAATGGTAATTACACCTTTCTTTCGCCGGAAGATGCAAGGTTTGCAGAAAGCTTATTATTTAACTGGCGCAGCAAAATTGCGGCGTGCTATGATGATGAAACAGCGCAAAATGCAATGCTTTTATTGAAGCCGATTTTATTGCAAAAGCCGCCAAAATCCCGACTGATAACCATAAAAGAGGGCACAGCACAACAAACCAAAATCAGAGGTTGGATGAACTTAAAAATTGAGGTGACGGCGGAAAGGAAATTTGTGGAAATGTTGATGAACGCCGGCGCAGGCCCTTACAATAGTCTTGGCTGTGGCATTCTTTCAGCAAAAGAAATTCCTAATTAAGATTCAGATAATATTTATTTCAATTCTCAAGAGCTCGATTAAAACAAGAGCTCGATTAAAAAACGAATTTACATAAAGAATTATTAAGATGATTTTTGCATATAATTTTTTTATCTTTGTACGATTGGTTGAGTTATGAGTCTTGATGCGGTAATAAAAGTTGGTAAGCATTATAGAAATTCTGAAAATTCCTGGAAGTATCACGATCAGGTAAATTCGGCTATGAAAGATGTTGAAAACCTGTCGAAAAAGAAAGATATTAATGGCAATACTATCGAAACCACCTTTATTAATATTCCTGTGGAGCAGGGCGACACTCTTGTTTTTGATTTGGAAAATACCGCAGAAATAACCGATGAAGATAAAAAATCCAATATATACTATCTCAACTTTAAAACATCTAAAAAAGATGCTGAAAAAAGATTTTTGATAGGTGACATTGTTTATTCATCTTTTGTAAATAAAAAAGGTGAGATCGAAGAGAATGGCAATTACAGGATGCCAAAAGGTAAGAAGCCAAGTTCATTTTTCAAGTGTGAAGAAGTAGCTAAAACTATGGATGATCCTTTCATTCAAAAGTTTAGAGCTGCGTTTCGCGAAAAAGCTGATGAAATTGAAAAGCTGTTAAAAAGCTACCCTTCCGTAGTTTTACATTTTGATTTCGGAGGAAAAAGATGGATTGATTTTGAAGGAACTATTGATAACATTGATAGTATTCTCACGGATTCGCTCGTTATCAACACTTCTTTCGAAAACAAAGTGGCTCTCGATAAATATCTGTATAAAACATTAGGTGGCGCCACACCTGGCTTTTCCGAAGAGAGCAGATATAAAAACCGACTTTTCAGCAGGGATGAAATCATCAGCCTTATGTATGCAGGTAAAGCAGCTGAAAGCCCGACGATACGGATTAATCCCACAAACATAGGGATTATTGCAATTCCACACTCTGATAATCTAAATTCTTCAGAAGTTGTCAGATTTTTCGAACGAAACAACTCGTATCTCAATGATGAAGAGGTTGATATAGAGCAAGGGAAAGAAGGAGAGATGAGTTCCAGGGCGGATGGTGACAATGAATCTTTATTTGCAGAATTGGTAGAGAATAATTTTGATGCCAAGGTAAAGTACGACCTTGTGTTTACAAACATACCAAAATCGCCTGCCGGAGTTTTTTGGGATTTAACGGAAATAGCCAATTTGGAGAAAAGTTTGCTGGTCAACATCAATGAAAAGATTCGCAATATAAAGCACGAAGTAAATTCTTGGGCCTATTCTGAAATTCCAAATCTAAAGAGTAAACCAGTTTTTGATACTAAAATTAGCTTTTTGAAAATTTTGGGAGATGTAACAAAAGATAAAAAGAAGTTTCAGAACCATCTATTAAGCGTACTTCCCAAAATATATACGGACACTTACTATCACGACCCTATAATTTTGCCTGCATTTATTGAAAGGGTCGAATACAACATCAGAAATAGCGGGCAAGGTTTCTCAACTTTGAAGTATGATTTTTATTTTTTGATAAGACTACAAAAAACAGATATAATGGCGGAAATTACTAACTCCAAAAGCTATACGATCGGTCAGGCTTTAGGAACTATGGCACGGCCTTTTGCAGCTTGGCGAGATGATTGTCCTATAAAATCATTCGAAAAATCTTATGTTGGAAATCTTACCCGTAGAATATCATCTTTGGATGATGTGACCAAATTTTCCGATTTCCTTAATCAAAAGCTCACGATTCACGAAAGAGCATTCAAGGCCGAAAAAGAAGCCTTCCTTTCTCTAGCAGAAACTTTGAAAAATTTTGAAGGAGAAAAATATAACAAGCACTACTGCTCTTTAGGTTTTTTTGAGAGCTACTATGCACCATATAAAAAACCTGAAAAAGATACTGAAACCATTGCAGAAAATGATTAATATGAAAACGACAGTTGAAAAATCGGAGATTCTCTTTCTCTACGAAAGTAAATATTCTATACCAAATGGTGATCCATTTACAGGCGAGCAAAGATATGATGAAGAAACCAAGCAAGTTTTGGTAAGTGATGTAAGGATTAAGCGGTTTGTACGCGATTATTTTATTGAAAAAAATAATTTGGCAATTGCAAACGGAGAAGAGCCTAAGTACGAAGTTTATGTTTTTAACGATAAATCTCAAATTTCCGAAGGCAGTAAAGAATCCGGAGCATCGGCAAGAATGCAGTCTTTGTGGAAGAAATATTATCCGCAAAAACCTGGCAAAAAAGAGATGGAGGCCGCTGCACTTTCCTTGCTGAAAAAATGTATTGATGTGAGATTGTTTGGTGGGATTTCTACAGAAAAGGATGCTGCAGTAAATCTTACCGGTCCTGTTCAGTTCGCATTGCTAAACCCTTCGCTAAACAAAACGGATTTGCGCATTCATCAGAATACTTCTGTATTTTCATCAAGCGCTGATAAAACCCGTGGGGCCATAGGTACAACTTCCGTGGTACCCTATGCTTTAAATAAAATTCACGGCTGGATAAATCCTTATTCTGCTTTGCAAACTGAATTGAATCAGGGCGATATTGAGGAGCTTTTTACTGCTTTGTGGGCTAGTGTCAATAATGCTAACACTCGCACAAAATCCAATCAGAATGCGTTGTTACTTCTTCAGATTGTTTATGCTAACCCAACTGATAAAATTTATGGTGTGGATAAAGCCATCAGCATTACAACTGAAAAACAGGAAGAGCAAATAAGAGATTCTGAAGATTATAATTTTGATTTTTCCGGTCTTGCTGAAATTGCTAAGAATGAAAAAGTAAAAGAAATAAGATTTTATACGGAAGATGAAAATCTGAAAGAACAAATTATTAATAATGTTGGGGAAAAAGCAAAATATAACTCATACTAAGTTATAATGAAAGCTGTCCTTTTAGAAATTTCTGGTAATTGGGCTCAATTCCGAAGAGCAGAAACTAATAGTAATCCTTTATCACACGATATAATTACTAAAACTGCCTTCATCGGCATGGTGGGTGCTGTTCTTGGTATCCGCAGAACTGAAATGAAGAATCATTTTCCAAAGTGGTGCAGGGACTTTCTTTACGGTGTTCAAATTCTGAATGATGTCAATAAACAATCTTGGGGATTCACTTTCCGATATACCTCAGAATATTGGCGGAAATCACCGGGGCAGATGGAGTTTATTCGCAATCCTAAGTATAGGGTTTTGTTCGCACTTCTAAATCAAGAATCAGAAAACTATTTTGACGATTTCGCAAACTACTGCAAAAATGGGGAATCTCACTACGAACCTGTTTTAGGGCTGCACAATTGCCCTGCGGAAATTACTTTCATTAAGGAAGGAGAAGTAAGTATGATCGACAATGCTGAGTTTGAGACACTGGGGTTTGTTACCAATCAACATACATTATCAGATAACGCACAAATTCCAATGCGTTTAGGCTTTGATAATATCCCAGTTCATCAGAATGATGATTTCTGGAATAATGAATTTCAATCGGTAATTTATCCATCAGCAGGAAATAAAATTTCAGTTGTAGGAAAGCATTTCGAATTTAATGACAATAGCAAATGGTGCCTGATATAATATGGTCTCATCCAAGTAAAACTTTAGAAGCCCATACTTTAGGAGTTCTTGAAAAATATTTAAAAAACAGCAGCCTGCCTATTGGTAAGGTTGCTGTTCTGTTTCACGATTTAGGAAAATTCAACCCTAATTTCCAAAAAAAGGTTTTCGGAAATCCGGCTTATGGATATAGCCATCATTCCTACTTATCTGCGCTAGCATTTATGAATTTTCTGATGAAAAATGAAGCTTTGACAAGAGACATTCTAGGAAGCAATGATAAAATCGATTTTAAGAATAAGGTGCAGCAGATATTAGCAATCATTGCGCATCACCACGGAAATCTGCCCGATTTTGATAGTTTGCTGAGTCTTGATGAAATGGATTCTGCTCTTCGTTTTCTTAATGAAAATCACTTTGAATGGTCCAATTTTTTAGCAGAAAAACTAAATTTAGAGCATAGCAGCTTTTGTTTAGATTTTAATAAAACTTGTCTACTTACAAAATTTGAAGATAAAAACTGGAAGCCGAATGCTTTGGTAAATTTTATGGATACCCAATTTGTATTTTCATCAGTAATTGAAGCGGATAAAAGAGATGCAGCAAATAATGATGCTTATGACTTCTGGACAAATCTATGTAGTTTTCAGAAAAATTTTTGGGAAAAATTAAATAGTAAGTTTATTGAAATTGATGGATTTTCAGAAGCGTCAGCTCTAAACAAATGCAGGACGGAAATTCGAAAGGAAGCCACGGCAAAAGTAGAAGAGAATTATGAATTGGGAAAAAGAGTTTTTTCGTTGCCTGCACCTACAGGAGCCGGAAAAACTTTCACCCTTCTATCAGTAGCAAAAAAATTACAGGAGCTGGATGGTAATTTGGGCATAATTTACGCTTTACCGTTTCTTTCCATCACAGATCAAGTACAGGAAATTTTGGAAGGTTTAGGAATCGAATGCCTACCCATCTCATCAAAATCTGAAAATGAAAAACTACAAAAAGCACAGGAAGATTATGAAAACAACCCAACGCCCGAAAACCTTGATACCCTGCTAAAACAAAGCTTCTCAGAAGATACTTTTGATCACCCTTTTATTCTGACAACTTTCGTTCAGTTTTTTGAAAGTTTGGTAAGTAATAAAAATTCAACGCTGCTGAAACTTCCAAACTTCAAAAACAGAATTTTCCTGATTGATGAGATTCAGGCTTTGCCGCCTAGGTTGTACACCTTCTTTGCCGCCTGGCTCGATGAATTTTGCAGGAGACATAATTCCTATGCGGTGCTTTCTACAGGAACAATGCCAAAATTTACGCTTCCAGATAAAATATATCCGCCCGAAAAATCGGATAAAAATCCTAGGCTGCTTTTTAAAAATTACAACAGCGAATGCATTACGGAAATTATAAGCCCTGAGAAATATTTCAATCAGGAAGTTTTCAATCGGTATTGGGTAAAATGGCTCAATGAAGAAAGAACCAGTTTTGAAGAACTTATTACTCACATCTGTTCTCAGCAGTCTTCCTGCCTAATTATTCTAAATACCATTGCCGATACAAAGTTTTTATACAATGAGTTGAAACACAAATTTCCAAATGTGATATTGCTGAATACGCATTTTGTGGTACAGGACAGGATCGAAAAAATAGATTTAGTAAAACGCTTTCTGAAAAATAATGAACAGGTAATGGTGATTTCCACTCAATTGATTGAAGCCGGTGTAGATGTGGATTTCCCTGTGGTTTACAGGGATTTATGTCCGCTTCCAAGCCTGATACAAAGTGCTGGACGATGTAACAGAAACAAAAAACAGCAATACGGCGCTGTATTCTTTTTTCATTTGATTAATCGGGAAGGAAAGAGCAGCGCTGAAATGATTTATAGAAAAGAAGCTAAAGATTTCCTTCGATTTTGCAAAGATGAGATAAATGGCAAGGTTTTCGAAAAAGAATTATTTTATATTCAGAGTAAATTTTTCGAGCAAATAAAAAATGATTTGACAGTAGGAGAATTTACCTACCAAATCGATCGATACGGAAATGAAAGCACCTATAATTTCATTGAGTGTATTAATAAAGCCGAATTTGCAAAGGCAGGTAAATTTAAACTAATTGTAGAGAGTAGGTTTGGAGAAAGCTATCAATATTTCATTCCAGAAAATGACATGGATAAACGCTATGAGGAGTTAGTACTGCTGATGAAAGAAAGCCTGAAGGCAGAAAGCATCCAACAAAGATTATATTATAAATCCCGGATTGAAAGCGCACTAAAGAAAATAAGCGGAAGGCTACTCACTGTACGTATCAGAAAAGAACAGACTGCTCCACAATACAGCAATCCGGAAGAGTATTTCGGCATAAGGGTTCTCAGCGATTTATCAAGATACTCAAAAGAAACTGGCATTGAGCTGGGCTATGAAAACTGTATTCTATAATGGTTATAAATGCTACCCTTGTTTCCTACTACATTTATTGCAAGAGAAGGATGTGGCTTCACGCCAATAACATTCGTATGGAACAAAATTCTGACCTCGTAGCTGAAGGTAAATTAATCGGAGAAAATACCTATCAGCAAAGGCCGGCTAAATATTCGCAGGTTGAACTTTCCTATCAATATTCGAAGGAAATCCTACTATCTTCAAAAATAGATTTTTATGATGCGAAAAATAAAATCGTACACGAGGTTAAAAAATCAAGTAGCAAAGAAGCTTCTCATGAATGGCAGGTAAGATTTTATTTATGGATGTTGAAACTGAATAATATTCCTGCCGCTTCAGGGATAATAGAATACCCAAAATTCAGAGACACCACGGAAGTGCAGTTATCGGAAGAATACGAGTGTGAATTGAGGAAAATGACAGATGAAATATCGAAAATATTAAATTCTGAAACCGTTCCTGGCAAAATTGAGTTTCAATATTGTAAGAAATGCTCTTATTTCGAATTCTGTTATTCCTCTGAATTATGAAGAAATCCTACTACCTGTTCAATCCCGGAAGGCTTTCGCGCAAAGATAATACGCTGAAATTCGTACCCACGGATGAACACGGGAAAGAAGGTGCGCCAAAATTTCTGCCCATAGAAGGCATCAAAAATCTTTACTGCTTCGGCGCGCTGGATGCCAACTCCGCTATGTACAATTTTCTCGGCAAGAGCCAGATTCCCGTGCATTTCTTCGATTATTACGAGCATTACACCGGCAGCTTTATGCCGAAGGAATATCTGCTCAGCGGAAAAGTGCTGGTGCACCAGGTAGAGCATTACACGGCGAAGAAAAAGCGGATGGCCATAGCCCAAAAATTTGTGGAAGGCGGCGCCTACAATATGCTGCGCAACCTGAAATACTATGCCAACCGTGGCAGGGAAACCGGCGAGAGAATTCCGCAGATTGAGCACCTTATTTCCCGAATTGGCGAGACCGCGGAAATTGACGAACTGATGGGCATAGAAGGCAATGTGCGCATTTTGTATTACGAATGCTTTGGCGAAATCATCAACGGTTTTGAAATGAACAGCCGCACAAAGCAGCCACCCAATAATGAGGTGAATGCATTGATATCATTTCTCAATATGGTGTGCTACACGGCCTGCCTCGATCAGATTTACCATACACAGCTAAACCCTACCATCAGCTATCTTCACGAGCCGGGATTTCGGCGCTATTCGCTCGCTCTCGATTTGGCGGAAATCTTCAAGCCCATTCTGGTGGACAGGTTAATATTTTCGCTGCTGAACAAAAGGCAAATCAGCGCATCGGATTTCGATACCAATCTCAACAGCTGCCTGCTGAAGCCATCTTCCACACAAAAAGTAATTCGTGCCTGGGAGGAAAGGCTGGGCGAAACCATAAAGCACAGAACGCTGGGCAAAAGCGTGAGCTACCGACACCTCATCCGGCTGGAATGCTACAAGCTCGTGAAGCACATTATGAAAATGGACAGCTACGAACCTTTTAAAATCTGGTGGTAATGTACTGCATACTCGTTTACGATATAGAGCAAAGGCGCGTGGCAAAGATGCTTAAGCTGTGCAGGCGCTACCTGAACTGGATACAGAACAGCGTTTTTGAAGGCGAAATAAGCGAGGTGAAGCTGAAAGAGCTGATAGCCAATGCCAAAAAAATAATGGATGATGAAACGGATAGCTTGATTATCTTTACATCGCGCGACGAAAAATGGCTTGAGAAGCAGGTGATAGGCCTGGAAAAGAATAATTTGGATAATTTTCTTTAAAGCTTTATTTTTTGGCGAATTTTTTTAAATTTATAGACTATAAATCTATATGGCAAAGTTTTTACTAAAGGTTGATATTTCCGGTATACAGGATTATATCTTCAGCATACCTTCAGACGGCGCAGCAAAGCAACTGAAGAAGAGGTCTTTCGAGGTTTATACTTTAACGCACATCGCCGAAGCCTTTTTTAAGGAGCATTTTCCGAACGGTTTTGAAAGGGTGTATAACGGTGGCGGAAATTTAATTGTTTTTCTAAACGGCGAAGAGGAAGCGCTAAGCCAAGCGGCGAAAGAGTTTCAGAATACATATATTAATGATTCGGTTTTTCCATTCGTAGCTTTCGTTGCAGTGCCGGAAAATTATAATGATGAGGTAGATTTTCCCAAGCTGATGGAAGATTTAGCGGATAAAATGCAGCGGCAGAAATATCGCAGGCCTCTGGATAATTGGGAAAAATTAAAGGTACAGGACACGAATAAAGATGATGAGAAAACGGATAATTTCATTAGAGATTTTCTCAATGCCAAAGGCTTTTCAGTTGAGAAAAGTGCGAACGGGGAAGATGTCTCTATGGCATATAAAGCTGTTTTAAAAAGTACGAATCCTGAATTTTCATTCGAAGGTAACATTCTTAACAAACTGCCCAAAGGGTCTAAAGACACCATTTCGTCATTTGATGAGATTGCTGAAAAATGTAAAGCCAGAGGAGCCGACGACAAACTTGCGGCACTGAAAATGGATGTGGATAATTTGGGACTGCTTTTCCGCAACAGAAGCAGGAAGCAGTACGAGGAGGTTTCCCAGCTGATGGAGAATTTTTTCTCAAAGGAATTATTTACGCTGTTAAAAAGTGATATTGAAAGCGGCGATGTTTATCCTGTGTTCGCAGGAGGTGATGACTGTTTCTTCATTGGAGGTTGGGATGTGATTTTGGAGGTTGCTCCGAAGATTCAGGCTGCTTTCGATGAATTTGTAAGAGCTGATATACTGAGAATTCTTACTGATGAAGAAATTCAAAAAAATCCGCCTACAATTTCTGCGGGCGTTGTAATCGTCCACCGGAAATTCCCGATGATAAGGCTGGCAGAAGAAGCGGAAGAAGCCTTGGGGATTTCAAAATCTCACGGGAAAAATAAAATCACAATTTTCGGCGAGCCTTTGAAATGGAGTGATTTTAAAGAATCAGCTCAATGGGCTGTGAAATTGAAAAAACTCATCACGGAAAATAATGAATCCCGGGCTTTACTGCATCGTGTGAAATCTTCAGACCTTGGCTTCGTGAGCCTGCAGGAGAAAATCCACAAGACAAATAAAATCGAAATTCCGAAAGTTTATAGGCTGAAGTATTATTTGCGCAACGCAAAGTCTGCGGAAGGCAGGGCGGAGCTAGAAAAACTTTTCGTTTTTTATGCAGAGGCATTAATAGATGATTTTATGAGAAAAGATGAAGATGCAACAAAAAAGCCTAATGCTGCTGCACCTTTTGTAGTGGCAGCAAGATGGGCAGAACTATCACTTAAAAATTATAAACCAAAAAATACAGAATATGCCAACAATGACTGAAATGGCAAATGATGTGAAGACTAAGTATTTTTCGCAAACATTTGACAATCTACTAAAATTAGGAGATTCGGAGAAAGCCAAGGATATGGATATTGATAAAACTTTCAAAGATATTGAAGGCTTTATCGAATATACTTACGCAACAAACAATCCAAACAGAAAGCAAGAGAGCATTACCACTCATCAGCTTCGAAATGTTTTTAGTAAAATAGTGGGTGTAAAAGAAGTTTCAGAATTAAAAATGATAAGGCCAAACCTAGCTTACATTTCTGCACGCCAAAGCAACAAAAAAGCAAAAGAGTTTATGTCCTTTGTAGATTTACTTATTCAAAATGTAAACAGCAAAGAGCAATTAGAATCTTTCAAAAAGACAATGGAAGCCTTCGTAGCTTATCACAAATTTCATAAATAATTAAATTAAAAAAATGAAACTGCTCGATAAAAAAATCATCACCGGCACTATCACCTTGGAAACTGGTCTTCATATCGGTGGCTCTAAAAGCAGTATGGATATTGGCGGTTTGGATAGCCCTGTGATTAAGACACCGCTTGGCGTGCCTTATATCCCGGGAAGTTCCTTCAAAGGAAAAATCCGTTCACTTTTAGCAAAGAAGGAAGGCTCGGACGATGTGAAAAATGATTCCGAAATTTTAAAGAAATTGTTCGGAAGCTCAACTGATGAAAGATCAGGTAATACAAGGCTGATTTTCCGTGATGCTTATCTGGACACTAAAAAATTCAAAGAAAATTTTGCTGGCGCACAAATGGACGAAGAATTTTCCGAAGGAAAATTTGAAAATGTAATTGACAGAAAAAGCGGCAAAGCGCAGCATCCACGCCAGATAGAGCGTGTGCCTGCCGGTGCGGTTTTCGATTTTGAAATCGTGATGGATGTGTATGAGGGCGATGATGCAAGTGAGTTTGAAAACAAATTGAAAGAAGGTTTCGACCTGTTGCAGAACGATTATCTTGGCGGAAGCGGAACAAGAGGCTACGGAAAAGTCAACATTTTACACACCATAAATGAGGCAAAAATCAATGCAGGCAGTCATTCTTAAATGTAAACCTGGCTACCGATTTCATCTGGGCGAGTATGCAGAGCATTCAGCCACCACGCTTGGCCAATGCTCGGACATTCTGCATTCCGATGTAATCTTCGGCGCCTTCATTTCCATCCTTGCGAAAAATTATCCTGAAAAGCTGGAAGATTTCAGAGGGTATTTCGAGGAAGGAAAAATAAAATTTTCTTCCGGGTTTTTCTGCGTGGAAAAAGATGAGAAATTCACTTATCTTCTACCAAAACCAATTATTGCTAATTTGGTAAAATTCAACAATAACGATAAAGAGCCCAAAGTTGATTTCAAGAAATTCAAGAAAATAAAATTCATTTCTCAGGGCGTTTATAATGCCGGAACTTCGGTGGAAGAATGGCTGCAAAGCGAAGGGAAATTCTCTCAGCCAAGCAGCGAAACGCTTTTTCTCTCATCAGAAATTCCTGAGAGTGTTAATTTTAAACTCGCCGAAAAAACGGACAGCCTGAAAGTGAAAGTGCGCACAACTGAAGATGACGGCAAGCTCTATTCTCAAACCGATCTGATGATTTTGGGCGATGAAAATCACAAGGTGCACTGGTATTTTCTTTTAGAGGAAACGCTTGATGAAGCGGATAAAGATATTTTAACCAAATGTATCGGACAATTGCCATTCACAGGAATTGGCGGCGAACGCTCCACAGGATGCGGAAAAATTGACGAAGTGATTTTCAAAGATTTTGAAACCAAAGAAAATACCGGCAGAAAGATGCTGCTATCGCTGGCTTATCCTGATGCAAATTCCGCAGAAAAACTGGAATTTTACCAAACCAAAAAACGCGGCGGAATGCCTTACGGAAATGCTAAGAGGTTGCCTGTACGGCTTGCCGTTTTGGAAGGGGCAGTTTTGAATGAAGATTTGCCGCAAAGAATTGATGACAAAGAATGGAAAGCCGAAAGAGATTACTGGAAATACAGCGGTGCGCTAAGCATTGCACTTCCCGATTATTTGGATAAAAACAATTAAAAAAATGCCCAATCCTTACAATATAAAGCTCACCACGCTTAGTCCTGTCTGCATTGGCAGCGGCGAAAAGCTGTCGCCTTATGCTGATTTTATAATTGACCAGGCGAACGAAGGAATTCACTACATCAACAAGGCTGCTGTAGAAAAAATACTTGGTGAATATCCTGAATTGATGGATGATTATGTAAGTGGTATTACATCTGGAAATCAGAATTTTAGCCTTAAAAGCTTTCTTGAAGAAGAATTAAATCTTGATGAGGAGGAGTACATCTTAAAATCGTACCAGTGCAGCGGCACTGAGATAAAAGAGCTAAACACCATCGTAAAAAACGCAGGCCAAAAACCATACATCCCTGGAAGCACGATAAAAGGCGCTATAAAAACAGCATTACTATATGATTGGACAAAAAGTAATGAGGGAATGCGTTGGGCAAATGATTATCTGAATAGTTTAGAAAATGATTTTGTAAGAAAAAATCTAGAAAAAAAACTTGATAGCGAGCTTGCAAAAATTGAATTGCAGATTAGCGATACAGATGAATTTGGATATGATGCGCTAAGTATTGTAAATGTCAATAAAATTAAAATCACTACAGGAGTAGATAGGGTAAAAACTTTGTGGGAAGCAGTATTAGAGAATAAGTCCACGCATTTTACTGCGAATTTCGGCAATCAAAACTGGGAGCAGATATTTCCAAAAATCAACCTTTATTCAAAGGAATGCAATGAAATGGAAATGTTTCTACTTGATAACGCAGGTCAAACTTTCAGCCAGGATTATAAGGTTGATTATGACGATTTATTACAATTTTATAGAGAAAAATCAAATCAAATCGATAGAGCCAACCGTGAAAATGCAGCCTGCTTGAGAATTGGTAACGGCAAAGGATTCTATTACAATACCGTTGCTCTTGCACTTTATAACGCTGATAATTCTAATAACAAACAGAATTTTACAAAATTTTTAAGGAATAATGGTTTTAAGAACCCGCCTCTTATTGATGCGAAGAAATTTCCTTTGACGAGGGCAATAGAATTGGGAGAATTTTTGCCGGTGGGCTGGGTAAAACTTGAATTGGAAAATTAGAAGCTATGAGCAGAACAGTATTCTTATCGTTTTTGGGAACCACTGATTATGCATTGTGCTGCTATTTGCTTAATGGAAAAAAATCACGCGTAGTAAAATTTGTACAGAACGCATTCATTGAATTGCTAAATATTGATTTCGATAATCACTATATATTCTGTACAGACGCTGCCGAAGAAAATTACGGTAAACTTACACAAGAGGGTGAGCAGGAATTCACAAAGGTTAAAATTCCTGACGGTAATTCGGAACAGCAGATTTGGGAAATCTTTGATGTAGTCTTTAAGCAGCTAAAAGATGACGACGAAATTGTTCTGGATATTACGCACGGCTTCCGTTCTTTACCGATGCTTGGTATAGTACTGATGCAGTACGCTAAGTTTCTGAAAAACATAAAAGTTACCGGCATTTATTATGGTGCATTTGAGGTCTTGGGGCCTAAATATCTGGTTGAGAAAAACATACCAAATCCAGAAGATCGTGAAGCACCAATTTTTGACCTTACACCATTTTCAGCATTGCAGGATTGGACAGTTGCTGCGAATAATTTTATAAAACTTGGAAATGCGGATAAATTTGCAGAATTAGCGAACGAAAGCGTAAAAGGTATTGGAAGTTCAGAGGCTGCCCTCATAGGTAACATTGCCACAAATCTTTCAATAGTTTCACAAAATTTCCTCACAAATAGAGGTAGTTCAATATATAGATTTTCTGAAGGAGTAGAGATTGTTAATGATATTTACAAACTTGAAAAATCCAATATATTACCGCCATTCGTTCCGATAGTTCATAATATTAAAACAGCCATAGCAGATTTTAAATCTCAAAGCAGCAAGAATATAATGCTGGGTGTTCAATGGTGTGTAGATAAGGGACTTACGCAACAAGGTATAACCCAACTTCAGGAGGGTATTATCACAATGCTTTGTGAAGAAGTTGACAGGGATTTCAAAGAAGAAGAAAATAGGAATTTAATAAGTCAATATCTACAATTTGGCCGAAAGCCTAAGGAGAAATGGAAATTTGAATTGGCAAAAGCTGAAAATGAAGACTCCATTGAAATTTTAAATCAAATAGAAGATATTAAAACTATATCTGGGATTTTTTCGAAACTTACAAAAGCCAGAAATGATATAAACCATGGCGGATTTAGACCAAATGATGATGATTTCCAAATCCTCTTGAATGAATCATTTATGAAAATAAAGGATATTTTTAATGCTCCTCAACCTCTCTAACCATCCATCGGCTAACTGGCCTGAAGAGCAGATAAGCGCAGCGGTAGAAATGTTCGGCAGCGTCAAAGACTTGCCCTTTCCCGCTATACCACCCGAAGCATCCACAGAAGAAGTGGTGAAGCTCGCAGAAAGCTACGCAGAGAAAATCAGGAAAATGCTGCAAACCAAGGAAGATGCCGTGCATATTATGGGAGAGCTTACATTCGTGGTGGCAATGCTAAGATTGCTGCAGGATAATGCGATAAGGTGCGTAGCTTCCACCACGGTACGCAGCGTAGAAGAAACCGAGCAGGGCGTGAAGCAGAGCAGGTTTCAGTTTGTGAAATTTCGAGAATATCCTTTAGCTCTAAGCTGAAAGGAGAGCATGCCGGCAAAAGGAAAAGTCGTCGGTCTTGCTGGAAATTAGTTCTTTGACATCTTCGAACATAATTTATTTTTATATTTGCCTTATAATGAGCGGGTTACAAAGTCGTCGAACCCCCAATGAAATCTTATGATTGGGGGTTGACGATTTTTTTAGCGAAAAACTCGGGAAACATTTGGCTTCATAGCCTAAGTTTATTAGATTTGTTCCGCCGAAAGCAACGGCTTTTAATCGCACCACACTGGAATTGAAATACATCTACACCGACAGCCGCTATGTAGCCGATGCCATCAACAAGAAATGGATTTTCGGATGGGTG
>NZ_FQYI01000016.1 GCF_900141665.1 Cruoricaptor ignavus | reverse complement strand
GAGGCTCCGTAAATCTTGATTTTTTCATTGCTTTTTTTCCAAAGTTAAAGTTAATACTCCAATTTTAACCTGTCTGAAAAAAGCAGCCATGTACCAGAAGTCTCTCATTTCTTCCACGGTGGTCAGTTTTTGGGAATTAGGACCTTGACGGACATATATCGCTCCCGAAAACACATAAGGTTTATTGTCTCCTGACGGAACTTCAATCACTACAATTTCTTTACTTTCGATTTCCATTGCATAAATTTCACAATGAAGAGACGGAGATATTTCCCTGATGGAGTTTTGTAATGAAGAGTGCTTTGAATTATCAAAAGAAACTCCTTGAATACTATTACTATCGTCAACACCTATCAAAAGTGTGCCTCCTGCTGCATTTGCGAAAGCACATATTTCCTCCGTAATTTCTTTAATCTTTGAAGGAAAACTTAACTTAAATTCCGCATTATATCCCTCTCCGGAAGAAATAATAGACTTTATTTCAATTTCTGTAAACATATAATTATAGTATTTTACTCTTAACAGGAAATTTTATTTTAGTGGATAGCAAATCAATTTTCAATTTCCTCTGCTTTACTTTTCCAATAAAAATCATCTAATTTCCAAGTGTGGTCTCTAATTTCTTTAACCAAATCTTTTAATTCATCTGAATAGTCTGTTTCTCCATAACTCATTTCTATTTCTGTTTGCACTGTCCATAGAGATCTGCTAAGAAAATTTATGTATTTTTTTAATTCGTTAATTCTATTCTCTGAAAGTGCTCTATCTTTTTGCAAAATGCATTGTTCAGAAATATTGTTAGCATTAAGTAAATATTCACCTTCTTCTTTTTTTAGAAATCCTAAACTATATGCTACTTTTTCAGAAGCCTTAAAATTATCTAATCCGATCTTATCTTCTTTTATGGTTATTCGTTGCTCGCTTCTTGATAAAAATAAGTGAGGTATAATTGTAGCTCTCATAGCTTTTGTCAGATATCCTTTCCCTCTATAACCTGAATGAACATACCAATGTAAATCTCTTCGCATATCAAATACAACGGCAACAAAAATATTTTGATCATTTTTTATTAAATAAAAATAATCTGGTCCATCATAAGATGAAACATTATCTGTTACTTTAGGTTTTTCTATCCAAATTTTGGCAAAATCAACAGAAGAGCTTAAAGATTTTGAAAACATTAAAAAAGATGATGTTTCATTCTGATTTAATCTATCCAGTAATAGTTGCAACGATTCGCTTGTCATTTAATTACAGAAATTATTAAATTACCATTCAATTTCATAGATTTCATTATCATCATTCAACTCCATATCTTGAATTTGGCATTTATGATTTTTTGCTTCAGAGCGCATAAAATTGAGTAATTCTTTATATTCATCCGAAGAATATACAGCTGTTCTCATCAGATCGCCTAATTTTCTAAAGGAAATTTTGCCTCCCTTCATTTCAAAAAATCTTAAATTTATATGTCTCATATACAAGTATAAATATTCATTTCCTGCGCAAATGGCATCATCAAAATAGGGTAATAATGCTATGGCTCCAATAGGATCATAATCTTTCATTGCTTTTTCTACCCAATATTCTATATGCAATATCATTGCAATATCCGCCTTATTGGTTTGAACCAACTTCATATTATACTTAATGGTAGCGAGTGTAAAAAGTATATGTACCCAAGAAACTTTAAACCCATAATATGGAGTTTCTTCAAAATAATAGTGACTGGTATCCCTCGTAAGTCTGCTACCATATGATGCTTTTCGTAATTCATAAGAGAAACTACTTATCAAATTATCTTTATCTTCCGAACCTCGAATTCCAGCAGGAATATCATCCCCCCAAAACTTTGAGATAACATCATATAGATATTGTAAGTCAGCACGGGTTCCCCATAACTCAACTCCTATTCCTTTTTTAGTTGGTACAGCGTATATCATAATCAAAATTTGAATTTGAACAAATTTATTAAAGATTTTACTTTGATGTAGAAACTTTACCTTCTCCTCGAAAAACTTACCTTATTCTCAACTTCCTCCGCTAATTCAATTTCTGCGATTTCCATTTTTTCATCCTCAAAAGATGGAACTGCACCAAACAATTTTACATTCTCATCAGCCCGCTCTTTTACATAATCCTGTTTGAGATTTTCCAGCAATTGTTTCTGTTTTTCTAGGGTGTATGTAATCACCAAATCATTTTTCACTTCCGGGAGTTTTTCTAATTCTTTTTCTAAGGCCTCAATCTTTTCATCGGTGGACTTGGTCTGTTTTTCAATTTCCTCTACATTGACGCCTTTGCCTGCCAACTCACTAATTTTTTCATTTACCAATTGTTTAGCAGCATCAATATTTTTCTGATAGAATGAAAGTTGATTTTTCCAATAATCTGAATTTGCACTTCCATCATTAGAATATCCCAAAATACGGTTGTAGTCGTTCTGGGCTTTGGTTACACCTTCCTGTATTTTCAAAAAGTCCTGATGCTTTCTAAGGATAAAAGCATTGTCTGCGACATACCTGCTTTTTTGATTTTCAATTCTCTTTTTCAGTAATTCAATCTCGATATTGGCTCTTGTCTCAGGGCTGGTAATGATAGCCGTTTTGAGTTCCTGTGTACTTATATCAGAAATATCCAAAACATCGGCTCCCTTTTTCATTGCTTCTAAATATCTTGCCTGTTTGGACTGCAATTTCTGGAGCATAAAAACATCAATACTGTCATTGGTCAGCATAAAATTAATGCGGACATTCTCATTTTGGTTACCCTGTCTCCATGCCCTACCCTCTACTTGTCGCAATGAGGTGAAATTATAGGGTAAAGAAAGCATATAAACATCAGTGGTATTTTTCTGTAAGTTCATTCCTTCTTGTATGGCTTCACTTCCAATAACCACTTTGATTTTCCCTTCATTAAAATTCTCCTGTATTTTTAATCGGTTGGATTTGGTGGTAGCTCCTGTGATAATTCCGATTTCTTCGGGTTGATAACCTATTTCTTTAACCAAATATTCTTTCAGTTTTGGAAATTCTGAAACCGCTAATTCAGAATAGATGATTTGTCCGGAATTAGGGATGTCTTTTTTATTCTGCCGTATTAAATCCATCGTCTGTTTGAGTTTTGGTGAATTTTCTATAAACTCTTCCAACGAAGGTTCTTCATCTTCATAATACGGAGATAGATAGGGAGAAATTGCAATCAGTCTGGCATTGAGGATATGCGTTAAAATGGCACCCTTTTGTGTTTCCTCAAAATTCTCATTGAGCATCTCATATTGCTCTTTGGTCAAATCATTTTGCTCAATTTTATATTCCTTGTTGATTTTATTGGGGCGTTTCAGTTCAGGATTGTCTTCCTCGCCTTTGATATCAATAAATTCTGAAAGCAGTTGCTGGAACAGGGAATTATTTTTAAAGCGTCTTACATTGGCTTTAAATTTAACATCGCCTTTGGCATCAATTTCCATATCGTTATCCGCCTCCATAAAGGTTTCAAAAAAGGTATTCACATTAAAATAACCTGATTCCTCCAATCGTTTGTTGGCAATGAGTGATAAAATAGAATAATACTCCAATGGTTTATTGGTAAATGGTGTAGCGGATAGAAGTGTTACATTTCTGCCATCATTTTGCTCCTGAATATATTGTGCTACCATCCAGGTATTGATTCCCAATTTTGAAGTCTGCTGGTTTTGACTTCTAAAGTCAGACGCAAAACGGCGATCTTCTATTCTTACTTTACCAACGATGTGGTTAGCATTATGGACTTCATCATAAGTAAGATGGTCAAACCCAAAATCTTCCCAATCGTAGATTTTTCCGCGTTTCATTTTTCCAACGAGTTCTTTTTCCTTTTCAAGTTCCTTTTGAAAATCTCTCTCGCTAATGGAATTGACACTTTTAAGTTCACTCTCTGAAATATACGAAAAGGTGGAAGCCAAACGCTGTGTAATATCTTCTTTGAAGCCTATATTATTAAAGCCTTCATAATTAACAATAGTAATTTCTCCGTCTTTATTGTCAAATTTAGAAAGGTCATAATCTTTTCCAAGATTGCCTAAAATATTCACTTTAGCATCGGGAATGGTCTCAAAAATGGTTTCTATCCATTGCTTGAGTATACTTTCATTCGGAACCACAATAAGCGGTCGCTTGGCATTACCTCTTTCCATGGCTTCGTGCATAGACAGAATTCCGGATAGGGTTTTTCCAAACCCGACTTCGTGCGCCAAAAGCCCGACACCCTTAGTCGTTTGCCTGCCTATTCCTGCTTTTTGAACTTCGGTTAGTGTGAGTGGTTTTCCTTTAAAATTTTGATAAATCTTTGAAAACAATGGAAATTTGGAATAATCTGGAACATAGATGTTATTGTAGTTTCTGTTAAATTCTTTTACATATCGCTCTCTAAGGTCTTCAGATAATTCTTCTCTCAAAAACTTTTGGAACAAATCATTGGCAGCAGCTTTTCTTCTCTCCCGAATAAGGGCGTTTCGTTCTTTGTCGCTCCCGGTTACATTTTCATTGTCTACAAAACTCCAAACTTCCCAGTAGGATGAACCTGCAAAGGCATCACTGCTGAGTTTGCTGACAAAACTTTTGAATTCATCCGCAAGGCTTTTAGGCTCTTTAATGATTTCCATTTTTTGGCTGTCCGCATTCCACTGTTCTCTTTCTTTTTCTCCGATAATAAAGTTATGGACAACTCGTGGTTGGGACTCATAAAAATTTGGTCTAAGTTTTTAGGTTTCGGCAAAACGCTTTGTAAAAGTGCTTTCTGTTTTTCGTATTGGCTCTCCATTCCACCTACCGAAAATTTGTCTGCGAAGTCTTTTTCCAGTTGCTCTAATTTGGCGTAGATATTCCCTTCAGCATAATAGAAATCGTGCATCCATTTGCCGTCGTGATAATTGGCAAATTGGTAATGTTTTCCGTGATTATTGAGCGTTCCGTCATATTCCGTATCCCGGAATGCTGCTATTTGTTCTTGAGATAAATCGGGACTGTTTTGAAGTGCCGTTTCTACAATAGCATCCGGCTTTTTGAAATGGTATTTTAAAATTCCTTTTTTTATTTCGGGTTGCGTTTGAACCCGATATTCTGTATTTCGCTCGCTTTGTTTTTTAATGATTTTTTCTGCCTTTTCATTAATCTCCGACAGGCTTTCTGAATCAAACTTTTCAGGCGTTTTAGTAATATCCTTTAATAGGTTTTCATATTTAGATATTTCAGATTCTACGGCCGGGCTTTTAAACTTGATTTCTCCCAGTTTTGATAAGGCATTTTTAATATTTTCCTTTGCTTCATTAAGTGCCTTTTCTTCTATTGATGCGCCCGATTTTTCCTCTAAATTAATGATGGCTTCTTTGGATTCCGTATTTTGTTTAGGAAATGGATCCTGATTAAAAAAGTCTTCAAACAAATTGCCTATCCGAAGCGTTTCTTTTTTATTTTGAAGATGAACTATCTTTTGCAAGGCTTCTTCCAAACTGCCATGCACATACTGCTCCGGTCTTCCAAAACGATTGGTTTTTTCACGGATTTCCCCTAAAATATGTTCGGGATGTTTTTCAAAATATCCGGAAATATCCTCCGAAATTTTATGCGTATTCTTTTTAAGAATGATAATATCTGTGCCCACCTGCGTCCCTTGAAATACTCCTGAAGGTAGCCGAAGGGCATCGATAAGCTCTGCTTCTTTAAGTTTAGTCTGGCGGTTCAACCAGCCCGAAGGCAGCACCATAGCAAGGATACCATCCCGTTTAAGAACATCCAGGGACCGCTTGACGAAATAATCTTCGTATTTGGAGAGTTTGGGCTCTTCTCCCAAACCTTTGTAATAACCTCTATGGTCGCCATAAGGTGGATTACCAATAATCAAATCGTATTTTTGGCTAAAGTCTTTTTTCTGCCCTCTATCGTCGATAAACTCAGTTTCAAAGGAACGAAGATGAATATTAGCTTCCGGGTGGAGTATTTTTGCAATCTTTGCCGTTGTTTCGTTGATTTCAAAGGCGGTTATATTGGCTTTAATACCTAAATCTTTGGCAGAATATAGAAAATTGCCAGTGCCTACACTTGGCTCTAAAACAAAGATTTCATTTTGGGCATGTACTCTGTTTTTGATAAAGTTACGAACGGCATCAACAATTTTAGCATCCGTGTAGTATTCATCTAAAATACCACGACCTTCTTTTGCCGTGCCGCCACTTTTATACCGAGAACAAATATCCTTGAGGTCTTCGTGAGATGCTAAGTGATGTTTTAAATGGATTTTTTGACCATCTCCAACAGTGGTAACAAGATTTACAATCTCCGAGATTTGCTCATTGCTGATCTTTTGACCTTTGTATTGGGCAATGCGTTTCTCTAAGTTTTCAATTTCAGATAAGTCTGATGCTGGAATTCTTAATCCTGTATCGGATAGAGTTCTCCCGGATAGGATTCCGCCCACGGAATGTTCTCTTCTCGCATTTTCTGCATCATTTTTCTGTTGTGTTCCGTCGTCGGATCTTCCTCTACCTCCGTTTCCCAAACGCTGCTTATTTCCGCCTGTAAGTCCATTTCCAACATCTTGGCTGACCAAAGCAGATCTTCCGATGTAATTTCGGTCTTGCTCGGATTGGCTCTTTTGCTCAGTTGCTCCAAGGTTTCGTGCAGCCTTTTCTGGCTCCAATTGCTCAGTATCGGAAAGTCTTTGGGGTTCAGTGTTATTTCGTTGCTCATTGGAATTATTTTTGGCTTGGACTAAATTAAAATTTTTGGTTTGATTTTCATTTTGATTCTCAATCTTTTTTTTTAGATAATCATTGAGGCTCAGATGTTCTTTTCCAATTCCATATAAAGGACGGATATCTTTGATGTTTTTATCTTTTAGCTCATTTAGTATTTCTTGCGTTGCTGATCTTCCCGAATGGTCCCCGGAAAGGCACAGAAATATCTTTCCTTCATAATACCGGAAATGATTTGTAAGTTGGCCAGCATTTCCTAATTGATGCAACACCGCCATACTCCTGTTATTGGTCTGTGAATTCAACCGGAGCAGTTCTAAAAAAGCTTGTTTGTCTATTTCTGACTGAAATACGATGAGTTCATTTTTGGCTCCCTCGGTTATGGAGATATTTTTAACTGGAAGTCCGGTATATAGGCTGTTACTCACGGTTTTTATTGTTGACGAATTGGTTGTAATCGAAAAGTTCTTTAGCTGCAGCATCCCAATTCTTCCTTGGGAGCAGTTGCAGGCTGACAAATACATCGGTCTTTTTATTATAGTAGTCGATGCGCTCTAATCTTCCTCCGTAATCTTCCTCGGCATGGCGGTAAAGAGAGTACGGCATTATCGTATCTGTGGGATAAATGTAAAAACGACTGTAAGTCCAGGGTGAATTGATTTCAAAGCGTTTATAGTTTTTTCGGAACAAGAGCGTGTCTGGGAGTTTTCTCCTGTTTTGGTAGTTGGGGATATGCTCTTTTGAAAAAATTGCGCCTTCTTTTTTATTCCATACGAGAACTGCTTTTTGCTGTTTATTTAGCTCTGAAAAAATAATATTGCTGCCCTCTGTATTTTCCAAAGGGAAACAAAGAGAATCTTTGATATAATAGACCTTCCTGTTAAACTCCTGAACTTCCAAATCCGGAATTATTTCCACCATCTGGTTCTGAAAATAGTTGAGTTTCGATAGATGGAAGCTCTGCATTTTGTCCAAACCTTTTGAGGCATTAAAATAAACATTGGAAACGAGGTCTATTCCACCTTTCTCAGACTGTATTTTCTTATGGCAGGACTGAATCGTCATAAAGGATAGAGTAAGTATTAATAGCTTAAAATAATTTTTCATAAAGTTTTGTATTTTGTAATAATATTTTTAATTTTGTAATATTAATCCGATTGATTTTAAAAAGTGAGGGTCATATCAAAAAAATCTCTGGTAATGTTCTATACCCATCACGCCGATGCTAAATTGGCATTAGAGCATTGGTATAGTACGGTATCAGCAGCAGAATGGAACAATTTTGCAGACATTAGAAAAGATTTTAATAGCGTTGATAGTGTAGGTAATCAAAGATTTGTTTTTAATATCAAAGGCAATCATTACCGTATCGTGGCTCTTATTCTTTTTTCAGTCCAACAGGTATATATCCGGTTTGTAGGCACTCATAGTGATTATGATAAAATTAACGACATAAAAAACATTTGATATGATAAAAAATGAAACCCAATACGAAGCAATTATGGCCCGTATTGATGAACTTCTTAAAATAGTGGACGACCAAACTCCTGCAACAGATAAAAATATGATTGAATTGATGCTTTTGTCTGATGCTGTAGAAGTTTATGAGAATATCCATTATCCTATTGCTACACCTTCTTTGGTGGATACGATTAAATTTAAGATGCATGAAATGAACCTTACACAGGCAAAGCTGGCTGAGCTTTTAGGCGTGTCTGCTCCACGTATTAGCGAATATCTTTCCGGGAAAAGCGAACCGACTTTACAAGTGGCTAAAAACATCCACAAAAAACTGAACATCAGTGCAAATATCATCTTGCAATAAAACCATACAATAGAAGACAACAAAGGCTGCCACACACCAAGCAGCCTTCTGTCATCTCTACTGCAACAAGCTATCTTTTAATGCTTTGCTCCCGGGCATTTGCTTTTTCATTTTTCTGCTCCTGTTCCATGCCTTCCAAAGCCTTATTGGTGTTGATACGGTTCATATCGCTGTCATACAGGTTTAAATTCTTGTATTGGGGATTGAGGACGGCTTTGCCTTCCACCACCTTGTCATTCATTTCAAATTTTACCTTTACCACATTGCCTTTTTCCAAAGATTTGATGGTGTTGTCCTTGTATTCAGGCTTACCGAAAATCAGATTAGATTTTTCAACGATTTTCTGGGTATCTACACCATAATTTTGATAAAAGTTCTGAAATTTATAATTTCCGTTATATCAAATTCAGAAAAAGAGCTAATGGCACTTATATGGAAAATGGAAAAAGCTTTTATGAAGGATATAATAGAGGCATATTCTAATCCAAAGCCTGCACCAACATCAATTGCCACTCTTTTAAAAAGACTTTATAACAAAAAATTTATTGACAACAAAGTTTATGGAAATTCTAGAGAATATTTTCCATTGGTTGATAAGGAAAATTATTTAAATATAGAAATTACTAAATTGATTAATTGAGGTCATAGTTTAATTACATACCAAATTTTCCTGACTGATATGCTCTCTCTCCACCATTCTCTTGATGAGGTTGTTGAAAATAGTGTCCTT
>NZ_FQYI01000010.1 GCF_900141665.1 Cruoricaptor ignavus | reverse complement strand
TGCCCTTGAAAACTATATTTCGTCGGCCAACCTATCCCTCTCAGGTTGCTCCTCAGCAGAGCCTAATTCCGTTTCGGTTGGCAGGTGCAAATTTCAATTGAAAAAACTATATTTACAAACTGTCAAAAAAGTAGACCACTTACCAAAATACTTCCGTCTTCGCTACAAACCACCCCATAAACAGGGTGGTTTTTTGTTGTCACCCCGGAAACACCCCCGAAATTACTGTTTTTTGAAAAATTTGTGTTCGTTGAGATACTCTGCTTAGTCCCCAACTTTTGTTCTTGATCCTTAGTTCCCAACTTTTGTTCGTGATCCTTTTTATGTGTTACCTATGTGTTACCCAATAAAAAATAAAGACTTACAATTTCTTGTAAGTCTTTGATTATCAATGTGAGCGCGATAGGATTCGAACCTATGACCGTCTGCTTAGAAGGCAGATGCTCTATCCAGCTGAGCTACGCACCCGGAATTTTTTAACTGAATTTTATGACCGTTCCGAGAAAATCGGAATGCCTTATCCCGTTACCTTAAAATAAAAAATTCCCGAAGGAATTTTGAAAAGTCGGGGCGGCAGGATTCGAACCTGCGACCTCCTGGTCCCAAACCAGGCGCGATGACCGGACTACGCTACGCCCCGTATATTGTGCGGAGAGACAGGGACTCGAACCCTGGCGACGGTTACCCGCCGACAGATTAGCAATCTGCTCCGTTACCACTCCGGCACCTCTCCAAAAAAATCTAATGAACGCTTTCGCAATTGCGAGTGCAAATATAGAACAGTTTTTATTATTTAACAAAATTTTTTGCCTGGAATTTTTTGTATTTTTGAACTTTAACCAAGAAAAATATAACTATGTTACGCAAGTATCTGTATTTCATAGGTTTACCTATATTGCTGCTCTCCTGCGCCTCTAATAAGAATGCTCAGAAATCCGCTCAGAAAGTTCAGCAGGGGGCCTCTGCGCAGACAACTAATCAGGCAGCTACGGCTAATAAATCTGAAAACAGACCTTCGGTGGAGCGCCACTCCGGGGTAGAATTTTACACCGTGAATATCGCGGATATATCAAAAAATGATAATACCATAAGCCACTCCTCCATTGCCACGGCAAGGCCCGCAGGGTATAAAGTTACCAAAGATTTCTTCCCCGCCGTGGCACAGAATTTCCGGCAAAAGTTCATCATCCTGCATTATACCGCGATAGATAATGAAAAATCAATCCGTGTACTTACGCAAAAATCAGTAAGCGCGCATTACCTCGTAAATGATTTGCCGGATAAAGAAATATACCAGCTCGTAGATGAGAATAAACGCGCCTACCACGCGGGCATCAGCTCCTGGCGCGGGAGCAGTAACCTTAACGATACCAGCATCGGCATTGAGATCGTAAATGAATCTACAGATCTGCCGGGTGGCGGCTATCGGTTTATGCCGTTCCCGGAGCACCAGTACCGCAAGGTAGCTGCATTGGTAAAAGACCTCGCCACGAGGTACAATATACCCCCTACGAACATCATTGGCCACTCCGATGTGGCGCCTACGAGGAAGCAGGACCCGGGGCCTACTTTCCCGTGGAAGCGCCTCTACACCGAATATAATCTGGGTATGTGGTATGACGATGCTACAAGAAATATGTACCTGATGCAGATGGACGCAGAGGATTTCGCAGTGCAGGTGGCCTCGCCGCAGATGGTGTTTAAGTACCAGACGATGCTTCGTGATTTCGGCTACGATATCCAGCCGAGCGGCCAGCTGGATTCCGCCACGCAGAAGACCATAGCGGCCTTCCAGTACCACTTTCGTCCAGAAAAATACAGCGGGGTAATGGATCTGGAGACCTATGCCATCCTACAGGCACTGCTGCAGAAATATCCGAAATAGAAGTCGTAAATTCCCCGAAGTACCTTTGAATTTTCTTATAATAATTCCTGCGCACAACGAGGAAGCGTTTATTGCCTATTGCCTGAAGTCCCTGCAAAGGCAACGATACCGAGATTTTAGGGCTGTCATTGTAAATGACGGTTCCACTGACGCTACTCGGGATGTATGTGTTGATTTTTTAAATAATCATAATGATTCGAGGTTTACGATATTAAATCTGCAAGCATCTCACCACCAGCCCGGCGCGAAGGTAGTGAGAAGTTTCAACGCGGGGTTAGAAACTCAAAATCTTCAGCATTTTGATATAATATGCAAATTTGATGCGGATATTATTTTCCCCGAAAACTACCTCGAAGAATTAGCTAAAGTGTATGCTGAAAATCCCTGTGCGGGTATGGTCTCCGGTCTGGTGAAAATTTCTTCGAAAAAGCCCATTGCCGAGGATGCTTTTGACTTTTCTGATAGTGATGAGGTTTGGAAGTTTGAAAATATATCATCAAAAAATCATGTGCGCGGCCCAGTAAAATCTTACCGGAGAGGCTGTTTCGAGAAAATCGGCGGGCTGCGGCCGGTGCTGGGATGGGATAATATTGATGTGATGCTCTCGGAAATTTCTGGTTATGAGGTTGTTACAATTAAAAATCTTTGGGTAAAACACCTTCGGCCTACCGCTTTCAAATACCAAGGGCAGCGCGCAGAAAAGCTTGGTGAGTATTTTTATAACATCGGACTGGACTTGCCGCTGACGATTCTTTCTGCAGCGAAGGAAGCAAGGAAGGGCGGTGGCGTACAGAATTTTTTCATTATCTTAAAATCCTATCTTCGCCAGCGTGGCAGGAGGGTTTTGACTAAATATGAAATAAGGGAGGTGAGGAAATTGCGATGGAAAAAAATTCTCGTGCGATGAGCAGGCGCATAGCCTACATTGAGCTGGATACGCACGCGGAAATCCTGGCGAACCTTATGAAGCTTTCGGAGGGTAGCGAAGATTTTTCATTCAATTTTTTTATTTCCGAAAAAATTGCCGAAAGGCTCAGCCTACACCACTGCCCCGAAAATGTAAACATCGTAAAACCCAGAGAACTTTTAAAAAAAATAAACAGCCAGAGTTTTGATCTTGTGATTATCGGCACGGCGCATCGGAATTTTAATATTTATCAAAAAATAAGCAAAAAAAATAAGATTGCCATAATTGTTCACAATTTAAATTTTTCACAATCATCTGGGTTCCGCTTGTTCAGCTCAGTTTTTAAAAAAGAGCAGCTTTTCAGGTTGAAGCTGCTTTTTCTCGAAGGACTTCTGAGGGCCCCCCGGCTTTACCAAAATGCCGATTTTCAGCTGGTTTTAGACAAGGAAATAAGCGGAGAAAGGCAGATGTTTTTTCCAATTTTTTATAGAAAAAATCAAGGTAAAACTTCGCAAATGCCTTTGCGGATCGTGGTTCCCGGGCAGGCATCTCAGCAGCGGAGGGATTATCGGCGAATTTTAAAGAAAATGGAAGATTTTCGCCTGTCGTGGGAATTTATTTTTTTGGGAAAGGCAGAGGGCGAGGAGCTGGGGTGGATTAGGAAAGCAGAAAAATTATTGGCGCCGCGTCTCAAACTCCGTTTTTTTACCCAAAAAGTATCTCAGGAAAATTTTGACCGACTGCTAAATTCTGCTTCCGTGCTGTGGTGCCCACTGCAATCGGAAACGGAATTTTTTTCCATCAGAGAAATTTACGGCAGGACTAAAATGTCGGGCAACCTCGGTGATGCCATCTCTGCGGGCCGGCCGGCGATTTTCCCCGAAAATTATCCTGAAAACGATTATCCGTTTATCCTGCGGGAGTCGGCGGAAGTTGAAAATCAGCTGGTGAATGCTTCGGCAGAGGACTTTTCAGGATTTGAATTTTCGGAGGTTCGCAAAGAGTTTATAGCTGTTTTATCTCGACTTTTAGCTGAGTGATTGTCATTCGTTATGGTAAAAATTTGCCAAGAAAAGTCTGCTTAAGATATTGTTTTAAAGGGAAAATCTGCAGAAAATAATTTCCTGTAAGAATGAAAGCGAGGGAGACGGCGGGCTTGTAAAAAAGATTGATCAGGGGGTTTTGAAAATTCGGAAGGAGAATCACGAGAGTAATCGCCAGTCCGGAAACGATCAGCAGGAAGCCCATCTCCATCGTAAAAGGTAATACCCTGAATTTCACATAGTTAAAACAAACTTTTACGATGTTAAAAACCGTCAGCGAAATGGCCGTAGCAAGCGCCACCCCTATGATGCCCAGCTTGGTGTGGCGTATGAAAAGGTAATTTAAGAGAATGGTAGTGGCGGCAAGCAGGAGCATCACCACTATGTTCAGCCGGTAGTATTTTGACAATGAGATAATATGCCCGTTGAAACCCGTAGCGAGATCGAAAAGCATTGCGCTTCCCAGCAGCCAGATCACTGGCTCCGCCTCCCTCAGCTGGTCGCCATTTTTAATGAAATGTGTAAGATAGGGGAAGCCGGAAAGTATGCAGGAAAAAAGCACCACGCCGAGGAAAAATAATGAGAGGGAGGTGCCCTTGTAAAACCTGTCCAGTTCCTCCATATCCCTGTTTTCCAGAGACTTATTAATGATGGGTGCGGAGATGTTATGGATGCCCATCTGCGGTATCATAATGAGCGACATTATGTTCAGCAAGGTGCTGTAGACGCCGTTCTGCGCCATAGAAATGTGCTCGCCGATCATATAATTATCAATCCTGAACGCGATATAATTCCCGATATTTCCCAAAAATCCGAACAGGCTGTAGCTGAACATCGCGCGGTAAAGCCGGTTTTTGCGAAAAACCTCCAGGCTGAAATCCGGGCGGATGCCGTGTATGCGCCGCGTGTAAAGTCCGTAGCCCATCAGTGCCGAAAAAAATACCGTGACGAAGAAACTCAGGGCAAATTGTTCACTCATCCCTGCGAAGAAAAATAGGCAGAACGCGCCAATATTTGCAAGTTTGGGGAATATGGAATCGAAGATATTCGAGACTGCGATTCTCTTGAAATTCGTCAGGAATTTGTTGAAAATCTGTGAGAGCGCAATTAGTAATATCAGGGGGATAATGGTGTATCTGTAGCGCCAGATCTCCAGAGATTTTTTTTCAGGAAAAATTTTAAAAAAAACAGAAAAAAAGCCCAGAAACAGTAGAAAATTCACAAGTACCAGCAGGAGGGAAACCGTCAGCAAACTGTTCGTTTTTCCTGCGGACTCAAAATTTGAAAAAAACTTTACGCCAGTGAATGAAATTCCGAAAACCACGAAGGGCGCCATCATCTCCGCAGTGGGGAGGATGAAGCGCAGCTTGCCGTAAAATTCCATATCCTGGGGGAAGAGGAACAGCGCGGCGAGGGTGCCTATCAGGAAACCCAGGTATCCTATAAGTGTGTAGGTAAGGCTTTGCTTGGCTATACTCATAAATGTCGAGAGAGGGGCAAATTTAATGAATTGTGTTAAAATAATGTTAAAACGAATTTGTCGTTATTTTTTTGCGGGTAGTTGTTTCAGCCAGGATTAATTTCATTGATCGAATTTCCCTCATAAATGTTTGATATTCAAAAAGAAAATTTATAACTTTGTCGGCTTGCAAGAAAAAAAAACGGTATCTTTGCAAAAATTTTCTCTTTTTAATGACTTTATTTTCTGAAACTGAACTGCGCCCGGAAATCCTCCAGGCGGTCAGCGATTTGGGCTTTGAGCGACCAACCGAAATTCAGCAGCAGACAATCCCCTTTATTTCTTCAGACTCGCGCGACCTTATCGCGCTGGCTCAGACCGGGACGGGGAAAACTGCGGCCTTCTCCCTCCCGATCCTTGATATGATAGATGAATCCAGCAGGAAAATCCAGCTCCTCGTACTTTGCCCTACCCGGGAGCTCTGCCTGCAGATCGCCAAGGATATAAAAAATTTTACAAAATACCTCCCGAATGTAAAATCCGTCGCAGTATATGGCGGCAGCAGCATAATGGAGCAGATCCGCGCACTGAAAGAAAAGCCGCAGATCATAGTGGGTACGCCGGGGCGCGTTATTGACCTCATTAACCGCAAAGCGCTGGATTTTTCTGAGATCCAGTGGCTGGTGCTGGACGAGGCCGATGAGATGCTCTCCATGGGGTTCAAGGACGATCTGGAAACCATCCTCAGCGAGACTCCTGAAACTAAGCAGACGCTGCTCTTCTCCGCTACGATGAACCGCGAGGTGGAGCGCATTTCTAGAAATTACCTTACAGAGCCGCACAGAATTTCAGTAGGGAAAATTAATGAGGTTAAGAAAAATATCCGCCACGAATATTATGTTGTGGGCGGCCGCCAGAAGCGCGAGGCGCTGAAGAGGCTCATAGACGCAAATCCTAACCAGTATTCTATCATTTTCTGCCGTACCAGGATGGAGACGCAGGATGTGGCAGATTTCCTTATGCAGAACGGCTACGCTGCAGATGCGCTCCACGGGGACCTGTCCCAGGCGCAGCGCGATACCGTGATGAAGAAATTCCGCCTGAAAAATATTGACATACTTGTGGCTACCGATGTGGCTGCCCGCGGGCTGGATGTAAATTCCCTCACCCATGTGATCCACTATTCGCTGCCGGATGACCCGGAAGTCTTCGTACACCGCAGCGGCCGTACCGGGAGAGCAGGGAAGGACGGCATCTCCATGGCGATCATAAAACCGGAAGAAAGCCGCAAACTGCGGCAGATAAAAGCTTCGACCAAAATAGAAATAGAAGAAGCGCAGATCCCGACCGGGGAAGAAATCATAAAGGCGCAGGTGGGCGGCGTTTTTGAGAAACTATTTACTGAGCACGAGGATTATTTTGAATTTGACGACAGCCTAATTCCAGATGTTTCCGAGTTCAGCAAGGAGGAGCTGGTGCACAAGCTGCTGCAGTTTCAGCTGCGCGATCTTGCTATGTACTATAAGGATAAGAAAGATTTGAGCTCTCAGGACCTTGTAGAGGAAGCCGAGGGGCGCAGAGATCGCCGTGGCAGGGAACGCGACCGCGGCAGAGGAAAGGAGCGTGGCGAAAGACGCCGCAATACCCGCGGAAGCGAGAATATGACGCGCTTTTTCTTCAACCTGGGGAAAAAAGACAACCTCCGCAAAACCGATGTACTGGATATCATCAACAAAGCATCCGGGAAATCCAGGCGCAGGCCAGACATCGGGGATATAGAGATTATGGAAAAATTCAGCTTCTTCGAGGTGGAGAAATCTTTTGAGAATGAAATTCTTAGCAATATTTCGGCAATGAAGTTCAAAGGCAGGGACATGCGTGCCGAGGTTGCGAACTGATTTAATAATTTATTAACATTCAGGCGGCAGTTCTGTTAGGCTGCCGTTTTTTTTTGCCGTATTTTTGCATTTTCCTGCAAGAAATTCAGTGAGATTTTGGAATAATATATTTGGTAAATTAAACACCACAGGCTACGATGTATATTTTGATTTGTTTAAAGAATCAGCAGCTAACCTCGTGGCTATGAGCGATATATTGTATAACGGAATCTCGGAATATGATACTTACGACGAGAATGTCCTCCAGACGCTCAGCGATCTTGAGCATAAAAATGATGAGCTTACGCATACGCTGTTCCTGGAGCTGGGGAGAAAATTTGTGAAGACTTCCGTGCGAGAAGATTTATCTTCCCTCGCCTCAGCGTTGGACGACATTGCTGATTATATGTACTCTGCGGCCAAATATATCTATCTCTACAAATCTCCGGAGATTAAGATTTATGCAGAATTTGCGCATCTTATCCGCCACTGCTGCGTGGAGATACAGAATGCGTTGAGGGCTCTGAGAGAATTTAAGGACATAAATGCCGCGCGGGAGAGTATCATAAAAATCAATTCTATGGAGAACATCGGTGACGAGCTTCTCACCCAGGCAATGCTGCAGCTGTTCGAAAGCGGCGATGCCGTGCGGATTATCAAGGTAAAAACAGTTTTGGATTTTCTTGAAGAGGTAACGGACCGCGCCGAGGATGTCGCCAATATCCTTGAGAACATTATCCTTAAATACACCTGAAAGCTGCCATTGCGCCATTGCTCCACTTTTTTTTAATTTTGTGAACGATTAGTTATGGAGTTTTTAGCAAAATATCAGCAGATAATTTCTCAGGAAATTGATAGTAATTCCTTTAAACAAAAACCCTCAGAGCTTTATGAGCCGCTGAACTACATCCTGAGCTACGGGGGGAAGCGGATCCGCCCGGTACTGCTGTTGCTTGCCGCAGACATTTTTGGCGAAAACCTTGCAAAGGCAGTGCGTCCGGCTCTTGCGATAGAGTTTTTCCATAATTTTACCCTGATCCACGATGATATTATGGATGAAGCTCCGCTCAGGAGGGGCATAGCTACCATCCATTCCATCCACGGCATCAGTACGGGGATCCTTTCCGGCGATGCCCTGCTGATAAAATCTTACCGGTATTTTGAAGAGCTGGAACCTGAGCTTTTCAAAAAATGTATTTCCCTATTTTCGGGAACTGGGGAAATGCTGTGCGAAGGCCAGCAATTGGATATCAACTTTGAAAGCACAGACAGCGTGTCCTTTGAGGAATATGAGGAAATGGTGACCAAGAAGACTGGGGTGCTGCTGGCTGCTGCCCTGAAGATGGGTGCCCTGATTGGGGGTGCCGCTGCGCAAGATGCGGATAGCCTTTACAACTTTGGCATAAATGCCGGAATCGCATTTCAGATGATGGACGACTACCTTGATGTATTCGGCAGCCAGGAGCAGGTAGGGAAGAGGCGCGCGGGGGACATTTACGAAAATAAAAAGACGATTCTTTACATCCTTGCCCTGCAGAATGCGGATGCCCAGCAGCAGGACGAGCTGAAGTACTGGTACTCGAAAAAAACGGAAAATACCGACAAAATCTACGGGGTGGAAAAAATTTTCAGAAGCACGAGCGCGGATACGAAAACCCTGGAATTTATCCGCGAATACCATCAGCGCGCTTTGGAATCTCTCAATGAAAGCACATTGACAGAGGAAAAGAAAAAACCTTTCAGAGATTTCGCTCACTCGCTGCTCCAAAGAGAATTCTGATGAATTTCCGAACAGAAGTCTGCATTCCGGATTCTGAAAAAAAAATCCAGCCGGATGACCGGATTTTTTCCATAGGTTCCTGTTTTGCTTCAGAGATTTCCTCTCTGCTGGGTAAGGGGCAGCTGCAGGTTTACAATAATCCCTTTGGAACTTTGTTCAGCCCATACTCTGTCAATCAGGCGGTAAAGCGCCTTCATCAGGCAAAATCATATTCTGATGAAGATTTAATAACTTTCGGAGGAAAATTTATCTCTCTCGACCACCACAGCAGTTTCGACACGCCTTATGCCCACCGGACGCTGGAACGGATTAATGCTGAAATAGATGCAGGAAATGCCTTTCTGCAGGAGGCTCGGTGGGTGCTGATCACTTACGGCACCTCCTTTATTTATGAGTTTTTGCCGAAAAAAAACCTGGTTGCCAATTGCCGAAAAATTCCGTCTAAATTTTTCAGGAAAAGATTGCTGAGTGCCGAAGAACTGAATTCGTCCATCGGAGAAAGCGTTTCGCTGCTTCGCGACATCTGCCCGCGGGAGGCTCAGATTCTGCTGACCGTTTCCCCGGTACGGCACACGAAGGACGGTTTTGCTGAAAACACTCTCAGCAAAAGCAAACTCATTACCGCTATTCACGAGGTGGCCCATAGTTTGGAGTTTTGCACTTATCTTCCTGTTTATGAGATAGTTATGGATGATCTCAGAGATTATAGATTTTACGCAGAGGATATGATTCACCCAAATAACCAGGCAATAAATTATATTTTTGAAAAGTTCGGAAATGCATATTTCTCTGACGAGACTATGGATTTTCTGGATGAAAATTTCCGGATACAGCGAGCGTTCCGGCACCGCCCTACCGACCCCAGCAGCGAAGATCACCAACATCTTCAGCAGAAAATCCGTGAGCAGATAGCCCGCCAGCAAGCATTGGTGAAGCACAAAATTTTCCAAGATTTTATAAATGATTGATACCCACACACACCTTTATTCGGATGAGTTTGAGGAAGACAGAGATGAGGTGATCCTCAGGGCGCTCTCGGCAGGAGTGGAAGCCTTCTGTCTGCCGGCGATAGACTCCGGAACTCACGATAAAATGCTACAGCTGGAAGCGAGGTACCCGGACACTATGCATGCAATGATGGGGCTTCACCCGGTATCCGTACAGCAGGACAGCTGGGAGCAAGAAGTGGGGATAGTAGAGAATTACCTGAAGCAACGGAGATTTTGCGCCGTCGGCGAAATTGGTATTGATCTCTATTGGGATGCTTCCACGCTTGATATTCAAAGGCTTGCGTTTGCAAGGCAGATTGAACTTGCGCTGCAGTACGATTTGCCTATTGTGATACACAGCCGCAACAGTTTTGATGAAACTTTTGAGGTTTTAGAAGAAAAAAAATCTTCAAAACTCCGTGGAGTTTTTCACTGCTTTTCCGGCGATTTACAACAGGCGCAGAGAGCCGTTGATTTGAATTTTAAACTCGGAATTGGCGGTGTAGTAACCTTCAAAAATGGGAAAATCGACCAGTTTCTGAATCAGATCGCCATTGAAAATATAGTACTGGAGACGGATTCGCCGTATCTTGCGCCAGCTCCCTACCGCGGGAAACGCAATGAAAGCGCGTATATTGAACTCATTGCCTCGAAGCTGGTGGATATTTATGGTATTGGTTTCAGCGAGATAGATCGAATAACCACAGAAAATGCCCGCAAAATCTTTGGGATTTAATGTTTTACGGGCATTAATTTACAATGAATCAAAAGCACTGGTGAGATCATTAAGTAAATCGTCTGAATCTTCTATTCCCACGCTAAGCCGTACCAAATCATCAGTGATGCCGAGCTCTTTCCGCTTTTCTTCAGGGATGGAAGCGTGCGTCATCATAGCAGGATGGTTTGCCAGGGATTCCACTCCGCCCAGGGATTCCGCGAGAGTGAACACTTTGAGGTTTTCCAGGAATTTTACCGAATCTTCTTTTCTTCCTGATTTAAAAGTAAATGACAGCATCCCGCCGAATTTTTCACCCATCTGTTTCCTGGCTAATTCATATTGCGGATGGCTGCTTAACCCGGGATAATATACTTTATCAACTAAATGATGATTTCTTAAAAATTCCGCGATTTTTTTACCATTTTCTGAATGCCTTTCCATTCGCAAGGCTAAGGTTTTTATACCCCGGAGTACGAGGTAAGAATCCATAGGGCCTAGGATGCCGCCGGAGGCAAACTGGAGAAAATGCAGCTTTTCTCCAAGAGTCTCATTCTTGGTAATCAGCGCTCCCGCCACCAAATCTGAATGCCCGCCGAGGTATTTTGTAGCCGAGTGCATTACGATATCCGCTCCCATATCCAGCGGCCTTTGAGCGTACGGCGTTGCAAAGGTATTATCCACAGCCACCAAGATTCCGCGTCCTGAAACGAGTTTTACCACCGCCTCAATATCCACCAGTTTCATCAGTGGATTTGTTGGAGTCTCAAGCCAAATTAGCTTTGTTTTTTCTGTAATTAATTCAGAAATTTTTGTGATATCCTCAAAATTCACAAAATTGAAAGTGAGACTGTACTTTTCATAAATTTTCGTAAACATTCTGTAAGTTCCACCATAAAGATCGTCCACAGCAATCACCTCGTCTCCAGGGGTGAGGAGTTTTAGAACGCAGTCAATTGCAGCCAGGCCGGAAGCAAAAGCGAGCCCTCGCGTGCCATTCTCAATGCTTGCAAGGCTGTCTTCCAGCGCCTGCCTCGTGGGATTCGCTCCTCTGGAATACTCGTATCCGGCTCGCAGCTCGCCCGGAGTTCTTTGTTTGAAAGTGGATGTGAAAAATACTGGCGGATTTACTGCACCTGTGTGGGGCTCAGCTATCTGCCCGCCGTGGATTACTTTTGTATTAAATTTCATTTTTTTTTAAAATCAATAGTATTAATCATTTTATAGCCGCCCGAACAGCAAATTCATCTGCCAATCTCTCCATCCAGTCAGCAACATCTTCTTCTCCTGTGGCGCGCTCATAAGTACTCGCCAGAGACAGATAAATCTGGTGTATGAATATTTTCATATGATCCAAAGGCATATCTTTTGCCCAGAGATCAATGCGAAGGGCTTCTCTCGTTTTATCGTCCCATACAGAAAGCATCACGGCTTTAGTTTCTTGGTTTTCAACCCCACCGTCGGGCGCATTCCAGGTCAATTTCTCCGGGATATGGTTTTCATCAAGCTCTATATCTATGGAAATCTGGCTTTTTTTCATTATGAATTTAATAATTATTTCGGGTTATATTGAGATTTGTTAAAAATTTCTGTGGCATCCATTTTCAGGAATTCTTTCAAAGTTGTATCTGGATTTTTGTCAAGAAAGCTGCGACAAATCATCCAGCCGATGAAGATGCCAATTTGTGGCGAGCTGCTGTTGTCTACCTCAGTATAAAACTTGGAGAATGGGCCTTCTTCTATGAACCTGCCATTCAGCCTCACATCATCGCTGAAAACGATGTCATTTTCCACAAAAAAATTCCAGACATTCCCTTCGTTGGCCTGCGCCCACTTCAGCTGCTCCTCTGTGTAGCCCATTTTCACTGCATCTGAAGTTTTGGGTAAAAGAGCATCTGTAAGAATCATTCGCTTCCCGGCATAGATTATCCTGTCTATGAACTTTTGATTGTCAGACGAAAAAGGTACAAATTGCGCCGTTACCGTCTGAGAAACTTTTGGCAGAATATTCTGCGGATTCATAGATTTCTGCAGGTATTTTTCTACTCCTGCATAATACCGGTTGCCCTCGCCCATAAATTGGGACAGATCGATGAAGAGCATCTTATCCATGGGAGAGTATAAGATTGCATCCGCTTCAGACTGCATTGACGAAGAATAAACAAATGTCTGAGGAGTCTGAAAATCAGGGAAATAGGCTGTTGTCTGTGCGAAAAAATTACCAAGGTCAGTGGAAAGCTTTCCTAAATTATTCTTACTGATTGCCTCTTTATAGATGGCTATTTCTGCGGAATCTCGCCGCCGTTTTTCAAAATCTTCATTCGATACGCTGCCCTGAAACCAGGGATATTTTTGTACAAATTGTTCTGTGCCCAAATCTTTGCTATAAAAATCTGCAGATATATCTGTAATTTTTAGCGGCGCCGCTTGCGGAATCTTTACTGTTTCCCATCGTTCTTTTTCATTTGGTTTTTTGCAGGAAATTGCAGAAATAAAAAGTATCAGAAGGTATAGGCAGGTTCTGTGGAACTTCATTATTTTTACAGATGTATTGCAAAATTAATGATTTTGACTTTAGAATTTAATCCGTAACATATGAACACTGAAAAAGTAGCGGCGCATATTACTGAATGGCTCCGAGATTATGCAAAATCTGCTGGAGTGAAAGGCTATGTAGTCGGCGTTTCCGGAGGAGTAGATTCCGGCGTGGTTTCCACACTTTGCGCGATGACAGGACTGAATTTATTGGCTATGGAATTGCCGATCCGGCAGAAGGGCGACCAATCTTCACGGGCAAAAGAGCATCTGGATTTCCTCACGGGGAAATTTTTAAATGTGAAGGCGATAAGTGTGGATTTAACGCCGCCGTTTGAAAAAATTTTCCAAATTTTCAATACAGGGAATGAAGACAATGCCTACGCTGATCTTGCTTTTGCAAATACCCGGTCCCGTCTTCGGATGCTCACGCTGTATCATTTTGCCCAGCTCAATCAGCTTTTGGTTTGCGGCACTGGGAATAAAGTGGAAGATTTCGGCATAGGGTTTTTTACAAAATATGGCGATGGCGGGGTGGATGTATCTCCGATAGGTGATCTTTATAAAACCGAAGTTTATGAATTAGCACGCTTTCTCAATTTACCGAAATCCATTAAAAACGCGATTCCTACGGATGGTTTGTGGGATGCGGAGCGCACGGATGAACAGCAGATTGGTGCCACATATCCTGAGCTTGAAAAAATCCAGGAGGAATTTGGAACGAAAACGGAAGCAGATTACTCCGGAAGGGATTTGGAAGTTTACCAGATTTTTTCACGGATGAACCGAGCCGCCCAGCATAAACTTAAGCCTATCCCTGTTTGTGAAATTCCGGAAGATTTACGATAAAATTTTAAAAATTGATAGATATGAGGATTGACTTTAGTAATATTGGTGATTACGAAGATTTCTACTCAGAGATAGCAGGAAAGCAGGAATGGGCAGGCGGCTTTATTAATGATTTGAAAACATTTATGGAGGAGATAAAGAAAAATGAGCACCTTCAGCTGGAATTCATCAATATGAGTGTCGGCCAGCTGGAAGATTTTGAAGAATTGCTGGAGATGCTCGATGATTTAAGCAGCGAGCTTAGTAATTTTGTTTTTACCTATCGCCTGGAACAGTTTGATAGTGAATAAAATTGGTATAAAAAAGGCTGCTCTTTTGAGCAGCCTTAATACATAAGAGTGAAATCACTTATTTTTTGATGATCTTAGCTGTTGCTGTCTCACCTTCTGCTGTCTGCACTTTTACCACATAAGTTCCTTTAGCAAGGCCGTTCGCATTTACAGTTTTGCCAGAAGCTTTTAGTACAGATCTACCAGCCATATCAACTACTTCTACGCTGTTTACTTTCTTGTCAGTAACCACTGTGAATTCAGAAGATACTACGGATGGAACAACTTTTACAGAAGTGCTGAATTTAGCAACATCGGATGCACCAAGAAGCGCCCAGCTTGCTGCCCAAGCTGGTACATCAAGACCGTTTCCAGCACCAGTAGCAGCTTCGTTAATTGTGTAATAGCCAGTATTAGGCTCAATTACGATACTTCCACCTGCATTAGGTTTAATAACGAAATTTCTTTCGTTATCTACAAACTTAATGTTAGTAAACTTGTTTAGACCGGTAAAGTTAACAATCGTTTCATCGTGCTGAAGCGTAACGCCATCCGCCCAACCTGCAAAGATTGCATTATCAACAGTACCTCCCGAACCTACACGGAATAGGTTAGTTCCGGCACCCTCATTATCGGTTGTTCTTTGACCAATAAATGTAATATTCTTGAGAGTTGGATTTGACATTGGGGTAGCAGTCCTTTTCTTTGAATTGTTATCCGCCTCTATACCTCTGTTTCCAACATTTGGCAGATTTCTTACGCTGTAAACATTGGTAGCAGTTCCAGTCCAACCCTCAGTCCAGTCAAACGCATCATCTTCGTTATCCTGAAGATAGATGTTGCTCATATTCACTGTCCCACCGAACATTTCGATACCGTCGTCAGCACCGTTGATAATAGAAACATTATTGATAACAGTTCCGTTACCTACGCCGAAAAGAGAAAGACCATTGTACTCTTTAAACTCGTTGAAACGCGCACCGGAATAAAGAATTTTTGTGTAAGTAATGGAACCGCTGTTATCAGCTACATCAGAACCACCGTAAGGTACATTGGCCACCTCAGTAGTACCGGAAGCGCCCGGAGCACCGATGTTGATAGGCGCACGACCTGCGATCACGATACCGCCCCAATCAGCATTCTTTGGCTGCGCATTAGCTGAAGTAAAGATTACAGGTTGTTGCTCAGTACCGTTCGAGAAGATTTTACCACCTTGCTTTACAACGACATAAGCCTCAGTTGCACCATTAGATTTTACGATAGTTCCTGGCTCAAGTACTAGGGTACCTCCCTCTTCTACTGTAAGAGAGCCAGTAAGTCTGTAATCTACACCCGCTTTAAGGGTTTTTGTTTGTCCGGCAGCGACTACGCCGTTCACACTTTCCTGTGCTGAAAATGTTGCTACTGCAGCAATTGCAAGCACACTTGTCAAGATTTTTTTCATGATAAAAAAATTAAGTTAAAATTGATGTTAAAAATTATACCCCAAAGATAGTCCAAAATCTCTGCCGTTTCGGAATTCGTATGTTACATTATTGTTATCATTTGCCTGCTCTCTCTTTATTTTTGGATTAATGAGGTTCTTCGCTTTGGCACTTATTGAGATTCTGTCCAGAGAAAATTTAAGAGTCGCATCCAGCAGGCTTATCGGTTTCTGATAAATATTACCCGTATGGTCAGAAGACAGAGAGTAAAGATACTCACCTACATAGGAGTAGGACACTACGAAATCCATTTCTTTTTTATCCTTGAATTTCTGGTTCCAGCCTAAGTTGGCGTTTGCTACAAAATCCGCGGCTCCCTGCAGCTTATCTTTGGTCTTATCAAAATTAACAGACAGGTTGGATGTTTCTCTTATTACTTTTTCAATGTCCAGATCACTCTCGGAATCCATATAGGTTGCATTGGCAAATCCGTAGATTCTGGATCTGTCAAATTTAGCAATATCCTTACGGATCTCGGCTTCTAACCCAAGCACTCTAGCTTTATCACCTACATTTAGGTAAGAATAGTAGAATGCTGACGAGTTAATAAGTGAGCGGGCAATAGGATTTTCTATGAATTTTCCAAAGGCGGTAATCGAAATCACCTCCCCGCTCTTAGGGAACATTTCCCACTTGATGTCTATATTGTTATTATCAGACGGGTAGAGAAGCGGGTTACCCACTGTTTCCTCAGAAACATCATTATAGATAAATGGCGCCATCTCCTTCAGCTGAGGAAGCGTATAGGTTCTGGAAGCAGCAAACCTCAGATTATTCTTGTCGTTAAGAGCATACTTGAGATTTAGCGCAGGCAACCATTTATCGTAAGTGAATTTTACGGCACTACCAGGGATTCCCGTTTCGAAGTTCGTATCCCAGTCAATATCCTGCTTAATGTTTTCATATCTCACACCCAGCTGCCCGGTAAAGTTTTCACCAAGTCTGTATTCTGCATTGGCAAACCCGGAGTGAACATCCTGTGTGCCGTCGAACCTGATTGGTTTAAGATTGTCTACTCCGTAGTTACTGCTGATACCAAAAAATCCTTTCGTATAATTTTGTTGGTTGTAGATGAAATCGATATCGTTTACATCATCCACCAATGCTCTTGTGCCAGATTTTCTGGTATCCCATTTGAAGTCCACCTGCCGGGATTCAAAGTCTCTGTTCTTGCCTCTGCCCTGGTATCCGAGGGTAAACTTACCGTTGTCGTTGAACTGATAAGTGAACGCGATATTCCCAGCCCATTCCTTATCGTTCAGTTCATCCCAGTATCTGTTGGTGGCGCCGCCATCTCTTCTCAGTTCATATTTACCTTCGTATTCGTTGAAATACAAGAAATTGGAGATCCTGTCCGGGCGCTCGCTATTTAGGTAATTGTATCCTGCGATCCAGTTGATAGTGAACTTGTCATTTAGTTTATGATCACCGCCCAACTGGTTTACAAAGAGGTGAGTATGTTTGAAATCAGACCTTCTGAGCAAGCCATTGTAATCTTCCGCCACATCCCTTACATAACCTTTATGAATTCTCGTTTCCTGCTCGGATCCGTGGATGTAGTTGGAGAATAATTTCAGGGTATGCTCTGCGTTTAGGCGGTAGATAAAGTTGAGGAGCGCCGTGGTATTCGTTCCGTAGGAGTATTTTTTTGAATCATTGTAATCGTTGAAAATCGTCTCCTTTCCAAAGAAACCTTCGCGTCCTTCCTTGTATTTATAGCTATTGTCAAATCCGGCAAAGATGAAAGTATTGAGCCTGCCCGTTTCCCCAATTTTAAAAGTCCTGCCGCCTGAAAGGCTGAATTCCGTATTGAGTGGGGTAAAATTCCTCGGTCCGAAACCGTCTTTAAAGTTCCAGCTGGCATAATTATAGGATTTCAGCGGGTTGTCTGGCAGTTTGTTGGATTTGAAACCTGTCCAGGTTGGGCCCTGGGCCATGTAAAACGGCTTATTGCCCAGGTCGATAATTTGGGAATTAATTCCGCTGCCAAGCTCTACACTGAAGAAAGGCTTGCCTGCGTGTTCGCGGGAAGCAATATTAATATTGGCACCGCCGAAATCTCCAAGAAGCCTCGGCTGATAAACCTTTTCAAGGTCGATGAACTCAATCATATCCGTCTTGAAAAGACCCAGATCTATATTCTTGTTTTCAGGGTCATCCGCCGGAATCGGCAGGCCGTTCATAGAAGTGGTATTATACCTGTCCAGCAAGCCGCGTACGGAGATGGTGCTGGAGCCCTCCTGCTTTACGGTACCGGTAGCCTTTGTCACTGCGGTAGCCACATCGCTCACGCCCTGCTTGGAGAGCTGTACGGCACCCACGCGCTCTATCACTTCTACAGAGCGTTTCTGCACATTGATGATGCTGTTCTCCGTATTCTTTTTTGCAGCGGCGCGGATCTGTACGCCCTCTATTCTTTTTTCATTCTTAGCAGCTGTGCTGTCCTGCTGCCCATACACTACTGCGGCTGTTCCAAAGAGGAAAGCAACAGCGATACCTGTAGATCTTATATTCATATTTCCTTACTAAATATATTTCGGTGCAAAGAAAATATTTCTAAACGATATATGCAGCATTTTTATATTAAGTATTTGTTAACAAAGTATCTGGGTTTAAATTGTAAAAAAATGCTGTTTAATATTTTCATTTTTATAATTTTGGGATAAGTTTTATCAACATGGAAGAATCGGTTTTTTCAAAGAAAATCCTGCTGATAGATGATGAGCAGGATATTCTGGAAATTATGTCCTATAATCTCGAAAAAGAGGGCTACGAAGTCTATATGGCAGATAACGGGGAAGACGGGGTCTCGCTTGCCAAAGAAGTGATCCCGGATCTGATACTTCTCGATGTGATGATGCCCGGCAAAGACGGTATAGAAACCTGCAAGGAACTGCGCCAGCAAACGGAGCTGAGGAACACCCTCATCGTTTTCCTATCCGCCCGCGCGGAAGAATTCTCTCAGCTTGCGGGCTACCAGGCGGGGGCAAATGATTATGTGATCAAAGTCATCAAGCCAAAAGTTCTTATTTCCAAAATAAATGCACTGCTGAAGCTGCAGACCACCAGCATGCCGGAAGATAAGATACTCTCGGTAGGGGAGCTGCAGATAGATAGGGAAAACTTCCGCGTATCCAGGGGCAGCGAGGCGATCCTTCTACCAAAAAAGGAATTCGACCTGCTCTACCTGCTGGCCACCAACACCCAAAAAGTTTTCAAAAGGGAAGAAATCCTGGAAAAAGTTTGGGGGAATGAAGTAGTGGTAGGAGAGCGCACCATAGATGTCCATGTGCGCAGGCTGCGAGAAAAACTTGGCGACTCCTCCATACAGACGCTTAAAGGCATAGGCTACAAACTTATGGTGTAATGGGCAAAGGCAAGCTCGTTTTATTCACCTCGCTGACAGTTACCCTGCTCATCATGCTGATCGTCTTCCTTTGGAACTACCTCCAGAGCAATTTAATCAAAAAAGATGTAAACCAGCTTCTGATCATCATCATCTGCGGGCTAATGATATTCACGGTAAACTATTTCGGGGCAGATATGCTCTTCCGGTACTATGGCAGAAAGCAGGTAAAAAGCATAGCCGATAAGCTCCCGGTGAAGATTTTCGACGAAAAAAGACGCATAGGTTTCGAGGAACTTTCCGAGAAAATCACCGGCCTGAACGAGACCAACGACACCATGAAGCAGATGGAAAACTACCGCAAGGAATATATAGGCAATGTGTCACACGAGCTGAAGACGCCGCTGTTCTCTATTCAGGGCTATGTGGAAACCCTGCGGGACGGCGGGGTGGAAAACCTCGCCATACGCGACAAGTATCTCGAGAGGATAGCCAAATCGCTCGAGAGGCTTATAAATATTGTAAACGATCTGGATATGATTAACCGTTTCGAAGCGGGGGAAATCATACTGAACATTACCTCTTTTGACATCAACCAGCTCGTGAGGGAAATTTTCGAAATGCTGGAGTATGACGCCCAGAGCAAAGGGGCAGCGCTGAGCCTAAAGTCAACAGATAGCCGGCTTACAGTAAGCGCGGATAAGCAGAAAATTTCCCAGGTACTTATAAACCTGGTCTCCAATGCAATACACTACTCCAACCGTTCCGAGGCGCAGATAATTGTAAAAACCACTGCGCTGCTGAACAAAGTTTACATAGAAGTGGAAGACAATGGGATGGGGATAAAACCGGAAGCCCTGCCGCGCATCTTCGAGCGGTTCTACCGAGTAGAATCCAGCAGGTCCCGCAGGGCGGGCGGCTCCGGCCTGGGCCTTGCCATTGTAAAGCACATTTTGGAAGCCCACAGCGAAAATATAACGGTGGAAAGCGAGTATCTTTCGGGAACAAAATTTGCCTTTACGCTGGATAGAGCCTCCGACCCAGGCGAAATTGCATCCCCTCAGTTAAACTAAAATTTTAGTTTTGAAGCTTGGAAATTTCAGCCTATTTTTTTGCATTATCTTTGTGTTTGGTAAAATAAAAAAGCAATGATCTATAAAGTAAGGGTAATTCTGGATACAAAGGAAGATGTATTCCGCGATATAGAAATAAAGGGCAAGCAAACTTTGTGGAACCTGCACGAGGCTATCAGGAGCGCATTTAGCCTGCAGGGCGATGAGCTTAGCGTCTTCAATCTCTTTGATGAGGACGGTGCGGTTCTGAAAAGCGTGCCGCTGGAAGATATGAGCGACGAAGGGGATGGGGAAATAATGTCCGATGTCTATATAGATGAGGTTTTTCAGCAGGAGGGCGATAAACTTCAATTCCAATACGGCCTGCTGGAACTATGGGAGTTTTTCTGCGAGCTTATAGGCACCGCGGAAGGAAAATCCGCTGTAAATTATCCCGTCACCGTTTTCCGCTTTGGCTCCGTTCCTTTGAAGGCACCCGCAAAGTCTACAGATTCTACACTTCTTAACAAAACAAAGTCTGAAGATTTTGATTTGGATGAAGAATTTTACGGCGAAGATTTCGATGACGATGATGATTTTGATAATGCAGATTTTTCCGACGAATTCTACGATGATGATGAAATTTAAACAAAAACTTAACGATTTGAAAAACAATAGCTTAGCATTTTACCGAAAGAATTTAATCCTGAAAATTTCCGGCGCTGTGCTGCTTGGCGCCACACTTTTAGCCTGCACTTCGCAAAAAAATATTATGAAACAAGAAACGCCAAAAGACTGGATGCACAGCGGAAATATCTACGAAGTAAATGTGCGCCAATACACTAAGGAAGGCACTTTCCGCGCTTTTGAAGAGCACCTGCCAAGGCTGCGGAAAATGGGCGTGCAAACGCTGTGGTTTATGCCCGTAACACCCATCGCCCAGCAAAATAAAAAGGGTACGATGGGAAGCCCTTATGCAGCGCAGGATTACACCGCGATAAATCCGGAATTCGGTACGCTGGAAGACTTCAAGCATCTCGTGAAAGTATCTCATAATCAAGGCTTTAAGGTGATTATCGATTGGGTTGCCAATCATACGGGCTGGGATCATATCTGGACGAAAACGCACCCGGAATATTACCTGAAGGAAAACGGCACCTTCAAAATTGCTTCCGGAATGGATGACATCATCGAGCTGGACTACGGCAACCCTGAAATGCGGAAAGCGATGATAGATGCGATGAAGTTTTGGGTGCGGGAAACGGATATCGACGGTTTCCGATGCGATTTGGCAAGCTGGGTGGAAGTGGATTTCTGGGAGGAAGCGCGGCCGGAAGTTGAGACGCTGAAGCCGCTGTTTTTCTTGGGCGAATTTGATGAACTGGAAAATCCGGAGTACGGGAAGGTTTTCGATGCAAGCTATTCGTGGGCTTGGATGCATAAAACGCGGGATTATTACCACAATAATCTGCCGCTGAACGAACTTCGCGAAATGCTGATGCGGTACGGAGCAATCGGCGATAGTTCGATGAGAGCGTGGTTTACCACCAATCACGATGAAAATACCTGGAATGGTACGGAGTACGAAAAATACGGCGATGTTGCGCTGCCATTAGCAGTTTTTTCCGCAACCTGGAATGGCATTCCGCTGATGTATTCCGGGCAGGAATTGCCGAACCATAAGCGTTTGGAGTTTTTCGAGAAAGACCCAATCAACTGGACTGGCGATTTTCAGCTGGCGAAATTTTACAAAAAATTGTTTGAGCTGAGGGAGAAAAATCCTGCGCTTCGTGGCGGTGATTCTTCGGTGCAAACTTCTTTCGTTAAGACTTCTGCCGATGATAAAATTCTTGCCTACCTTCGGAAAAACGGTGCGGATGAAGTTTTGGTGGTTTTAAATATGTCGAAAGATTTCGTCCCGTTTGAAATTTTGGATGATCATATTAATGGTGAATTCAAAAACCATTTCACCGGCTTTCGCAGGAATTTCTCCGACAACAAATCTTTCACAATGCAGAAAGGCGATTTCGCGGTTTTCGTGAAGAAGTAAATTGTTCTCAATCTCAACCCCAACCTTCTTCAATGCAAAACTACCTCAACCTTCTTCAGCATATCTTGGACAACGGCACCGATAAAGCGGACAGAACAGGCACCGGAACAAGGAGTGTGTTCGGCTACCAGCTGCGGTTCGATTTGGAGGAAGGCTTCCCGCTGGTTACCACGAAAAAAGTCCACCTGAAATCCATAATTTACGAGCTGCTATGGTTCCTGAAAGGCGATACGAACATCGGCTACCTCACGGAAAACGGCGTTTCCATCTGGGATGAATGGGCTGATGAAAATGGAAATTTAGGCCCTGTTTACGGCGCACAATGGAGAAGCTGGAGCGGTGCTGATGGAAAAACCATCGACCAGATTTCGGAAGTTGTAGAGCAAATCAAAACCAATCCGGATTCCCGCAGGCTCATCGTTTCCGCATGGAATGTGGCGGAAATTCCCCATATGGCTTTGGCGCCCTGCCACGCACTTTTCCAGTTTTATGTGGCTGATGGAAGGCTTTCCCTACAGCTTTATCAGCGCAGCGCCGATGTTTTTCTGGGCGTGCCGTTTAACATTGCTAGCTACGCACTTCTGCAGATGATGGTGGCTCAGGTTTGCGGTTTGGGCCTGGGCGAATTCATCCACACTTTTGGCGATGTGCACATCTATAGCAACCATTTTGAGCAGGTAACAAAGCAGCTTTCACGCGAACCAAGGCCTTTGCCAAAAATGATTCTGAACCCGGAAATCAAAAATATTTTCGATTTTAAATATGAAGATTTCACACTGGAAGATTACAATCCACATCCCGGCATAAAAGCACCGGTAGCGGTGTAATTTTACATTAAAAATATTATGAAAAAAATATTCTTCTCAGCGCTGCTTTTAGGCTCGGTGTTCGCAGCTGATTTCGTCTTTGCGCAAACGGAAACTTCCGGCAGGGAAAGTATTTACCGTGCATCTCACACGAAAACTACCGAGCTGAAGCATACGAAGCTGAAGGTGAAATTCGATTTCGAGAAAGAGCAGATGAGCGGCGAAGAATGGCTCACGGCAAAGCCTTATTTCTACCCAACCGATTCACTGGTGCTGAACGCCAAAGCGATGCTCATCCACGAAGTGGCAATGCAAAACGGGGGCATGAAACAGCCTCTGAAATACGATTACCGCGATGATTTGCTGAAAATTAACCTCGGCAAAACTTTCAACCGGAACGAAGATTACACGGTTTACATAAAATATACAGCGCGGCCGAACGAAACCACCCAGAAAGGCAGCGCAGCGATTTCCGATGCAAAGGGCCTGTACTTCATTAACGCTCAGGGTAAAGATCCGGGCAAGATGACGCAGATTTGGACGCAGGGTGAAACCGAATCTTCTTCCGTTTGGTTCCCGACGATTGATAAGCCGAACCAGAAAACCACGCAGGAAATCATAATGACGGTGCCTGATAAATTCGTCACGCTTTCCAACGGCGTTCTGAAGGAATCAAAAAAGGAAGCCGGCAGCCTTCGCACAGATCATTGGGTGATGGATAAGCCGCACGCACCGTACCTGTTCTTTATGGGTGTGGGCGATTATGCAGTGGTTCGCGATAAATGGCGCAACATCCCGGTGGATTATTATGTGGAGAAGGAGTACGAGCCTTATGCCAAGCAGATTTTCGGGATGACGCCTGAAATGATAGAGTATTTTTCCAAGCTGCTGAACTACGATTATCCATGGCAAAAGTATGCACAAATGACGGCGCAGGATTATGTATCCGGAGCGATGGAAAACACTACCGCTACGCTGCACAGCGCGATGTCTCAGCAAAAGCCAGGAGATTTGATCGATGAAAACAGATGGGAAGATGTGATAGCGCACGAGCTTTTCCACCATTGGTTTGGCGATCTGGTAACGGCGGAAAGCTGGAGTAACCTCACCGTGAATGAATCTTTTGCAAATTATTCAGAATATCTGTGGAATGAGTATAAATATGGTAAAGATTTGGCGGATTATACGATGATGTCTGCGCTTCGTGGCTATAGGATGAGCCCTGGCAATTACCATAAGCATCTCGTGCGCTTCGATTACAAGAGCAGGGAAGATATGTTCGATGCGGTAAGCTATAACAAAGGTGGCGGCATCCTTCATATGCTGCGGAATTATTTGGGCGATGAAGCGTTTTTCGCCGGAATTTCGGAATACCTGAAGGCGAACGCCTTTGGAACTGGTGAAGCGCATCAGGTTCGTTTGGCGCTGGAAAAAGTCTCAGGCAAGGATTTGAACTGGTTTTTCAATCAGTGGTTTTTCGGCAGCGGTAATCCGAAAATCAGCTACACCTACAGCTATGAACCTGTGAAAAAACAGCTGCAGCTGAACATTTCACAAACGCAGACACCGCACTTCCAATTTCCTTTGGCCATCGATGTTTTCGAAGGCGGAAAAGTTTCCCGGCAGAATGTTTGGGTGGATGCAAAATCCAGCAACAGCTTCACGATTCCGGCAGCAAGCAATCCAACCTTAGTCAATCTGAATGCCGACGGAATATTGATTGCCGATATTGAAGAAAAGAAAACTTCGGCGCAGTATCTTGTTCAGTATCAGGGTTCTAAGGAATTTTTGAGCCGATGGAAAGCCGTGGAATTTGCAGCAGAAAATAACAGCGATGCGATCGCCCAACAGATTCTTGCGGCAGCATTGAAGGATCCCAACTTCAGAATTCGCATCAAAGCTTTGCAGGGATTGGATTTAACAAAAAATTCCGTCCATAAATCTGTATTTTCCGAAGTGGAAAAATTAGCGCAGAATGACCCGAAAACCTTAGTTCAGGCGGCGGCAATTTCTGCCCTGGCAAAAACCAAGGACAGGAAATACCTGCCGATTTTCGAAAAGGGCAGTCAGTCGGTTTCCAATTCGGTCAAAGGAAATTCAATTGCCGCGCTTTTCAAAATCGAGCCGGCGAAAATTGCAGCGCTGGCGGACAAGCTGGATTTGGATGGTGCCAATGAAGAACTGATAATGGCGATGCTTCCTGTGATTGTTGAGAATAAAATTGAAAGTCAGTTGCCTGCTGTAGCGCAAGTTGCAGCGTTTTACCCTTTCGTGAAATTTCAGGATGCGAAGCTTGGTGCTTCCGCTGAAGCGGCGTTCAATATGATTATGACGACGGATAACCTGAAGGCTACGCAAAATTTAACGAAGGTTTTGAAAATGACGAGCGGACAGCTTTCCGATAATCCTCAGGCTAAGATGATGATTAGCCAAATGCTGAAAGACGGGCTGGCAAAGAAGATGGAAACACTGCGCAAAAACCCGAAAAGCGAGAGCCTGCAAAGGCAGGTAGAGCTGATGAATGCAGCGATTGAAGCGTATAAGTAAAGAGCCAGGGAAAAAGTAAAAGCAAAAGTAAAAAGTTTAAGAGCCAAGTAAAAAGTAAAAGGTTTCTGAAAACTCTGTGCCTCGGTGTTTTAGGTTAAATTAAACAAAAAATCACTGTGTCGCTGTGTTTCGTTGAATGAGAAGTTTATTAGTTAAATTTAAAACGAGAATGCAAAAACTTTGTGCCTCAGTGTTTTAGAAGTTGTATTGAAAAAAAACGCTGTGCCACCGTGGTTTAAACCTAAACTTTTAACAAAAATCCAAAATATAAAGTGTTCATCGATTATTATAAAACGCTGGGCGTTTCGAAAACCGCCACACCGGATGAAATCAAGAAGGCGTACCGCAAACTTGCGCGGAAGTTTCATCCAGATGTAAATCCTGGTGACAAAGAGGCCGAGCGGAAATTTAAGGAATTGAACGAAGCCAACGAAGTGCTGAGCAACCCGGAAAACCGTGCGAAGTACGATAAATACGGCGAAAACTGGCGGCACGGCGAAGAGTACGAGAAAGCACAACAGCAGTACCGCTCTTCACAGGGTGGCGGTTTTGAAGGCTTTAGCGGAAATTTTGAAGAAGGCGATTTTTCGGAGTTTTTCCAAAGTATGTTTGGCGGCGGTTTCTCCGGCAGAAGCAGCCGTGGAAGCGCTTCCGGAAAATTCAAAGGGCAGGATGCCTACGCTGAGCTCAACCTGAATATGCGGGATGCTACCGCTACGCACCAGCAAACTTTCGACATCAACGGAAAAAAGGTGCGCATCACCATTCCTGCCGGCGTTTATGACGGGCAGCAAATCAGGCTGAAAGGCTACGGGCAGCCAGGAATAAATGGCGGACCAAGCGGCGATTTGTACATTACCTTCAACATTGCCAGCGATCCGAATTTTGACAGGGTAGGTGATGATGTGCGGATGAAAGTGCCGATAGACCTTTATACAGCGGTGCTTGGCGGCGATGTGAAGGTGGAAACTCTGAACGGAACCGTGAACCTGAAAGTAAAGCCTGGTACGCAAAACGGTGCTACGGTGAGGCTTCGCGGAAAAGGTTTCCCGGTGTATAAGGAAGATGGGAATTTTGGCGATTTATTCGTATCGTACGATGTGAAGCTGCCGACAAACCTTACGGATAAACAGCGCGAACTTTTTGAACAACTGAAAAATTCTTAACGAAATGAGCAACAGAATTTCAAGGGAAGAGCTAGTGAAAATCTATAATGTGGAGCTGAAATTCATCGATGAACTCGTGGATTTTGGCCTGCTGAAGAGCTTTACCGAAAACGAAATTTCATACATCCTGTACGAAGAACTACCTGCGTTCGAGCGCTTTGCCAATTGGCATTATGATTTGGAAATCAACTTGCCAGGAATTGATATGGTAAATAATCTTCTGCAGAAGGTGCGCGAACTTCAGGCGGAAAACCGCAGGCTGGCGAACAGGCAGTTTGCGCTGGAAAGTTTGGCGGAAGATTACGAAGATTAATTGCTGAAGGAAATCAGCTCTTCTTTTTTCGAGTTTAAAAGCCTGTATTCCAGATATTTAAAGGAATCCCTAGGCACTATGGTCACCCATTTTCTGTATTTCAGGAACCATTTCATTTGGATGCTGTTGATGCCCTTCGTCAAATAGGCTTCCACGAAAGGATGGGTGTGAAGGTAAAGCTTGCCTTTTTCCGTCTGCATTATATTGCGGATGGCTTCTTCCATTCTTTCGACTATCACTATCGGTGCCAGAATTTCGCCCGAAGCGTTCGGGTTTTCTTCCGTGGTCACGATTTGCTTTTCCGGGCGGTTTCGCTGCCGCGTGATTTGTATCAGCCCAAATTTACTTGGCGGCAAAATTTTGTGGCGCGCCTTATCGCGCTTCATTTCGAGTTTCAGGTGGTCGTAGAGTTCGCGGCGGTGTTCAGGGTTCGTCATATCAATAAAATCCACCACGATGATTCCGCCCATATCCCGAAGCCTCAGCTGCCGCGCAACTTCCGTAGCCGCAAGTTTGTTCACGGTCAGTCCGTGCGTCTTGTTCGTTCCGGCAGCAGAAATATTCGAGCCGGAATTTACATCTATCACATGCAGTGCCTCGGTGTGTTCCACCACAAGGTATGCGCCCTTTGAGCTTGGGATGTTCACATGCTTGCCGAAGCTGTTCTTCAGCTGCTTTTCCACATTGTAATATTCCAGCAAAGGGATGTGCGAATCGTAAAACTTCACGATGTCCTTCCTTTCCGGCGCTATGATTTCCAGGTAGCTTCTCATCTCTTCCACCATCTGTTCATCATCGCAGATTACCGAAACGAATTCCTGGTTGAAATTGTCCCGTAAAATTGCGGAAGCTTTTTCATCTTCGCTCAAAACTTTGGACGGAACCTTCTGATTTTCAATGTTTTTAAAAATCAAATCCCACTTTTGGATCAGGTGGTTCATATCGCTGTGAAGTTCCGCCACCTTTTTTCCTTCCGCCACGGTGCGTATTATCACGCCGAAGCCTTCCGGCCTTATCGATTCTATCAGCGTTTTCAGGCGCTCTCTGTCCTCCGGATTCCGGATTTTTTTCGAGATGGAAACTTTGTCATCAAACGGGATCAAAATAAGGTAGCGGCCTGTAAGTGAAAGCTGCGTGGAAATTCTCGGGCCTTTCGTGGAAATGGCTTCCTTCGTAATTTGCAGCAAGATTACATCGTCCTTCGCCAAGACTTTGTCCACCGTTCCGCGTTTATCAATTTCCGCCTGGATTTCGAAATTCTTCAGGCTTGCGCTTTGCTGCCTCTTGCCGAAGGTATCTTTTATGAACTTCCTGTAGCTCAGGAAATCTGGGCCAAGGTCCTGATAATGCAGGAAGGCATCCTTATCATGGCCTATGCTCACAAAGGCAGCGTTCAGGTTTGGTGCCAGTTTCTTCACCTTCCCCAAATAGATATCGCCTACGGAAAACTCGTTCTTTTCCACCTCTTCGTGAAACTCGAAAAGCCTTCCGTCCTCCAGCAGCGCTATGGCTGTGCGCTGCGCTTCCTGAGAGATTATCAGTTCTTTCTTCATTCGCCCGGCAAATTTTTGCTAAAATAAAATATAGTCGGCGGAAAACACCAACTATATTTTCTATTTCGCGGAAGCGCTACTTCTTCTTCTTGTGTCTGTTCGCTCTTCTTCTCTTCTTCCGTTTGTGCGTTGCCACCTTGTGTCTTTTTCTCTTCTTTCCGCTTGGCATAATTATATTTTATTTTTAAGATTTAAAAAATTGAGTTATTTCTTCACGGGAACTTTGGCTTTCACCTTATCCGAGAATGATTTCGCAGGCTTAAAAGCCGGGATATTGTGCGCAGGGATATCGATTGCCGTATTTTTAGAAATGTTTCTCCCGGTTTTAGCTGCCCTTGTTTTTATAATAAATGAGCCAAAACCGCGTAGGTAAACATTATCGCCTTCTAGCATTGCACCACGGATCTCCTGCATGAATGCCTCAATGATTTTCTGAGTTTCATTCTTTTCCGTACCGAGCTTCCCAGAAATTATTGTTACCAGTTCCGCCTTAGTCATGTCCTTTTAGCTTATTTTAGAATTCGGACTGCAAATATAGACAAATTTACTTTTCTGAAAAACAAAATATTGATTTTCTTTGTGTTGGGAGGTCTTCCCGGAAAATTTTTTTCTAAAATAGCCGCCTTCATCTCTTTTGCGTCCCCAATTTTAGCGAAAGCCTTTGTAACGCTTGAAGAAATGCTGGATTTTAATCATTTAATCATTTAATCATTTAATTTCTCTAACTTACTTCCCGATGCAAAATTTCGAAAAGATGTTCCCTAAGACTTCATCATTGGTGAACTCGCCGGATATTTCGCCGAGGGCTTCCAGGGCGTTGCGAAGCTCGTAGGCAAGAAGTTCCGTGGTGATGCTGCTCTGCACGGCAGCCTCCACATTTTCAATGGATTGCAGGGATTTCTGCAGGGCTTCGTAGTGCCGCTGATTGGTAATCACCGTGCTGGTCTCCGTTTTCAGATTATCCACAAATGTGGAAAGTTCGCTTTTAAGCTCGTCAATATTCGTCTGATTTTTTGCGGAAATTTTAATGAGCGTCTTGGCAAAATCCGGGACTAAAGCTTTGGTAATTTCGGCTGAAAATGAAGAATTATCCGCCAGATCTGTTTTGTTCTGCAGCAGGATAATCTGTAAATCCTTCCGTTGAATTCCCCGTATGAAATCCACGACTTCTGCCGCAGTGTAATCGCTCTCGTCAAAAAGGTAGAGCAGGATGTCCGCCGTTTCAATTTTCTCGCGGGCTTTTTTTACGCCAATTTCCTCGATGGTATCGGTAGTCTCGCGGATTCCAGCAGTGTCTATGAAGCGGAACGCCGTGCCGTTCAGGTGAAGGATTTCCTCAATGGTGTCACGCGTCGTCCCTGCAATATCGGAAACTATGGCGCGCTCTTCTTTCAGCAGGGCGTTCAGCAGTGTGGATTTCCCGGCATTCGGCTTCCCGATGATCGCCACGCTTATGCCGTTCTTCACCGCATTACCGTAGCGGAAGCTTTCCAGCAGCTCGTGCAGCCTGCCCTTTATTCGGTTGAGTAGCGATAGCAGCGCAGTTCTGTCGGCAAATTCCACATCTTCTTCCGCGAAATCCAGTTCCAGCTCGATGAGTGAAGTGAAGTTCAGCAGGTCGTTCCGCAGGTCTGAAATCTCGTGGGAAATTCCGCCTTTTAGCTGGTTCAGCGCCATTTTTCGGGACGCCTCGTTTTCGGACGCAATCAGGTCTGCCACGGATTCTGCCTGTGCCAAATCGATTCTGCCGTTCAGGAAGGCACGCATTGTAAATTCGCCCGGTTTGGCGAGCCTTGCGCCGTTTTCCACGAGAACTTCCAGAATTCTTTTCGCGATGAACGGAGAGCCGTGGAACGAGATTTCCACCACATCTTCCGCCGTGAAGGTCTTCGGCGCACGGAAAATCGAGATAAGGACTTCGTCAATTGCCTGCAGGCCTTTGTCCGTTGGCTTTTGGCCTTCAGTGAAATGCTTTTGCTCTTCCAGTAAAAACCCGTAATGCACGGTATGGCTTGCCGCTTCTTCAAGATTTTTGCCGGAGAAAACTTTATTGGCAATGGCAATGGCATCCCTGCCGGAAATGCGGATAATGCCAAGCGCCGCCACGGCATTTCCCGTAGCCAGCGCACAAATGGTGTCCTGATTCATCGGGTAAATTTACTATTATTAATGATTAGGCTGAGGCTGGGATTGAAAAATTCATAAATACTTGCTGGAAAAATAGATCGTTAAAAAATATTATCGTAATATTGCAATATAAAAATAAACATAATCCAGATGGGTGCATCTAAAACGGAACATTACACCGAGAGGCAAAACAGAATTTCAACAATCTTTAAAGCGCTGGGGCACCCTGCAAGGCTGGCGATTATGGAAGTGTTGATGGAAGTGGAAAGCTGCATTTGCGGCGATATTGTCAGCAGTCTGCCGCTCGCTCAGCCCACGGTTTCCCAACATTTGAAGGAACTTAAAAACGCAGGATTAATCAAGGGGAACATTGAGGGAAATGCCGTATGCTATTGCATCAATGAGAAATTGCTTGAAGAGATACAGGGATACTTTGCAGAAGTCTCTGTAAAATTATCGAAAATGGAAAATAACTGCTGCTAATAAAATTTTTTTAATAATGAAACTGTACCAATTAAAACAAATCCTGAAAACAGTACCACAACTCAATTTCGTGCTGGAAGACGGACGCCTCGTGCCACAGCACTTTCACATTACAGAAGCTGGCCTGGTGACGAAGCATTTCGTGGACTGCGGCGGAACGATACGGACTCATAAAAGCATCTGCTTTCAAATCTGGACGGCAGATGATTTCGAGCATAGGCTGGAGCCGCAAAAGTTTCTGCAGATCATATCCGTTGCCCAGCCGCTTTTCAACGAAGGTGAAGATCTGGAGGTTCTAGTAGAGTATCAGCAAGAAACTATATGTTGCTACGGCCTGGATTTCGACGGAAGTAACTTTTTGCTAACCGCCCTGCAGACAGATTGTTTAGCCAAGGACAAGTGCGGAATACCACCGGCAAAGAAAAAAATCAATCTATCGGAATTGCAAGATTCAAAGACCAACAATTGCACGCCGGGAAGCGGCTGCTGCTAAAAATGAAATAGCATATTATGGATATAGGTGTACCGGCGAAGAAGAAAATTTTAGTGCTATGCACTGGTAACAGCTGCAGAAGTCAGATGGCTGAAGGCTATCTGAGACATTTTGCAGGAGACAAGGCGGAAATCTACAGTGCAGGTGTGGAAACACACGGTGTAAACCCACAGGCTATTTCAACGATGTTAGAAGACGGTGTAGATATTTCGGCGCATACCTCAAACAACATTGATGAATACGCTGATGTGGATTTTGATTTTGTGATCACCGTTTGTGATAATGCAAAGGAGCGATGCCCAGTATTCCCTTCACAAGCGAAAAAATTTCACCAGAACTTTGCCGACCCTGCCAAAGCAAGTGGCAGCGAAGACGAGATAAAAGAGCACTTCAGCACTGTGCGCCAGCAGATAAAAGTTTACTGCAGCCACTTCGTGGAAGAAAATCTTTAATGCGAGTTCCTGCTTAGGAAAGGCAATTATTTCATAATATTGCCCTTAGTAGCCGGTCTTTGCTTTATTCTGCCAGCCGTATTTGTCACCGGAGTCTTTGCGTACCTCTACAAAAAATTCGGGCAGCTACCGGAAGTGCTGCCGTTCATCTATGGCATAAAACCGGCAATCATCGCCATTATTTTGGCGGCCGTATTTCCGCTTGCCAAAAAATCTCTGAAAACTTCCGAGTTAAAAATCATCGGGCTGCTGGTTTTCGTGGGAGCCCTCTTCAAAATCAGCGAGATATCCCTGATGTTCGGTGCGGGTATCACAGCGCTTTGCCTGGCATTCATCAAAAATGGGAATAATAAAACTCTTAAGAATTTCCTGCCGGTTGCGTTGTTGCAAATTCCCAATGTTGCCAAGATTTCTGCAACTAATGCCCAGCTTTTCTGGATTTTCCTGAAAATCGGGTTGATACTTTACGGCAGCGGCTATGTACTGTTTGCCTTCCTGGATACCGAACTGGTTTCTGCCGGAATTCTCACCAGGCAGCAATTAATAGATGCGATTGCTGTGGGGCAATTCACGCCAGGCCCCGTATTTTCGTCGGTCACATTCATTGGGTATCAGATAAACGGCTTCAGCGGAGCGGCGATTTCCACGCTTGCGATTTTTCTGCCGTCGTTTGTCTTTGTAGCGATGCTCAGTTTCATTGTAAAAAAGCTGCGGAATTCCCGGCAATTTTCCGCTTTTCTGGACGCGGTCAATGTAGCCTCTGTTGCTTTGATTGCCGCGGTTTGTATAGAAATGGGCACAGAAACCATCAATGATTGGCGCACAATCCTCATTGCCGTGCTAAGTATCGCCATTGCCTTCCGATACCGGAAACTAAACAGCGCCTTTGTAGTTCTCGGCGGTTCTTTACCTGGTTATTTATTATCTTTGATTTGACACGGCTGCATTTATTACTATCAGAATATCCATAAAAATTTGAAGAGATGATACTGAAAGTGGAGAAAAGGCAAGAGATTTTCAGAAAATATTTCCGGCTTTAACGAAAATTCCGTAATTTCATCCTTTGAAATTGAGGTTTATGAGAATGGTATCGCAATTTTTCACGGTGGCTTCCGCCTTCGTTTTTACGATGGCTTCCGCTCAGGTTTCGCAGCAGCAAATGGTGCAGAACATCATGACGGAAACCTACAATAATTCTCAACTGGAAACCCTGGCATACGAACTTCTGGATGGCATCGGGCCAAGGCTCGTAGGCTCACCCAAGATGCAGCAGGCACACGATTGGGCGGTGCGGAAATTCAATTCCTGGGGCATCCCTGCAAGGAATGAAAAATGGGGGGAGTGGAAATCCTGGGAAAGGCTCACTTCTAATGCTGAGATGCTTTACCCATATACCAAATCTCTGGAAGGTATGCAGCTGGCGTGGAGCCCTGCGACAGGAAATAAAGGCGTAACGGCAGATGTGGTGGCAATGCCGGTCTTTAATTCCAAAGAAGAGTTTAACGCCTGGCTTCCTACGATTAAGGGGAAAATCGTGATGGCATCGCAATATCAGCCCACCGGAAGGCCGGAGTACAACTGGAAGGAATGGGCTTCTGCAGAAACTTTTGCGAAGTATAAAAAAGAAGCCGACGAGCGCAACGCTGCTTGGAATAAATCGATGGAGAACATCGGCCATTCCTGGAGAAATATTAACAAACCGCTGGAGCAAGCCGGTGCAGCGGGCATTATCTGGAGCAACTGGAGCCGTGGTTTTGGCGTGAATAAAATTTTTGGAGCAGGTACGAAGAAAATACCAGTGATGGATATTTCGCTAGAAGATTACGGCCAGCTCTACAGGATGATTCAGCATGGAACCACGCCTAAGGTAAGGCTGGTAACCAATAGTAAGGACCACGGCAAAGCCCCGACCTTTAATACCGTAGCCGAAATAAAGGGCAGCGAAAAGCCTGATGAGTATGTGATACTTTCCGCACACCTGGATTCCTGGGATGGTGGCACAGGTGCTACGGACAACGGCACGGGAACCATCACGATGATGGAGGTGGCACGCATTCTGAAAAAGTATTACCCAAACCCGAAACGCACCATTTTGATTGGTTTGTGGGGCAGCGAAGAGCAGGGGCTGAACGGAAGCCGCGGCTTCGTGTGGCAGCATAGAGAGAAAATGCCGAAGGTTCAGGCGGTGTTCAATCAGGATAACGGTACGGGAAGAATCCAAAGCATCAACGGCAATGGCTTCCTGAACTCTTACGACTACCTGAAAAGATGGGTAAATGCTGCACCAGAAAGTATTACCAAGGAAATTAAGTACACGTTTCCTGGCTCACCTTTTGGCGGCGGCAGCGATCATTATTCTTTTGCAGCGGCAGGCGTTCCGGCGTTTTTCCTGCTTTCCAGCAGCTGGTCTTACGGCAGCTACACCTGGCATACACAACGCGATACCTATGATAAAATCGTGTTCGATGATGTGAAGAAACAATGTGGCACTCATCGCTATTATGACCTATATGGCAAGCGAAGACCCTGAGAAAGCATCGGCGGAAAAAATTAAACTGCCAATAGATTCAAGAACCGGAAAGCCTGTAGAATGGCCTTCGGTAAAGGAGCCGATAAGACTTGGTGGTTTTGATTAAACTTAAACAGATAATATTTTTTTAAACTTTTTATACAATGAGCATTAGAAGCATTTTAGAGAAAATTGCGACAGAAGAGAACAACCCGTGCGTTACCATTTCGCTGAATACGCACCGCACACACCCTGACAATCAGCAGGATGGCATCGTTCTGAAGAACCTTATCAGCGAAGCGAAGGAGAGAATCCACGAGGAATTCAGTGACAGGGAAGTGAGCGGCGTTCTTGAAAAACTGGATGCACTGCACGATAAAATCGACATCAACTATCTGCTGGACAGCCTGCACATCTATATTTCCAACGATACGGAGGAAATCGTAAAATCTACCTGGCCAGTTGCAGAAAATTCCGTATACATCGATGACCATTTTGCGCTGAGACCTCTGGTAATAGAGTACAACAGGGCGAGAAGGTATATGGTGCTGCAGCTTGCTGTGGATGGCGCGAAGCTCTTCCTTTGCGAAAACGGAAATGTGGTGGAAGAAGTGGATTCCGAAGCATTCCCATACCACGAAAATCCGCACTATGTGCCGAAGCAGCGCGAAAGCGACGCGGAATATGGCGATAATGTGATGAAGGAATTCTACCGTGATGTGGACAAGGCGCTGGTTAATTATATCAATGAACGGGATAAAAATCTGAAGGTGGTGGTGATAACAACCGAAGGCAACTATAGCGGCCTGCAGGAAGTGGCTACAAGACCGCAGATCTACATTGGCTATGGGCACATTGACCACGGTGAGCAGAAACCGCATCAGCTTGCAGAGCAGGCATGGGAAATCGTGAAGGAGAACATGCAGCACGAAAGAACGGAAGCGATAGAAGAGCTGCAGGCAGCGGTTTCCGAAGGAAAAGTGATTACCGATTTGCTGGATATTTATCTGGCGGCGAAGGATGGCAACGGTGAACTGCTGATGGTACACAGCGATTTTACGCAGCCTGTGAAAATGACCGGTGAGAGAGAATTCGAAATCAAGGAGGATTCTAAAGAGCCCGGCGTAATCGACGATATTACTAGCCTAATTGCTTGGGAAGTAATTTCCAAAGGCGGCAGGGTAGTATCAACCAGTCAAGATCAGCTGAAATCTCTCGGTGAGATTGTACTGAAAACGAGGTGGTAGAATTTTGAATTAGAAATTAAATCCCGGCGGAAAGTCGGGATTTTTATTTGTTGCGAATGGAACAGATTCTTACCAATTTAAGCAAAAAATTCTAAAATATCTCAAAGCCGTATCTTTACGCAAAATTAAATTATGACTGCAGATTGGAAAACCGCGAGGGAATTTGATGATATTACCTATAAAAAATGTGGCGGCGTGGCACGCATCGCTTTCAATAGGCCTGAAGTGCGCAATGCCTTCCGCCCGAAAACCACTTCGGAACTTTACGAGGCGTTTTACGATGCTTACGAAGATTCGTCAATCGGCGTGGTTTTGCTCACTGGTGAAGGCCCAAGCCCGAAGGATGGCGTTCACGCATTTTGCAGCGGCGGCGATCAGAAAGCAAGGGGGCATCAGGGCTATGTGGGTGATGATGGCAGGCATCGGCTGAACATCCTGGAAGTGCAGCGCCTCATCCGCTTTATGCCAAAGGTTGTAATTGCCGTGGTAAACGGCTGGGCAGTAGGCGGCGGACATTCGCTGCATGTGGTGTGCGATCTGACGCTGGCGTCCGAAGAGCACGCGATCTTCAAGCAGACCGATGCCGATGTTACGAGTTTTGACGGTGGCTACGGTTCAGCCTATCTGGCTAAAATGGTGGGGCAGAAAAAGGCGCGGGAAATCTTCTTCCTGGGTAGAAATTATTCTGCCAAAGATGCCGAAGCAATGGGGATGGTAAATGCGGTAATCCCACACGCTGAGCTGGAGGACACGGCTTTTGAATGGGCGCAGGAAATTCTGGCAAAATCGCCGACTTCCATACGAATGCTGAAATTTGCGATGAACCTGACGGATGATGGAATGGTGGGCCAGCAGGTTTTTGCGGGCGAGGCCACGAGGCTCGCCTATATGACGGACGAAGCGAAGGAAGGCCGCAATGCTTTCCTGGAAAAGCGCAAACCGGATTTCGGCGAGAATCAGTGGATTTCTTAGTGATAATTGATAAGAGATAAGCGATAATTGATGGATGGCGATATACGGTGGAGGCAAAGGCTGGAGCACTATGAAAGTGCGGTAGCGCAGCTCACAAGATTTCTCGAAAAAGATGAGCTGAACGAATTCGAAGAACTGGGGCTTATTCAGTGCTTTGAATTCACATATGAATTGGCCTGGAAGCTTATGAAAGATTATCTTACTTATCAGGGTATCGCTGGAATTACAGGAAGCCGTGATGCTGTGAGGCAGGCTTTCAGTTTTGGATTAATTTCTGAGGGAGAAATTTGGATGAAAATGATTGACGACAGAATTCGCACGGTGCATACTTACAATGAAAGTCTGGTGGAAGAAATCGAGCAGAAAATTAAGAACCGTTATTACGAACTGTTTTTAGATTTTCTTGAAAAAATGCAATCCTTGAAATGAAATTCGGGCTGAAGGATACCACGCTGGAAGTGCTTTATTCCGAGTTTGAAAAATTTCCGGAAATAGAGAAAGTCGTAATCTACGGTTCCCGTGCGATGGGAAATTACAGGGAGGGCAGCGATATTGACATCACGCTTTTTGGCGAAAATGTGACGAATAATACCGCCAGCGCGCTTTGGGGCAGGTTTGATGATTCTTCGCTCCCTTATTTGTTTGATATTTCGGTTTTTCATCTCTTGCAGAGCGACAGCCTGAAAGACCATATCGAAAGACGCGGGCAGGTTTTGTATGAAAGAAACGGCAAAACATTTTAAAAGTAAAAATTTTTGGCAAAAAATAACACGAAAAAAAATCCCTGGCTGCAAGCCGCAAGGCTGAGAACGCTGCCGCTTTCTGTAAGCGGCGTGATTGCCGGCAGCTTCATCGCACGCTGGAAACTTCGCCAAAACGGCGAGCATTGGGACTGGCTGATTTTCGCGCTGGCAATGCTCGTCACGCTGCTTTACCAAATCCTTTCCAACTATGCGAACGACTATGGCGACGGCATAAAGGGCACCGATAAGCTGCGCGTCAACGAAGCGGAACAGCGCGTGGTTTCTTCTGGCAGGGTGACGGAAAAACAGATGCGAACCGCCGTTATCCTGATGTCGGCAGTTTCTTTCATCGCTACGGTTGCCTTGCTTTGGCGCGCTTTCGCGCCGGATTTTGGGCGGGATTTCTGGATTTTCATCGGCTTGGGAATTGCCTGCATTCTGGCGGCACTTGGCTACACCATCGGCAAAAAACCCTATGGTTACTTAGGCTTGGGCGATTTGATGGTGTTCCTGTTTTTCGGCCTGGTATCAGTTTGCGGCAGCTATTTTCTGTTCACCAAATCGTTCGAGTGGCAGATTTTGCTGCCTGCATCAGCCATCGGGATGATGAGCGCCGCAGTGCTGAACCTGAATAATATGCGTGACATAGAAAGCGACCGGGTTTCCGGGAAGAAATCGCTGGCGCTGAGAATTGGCTACCGAAATGCGATGCTGTACCAGATGCTGCTGATGCAGCTTCCGCTGCTTCTCATCCTTGTTTGGCTGGGGCTTCAGGGCTTTTTCCAAAGTGGAAAATATTACCCATTCATCGTGATGATTTTAATTTTCCCGATGATGAACTTGCGCCGCAAAATCCTCTACATCAAAGAGCCTGGATCGCTGGATCCGTACTTGAAGCAGGTAGGTATATTGACTTTGATGATGGCGGTTTTGCTTTCTGCAGGATTAAATCTTGGGTAAGTTTGAAGTTTTAAATTTGGCATTCGGAAATGATATTGATAATAAAAAAGAAAAAACGACGCCCTGAGATTTAGCTCTGCGGCCTTGTTTCCTGGCTCTCACATCTTGGTTTTAAAATCTTAAAAATATGAAATTCACATTCCTTGGGCAGAATTGCTTCCTGATTGAGCACGATGGCATTACGATCATCACGGATCCATTTTATAATTTTCAGAAGGAAAAATCCGGCTTCGATATTTCGGCGCAAAAGATTGATTATGTGGTGATTACGCACGCTCATCAGGATCACATCGCTGATGTGGAAGAAGTGCTGAAGCATCATCCGGAAGCCACGGTTATCGGTCAGCCGGAAATTTGCGGGCATTTCAATCATCCGAAAAGCATCGACATTAATCTTGGTGGCACCGCGAAACTTTCCGGCCTGGAAATCTCTATGGTTGCGGCGCAGCATACCAGCAGCTTTCCGGACGGAAGCTACGGCGGTGAGCCTTGCGGCTACATTTTCAGTTTGGAAGGGAAGAATATTTATTTTGCTGGTGATACAGGTGTAACGGCTGATATGGCATACTTCCCGAAGCTTTTCGGAGAAATTTCGGCGGCAATTTTACCGGTGGGCTCGCACTACACAATGTGCGCGAAGAAGGCGAGTTTTGCGGCGGCTGAACTGCTGAAAACGCAGAAGGTTGTGGGTTGCCATTTCGATACATTTCCGCCGATTACCATCAATCACGATGAGGCGAAAAAACATTTTGCGGAAAGAAATATCGAATTTACTTTGCCAGAACTGGGCGAGCATTTCGAACTTTAGAAATAAAAAATGGCAAGCGACCTACATCACACCGCTACAACCGATTACCTTTGCTGCGTTCCCACCCTGGAGGATTTTCAGGAGCTGGTTGTGTAGGACTTGCCGCTGCAAAGATACGCATTTCAGGAAATTTAACAAAATTTAAAAATCAAAAGAGAGGGTATAGAAAGATGATGAAGCTTGCAAGAAATCCGTATGTTGTTGGTTTTCTGATATTTATAATTACTGCGGGCATTTTTTTCGTGCTGAATATTTTCTTTCGGGATGTCAATTATTACCGGAATACGATGATTGTGGCGGCATTTGTGGCACCGCTTATTTCAGGTGTGGGTGCCTTTCTTTCGGTATATTATCAGGGCAGAACGAAGCGCAAGGTGAGTTTTCGCGATGCCTACGGAAGGGCATTTGTGCCGATGTTTGTAGGCGGTATTTTGACGACAGCCACGATGTTCGCTTACATCAATTATATCGACAAGGATACGAAGCAACTCCTTAATTATCAATTTATTGAGAGTTTCAAGCAGTCTTTGGAAGATGAATACCAGAAGGCGAAAAAAATCGTAATCCCAAATTCTGAGGAGGATAAGGAACTGGAACAGAAATATGCCGAAGCCAAAGTTCGCATTGCAGCGAAGGAAGCGAAAAATGAGGATGTTTTCACCGCGAAAAATTTCGGATATGTATTTGCCGGGTATTGTGCGTTTTACCTTTTGCTGTCGCTGTTTTTCGGAAGTTTTTTCCGCACGAGAAATCCATCATAAAAAAGAATGCCGTATATTTGTAAAAATCATACGGAAATGACAACCAAACTGACTTTGACGATAGAACAGAGTGTGGCGGAAAAAGCCAAGATTTTTGCGAAAGGCCATCAAAAAAGTTTATCCAAAATCGTCAACAATTTTTTAAAGGAAATGGTTGATTCCGAAACAGATAGCGTAGGAAAATCCAAGGTTGAAACTTTGGGAGGAAGCCTTCCCTTGCCGAAAGATTTTGATGAAAAGAAAGCTTTGGACGAATATTATCGGGAAAAATACGGCCTATGAATTTTTACCTTGATACCAACATCATCGTAGATTTTCTGAGTGGCAGAGTTCCGTTCTACAAGGCTTCCCGAGAGATTTTCGCTTATGCTGAAAGTAAGGAAATCGCGCTTTTTTGCAGCAGCCATTCTTTCGTGACAGTACATTATTTAATGCGGAAAATTCATCCGGAAAAAGCTGTGCGGAAAAATTTGCTTGAGCTTTCAGAATTAATCAAAGTTTTAGATGTGAAAAACGGGATGGTTATTCAGGCGCTGAAATCGGATTATCCGGACTTTGAAGATGCCGTTCAGATTTTTTGTTCTTTGCAAATTGAAAGTCTTAGCGGCTTCGTCACAAGAAATTTAAGAGATTTTTCGGGCGCGGAAGTTGAAATTTTTTCACCAACCGAAGCATTAGATTTTATCCATAAAAATTTGAGAAATTGAAAAACCCAACACTTTCCGTAATCGTTCCGCTGCTGAATGAGCAGGATTCGCTGGAGGAGCTTTTCACCAGGGTGGATAAGGTGTGCCGTGCCAACCAAATTCCGTACGATATTTGGTTTGTGGATGATGGCAGCACGGATTTGTCGTGGGCAATTATCGAAAATCTTAAGGTGCAGAATCCGCAGGTTAGGGGCATTAAGTTTTCCAGAAATTACGGAAAATCTCAGGCGCTCCACGCTGCATTTGAAAAGGTTCAGGGAGATGTGGTAATTACGATGGATGCTGATTTGCAGGACTTTCCCGAAGAAATTCCGGAGCTCTACCAGATGATTGCCGTGGAAGATTTCGACTTGGTTTCTGGTTGGAAAAAGAAACGCTATGATAACGCCTTGACGAAAAATCTGCCGTCCAAACTTTTCAATGCGTCAGCGCGCCGACTTTCCGGCGTGAAGCTGCACGATTTCAACTGCGGACTGAAGGCCTACAAAAATCAGGTGGTGAAATCGGTGGATGTGTACGGCGATCTTCACCGCTGGATTCCCGTTTTGGCATCGAATGCTGGCTACAAAAAAATCACGGAGAAACCGGTGCAGCACCAGGCAAGGCCCTACGGCGTTTCGAAATTCGGTGCCGATAGGTTTGTGCGCGGCTATCTGGATTTGATTACGCTTTGGTTCGTGAGCAAATTCGGCGGCAGGCCGATGCATTTCTTCGGTGCGGTGGGTACGCTGATGTTCATCATCGGTTTTCTTGCGGCATTTTGGCTGGGAATTTCCAAGCTGTACGAAGTTTACGCCAAGAATATTTACGGCAATTTGATAGCAGAAAATCCGTGGTTTTACATTTCGCTTACGATGATGATTTTGGGCACGCTGCTTTTCATCGCCGGTTTTTTGGGCGAGCTGATTATCAGAACTTCGCGCGGCCAAAAGCATTACCAGGTGGAAGAAATTCTGTAAATTTGTAAAAAAGGAAAAATGGAAACGAACGATATAACCCCCAAAAAATTAAAGAAAAAACCAGTGCCAAAAAAGCAGGTAACTAAGGCTGAAGAGCCGAAGAAAATCTCGAAAACCTGGGAAGCTGTTTTGAGGCATAAGGGAACGGGCGAAATACTGGATATGAGGGCGGTTTTGAAATAGATGCGCTATCTTCTCGATACAAATATTGCCATTTTTATGATTTTAGGTGAAGAAGATGAATTCTCGCCTGAAGTCAGGAATATTTTGTCTGATTTTTCTAATACGCTATACATCAGTGCTTTAAGTGTTGTGGAAATCGGTTTTTTATTTAAAAGAAAGAAAATCATGACGCAGTATAAATCTTTGGATGCACTGGTGAAATCTTTGAAGGAGCAGTTTTACCTGAATATTTTACATTCTTCGGAATCGCATCTTCAGCAATACCTCAGGTTAGAAATCGCACCAAATCATTCCGATCAGATTGACCATTTCATCGTGTCTCAGGCCATTGCTGATAAAATGCCGCTCATCAGTTCAGACCGGCAGTTTCAGAATTATGTTCCGCAAAAGTTGAATTTCGTTTTTAACAGAAGATGAAGACCTGGCATTTCCTTTTTTTACTGATTATTTTTTCTTGCGGAAAAATTTCGCCGAAAGGTGAAATCGTGGCGAAAGATATTAGCGTGGAAGATTTTAATTCGCTAAATTTGAATGGAAAGTTTCGCGTGTTTTTGGCAGGCAGCGATTCAAGTTTTGTGAATGTGGAAACCTACCCGAATTTTGCGGATAACCTGAAGATAAATGTTGAAGATAATATGCTGAATATCAGTGAGAAAAGGGAAGTTTCCGGTGTGGATTTTTATACTGTGACGGTTTATGCCAAAAATCCACTGAGAAGAATTTCGGTGGCAGATTCGGTGGAAGTGAATGTTTCTGGTGCATTGAATAGTCCGCAGATTGAGATTGAACTGAAAGACCAGGCGAAGTTTATCGGTGCGCTGAACACGGATTTTGCCGAGATTAAGATGAAGAATTTGAGCAAGGCGAATTTCACTGGTTTCAGTAAAAAATCGGCGATGCAGATTGCTGATACTGCGAGTGTTATTGCGCCGTATTTCCAAATCGGAACTTTGGATTTAGACTTTAAAAACGGTGGATATGCAGAAGTGAATGTGAAGGATTCCATTACGGGAAATGTGCGGAACACCGCGAAACTTCTGTATTATAATGCGCCGATTCGCGCTTTTAATAGTGATAAATCGGCGACTGTGAACAACAAGAATTTAGACTAAAAAATCACGAAAATATGGTTAATGAATTGACATCACTGGAAAGGGCGCAGCTTTGGCTCGGCGAAAGTTTCGACGAAGAAACGCGTACTGCCGTGGAAATGCTCATCAACTCAAAATCGCCGGATTTGGACGATTCCTTCTACCGTGCGCTGGAATTTGGAACCGGCGGAATGCGCGGAATAATGGGCGTGGGAACGAACCGGCTGAACAAATATACGCTGGGACAGGCTACGCAAGGCCTGGCCAATTATCTTCACGAACAGTTCCCGAACGAAGAAATCAAGGTGGCCATTGCATACGATGTCCGCAATAATTCCAAGGAATTTGCGAAAATTGTGACGGATGTTCTTACAGCGAACGGCATCAAAGTTTTGCTGTTTAAAAATCACAGGCCTACGCCAGAACTTTCATTTACCGTTAGAAATAAGAAGTGTAATGCAGGAATCGTGCTTACGGCATCCCACAATCCACCGGAATACAACGGCTACAAAGTGTACTGGAACGATGGCGCACAGGTTGTGCCGCCGCACGATGAAAACATCATCAAGGCGGTGTATGATACTCAGTACGAGATGATTAACTTCAACGGAAATGATGAGCTGATTGAGTGGATTGGCGAAGAACAGGACGAAGTTTACATAGATGCCTGCATCGAAAATTCCCTTTACCAAAAGGAAAAAACTGGATACGAAAATCTGAACATCGTGTTCACCTCAATTCACGGGACCACCTATGCCACCGTTCCAAGAGCGCTGGAAAAGGCTGGTTTCAAAAAAGTGGATTTGGTGGAAGAGCAGATGGTGCCTTCTGGAAATTTCCCGACCGTTGAAAGCCCGAATCCTGAAGAGCCTGCAGCGCTGGGAATGGCGATGGATTTGGCGAGAATTACGAATGCTGATATCGTGATAGGTACCGATCCTGATGGAGACAGGCTGGGAATTGCGGTGCGCAATCTGAACGGCGAAATGCAGCTTTTGAACGGCAACCAGACCAACACAATTTTAATCTATTACATCCTTGACCAATGGAAGAAATCAGGGAAGATTACAGGCCGGGAATTCATTGGCTCTACGATTGTAACCTCGGATATTTTCTTCGACATTGCGGAAAAATTCGGTGTAACTTGCAAGGCTGGTTTGACGGGTTTTAAATGGATTGGAAAAATGATTCGCGATGCTGAAGGCACGGAAAAATTTGTGTGTGGCGGCGAAGAAAGTTTCGGTTTTATGACCGGCGATTTCGTTCGGGATAAAGATTCCTGCGGCTCAATTCTTTTAGCCTGTGAAATCGCGGCGCTCTGCAAAGCGCAGGGTTCATCGATGTTTGAGTACCTGATTGAAATTTATAAACAAGTTGGAATTTACAGCGAAGGCCTGATAAATGTGGTGAAAAAGGGCAGGGAAGGTGCGGAAGAAATACAGCTGATGATGAAGAATTTCCGTGAAAATCCGCCGAAAGAATTGGCTGGCTCTCCTGTGGAAATCGTGGAAGATTATAAGGAACAGACCTCGACAAATATCCGAAATAACGCTACTTCTGTGATGGATGAAATTCCAAAATCCAATGTGTTAATCTGGTACACAGAAGACGGCACGAAGGTTTGCGTAAGGCCTTCCGGAACGGAACCGAAAATAAAATTCTATGTCTCCGTGAAGGACAGCCTGGAGAATATTGCTGATTATGAAACTAAAATGGAGAACCTGAAAAATAAAATTCAGCAGGTAAGGGCCAGCCTAAATCTTTAAAGCTTGAAAATCATTGCCGTAATTCCCGCTAGGTACGATGCATCGCGGTTTCCCGGAAAACTGATGCAGAAGCTTGGCGAGAAAACCGTAATCGCCACAACCTATAAGAATGTGGTAGAAACCGAGCTTTTCTCGGATGTTTTTGTGGCTACGGATTCGGAAATTATTTTTGACGAAATTATTTCAATCGGTGGAAAAGCGGTGATGACAGGAACTCACGAAACGGGGAGTGACAGAATTGCGGAAGCTGTGCAAAGCATTGATTGTGAGATAGTTATAAATGTTCAGGGTGATGAGCCTTTCTTGAAAAAGGAGCCACTGCAGCAGCTGATTGATGTTTTTAAAAAGGATGAAAAAAACGAGATTTCGCTGGCTTCGTTAAAAATAAAAATTAACGAGAAAGAAGAAATCGAAAATCCAAATGCGGTGAAAGTCATCACGGATTTAAATGGATTTGCGATGTATTTTAGCCGGACAGCCATTCCTTTTCACCGAGAGCAAAGCCTTGAGCCTGAATACTTTAGGCATATCGGCGTTTATGCGTTCCGGAAAGATGCGCTGCTGAAATTCGCCAAATTGCCATTATCACCATTGGAAAAAACCGAAAAAATAGAAGCGCTGCGCTACCTGGAAAACGGGATGAAAATAAAGATGGTGGAAACGGATTTTGTGGGCGTGGGCATAGATGTGCCTGCCGATTTGGAACGCGCCAGGGCTATTTTGCAGAGTTTTCATTTAAAAAAGTAATTTTGCCGAAAACCATCTTTAATGAAACATTTTTTCACGCTAATTCTATTTTTCCTGTCTGCACTCGGCACAGCGCAGACTGCGCAGGAAATCATCAGTAAAAATATTGAGCTTACCGGAGGTCGACAAAACTGGAAATCGCTAAATTCCATTCTCCTGCAGGGCAGGGCGATCCTGGGGCTTAAGGAGGAATGCCCCGTGAAAATCTATCAGCAGAGGCCGAATTTAACCAAAACAATCATAACCTTGCAGGGAAAGGATGTGGCAATCGAAGGCTACGATGGGAAGAAAGGCTATGCTATGAATTATGCCGCGAATAAGATTCAGGAGTACCCGGGATACAAAGCGGAGTCTTTCGACAGCGATTTCCTGGATTGGAAACTCAAGGGTTACGAAATTAAATATTTGGGTAAAGAAAAGCTCGGAAATAAAATTTGCCACAAAATAGAACTAAGCAAAAACCGTGAGCGGGCAGTGTATTATTTTGACGCCGCCACACACTTGCTGGTGCAGGAGCAGAAGGGCGATGAAACCCTGCGGTACAGCGATTTCAGGAAGGTGAAAAGCTATACAATGCCGTTCAGAATAGAATCTGAATCTGAGAAGAACGAGGGTAATTATGTTTTGATTATCAACAAGATAGAAATAAATAAAGAATTTCCTGCTAATACTTTTAAGTTTTAGGCTATGAAAAAATTATTCATCATTCTGCTTACTGTGGGCGCTTTTTTATCAGGATGTACTAACAGCCAAAAATCAGCGGCGCAGGCTGCAGCCACTCCTGCTTCAATTTATGATTACAAAGTGGAGTCATTGGATGGTGGCACGATAGATTTTGCAGATTTTAAGGGAAAGAAAATCTTGATTGTGAACACCGCTTCCAAATGCGGCTTCACGCCGCAATATGCTGATTTGCAGAAACTTTACGACGAGAATAAAGACAGACTGGTGGTAGTAGGCTTCCCTGCAAATAATTTTATGTCGCAGGAGCCGGGTACCAATGCAGAGATTGGTGAATTTTGCCAGAAAAACTATGGAGTCACATTTCCAATGGCTGCCAAGGTTTCCGTAAAAGGAAGTGATATTGCACCGATTTTTCAGTATTTAACTGATAAAAATCTCAATGGTGTAAAAGATTCCAAAATTCTTTGGAATTTTACAAAATTTTTGATTGATGAGAACGGACGGCTGATCGATTCCTTCAACAGTGCCACGAAGCCAACGAGCGATGCCATCGTGAAGCATCTACGCTAACGCTTTCAATGAATACCGAGGAAATCCGGGATTACGCGCTTTTGAAACCTGCGGCTGAAGAGAGCTTTCCTTTCGGGGGAAACCTCCTCGTATTTAAGGTTTCAGGTAAGATGTTCTTGCTTATCGATCTTGAGAGAAAGCCGGTCTTTATTAACCTCAAAAACACCCCTGAGAAAAATCTGCAGCTACGGGAAGATTATTCCCAGATTCAGCCTGGGTGGCATCAGAATAAAAAGCATTGGAATTCGGTTTTTGTTGATGATTTGCCGGCAGAGCTTCTCCGTGAACTGATAGACGATTCTTACAATCTCGTTGTAAAAAATCTAACAAAGAAGCAGCTTGCAGCACTTCAGAAGTGAAAATTTTCCGTCCTGAATTTATCCTCGTCAAGTTTTTCAATCAGTTTTTCAAGGCTTTCAAACTTTATCTCTTCGTGGAGGAAATCCCTGAATCTCACCGTTAAATCCTCGCCATAGATATCCCCGCTGAAATTCAGGATATAGACCTCCGCAGTAAGCTGCTGCCCGTTCACGGTAGGGTTCGTGCCGATGCTCATCATACCTGCGTGCTGCTCCTCACCAAGAAAAACCTCTACGATGTAGGCGCCCTTTTTCGGTAAAAGTTTATCAGGATTTACTTCAAGATTGGCAGTAGGGTACCCAATGGTGCGCCCGATTTTCTTTCCGTGAATTACCCTCCCGGTCAGAGGATAGGCGTACCCCAGCATCCGGTTTGCAGAGAGAATATTGCCGGATTGCAGGCTTTCGCGAATTTTTGTAGAAGAGATAATGATTTCATTTTCAGAATTTTCTATTGCTTGAATCTGCTCTGTTGTAAATCCGCATTCCGGTGCCAGGCGCTTTAGGAGGTCGAAATTTCCGTTCTGGTTTTTCCCGAAAGTGTGGTCGTGCCCAATGATTAAGTGCTTGACATTTAATTTGTCTGATAAAATTTTTCTCACAAAATCCTCCGCCTCAAGGTTTCGGAAATCATCATTAAATTCCTGGATAAAAAGATTTTCCACCCCAAATTTCTGCAGCAATGCACTCTTTTCCTCGGGTGTATTCAGCAGGCGGAAACTATTATCCGCACTGAAAAATTTTCGGGGATGCGGCCAGAAGGTAAGCACGGCGCTCCCCAGGCTGCTTCTTTTTGCTACATCGTTCAGCTGCCGCAGAATCTGCTGGTGACCGAGATGCACCCCATCAAACATCCCTATGGTCAGCGCTAGGCCTTTGGTATTGGAGTAATTTCGGAGATCTCTGATAATTTCCAAACTGAAATATTTGACTGCAAAGATGACAAAAATCTTTTTTGGGACAATTGCAAAAAACTTAACAATTCTTATATTTGCAAAAAACAAAAAAGAGTAATGGCGGACCAAATTAAAGGTAAAATTTCGCAGATCATCGGACCGGTAATCGATGTTGTGTTTTCAGAAGTTGAACAGCTTCCGCAAATATATGATGCACTGCAGGTAACGAAGGATAACGGGGAGAAACTAATTCTGGAAGTGGAGCAGCACATCGGCGAAGATGTGGTAAGGTGTATCGCGATGGATGCGACGGACGGCCTCCAGCGAGGGCACGAAGTTATCAGCCTTGGTACGCAGATTACGATGCCTACAGGAGATGGTGTGAACGGAAGGCTTTTCAATGTGGTGGGCGATGCCATCGATGGTTTGCCTGAGCTTTCAAAAGAGGGCGGAAGGGCGATCCATAGAGAGGCTCCGCACTTTGATCAGCTTTCTACTTCGGCGGAAGTTTTGTTTACAGGAATTAAAGTTATCGACCTGATTGAGCCTTATGCAAAGGGCGGGAAAATCGGGCTTTTCGGAGGTGCTGGTGTTGGCAAAACCGTATTGATTCAGGAGCTTATCAACAACATCGCTAAAGGACACGGCGGACTTTCCGTGTTTGCAGGTGTTGGCGAAAGAACGCGTGAAGGTAACGACCTTCTTCGTGAAATGCTGGAATCCGGCATCATTAAATATGGTGAGGAGTTTATGCACTCGATGGAAAACGGTGGCTGGGATTTGAGCAAGGCAGACCTTGAAGAAATGAAGGATTCCAAGGCGGCATTTGTTTTCGGGCAGATGAACGAGCCACCTGGTGCAAGGGCGCGCGTTGCACTTTCCGGCCTGACTTTGGCGGAATATTACCGTGATGGCGGCGAATCTGGGCAAGGCCGTGATGTACTTTTCTTCGTGGATAACATCTTCCGCTTTACGCAGGCAGGTTCCGAAGTTTCCGCGCTTCTTGGCCGTATGCCTTCTGCGGTGGGCTACCAGCCTACGCTGGCTTCTGAAATGGGGGCGATGCAGGAAAGGATTACTTCCACGAAAAACGGTTCCATTACTTCCGTTCAGGCGGTGTATGTTCCTGCGGATGACTTGACGGACCCTGCGCCTGCAACTACTTTTGCCCACCTGGATGCAACTACGGTACTTGATAGAAAGATTGCTTCCCTGGGAATTTATCCTGCGGTAGATCCGCTGGCTTCCACTTCAAGAATCCTTACGCCGGAAATTCTGGGTGAAGACCACTACAACTGCGCTCAGCGTGTGAAGGCGATTCTTCAGAGATACAAGGCATTGCAGGACATTATTGCAATTCTTGGTATGGAAGAGCTTTCCGAAGAAGATAAGCAGGTAGTTTACCGCGCGAGAAAAGTTCAGAGATTCCTTTCTCAGCCATTCCACGTTGCAGAACAGTTTACCGGAATTCCTGGTGCGCTGGTTGACATCAAGGATACGATCAAAGGCTTTAATATGATTATCGATGGTGAGCTGGATCACCTTCCAGAAGCAGCTTTCAACCTGAAAGGCTCCATTCAGGAAGCCATCGATGCCGGTGAGAAAATGCTTGCTGAAAATGCCTAAAGTGAGCTTAAAGAATAGAAGATGAACATTAAAATACTTACACCGGAAGCTGTTATATTCGATGGCGAGGTAAAATCAGTGCAGGTACCCGGCTCCAATGGCGAGTTTCACATTCTGAATAATCACGCCTCAATTGTCTCCGCATTGAGTGAAGGAGAAATTAAGCTTTATAATAGTTCAGTGGGTGATTACAGCAAAAATTTCGAGCAAAGAAATGGCTCCGCAGGACAATATTTCGGTTATGACATCAAAGGCGGTGTGGTGGAATTTAAAGACAATAAAGGTATTATTTTAGCAGACTGATCAAATTTTAAAATAAAAAATCCGGCAAACAAAATTGCCGGATTTTTTTATCATTTAATTTAGTACATTACTCAACCATTTTTATTGCTACTTTAATCATTTCGACACCAATAGAACGGCTTTCCCCAAGCAGATTGTAAATTGCATCCTCAGAAAGAATCCCACGCTTGATACCATTCGATATTTCTCCGCGTCTGTCGGCCTCCAGGTCCTCTGCCCAGCCATTATAATAATATTCTTCGAGCTTTTGCAAGTCGGCCTGCGCATTCTTCAGATTACTGAGGGCCTTCTCAAATTTCTTTAATGTATTATCAATATGGTTAAAGCTGGTTTCAAAAGCCGCCACACGCTTTTCAAGATCCGTCATTTCAAAAAATTAAAAAAGCACCCACTAAGAGTGCTTATTATCGAATTATATAGGTTTAAAGCTAAGATTCTCTTCTTTGAGCAATTTCTCTGCGGCATCTTTGTAATATCCGCTTACAAGTTTATCGTGAAGTGCCTCAAACGCCGCAAGAGTTTCATTGATTTCTTCATCGGTATGCGCAGCAGTAGGGATCAGCCTCAGCAATATCATCCCTTTCGGAATCACCGGATAAACAACTACAGAAGTGAAAATTCCGAAATTTTCGCGAAGGTCTTTGACGAGTAAGGTAGCCTCTACCGGCGTTCCTTCAATCATTACAGGTGTTACGCAGGTGTTGGTTAGCCCGATGTTAAATCCTCGTTCTTTCAGCCCATTTTGAAGTTTATGAACATTTTCCCACAGCTTAGCCTTGATTTCAGGCTGCGATTTTAGGATCTCAAGACGCTTTCTTGCCCCTATTACCATCGGCATCGTTAGAGATTTAGCAAAAATCTGCGACCTCAGATTAAACTTAAGGTAGCGGATAATTTCCGCATCCCCGGCAAGGAATGCTCCAAACCCTGCCATAGATTTTGCAAAAGTAGAAAAATAAATATCGATTTGCTCTTGGCAGTTCTGCTCTTCACCGACACCTGCGCCTGTTTTTCCCAAAGTGCCGAAACCGTGGGCATCATCAACCAGGAGCCGGAAGTTAAATTTCTTTTTCAGCTCGCAAATTTCTTTGATTTTGCCCTGCATTCCGCGCATACCGAACACACCTTCTGTGATTACGAGGATTCCGCCGCCGTTGGCCTCCGCTACCTTCGTTGCGCGCTCAAGATTTTTCTCCAGCGATTCCATATCATTGTGGCGGAAGGTGAAGCTTTTTCCCATGTGCAGCCTTACGCCATCAACGATGCAGGCGTGAGAATCCGCGTCGTACACAATTACATCGTGGCGAGAAACCAAAGCATCAATCGCGGAAACCATCCCCTGATAACCGAAATTCAGCACATAGGCAGATTCTTTCTTTACGAAATCTGCCAGCTCTTTTTCCAATGCCAAATGCTCATCCGTCTCGCCGGACATCGCGCGTGCGCCCATAGGGTAGAACATTCCGTATTCCGCTGCAGCCTTGGCATCGGCTTCCAGAACTTCTGGGTTGTTACACATACCGAGATAGTCATTAGCAGACCAGAATACGACTTCCTTGCCCTGAAATTTCATCCTTGGGCCGATAGGGCCTTCGAGTCTTGGAAATATAAAGTAGCCTTCGCCGTAGTCCGCAAACTGACCGAGCGGGCCGGGATTTTCTTTTATGCGTTCAAAAATGTCCATCAGATAAAACAGATATAATCTGCAAATTTAAAAAATCTAAAACAAAGGCTGGGTGAGAAAAATCAGAATGTGATATTTTGGGGAAAGGATGTGATGATCCACGCATAAGCGCTGAGTTATTATGAAAAAAATATGCAAAGAATCCTTATTTCGAATGGTTTTCGACTTAAAATTTGTGCGTTTGCGTAAAAAGCGGAGAAGAATTTACTTCACAAATTCCGTAGCGTGAAGCTCGTCATAGCTGTGGATGCAGTTGTTGGTAAAGCCCTGCTCCGCCATCCACTGGTCATTGTAAACTTTGGTAATGTACCGCGAGCCATGATCAGGGAAAATAACCACCACTACATCGGACTCCGTAAACGGGTGCGAATTGGCATATTGCAGGAGCCCCTGAACAGCGGCACCTGTGGTGTAGCCGCCCATTATCGCTTCTTTCATTGCGATTTCGCGGGTGCGGTAGGCAGACATTTCGTCGTTAACTCTTACAAATTCATCCACTAAATCAAAAAGAAGAGCACTGGGAATGAGGTTTTTACCTAAGCCTTCGATTTGATATGGATGTATTACGCTTTTGTCGATTTTACCGGTTTCGTGATAGGTTTTCAGGATGGAGCCATCAGCATCCACACCGATGACTTTTATATCAGGATTTTTTTCTTTCAGATATTTTGCCGAGCCGGAAAGCGTGCCGCCAGTTCCTGTGCAGGCTATGATGTGCGTGATTTTACCCTTAGTCTGCTCCCAGATTTCCGGGCCGGTAGTTCGGTAATGCGCATCGATATTCAGCTCGTTGAAATACTGATTAATGTAAATAGAGTTGGGCGTTTCCGCAGCGATGCGCTTCGCCACTTCGTAGTAAGAGCGGGGGTCATCCGCGGGAACGCTTGCCGGGCATACGAAAACCTTGGCGCCGAGTGCCTTCAGATAGGCGATTTTCTCCGGCTTAGTTTTATCGGAGACCGCAAGTATGCATTTATAACCTTTAATAATGGAAACCATTGCCACGGAAAAGCCGGTATTCCCGGAAGTGGTTTCTACGATGGTGGCGCCAGGCTCCAGCAAGCCTTTTTCTTCCGCACTTTCGATGATGTGGAGGGCTATTCGGTCTTTTGTGGAGTGCCCCGGGTTGTAGGATTCCAGCTTGGCATATACCGTTGCAGGAATGGCTTCAGTAACGCGGTTGAGCTTAACCAGTGGGGTAGAACCGATCAGTTCCAGTATGTTGTTATAAACATTCGTCATTTCTAATACTATTTTCCTCTCAGAAACTGCGTGCAAAATTAAGAAAAATTAACAATTGCTGAATTAAAAATTATGCGCCGCATAATCTGCCGGGAGTTCGGGTAAAAACATTAATTTCGCAACATTCTTATTTTTTTATGAAGAACTGGACTTATAAACGCTGGAATACGGCACTTGGCTGGGCAGTATTTGCCATTGCATTCGTAACTTATCTCTCAACAATTGAACCAAATTTCAGTTTCTGGGATTGCGGGGAGTACATTTCTTCTGCCGTGAAGCTGCAGGTAACGCACGCTCCCGGTGCTGCGCTGTTTCAGCTGGTAGGCGCTGTGGCGGGTATGTTTGCATTTGGGAACGGTGCTGATTACTCGGTGGTCATCAACGCGATGTCGGCACTTTTCAGCGCGTTTACCATTTTGTTTCTCTTTTGGACGGTTACTCACCTGGCGAGAGTTTTATTTAATAAAAACGCTGATGAAATCAGCACCAAAAATGATTTCTGGATACTGCTCGCCGGGGTAATAGGCGCGCTGTGCTTCACTTTTTCCGATACCTTCTGGTATTCTGCAGTGGAAGGCGAGGTGTATTCAATGGCGTCGCTTTTCATAGCGCTGATGATTTGGCTCATCACGAAATGGGAAAGCGAGAGCGATAGGCCTGGCAACGAGCGCTGGCTGATCCTGATATTCTTTGTCACAGGGCTTTCCGTGGGGGTGCATATGATGTGTATGCTTTCCATCCCGGCAATCTGCCTGCTGTATTATGCCAAAAGATACGAGTTCAGCTGGAGGAGTTTCCTTATTGCAAATCTCATCACACTTGCGATTCTCGCCATCGTTTTCAAGGGTATTTTCCCTGTGATAATGACGCTTTTCGGCAGGCTGGAAATCTTCGCGGTGAACGGGCTGGGGCTGCCGTTCCACTCCGGCACGGTGCTCGCATTCTTGCTTCTCGGGCTGCTTTGCTTTTTCCTGATAAAATGGACGCGGAAATCCGGCAGGGGGCTTTACCAGACCGTGGTTCTGTCGGTAGTTTTTATGCTCATCGGTTTTTCGTGTTGGCTGGTAATCCCGATTCGTGCGAATGCCAACCCACCGATGAACCTGAATAATCCTGATACCGCCATCGGGATGCTGGATTATTACAACCGTGAACAATACGGCGACTGGCCAACGATTTACGGGCAAAATTACACCGCTTACCTGGATGCCAAGGGCATCGAGCGCAACGAGGATGGAAGCTACAGGCAGACGAAAACCGGCGACATTTACGAAAAAGATGAAAAAACTGGCAGCTACAGAGTAGTGGGCGATCGATTTAACTATGTTTACAATAAAAACCACACCAGCTTCCTGCCGAGGATGTACAACGAGGATAAATCCGTGATGGCGAACTACATTTCCATGTACGGAGCGCCGGATTTCGAGTTCAACTTCAACGGGGAATATGCCGACAGCCCGGAGGCAAAACAGATGTACGATGAGCTGCGGGCGAAGTATGAAGACGGCACTATAAAGGTGGAAGATTATCTCAATGTGAAGCCCTACGACCTGATAAATGTACAGCGCCCCAGCTTAGCGCAAAACCTGGATTATTTCTTCTCCTTCCAGAATTCCTACTACTTCGTGCGCTACCTGATGTGGAATTTCGTAGGGAGGCAAAACGACCTGGAAGGCAATATGGAAAACACGAAGGGCAACTGGATTTCCGGCATACCATTCATCGATAATGCATTGTACGGAAAGCAGGATAATATGCCGGCGAAATTCCGGAATGCCTCCACCGTGAAATTCTTCTTCCTGCCTTTGCTGCTGGGCTTGATTGGCTTTTTCTTTCAGGCTAATAGAGATTTCCTAAGGTGGTATGCCATTTTGTCACTCTTCATTTTAACGAGTGTGGGCATCATCTTTTACACCAGCGTGAAACCTTTTGAGCCAAGGGAGAGAGATTATGCAATGGTGGGCTCTTTCTACGCCTTTGCCATCTGGATTGGGTTGGGGGCTGCTGCGATTCTTTGGTTTACCCAAAATAAAGTGAAGAAAAACGCTGCTACCATCGCTGTTTCCGCGCTACTACTGGGTATTCCGTTTATGATGGGCTTCCAGAACTACAACCCGCACGACAGGAGCAAAAGATACACAGCCTACGATTATGCTTACTCTGTTTTAAAATCATTGCCAAAAAATGACATCCTGTTTGTTTACGGGGATAATGATACTTATCCCGTTTGGGCAATTCAGGAAACGGAAAGATTTCGGGATGATGTGAAGGTCGTGAATTTCACGCTGCTTTCCACACCGTGGAACATCGACCAGGTAAGGAGGAAAACCTACAACGCCGATGCCGTGCCGAGCAGCCTAGTACACGAAGACTACCGAGACGGCAGCAATGACCAGATTTATGTGATGGACAAAGAATCCTGGCAGGGGCTCTTCGAAAATATGAATGCCCAGGGTATGCCGCAGACCGCATTTGCCAGCTTTCGGAAGTTTGCAACGCAGGATTCTATGACCGTGAAGGAGGCAGTACAGTTCCTTAAAACAAAATCAGAGGATAAAGACCAACTCCTGAAAATGCTCTTCGGCGAAGAGAAATATGACAGGTTCAACATCCTCCCCGTTTCAAAATTTATTTTGCCGGTAAATAAGCAAAATGCAGTAAAGGCAGGCATCATCACCGCGGCAGATCTACCAGAAGCGCTCGACCAAATCGTGATTGACTATGGCAAGCAAACGATGTTTAAAAATGATTTGATGCTTTTGGATATCCTCGCCAATTTTGACTGGAGGCGCCCGATCAGTTTTTCCTCAGGCGGCATCTACAGCGAGGATAATACATTCTACCTTAATGATTATCTGCAGTTTGACGGCTTTAGCTACCGCCTAGTACCGATCAGAACAGCGGAAAATAAAAACGGCGATCTGGGCAGGGTAGATGCAGAGGATCTTTACCGTACGGTGAAGAATTTCCGATGGGGGAATTTTAAAGACAGGTCCGTGCATTTCGATGAAACCAGCACCTCTAACATCATTAGCTACCGCGCCTCCGCGGCACGCGCTGCAGAGGCTTTGGCGCTGAAAGGAGAAACACAGCGTGCGGCGCAGATCCTGGACCTTGCGGCAAAGGAAATCCCTTCGGATAAATTTAACGACCCGCGCTCCCTGAGTCAGATAGTTTACGGCTACATCATTTCCGGACAGGAAGCGAAAGGCCTGAAACTAGCCGAAGATTTGAAGAAGGGCATCTTCAAAGAATACGACTATTACGCATCTCTTGATCCTCAAAATCAAAGATTTGCAGCCAGGCAGATGCGGCTGAAACCTTTTGAATATTCGCTTGTAGTTTCCGCAGTGTCGGACGCTTATGAAAAACTCGGACAGCGAGACAAGGCTTACGCCTATCTGGTGAGCTCCATAGAGCCAGTGGACAAAAGGTTTAATGCATTTATAAAAGACCTGGAGATGATGGGCAGGGACAAAGCCTATCGGGAATCCGAAAAAGTACAGAAAATTACGCCGTTTTACCAATATATTTTCGAGGTGATGAACGACTACGATTCCACTTATGCCAATGAAAAACTGGAGCAAATCACCAACCGCGTAATCCGTGCCACGCAATAATTTTCATTTATGATTCAGCATTTAGAAAATATCCGCCATAAAAATTCCCGCAATTTTTTTCTGATTGCTGGGCCTTGCGCAATTGAAGATGAAGCTTTATCGATGAAGATTGCGGAAGAAATCGTGCGGCTTTCCGAGAAATATGAAATTCCTTACATCTTCAAAGGCAGCTTCAAAAAAGCGAACAGATCCAGGGTGGATTCCTTCACCGGCATTGGCGATGAGAAGGCTTTGAAGATTTTGCAAAAAATAGGGCAGACTTTTCAGATTCCTGTAACTACGGATATTCATGAAAATCATCACGCAGAATTGGCGGCGCAGTTTGTAGATGTGCTGCAGATTCCCGCATTTTTGGCGCGCCAAACGGATCTGCTGGTTGCCGCTGCAAAAACGGGAAAGGCCGTCACCATAAAGAAAGGGCAGTTTCTCTCGCCGGAAAGTATGCAGTTTGCTGTGCAGAAAGTTCGGGATTCCGGCAATGAAAAAGTGGCGATAATTGAGCGCGGCAATTCCTTCGGCTACACCGATTTAATCGTGGATTTCCGCGGAATTCCCACGATGCAGAAGTTTGCGCCGGTCATTCTGGATGCCACGCATTCTCTGCAGCAGCCCAACCAAAATACCGGCATTACGGGCGGAAAACCGGAGCTGATAGAGACCATCGCAAAGGCTGGCATAGCAGCAGGTGTGGACGGCATTTTCCTGGAAACGCACCCTGAGCCAAGCTGCGCAAAATCGGACGGTGCCAATATGCTGCCGCTGCATCAGCTGGAAAATCTGCTTGAAAAATTAATAAGAATCAGGCAGGCAATTCTGGAAAATTAGTAATTTGCAAAACTTAAATTTCAAGCATTGAAAAAGCTCATTTTATTCGTTTCAGCTTTGGCGCCGCTTTTCGCTTTGGCGCAGGAAGTGCAGAAGGAAAATCAGATAGAGGAAATTGTTTTCCAGAAAAAGGGCAGGCCGAAAAATACCGACCTTACCAACCAGAGTATTTCCACAAAGGCCGCACAGCAAGTGGTTTCTGCTGCGGGCGGAATAGAGGGCGTGCTGAAAACGCTGCCTTCCGTAAATTCCAACACGGAGCTTTCCTCGCAATATATGGTGCGTGGCGGAAACTACGACGAGAATTTGATTTACATCAATGACATTGAAATCTACCGGCCGTTTTTGATTCGGAATTCGATGCAGGAAGGGATGAGCATCATTAATCCTGATATGGTTTCGGTGGTGAATTTTTCGGCGGGAGGTTTTGAGGCGAGGTATGGTGACAAAATGTCATCCGCGCTGAACATTTACTATCGCCAGCCAGAGAAAATGGAACTTTCTGGCGAAGCAAGTTTGATTGGCGGAAGATTGACTGGTGGTTTTGCAACGAAGGATAAAAAGCTAACAGCCTTAGTTTCAGGAAGATACAGGAATACAAACCTTGTGCTGAACACGCTGAATGAGGATACGGATTTCAACCCTACTTACATCGATGTGCAATCTTACCTGAATTATGCGGCGCATCCAAAACTGGATATTTCTTTCCTCGGTTTTTACTCGAAGAATGATTATGAGATGGTGCCGAAGCAAAAGGACATCGATTTTGGAACGGCACTTCAGCCCATTCGTTTGACGGTTTTCTACAACGGTAGGGAGGACGACCGCTACAAAAATATGATGGGAACGCTGAGCGTGAACTTTAAGCCGAATAGAAATTGGCGCGTAACGCTTGATAATTTTGCCTATCAAAATCGCGAGAGAGAGTATTACAGCCTAGCTTCCGGCTATATGCTGCAAACTTTCGACCCTGTTTCCGGCGAACCCTTGCCTTCGTATGATGCCGGCGGACAGATTGACCACGCAAGAAACGACCTCTTCATCCGCACCTTCGGAAGCCAGCTAAGAACACGGTTTTCACCAAATGTAAACACGGATTTTGAAGTGGGTGTAAAATTCGAGAAGGAGAAAATCGAAGACCTTACAAATGAATGGCAACTGATTGATTATCTGGGATATACATCACAAAGAGATATGGATAATCCTTTCCCCATAAACGATGGTGATCTGAAGCTGCGCTATTTAATCAGCGGGCAAAACGACATCTCACCAAGCAGAATTTCCGGCTATGCGCAGTTTTCCAAGAAAATGATGTGGGATAGAAACCGCGTGTTCATCAATGCTGGCGTTCGTGCGCAGCATTGGTCTTACAACGGCGAAACCTTGGTGAGCCCAAGGGTTCAGTTTGCGATAAAGCCGGACTGGAATGCAGATATGCTCTTCCGGATTGCTGGCGGTTTGTATTATCAGGCGCCGTTTTACAAGGAAATCAAGGCGCTGGATGGCAGCTTCAATCCGAATATCAAGGCGCAGCAATCTCTGCAGATTATCCTGGGTAATGACTATGAATTCTCAATGTTTCAGCGGCCTTTTAAGCTGACGACCGAGGCTTATTACAAAAATCTGAACAAGCTGATTCCGTATTATGTGGACAATGTTCGCACCAGATATTTCGGTGAAAATAATTCGAAAGGCTATGCCTACGGAATTGATGCACGGCTTTTCGGTGAATTTGTTCCTGGTGTAGATTCTTGGATTTCAGCAAGTTATGCCAGGGCTTACGAAAATATTGACGACAGGGGAAATATCCCAAGGCCTACGGACCAGCGTTTCCGCTTCTCGATGTTCTATCAGGATTATATGCCGGTATTCCCAAGTATGCGTGTAAACCTTACACTGACCTACGGCAGCGGACTCCCGACCGGTGCGCCTATCAGCATTGATCCGGTAACGAATCAGCCGAATCCTTACGCGCCGTATGGTTACCAGAAAACCCTGCCGGCTTACAAAAGGGTGGATATCGGTTTGTCGAAAATTTTCATTGACCAGAAAGATTTCAAAGCTTCTGGGAATTTCTGGGGAAATTTTAAAGAGCTTTCGCTTGGCGTGCAGGTTTTCAACGCGTTTAACATCAACAATACCGTGGCAAATCAATGGGTGAGCGATGTGACGAGTAGCTCAATCTACGGCGTGCCAGTTCGGCTCACGGGTCGTTTCTTTAACGCTAAGCTTGAGTTTAAACTTTAATGAAAAAATCCGCCGGAAACGCAGCCGGCGGATTCGTTTTATTATTCTCTTAGCGAGATCTCGTAGAGATCCCGCCTTCGGTCAGTCATCGTCTGCACGGATCCGTAGTGGTGTAGCTCCTTCAGCAAGTTGAGGTCCACATCCACAATCAGCGTCATTTCCGTATTCGGCGTGGCTTCCCCTTTGATGGCGTTGGATGGAAAAGCGAAATCCGAAGGTGTAAATACCGCTGCCTGGCCATACTGGATGTCCATATTCTTCACCCCCGGCAGGTTGCCCACGCAGCCGGAGATGGCTACATAGCACTCATTTTCTATCGCGCGTGCCGCGGCACAGTGGCGCACCCTGGTATAGGCGTTCTGCGTATCGGTGAGGTACGGCACGAAGAGTATCTTCATCCCCTGGTCTGCCAGCAGGCGGGAAAGCTCCGGGAATTCTACATCGTAGCAGATTACGAGACCGATTTTCCCACAGTCCGTATCGAAAACTTTAATCTCATTGCCGCCCCTCATTCCGTAGTAATTCCTTTCGTGCGGGGTGATGTGCACTTTGCGGTACTCATCTATTTTGCCGTCGCGGTGCAGGAGGTAGCTGATGTTGTAAAGCTCGCCGGCCTCCTCGTACGGCATGCTGCCGCAGATGATGTTCACATTGTAGCCAATAGCCATTTCGGAGATTCTCTGCTTAATCTGCTCCGTAAGTTTTGCCAGTTCCTGCATACTTTCCCTCTCGGAGAGGTGGTTGAAAAGCGCGAGCAGAGGCGTATTGAAAAATTCGGGGAAGAGCACGAAATCCGATTTGTAGCTGCCCAGCGCATCCACGAAAAACTCTACCTGTTCATAAAATTCCTCCACATTTTTAAACTGGCGCATCTGCCACTGCACCAGCCCGAGGCGGATTACGCTGTCCTGCATCGTATTGGGCTTGCGGCTGTAGTAGATGTTGCTCCACTCCAGCAGAACGGCATTTTCACCGGAAAACTTGTCTCCCGGCAAATAATTTTTCAGAATTCGCTTGGGCTGAAACCCATTGGAAAGCTGGAAAGTAAGCACAGGATCGTAAATTTCCTGCTTGCGAACATTGTGGATGTATTGCCTTGGCGACATTTCCGCGCTGTATTTGTGATAGTTTGGGATGCGCCCGCCCACGATTATCGACCGAAGGTTCAGTTTTTCACAAAGCTCCTTGCGGGCATCGTAGAGGCGCCTGCCCAGCCGCAGCGAGCGGTATTCCGGATCTACAAACATCTCGATGCCGTACAGCACATTGCCGGAGTTGTAATGGGTATTGAAGCTGGAGTTCCCGGTAATTTCAGCATAAGTATGATCGTCGCCGTATAGCTCGTACTGAACGATGATGGAGAGGCACGCCGCAGCCACCTTCCCGTCCACCGTCACACAGATCTGCCCATCCGGGAATATCGAGATCAGCTTCTGTATGCTTCGCTTTTCCCAGACATCGTCCATCATCTCCGGGTAGGATTTCTTCATTACCTCGATCAACTCATCAAAATCGCTGAGATTCAGCCTTCTGATATCTACCTGCATAATATTTTTAGTTTTAAATTAAAGTTTTAAAAACCGCCCGGTTTGTTTTAAAAATCTGTACACGAGCGTCACCGCTGAAAAAGTAAGGCCGGCCACGAAGGCAATCCACATCCCCGTAGCGCCCATCCCTCGGGACACGCAAAGATAGTAGCCCAAGGGCAAAGTAATGACCCAATAGGCCACAAAAGTGATGAGGCTGGGCACCCGCACATCCTGAACGCCTCGCAGCGCCCCCAGAGCCGTAACCTGGATCCCGTCGGACAACTGGAAAAGGGCCGCAAAAATAAGCAGCTGGGAGGCTAAGGCAATGACCTCCACATCGTCGGGTTTGGTAAAAAATGTTGGCAGAGTGCCGCGTGCCAGCACGAAGAATGCCGCGCAGATCATCATAAAGATAAATGCCATTTTCAAATTATTGATGCCCACAGCTCTGAGTTCCTCGTACTTGCGCTCGCCCCACCGCCTGCCCACCATAATCGTGGAGGCTACGCTGAAGCCGACGCAGAGGTTAAAAGTAAAAGATGCCATACTAAGGGCAATCTGGTGCGCCGCAATATCTTTGGCAGAAACCAACCCGCAGATAAATGCCGCGGTGGAAAATGCTGTGATTTCGAAAAACATCTGAAGGGCGGTAGGCAAACCGAGTTTCCAGAGATTTAAAAACATACTTCTTCGGAAAGTTTCTGCTTTTAAGGTGAATGCGCGGAGATATTTTCTTGTTAAAGTATGATTCAGCATTACAATTAACAGGAAAGCGAGCATAAAAATCCGTGCGAGGAGGGTGGCATATGCTGAGCCGCGCACGCCCATCGGCGGAAAGCCGAAGAGCCCTTTGATGAAGATATAATTCAGCGCGATATTCACCAAGTTGGCAGCAATGGTAGCCTTAGTAACGCCTACGGTGTAGCCCAGGCCTTCCGAAACTTCCCGCAAAGTCTGGAAAGCCATAAACGGCAAAACGCTAAATGCCATAATGCTCACAAAGTGTACCGTATCCGGGATGATTTCTTCCGGCTGATCTAGGTGGTAAAGCAGCGGTCTGGCAGCGAGCATCAGTATCATCAGCAGTACGCCTACGGACATATTTAGCACAAAACCGTGACGGAACACGGCGCTGATCCTCTCATCATTATTCTGAGAATGCGCCTCTGAAACAAGGGGGGGGATAGCAAATGAAATACCCAGCCCGAAGATGAACATCATCATAAAAATTGCGTTGCCCAGAGATACGGACGCCAGTGCCTGGGAGCCCAGCAAGTTTCCGACAATGATGTTGTCAAAAAGCTGAACGGAAACCTGCCCGAGTTGTGTTATCATCACGGGGAGGGCAAGTTTCAGAGTTTGGCGGGAAAGGTTTTTTTCCAAAAAAGGCATAAAAAAAGTTTGCAGCAAAAATACCGCAAACTTCCCGTTTCTTCCTTATTAAAACAGAACTATTTCCGTACAAAACTCGCCACATCCTCTGCTGTAACGGTAGTACCGCCGAGGATTATCAGGCGCTCCACCACATTCCGCAGCTCGCGGATATTTCCTGTCCAGCTGAACTCCTCCAGTGCCGATATTGCCGCATCATCAAATTTTTTCGATGCCGTACCGTGTTCATCAGCAATAAGTTTTGCAAAGTGCTCCACCAGTAATTTGATGTCTTCTTTCCGCTCATCTAGTGGGGGTACATAGATTTCAATCACGGAAAGGCGGTGGTAAAGGTCTTCCCGAAACCTTCCGGCGGCGATTTCCTCCTGCATATTCTTGTTGGTAGCAGCGAGCACCCGCACATCCACCTTTATTTCTTTATCGCTTCCGACGGGTGAAACTTTGTTTTCCTGAAGCGCGCGGAGCACCTTCGCCTGGGCAATGAGGCTCATATCACCAATTTCATCGAGGAATATGGTACCGTTATTCGCCTGCTCAAATTTTCCCTGCTTATCTTTAATGGCTCCGGTAAACGATCCTTTTACATGTCCAAATAATTCAGATTCGATCAGTTCTGACGGAATCGCGGCACAGTTTACCTCCACCATCGGGCCTTTGCTGCGCTCGCTTTTTTCGTGAAGCGCGTGCGCCACCAATTCTTTGCCGGCGCCGTTTGGCCCGGTAATGAGCACGCGCGCATCGGATTGCGCAACTTTGTCCACCATTTCGTGGATTTTTTTCAGTGCATCACTTTCGCCGATCATTTGGTACTTTTTGCTTACCTTTTTCTTCAGCGTGCTGTTTTCACTTTGCAATTTCTGGTTTTCCTTAGATAATTTTTCTTTGTCAATTGCATTTTTAACGCTGGTGATCAGTCGGTTAATATCTATCGGCTTCTGGATGAAATCATACGCGCCATCTCGTAGGCTGCCGACTGCCGTATCAATATCTGCGTGGCCGGAAATCATTATAAAAGTAGTTTCTGGCTTCATCTGCAGAGCCTGGCTGAGGAGTTCTGTGCCGGAGAGTTTCGGCATTTTGATGTCGGAAATTACTAAGGCATATTCATTTTTCTCAATGGCTTTCAAACCTTCCAGCCCATCCTCTGCGGTATCAAATTCATATTCGGGAAGCTCATCCGAAAGGATGCTTTCGAGTACGCCGGAAATGGCTTTTTCATCTTCAACAATCAAAATCTTCTGCATAATTTTAGGATTTTGATTGTTTAAGCAAAAATCATTCCCCGGAATATCGGCGTTTAATTTTTATAAATTCGTTCTCCAAAAATCGACGAACCGATGCGCACCGAGTTGGAACCGCAATCCACGGCAATCTTCCAATCGCCGCTCATTCCCATGGACAGGGTGCTTAGGTTTTCCTGCGCAGAAAATTCATTGTATAAATTTTTTAATGCGGAAAATTCCCGGCGTACCTTATTTTCGTCTTCCGTAAACGATGCCATCCCCATCAGGCCGATAATCTCCACATTTGGATAATTTCCTGAGCTCCATTTGCGGAAAAGCTCCCTGGCTTCATCAGCCTGCAAGCCGAATTTTGTATCCTCTTCCGCGATTTTGACCTGCAGCAAAATTTTAATCTTCCGCTGGTGTTTTTCTGCCTGCTTATCAATTTCCAGAAGCAGCTTTTCCGAATCTACACTCTCGATTACATCAATAAAATCCGCGATGTATTTCACCTTGTTACTCTGCAGATGGCCGATAAGATGCCAGCGGATGTCTTTCGGCAGGATTTCGTATTTCTCCAGGAGCTCCTGCACCTTATTTTCACCGAACACCCTGTGCCCTAAATCGTAAATCTCCCTCACAGCCTCTGCAGGGTGGGTTTTGGAGACTGCTACCAGCTGTACATTTGCAGGAATTTCAGAGATGAGTTGTCTGTAGTTTTGCTGAGTCTGCATGAGGCTTTGAAAGGGGTTTGTAATCGGCGGTATTGAATGGGTATTCTGATAATTTTTTGAAACGGTACTTCCCACTTTCCTTCAGCTTGGTAATGAATGCTGTAAGCTCCCTCACGGAATCCTCATCCGTAAGGTACTGGTCGTGGGAGAGAAGGATAAGGTGACCAGGGCGCTTGCCGCCGCCCGTTTCGAAATAATGCTCCACTTCTTCCAGTTTTTTTTCGTGGCTGCCCGCGAGGTGCATCTTCTTCGTGGCGCCCCATTCCATATCCCAGCCTACCACGCGGTAGCCAGCATCCTGCAGCAGGTCGCCCGCAGCGGCAGAAGCCTTTAAATCTGTAAATTTCAGGTCGCCGCATCGCCAGATGTTTCTGCCCGGCATCCTTGCCAGGTCTATATTCGTGCGAATGCTGTCCCGCGTACGGTTGAAATCTGCGCGAACATTTTCGGGATTTTGGTAAAACTTTTTGTACCGGCCGTTGGCGTGCGTGTAGCTGTGGTTGGCCACCTCGATGTACGGGTTGTCTACCAACTGGCGGTACAGGCTGTTCAGATGCTCGTTAGCATAAATATTCTTACCGATTACGAAAGCTGTCATCGGGACATTAACTTCGTTGATAACGCGCAAAAGGTTTTTGGTGCCCTCGTTCGGCCCGTCATCAAAAGTGATGTAAATGGTTGGCTTCGGGATGGTGTCTTCTTCTATTATTATACTGTCAGCCGTTGCCTCAGTCTGCGCTACTGGAGCCTCATTTTTTTTAGAACAGGAAAAAAGCAACAAGGCAAACGCTGTAATTGCTGCCACTATCTGCCTTGCCCAAATGCTTTTTACATTCATTTTTAAAGAAAAATTTTCTGCAAATATAAACTTTTAAACAAAGATTTAAAGTTGTAATTCAGATAAAAGACGCTCTTTTAGACGGTGCATTCCCTGGCTGGCGCCGCAGCGGAAGCAGTTTTCAAATCTTGTAAACTGGTGCTCAAGATTAGGGTCGATTACAAAGATCTCACAACCTGGCGGTACGCAGTGGATGAGGCCCGCCGCCGGATACACCTGCATAGAGGTACCGATGACCAGGAAAATATCAGCGCCGGAAGCCAAGCGTTCTGCCTCCTCCATCGCGGGTACCATCTCGCCGAACCAAACGATATGCGGCCGCAGCTGATTCCCCTCCGCATCCGTATCGCCAGGAAGAATGTCCCCTTCCCACGGAATGATTGTATCTGAGTTTACAGGTCTGGCTTTTAGCAGTTCACCGTGGAGGTGCAGAACATTGGAGGAGCCGGCGCGCTCGTGCAGGTCGTCCACATTCTGGGTGATGATATTTACATCAAAAAATCTTTCAAGCTCTGCTAAAATATAATGCGCCTCGTTGGGCTTTACAGTGTGCAGCTGCCTGCGCCGTATATTGTAAAAATTCAGCACAAGCCCAGGATCCCGGGCAAACCCTTCTGGGGAGGCCACATCCTCTATGCGGTGGTTTTCCCAGAGGCCATTTGCATCCCGGAATGTAGAGATCCCGCTTTCCGCCGATATTCCCGCTCCGGATAATACAACAAGTTTTTTCATCAATGTAAAATAAAAAAGCGCCGAGAGAGGCGCAATGTTATAATTATTAAATTTATAGTTATTTTTCTACCAGGCCGGCGGTAAGGGATTTCCACTGGAATTTACTCCCGAAAAGCATTCCACCTATTGCCACAGCAGCGTTCCTGATATTTTCAATAATGCCGTATTCCGCGCTAATGTTCGGCTTTTCATTTCTGCCGTGCACCTCGGCAAATACCTCATCCGCTACACATTTTACGATAAATGTGGAGGTAGCCTCGTCCTGAAAAAAATGCGTTTCCTCAGTCTCGCTACCCAATGGCGAGTGAACGGGGCGGACGCGCATTGCGGCGAAATTTTCTCCTTCTTGAATCTCCTCCACCTGAACCCAGTCACTTTCCTGTCCTGCAGGATTTTTAGGAAACGGCATCGTGATCCGGAAATAGTATCCTACTTGTGGTTTGCCATCGGCTTCTGCGGCGGCAGCGTTATAAAGCTGGAATTCTGCCCCCGGTACCTTAGCATACTCGCTCCAGTTTTTTATATCAAAGAAGCGGTGCTTTACCAAGGAAAAATGATGCTGCGCCTGCAGAGAACTGTCAAATTTTTCGCTGGAAACCGTATCGCTATATCCGCCAGTCCTTTGTTCTGGAATTAGGTTGTCCGGATTCATAAACGATTATTTGGAAAACTCTTCGATTATCCGCTCATTAAAAGCATCCAGATCATCAGGGGTTCTGCTGGTAGTGAGGTTCCCCTCGGTTACCACTTGCTCATCCACCCAGTTGGCGCCGGCATTTTTAAGATCCTTGGATATAATGGATACGGAGGTGAGCGTTCTGCCGGAAACAACTTCTGCCTCTATGAGCAGCTGCGGTCCGTGGCAGATGGACGCTACCGGTTTGTTTTCCATAAAAAAATCTTTCACGAAGGCTACCGCATCCTCGTCTCCGCGGAGGGCATCCGGGTTCAAGACTCCGCCCGGCAGTACCAGGGCATCGTAATCCGCAGCATCCGCGTGGGCAACGGTATCATCTACCTTTACGGAGCCCGACCATTCAGAATCGTTTTCCATACCCTTAATTTCCCCTTTCTTTAATGAGATGATTTCTACAGTGGCTCCTGCATTTTTCAGGGCTTCCATAGGTTTCTCCAGTTCGCTTCTCTCATAACCATTGGTAGCAAGGATGGCTATTTTCTTATTTTCTAGTTTCATTAGTGTGAGTATTTCAGGAATTTGACTATCAATTTTAAAGCCAAATAGTATTAAAAATTAAAAAAACCGGCGAAAAACCGGTAATTTAACATTGTTTGATTATCACACGCGGTCGGCGCCGCCCATTGCGTCCATTGTGCTGTCCATTTCTCCGCGGTTCCTCAAATTATAATTCCGCTCGGGATCAAGTAAATACACATCGTTTCTTGCTTTGCTGAGGATTCTTGCGCGCTTTTCTTCGGAAATTGGGTATTCGTCATTTCCGGTGACCGCCGGCTTTCTGTAGCCCTTGGAAAGCTCATCCATATCTGCCGCACCGGCATCGTCCAAGATGTTCCGCGCTTCTTCTGCACGCGCCTGATTGTCTACATAAACCGTTACCACATTGCTTCTGGATGCCGCATAGCTGTGCCTCATCCTGTCTTCATTTTCGCCGAAAAGATGGTTCCAGAAACCGGCAGTCCTTTCATCGTCGTCAAAATCGTACTCCGAAGCCTGCACACCCGATACATTGTATTTTGACAGAAAAAAATCGTTTTGCGAAAAGCCGGCTGCAGCGAGATTTTGAATTGCTTTTTCAGCCTCTTCTGTGTTGGTAAAGTGCCCAATTACTGTAAATGCCATAATGATAGTTTTAAGTTTGGTTTAAATTTAACTATCAAAAAATATGACAAACTGACACGATTTGTGAGATTTATGATTTTTTTAACGAATGATTTTAAAAATCTGCCGGAGATAGTTGTTTTGTTTCATCTACAATCTCATAGTTGAGGGCTCTAGCCAAAACAAAGATTTGCTCCAAATTCTGCTGAAGTTGCTTTCTGCCTTCTGCTCTCAGATTCTCCTGGTTTACCTGCTTTACGGCATTTTGTTTGGCATTTTCGGTAATTTTTTTCAAGTCCTTTTCGTTGATTCTGTAAAAAAAGGAATCATCCATGCTCTGGATTTCCACACTTGGTGTGATGCGGATATCAGGATGCGGTAGCTCTTTTATTATCAATCTTTTATTTACGCTGTCCACCTCCATCCGCATCTTGTTCAGGTCATAGGAAACTTGGGCGTTGGTTCTGGTAAAGGTTACGATTTGCTTGTCCGCCCCCGGGAGCAGCCCGCCCAGCACCTCATTGGAGATTTTCGTTTTCTGGAGGCTGGTGAGGTTTTGCTCCATCACCACCATCTTATTCATCCGGCTTATCTGGTTGGTGAGGATGTAGGTGTCGTTGCGCTCTTCGCGCTTATCCGCCGAAGTTTTCTTCCACACATAGGCGAACAGCAATGCCGTAAGCGCCGCCCCGATTACAAAACCCCAGAATGTTTTGCCCATATGCTATTTTTTGAAAATATTTCCCACTGAATTTCCATCATCCGTTCTCAGAATTTCTGCCAGATCCCTTTCCAGATAGCCGGATTTTGGCGTTTCTGTAATTCTGCCCAATTCTCTACCGTATTTTTTAACAATAATCGTAGGTACTTTTTTAATGTTGTACAGGCCTTCCTCACCGCTGGGGGACTCCATCTTTCTATTCACTGCGATAATATTCAGCTTTTCCTTAGGGTAGTTTGCCGCCTCGAGGATTTTCAGTAAACGGGGGAGCTCGCGGTGTGTATCCTCGCACCAGGTGCCCACGAAGGCGGTAATCTGGTAGCTGGAAATTTTCTGCTTTTTCAGTTCGGCAACAGCTGCGTCATCGATTGGATACTCATTAAATTCCTCACTGAACCACCCGCTGTAGGGCTCTTTCTGGAACTGATCTGCCGATTGTCTTCCGAGGAGCATCGGGCCGTCTTTTTTGGATTCCACTTCCCGGTTGATAACGACCTTCTTGCTTTCGCAGGAATAGGCAATTTGCAAAAAAAATGCAAAAAGCAGCAATATGTAGTTTTTCATTTTAGTTCTCGATAATTTTTTTCAGGTTGGCGGGGGAGTAGTTGATGCTCTTCAAGACTTTATTGTCACCCGCGCGGTGCACATTGATTTTTCCGTTGCATTCCTCGGCATAGGCCTCCTGTCCCTTTGTTTTGTAATGGGCTATTGTGTCCTTAGCCTCTTGCATTGTAGTGCAGGCTTTGCTCATATTCGACCGCTGAACTTCCTCAAAAAGCGCGGGAAATTTTTCGCCCAAGCCAAATTCCAGCACGGCACCGCTGAGGACATACTGCAAATCGCAAAGCGCATCGGCAACTTCTACGATGTCATTGTTATTAATGGCTTGCTGGAGTTCATCCAGCTCTTCCTGGAGGAGCCTCACTCGAAGCTCGCAGCGCTCCTTGGCAGGAATTTGCGGCGATGCTAAGATCGGCGCATTGAAGGTCCGGTGAAATTCCGCCACCTGATTTAAAGCGTCCAGCTTTTCCATAATTAAAGTTTTCACAAAAATAGAAAAAGCACCGCAAAGGGTGCTGGAATTATTTGATAATCTCCCGCCCGATCACGAGCTTCTGAATTTCCGAAGTGCCTTCCCCAATAGTATTCAGCTTGGCATCTCTGTAGAATTTCTCCGCTGGGAAGTCCTTCGTGTAGCCATATCCGCCAAATATTTGTACGGAATTATTGGCAATGCGCACGCTCGCTTCGGAGGCGAAGAGTTTTGCCATCGCGCCTTCCACCGTCATTTTTTCTCCGCGGTTTTTCATATCTGCCGCGCGGCGGATCAGAAGCTCCGCGGCATCAATTTCCGTAGCCATATCTGCGAGCATAAAATTCACAGCCTGGAAATGGCCGATGGGCTGGCCAAATTGTACGCGTTCTTTGGAGTATTTCAACGCCGCCTTATAAGCTCCGCGCGCCGTACCAAGGCTGAGCGCCGCGATGGATATTCTGCCGCCATCCAGAATCTTCAGTGCCTGCTTAAAGCCTTCGCCCACTTCCCCGAGCCTGCTGGAATCCGGCACCCGGACATTATCGAAAATCAGTTCCGCTGTCTCCGAGGCGCGCATCCCGAGCTTGTTTTCCTTCTTCCCGGAGGAAAAACCGGGCATACTTTTTTCCAAAATAAATGCTGTGGAATTATGCCTTTCGCCCTTCTCGCCGGTTCTCGTCATTACCACGGCCACCTCGCTGGAGATGGCGTGCGTGATGAAGTTTTTCGCACCATTTATCACCCAATCATCGCCGTCGCGCACCGCCGTGGTGCTCATTCCGCCGGCGTCGGAGCCGGTGTTGTGCTCCGTAAGCCCCCATGCGCCGAGGATTTCGCCGGAGGCAAGCTTCGGCAGCCACCTACGCCGCTGCTCTTCATTTCCAAATTCGTATATATGATTGGTACATAGGGAGTTATGCGCTGCTAAGGATAGCCCGACGGATGGATCTACTTGGGAAATTTCGTCCAGAACGGATACATACTCCTGGTAGCCCAGCCCAGAGCCGCCGTACTCCTGAGGGATCACGATGCCCATAAAGCCCAGCTCGCCCATCTTGTGGAAAAGATCTTTGGGGAAAGTCTGGCTTTCATCCCATTCCATAATGTACGGGCGGATGTTTTTCTCAGCGAAATCCCTCGCTGTTTCGGCAATCAGTTTCATGTTTTGCGTTTCGGCGGACATATGTATTATTTGAATTTGCAAAAATAACATTTTCTGGCTCACCTGGTGCGTATTTTCGGTAAAACTATGAGAGAATTATTTATCAGTTTTGAAACAAACTGATTTTTCTTAAATTTGAAATAAATTTAAAGAGAAAGCAATATTTTTGAATAATTAAAAATCTGATATTTTAATATATGGAATCATTACTCCCCATCTTCTATCTTCCGCCGGTTTCCTGGTGGAAGGTTTTTTTGGATAATGATAATAAAATAACCTTCGAACGGTTCGAAAATTTCCCGAAACAAACCTACCGCAACCGAGCCAATATCTACGGCGCCAACGGAAAACTTTCGCTCATCATCCCGATAAAGCATACGGGAAAAAGGGCCTTGCACGAAATCGAAATTTCGTACGCCGAACGCTGGAAGGATTTACACTGGAAATCGATAAAGACTGCCTACCAAAGCTCACCGTATTTTGAATTTTACGAGGACAGCCTGGCGGAAGTTTTCGACTTTGAGACAGATTCACTGATGGATTTCAACCTGAACGGGATTGGCATCATCCAAAAAATCCTGAAAACGGAAAAGGCATACTCTTTGAATAGCGCATATTCCAAAGATTTTCCAGGGCAAGATTTCAGGCTGAGGTTTTCAGCAAAAAATCCAGAAAATCCGATAGCGCCGCATTATTACCAAGTATTTGGGGATCGGTTCGGATTCTTGCCGGATCTTTCGGTGGTGGATTTAATCTGTAACGAAGGCCCAGGCGCTTTGGCTTATATTGAAAATTTTAACATCCGATAAATGAAAAAAATATTAATTGCAGCAGCTGCTTTTTCCGGGCTGCTTTTCAGCGCTCAGGGAGTGGCGGATCCTATGCAGGACAAAGATTTGATGACTTGGTATCATAAAGACTTTGCCTCCACCAATGTCTATGGGGTCAATACCCAAAACGCTTATAAGTTCTTTGAATCCAAAGGCATTAAGCCAAAGACAGTCGTAGTAGCCGTGCTGGACAGCGGGGTAGAGGTAGACCACCCGGGGCTGGTAAAAAACATGTGGAAAAACCCGAACGAAATCCCGAACAACGGCATTGACGATGATGGCAACGGCTATGTGGATGACATCCACGGATGGAATTTCCTTGGCGGAAAAGGCGGCGATGTAAAGGTGGATAATATGGAAGTGACCCGCATCGTGAAAAAGTACAAGCCTGTTTTCGAGGGTGCGAATTCTGCACAGAACAAAGCCAACCAGGCGAATATGCCTGAGGAATTCAAAATGTACATGACTTCGAAAGAGATTTTCACAAAAAAAAACATCGAGGCACAGCAGAACTACAACCAGTACAAAATGATCCAGGAACTGGTGCCCACTATGATTTCCCTGCTGAACGGCAGACCGCTGACACAGGAAACCATTAAAACCATAAGGCCTACGACACAGCAGCAGGCTATGGCGGCAAGCGTGCTCGCAGGTATTTCTTCTGATCCCAACTTCGCAGGAAAACCGGCGGCGGAGGTGGAGCGCCTGATGAACAAGGAAATGAAACAGGCGCTGGATTATTATGAACCTCAGGCAACGAAACAGTACAACCTGGACTTCGATCCCCGTGCGGAGCTGGTAGGGGATGATCCTTATGATTATTCCCATAAAAATTACGGAAACAACCACTACGAAGGGCCGGATGCGCAGCACGGCACGCATGTGGCGGGCATTATCGCCGGATATCCGCATGCTAAGGAAATTCAATACGGGGTAGCATACAAAGTAGCAAAAATAATGACGGTGCGCGCCGTGCCGGACGGGGATGAGCGCGATAAAGATGTGGCAAATGCCATACGCTATGCGGTGGATAACGGCGCTAAAATCCTGAATATGAGCTTTGGAAAACCAGTCTCCCCAGGGAAGAAGTATGTCTGGGATGCCTTTAAATACGCGGAAGACAAAGGCGTATTACTCGTGAAGGCAGCCGGCAATGAAAACGAAGATCTTGCAGAAGCAGAGTACTTCCCTACCAATTACCGAAGCAGTACGGATGCTAAGCCATTCATTACCAATATGATAGTAGTAGGAGCCAGCACCAATAATAACGAAATGCTCCGCGCAGATTTTTCCAATTACAACAGAAAGTTTGTCAATGTGTTTGCGCCGGGCTCGGAAATGTACTCTACCGTGCCGGATGCCAAGTACGAATACCTCCAGGGTACCTCGATGGCGTCCCCCGTGGTCGCCGGTGCGGCGGCAGTGCTGCTTGCCTATATGCCCGGGCTCACGCCACAGCAGATCATCGAATCTTTCGTAATGACAGCCAATAAATCCGATGTGAATGCGATGATAAAAAGCAACACTAACAACCGCTTCAGCCTCATTTCCGAGGCGGGAGGCGTGATAGATTTGGGTAAGGCTGCGGAGTACGCCTTCAACAAATACTATTCAGCCGGGAAGATGGATGCCCCCAAGGCGGCTGCTACCCGTGCAGTGCGCTCTCAGCAGCCGGCAAAGAAAAACGCTCCCGCGTCATCTGCCAAAAGAAAATAGCGCCATCCAAGCAGGTTTGGCATAATTTTTATATTTATTCAAAAAAAATAATTTTAAAATGAAAAAAATAATTTTTGGAGCTGTACTGGCCGGAGGGATCCTGGCTTCTTGTAATTCTGCTTCCAATGCAAAAGTAGCACAGCAAAACCGTGCGGATTATCTAAAAATGAAAGGGGACTGGCAGCTGACAAGCGTTAATTATCCTCAAAATTTCAGGATAAAACCTTTTGATGAAAATGCCGACGCAAAATGCTTTGAGGGAAGCGTGTGGCACCTTGTCCCGAACAATTATACGGGTTCCTATACTCTCAACGGGGGCGCAGGCTGCCCTTCCGTGACGCAGGATTTCCGGTGGGAGGTGAAGAACGGCAGTCAGTTTCAGTTTAAAAAAGTCTATCCAGATATGAAGGATAAAAACCAGACTGCGGGCTATGCGCTTAATCTCGTGGGAAGGACTGAAAACACCTTCGCGCTGGAGCAAAATGTACCGTTTGAAGGTAGAATGATTAAAGTAACTTATAACTTTCAAAAAATTAACTAAAAATGAAGAAATTTAATAATAAAATAGCGGCTTTATTTCTAGGTTCTGCATTGGTACTCACCAGTTGCGAATCCGTCCAAAATTCTAATCATCAGCAGCGCGGCACCGTGGTAGGGGCGACTTCCGGCGCTGTGATCGGCGGCATCCTGGGCAACAATGTTGGCAAAGGGCGCAATGGTGCTGCCGGTGCCGTTCTTGGAGGTATCATCGGAGGTGCGGCAGGAAATGTGATTGGAGATAAGATGGATAAGCAGGCACGCGAGATAGAGCAGACGCTGCCGGGCGCAGAGGTGGAGAGAGTGGGAGAGGGAATCCGCGTGACGATGAAGGAGAATATGGTAAATTTCGGCTTTGATTCTGCGGAGCTAAGCACGGCTGCGAAGACGAACCTAGACCGCCTGGCGGAAGTGATGAAAAATAACCCTGATACCAACATCAGCATCTATGGCCATACTGATGGCAAGGGCAAGGCAGCGTACAACCAAGGACTTTCCGAGCGCAGGGCGAATTCAGTAAAAAATTATCTGGTTTCTCAGGGCGTTTCATCCAGCCGCCTTACTTCAAAAGGCCTCGGGATGTCTGAGCCTATCGCGAGCAACGATACCGAGGACGGCCGCGCGAAGAACCGCCGCGTAGAATTTGCTATTACCGCAAACGAGAAGATGATTCAAGACGCTCGGCAAGGGCAATAGTTTTTTTCAAGTATAGTCAGCCACCCGAAAGGGTGGTTTTTTTGTTTAAAACCTTATTTTTGTTTAAAACTCAATTATGGAATTAAAAGGTGAAAAGTTTTTCTGGTTCCTCCTGCTGCTGGTTTTCGCGGCGTCGCTCTACCACCTTGGGGGGTGGGGCGTTACGGAAACGAGTGAGGCGCGATACGCGGAAATCCCCCGCGAGATGCTGGAAGCAGGCGACTGGATTTATCCGCGGTACCTAGGGATTCTTCATTTTGATAAGCCTCCGATGACTTACTGGATTACGATGCTGAGTTATAAAATATTCGGTATCTCTGAATTTTCGGCAAGATTTCCTTTACAACTGGCTTTCCTCCTCCAGATTTTCATCGTATATAAACTTTCGGAACTCTTGTTTAAGGAGAGAGATACGGCGCTGCTATCGGCGATCTGCTATGCATCGCTGCCGCTGGTGCTGATGTCCATCCGAAACCTTACCACGGATGCCTACCTGAACACCTTTACCCTGCTTACGGTTTATTTTTATGCGCTTTACAGAAAAAGCCACAGGATACCGTGGCTGCTGGCGGCTTCCGTTTCGCTAGGCTTGGGCGTGTTGACGAAAGGCCCGTTTGCGTTCATTGTCCCGGTCTGTGCGCTGTATCCCGTGAACAAGGCTTTCCCGGCGCCCGATCTTTGGCGCAGGCATTGGCTGGCGGTTGTATTTTGCGGCATTCTCGCCGCGGCGGTCGGCGGGTCGTGGTTCCTGTATCTTATACGCCAGTCGCCGGAGTTTTATAATTTTTTCATCCGGGAGCAGTTTATAGACAGGGTTTCCAATGCGGACTCCCTGAAGCGCAGCGAGCCGTTTTGGTATTACTTTGCCTTCCTGCCGCTGCTAATTTTCCCCTGCCTGGGGCTTTTGCTGCACTGGATTTTTAATGTGAGAAAAAAACCTTCAGAAGCCAACCGCCTGGGTTTTTTCACCGTACTTTTGCCTTTGATAATCTTTTCACTGAGCAGTTCCAAGCTCGTGCTTTACATACTTTCCGTCTCCCCGTTTATCGCGGTTTGTCTTGGTAAAATTTTTTCGGAGATGGGTAGCAAAAGCCTCTCCCGTGTTTTCGTTTTCAATGCCGCGTTTGCACTTTTGCTGTATTTAGGGCTTATCTTGCTTTCTTCTAATGCCATTCCAAATTTAAATTTTACGGTAAATGTCCAGATGATTGCTTGGTTGGTTTTCGCAGGAATTTTTCTTGCGGTGGCGTTAAAATTATTTCTTCAAAAAAAAATCAGCATTTCTTTGCTGATGCTTTTTCTGCCACTCATCATTATTCCGCTGTCCACAAATTATCTTTCCCAGATAGAAACCGAAATCGGAAGCCCCAAACCGGTTAGCGAATTCATTAAAAAAGAGAAGCCTCACAGCAGCGTGCTCGCCTGGAACCGCGTGTACAACTCGGTTGCATTTGAATTGAAAAAACAGATCTACAGCATTAAATATGAAAATTACACACTAAATCGGGAGACGCGCTTCCAGCCGGATGATTCGTGGAAGGATTCTCTGCTTGATATCAATACCCCGGAAGGGCAGCAGCAAGTGAGAAGCCTACTGGGCGGCGATTGCGTATTCATCCATTTGAAAAGGGAAAAAATTCCCGAAGAGCACGGCTGGATTCTGGCGGAGCTTCCCCAGGAGAAGGAATTCGGCAAATATATTATCCGCTATCGGTAGCCATCTTTGTGATTTTAGAATAATCCGTAATTTTGAACCTTTGAATATTAAAATGAGCAAAGTATATCTCGATAATGCGGCTACCACGCCGCTGGACGAGAAAGTTATCGACACGATGGTGGAGGCTATGCGCCTCAGCTACGGCAATCCTTCCTCCACGCACAGCATAGGCCAGGAAGCAAAAGCCCTGATAGAAGGCGTGCGCAGACAGGTGGCAGATTACCTCAAGGTGCAGCCGGGCGAAATAATCTTTACTTCCTGCGGCACGGAATCCAACAATATGATCATCCGCGGCTGCGTGGAGCACCTGGGAGTGGAAAGGATAATAACATCCCCGATGGAGCATAAATGCGTGGCGGAAACCATCCGGGATATGAAGGCGCGGCGCAATGTGGAAGTAGTATATCTAAAGCCTGATAGGATGGGCGACATCCCATTGGTACAACTGGAGGAAGCGCTGAAAAATTCCGAAAAGAAAACCCTGGTTTCTCTGATGCATGCCAACAACGAGATTGGCAACCTACTGGATATCAAAAAGGTAGGAGATATTTGCGCTGAGCATTCCGCGCTGTTCCACTCCGATACGGTGCAGACTATAGGGCATCTTGATTTGGATTTTTCAGAAATTAATATTGATTTCGCTTCCTGCTCTGCGCATAAATTCCACGGACCAAAAGGTGCAGGATTTGCCTTTATCCGAAAAAATTCCCGCCTGAAGCCAATGTTTTACGGTGGCTCGCAAGAGCGCGAGCTTCGTGCCGGTACGGAAAATGTCTGCGGCATCGTGGGTCTGGGCAAAGCGATGGAAATTTCTATGGAAAATTTACCCGAATACCAGAAGAAAATTTCGGAAATTAAAGAATACGCCATTTCCCGCCTTCGTGAAGCTATTCCCGGCATAAAATTCAACGGACATTCTGCTGAAAGCCACAGCCTTTACACGGTACTCAGCGTGCTGCTGCCTTTCAGCAACCCGTTAATTGGGCTTCAGCTGGATATGAAGGGTATCGCAGTATCGCAGGGAAGCGCGTGCTCCTCCGGCGCCGGCAAGCCATCTATGGTGATGCTTTCTATCCTGGATGCCTACGAAATGGAGCACTGCACGCCGCTGCGTGTGTCATTTAGTCACCAAACCACCGCGGAAGATATTGACAGATTGGCATCTGCGTTGAAAGAACTCTATGATGAAAAGCCAGGGAACTCCTGATTTTTATTTGGTATGAATTTTTCTATAAATAAGAAAGTTTAAAAATTAAAAAAAATGGCATTAGAAATTACAGACAATTCGTTTGATGAGGTATTAAACTCTGACAAGCCCGTATTGGTAGACTTTTGGGCGGCGTGGTGCGCACCCTGCAGAATGCTGGCGCCAATCATCGAGGAAGTAGCGGACGATTTCGAAGGGAGGGCGCTCGTAGGCAAGGTAGATGTTGATAACAACCAGGAAGTTTCCTCGAGATACGGAATCCGCAGCATCCCTACCGTTCTGATTTTCAAAAACGGGGAAGTGGTGGATAAAATTGTAGGGGTGGTTCCTAAAGAACAGATCACCGAAAAGCTACAGGCTCAGCTATAATTTTTAAGATAGGATAGTAATGCAGGATTTTGTTCCTGCATTTTTTTTGCAAAAAAAAACCCAAGGAAATCCTCGGGATTGTTTTTCGCGATCCGGACGGGACTCGAACCCGCGACCTCCGCCGTGACAGGGCGGCATTCTAACCAGCTGAACTACCGGATCAATTTTTTTAAGAAAAAGAAAATTGAAAAACTTCTGCGATCCGGACGGGACTTCAATGACTTCAAATATTTCCTTTATTATTCAGCTTTTTGAAAGCTTTATTTTTATGGTATCCGAATCTGACCCCTCCGTAATTTGTTTACGATTTTCTAAATCTTATGGGTGCAAATTTAACCCTTTTTCTTTATTCTACAATAGTTTTTCTTATATGATTAGAAATTAAATTGTAACATACTAATGTTTAGGATCTTAATTTTCAAATATTATTCATAAATAAGATTCTTTGAGTGCCTTAAACTTAAGTTTTTACTAATACAACATTCCAAATTGCCAAAGAGGAATGTTGTTTCTATATCCAAATTCTATATCATCTTTTACCACAAATCCCTTTTCAGCGTTTAATACTTGTTTCTGAGTTTTATTTTTCCCACCGATTTCAAAATCGATATTATCTATTCTGAAATCTCCAAAATTAGACGAAGTCACTAAGTGGTTGATCCTCATTTGGTTTAAAAAGAAGGTTTCCCTAATATTCCCAATATTTGGAGTATCTTCTGCTAAATTATAGATGAGGTTGGTATTATCCAGATAAATCTTCTCTACTTTCCCCAATTCTTTTATACCTCCTGTATGGCTTCGCAGTTGGCTTATCATTCCTGCTTCCTCGATGTACAGGCAGTAATCGGCAATATTATTTCTGCTTGCTGAAAGTGCGGTGGCAATGCTGCTGAAATTTGGTTTAAAAGGAACACTCTTTGAGATAATGGCTAAAAGTTGCTTTAATTTCCTTCCCGTTGCCGTATTCATTTCTGCATAAATGGGAATATCGCTTTCCAATGTCTGGTTTATGATCTGCCGAAGGCGAATTTCAAAATCTCCATCCAGTGCAAATGGATAATAGCCTTTCTTCAAATAATCCTGAAATAGAGGCAATGGATGTTCTATATCAGGAATCTCAACTTTATGATCCAAAACTTCTGGTAAAGTATAAACATCTGCTGCTATGTTGTGAAATATCTGCAAATACTCTCTGAAAGATAATCCTTGCAGATGATACATCACAGCTCTCCTGCTAAGGTCTGCCGCTCCTTTTTTAATATCTAAAACAGAGGAGCCTGTAAACACTATTTTTAAATTTTTATGATAATCGTAAATGAGTTTAAGTTCTTTCGACCAGTCCTTGTATTTATGAATTTCATCAATGAAGAGGTATTTTCCTCCTTGTTTTACAAATTCAGCGGCAAGGTCTAAAAGTTTGTTGTCAGCAAAATAAAAATCTTCCGCAGTTACATACAGGGTTTCATTAAGGTTGAGGGTTTGCTTTATGTGTTGCAGAACCATAGTTGTTTTGCCAACTCCTCGCGGTCCTGTAATACCAACCATCCTGTTCTCCCAATTGATGTCTTTGTAAATATAACGAAATGCGGCAGAATCAGTTTCTTTCAATATTTTATGGAAATATTCCCAAAGTTTTTCCATTCTATTTTTTTTACAAAGATATAAATTCGCACTATAAAAGTGCAATATTTAAAATAAAATGCGTTTTCATGGTGCGTTTTTTACTTTTCAGATACACTCACATTAATCATCGTTCCTTTGGATGGATTATAAGAAGGGAAATACTCAATTAAGCCCGTTGCTTCTAAATCCTTGATGCATTTATGATAAGTGGTATACGAAGATATTTTGCTGAGTTTCATTAATTCATTTCTGGAAACATAAATCGGATTTTTGAACTGATTAACATTCCAAAACTGGAAAATAGCAAGATAGAGGCTGATATGAGTGGGATTCAGCAAATCATTATTCTGTCATAAAAGTTCGTGAGATGTCTAAGGTAGATTTCATTTTTGTTCATCGTTTGTGTGTTTGTTTTTTTCTATTGTTTGAAGAGTTTTTCAATATCTTGATAATCATAGAACAATGTCCCTCCTACTTTGGAATATTTTATTGTTCCGTTAATTCTTAAATTCTGGAGAGTACCGGAGGAAATATTCAAAAGCTTTTTGACTTCACTGGAGCGAAGCCATCGTTTTTCTTTCTTTTCTGAGGCAGAAAGCATCTCTCGAAGTTCTGCGAACAATTCTTCTTTGAATATTTCAAAATCTTCTTTTGTAAGTATGTTGACTGTACTGCAAAATTGAAGTAGAAATCTAATAAAAACAATAGTGTTTTCCGGCGTTGGCTTAAAAAAGAATGTTCTGGATGAATTTGGAATATTAGTTGGCTTAAAAACTTTTAGTTTGGATGAGTTTGGCATCTTAAATCTAAATTTTCTGCAAAATAAAAACTGAGTTCCGAAGTTTTTCACCCTTTTCGCAGAAAAGGCAAGAGGGTCTTTGTCGCAAAACTTGAAAAAGTTCGTGGGCACAAAGACACATCTTGCCAAACTCATTTTCAGAGGTTTAAAAGGACATAAGGTTTACTTTTAGCATCTGTTTTATGTGGTTTTTGCTTATAAAGAGAAAAAATAACGATGAAATTTTATTGGGTAGGACTTTTTTACACAAGTCTGTGATGAAGCTGTATCTTTTTTATGCAGCTTTTAGAAGTGGTTGTATCTGAAATAAGCAGGTTTTGATTTTTCCCGTATCTTTTTTGCTCATCTTTGGAAAAAGTTCAATCTCATGTATGTAAGTTGAGAATCATGTTATTGCTGTTTTAATTAGGTCATTAATCTGTATCTTTTACACACCTTGTGGGAAACCTGCATCTAAATGACGCAGCTTTTGATTTTACCAGTGTCTTTTTTACCCATCTTTAAACTGAAGCTGTATCTCAAATATCCAGCTTAAGCAATTGCATTTGTATTTATTTTATCCCTCTTTTTGGAAAACCGGTATCACAATTACCCACCTTGTGATTTTCTATTTAGAGGAGGTAAGTATCTTATTGAAATGTCCTAATTTACAAGTGTTATAGGTCGTAATTTATAAATTAGGACAGATTACTAAAACTATTTATTAGTGCAGGAGTTATCACTGCAATGAAGTGGGATTATCTTTCTTCTAACCGCTAGTTGCAGGTAAATAAATTCTCCAAGATTTGAAAACTTTAAGAGCCAGAACAACGGTACGAAAAACCAAAGAATTGGAATTCGTAATACAATTCTATAAATAGTATTAAACCCATATTTCCATCTTCCATCATAAGACGCCATTTCCCTTTTTGCCAGTTCAATATCTATCCCTTCGGAAATTCCACCGTCATGAATACTTCTAAGTCTTTGAAAGTTAAGCACTGTAGCCAATCAATTTTTTTGACCACTCTTACAAAATTAGTACATCTACTACACCAATTGTCAAAAACAACAACCATAATTTTTATTTACATGAAGGCTCTACCTCAATAGGATTCTCGAAATTTTTGAATGCCAGCCATTCCTTTTTATTATATTCGTCTTTTACGTCACGACTTGAAACATCTTTTCCGTTAATTACATAAGTGGTTTGGGTTGTATTAAGATTTTCTAAGATCATAGATGGTTGCTCTTTATATTTTTTTAAAAAAGTTTCCCATCTAACTGGGGAAAGTTCTACCGGCTTACCATTACCAAAATTCCTATATTTTAAGTTATTGACTTCTTTTGTTATACCTTTGATTTCAAAAATATAATCTTCTTTGCTGTCTAATATTTTCAATATTAATCCAGGTAATCCCGAAAATTTATATGGCCCGTCTTGTATTGGGATTTCGCTGGTATAAAATGCTATCCATTTTCTTCCTCCAAAATTACAAGTTGCCTTTTTCACATCATATCCCATTATTTTTTCAGTAGGTTTCTCATTTTTAAGATTCCAAACAATTTTACATGGAAATCGAATGGAAAAAGTCTTTGTGAAAAACGTTTCCTCTTGAATAACATCTTTCTCTGCATTCCTTTTAATGATTAATGATCTAAATTTTGCATTACGATCTGATGAAGGAATCTTTAAAGGACCTTTTACTTGATTTTTTTCATAATCTATAATAACTTTAGTCTTAAGCGAATCTTTTCTAAAATTGTCATAAGCTTGAAAATAAGAATTATTATTTTTATCAAATGTCAAAGAGGACAATTCTTTATTATAAGCAATGGAAGTTTTAGATGAAATACCCACACTTCACTAGACCACTTTTAAGGGTTTCTTAATTGAATTTTATGCTGCTGATTTATATATTTCTATTGGTTTTTGGAGTTTGA
>NZ_FQYI01000003.1:100000-205874 GCF_900141665.1 Cruoricaptor ignavus | reverse complement strand
AGCAGGATTTGCAAGGATGTAGATTATGCTTATCCCAACAAAGGATTTTGTGCTTCGCAGAACCTGCATTTCTATGGGTATAAACTACATGCTGTATGTTCAATTTCTGGGGTTTTTCAGAGTTTTGATATTTCTCCCGCATCCGTTCACGACATCCACTACTTGCAAGATATAAAACTCCAAATGTCTGACTGTGTGTTACTTGGGGACAAAGGCTATTTGTCTCAAACCATCCAGTTAGACTTATTCAATGAGGTAAATATAGAATTAGAAACTCCTAAAAGGAGAAATCAAAAAGACTACAAGCCACAGTTTTATCAATTCAAAAAATATCGGAAAAGAATCGAAACGTTATTTTCCCAACTTTGTGACCAATTTATGATTAGAAGGAACTATGCCAAAACTTTTCAAGGTTTTAAAACCAGAATTTTGGCTAAAATTGCTACACTTACAACTATTCAATATCTGAATAAATTTCTTTTCGGCAGAAATATAAACAACCTGAAAATAAATCTCGCGTGATAATGCACTACGGGTTACTGTTACTATCATCCGACCTTTGTAGAAAGCTACTTCTTCACCACTGTCTATCTGTTCGAAATCAATCACAATTTTTCCGATATAACTTGTAAATTCGCAATGATCTCCTCCGTTTGTAACTTCGGAGGCATAAAAAGGCACTACATTTCCATCAATTACCAAACTAATAGAATGTTCTATATTAGTTCCAACAAAATAACTGGTAGTGAATCCGGTAAAGATATAATTTCCATTCTGAAGTTCATTTTTGTCAAGCGAAAAATAGCTTCCGCACCCGTCAAAAACTGGTTTTACATTAGAGTTTTCGTTAAAAACTGAAATGCCTGCACGATTTAATTTTTCGCCAACTGATATTTCCGTTGGTACATTTGAAAGAGTTTCCATTGGAGGAGCCAAGGTATCCATAATCACTGATGCAGTATCGCCCGGCATAATTTCAATAATTTCAGTTCCGTTTCCACTTCTCTTATCGAAGCAAAGAAAATTAACAATAAAAAAAATAGGAGAATGACTAATGCCCATATGACGCCATTGTTATTAGAAGATATAGGTTTGTTTTGCTTGTATTTTTCCACAATCTCTTTCAATTCCGGCAGATCATTAACCTCATACCCTACACCATGCTTGTAAATCTTTTTAAAACTCCAGCCACTTCTTACGCGATCTTCAAAACCTGCCAAATCAACATAGTAAAGTTGTCCATTATCATAATAGCCGTATTCCTGAATAGCAGGCTTTGGTGGTGGCGATGTTGCTTTCAGATTAATATGATAATCCTTCAGCGCAGCATTTAAATAAACTCTTTCTTCCACATTATCATAAACAAGCTTTACTTTTCTGTTAGCATACTGCGATATAGGAAGCGTAGCTGGGGTTTTTTCAACAAATTGGCCATTTTCTGCAAATATTCTTGCTCCGGATGGTGTACTGTCTATGTAAAAATATGCTCCACTAGCTGATTTACCGCTTGAGCCCAGAAAAATATTGTATTCACTTTCGCTCCGGTTCAGGTAGAACGATTTTTCATTTTCATTAAACTTTACCGTAATTTTCTTGGAAGCGTAGGTGTCCTTGTCCAGCTTGAGCGGAGTGGTGCCAAGATGTGATCCATCTCCCAAATAAACATCAGCAATAGGTGGTGTGGAATTAATTACAAAATCATTTCCCGATGATACAGTTTTTTTTACTTTCGGTTTATATTCTGATACAGATTCTTGCGATCGGGTTGATTTTATTCCTGCAGAGCTGTAGAGTTTTGGAACTTCTCTTTTCGATGAAATATTGTTCGAAAAAAGATGATCCAGATAAAAATTCAGCGATGGGCGGTTAAGCTGCCGAAGCCTGCTTACTAACCGTGATTGCTGCGGTGCTTCTAAATCTTTCGCCCTAAAAAGGAAGTTATCTCCATCATAAAATCCACCCTGATTTGGGTTCGTCCAGAGTTTCTTATCACATTTCAAGACTTCCAGCGCAGTAAGAATAAGCCAAAAAGAAAAACGGTCGATTTCGGGATTAAATTCTTGCTTCGTTCTTCGCGGATGCTGAAACGAGCTGTGGCCGGTTTCTGTTGCTTTTTGACCGGTAATAGTCGGTACGAACATTGCATCATAATCTACCAGCTTCAGTGTGGGATTGATGCCGCTGCCTTCTACTAAAACATTTCCTGACTGAATATCGCCATGTGCAATGTTTTTGGATTCCAAATCCTGGCTGAGTTCTACGATTTTCTTCTGCAGATTTTCCAGCATTGTATTATCGTGCAGGATACCACTCACAAAATCATTGAGCTTCTTTCCTGCACTCCATTCCATAAGGATAGCGGGATAAGATCTTCCCATCACGCTGACACCGGTGGTAAAAACCTGGCTTTTGCAGAGCCAGGGTGCGCTGATGCCCTCCAGAAATTCATTGATACGGACAACGCGCTGTATGTTTCCCGCATCTCCATTTTTAAGGAAAACGCGCAGGGCATAATGTTTCCCGCTGCTTACATCTCTAATCTTGTAAATTGCAGCATACGCTCCGGAACCGTGGTTGAAAATCTTAATCGGCGCATTCTGCGAAGTAATGAATTCATAATTTCCGCTGAAGTTTAGTGCGCTTCTTCCGCGCTTTTTAAACTCTATTTCATACTCCGTAAGGCTGGGGTACTGTATCATTTCTTACTTTCAGATTCTGCGTTGTCCTGTTTGCTTTGTTCTTTCTTTTGGCTTTCAGCTGTGGTTGCTACATCTGTCTTTTTCTCGGCTGTTTCCTCGCCCTTCTTAGATTCGGTTTTTTCAGCAGGTTTTTTTTCATCAGTAGATGTGCTTTTGCGGTTGGTTTCTTCTGGTCCCTTTGCTTTTTCCCCATCTCTTCTAGTGGAATTGTTTTCGCTTACAATATCCTTGCTTCTGGTTTTAGCCGCTTCAGTTTTCGAAGTTTCTTCTTTCTCCCTTATCTCACTCTCATACTCTATAGTTCCTGGATTTTCAGTAGTAGAATTTTCCCTCCTCTCGTTTTCTGCAGGAACTCTGTTCTGCTCTTTCACACTCTCTATCGTTGCTGTGTTTTCTGTCGGTTTTCCATCTTTTTTAATAAGTAAATTTTTTAGCAATAGAAAACTGAGCGCACTTAATGCCAATAGCAAAGAAATTGTTGCAACAGCTAAGGCTGCGGTTAGCTTTTTCCTTAAATTTTCCAATTCGCTTCTTAGGCGGTTTTCGTTTTGAGATGATGCAAGGCTTTGGTTCAAACTTGTAATCTGCAGGCTCAGTTGCACCAGTTGCTGCTGTATTTGTTTCATTTCTTCTGGTGTTAGTTCATTATTCGGATCAATTATTACGACATTTGAGTCTTCTTTGGGAAATTTAAAATCTGCTTTCGGTAAGAATTCTGTGAGGCGGTCTGCTTTTTCAGGTTCCAAAATCATCAGTGTGATGTCGTCTTCCTCCAGCTCTTTAGCGTCCCATTTTTTAATGATGAAATCAAAGAATTTCTCATAATTTTCAAGCTCGGTAAGTGCTGTCAGGGAATGGGGATTGCGGAAGATGTAGCGGGCAATAGCATCGGTGGCCAGTAAAAGTCTGTGGCCAGGCTTCAGGCGAATTTCTCCGGTATTAAACAGCTCCGGCTTGATTTCTCCCTTTTTAATTCTGGAGGTTCCGATGAATCCTTTATCCTTGTCGAGAGCTTCAATCGTGTTGAAGGGATAAGACAACACCTGATTTTCACTAATTATAAAAAAGCATACATCGCCGGAGGATATGAACCTCACCAGCTGATCCTGAATGCTCAGCCCTAAAAAAGTGGAAAATGCGCCTTCCTGCCTTTTCCGTAGATCCAGTACCTTTAAAGCAGGGTCCGTCTGCTCAGGGAATTCAATTGATGAAAATTCTTTTTCAAGATTTTGGAGCAAATTCAATAGCACATTTTCGTTAAAATCTGGGTTTTCTTGGAAGCCCTTCACCAGAATATCCGCCCAAATTTCTGAGCGGTAGCCCTGTGTAGCCCCGTCAGCAATGCTGTAAATTCCATTCTGTAAATCAATTGAATACTTGTCCTGAATATTTTCAAAACATTCAGCCGTGCGTTTATGTAGCTGAAAAATCTTCGCTTCCATCTGTTATAGCGGATTACTTCCAATGTTTAGGAAGTCCAGCAGATTTTTCGCGCTTCCGTTATAAACATAGCCTTTCGAGCCGTTTACCACATTATACCCCATATTGGCAGCCATCTGCACCATAAATGGATTCAATGGTGTGGAAAGGTCAAACAATAGGTTGGCAAACTGGTTCATATTCCGTAAATGCGATGGAAAAAGGATGCTGTCCCCGCCCATATTGCCAATGTGGATGTTGAAAATATTGGTGCCTCCGTAATTTGTTGAAAGCATCTTCAAGCTTTCGGCGACATTGCGCAGATTGCTAAAGTTGTAGCTCCCGTCATCTGTGGGGACCCCGTCAGAAATGTTGATAACAATCGGCGGATGACAATCCCTGTGATTACCCCAGTTAATCCACGCCTCGCAGATTCTGTAGGCATTCTCAAAGGCTTTCGTCATCGGTGTATCCTGTCCCGCCTTTGGCCGGATCCAGATTGGGATACCGTCACGCTCACCCACAGCCTGCGGGAAAACTTCAGAAATCGGTACCACCCATCTGTCCTGCAGTGTGCCTTCCCACGCAGGCTCTACAACACTAATCTGCGAGCCATAGCCTACCACCGCGAGCTCGAATCTGTTTTTCAATTCTCCTGTAGCATCGTAGCATTTTAAGCCTGTTTCAAAAATAATCTCGTTAATAGCATCCGCCAACTTCTGAGCCTTATTATTGGTGTCTAATGCTTCCCCCATTGAGTAGCTCTGATCAAGCAAATAGACAATTAGGCAAGGATATGCGCTGCTGATTTGTAAGGTTTCTATATTGTACATAGTATTTTGATTTAATTTTTACCATAAAGCCGGCTGGGATCGAACTCTTTTGAACAGCGGGCAGTATTATTATTGGGGTTTTGATAATTTTGCTTTTTGTTTTTACTTGCTAAAAACCAGATTAATGTACCTATTGCCAGAAGCGCTAACGGAATAAGGAGAAAGGCAAAATTAAAGTCTCCGGAGCTTTTGGCGTGTCTTGCTGCATTATTCATACCCGGTATATAATCTGGGTATCTTGGTTTCCAGGTACCATCCTCCTGCATTACATGAGTAGAATCTATAGGAACTACAGTGTAGAAGGGGATTTTACCTTTATGTGGATCTATCGCTTTCATCCAGTCAGGCTCCGGATTAGTTTTTGTTGCGACAGAAATATTCTGGGTTTCTCTTCTCACTTCCTCTGCTAATTTCTCAAACTTTTCGGCATGGCTTTGAAATTTAGGCATCGGTTGTGCCGGAACTGATAAATCCGGCATGGGCATAGGTTCTGATTCCGTTGGCGCAGAATTCTCAATGAAAACTCTTGTATCTATTTCGGGTATCGTTATTGTCGGATTACTGTGTTGTGCTTTTGCTGCAAGGCTAAAGAGTAAAACGAATGATGCGAGCTTTAGCTGTAAAAGAATATTTTTCATATATTTTATTAAATTTTACATTAACTTTTACCATATAGTTGATTAGGATCATTGAATTCTTTATTTTTTACCTGCGGGTTTGGTGTAAGCTGCTGTGGTGGCTGGTATTTGCTGTTTTGCAAGTTATTATTTGTTTGATTTTGGAAATTTACATTTGCTTGCTGCTGCGGTGCATTGTGTCCTCCGTTGTAAGCAAACGGGTTAGGCTGCGGAAGTTGCTGAGTGTTTATATTATAAGTTGTCCCAGTCTGCTGTTGCAGAACCTGTCCTGAATAATATCTGATATTAAAATTTGCAGACTGAACTAAGTAAATACCAAGACCCATTAAAAAAATTGCCACTCCAATTGATTGTCCAACTCTTCCGAAATCGTCCACAGGGATGTAAGGTCTGTCCACTAAACCCACTATTAATGACAGCAATCCTATACCAAAAAATCCTGCTAAAATCCATCCCGTAACTTTTTGTCCGCCAAAATATCTTTTAGGTTTTTCTGTCAATTTGGATGAAAATGCCAAAACGAGTAAACCGAAAATGAGGCCGCCCGTCCATAAAAAAAAGAGTGACCATCCAAAACCTATATAGCGTTTAGCGCCAACATATTTCGCAATCACAATGCCGAGCACCAGCACCAGGATAATGCCAATCCAATAACCTAATTCGAAACTTGTCATAATTTAATCATTTTTGATTTTCAAAAATTAATTACTTCTCATTGCATCTATCAGCTTCTGGGTAGAAACTTTAATGAAATCCTCATAGGCCGCCTTGTCGTAAACTACAGTTCTTTCAGCATATACAGTGGGTTCACCCTTTTTATAGGCCTTCTGCATCCCCATCAGCTCCTGCTTGCTTGGCACCAATGCTGCATATAGGCATCCATCCGTGCAAGGCGTGAAATTGAACTTATACGCGCCGGCAAACTCGTTGGTTTTCAGGATTACAACTTTATACTCAATATTGCTACCGTATTTTGTGATATCGTACGAGCCGGTTTTTTCCTCTGTAGAGCCTTCCTCGCGGTATTTATTCGTGGTATATTTCACGGTAGGATTGGTATCCAGCACCTCTATAATCAGGTCGGTATCCGATCTTTTGTAAAGATTCTCATAATTCGTTGCATTGTCCTTATTACTAAAAACCTGGTCGAAAAGTTTGCGGTCTCTCACCTGAAAACCGTTAGCAAGCAGCACCTTTTCAATGGTGGAGTAAACCATTTCATATTCATTGCTTTCGGCAAGTTTACTGATGCCCTGGCTTACCCGTACCACTACCTTTGGACTTTTATTTTTAGCTAAAAAAGTTCTCAACGATTGCGAAGTCTGGATTTCATCCGGCTTTTTTTCGATGAAAGAAATCTTAGCCACTTTTGCCTGTTGTGTAGCACAGGCTGCGAGGGTGAAGGCCGAAGCCACCGTGAAAATTAATTTTCTTATCATATTTATTGTTATGGGGTTTAATATTACGGCACAAAAAAGCGAGAGGCAAATCTCTGCTTATCTTGAAAGGCCGACCAAAGCCCAGAACAATAAACAGGAAAGCCACTCGCCATAAGGCAAGTGTGCTGCTTTCTGCGTGTTGTTCTTTGAATAAATTGGTCGTTTATCAAGACACAGCAAAAAAGTTCACACTTTTTTATCCGTTGAAGTATTGCAAATATACTTATTTCAAACACTTCTTTAATAAAAAAAGCAGGCTTTCCTGAGACTGATTTACTCTTCAAAATCTTTCCTACAAAATTATGGCGGCTTTACCATTTAATGGGGTTTTGCAATGTTGCAATTGAAATAAATTGATGAGTTGCTGCCGCATTTGCATCGCGCTGCTAATGTGTTAAGCAGAAAAAATACTTGAGGAGTTTCAAAAATTCATAAAAGCACTTGATGTCTTGTCACGCTGAGCGTGTAGAAATTAGTTGAGTATTAAAAGTTTAAAATTAATTTTTCACGCCAAAAGAACGCTTTGATATTGTTGAAATCCAAGATTCATTAGCTAAAGCAAAGGGTATATAAAATTTTAACAAATAACAACTTAGCAGATTGTGTCTAAATCCTCAAGTAGAAATTACAGCGAAAAATTTGCCAATTATAAAAAAAGTTATACATTTGCACCACCAAAAACGGAGACCCATAGTGTAACGGTAGCACACCAGATTTTGGTTCTGTTCGTCGGGGTTCGAATCCCTGTGGGTCTACAGACCATCCTTTAATTAGGATGGTTTTTTATTTTAGCACTGCATCTCATATGCTTATCGATTTCTCTGAAGATATTTTACCGGAATTAAAACCTGAAACAGAGTTTGAAGCTAAGGTGGTAGATTTTGTCGAAGATTGGTTCTTCTGGTCGAAAACTGTGCCGGTGAAAACTTCGGGCTCCACCGGTACGCCAAAGGTTTTTGAAGTGGAGAAAGCCAGGATGCTGAACTCCGCGCAAATGACCTGCGATTTTCTGGGCTTAGAGAAAGGCGATTCTGCGCTGCTGTGTCTGCCCATCGAATATATTTCCGGGAAGATGATGGTGGTGAGGGCCATCGAACGAGGGCTGAAACTTTTTGTGGTAAATCCTTCGTCCAAGCCGCTGGAAAATTTCAGGGGAAGAATTGATTTTGGCGCGATGACGCCCTTGCAGGTTGAAAATTCTCTCGATAAAATTCATCTCATCAAAAATCTAATCATAGGTGGTGCGGCAGTTTCGGAAAGGCTGAGGTATAAGATTCAAGAATCGAGAACCAAGAACCAGAAACCATTTTTTGACAACTACAAAGTAACGGAGCTTAAGGAAATTAGCGGAGAGCCATCAGCCAACGGCCATCAGCCAACTGCTGTTTACGAAACCTACGGGATGTCCGAAACTTTGTCGCACATTGCGCTGAAACAAATTGCGCCGGAAGCTCAGCATTATTTCAAAACCTTTGATGGTGTGGAAATTTCTACGGATGAGAGAGGCTGCCTGAGGATTTTCGCGCCAAAACTTAATGCGGAAATTCTTCAGACCAACGATTTGGTGGAAATCAAAAACGGGCGGGAATTTCGATTTTTGGGACGAATCGACAATGTCATAAATTCCGGCGGAGCGAAGATTTTTCCGGAACAGCTGGAAGCGCTGGCAAAAAAAGAAATCACCAACGAAATCGTATTTTTGGGAATGGAGGATGAGGTTTTCGGGCAGAAATTAATCGCCGTGATTGAAGGCAGGGAAAGCGAAAAATTAACCGAAATTATTTACAATTTGCCCTATGAAAAATCTTTCCACAAACCGAAGGAAATCGTTTTCATCCCGCAAATTCCACGGACACCAAATGGAAAGGTGGACAGAATCCAGCTTCGAAAAGCACTGCAATGAGAGATTTCGCCAAAGAATTGACCTATAAAACTTCGCGCAGCAGCGGAGCTGGCGGCCAGAATGTGAACAAGGTGGAAACTGCTGTGGCGGCGCTCTGGAAGGTGGAGGACAGCGCGTTTTTCAGCGAGGAGGAAAAAGTTTTAATTAAAACGAAGCTTGCCAACCGCATCAATTCTGAGGGAATTCTGCAGGTAAATGCTTCGGAAGCACGGACACAGCTTCAAAACAGGAAAATTGCCACGGAAAAAATTTTGGCTTTGGTGAATGCTGCCATCATAAAGAAAAAACCGAGAAAGAAAACGATGCCTTCCAAAGCGCAGATTGAGAAGCGGCTTTCGGCGAAAAAGAAAATTTCGGAGAAGAAGGAGAGCAGGAGGTTTAAGTTTTAAGTAAAAACTTCGCGTTTTTGCGTGCAGAATCGCCATTCATTTTCTAATCGCTATCTTAGCACAAAATAATTCATTATGAGCAAACCGATTACGGAGTTTATCGAGAAATATTACCTGCATTTCAATGCGGCAGCTTTGGTGGACGCCTCCAAAGGCTATGTGGCACACCTGAAAGACGGCGGCAAAATGCTGATCTCCCTTGCCGGAGCGATGTCTACCGCAGAACTTGGGAAGATTCTTGCCGAGATGATTCGCCAGGATAAAGTGGCGATTATTTCCTGCACAGGTGCCAATCTGGAAGAGGATTTGATGAACCTTGTGGCACACTCTCATTACGAAAGGGTGCCGCACTACAGAGACCTTACACCGCAGGAAGAGTGGGATCTTTTGGAGCGCGGGCTGAATCGTGTTACGGATACCTGCATACCTGAAGAGGAGGCCTTCCGCCGCCTGCAGAAGCACATCGTGGAAATCTGGAAGGATGCGGAGGCAAAAGGCGAGCGCTACTTCCCGCACGAATATATGTACAAAATGGTGCTGAGCGGCGTGCTGGAGCAGTATTACGAAATTCCGCGAGAAGATTCCTGGATGATTGCCGCTGCGGAGAAAAATTTACCGATTGTAGTTCCAGGCTGGGAAGATTCCACGATGGGAAATATTTTCGCGAGCTACTGCATCAAGGGCGAATTGAAGCCTTCTACAATGAAATCCGGGATTGAATATATGACATTCCTTGCCGACTGGTACCGTGAAAATTCTGGCGGAAAAGGCATCGGGTTCTTCCAGATTGGCGGCGGAATTGCCGGTGATTTCCCAATCTGCGTGGTGCCGATGCTGTATCAGGATTTGGAGATGCACGATGTGCCGTTCTGGTCGTACTTCTGTCAAATCTCGGATTCTACTACATCCTACGGCTCATATTCCGGCGCCGTTCCGAACGAGAAAATTACCTGGGGAAAGCTGGACATCAACACGCCGAAATTCATCGTGGAAAGCGATGCCACAATCTGCGCACCACTGATGTTCACTTATGTGCTTGAAAATTCGTAAGCTCAAATTTAGAAATTAGGAGATTGAGGAAATAAGAAATTGCCCGGCTATTTTGCTGGGCAATTTTTATGATATCGAAGTAGTAAAAACTTGGCGGACAAACCTGCTAAGTTTCAATATTACACTTTAATAGATTACTTTCTCGCAACTATCTCTTCCTTGATTTTCTCTTCGATTTCTTCGGAAAGCTCAGGGTTGTCGCGCAGCACATCTTTCACGGCATCACGGCCTTGCCCAAGCTTCGTGTCATCATAGGAGAACCACGAGCCGCTTTTCTTGATGATGCCCATATCCACCGCGGTGTCAAGGATTTCGCCAGATTTGGAAACGCCCTCGCCGTACATTATGTCGAACTCTGCCTGCTTGAAAGGCGGCGCCACCTTATTCTTCACGATTTTCACTTTCACGCGGCTGCCTATGGCTTCGTCGCCGTTTTTAATCGGCTGGCTTGCCTTCCGGATGTCGATGCGTACGGAGGAGTAAAATTTCAGCGCATTACCGCCTGTTGTAGTTTCCGGATTGCCGAACATCACGCCGATTTTTTCACGAAGCTGGTTGATGAAAATCACGGTGCATTTCGTGCGAGAAATCGTGCCGGTAAGTTTCCTCAAGGCCTGAGACATCAGCCTTGCGTGAAGCCCAACCTTGGAATCGCCCATCTCACCTTCTATCTCAGCCTTCGGCGTAAGGGCAGCCACGGAATCGATTACCACGATGTCAATTGCGCCGGAACGGATCAGGTTGTCGGCAATTTCTAAGGCCTGCTCACCATTATCCGGCTGAGAAATAATCAGGTCTTCCAGGTTGATGCCAAGCTTCGCGGCGTAGCTTCTGTCAAAAGCGTGCTCCGCATCGATGAATGCCGCTATGCCGCCCTGCTTCTGCGCTTCTGCGATGGCGTGCAGCGTAAGCGTGGTTTTACCGGAGGATTCCGGGCCGTAGATCTCGATGATCCTGCCTTTCGGATAGCCGCCTACACCAAGCGCAATATCAAGGCCGAGCGAACCGGAGGGAATTACTTCGATGGAAGTATCCACAGATTCGTCACCCAGCGTCATCACCGTACCTTTGCCATAAGTTTTATCGAGTTTCTCAAGCACTAAGGATAGCGCTTTTTTCTTGTCTTCTGCTGTGCTCATTTTATCCTTAAATATTCACAAAATTATAAAAAAATGAAGAGATATGCGGTGATATTTTTAATGGGGGAAACTTTTATCAAGCATTTTCTGGGAAGGAAATTTTAATTAAATTTGTGAAGTTTAAAAACTGTTCTCTATGTCGGCTACAGAAATCAGATCCATCGGGGTACTTACCTCCGGCGGCGATGCGCCCGGAATGAATGCGGCGATCCGTGCTGTGGTGCGTACCGCACATTATTTCAAGATTGATTGCTACGGCGTTCGTGAAGGGTATAACGGCCTGATAAAGGATACCTTCACGAAAATGGGCCCACGCTCTGTGAGCAACATTATCAACCTTGGGGGAACGATTCTAAAATCGGCACGGTCGGCAGATTTTAAAACTAAGGAGGGAAGACAAAAGGCCTTCGAGAATTGCCAGAAAAGAAATATCGACGGGCTCATCTGCATCGGTGGTGACGGAACCTTCACCGGTGCGCAGCTTTTTTCGGAAGAAACAGGCATCAAGGTGATAGGTGTGCCGGGAACCATCGACAATGATATTTTCGGAACAGATTATACGATAGGCTACGATACTGCGCTGAATACCGCGATGGATGCCATCGACAAAATCCGTGATACGGCCACTTCTCACAACCGCGTTTTCTTTGTGGAAGTAATGGGTAGGGATGCTGGCTTTATCGCCCTGAATTCCGGAATTGCTACCGGCGCTGTGGATATTTTGATCCCGGAAGAAACAGACAGCATCGATGAGATGTTTGAAACATTTGACAAAGCTGCTAAACGGGGGAAAAACTCCAGCATCGTGGTGGTGGCAGAGGGTGAAAAGCTCGGCAATGTTTATGAACTGGCACGCATTACCAAGCAGCACTACCCAAATTATGACATCCGCATCTCCGTGCTGGGGCACATCCAGAGGGGCGGCAGGCCTAGCTGCGCCGACCGCGTTCTGGCAAGCCGCCTAGGCTACGGCGCGGTAAAGGGACTTATGGAGGGGCAATCTCGCGTAATGGCAGGAATACAGTCCAACAAGCTGGTTTTCACGCCTATTGCTGAAGCCATCAAAAAACATAACGACCTGGATCCGGAGCTCAAACTCATTTCCGAGGTTCTGGCTCTTTAAAGTTTAAAACCATTAAACCAATTAAATTTAATATTATGTCAACAATCAAAGTAGGTATCAACGGTTTCGGAAGAATCGGGCGCCTGGTTTTCCGTGCGATGACGGAGCGCGAAAACATCGAAGTGGTAGGCATCAATGACCTTATCGATGCGGAGTATATGGCTTATATGCTGAAGTACGACTCTGTGCACGGCAAATTCTGCGGCGAAGTTTCCGTGGAAGGTAATGACCTTGTAGTGAACGGCAAGAGAATCCGTGTGACGGCAGAGAAAGACCCGAACAACCTGAAGTGGAACGAAATCGGCGCGGAGTACATCGTGGAATCTACAGGGCTTTTCCTGGATAAGGAAAAAGCCTCTGCCCACCTGAATGCAGGCGCGAAAAAAGTAGTGCTTTCCGCACCTTCCAAAGACGATACGCCAATGTTCGTAATGGGCGTGAACCACAAGGAGCTTACCGATGATGTGAAAATCTTCTCGAACGCATCCTGCACCACGAACTGTCTTGCACCGGTTGCCAAAGTGCTTCACGATAAATTCGGCATCGCGGAAGGCCTGATGACTACGGTGCACGCTACCACTGCTACGCAAAAAACTGTGGACGGCCCTTCAATGAAGGACTGGAGAGGTGGCCGCGCTGCAAGCGTGAACATCATCCCTTCTTCCACGGGTGCTGCAAAGGCTGTAGGCAAAGTAATCCCATCGCTGAACGGCAAACTCACAGGGATGTCTTTCCGCGTGCCTACGGTAGATGTTTCCGTGGTGGACCTTACGGCAAGGCTTGAAAACCCAACAACTTACGAAGAAATCTGCGCTGCGATGAAGGAGGCTTCCGAGGGCGAACTGAAAGGCATCCTGGGCTACACTGAAGAATTGGTGGTTTCTCAGGATTTCGTGGGCGATAAGAGAACTTCCATCTTCGATAAAGATGCCGGCATTATGCTTTCGCCAACTTTCGTGAAAGTAGTATCCTGGTACGATAACGAAATGGGCTACTCCAACAAGCTTGTGGATCTGCTGGAATATTCTTCCACGCTGTAAAATTTTAAAGCCGAACTTTTTTAAGCCTTCCACATTGGAGGGCTTTTTTCTTAATCAGCCGCTGACAGGGGTTTGGCAAAAAGTCCGGCTAATACTCTTCAAAAAATAAATCAGCCACCTACTGTAAGTGGCTGATTTCAGTGTGGCCCAGCTTGGGCTCGAACCAAGGACTTGCTGATTATGAGTCAGCTACTCTAACCAACTGAGTTACAAGGCCATAAGTGAATGTCTGTCTCCACGACACTCACTTTTGAGTTTGCAAAAATAAGAATTTTTTTATTTTCAAACCTATTTATTTTCGCAAAAAAGTATTTTCATCCAAAAAAAGTATTTTTGTAGAATGAATGAAAATAACCGCCAGAGAAAGATCGCACAGATCATCCAGGAAGATTTCTCGGAACTCTTCAGAAAGCAGTCCGCCGATAGCCCTCATAATTTGCTGATTACCGTATCGGATGTGCGAGTAACTGCCGACCTTGGCATTGCGAAAATCTACCTCAGCGTATTCCCGCCGGAATTTCGGGAGCCGATCATGAAAGAAATAGACCTGAATAAGCCCCAGTACAGGAACTTCCTGGGGCAGAAGATGGCTAGGCAGGTGCGCACGATCCCCAACCTGCAATTTTATCTGGATACTTCGCTGGACGATGTGGAGCGCCTGGAGCGCGAGCTGAAGGGGGAAGGCGACAATCCGAAACTCTGATCCCGTGGCGAAAACTTCCCTGCACATAGCGCGCCGCTACCTCATCTCCAAAAAAGGGAGCACCGCCGTTACTTTCATCACCTGGCTGGCTGCGTTTGCAATGATGACGGCTGCCGCAGCAATGTTCATCATTCTCTCCGTATTTTCGGGATTGGAGGATATGAACCGGGATCTTATTGCCAACCTACACGCTGATCTTACAATTTCATCCGCAAGCGGCAAGAGGCTGAAAAACATTAACACCACAGAAAACTTAATCCGGAGCCACCGGGAAATCGCCGCCTACTCCAAAATCATCGAGGAAAAAGTAGTGGTATCATACGGGGAGGTTTCCGAAATTGCCTACCTGCGCGCGGTAGATTCTGCATATACCACGGTGAACCCGATAAACAGGGAGGTCTTCTTTGGAAAGTATCCGGATTTTACTTACACCAATGAGGTTCTTATTGAAAACAGCCTGGACAACCGCCTGCGCCTGCCCGTGGGCGAGACGGAAGACTACGCCTATATTTATATGGCAAAGCCGGGCGTGGGGATTATCACCAGGGAGGAAGATATTTTCAATAAAAAAGAAATTTACGCCTCAGGAGTTTTTGCAGGAAAAGACCAGCTGAACAGCTACCTTATAGCCCCCATAGATCTCGCGCAGGAACTTCTGGACCTCCCACCGGAAGCCGCTTACCAAATTGTCATCAAATTAAAAGACCCAAAGAAGGCGGATGCCGTGAAGCAAAATCTTGCTGCAAAACTCGGAAAAAACTTCATCATCAAAACAAAGGAGGAGGAAAATTCCGCATTCTGGAAAATGATAAACACAGAGAAAATGATTATCTATCTTATCTTTTCCCTTGTGATATTCATCACCACATTCAACCTGGCCGGGGCTATCATCATCCTCCAGCTCGATAAAAGTGAGCAGGCACGCGCCCTCTCTGCAATAGGATTTTCCGCAAAAGATTTAAGGCAAATCTATTTCTACACAGGGCTGCTGATAGTATTTGCGGGCCTGGCGGCTGGCCTGGTGCTCGGTACGCTGATCTGCTGGCTGCAGATAGAGACGGGCTTTTTCAAGGCCACCGCAGAATTGCCGTTTCCGGTGAGAATTCGGCCTGTAAATTACTTTACGGTTGCAGCGGTATCAGCCTTTTTTGGCTTGCTAGTTTCCCACATATTTTCAAAACCGAAAGTGCGGAATACTGTTTACTAAGGATTTAATATTTTTGTAATATAATAGTTAATCATAATTTTATATTTTAGCCGAAATTTTAATATGAAAAAAATCATCCAGCTTTTATTAGCACTGTGCTTCGGTCTCTCCCTGGCACAGGCTCCTGCCAATTATTACAGCAGCGCCGAAAACCTGAGCGGCGCGGCGCTGAAAACCGAACTCAGCAAAATTATTTCTAACGGCCACAGGGATAGAGGCTACAACGGGCTTTGGACGGCGTTTAAAACCACGGATGTTGATAAATTCTACGAAAACGACGGTACCGTGCTGGATATTTATTCCGAAAATCCTACCGGTGCAGATCCGTACAATTTTATAATGGTAACCGACCAGTGCGGAAATTACAAAGTTGAGGGCGATTGCTACAACCGTGAGCACATCGTGCCGCAGAGCTTGTTTAGCGAGAAATTCCCGATGAAGAGCGATGTGCATCACATTCGTGCGACGGACGGAAAAGTAAACGGCTACCGTGACAATTATCCATTTGGAGTGGTGAAAAATGCGAGCATCACCACTAAGAATGGCTCCAAGCTGGGCAGCTCTGCATCGCCTGGTTATGGCGGTACAGTTTTCGAGCCGATTGACGCTTTCAAAGGCGATGTAGCGCGGATGATCCTGTATTTCGTGACGAGGTATGAATCTCAGCTTTCGACCTTCAAAACGGAAAACATTCTTGGCGGCAGCGCTTATCCAGGCCTGCAGGAATGGGAACTGAGGCAGCTCCTGAAATGGGCGCAGCAAGACCCAGTTTCGCCAGAAGAAATCTCTCGGAACAACGCTGCCTATGCCTACCAGGGCAACAGGAACCCGTACATCGACCGCCCAGATTTCGTGGAAAAAGTTTGGGGACAATATCTGTCGGCAAGCGAAACGGAAACTCAGAAGAATTTCCGGATTTTCCCGAATCCTGTGAAGGACGGCTTTATGAATTACTCCGGCGCTGAACCGAAAACCGAGATTAAAATCATCAATGCGGAAGGCCGTATGGTGCGCTATTTCACGACTACGAAGAGCGAAGGCAGCATCAACCTGAACCTTCCGAAAGGCACCTACATCGTGAAGGCCGGCAAGGCGACAACGAAACTTGTGGTGCAGTAAAAATCTAAGATGTGAGGAAAATAACCGAAGGGAAAACTTCGGTTTTTTAGTTTTAGCCGATGGAAAAAAAGCGGTTTGGCTTGCTGGGAAAGAATATTTCTTACTCTTTCTCGAAAAAATATTTTGAGGAAAAATTCCGGGAACTTGGGCTGAAAAACCATTCCTATGATTTTTTTGATTTTGAAAACTTAGACGACATCGAAAGCCTTTTCTCGCAGGAAAATCTGGTAGGTTTTAATGTGACGATTCCGTACAAGCAGGAAATTATACCTTACTTAACTGTGCTTTCCGAAGAAGCGGAAAAAATAGGTGCAGTAAACACGGTGAAGATTTCCGGCGGAGAAGCCACAGGTTTTAACACGGATACTTTTGGTTTTGAACAAACCTTGCTGAAATACAAAAAACCGCATCACGACAAAGCATTGATTTTAGGAAATGGCGGCGCAGCAAAAGCCGTGAAATTCGTGCTGGAAAAACACGGCATACCATATGAAACCGTTTGTAAAAAGGGAAAAATAAATTTTGAAAATTTAACGGAAGAGCTTGTCCGCGAAAGCAAAATCATCGTACAAAGCACACCGGTTGGAACTTTTCCGGACATTGAAAACTCGGTAAAATTTCCATTTAATGCGTTGAGCGACAAACACTTAGCGATAGATTTAATCTACAACCCCAGCGAAACCAAATTCTTGAAAGAATGCCGGAAAAACGGCGCAGAAACCGTGAACGGACAGCTGATGCTGGAAATGCAGGCGGAAAAATCTTGGGAAATTTGGTACAGATAGGAAAATCTTTTTAATTTTAGCCGATTTTATATCCCGCCAAGCGGATTATTTTGATATTAAAACTAATAAGCATGAGCCCGGAAGATACATCCGAAAACGAGGCACTGAACCCGACTTCTGCCGGAAACAACCAAAACCAGCAGGAAATACTAGAACAATTCAGCAGTGAGGAGAGCACCAATGAAGAAAACTCCTCAGAAAATCAGAATCTTGAAACGAATCTGGCTGCTGATATTGCTGAAGCACCTGGTAGCAGCGCTAATGAAACCGCTGATGATGCAAGCAGCGCTAAGACGGACACAGCCGAACTGGATCCTGAACAGAATGCCAAAAACATTGCCGAGCGCGAGGGCATCGTGGAGCGCCTGAAAAACCTCTATATGAACACCCAGCCCGGCACCAATCTCTTCAAGGAAATCCGGGAAATCAGGAACCATTGGGAAACCGCTGGGCATGTGGCAAAGGCGGATTTTAAAAACATCAGCAACAATTATTTCTATCACCTCGGGCAGTTCTACAAAATGCTGGACCTGAACAAGGAGTACCGCGATCAGGAATATGCGCAGAATCTTGAGCGCAGGCGTAGCATCATCGAGAGAGCGAAGGAACTTCTGGAAGAATCTTCCGTACAGAAGGCGCTGAACGAGCTGCAGTATCTCCATAAAGTCTGGAAAGAGGAGGCCGGCCCAGTGGCGGAGGAGTTCCGCGAAGAGACCTGGCAGGAATTTAAGGAAATTTCTAACCAGATCCACGCAAGAAAATCCGAGCTGAGTGAGGAAATCGAGGCGGTACAGAATGCTAACCTTGAAAGGAAAAATGCGCTGATCCAGCAAATAAAGGAGATACTCGCTAGCACGGAAGAAAAGAACCACAAATTCTGGCAGCAGTCCATAAAAAAAGTGGAGCAGCTGCGCGAAGAATTCCTGCAGGTGGGCAGCGTGCCAAGGAAGCTCTCCAACCAGAACTGGACGGATTTTAAGGACAGCCTAAGGGATTTCAATTCGGCAAAGAACGAATTTTACAAAAATCTGAAAGGCGATCAGCAGGCAAATCTGGAGAAAAAAAGGGAGCTGCTGAAGGCCGCTCAGGACAATATGAACTCTGAGGACTGGGATACTGCCGTGCCGCTGTTTAAAAAACTCCAGGAAGAATGGAAAAATACCGGCTTCGTACCGCGCGCGCAAGCGGAGAAAATCTGGGAGGAGTTCCGCGAGGCTAGCAACACTTTCTTCGATAATTTCAGGAAAAAGGGCAGCAGCCAAACAGCCTCCGGCGACAACTGGAAAGAAAATCTTAAGCGGAAAGAAGCCCTCCTGGAGGAGCTGAAATCCCTCGGCGAGGAGGAACAAGGCAGAGCCCGCGAGATCCGTACAGAATGGGATGCCATAGGCAAAGTTCCGCGGGACAGGATGAGCATCAACCAAGAGTTTAACCGCATCATCCGGGAGAAACTTCCTTCTGCAGATGGCGAGAGAAAATTTACCGGAAGAAGAAACGACAGCCGCAGGGATACAGGAATGGACGATGGTATGCGGAAACTGAGAAACCAAATTTCCGAGCTGGAAAATGAAATTTCCAACCTGGAGCGCAACCTCAATTTCTTTAGCAATCCTTCTAGAGAAAATCCTCTGCTTGCCGATACTTACCGCAGCATCGATGAGAAGCGCGAGCAGCTGAACATCCTTAAAAATGAGCTGAGATCTGCGCAGACAGAGAATTAATTCGCAAAAAAAATAATCTAAATTCTGGTCAGAGCGGCGCAACCCTCTGACATTTTTTTTAGCAAATCAATTGTGGAAGACAAAGATTTAATGCGAAGGTGCATACAGCTTGCCAGGCTAGCAGAGGGCAGCACCTACCCGAACCCTATGGTGGGCAGCATAGTAGTCTACAAAGGGAAGATCATCGGAGAGGGCTACCACGAGCGCGCCGGCAAAGCGCACGCGGAAATCAACGCGATAAATTCCGTGGAAGACAAAAGCGTGCTGGAGGAGTCGGAAATTTTCGTTTCGCTGGAGCCCTGCGCGCATTTTGGCCGCACCCCACCCTGCGCGCTGAGACTTGCCGAAATAAAATTCAAACGGGTCATCATCGGCTGTACAGATCCAAATGAAAAGGTGGCAGGAAAGGGCATCGAAATTCTGCGGGCAGCCGGCATCAGCGTGACACAGGGGATCCTGGAAGAAGAATGCCGCGAACTCAACCGGCGGTTCTTTACTTATCATCAAAAAAAGCGACCGTACATAGTGCTGAAGTGGGCACAAAGCAGTGACGGATTTATTGACCAAAACCACCAGCCGTACCAGATTGGGAATGCCTTTACGAGGCAGATGGTGCATAGGATGCGCGCCGAGGAACAGGCCATCCTCGTTGGGAAAAATACTGCTATAAATGACAACCCCAGCCTAACGGTGCGCGAAGTTGCTGGCAGAAATCCCGTGAGAATTTTACTGGATTCCAAACTTGCTGTCGCGGAAAATTTCAAAGTTTTCAATGATGAGGCGCCGACTTTGGTGTTCAACTCCGTTAAAAACGATGAGCGCGGCAGCGTTAGGTTTATTAAAACTGAAAGCTTGAATTTGGACGAGATTATTGAAGAACTGTATAACAATGAAATTCAGTCTGTTATGGTAGAAGGTGGGGGGCATATCCTGGGAAATTTCATTAGACGAAACTTATGGGATGAAGCCGTTAATATTAAACGGCCGGATTTGCACCTGCACTCAGGTACACCCGCTCCGGATTTTCCTTTTAGCCCGCTAAAGACTGAAATCTTCGGAAATAATACTGTAGAATTCTACCGGAATAAATGAACGAAATTTTTGAATTTCAGACGATAGCGAGCCCTGTAAAGGATATTACTTTCAAAGAAAAGGGTAGCAAATTCATAGGCTTCGCAACACCGGTATCTGATGAAACTGAGGTGAAGAATGCTCTTGATGAGGTCCGCGCCCTTCATCCGAAAGCCACGCACCATTGCTATGCCTACCGGCTGGGCATTGCGGGAGAAATCTATAGGACTAATGACGACGGGGAGCCTTCAGGAAGTGCCGGCCTGCCAATCTACAACCAGATTTTGTCTCACGGAATTACCGATCTTCTACTGGTCGTGGTGCGCTACTATGGCGGTACCAAGCTGGGCGTATCTGGGCTAATAAAGGCGTATAAAGAATCTGCGAAGATGACTTTGGACGAAACGGAGATCATCACCAAGGAGCTGGAAATCAAACTATTAACTAAATTCCCATTGGAAAAGCAGCATGTGGTTTTCACGCTGCTGAATAAATTTTCTGCTGAAATAAAAAATTTCACCGCTGAAGAACAGGGTGAAATTTATGCGAAAATAAAAGCCAGATATAGGGAAGAATTTACACAAAAACTTTCGGAATTGGCTATTGAGTTTGAATTCTTTTAATCCCTTCTGCCATTAAGCATTGAAATGAAATACAGCAGCTGCGCCAGCGAACCGAGTGCCGCTACTACATAAGTTCTTGCCGCCCACTTCAGCGCATCCTTCGCGCCGGCATACTCGTCCGGGGTTACCGTACCGGTGTTCTGTAGCCACGCCAGCGCCCTGTTACTCGCGTCGTACTCTACCGGCAAGGTTACGAATGCGAAAGCGGTAGTGACTGCAAAGAGTATAATTCCTAGAGTGAAGAGTGTAGGATTTCCATAGGAAGCCATCACAAAAATGCCCGCCATTAAGACAAACTGCAGAAGATAAGACGATATGTTGACAATTGGTACTAGCGCAGAGCGCAGCTTCAGCATTGAGTAGCCTACGGCGTGCTGTACGGCGTGCCCGCATTCGTGAGCGGCTACGGCGGCGGCGGCGGCATTCCGCTGCATATAGACCCCTTCGGAAAGATTCACGGTTTTATTGAGAGGATTGTAATGATCCGTCAACTGCCCGGGTACCGACACTACCTGCACATCGTGGATTCCGTGGTCGCGCAGCATTTTCTCTGCCACCTCCTTTCCGGACATCCCGTTGCGGAGGTGAAGTTCGGAATAGCGTTTAAATTTTGACTTCAGCATCGTCTGCACAGCCAGAGACGCCAGAAAGATGATTCCAAAAAGTAAATAGTAGCTCATTTAAACTTTTATAAATGTATGTTTAAATCCTTACTAAAAAGTGTGCCAAACGCTTTAAAACTACGGCAGGAAGTTTTCTGCGTAAACCGTATCTTTGCCCCTGATGAGCACAGCGGAAAATCTACAAATTATCGAGGTAAAAACACGGGTGGACTTAAGGAAGTTCGTCCGCTTCCCGATAGAGCTTTACCGTGATAATCCTTATTTTGTGCCGCCCATCATAGGTGATGAAATGGAAATCCTGAACCCGAGGAAAAACCCTGCCCTCGCCTACTCGGATGCCAGGCTGTATATTGCGATAAGGGGGGGCAGCGTGGTCGGGAGAATCGCTGTGATCATCAACCATAAGGAGGCCAGGGAGCTTGGGATAAAGAAGGTGCGCTTCGGATGGCTGGATTTCGTTGATGACCAAGAAGTTTCGCGCGCTTTGATTCAGAAAGCTGTGGATTTTGCGGAAGAAAATGGGATTATAAAAATAGAAGGTCCGATGGGCTTTACCAACCTGGACAAAGCGGGGATGCTGACCATGGGTTTCGACCGCCTCGCAACGATGATCGGGCTATACAATTTTGAGTATTATCCGCGGCATCTCGAGAACCTTGGGCTGGAAAAGGAGAAAGAATGGGTGGAGTACGAAATTGAATTCCCCGAAGTCCTGCCCGATAAAATCACGAAATTCAGCGAACTGATCAAGGAAAAGTACGGCCTCCGGGTTTTAAAATTCAAGAAAAAGGAGGAATTGCTGCCGCTGGTGGAGCCGATGTTTCGCCTGCTGGATGAAACTTACAGAAACCTCTCCACCTATACCCCGCTGACAAGCGAGCAGATGGAAACCTACAAGGAACAGTATTTTTCATTCATCAATAAAGACTTCGTGATCTGCATCGCCGATCCGGAAGACCGCCTGATCTCCTTCGCTATCACGATGCCCAGCTACTCCGAGGCACTGCGGAGAGCGGGTGGCCGCCTCTACCCTTTTGGCTGGATGCATCTTCTGGAAGCCAGCCGCAGGAACGACCGGGCGAATTTTTACCTCATCGGCATACATCCGGAGTACCAGCGCAGGGGCGTAACAGCAATAATTTTCAAAGAAATTTATGAAACCTTCCGAAGAAAAGGCGTAAAGTTTCTTGAAACAAACCCCGAGCTGGAGGAAAATAAAAGCATACAGCTTCTGTGGCAGGATTATAACCCTATAAATCATAAACGGCGAAGAACCTACGGGATGGACATTACTAACTGGAGCGTATGAATTTTAACAAGCATCTTTACATCTACGGCGCGCTGATCCTCGCTTACTTCTTACTCAATCTCTTCCCGCCCACTGATGACGAGCGTACGAATACCGCAGTCATCATTTTGTTTGGCAGCATACTTTTGGCTTATCTGGCAGTTATCGCCATATTATTTTTAAAAAAAATGAAGAACACCAGTAAAGATGATAAATTATAATGCTTCTAAATTAAAAACCCTACTCTGAATGTCCCTATGATTTTCTCTAACTTTGTTTGCTGAATTTTTGAATCCTATGAATCTGCCTACAGACTACATCCCGATTTTGATAATGGCTGCGGTTTCCGTAGGCTTCGTGCTGATGTCTTTGCTTGGCGCAAAATACCTTGGCGCAAGGCAGCGCAAGAGCGCGGTGGAAAAAAACAAAAACTTTGAGTGCGGCATCGAGCAGGAAGGCAACGCAAGAACGCCGTATTCCATCAAATATTTCCTCACGGCAGTGCTTTTCGTGCTGTTCGATATTGAAATCGTATTCTTCTATCCTTACGCTGTGAATTTCCTGGACTTCGGCTGGGAAGGCTTCGCTGCAATTTTAGCATTCGTAGGCGTGTTTTTTGTAGGTTTCATTTATGTGCTGAAACGTGGCGCTTTAGACTGGGATAAGTAAACAACTAAAATGCAAGAGAATAAACCCGTAATAAATACCAACGTTGCACCGCCGGCAGGATATGAAGGTGAAGGCTTCTTTGCCACGAAACTTTCCGACCTTATCGGCTTGGCGCGCTCTTATTCCCTTTGGCCGCTGCCATTCGCTACATCGTGCTGCGGCATTGAGTTTATGGGCACTATGTCGCCACATTATGATTTGGCGAGATTTGGCAGCGAAAGAATGAGTTTTTCACCAAGGCAGGCCGATGTAATCTTGATTTGCGGAACCATCGCCAAAAAATTAGCACCGGTACTGAAGGAAGTTTATACACAAATGGCGGAGCCAAAATGGGTAATAGCCGTGGGAGCCTGCGCCTGCAGCGGCGGAATTTTCGACACCTACTCCGTTCTGCAGGGCGTGGATAAGATAATGCCGGTGGATGTGTATGTGCCGGGCTGCCCGCCAAGGCCAGAGCAGATTTTGGACGGGATAATGGAGGTGCAGAAATTAGCACAGAACGAAAGCCTGAGGAGAAGAAATTCACCGGAATATAAGGCTTTGCTGGAAAGCTACGGTATTAATTGATGATAAGTGATAAGCGATAATTAAAGAATGTGAGAGTATGAAAAATAAATCCTTGCTCTCGATTCTTGTATCTTGAATCTACAGTATGACGAATGATTTTGTTTTAGAAGCGCTGAAAAGGGAATTCCCAGAAAGCATCGTGAAGCACTCTGAACCTTACGGGATGCTGACGGTAGAAGTGCGTAAAAACGATGCGAAGAAAATCATCCATCATCTGAAAGATTCATCGCTGAATTTCCATTTTCTTACGGATGTTACAGGAATTCATTTCCCGGAAAATCCGGAAAAGGAACTGGGCGTGATTTATCACCTCCACAATATGCCGGAGAACACCAGGCTGCGCATAAAGGCCTACATGCCGAAGGATGATGCGGAAATCGATTCGCTGACAGATTTGTTTGCAGGGGCCAACTGGATGGAGCGAGAAACTTACGATTTCTACGGCATAAAGTTTAAAGGACATCCCGATTTGAGAATTATTTTAAACGATCCTGAAATGGGCTATCACCCAATGCTGAAGCAATACCGCTTGGAAGATGGCACAAGAACGGATAAAGACGATAAAATGTTCGGCAGATAAAGCCGTAAAGCAATGAAGGACAACGCACTTTCAAACCTTTTGAACTCGTACGATGCACAGGAGCAGATCGACGGGCAGCTTTATACGCTGAACCTTGGGCCTACGCACCCTGCAACGCACGGGATTTTCCAGAACATCCTTACGATGGATGGTGAGAGAATCCTGCATTCTGAACAGACTGTAGGCTACATTCACAGGGCTTTCGAGAAAATTGCCGAGCGGAGAAATTTTGCGCAAATTACCACGCTGACTGACCGGATGAATTATTGCTCAGCACCGATTAACAACATCGGCTGGCATCTCACCGTAGAAAAGCTGGCAGGCATCGAAGTTCCGAAGCGTGTGGATTATATGCGTATCATAATGATGGAGCTGGCGAGAATTGCCGACCACCTGGTTTGCAATTCGGTAACCGGTGTGGATACCGGCGCTTTGACTGGCTTTACCCATGTTTTCCAAGATCGTGAGCGCATCTACGAAATGTACGAAGAAATGTGCGGCTACCGAATGACGACCAATATGGGCAGAATCGGTGGTTTTGAGCGCGATTTTACGCCACGCTTCCACGAGATGCTGCGTGCATTTTTGGACGGCTTCCCGAAAAGATTCCAGGAATTCAGCAATTTGCTGGAGCGCAACCGAATCTTTATGGACAGAACGATAAACGCCGGCAGCATTTCTGCGGAAAGAGCCCTTAGCTACGGCTTTACAGGGCCAAACCTTCGGGCAACCGGTGTGGATTATGATGTGCGCTACGCTGCGCCGTACTCATCCTACGACGATTTTGATTTCGCAATTCCAGTAGGAACTTCCGGCGATACTTATGACAGATTTATGGTGCGCCAGCAGGAAATTTGGGAGAGCATCAGGCTTGTGAAGAACGCATACGAAAATCTTCCGGAAGGGCCCTTCCACGCTGATGTTCCAGATTTTTATCTGCCGGAAAAAGCGGATGTTTACACTAAAATGGAAGCGCTGATTTACCACTTCAAAATCGTGATGGGTGAGACGGAAATTCCACGCGGCGAAGTTTATAATTGCGTAGAAGGAGGAAACGGAGAGCTTGGCTTCTATTTGGTGAGCGATGGCGGCAGAAGCCCGTACAGGCTGCATTTTCGCAGGCCTTGCTTCATCTATTACCAGGCTTATCCTGAGATGATTACCGGTGCGCAGATTTCGGATGCCATCGTAACGCTGAGCTCGCTAAATGTAATTGCAGGTGAGCTGGATGCGTAAAGTTTTAAAAATTAAAATTAAGAGTTAACTATTCTTAATTGATTGTAAATGAATGAAATAGCTTTCAGACCGGAAGTTTTAGAGCAGGTCGAGAAAATCATAGGACGCTATCCTGAAGGGCGGCAGAAATCGGCGCTGATTCCCTTGCTGCATATTGCGCAGAAGGAATTTGGCGGCTGGCTGGATGTTCCCGTGATGGATTATGTGGCTGATTTACTGCAGATTAAGCCGATTGAAGTTTATGAAGTGGCGACTTTCTACACCATGTTCAATATGAAGCCTGTGGGAAAGTATGTGCTGGAAGTGTGCAGAACAGGGCCTTGTATGGTGCGCGGAAGCGATAAGATTTTAGAGCATATAAAAGCGGTGCTGAACATCAATGACGGTGAAACTACGGCAGACGGAATGTTCACGCTGAAGCCTGCGGAATGCCTCGGTGCTTGTGGCTATGCACCTATGATGCAGCTTGGGAAATTCTACCACGAGAATTTAACAACTGAAAAAGTGGACGAAATCCTGCAGCTGTGCAGAGAGGGAGCGATAGATTTGGGCTGATGAAATAATTATGAGAGAGATTCCAAATTTAAAATCTGCAAAACCAGTTGGAAACTTTGTACTAGAATTAAGTTTCGATGACGGCGTTCAGGGAAAAGTGGATTTGTCCGAAATTCCGAGATGTGGATTTTTCAGTGTTTGGAATAATGATTTTGAAAAGTTTTCAGTCGACCGCAATATCATCAGCTGGAATGAAAACTGTGAGATGGATGCCGATGCAATGTATTTGAAAATCATAGGAAAAAACTTTTTTGAATATGCCGGAAATCAGTAGATTTTATGGGATTGTAATCTATATGTATTTGCAGGACCATAATCCGCCACATTTCCACGCAAGGTACGAGGAGTATGAAATAATGATTGGAATTGAAACTTTGCAGTAATAAAAGGAAAATTCCCACCCAAAGCTTTATCAATGGTAATGGAGTGGGCCGCAATCCACAGGGAAGATTTGCTTAAAAATTGGAACAACTTAAATGAAACAATCCGGCTTCGTTTGAAAAAATTGAGCCGCTGAAATAACAATGAGCAGGAAACTTTTACTTAAAAACGCACACATCGAAGGCATTCGGTTTTTCGAAGCTTACCGAAAAAACGGAGGCTACGCTGCCGTAGAGAAGGCACTGAGAATGACGCCGGAAGAACTTGTGGAACAGGTGAAAACTTCCGGACTTCGTGGGCGGGGCGGTGCAGGATTCCCTACCGGAATGAAGTGGAGCTTCCTTGCAAAACCTGAAGGCGTGCCACGACACCTTGTGGTAAATGCAGATGAATCCGAACCAGGAACCTTCAAAGACCGGTACCTGATGGAGTACATTCCGCACCTTTTGATTGAGGGAATGATCATCTCGTCCTTTGCGCTCGGCGCCAATCTTTCCTTCATCTATATCAGAGGTGAATATTCCTGGATTCCCGATATTCTAGAGCAGGCAATCGAGGAAGCAAAAGCAAACGGATTTTTAGGTAAAAACATCCTGGGCACCGGCTTCGATTTGGAAATCTTCGTGCAGCGCGGTGCCGGAGCCTACATCTGCGGAGAAGAAACGGCCCTTCTGGAATCTCTGGAAGGCAAGCGCGGAAATCCACGGCTGAAACCGCCATTCCCCGCTGTAAAAGGGCTTTGGGAAAGGCCAACGGTTGTAAATAATGTAGAAACCATCGCTGCCATTGTCCCAATCATCGAGCTTGGTGGAGAGGAATATGCGAAAATCGGTGTGGGAAAATCTACCGGAACCAAACTGATTTCTGCCTGCGGAAACATCAACAAGCCGGGTGTTTACGAAATCGATATGACGATTTCCGTGGAAGAATTCATTTATTCTGACGAATATTGTGGCGGCATTCCAAATGGTAAGAGGTTGAAGGCCTGCATTCCCGGCGGTTCTTCCGTGCCTATTCTTCCGGCCAATCTTCTGCTGAAAACAATGAACGGCGAACCTAGGTTGATGAATTACGAATCCTTGGCAGATGGAGGCTTTGCAACGGGAACAATGATGGGTTCTGGAGGCTTTGAAGTTCTGGACGAAGATCAATGCGTGGTAAAGCACACGATGAGTTTGGCGAGGTTTTACAACCACGAATCCTGCGGGCAGTGCACACCTTGCCGCGAAGGAACAGGATGGATGTACCGCATCTTGCAAAAAATCGAGAACGGACAAGGCACTATGCAAGACATCGATTTGCTGTGGGACATCCAAAGCAAGATTGAGGGCAACACCATTTGTCCGCTGGGCGATGCCGCAGCTTGGCCTGTAGCTGCAGCGATACGGCATTTCCGCGATGAATTTGAATGGCATATTTTAAATCCCGAACTTTGCCGCACGCAAAATTACGGATTGGCAGGGTATGCGGATCCTATATCGGCAGTTGCCGCAAAAGTATAATAAAATCTGCGCCTGATTTTGGCAAAGAAAATATGAGCGAAGAAGTAAAAAAATTTAAAATCACGATAGACGGACAAACCACCGAGGTAGATGCCGGCACCACAATTCTGGAAGCCGCGCGGAAAATCGGCGGGAAATCCGTACCGCCTGCAATGTGCTACTACAAACCGCTGGAAACAAGCGGCGGCAGGTGCAGAACTTGCCTGGTGGAAGTTTCCAAAGGCTCCGAGGCAGACCCAAGGCCGATGCCAAAACTAGTGGCAAGCTGCAGAACAGCGGTGATGGACGGAATGGAAGTGAAAAACCTGACTTCCGAAAAAGCGCAGACTGGAAGAAAGGCGGTGACGGAATTCCTTCTTCTGAACCACCCTTTGGATTGCCCGATTTGTGACCAGGCCGGCGAATGCCATCTTCAAGATTTAGGCTATCAGCACGGCGTAGAAAATACGAGAACAGAATTCGAGCGGCGGACTTTTGAGCCAGAAGACATCGGGCCGTACATCAAGCTGCATATGAACCGCTGCATTCTTTGTGCAAGATGCGTTCTGACGGCTAATCAACTGACGGAAGAAAGGGAGCACGGCATACTTTTCCGCGGAGACCACGCCGAAATTTCAACTTATCTCAACAAAGCGCTTACCAACGATTTTATCGGCAATGTGATTGATGTGTGCCCTGTAGGTGCACTCACCGACAAAACTTCAAGGTTTGCAAGCAGGGTATGGTTCACCAAGCCGATGGATGCCCACTGCAATTGCGATAAATGCTCTGGCAAGGCGGTGCTCTGGATGAAGGATGATGAGATTATCCGGGTTACGGCGCGGAAAAATCAGTATGATGAAGTGGAAGATTTCATCTGCAATGAATGCCGATTCGAGAAGAAGGACCCGAAGCTTTGGACAATTGAAGGCCCGAGACATATTGACAGGCATTCTGTGATTTCACTGAATCATTACGAAAAACCGAAGGATTATTTCCGCCAAATTGATAACCGCGATGCGAAGGAAATCAGCGCTTCGGACGATAATCAGCACGGCGAAAAAATTTTGGAATAATTAACTGAAAATGAGCGTATTAACTTTTAAAGTTATCCTGATATTAATTCTCTTCCTGGTTTCGCTGCTTGTGGCGGCCTATTCAACCTGGGGGGAACGGAAAGTGGCTGCCGTGATGCAAGACAGAATCGGGCCGAACAGAACGGGGCCATTCGGTTTGCTGCAGCCTTTAGCAGACGGCGGAAAATTTTTCTTCAAAGAAGATTTCACACCTGCCAATGCTGATAAGTTCCTCTTTGTGCTGGGGCCATCATTAGTGATGTTCATCTCGCTGATTACCGGCGCTGTAATACCCTGGGGGAAATCTCTAAACATCGGCGGCGAAAGTTTCGCACTGCAAATTGCAGATATAGATGTCGGCGTGCTTTACCTCATCGGGATGCTGTCCATCGGCGTTTACGGCATATTGCTCGGTGGCTGGGCATCCAATAATAAATATTCCCTGATTGGTGCCATCCGTGCAAGTTCGCAGATGATTTCCTACGAATTAGCAATGGGGCTTTGCCTGCTATGCATCATCCTGATGAGCGGCAGCCTTAATCTCAGCGAAATCGTGGCACAGCAGGGCACCGGGAAAATATGGGGCATCCTGCCGGAAGTTTCCGGAATGAACTGGAATATCTTTTATCAGCCTTTAGCCTTCATCATCTTTTTCGTAACGGCTTTGGCGGAAACCAACCGTGCACCTTTCGATTTGGCGGAATGCGAAAACGAGCTGGTGAACGGCTATCACACGGAATATTCATCGATGAAGCTGGGGCTGTATATGTTCGGCGAGTATGTGAACCTATTTATTTCAAGCGCATTCATCACTTGCCTTTTCTTCGGTGGTTATCAATATCCGGGGATTGACTGGGTGACGGAAAACTGGGGCGAAAACTGGGCAGGCGTGCTTTCCATCCTGGCAATGTTCACCAAGGTGGTAATAGGAATTTTGATTTTTATGTGGATCCGCTGGACTTTGCCGCGATTCAGATATGACCAACTGATGCACCTTGGCTGGAAGAAATTCATACCGCTATCTCTCGTGAACCTTCTGATAACAGCCGTGGTAATGCTGCTGATCCACAGATGATGAACGATAGGTGTAGATTGATAATTAATTAAATTGCTGAACTGATTTCCTGAAAAGGAAGTAATTAAGCTAAGAAATGAAACTGACGAACCGCTCTAAAGTTGCTTCGAATAAGAAAATGACGCTGGCTGAAAGCGTGTACCTGCCTGCCGTATTCAAAGGTATGGGCATCACCATGAAGCACGCCATTAAAACCATCGTGAAAGGCCCTGCCACAATTTCTTACCCTGAAGAAAAAAGGCACCGCGCGAAAATCTGGCGTGGGCAGCACATCCTGAAGCGCGACGAAGAAGGCCGCGAAAGATGCACAGCCTGCGGACTTTGCGCCGTGGCCTGCCCTGCCGAAGCCATTACGATGACCTCAGGCGAAAGAACGAAGGACGAAATGCACCTATACCGCGAAGAAAAGTACGCCATTACTTACGAAATCAATATGCTGCGCTGCATCTTCTGCGGAATGTGCGAGGAAGCCTGCCCGAAATCAGCGATTTATCTGACGGATAGGCTGGTAAATGTGGAATCCAACCGTGGATCTTTCATCTATGGCAAGGACAAACTGGTGGAGGATGTGAATAACAGAATCGATATAACGCCGCGGCAAACTGAACGCCAAAAAAACGCTGTGAAATAATGGATCAGATTGTATTTTTCGTTTTGGCAGCCATTACTTTAGCGAGCGCGGTATATTTCGTGGTGGCGAAAAACCCGCTGTATGCCATACTTTCGCTGGTTGTCACCTTCTTTTCGATTTCAGGTTTTTACCTGATGCTGAATGCGCAGTTTCTCTTCATCATCCAAATCATCGTGTATGCCGGTGCCATTATGGTGCTCTTCCTCTACATCCTTATGATGCTGAACCTCAATAAGATAGATGATGTAAAGAAACATAATGCCAATAAATTTATCGGCGTTTTCGCAACCTGCATTCTGTTTCTGGGATTGCTGGGCGCTTACAAAGGTTTGAGCGGAAATACCGTGGCAACTTCTGCCGATACTACGGTGGGGCTGACGAAGAATCTTGGGAAATTACTATTTAATGAATATGTGCTGCCGTTCGAGTTTGCATCCATCCTGATTTTGGCGGGAATTGTGGGCGCGGTGCTTGTCGGCAAAAGAGATTTGTAAATGGAAACCGGAAATACATTCATACAAACCATCCCGATTGAATACATTATCGTGCTGAGCACGGTGCTGTTTTCGCTCGGCGTTTTGGGTGTTTTGCTTAGGAAAAACGCCATCATCATCCTGGGTTGTGTAGAACTGATGCTAAACTCCGTAAACCTGCTTCTGGCGGCGTTTTCCGCATACAATGGTGATGCTGCTGGGCAAATTCTGGTGTTCTTCATAATGGTGGTAGCAGCGGCGGAAGTTGCCGTAGGGCTTGGCATTATTGCGATGATGTATCGCAACGCTAAGTCGGTGGATATCAGTATTTTAAACAGATTAAAAGGCTAAAGGATGGAACAGTTAATTTACGCGATAATTCTTTTGCCGCTGTTTGGCTTTGTATTCAACGGGCTTTTCGGGAAAAGGTTGCCGAAGAATGTTGTTGGCGCTTTGGCAAGCCTGATGGTGTTTGCGCCGTTCTGCATTGCACTGGGAATTTTTTCCGGCTTTACCGCCGGTTCTCAGCCTATAATCATCAACGCTTTTGAATGGTTTAAGGTAGGGAATATCAGCGTGCCTTTCGGTTTTCAGATTGACCAGCTTTCGCTGATGATGGCGCTGATTATCACAGGAATCGGCTCGCTTATTCATCTCTACTCCATCGGATATATGAAGGAAGATCCTGGTTTTTCGCGGTTCTTCGCATACCTTAATCTCTTCATTTTCTCGATGCTTTTGCTGGTACTGGGCAACAATTATCTCATCCTTTTCATCGGTTGGGAAGGTGTTGGCGTATGCTCATATTTGCTCATCGGATTTTGGTTCAAAAACTGGGATTACGGCAAGGCTGCAAGGAAGGCATTCATTATGAACAGAATTGGCGACCTTGGCTTGCTCATCGGTATCTTCCTGATTGCCAACCAGTTTGGCGCGGTTGATTATTTAACGGTGAGAAACGCTTCCGCAAATTTCGATGTGGATGCACCTATTTTGATTTTCATTTGTGCCAGCCTCTTTATCGGTGCTATCGGTAAATCTGCACAATTCCCGCTCTTTACCTGGCTGCCTGATGCAATGGCTGGGCCTACACCGGTTTCCGCGCTCATCCACGCTGCCACGATGGTTACCGCCGGAATTTACCTGGTAGTGCGCACAAATTTCCTATACACACTTACGCCTACAGTTCAGGAAGGCATCCTATTCATAGGGCTAGTTACAGCGGCCATCGCAGCTTTCATGGCACTTCGCCAGAATGATATTAAAAAAGTCCTCGCCTACTCTACCGTTTCTCAGCTGGGCTTTATGTTCGTGGCGCTGGGCCTCGGTGCCTACACCACAGCAATGTTCCACCTGATGACGCACGCTTTCTTCAAGGCACTTCTGTTCTTGGGCTCAGGCTCCGTAATTCACGCTATGAGCGGTGAACAGGATATGCGATTGATGGGCGGGCTGAAAAGTAAAATTCCGGTAACGCATATTACCTTCCTGATTGGTACGCTGGCAATTTCCGGCTTCCCGCTGCTTTCCGGGATGATATCCAAGGATGAGATTTTAGCAGCAGCCTTCGCTAAAGCACCGTGGATCTGGGCTACGCTGTTCATCGTGGCTGCTATGACAGCCTGCTATATGTTCCGCCTTTACTACCTCACTTTCCACGGAAATTTCCGCGGAACCAAAGAGCAGGAACAGCACCTGCACGAAAGCCCGATGAATATGACGATTCCGCTGATTGCCCTTGCTGTGCTTTCCATAGTGGGCGGCTTCATCAATCTTCCGCATTACATTGGTCACGGCAATTATGCCAAGCTTGCCGGCTGGCTTCAGCCTGTTTTGGCGCAGCGTTCCTGGGATGCTCAGGAAGCCTTGCTTAGCAGCCTGAGTTTTAACACAGAAATGATTCTAATGGCAGCCACAGTGCTGATGTTCTTCGGCGTTTGGCTTTGGATGAAGAAGAAATATTCATCTCTGGACAGAATGCCTCTGGCAGAAAACGAGTTTACAGGATGGGAAAGGCTTTCAGCACGGAAGCTCTACATCGATGAGATTTATAATGTGCTTTTCGTGAAATTCGTGGAAGGCCTTGGCCGAGCAGGAAAAATGTTCGATAAGGACATCCTGGATCCTGCCGTTGAATTCATCGGTACAGGCGCAGAAGATTCGGGGCACGCTATGAAACGCTTGCAGAACGGCAACACCGAAACCTACATCCTGATTATGGCGCTGGCCATCGGTATTATATTAATTGTAAATTTCCCCCTAATCTGATGTCTTATCATTTGCTTGCACTGCTGCTGCTTCCGCTTATCGGCTCTGCCCTGCTGTTCTTCCTCCCGAAGAATTTCAGCAAGTGGGCAGCCTTCCTGATTGCGCTTCTGCAGCTGGTTCTCACCTTTTATCTACTGATAGATTTCGATGCGAAACCCACCGTGGATTCTGTGCTGCAGCACGAAATCAACTGGCCTTGGTCAGACAGGATTAAGAGCTCCATCCATTTCGGTTTGGATGGGCTTTCAATGCTGATGGTGATGCTTACCAACATCCTGGTGCCACTGATAATTTTTTCATCATTCAACGAAAGTAAAGCCTACCCGTCAAGTTTTTATGCATTAATTTTGCTGATGCAGTTCGGTTTGCTCGGCGTATTCACTTCGCTGGATGGCCTGCTGTTCTACATCTTCTGGGAAATCACCCTCATCCCGATTTGGTTCATCGTAGGATTATGGGGTGAGCCGGAAAAGCGACTGCACATTACCACGAAGTTTTTCGTGTTCACCTTCGTTGGCTCGCTGTTTATGCTTGCCGGGCTCATTTATGTTTACACAAACGCCGCATCTTTCGCACTCACCGATTTGTATAATGCATCACTGACCGTGGGCGAACAGAATGTGGTATTCTGGTTTATCTTCTTGGCTTTCGCCGTGAAGCTTCCAATTTTCCCGTTCCATACCTGGCAAGCTGATACCTATTCTTCGGCGCCAACCCAGGGCAGTATGCTGCTTTCTGGGATTATGCTGAAAATGGCAGTTTACGGGCTCTTCCGTTATCTCTTGCCGATTATTCCTGCGGCAATCAGCGGAACCTCCGGCGGCATTGTGCTGCTTCTCGCGGTGTTCACCGTGCTTTACGGCGCACTCATCGCCATCGTTCAGAATGATGCCAAAAGGCTCATCGCTTACTCATCGCTTTCTCACATCGGTTTGATTACTGCCGGAATTTTCGCCGCAGCAATGCTCTGCCTGAAAATTTCTCAGCCCGGAAATCCGCAGTATTTCAGCGAAGGTGCAGAAGGTGCTATGGTGATAGCTTTTGCGCACGGCTTCAATGTGGTAGGGCTTTTCCTTTGTGCAGATGTTTTGCTGAAAAGGTTCGGCACGAGGAATATTAACGAAATGGGCGGTGCTGCAGCGGTGATGCCGAAATTCGCAGTACTGTTTATGATCGTTCTTTTCGGTTCGCTCGGTGTGCCGCTCACTAACGGTTTCATCGGAGAATTTTTACTGATAAAATCCGTGTTTGATTTCAACACCGTTTTGGGCATTTTAGCCGGTTTCACCATCATTTTGGCGGCGGTTTACCTGCTGAGATTTTATGCGAAAACAATGTTCGGCAAAGGTAATGAGCAGAAGCTTTCCACGATGAATGATTTGTCGGATTCGGAATTTGCCGTGCTGGCAAGCATCGCAGGCTTCGCGCTGATGTTCGGAATTTACCCTCAGCCAATCATCGGATTGGTAAGAAGTTCGCTGGAATTCATCTTCCATTCGATGGCAAGTTAATTTGATTTTTAGAGATGACAGTATTAATTATCGTTTTCCTTACAGCCATTGCAACGCTTTTCACCGGCACTTTCGGTCAGGGAAAGCTGGCGCGTTATGTGGGAATTGCCGGACTTCTGATTGCGCTGGGCTTCAGCTTCCAACCAGAGCATCAGTTTTTCACGCAGTTTAAATCAATGTTTGATTTTGGTGCTAATGCTGCACTTTTCACCCGTATCGCTCTTATCATCACCATCCTGATTTTCTTCCTGGGAAGTTTCGCATTCATCAGTCACCGCAGCCATCAGAGCGAACTTTATGCCTTGATGCTTTTCGCATTGTGCGGCGGCATCCTGCTGTTCTCCTTCCAAAATCTGGTGGTGCTGTTCCTTGGCATTGAGATTCTTTCAATTCCGCTGTATGTGATGGCTGGTGCTAATAAAACGGACATCCGTTCCGTGGAAGCATCAATGAAATATTTTCTGATGGGTGCTTTTGCCACTGGATTTCTGCTCTTTGGAATTGCGCTGGTTTACGGCTCTGCGCTAAGTTTCGATATTTATGAGTTGCATAATTTCGGCGTGGAAAACCCAAAAAATATGATGTTCATCAGCGGTGCCATCCTGATGCTTTGCGCTATGGCATTCAAGGTTTCGCTGGCGCCGTTCCATATGTGGAGCCCGGATGTTTATCAGGGTGCGCCTTCACTCATCACTGCATTTATGGCAAGCATTGTGAAGCTTGCTGCGTTCTATGGTTTCTTCCGTCTGATGACGATCGTGTTTTCCGGCGTGCTTCCATCTTGGATAAATATCATCGGTGTGTTGGTAATCATCACAATGTTCGTTGCGAATGTGATGGGCCTTGCGCAAAGCAACGCCAAAAGGATGCTTGCCTACTCATCGGTTTCTCACGCAGGCTATCTTGGCTTGGTTTTCTTCGGGCTCACCAATCAGTCCGTGCACACATTGGCATTTTACCTCTTCGCATATTCCTTGGCAACGCTCGGCGTTTTCATCTCCCTGATTTATGTGGAAAAAATGAAACGCGAAACATCTTTTTCCGCTTTCAAAGGCCTGGTAAAAGCGGAGCCACTGCTTGCAGTTTGCGCCGCAGTTTCCGTACTTTCGATGGCAGGCATCCCTATTACTGCAGGCTTCGTAGCGAAATTCAACCTTTTTGCGCAGGCCATCAAAACCGCGCCATTTATGGTATTGGTAGCGGTGCTTGGTTCCGCCATATCCATCGCGTACTATCTTCGTTTGATAATGTCGATGTTTTTCTTCAAAGACGATACCTTTGAAAAAACGGAAACGGCGAGCATCACCTATAAAATCGTGGCGGCCTTCATCATCCTGCTACTTTTCGCATTAGGCATCAGCCCAGATTTATTTGCAAAAGGTTTGATGTAAAATATCTTGCCTAAAAAATAACCGCCGTGCTAAAAAGTGCGGCGGTTTTTCTTTGTGCTTGTGTTACTCAATTTACTCTTCCAAAATTCCCTTCGCTTCGTCCCAAAGTTCGTCCATTTGCTGAAGGTTCATTTCTGTAAGGTTCAGTTTTCGTTCCGCGGCTATTTGCTCCATTTTTTGGAAGCGCGAAATAAATTTCCGGTTCGTACGCTCTAAGGCTGTATCAGGATTAATGCCGGTAATTCTCGCATAATTGATGAGCGAGAAAAGCACATCGCCAAATTCCGCCTCCCTTTTATCCGCAGCGCTTTCCGACTGAAATTCCGCAAATTCCTCTTCCACCTTTTTCAAAGCGGAATGCTCGTCCGGGAAATCAAAGCCAATGCCCTTCACCTTATCCTGAATCCTGTAGGCCTTCACAAGGCTTGGCGTACCTTTGGAAACGCCCGCCAAAACAGAGCGGTTGCCCTCTTTCAGTTTCAGCTTTTCCCAGTTCTGCTTCACGGCTTCCTCATCTTCCGCCGTTGCATCGCCGTAAATATGAGGATGGCGGAAAATCAGCTTGTCGTTCAGCGCGTTGATGACATCGGCAATATCGAACGCTTTTTCTTCTGAGGCAATCTTCGCATAGAAAACCAAATGCAGCATTACATCCCCCAATTCTTTTTTGATTTCTGGCAAATTATTTTCCAGGATGGCGTCAGAAAGTTCGTAGGCTTCTTCAAGCGTAAGATGCCGCAGGCTTTCCATCGTTTGCTTCCTGTCCCACGGGCATTTTTCTCGCAAATCATCCATTATATCGAGAAGCCGGGAAAATGCTTCCAGTTTTTTCTGCTTGCTGTTCATTGTTTTCAAATAAAAAACCTTGCGCAAAACAAGGTTTGTTGAAGTTATTTATTTTCGCTTTCCGTTTCGTCTGCCATTTTCTTCGGCTTCGCAGTTTTCTTCGCCTTCGGTTTCTCCTCGGTTTCCTTCGCCGCTTTTTTCGGCTTCTTTGGCTCTGGCATTTCAGGTTCTGCTTCCGTAAAGCTCTCAGGCTCAGCAACTTCCGCATCTTCTCTCACGAAGCTTTCCGGCGTTATGTAGCCAGCCTTGTGCAGAATGTTGTACCATTGTGCAAGTTTCCGAATGTCCGAAATGTAAACGCGCTCAGTATCGTAGTTGGGCAGCGCTTTCAGCATAAAGGCGCGCAGTTCTTCGTCGGAAGATTTGTGCGGAATGCTTTCCTGATAATCATTATCTTTAGCGATGTTTTCAAAGACTTCGAACAGCGGAACTTCCTGCTCAAGCGTGAACATCGAGATATTATCCAGCAAACTTACCTGGCTTGAATTGCCGATTCTGATCTTCTTCTTCGTGCTCACATCTTCGATGATGAAGCCGGTTTTCAGTTGGGAAACCAGCTTGTAAAGCCCTGGTTTTCCGGAAATGGATATAATTTTTTCTAACTGCATCATTGCTGTTTTCTTTAGATTTTAGTTAATTATTTGGCGAAGCGCATTTTATAGTTCACATCCACATCGCCGTTCGCAATTTTTGTAAGCTTGCCCTTCACCATTTTTTTCTTCAGCGGAGAAAGATAATCCGTGAAGAGTATGCCCTCGATATGGTCGTATTCGTGCTGCACAACCCTTGCCCTGATGTCCGAAAATTCCTCGGTATGCTTCTGGAAATTCTCGTCAAAATATTCTATCTTCACGGTCTCTTCGCGCAGCACATCCTCCCGAACTTCCGGTATGGATAGGCAACCTTCGTTAAATTTCCACGGCTCACCGCTGCGTTCCAGAATGGTAGGGTTGATGAAGACCTTCCTGAAATCCCGAAGTTTATCGGCCACATCCTTGAAATCTTCATCATCTGCCAACAGCCTTACATCCACCACGAAAAGCCGCAGCGCAAGCCCAACCTGCGGTGCCGCAATGCCGATGCCGTTCGCATTGTGCATCGTCTCAAACATATTTTCGATGAGTTCCTGCAAGCCGGGATAATCCTGCGGAACTTCCGCACATTCCTTCCGCAAAATCGGGTCACCAAATGCTCTTATCGGTAAAATCATTTCTTCTGTTCTAAATAATTCTGCAGGATTATGGTGGCGCTTACCTTATCAATCAAGGCCTTATCCTGCCGCTGTTTCCTTCTCTTTCCGCTCTGGCTGATGTAGTATGAGGCTATTTTTGATGTAAATCTTTCATCGAGCCTATCCACTTCTACTGCCGGAAATTTCTCTCTAAATTTTTGTATAAATGCCTGAATCTCAGTCTCAATCTCGGAAAGATTGCCCTTCAAATCATTCGGCAAGCCCACCACTATTTTCTCCACATCGTTTTCAGAAAAATACTTTTCCAAGAAGCTGAAAAGCTGCGAAGTTTCCACGGTGGGAAGCCCGCTGGAAATAAGCTGCAGATCATCCGTAGCAGCTATTCCTGTGCGCTTTCCGCCATAATCGATAGCGAGGATTTGTGGCATTTGGCAAAATTACGCAAAATTTATATTTTTACTCGAAGAATGCTTTTGCAAAGCTTTCGCTAAAATCTTTTACCAATGAAGACGATTTATCTCATCCGGCACGCCGAAGCAGAGCACCCGGAAAACATAGAAGATTTCGATAGGCCTCTTTCTGAAAACGGGCACCAGGAAGCGCGGAAAATGGCCAAGCATCTGGTGGACAGCGGCTGCAACATTGAGGGCTTCTTCACGAGCCCTGCAAAACGCGCCGCCACGACCTGCCGCTATTTTGCGGAAACCTTTGGCAATCGGGAAGTTACAAAGGTTGTGGATTTGTATGAGCCGCTTCTTACGGACATCATCAGCACGATTGCCAATTTGAAAATTACCTGCAATTCCATCGCAATTTTCTCGCACAACAACGGCATTACGGAATTTGGCAAATCTATCGATGAAAGCACGCCGGATTTCCCGACCTGTGGTGTTGGCATTTACGAAATCAACACCAATGCTTGGCGGAATTTCCAGGAAGCCGAGGGCAAACTTGTGAATTTCTTTAAGCCGAAGGATATTTAATTATTCTCCGCAGATTTTTTCCGCTTGAGATTTAAATCTTCAAAATCGAAACTGAAATCGGTAACAGAAGATATCGCTTTCATTTTTGCGGAAACCGCTCTGCCATCCTGAAAAGTGAAGGTAATGTAGGCATCGGCATCGTAACTTCTGTCGTCCCATTTCACGATGAAGGTATCCTTAGAGTACGGCAGCACATCGCCTTTCAGCCTTGGCGAAGTTCTACATTCCAGCCGAAATTTTTTCTTCTGCTCAAAAATCTCCACATCACCAAACCACTGATCATTGTAAACTCCAACTATCTGATCTACAGGCACTTGCTCATATTTCTTCCTGCTGAATTCTGCAGCTTTCGTGTAGGCTTCAATTCTTTCTTTATCGTAGCGCTCGTTCGCTTTTTGGTAACGCTCGCCGTAAGTTTTTAGCCAGTTTCTGTCCGAAATTCCAAGGTAAGAATCCTTTATCGTGTTCGTTATCGTGCTGAATGCCAGGCCCTGCTGCTGATTCGTTAGAACGATGATGCCCAGCTTTAATTCGGGCAATAGCGTGAATTGCGTCACCGTCCCAATCAGTCCACCCGTATGCTGCACCTGCAGTTTACCCTTCACATCGCTAAGAAACCAGCCCAAGCCATAGCCGTAGAAATGCGTATCGTAAGGGTTTTTCAGCGCCACAGTTTGTGGCATCTGCAGTTGCCACAGTTGCTGAATTTGCTTATCGGAAACCAGCTTCTTACCGCTTTTCGTTGTAAAGCCGTTCATCAGGCAGTTGGCCCACAGTGCCATATCATCAATGTTGGAAATAATTCCGCCTGCTGCATTGGCCGTCTCATTCCAATCGTGCGGAACAGCGATGGCCTTCCCGTTCACAGGTGCATGAGCATCGATGATGTTTTTCGCACCGCTGGAAATCGCGCGATTGTAGCTGCCGAAACTTGCATTCATCCCTACTGGTTTCAAGATGCGCTCCTCAATGAATTCCGCCCAGCTTTTCCCGCTGATTCTCGTGACAACTTCTCCAGCCACAATGTACATTATGTTATTGTAATTCAGCTTGTTACGGAAGGAATCCTTCGGCTCCAGGTAGCGAACATTGTGAATGATGTCACTAATGCTCAGCGTGCCGCCTTCCGGAAAAAACATCAAATCGCCCTGCCCTAATCCCAAGCCGCTGCGGTGCGTTACCAGGTCTTTCACAGTGATTTCGTTCGTCACACTATCGTCGTACATTTTAAATTCCGGGATAAATTTCGTCACCTTATCATCCCAGCTCAGCTTGCCTTCGTCCGCCAGCATTGCCAGCGCCACACAGGTAAAGCCTTTGGAATTGGAAGCGATGCCCACCAGCGTTTGCTCGTTCATCGGCTGCTGATTTTTCAGCGATCGCGTTCCGAAACCTTTGGCATAAATCAACTTGTCGTCCTTCACTATACCCACGGAAATTCCCGGGACATCGAAGGTTTTCAGCGTGTTTTGGATTAACGCATCTAATTGATGCTCAGGGATTTGGGCGAAAGAAATTGCGAAAGCAAAAAGCGAGATTATAGCCGCACGGATTTTCATTTTCTAAAATTTTAGTTTAGCAGGATTATTTCGGTTATCGAAAAAGAAAAGAACAGTAATTTTATTGTCATCATCTAATTTATAATACAACGAATAATTCCGTAATATTATCAATCGGCGAACATTCTTTGCCCGACGATTTACAAGCAATCTTCCAAGAAACGGAAACTGCATCAGGTTTTCCTCCGCTTCTTTCACGGCATTCCTGATTTTATTGGAATAATCAAAAGTAGCGTTTCTTTCATTCCAATAATTTAAAGTATTTTGAAACTCGTATGAGGCCCTCTCAGTCCAGCTTATTTTTCTGTGCATAGCAATTCTGCCATCCTGTGAACTTCGCTGCTCGGTACCGTTTTGCCTTCTTCCATTTGCCGCAGCCCTTCTTCAATTCCCTCGATTTCGTAATCCGAGAGCCCGTCGTACTCTACGGGCAAGCCAATTGCTTCCAGCACCCTTACAGCCATCTCATATTTTTCTGGGGAAACTTCGCCCACCAGTTTTATCGTGCTTGTTTGCATAAATCTTTTCTTCAAAGATAAACATTTGCCTAAATTTGTGGAAAACGATTCTTTATGCAAAACAAACGGGATTTCTTCCTCGAGTGCTATGATTTAGGAATAATAAAGTTCGGGCAGTTCACGCTGAAAAGCGGCATCCAAAGCCCGTTTTATGTGGACCTCAGGCCTTTGGCTTCGGACCCGAAAATTCTGAAATCGCTCGCCGAACATCTGCTGAGCCTTACGGAAATCCAAAATTCCGAACTGATTTGCGGCGTGCCATACGCTGCGCTTCCAATGGCAACGGCAATGTCTCTGCAGGCCGATATCCCGCTGATTATCAAGCGGAAAGAAGCGAAAGCCTACGGCACGAAGAAACTGATAGAAGGCATCTACAAAGCTGGGCAGAAATGCCTCGTGGTAGAAGATGTGATAACTTCCGGGAAATCTCTGTTGGAAACCATTCCGAAAATTGAAAGCGAAGGCGTGAAGGTTTCCGAAATCGTGGTGGTGCTGGATCGTGAACAGGGCGGCAAGCAACTTCTTGAAAACCAAGGCTATAAGGTTTCGGCGCTTTTCACAATTTCCGAAGCGGTGGAAATTCTTCATCAGGAAGGAAAAATCAATGCCGATGAAGTGCTGCGGATTAAAGATTTCATCGCCGGAAACCCGATTAAGTTTGAGAAAAAACGGCGGCTGACTTATCAGCAAAAATTGGAAACGGCAGCACACCCTGCCGCTAAAAAACTTTTGGAAATAGCCATAGAAAAGCAGACCAACCTGATAGCCTCAGCAGATTTGCTGACGACTAAGGAGCTGCTCGCATTCGCGGAAAAGGTAGGCCCGCACATTGCCGCGCTGAAAACACACATCGACATCCTGAGCGATTTCAGTTTCGATGAAACCATTTATCCGCTGAGAAATTTAGCGCAAAAGCACAACTTCCTGCTGATGGAAGACCGCAAGTTTGCCGACATCGGAAGCACGCAGGAAATGCAGTATGCCTACGGTGCTTACCAGATTTCCGCCTGGGCAGACCTGATTACAGCGCACTTGATAGCCGGCGAAAAGTCCGCGGATTTGTTTATGGATACAGGTGTAGTGGCGATCCTTAGCATGTCCAGCGTAGGTGCGCTGACGGACGACCATTATTTCGGTAAGGCGGTGGAAATTGCGCAGAAGCACCACAACATTTTGGGCGGCGTGTCGCAGAAATCTTTGCCGGAAGACCTGCTGCACTTTACGCCGGGCATCAACCTGGAAACTTCGGGCGATGGCAAAGGCCAGCAGTACAACACGCCGCATTTTGCTTTCCAAAACCTGGGCACGGATTTCATCATCGTAGGCCGCGGAATTTACAAAAACCCTAATCCTGAGCAGGCTGCGCTTGAATATAAAATCGCTGGATGGAAGGCGTATGAAGAAAGCGCGAAGTAATACAGACGCAAGAACCGGGATTCAAGGCTTTAGATTTTAAACAAAAAAGCCCCTCTCCTTTGGAGAGGGGTTTAGGGTGAGGATTGTAGGATTACTTCTTCACGAATTTCTGTACGCTCGTTTCTCCGTTGGCAAGACCTTTCACGATGTAAGTGCCTTTTGGCAGGCTACTTACATTCAGATTGAAACCATCGGTTACCTCTGCTGTTTTCACCACCTTACCGGACATATCAAGTATTTCGATGCTGGATTTTGCTGCAAAAGTAAGCTCATCAGCGGCTACAGTATTTTTTATCAGCGCGTGCCTGGAAACTCCAACTTCAGATGTTGCAAGGGCACCCTCCACCACTAAGAAATCGTCAAAATAGGCTTTGGACGCTGCTCCGTAGGCACGGACTGCTACATCTAGAGAAACAGCTCCTGCACCAGCCGGCATAGTAGCCGTATGCTGAACCCAGGTACCGTTGGTATTTTCCAGATACTTGTTATAGGTTCTGAAAGCATCCTCTTTAGCGTCCGAGGTAGTATACACCGTTTTATTGCTGCCGTCTTTATATACGCTCCAAAGTCTGGCAAGGGAAGCCGTGCTGCCTTCGGTTTTATACCAGAAAGAAATGGTATAGGTTTTACCAGCCTGCACTGCCACATTCTGATAAAAACCAGTCGTCTCGCTAGGGTTTTCATAACCAGCACTGCTGTTGCCGCTGTGCTTATCAGAAGTAATGAGCTGAGGATCCGAGTACCCCTTACCTGTACCGCCTTTCCACGGAGCAATTCCCTGTTCAAATCCTGGGTTCTGTACCAGGTTTGCCTGCTGTGCGTTTGCAGTAAATGCCAGCGCTGCAACGCCTAAGATTGTAAAGATTTTTTTCATAACTGAAAATTTTTTGTTGTGTGTAAAGATAACAAAAAAGACCACCTGCGATAGATGGTCTTTGTTAAGGTTTCGTTAAATTTACTTCTTCACGATTTTTTGGGATACCTTCTCGCCGTTTACTACGCCGGTAAGGATGTAGGTACCTTTAGCAAGGTTCGCCACATTCATTCTGTCGTTCTCCTTCACGGAAGCAGTTTTTACCACCTGGCCGTTCATATTAACTAGAGACACGGCAGCATTAGCACCGAAAACGATTTCCTCGGTTACGAAGGTTGTCTTAGCAAGCTTTACAGAAGATTTGGAAGCATCTGCAACTGCAAGAGTACCCGCCACAACCTTGATATCATCAATGAAGAATCTGTTGTTAGCTGCCTCTGCAGATGCTACAGTAATCTTCACATTACCATTACCGCCGGAAAGATTCACTGTATAAGTATTGAACTTACCAATCTCGATTGTTACCTGAGCAGGTGCAGCATTTGCGCCTTCTGCAGAAACGGCAAGATTCAGCTTCTCACCTTTCCCGTCCCAAGCGCCGGCTCTGAAAGTAAGAACACCGTCACCTGAAAGATTGATTGCCGGGGTAGTGATGCTTCCAGCAACTTTGCTTGTTCCTAGCTTCACACACTCTTTTGCCTTGTAAGCTTTTTCCAGGCCCCATTCGCCACCGGTAGTATATTCTTTCAGCTCAGATCCAGCCACATTGTTTACGCCAGCATCCTTGTCGTTTTTGAAGTAGCCGTCGTTACCGCCCACACCATCTACATCATCAAATGTAGCGTTGAACACCACCTGCTGTGCGAAAGCAGAAGCTGCGATACCTACCACAGCAATTAGAGAATAGAATTTTTTCATCGTAAAAGATTTAAAATGGTTAAAAATTTCAGCCACAAAAATAAGAGCTTTTTCCTTCCTGAGTAATATGCCAATGTTAATTATTTGTGAACTTTTAGAGCCATTCAATAGTCCGCAGGCACCTGCTAAGTACCATACAATAATGCTTTTTTCCGCTTATTTTTTTCCTCTGGAAACGCCTATGAATAAAGGGCTCACAAACCACGCGTGCTTTTAGATGAAACTAGGCGTGTCTTTTGATGAAACCACGCGTGCTTTTGGGCAAAAGCTCTTAAGTATTTTTATAAAATGTATTAAATCTTTTAATCAGAACGGCTTTATCGCACTTAAAATCGCGGCAGTTTTTCTTTGGATTTCAATCTCCATTTATCGCTTATCTTTGCCTGTGGCTTTGCGCAGGTTTGCAGTTTTTTTCGTGGCGTTGTTCTTCGGCCTAAATTTCCTTCAGGCGCAAATCTTCTCCTGGAACAATCCCAATTTAGAAAAGGATAGCCTGCGGCAGGATAGCATCCTCGCGGCAAGGATGAACAGAGAGTACTTCGTGCGCGATACGGCAAGCATCATACGCACTGGCGGCTCCACGATGATTGTGGAGGAGGCCGCAAAGGCGAAGAACGACCGCGACAGATTCCTGGGCGACCTGAACGCCAGCGGCGCGATAATCCGTGGTGTAAGCTTCGGCAACAACCAGGGAAGCAGCGTGCAAAGCAGTATGGACCTGCAGCTTTCCGGCAGGCTTTCGCCGGAGGTTTCCATCCTTGCCAGCATTTCGGACCACAACCTGCCCATTCAGGCAGACGGCTATACGCAGAGCCTGGCGGAATTCGATAAAATCTACATCCAGCTCAACATCAAGAAAAACACGATGCTTCGTGGCGGCCACCTGGATTTAATGGAAACCAGGCCACACTTTGCGCGCTTCCAAAGGCGAAGTATGGGGCTGGAATTTCAGACGAATTTCGGCAAGGAAAACAGGACTTTCGCGGAAATTTCCGCCGGCGTTGCACGGAGCGAATTCCACCGCATACGCTTCCAGGGCATAGAAGGCAACCAGGGCCCTTACAGGCTTACAGGGAAGAACGGCGAAAATTTCATCACGATACTTTCCGGCTCGGAAGAAGTGTTCATCGATGGCGTACCGATGCGGCGCGGCGAAGATGCGGACTACACCATCAATTACAACACGGGAGAAATCACCTTCACGAGCTTCCGCCCGATATACCGGCAGAACTTCATCACCATAGCCTACAACTACACGAACCGCAACTACAACCGCTACCTGATAACCGGAAACCTGCGCCACGAAAGGCAGCGGCTGAAACTTGGGCTACATTGGTTCTTAGAAAATGATAACAAAAATGCGCCGCTCTCGCTGAACCTGAGCAAGCAAGACGAGCAGATTTTGGCGAATGCAGGCAGCGACGAAAACCTGATGTTTGCGCCAAGTGCTGAACTTGCGGAATTTTCTGCGGATAAGATTTTGTATGCGAAGAGAAGCGGTGCTGCGGGCGATTTCTACGAATATTCCACCGATGCAGCTGAGCCGCTGTACAGCGTAGCCTTCACATATTTCGGTCAAAACCGTGGCGATTACCGAATAAAGCAGAGCCTGAACAACGGCAGGATTTTCGAATTTGTGGGTAAAGGCTTGGGCGATTATTCTGCGGTGCGGAAACTTCCTGCGCCGGAAAAAAGCCAGGTGTTTTCTGCGGACGGCGTTTTCACCTTTGAAGGCGGGAAAATAGGTGCAGATGTTTCGCTGAGCAACCGGGATTTAAACCTGTTTTCAGCTAAGAACAATGATGAAAATTTGGGCTATGCCGCAAGAATCTTCGGTGATAAAATTTTTCGGAAGAAGGATTGGCAGGGCACTTCATCGCTGGAATACCAGCACATCAGCCAAAGGTTTCACATTTTGGACAGGATTAACAGCGTGGAATTCGCACGGGATTTTAATCTGGCAAATGAATTTAACGGAAGAACGCAGAACCGATTGATTTTCAATTTTTTAAACCTTTGGCAAAATCAGCATTTTCTGAATTACCGCCTGAATTTTCTCGACGAGAAGGATTTTTACCAAGGCTTCAAAAACGATTTGGATTTTGGCTGGCGGAAAAACCGCATTGCTGCGCACGGCAAGCTTTCTCACCTTAGCACAAAATCGCCGGATGTGGACACGAAATTTACCCGAGGAAATTTATCTGCGGAATATTTCGGGCAGAAAGGGAGCTGGGCAATTGGCGGCAGCTTGGAACATAATGTAAAGGAAATCAACCAGTTAAAAATTACTGATGCTACGAGTTTCAGCTGGCGCGAAATTTTTGCTCAAAGGAAAATCGGCGATTCTGCGAGGACGAAACTGCTCTCGCGAATTTACCTCCGCAGCAATGATTCTGTGCGGGAAAATAGACTGCAGCACATCAACAATATTTTTGGCGTAATGGCTGAAAGTCAATTAATTAAGACTGAAAAAACCACGCTGAGCGCTCTGGCTCATTACCGAAAAATCATCTACAAAAAAGCGGAATTTAGCAATGGTGAAAATCAGGATTTCGTGGTTGGAAATGTGAATTACCATCAGCAGCTTTTCCGCAACGGTATGCGTTTGCAGGCGTTTTACGAGCTTGGAAACGGGCAGGAAGCGCAGCGGGAATTTCAGTATGTGAAGGTGACCGATGGGAAGGGCGTGTACAAATGGACGGATTACAATGCGGACGGCGTGCAGCAGCTGGATGAATTTGAGGTGGCGGAGTTTTCGGATCTGGCGCAGTACATCAGGATTTACACGAATTCTGTACGCTACCTGCCTTCGAACAAAAACAAGCTGCAGCTTTCGCTTTTCGTAAATCCTGCCGTGGTTTTCAGTTCGGAAAATGCATTCTTAAAACGCTGGCAGCTGAATTTATCGCTCACTTCGCAAAACTCATTTCTGAAGAAAAACCGGGTTTTGGCGTGGAACCCTTTTGAGCGGGAAGCATCGCAAATCCTTAAAAACCAGAGCTTTCTGGCATCGCTAAATTTCAACCCGAGCGATTTGAAAGGCTGGAACGGCAGCTACCGATTTACGGCGAACGATAATCTGATAAATGCGAATTTCAGCCAGGAAGAAAATCGGCGGGCGCTGCATTTCCTGAACTTGGGCTATGCTTTCAGCAAGGATTTCCGTTTGGATTTTGAAAATTCCTTCGAGAATGTGAAGGCGGATTCTGAACTTTTCTCATCGAGAAATTACAGACTGGAAAACTGGGAAAGCCGCCCGAAGATTACCTACCGCTTCACGAATGCCTTTCAGGCGGAAGCTTTGGCGGCCTACCGAAACCGCGGCAACCAGCTTGGCGCGGAAAAGCTGAAGGCGTGGGAAGCCACGGGAACTGTGCAATGGCAGAAGAACCGCAGTTCTGTGCGCGGAAGTTTTTCGTTCATCAGCAATGCTTTCCATGGCACAAGTTTTTCGATTGTAGGCAACCAGATGCTGGACGGACTTCAGCCTGGGAAAAATGCGGTTTGGAATGTGTATCTTCAGCAGGCGATAAACTCCTTCATCAACCTGAACCTAAGCTATGACGGCAGAAATTCCGGCGAGCGAACGATACACACCGGAAGCGTACAAATTCGGGCCAGTTTTTGAGATGTTTGATAATTGATTAATCATCATTTATCACTTATCTTTGCAGAAAAGCATTATGATGACCGTAGTGATAAACCAGAAAAATGCGAAAGAAACTTCAGAAAAACTGAAACGAAACATTCGAAAAAAAACGGAAAAAGGCAATCTGAAAAAGCATTTCGGAAAACTGAAAAGAGACATAGATCCGCTGGAATATCAGCTTGAGATGCGTAAAAATGAGGATTGATTTCATTGCGGATACCACAATATCCTTCTGCTTATCCTAAACGGAAACGATGCCATCGAAGCTTTCCTGGATTTTAATTTTGGAATATCCTTCGTCACAGAAGTTGAGTTGCTTGGTTTTAAAAATCTAACCGAAACGGACGAAGTATTAATTAAAAATTTAATCAGCGATTGTCATTTGCTAAGCTGGAATTCCAAAATAAAAAATCATACTATTTTCCTTCGAAAAAATTACAACATCAAATTGCCCGATGCAATAATTGCCGCCACAGCCTTAGCGTACAAAATTCCTTTAATCTCCGCTGATAAAGGTTTTGAAAAAATTAAGGAGCTGGATTTTTATTTGGTGGAGTATTGGTGAATGATGAGTAATCAATTATCAATCCTCAAATATGTAACTTTGCCGGATGCTAAAAATCGGCACGGTAGAATTGCCGGACTTCCCTTTCCTGCTTGCACCAATGGAGGATGTGAGCGATCCGCCTTTCCGAAAGCTCTGCAAAATGCACGGCGCAGACCTCATGTATTCGGAATTCATCTCGTCCGAAGGCTTAATTCGTGATGCCATTAAATCCCGAAAAAAACTCGACATCTTCGATTACGAAAGGCCTATCGGCATTCAGATTTTCGGCGGCGATGAAGAGGCGATGGCAATGTCCGCAAAAATCGTGGAAACCGTGCAGCCGGATATTGTGGATATCAACTTTGGCTGCCCGGTGAAAAAGGTGGTGTGCAAAGGTGCTGGTGCTGGCGTTCTGAAGGATGTGGACCTGATGGTGCGCCTTACGAAGGCCGTGGTGCAATCCACACATCTTCCGGTGACAGTGAAAACGCGGCTTGGTTGGGATACGAATTCCATCAACATCGATGAAGTGGCGGAAAGGCTGCAAGAATGCGGCATTAAGGCGCTCACAATTCACGCGAGAACGCGGGCACAGATGTACAAAGGCTTCGCCGATTGGGAACATATTTCGCGCATCAAACAGAACCCGAACATTGATATCCCGATATTTGGAAACGGCGACATCGATTCACCGGAAAAGGTGGTAGAATTCCGCAGGAAATATGCGTGCGATGGAATGATGATTGGTAGAGCGGCCATCGGCTATCCGTGGATTTTTAACGAAATCAAGCATTTCTTGAAAACCGGGGAAAAAATGCCGGAACCAAACTTGAACGACCGATTGACCGCCGTTCGTCAGCACGCAGAATGGTCTGCAGAATGGAAGGGCGAAAGGCTCGGGCTGATTGAAATGCGGCAGCACTACAGCAATTATTTCCGCGGTGTACCGCATTTTAAGGAATGGCGCAAAAGATTTCTCGAAATTTTCACGCTGCAGGAAATGGACGATTTAATCGGCGAAGTGAAGGATTTCTATGCCAAAGAAACTTTTATCACAGGCACAATGGCTGGAAATGTGGAGAATGGAAAACCAAGCCGAACTGTTTATTAAAATTTTCGTCGCTTAGCAGTTTTTTTCAAAAAAAACAATCTTGAAAAGCCCTGCTATTCCTAATAACATTACCACGGTAAAGGCAATACAAAAGATACCTGCCAATACTTGGGGTGCAATAAACAGCAGAACGACTGCTAAAATTATCAGAAGAAAATAACGCTTTTTCATACAACAAATATAGCAAAATGTCTACCAACGCAGTACAATATAGCATTAATTTCACACTAACGGCGGTGTTATTTTGCCCAGACTTACCAAAGGTATGGGCGGTGTGCGCGCTTCGGTAGAGAAAATCTCCAATTCGCACTATGATTTCTGCACAACGCCGATGAGTTCGTAGTTTGCCACAGGATTGGGCGTTTTGGCAGCGCAGGTCAGAAGCCGCTTTTCCGGAAGGAAAAATTTCCGGAGCGTGATGTCGAAAATTCCATAATCAGTAAGCGCTTCGAACACGAAAATATCGCCTTCCACTCTTTCGGCAACCACCTGAAAATGAAAATCGATGTGGTAATCTTCGAGAAACTTCCGAAGTTCATATTCTGCGGACTGTTTTGCGAAATTCATCGTGCAAGTTCCGCGGTAGTTATCCGCCAAAATTTTTCGGGCTTTCGTCGCTGAAATCAAATCTGCAGTCTGTTCCGGCAGAAGCCTTCCATAATAAACGCCAAACGGCATCAGCACGGCATTTCCTGCATATCTATCGCCCCCAAAATGCGTGCATTCATACACCGTAAAATCGCCGTTGTTTTGCATCGCCCTATAAATTGGCAGCCCAAATTTCGCGCAGCATTTATCCTTCTTTCCGTTCGTGCAGACGATGAAAAACGGCTCGTGGTGCCAGTGCGTTTCATCATCATCAATGAAAAGCGCCAGGTTGAAATACTTGTAAGTCTGCGCATCCGAAATATACTGGCACCAGCGTTTCCGCAAGGCATCTACATAGATGATTTTCAGCGACTTACCGTCTGATTGTCCATTTCTGATCAAAATTAATTTTGCGCCGAGAGATTTCGCCAGCGCATTAGTCTGTTGAAGCCAGTTGGCATCCAACCTTGCATCCAAAGCCTTTTTGGGAAAAGGCTCGCTGTACTCCACCAAAATAAAACCGCGGTATTGCGATGCCGTGCCGTGAAGATTTTCGCCAAAATCACGCGACAACTGGCTGCAGAAAAAGACGGTTTCGCAAAATAACTTCCCTTCCAAACCTAAATTTCTTTGATGCTTATCACACCTTCTTTCAGCAAAATTTTCGCCGCACTCAGCGCATTTTCCGGCCGTGTACTTTCAAAATCCTTCACCGTGAAAATTTTCTTTTCAAAAATACCGTCGATAAAATCCTTCATCGGCAGAGGCAGCGAGATGCTTTTACCCATAAAGCTGAGGCTGATGCCGTCCGCATTTTCTTTTCTGCTGATGATGATGCCTTCGTTCAGCGCAAACACGGTGCTTTCGGAAATTTTTTCGATATTCAAAAGGCTCTCGAAATAATTGTTAAAAGGCTGCGGCTGAATTCTTTTCTGTGCGGAATTGAGCTTGCGCACTACTTTCTGCGTATCAAGCTCCGCTGCTTTTTGCTTGAACAAATCCAGTTTTTCAGCGATGATTGGCGTCAAATCTTCTTTCCAGAAAGGCACGGCCTCGCGAAATTCCCGGAAGTTTTCAAGCTGCGGTAGAAGTTCGCTGAAGAATCTCATCCAGGTGAACGAGAGAATTCCGATGGTGATGTGTGCGGAAATTCCGTCGTCCGCCATTGCATCGTGCACGAAGCCGCGCGGAACATAGAGGAAATCGCCTGGCTTTACCTGTAGCGTTTTCAGTGGCTCTTTTTGGTAATTTTTCAGTTTGGATTTTTGGTTTACGGTAGGCAATTCGTTTTCGAAGCCGTAGAGTTTCCAGGTCTTGGTGCCGGCAATCTGCAGCACGAAAACATCGTGCGTATCCCAGTGTGGATTGAAACCCACCGATTTATTCGGCGTGATGTAGAGATTGGCTTGAACCGGCGAACCAAACTTGTTTGATAAATCCAGGCAGCATTTCGAAAGATGGTCGAAATACCGCTGCCCAGCCTGAATTACCAGCGTACTTCCAGCGTTGAAAAGCGCAAAGGCTTTTTCCGTATCGATCAAGCCGTCCTTTTTATGGAAACCGATTGGGATTTGCGATTTCGTGTATTGGGAATTCGGAAGTTCGCTGCCGTTCTTCACGATTCGCACCGAAGGATAGAAAATATCCTGCCTTTCCAGGTAGTCGGAGATTTCCTGCGAAGTCAGGATGTTGTTATAATATTGCTCATCATTCCGCTGGATGTGCAGCATATCTTTCTCGTGGTATTTCTCGAAAAACTCTTCCACAGAAAGCGGCGCCACGATTTTGCTGAAAAAAGGATTTTCCATTTTTCTAAATTTTATTCAAATATAAGGAATAAAAAAGCCGCGGAAAATTCCCGCGACTTCAGTTTTCATTGTAAAAGATTAAAGATCCGTTCCGTCGCCATCCGCATCCGTTCCATCTCCATCGCCATCCGTTCCATCTCCATCGCCATCGGTTCCGTCACCGTCAGTGCCATCCGTTCCGTCGCCATCCCCATCAGTACCGTCACCATCACCATCGGTTCCGTCGCCATCGCCGTTCAGGGCGTTCTGCGTCGTAATCTCGTCTTCTCTCGTTACCTTTACATCTTCAGGGTTCAGTTGTTCGTCTTGTGAAATCATTGTCGTAATTTTTATGGTTAAACTTCAGTTTGGTGTTAATTCATCCAGCAAATTTTATACCGAGATTTTCCTGCGGTAAAAATTTCATCAGTTACAAATTTAATAAAATTCTGGCAAATTGGCGGGTATAAAATTTGTTTTTAATTTTGTGAAATTTAGCAAAATTCACTTACTTTTCGCAGAAATGCTACGGGCAGAACACATCACCAAAACTTACAACGCCGGCAAAAAAATCGCGCTCGATGATTTTAGCATCAGCGTTCCGCAAGGCTCAATCTACGGACTTCTCGGTCCGAATGGTGCGGGTAAAACTTCCTTCATCCGAATTCTAAACCAGATTACAAAACCAGATTCCGGCAGGATTTTTATCAACGATGAAGCGCTTAATATCCACCATATCAATGAGATAGGCTATATGCCGGAAGAGCGCGGACTTTACAAAAATATGGCAGTAGGTGAGCAGCTGATGTATTTCGGGCAGCTGAAAGGCCTTTCGCAAAACGAAGCTTTGGAGCGGGCGAAATTCTGGTTCGATCGTTTGCATATCGAGCATTGGTGGAAGAAAAAACTGGCCGAGCTTTCCAAAGGTATGGCGCAGAAAATTCAGTTCGTGGTTACGGTGCTGCACCAGCCGAAACTTTTGATTTTGGACGAGCCTTTCTCCGGCTTTGATCCTGTGAATGCCAATTTGATCAAGGATGAAATTCTGCGGCTGAAAGCGGAAGGAACGACGATAATCCTTTCGACACACCGAATGGAAAGCGTGGAGGAAATGTGTGATTTCGTGGCGCTTATCAGCAATTCCAAAAAGATTTTGGACGGAAAGGTTTTCGATGTTCGTGAGCAATTCAAGCAGAATATTTTCCGCGTTGTCCTTAGCGATGCAGATGAATTTCAGCTGAGAAATTTTCAGCAAAAATATAAAATCGAAGATTTGAAAAACGATAACGGATTGATTTCGTTTGAGTTACAAAATCACGGCACACAGAATAATTTGATAAATGAGCTGATGCAGATTGGCAGCATCCGCACTTTTGAAGAAAAAATTCCGAGTATGAATGAAGTTTTTATTAATGCAGTGAAAACCAACAGTTTATGAAAAATATTTGGCTGATTACAAAACGGGAGTATTTCACGCAGGTTCGGAAAAAATCCTTCATCATCCTCACGATATTGGCACCGCTGATGGTTTTGGCACTGGGTGCCTTTATGGCCTACCTGATGAATTCCGGCAGAGTGCAACACACTGTAAATGTGATAGATAAGAGTGAAATTTTCCGCGGCCAACTGAAATCTGATGACGATGTAAAATACATTTTCGTAAATCCGGAGAGCGAAAACCAGCTAAAATCTTTGCTGAAAGAAATGCCGGAAGTGGATGGCCTTTTAATCATCCCTCCCACAAAAGATTTTTCGCAAATTGAGCAGGGCACGGAATTTTTGGTGAATAAAAAAATCGGGCTTGAAACGAGAGCGAAAATCAGTGCGGATTTAGGCAGCGTTTTGCGCACGAAGAAAATTCAGGATTTAGGGCTTTCCCAAAACGAAATGGAAAATTTGGAAAAGCCTTTCCCGCTGAAAATCAACAATGTAGCGGAAAATTCTGAAAACAGCGATTTGGAATTGAGTGTGCAAACCGGGCTCAGCTTCCTGCTGATGTATTCCACGCTGATGTTCATCATCATCTATGGGGTGCGTGTGATGCGCAGCGTTCTGGAAGAGAAAAACAACCGCGTAGTAGAAATTCTGATTTCATCGGTAAAACCATTCGAGCTGATGATGGGGAAAATCCTCGGCGTTACAGGCGTTGCGCTCTCACAATTTTTAGTGTGGATTACGATGGCGGTTCTTGGCGCGCTGTTTCTGAACAAGGGTTTCGGCACACTGCAAACCGAAATGATGAATGCCGATGAAGCCGCCAATTTAGATTTCACCGCAACGGCCACGGAAATTTCGCACACGCTGCTAAGCCTCAATTATCCGCAGATTATCGTGGTTTTCATTCTGTTTTTCCTACTTGGCTACATTTTTTACAGCTCGATGTATGCAGCCATCGGCTCTGCGGTAGACAACGAAACCGAAACGCAGCAGTTCACACTTTTCGCCGTGGTTCCGCTGATGATAGCGATGTACGGCAGCTTCTCGGTTATCAACAATCCTGAAAGCCCGATGGCATTGTGGCTGTCCATCATCCCGTTCACATCGCCGGTTGCAATGGTGGCAAGAATTCCTTTCGGTGTGCCGCTTTGGCAGATCTTTCTTTCGCTTTCCCTGCTGATAATTTCGGCTTTGCTAATGGTATGGATTGCCGGGAAAATCTACCGTGTCGGCATCCTGATGTACGGCAACAAAGCCACTTTCCGCGAACTTTGGAAGTGGATTAAGGGATAAAAAAATTCCCGAAACTTCAGCTTCGGGAATCAATTTATTTACGGGAATATATAATTTAATGTAACGCCGGCGATGTGCTGTGCCTTGTGAAGTTTCGCAGCATTATCAACATTCGCATCCGGCGAATTCTTCAGGTGGGGATAGGTATTGGAAATCCCAAAATCATAATGAAGGGCGACTTCCAGCTGCCGCTTATAGCTGAACCCCAACCCCGCAGCTAAAGCCAAGTGGAACTTTGCAGCATCACCAAACTCCGTATCCTTTGAATAATAAGGCTTATTTTCAGGATACTTTTCTGTTTTCTCATTAATCACAAAATTGAACCTCGGGCCTATCATTCCGAAAAATTCACTTTCGGATTCTGAGAAATAAACCTTTGCAAAAACAGGCACGCTGATATAATTAATAGCATAAAGTGCATCATATCCCGGGCGGTTTTTGGCATCTTTGTCTTTTCCGGTTTCTCCTGCACCGTAGTAGGTAATCTCCGGCTGGAGATAGAATTGATCATTATTATCAACCGGAATCAGCGCCAGCACTCCGGCTTGGAAAGTATGCCTTGGCCCGGAAGGATTGTGCGCATTCCGCACGCGCGAATAATTGTATCCACCCGTGATTCCGAAACGGGTGCTGCTAAAATCAATCTGCGCTGACACTGCAGAGGCAGCAATCAACGCAGATGTTATGAAAATCTTCTTCATTAACTTTATCAATTATTTCCTAGAACCTGCCCAACAGTTTTGCCGATGTCAGCTGGAGAATCTACAACGGTGATGCCACATTCTCTCATAATCGCCATCTTGGCTTGCGCTGTGTCTTCTGCACCACCTACAATTGCGCCGGCGTGCCCCATCGTCCTGCCTTTCGGCGCGGTTTGGCCAGCGATAAAGCCCACCACAGGTTTTTTGGAACCGCTTTCCTTATACCATCTCGCAGCTTCCGCTTCCAGAGAGCCACCAATTTCACCGATCATCACCACCGCTTCGGTTTCATCATCGTTAATGAAAAGTTCCAGCGCTTCTTTCGTCGTTGTGCCGATGATTGGGTCACCGCCGATTCCAATCGCTGTGGAAACGCCGTAGCCTGCCCTCACCACCTGATCTGCAGCTTCGTAGGTCAAAGTTCCAGATTTTGAAACGATGCCCACTTTTCCTTTTTTGAAAACGAAGCCAGGCATAATGCCGATTTTCGCTTCGCCGGAAGTAATCACACCAGGGCAGTTCGGCCCGATAAGGCGACTGCCTTTATCCCTGATGTAGTCCTTCACCTTCACCATATCAGCCACAGGAATTCCTTCCGTGATGCACACGATGACTTTCACGCCGGCTTCTGCCGCTTCCATAATGGCATCCGCAGCAAATGCAGGCGGCACGAAAATAATGGAAACATCCGCGCCGGTTTTTTCCACAGCTTCCGCCACGGAATTGAAGACCGGCTTGCCAAGATGCTCGCTGCCACCTTTCCCAGGCGTTACGCCGCCTACCACATTGGTGCCGTACTCGATCATCTGCTCAGCGTGGAAAGTACCTTCATTCCCTGTAAATCCCTGAACGATTACTTTCGAATCTTTGTTTACTAATACTGACATAGTGTTATGTTTTTGTAATTTTTTTCGTTTAAGCTTTGTTATCTTTAGCTAAAATTCCTTCAATCTTCTGTTTAAAAGGCTTCAAATCCCAGCTCACCGTATTCCAGACTGTGGCAACATCCACATCGAAATACTGATGGATCAGGAGGTTCCGCATTCCCATCACAGCACGCCATTCCACATCATCGTACTCATTCCTCAATTCTTCACTCAAATGCTTCGCCGCTTCGCCAATAATTTCAAAATGCCTTATCATCAAATCCTGACTTCGCCAATCTTCCGAAAATTTTCGGAAATCCACTTCCGAATAAATTTCTAAAATCTTATCCGCTGAATCCAGAATATGCTGCAGCCTCGCTTCATCCTCAGGCTTCATAAATCACCTTCAAATCCCTGTTGATACCCTCTTCCAAATACGGACTGATGTAGCTTGCAGAAATCAAATCCACCTTTCGGTTCAGCCGTTCTTCCAGCTCGTACTGCATTTTCGCAAGCTGAAACAGCGTGATTCCGTTTTCAAAGTTATAAAGGATGTCAATATCACTGCTCTCCAAATCCTCGCCACGAGCTGCAGAACCAAACACACCGATGCTTTTCGGTGCATAAGGTTTCAGCGTATTGATTATCGTATTAATTTGCAGAGAAGTCAGCATTCCTAAAACTTTCGGTAAATTTACTCAATTTAATCTTTCTGCTAAAATTTTTTCCTCTATAAATTTCTCAGCTTCACCTCTTTTTTGAGATATTCCCGATAATCCTCGGCAAACATCCCGATGTATGTTCCCGTTTCTAAGTCCCTGTTCACGCCGGTTTTCCCCATCAATACAGAGCCCTTCGCAATACGGTTTCCCGATGCAATGCCTACCTGACCCCAAATCGTAACATCATCTTCCACAACGCAGCAGCCTGCGATTCCCGTCTGAGAAGCTATCAGCGCCCGTTTGCCGATTTTCGTATCGTGGCCAATCTGTATCTGGTTATCAAGCACAGAGCCTTCGCCAATCACCGTAGAATCCGTTACGCCGCGGTCTATCGTGCAGCCGTTGCCAATTTCTACATTGTTTTCAATCACCACATTTCCCACGGAAATCAGCCGGTCAAACTTCCCGTCGATTTTTCTGTAATAAAAAGCATCTCCGCCCAAAACCGTATTGCTTTGGATGATCACATCATCGCCAATGACCGTTCTGTCGCCAATTACTACATTCGGGAAAATATGGCAATTGCTGCCGATTTTCACCTCATTTCCCAAAACAACCGACGGATGAATGAAGCTATTTTCCCCGATTTCCAAGGCGTGCCTTTCTTCGCGAAAGTTGGATATTTTGGTAAAATGCGTATTAATCCGGTTAAAATCCCTGAACGGATCTTCCGAAATCAGCAGCGCTTTTCCTTCCGGAACCTCCACTTCTTTGTCGATGAGAATTACCGTGGCCAAAGATTTCAGCGCCTTGTCGTAATATTTCGGGTGATTTACAAACACGATTTCTCCCGGCTGAACAAGATGGATTTCATTCGTGCCCAAAACTGGAAAATCTTCATCGCCAACGAATTGACAATCAATGATTTCCGCAATGGATTTCAGCGTTTGTGGATGTGTGAAACGCACCGTTTATAAATGATAATTGATGAGTGATAAATGATGAATTATTCCTTCACCCTTTCCAGATAGGCGCCGTCTTCCGTGTTGATTTTAATTTTATCGCCAGGCTCAATGAACAGCGGCACCATCACTCTTGCACCCGTTTCAACGATGGCGTTTTTCAGCGCGTTCGTTGCCGTGTTGCCTTTTACGCCGGGATCTGCTTCCACCACTTCCAGATAAACCGTCGGTGGAATTTCCGCAGAAAGCGGCGTTTCATCGGCTTCCTTCAGGATGATGGTCACCTCTTCCCCAGCCTTCATAAACTGCGCATTTTCAATCATATCCTTGTTCAGGTAGATTTGCGAAAAATCGTCGTTGTTCATAAAGTGAAAACCATTATCATCATCGTACAGGTACTGAAATTTCCGGGTGATTACCTTCACCTCATCGATTTTATGCCCTGCGGAAAAGGTATTGTCCAGCACTTTACCGTTCGTTACTGATTTCAGTTTCGTGCGCACAAAAGCCGGCCCCTTACCCGGTTTCACATGCAGAAACTCAATGACCTTATAAATATCATTGTTGAACTCGATGCACATTCCCTTCTTAATATCGTTACTTGTCGCCATAAAAAATTTTTTTTTGCTAATTGCTTTCGGCAGCTGCCGTTTGCTTTTTAACGGGTTAAAATATTGATTGTTTTATCTTTTCTATCACCTTTTCTACAAACTCCAATTTCATAATCCCTAATTTGCGGTAAATGTCGCGCTCTACATTTGCGACAATTATTTGACATTTAACATAGCTTGGTTTTGCAAAATTAAAATTTGCCATTCCATCTTCAATTGAAAATGCATACTGATGAAATGTTGCTTTTGATGAAATTAAAGCCAAATAAATAATACCCTCAACTTCCTGAAGCTCATCATTTGAAACTACCAAAGCAGGATGAACTTTTAGCCGTCCATCTGCAAAAAGAAAGTTTACCTCAACTATATCACCTTTGTGAAATCTCATCAAATGTACCGGTCAATTATTTTCGAAAGATTAACTTTTGATGTGTAAAGAAATGCCTCTTTCTCTTCTTTTTCAGAAAGTTCCCTCGTGATTTCTTTAGGAATGCGTTTCTGAATTTTCAAAGCAAGGCCCGCTTCTTTTGCTTTTCGAAGCAAAAGCTTAACTTTCTCATCAGAAGAATCTTCCAAAACAAAAATATCAGTCATTACTTTTTACTTTTGCCTTTTTACTTTTTACTGGCTCTTTAGCCTCACTCTTTCGCCGAGCCATAGCCCTTCACAATTCCCCTTGGTGAATTTTTGATGAATTCCAAAATTTCGTCGCGCTCTGCGGTGGGCAGCATTTCCTTTTCAATGAAGGACATAGCCTGCGTTACATTCATTTTCATCTGGAAAATGTAGCGGTAAATTTTCTGGATTTCAAAAATTTTCTCATTAGTAAAACCTCTCCGGCGAAGCCCTACGGAATTAATGCCTGCATAGCTCATCGGTTCTCTCGCCACCTTTACATACGGCGGAATGTCCTTCCGCACCAAGGTTCCGCCAGAAACCATCACATGCTTCCCGATTTTCCCAAACTGGTGCACCGCCGAAAGCCCGCCCAGAATTGTGAAATCGCCAATTTCCACATGGCCTGCAATTCCGCAGCCGTTCACGATGATTACATTATCGCCCAAAACACAATCGTGCGCAATGTGCGAAGTCGCCATAATCAGGCAGTTGTTGCCAACTTTCGTGTAGCCCAGCGCCTTCGTTCCGCGGTTCACGGTTACGCATTCACGAATCGTGGTGTTATTACCGATGATTACCTGAGATTCCTCGCCGTCAAATTTCAAATCCTGCGGAATTGCGGCAATCACCGTTCCCGGAAAAATCCGGCAGTTCTCCCCGATTCTCGCGCCGTCCATTATCGTCACATTTGGCCCTATCCAGGTTCCGCTGCCTATTTCCACATCTGCAGCAATCGTGGTAAAAGGTTCTACCACCACATTTTTCCCGATTTTCGCACGCTTGTCCACGGCAGCCAGCTGATGCACCATCACTCGATATTTTTATTTTTTATGACCTGTGCCATCAGGTCTGCTTCCACCACCAGATTTTCGCCCACGAAACCTTCGCCGTGCATCTGCACTATTCCTCGGCGAATAGGCTCCAGCAGCTCGATGCGGAAAACTACGGTATCGCCCGGCACTACTTTTTTCTTGAACTTCACATTATCCATCTTCATAAAGTAGGTGGAATAGTTTTCCGGATCCGGAACACCGGCCAGCACAAAGATACCGCCAGTTTGCGCCATTGCTTCGATGAGCAGAACGCCCGGCATCACAGGCTCTTCCGGAAAATGCCCTACGAAGAATGGCTCATTCATCGTTACATTTTTTACGCCCACTGCCATTGTTTCTGTAAGTTCCAGAATTTTATCTATGAGCAAAAACGGCGGACGGTGCGGCAGCATTCTCATCACACCCTTGATGTCGTAAAGCGGCTCTGCACTCAGGTCAAACTGCGGCACGCTTTTTTTCTTTTCCTGCTTCCATTGCCGGTTCAGAAGCTTCGCAAATTGCGTATTTACGAAGTGGCCAGGCTTATTGGCAATCACCCTGCCCTTCAGTTTTACGCCGGCTAAGGCCAAATCTCCCACTACATCCAGCAATTTGTGCCGTGCCGCTTCGTTCGGATATTTCAAGGTTAAATTATCCAAAACACCGTTTGGATGGATGGAAACATCTTCTTTGTTAAACGCTTTTTTCAACTTCTGCGCCGTTTCGTCGGTCAGCTCTTTATCCACATAAACGATGGCATTCGTCAGGTCGCCGCCTTTTATCAGGCCTGCATCCAGTAGCATTTCTATTTCGTGCAGGAAGCTGAAAGTCCTTGCCGAAGCGATTTCCGTTTTAAATTCCGAAATATCTTTCAGCGTGGCATTCTGCGTTCCCAGAACTTTCGTGCCGAAATCCACCATCGTTGTTACTTCGTATTTTTCGGAAGGAATGATGGTTAATTCAGAACCAGATTCCGGATTGATGTACTGCATTACTTCCTTCACCACAAAATATTCGCGCTCTGCATCCTGCTCTATAACTCCAGCATTTTCAATGGCTTCCACGAAAAATTTTGACGAACCGTCCAGAATCGGCGGCTCTGCGCTGTCCATTTCGATGATGGCATTATCCACATCGCAGCCTACCAAGGCGGCGAGCAGATGTTCGCAGGTTTGTATGCGCACGCCGTTTTTTTCCAGCGTGGTTCCGCGCTCTGTAGTCGTCACGAAATTCACATCGGCCTCCACTCTTGGATGCCCTTCCAGATCGGTGCGCACGAAAACTAAGCCCGTATTTTCCGCTGCAGGTTTCAGCGTCATTCTCACTTCTTTGCCCGTATGCAGCCCTACGCCTTTCAGCTCGGCTTCTTTGGCAAGGGTTTTCTGCTTGTCACTCATCGCTGTGTTTTGCGTTTTTTTCAAGATTTTCAATTCTTTTTACGATTTCCGTGAAATTTCTGAAATGCACATAATTTCTGCGGAAATCTCCAGCAGAAAACGCAGGCGAACCGTAAATGATTTCGCCGTCGTTCACATTATTATTCACGCCGCTTTGCGCCTGAATTTTCACCTGGTTTCCAATTTTAATATGGCCTACGATTCCGCTTTGCCCGCCAATCTGGTTCCAATCACCAATCGTGGCAGAGCCTGCAATTCCTGCCTGCGCTGCTATAACATTATTTTCGCCGATGCGTACATTGTGCGCAATCTGTATCAGGTTGTCGATTTTCGTACCTTTGCCGATAATCGTAGAGCCTATGGTTCCGCGGTCAATCGTGCAGTTGGCACCGATTTCCACATCATCGGCAATTACCACATTTCCAAGCTGCGGAATTTTCTCGAAGCCTTTTTCCGTAGGCTGAAAACCGAAACCATCCGCACCAATCACCGTGTTGGAATGGATGATGCAATTATCACCAATCACAGAATAATCACAAATGGAAACCCCGCTGTAAATAATGCAATTCCTTCCGATTTTCACATTATTCCCAATAAAAACCTGCGGATAAATTTGAGAATCATCTCCTATTTTAACTTTTTCCGAAACATAGCTAAAACTTCCGATGTAAACATTTTCACCAATCTGTGCTGTTTCAGCAACGGACGAATTGGCTTCTATGCCGGTTTTCTGCGGCTTATTTTGCGCGTAAATTTTCATCAGCTGCTGCACGGCAAGGTAAGCGTCATCCACCAAAATCAGTGTGGGACGGAATTTTTCTTCGCCGATGAATTTCTCGGAAACTATGACTACGGAACACTCCGTGTCCTTCAAAAGTGGCAGAAATTTTTCCTGCGCAATGAATGACAAGCCGTTTGGCATTGCCTGCTCAATCGGGTAAACACCGGTAATCCGCGCGTTCTCATCGCCAATAACTTTGCCGCCGATAAAAGACGCAATTTGCCCAGCCGTAAATTCCATATCTTGCAAAGATAGAAATTTGCATTAATTCCGTGCGGTTTTCGCAAAATTTTCGGTCAGGAAATTTCCCGCGGAAAATACAGGATATGCTTCGTGGTTTCCGTAGTGATGGATGATGAAAGTATCTGATTTTCAGAATCTTCCAGGCGGATTTTCCTGCCGTTTTTCAGCAGAAGCCATATCGGTTTTTCTTCCTTATTGTATGGCAAAAGGCTGCGCGAAATTTCTTCTACGAAATGCCTGCCCAAACCTTCGCCGAAAAACACATCAGCTTCCTTTATTTTTTCCGAGATCAATTCCTGTGGAAAAGGTTTCGATTGTATTTTAGTTTTCGGTAACCTCCTCTGTATCACCGCTTTACAGAAATAAGACAGCACAGCATCCGGATGATTTTGCCAAAGTTTCATCGCCATTGTTACATCATTATCATCCAGCAAAGTGAATTTTTCGATGTCTTCCTTCGTTAAATTCTCATCGATTTTTTGCAGAAAATATTGCAGATTTTCCGGCGCAGGAACGTCTTGGCCGCTTTTCGCCAAAAATTTTGCTCTGCCTAAAATTTTCACCAAAAGTCTTTCGGAAAGCGCCGCGGTTTTGTGGAAGTAAACCTGCCAGTACATAAACATCCTTGCCGTGAGAAAATTCTCGATGGAATAGATGCCTTTCGCATCCACAACTAATTCATTTTCAGAGACATTCATCATCGAAATGATGCGCTGCGTATTCACATTTCCTTCCGCAACGCCGGTGTAAAAACTATCGCGCTTCAAGTAATCCAGCCGGTCCACATCCAATTGGGAAGACACTAATTGATTGAAGAAATTGCGGTGGTATTTTCCCTGAAACATTTCGATGGCAAGGCTCAGCTCACCGCTGAATTCACGGTTGATTTCCTGCATTAAAATCAGCGAAAGTTTCTCGTGATGCCAGCTGTTCATCAGCACATTCTCCAAGGCGTGAGAGAATGGACCGTGCCCAATATCGTGCAACAAAATCGCTAAAAGTGCCGCGATTTCTTCTTCCCGCGAAATCTCTATCCCTTTGATTTTCAGCGTCTCCAAAGATTGATGCATCAGGTGCATCGCTCCGATGGCGTGATGAAACCTTGTGTGCGTAGCTCCCGGAAAAATCAGGCTGAGCAGGCCGGTTTGCCCGATTCTCCGCAGCCTTTGGAAGTACGGATGCTCGATAACATCGAACAGGATTTCGTGCGGAATCCTGATGAAGCCATGCACCGGGTCGTTGATGATTTTGAGTTTGTTCAACGCGGAAAGATTTTAGTAGTTTTCATTCTTGTAATCCTCCAAAGGTAGCACTTTTGCCATTTTACTTTTGCCCTGGCTCCTCCTTTTGAAAATCAACCTTAACTATTTTTAACTAATCCATCAAAAAATTTACAAAAATCTTAGGAAGATTTCTGCGTAATTTTGAGCTTAATTTTTTGAAAAACAGATGTCGGGAAAGATTTTATGGATAGATGATGAAGTGGATCTGCTGAAGCCGCACATTGTGTTCCTTGAAAGAAAGGGCTACCAGGTAACGCCTGTGAACAATGTGAATGATGCGCTGGATTTGCTGGATGAGCAGCATTTCTCGCTGGCCCTGCTGGATGAAAATATGCCGGGAATTGGCGGCATAGAGGCAATACCGATGATAAAGGCGAAGGATGCTGCCGTGAAAATCGTGATGGTGACGAAGAATGAGGAAGAGCACATTATGGAGCAGGCCATCGGCTCGCAAATTGCGGATTATATTTTGAAACCGGTAAATCCTAATCAAATTCTTCTTTCTTTGAAGAAAAATTTGCAGGAAGATACGCTGGTGGAGCAAAAAACCATTGAAGAATATAGGCAGGAATTCCGCAACCTTTCGATGGAACTGGGATATTTGCGAGATTATCAGGAATGGGCGGATTATTATAAAAAAATCCTAAACTGGGAAATCCGCTTCGATAATGTTTTCGATAGTGAATTCGCGGCTTTACTGCAATCGCAAAAGGAAGAGGCCAATATACAATTCGCAAAATTTATCGAAAAAAATTACGAAAACTGGCTTCATACCGATGACAAGCCTCTGATGAGCCACACGCTTTTCAAAGAAAAAGTGAAGCCGGAAATTGAGCGCGACAAGGTGCTTCTGCTGGTGATTGACAACTTGCGCTACGACCAATGGAAGATGATAGAGCCGCTTTTCACGCGGTATTACAACAAGATTTCGGAAGATTATTATTACTCAATTCTTCCTACGGCTACGCAATATGCACGGAATTCTTTCTTCGCCGGGCTGTTGCCGTCGGAAATTGAAAAACGCTTTCCGGACAAGTGGTTCAACGATAATGAGGACGGCAATAAAAACGAGTACGAGAAGGAATTTCTGGACGACCAGATGAAGCGGCTAGGGCTTTCGGCGAAGACGAGAAAGTACATCAAAATCCTAAATGCTGATTTTGAGCGCAAGGTTTTTGAGGATTTCAACCAGCACAAAAAGTACGATTTGCTCACGATAGTTTACAACTTTATCGACATACTTTCGCACGCAAAAACGGACAATGTAATTGTGGATCAATTGATTAGGGACGATAAAACTTTCCGCTCGCTCACTTACAACTGGTTTGAAAATTCATCCATAGTAAAACTTGTGAGGCTGGCTGCTGAAGGCGGTTTCAGGCTGGTAATCACCACAGATCATGGTATGATTTATGTGAAAAAACCAAGTCAGGTTGTGGGCGATCGTGAGACTTCCACGAACATCCGCTACAAAACCGGCCGCAGTTTGACATATGATGAGAAGGAAGTTTGGGCGGTTACTCAGCCTGAGAAGCTGTTTCTGCCGAAAGGCAACCTGAGCTCGAAGTACATTTTCGCGAAGAACAACACCTTCCTTGCCTACCCGAAAAATTACAACCACTTCGTGAATTATTACCGGAATACCTATCAGCACGGCGGAATTTCGCTGGAAGAGTGCATCATCCCGATTGCAATCCTGGAACCTAAGTAGTTTTTTTCATAGTTTATTTGTTTTTGTAGAAGCCGGAAAAAGTCTCAGGATCTTTTCCGGTTTTTTATGTAAACCGCCGCAAATCAATTTCTTGCGGAAGCGCAGTTCCGTTTTCCGCCAAATCAAAAAGATGTTGCGAGAAATAGCTGGCGTTCAGAATGCCTCTGGCACCAAGCCCATTGAAAATGAATAGGTTGCGGTAAACTGGATGCCTTCCCAAAATCGGCCTGCGGTCTTTCACAGTTGGGCGGAAGCCAAATTTTTTTTCGATGATTTCAAAGCTACCGTCATAAATTTCCGAAAGCCCGTTTTTCAATTGGGAAATTGCGGCTTCATCAATCGAATTACCAAGATTTTCGCGGTCATAAGTTCCACCGTAATAGAATATATTTTCATCCACCGAAAAAAGAAAATGTTTCTTCTTCAAAGTTGCCGATAAATTCAGCGGCTCAGGAAATTTCACCAGCAAGTGATGGCCTTTGTTCGGGACGATGGGCAAATTTTTAAAGAATCGATTTTGCCTTGCTGCAATGCCTTCCGCAAAAATAATTTTGCTAAATTTTAGATTTCCGTAAGTAGAATTTTCGGGATTAAGTTTTTCATAATCAAAAGTTTCTTCGATGAGAAAATTATTTTTCCTGAGAAAATCCTGCATTCCTTGAAAAAAACCTTTCACATTCAATCTTGCAGATTGTAAAACTTTTCCCGTGGCAAATGGATTGCTAACAATTTGAAAATCAACAAATTCGGATGAAAGAAAATTCTGCAAATCCGGCTGCTCTCTTTTCTTCTGCCAGATTTCTTTTTCCTTCTCATCGTGAAAAATCCTGTAAACCTGCTCATTCACCAAAAAATTTTCACCGGTATATTCCGCAATTTCGAGCATCGTTTTTTGCAAATGCACAATCTGTTCCTGCGCTTTCCAGAAGGTCGTGAATTTCTTCAGCACCACAGGATTTACAATGCCAGCGGAAACTTGCGAAGCACCAATTTTGCCGTCAGAAAACAGCTGGAAATTTTTCCCGTTTTTAATGAGCTGATGAGCCAAGAAAAGCCCCGCAAAACCGCCGCCAACAATAATGTAATCCGTAGTCATAAGAAAAAACCTGAGCGGTTACTCAGGTTTATTTTTGCAAGAATTTAAGATTAATAATTCCACATTTCGTTCTCCATTTCCAGAATTTTATTCTTTATCCGGTCGTGTTCTTCAAGTTGTTCATCTGCATTACGAGGTATATAATTCGCAATGACGCCGTCACCTGGCCCGTTGGAGGATTTGTAGATAATGGATGAAAACCGGCGGGCGTTCAGGATATCGTCATAAGTAATATCAGAAGAAATATTATCACCATTGAAAACTACATTATTGGCCAAGATTTCCCGTGCATCAGGGTACCACACCCAGAACAAATCAATGAGTTCGTCTCTGTCGGCAATTGGCTGGCCGTCCGGCCCAAATTGTCCCATCGTAGCAGGGTCTTGACCCATAGCTGCAATGCCGAGCAGCCTGTATTTCATCTGAGAATCTCTGCGGTCAATGTACCACATCCCTTTAATTTTGATGAGCTTTACATTTTCTGTCTTAGTCTCATATCGATCGGTACCTGCCTGCCTGTCTTCATCAGAAATTTTTTCTCCCGAATTTATTTTGTCTACGAGCCAGTCTGAAATACGCTCACTATGTGTGCGTGCAGAGATCTGGTCTGGTGTAAGCTTCGTAGTGAACATTTCATCATCATAGACTTCTTTAATCTCACCATTGTTTATTCCATCAAGCAAGAGCTGATAAAGAGACTTACTACCTCCTACAATTCCGTCAGAATTATGGTACAGCGGCTGATTTATACGGTCATTCATATCGATAATTTCCCAAACAACCATACTTTTCAGGACATCTTTATCTTCTATAAAGCCATAGCTGAGCGGCTGATTCTTTACCGATACCGCAGAGTCACCCTTCATCGCCATATTCTGTTCTCTCATTTCACGGAATTCAGCCGGGGATTTTGCATTGAGAATATTTTGTGCAAACGAATACAGAGAAGACAGAAATGATAATGTTAAAAATACTTTCTTCATAATTGTTGCCAGATGTTACTGGACATTAATTACTACTGGCGGAATTTCTTTTAATTGCTGGTTTCCAAGCCCAGTAGCGGTTGCATTAATTTTAAAAACATAAGCGATATCGCCGGAACGAAGATTTCTCACCAGTCCCTCAACACTTCTGAGAGAGTTGCCGCTTACCTGCATCGCAGGCTTTCCAGGAACCTTAAACATAAAACTGTTTACAGAAAAACTAACTGGGAAATCAAAATCAGGCATATTCACGGAAACAGTCTGATTTGGGATTGAGCTTGCAGGCATACTTACCACGCTCTGTCCGCGGATCTCGCCGACTGGTGGCGGCACATTTTTCACGCGGAACGGGAATGATTGTGAGATTGTTTTGCCTTTCGGATCCTTGCCGGAGATAGTTAATGTAACCTGGTTTCCGCCAGTTGGCGTTACCGTCCACTTGCCTCTTCCTCCGCTCACAGATGCGCCAGACGCCGAAAGAGAAGTCTGAGAATTATCTGCGCCGAGGATGGATCCTGAAACTGGATTCGGAAGTCCGCGATAAAGCACATTCATCTTATCCGCAGATACCAATGCACCGCTTTGCAGCGCCACTTCTTTTGCGCCAGCAATTACATTATAGGTATGGTTGTACGGCAAGCTTAATGTTTTACCTTTAGCATCCGTAAAGTTGATTGTACCACTGAATGACTGCTGCCCTACGGATGAGGTGTTCAGCTGCCTTTTACCGACGCCATTGGTCACTGTAAGCCCTGGCATAGATAGTCCAGGCACATTGCTGGAATAATTACCAATCGCTACTTCAGCAACTGCATTCTCACCTTGGATAACTGTGGTAGGCGCGGATACAATTGCCCGAAACGCATCGAATTGGATATTTGCATCAACCTTCTCCTGTAGCATCACCATCAATGCATCCGTCTGGATGCCTCTTGCAGCTGATTCTATTACTTCCAGGTTGGAAAGTGCGGCGATCAACGGCTGATTATAAAATTTGTACTGAAGCCAGTTTTTGTTATTAATAGGTTGCTGAAATTCTGTCTGCATCGCGCTACTTTTTGCTCGCTCAACTACCCCCTGCATCTGGCCGTTATTACTGAAATTACTTATCACATAATTTCTGAAATCATCAATCTTAGCTTTCATAGAAGCTGCCTGCTTGCTAGGCTTACCTTCATCTCCCCTTTCAAAGAAGAATTGAGTGGAAGGATCTGTATTGTTCAGCGCGGTAAAGCTCTCGCTAATATCAAGGCTAGGATTATACTGCGCATCCTTACTCAGCTGAGCTTTTATCCCTTCTATTTCCGCAACTAGCGCGTCAGCTTTAGCTTTCAGACCATCATACTGCTGAACAGCAGCGGTATATTCCTGATTATCCCGTGCCTTTACCCGAAGTGTCTGCTCAAAAATGGTATTATTTTTCTGAGTGAGAGCCCTGGTATCGGTAAGGGACTGGTTAGTATCCCTGTAAGACCTTATAATTTCCTGATCAATCTGCATTGCAAGCATTGCGATGAAAACCAGATACATCAAGTTTATCATCTTCTGCCTTGGTGTCTGTTTTCCCTGTGCCATTTAAATAAATTTAAAAAAAAGTTTAAACGCCCGGGATTAAAACTTCATAGCATTCAGCATTCCGCCATACACTCGGTTGAGATTGCTTAGATTTTGTGTAAGTCCGCCAAGTTCCTCGTTGAATTTCTGAGATTGCTGGGCTGACTGTTCTAGATCGGCAACATATTTCCTGCTATATTCCGTCTGCGCTCTTCCGTGTTCTAGCTGTGTGGCATATAGCGCATTCATATTTTCAAGCTGCTGAGCGGCGAGGTTTAGCTGATCGTTATATTTTGATGTAGCTGCGGAAACATCTGTAGCCTTATTCATCTGCTCTACGGTTGTTGAGAATCTGTCCATACCTTCTCTTAAGCGGTCAAACAAGCCTGAATCAATTTTTGCTTCTGCGAGCATTTTATCAAGTTTATCAGAAAGTGAGCTCTCAATTTCTTTAGTTTCAGCGAACTGCTGGGTGATTGCTGGGCGCGCTTTTGGCTGTGCATTCGGATCCATAAGTTCCGGATATACATTTTCCCAAGCATAATTGATCTCGGATTTTGGAGGGTCGAAAGCAAAAACAATGAAGATTAAGGCTTCAGTAATCAAACCGATTGCAAGCATTACATTGCCGCTAAGAGGCCCAAGGCTCCAGTGTGTCAATTTGAAAAGTGCACCGATGATTACAATAGCCGCACCGATGGAGTAGATGAAGTTAAAGATTGCTTCTTTTCTCATAATAATTTTTTTGTGTTTTATTTTTAATTTGTTTTTCTTTTAAACTTGGCGGATCCCTCAGCGATATCCTGTACGGTGCGGAATCCGATGTAGCTTCGTGCAGAATCCTTATGTTCCCAGTCTCTGTAGCCAGTCATTAGTAGGTAGCCCACATCTTTCCAGGAACCGCCTCTTACTGTTTTCTTCGTCTCTCTGTAAGCTTGGTTTGAGAGCTGCGGGTTCATGGTAGAAGAGAACATATAAGTGGAGTTGCTGTACGGGGACTCCGTCCACTCGGCTACATTTCCTGCCATGTCATATAGGCCGTAGCCATTACGCTTAAACTTTTTTACCGGAGCAGTATAGAGATAGTTGCCCTTCTTTTCATCCTCGATATAATTACCACGCTTCGGCTTAAAGTTAGCGAGATAATAGCCTCTGCTGTCCGTCATATACGGGCCACCCCAAGGATAGGTCGCATTTTCGAGACCGCCCTTCGCTGCGTATTCCCATTCAGCTTCTGTAGGGAGGCGGAAGGTCATAGATTTCTGTTTTGAGCGTTTCAGGCTTTTATTGTAATCGGTTTTAAGTTTGGTTCTGAAGTTACAATACGCCCGCGCCTGATCCCAGGTGACGCCGACAACGGGGTAATCCTTGTAGGCGTTGTGCCAGAAGTACTGGTCAAAAAGCGGCTCATTATAGGAATAATTGAAATCCTTCACCCACACGGTGGTATCAGGATAAACTGCGATACTTTCATGCTTCAAATAGGTAGAACTTCTCCTGCCATCCTTCACGGCAGTGGTCACATCCTCCCAGTTATAAGCATATTTCAGCTTGCGGGTATCTATAAGTCTTTCATTGTTAATTCGTTCGCTTTGCGGCAGATACAGAGATTCCATAATTTCAGCATATTGAACATCCGGATAATCGGAAGTTCTCCAATGCAATGGTACCGACCAATCCAGCCGTTTTGATTCATCATAGCCATCACGCCCGCCCTGAGACTCAAGAAATTCCTGATACGCATTTTTGGAGCCGTCCTTTTTTGCCAGGTAGGCATAGTCCGAAATGCTGCCGCCATTCCCGGAAGATCCGCCGTCTCCCGCTGCTTCAGCGAGCAGAGCTCTTGCAATAGAATCTTTTACATATTGTACAAAAACTCTATACTCTGCGTTCGTAGTTTCCGTTTCATCCATGAAAAAAGATGAAACAGTTACTGTTTTCAGGGGCGCCTTTTCAGGTTGGTTCGTCATATCCTGGTCCGCAAGCCCCATTACGAACGAGCCTCCAGGAATGGCTACCATTCCATATGGCCTTTCCGCCACGAAGCTTTTTGATTTTTCTTTCGGAATAAGCTCCCCTTTCGTTCCAGGTTTACCGGCAGACCTCCCTTTGCCCCCGCAGGAGGAAAGAGCTACTGCTGCCAGCGCATAAATTATTGCCTTATTGAGTTTCATTTGATTGCTTTTTGCTTAAGCAAAGCGTCCATTTATTTCGAACGCAAATCTGCATTAATTATTTTAATTGAGCAAATATTTTATTCCACCGTTACAGATTTTGCCAAATTCCTCGGCTGGTCCACATTTGCACCACGGAAAACCGCGATATAGTAGGAGAGCAGCTGCAGCGGAACGGAAGCGATAATAGGCGAAAATGCCTCGTGAACATCCGGTATTTCTATCACATAATCTGCAATGCCGGCCACTTGCTCGTCCCCGGGATTCACTATTGCAATCACTTTGCCTTTTCTTGCCTTTATCTCCTGAACATTGCTCACGAGCTTATCGTAGTGGCCTCGCTTTGGCGCGATGATGACTACCGGCATATTTTCATCAATCAGCGCAATTGGCCCGTGCTTCATCTCTGCTGCTGCGTAGCCTTCCGCGTGGATGTAAGATATCTCCTTAAGCTTTAGCGCGCCCTCGAGCGCCGTAGGGAAGTTGTAGCCCCTCCCGAGATACAGGAAGTTTTGCGCATCCACGAAATTTTTGGAAATTTCTTTTACCAGCTCATTCGTACCGTTCAGCACTTCCTCAATCTTCGATGGCAGGGCGTTGAGATCAGAAATGAGTGATATGAATTCTGCCTGGCTTATTTTACCTTTTTCTTTACCAAGTTTTAATGCTATCAGGGAAAGAATTGTAAGTTGGGCAGTAAATGCTTTTGTGGACGCCACACCAATTTCCGGTCCTGCGTGCGTGTAGGAGCCGGCATCGGTGATTCTTGCAATTGAAGAATCTACCACATTACAGATGCCGTAGATGAAGGCGCCCTTCTCCTTCGCAAGTTTCAGGGCTGCCATAGTATCTGCTGTTTCGCCGGACTGGGATATGGCTATCACTACATCGTTCTCATGAATGATCGGGTTTCTGTAGCGGAATTCTGAGGCATACTCTACTTCCACCGGTATTCTGGCAAATTCTTCAATGAGGTACTCGCCAATGAGTCCCGCGTGCCAGGAGGTGCCGCAGGCGATGATAATAATGCGGTCGGCATTTCTAAATTTATCGATATGGTCCCACACGCCGGCCATCCGGATGTCTCCTTCACTCATTAGAAGGCGGCCGCGCATTGTATCCAGCACGGATTTCGGCTGTTCGAAGATCTCTTTCAGCATAAAATGTTCGTAGCCACCCTTTTCTATTTGTTCAAGGTTCAGTTTTAGCTCCTGCACCAGCGGATTAATAATTTCATTAGCCTCAATGCTTCTTATCTCCACACCGTTTTCCGTAGAAATTGTAGCCATATGCCCTTCCTCAAGGTAGATGGCCTCTTTTGTAAATTCTACGAACGGGGATGCATCGGAGGCTATGAAGTATTCCCTATCCCCCAGCCCGATTGCCAGCGGGGAGCCCAGCCTCGCTACTACCAGCAGCCCGGGGTAGTCATCGTGCATTACGGTGATTGCGTAGGCGCCGTAAACTTCGTTTAGAGCCATGCGTACCGCTTCTGGGAAGCCTACATCCCCATTTACATCCATAAAATACTGGATGAGATTTACCAGCACTTCCGTATCGGTATCAGATTTAAAGCTAAAACCTTTGCCGGAGAGGAGAGTTTTTATCGCGTCATAATTTTCAATGATGCCGTTGTGCACCAGGGCTATCTTCCCATTGTTAGACAGATGCGGGTGAGAGTTTCTGTCACTTGGCGCTCCGTGAGTAGCCCAGCGCGTATGCCCCATCCCGTGATTGGCTGTATTTTCCAGGCTGGATGAGATGGCAACCAGATCATCAACCTTGCCCTTGGTTTTTGCAACTTTAAATTCCTGATTCTCAGCATCCAGAACAATCCCGGCGCTGTCGTATCCCCTGTATTCTAGGCGGCGCAGGCCGTTTATTACGATATTATAAGCATCCCTGTGTCCGGTGTAACCTACTATTCCACACATATTATATCATTTTATCGCTTAGTGTAAATTATTTGTAATCGTGCGCGCTTGTCATTCCCGGCGTCGCTTCCCACAAGCACAATCCTGTTCGGCGTGTAGGCAGTGGAGGTGTGCTCCGCTCCGAGTTTTATATTAGAGGCATTTACCTCGTAATATCCGACATTCAGAATCAGGTCCGTATTTTCCGCATCCTTCTCAATAATGTCCTTTAAAGTCTGAGTGATGGAGATGTCATAATATGCCGGATTTTCTTTCAGGGATGAGGTAGTTATTAAAGAAAAAACAGGGTTTGCCGCAAAGGCAGTCATATCGGAGATAAAGGAAGTTTTGCCCTTTGGAGAAATCACGAAGCTTACAGGCTTGGCAAAAGTATTATTCCAGGTGGAAACATCGGAATACAGTCTGAGTTTTGCTGAAAGCACTGCCAGATCCTGGGACGCGCCGAGCTGCTTTATCTGGGCAACGACGGATTGAGGAATCCTTATACCGAAGCCTGGGCCTCCCATACCCTGGGCGTAAAGTTTTTTATCCCCCATATTTTCATCGGATGCCCAATTGGCAAGTGCACTTCCTTTCCTATCGTACCATACCTGGTTAAACCTTGCATTCGCTCCTCCAAAAATGAAGGAGAAAGTACCTTGCTGCGCAGTGCTGCTGCCATTCGCATCAGCGTCGTGGTGGTAGTAGATTATAAGCTCCATTCCGCCGGGAGCCATTGTAAAAATGTATCCATCGTCCTCAGCGACTGAAATCCTGAGGCCTCCGAAATATCTCACAAAATTCGAGGCATCCGCCATCTCAGGGCTTTTTGCCTTGCTGATAATTCTATCCTGGAAAAAGTTTTTGTCCAGAGGTATTCTAATTCCCGCATCCCGGCTGAGTAGCTCTGAATTATCATCCTTTTTTACAATTTTTACTGCAGATACACTCCCGTCAAGGTTTTTTGTGCCAAGCATTACGCCTGTGTTTACCTGTCTGTTACTGTAAATTGTGTCACTCGCCGAGCCAAGGAAATCCTTTACCTCGTGTACCTGGAGCGTCATATTCTTTTTGGCTTTCCCATACTTAGTGATAGGATACCTGCTGACCGTTTTCTTCGCCGCGGTGCCGTTCCACTGGAAGTTTTCGTCGGTGGATGTGGTGAGGCTGTCGGATGCAAAATAAGGTTTCAGCACAAGCACTACGGAATCTACCACCGGGTTTTTTCCAAAATCCGGGGCATAAGCGGAGGGCCGGATCTGCGTAATGAAAGATGACTTCTGCAATCCGAATTGGGACTCGTGAAACGCGCCAATAGTGGCCGCGGTAAGTTTGCTCCCGTCGGTGCGGATAATGTCACCGTTGTTCACATTGTAAGCCACTACATCATAGGACACCACATTCCCCGGGATTACATTGTCTTTTACAAGCTGAGACCCAAGAGAATCCAGCTCGGGCTCGCAGCTAAACAACAGAAAGCTCCCAATTATGGCAATGGAAGTCTTTAAAATTAATTTAAAATTCGTCATAATCAGAGTTGCTTAATAAACTGATGATACAGCATCGGCATCCAGGTGGCCGCCCTTCTGAGCGGAAGAAGCCTCATACGCATCCTGAATTTCCCCTTCCAGGAACTCATCGCCCTGCAGCAGCACATCTGCAAAACCGGCCGCAGCCTTCAGCGTACCCCGCACGGAAGCAAGGGAGAGCTCCGCAGGGATCTTATCAAATTTCAACACATCCGAGGCACTACCGGCAAAGTCGAAATCAGGCTCGTTGTAAAGTGAAAGGACGAGCTTTGTATTGTTGAAATAAAAATCTTTCTTGTAAAAAGTTTTAAGATAAACCAAAACCACTGCCGACATCCAGCCGTTCAGGTGGATTACATCTGGCACCCAGTTCAGCTTTTTCACAGTCTCTATCACTCCCCGGGCGAAGAATACCGCACGCTCGAGGTTGTCTTCAAAAGGCGCCCCCTCTGCATCGAGATAGTATGCCTTTCTCTTGAAATACTCCTCATTATCAATAAAGTAAACCTGCAGCCGCTCTCCGGGCAGCGATGCCACTTTTATGATCAGGGGCTGATCGAGGTCGTTAATAATGATGTTCATCCCGGAAAGGCGGATCACCTCGTGCAGCTGAAACCGACGCTCACTCACGGGACCGAATCTTGGCATCAGTACGCGCACATCGTTGCCCTCCCGGTGCATCTTCAGCGCCATCCTGTTCACGCTTTCCGCTATGGTACTATCCTCCTGGTAGGGGGACATTTCTGTAGTGACAAATAAAATTTTCTGTCCTGGCATAATCAATCAGGCTGTCTTTCTGAAAGCTCTGGCGGCAAAATTACGAAAAAATGAAGTAATGGAAATTTATTCCCCACTTGGGCATCTGCTTATTATCTTTGTCAAAAAAATATTTTCATATGAAAGTCTTAGAAAGCCGCTCCGCCCTTGGGGAATATATTTCAGAGATAAAAACTGACGGCAAGACTATCGGCTTTGCACCTACGATGGGCGCACTACACGCCGGGCACCTTTCGCTTTACGCCGCTGCAAGGCCGGAAAACGATGTGGTAATTTCCTCCATATTCGTAAATCCTACCCAGTTCAACGATCCCAAAGACCTGGAAAAATACCCCAGAACGGTGGAGCAGGATATCGAAAAACTTAGAGACAGTGGCCTTGTGGACGCAGTGTATCTGCCTTCCGTGGAAGACATTTATCCGAACGGCGCAATAAGCGAGAAATTTGATTTCGGCGGGCTGGAAAACGAGATGGAGGGCGCCTCCAGACCGGGACACTTCGATGGAGTAGGCACCGTGGTGAAGGAGCTTTTCCAACAGGTGCAGCCTGATAATGCTTATTTTGGCGAGAAAGATTTCCAGCAGCTCGCGATCATAAGTAAAATGGTTTCCGATGAAAAAATTCCCGTAAAAATCCGCAGCGTAGAAATAAAACGAGAAGAAAGCGGGCTGGCGATGAGCTCCCGGAATATGCGCCTAAGCCCAGAAATGAAGGAAAAAGCTGCGCTGATCTACGAAACATTGGTGAAAGTAAAGGACTGGTTCCGCATCATTTCCATCCCGGAGATCAAGAAAAGAGTTCAGGAAATTTTTGAGAAAGAAGAAGCTTTCGATCTCGAATATTTCATCATTGCCGACGAAGAAACCCTGAAGGAAACAGATTTTTTCTACGCGGGGAAAAGCTACCGCGCCTTCATCGCAGTATGGGCGGAAGGCGTGCGGCTGATAGACAATATGCACCTGGAATAAGAACAGAAGCCCTCCCAATAAGGGAAGGCCTCCGAACACCAAATCACAAAATATTAATATGAAAAAAATCTACTTTGCAGCAAATTCGTGACTCGGCTGGGATTCGAACCCAGGACCCATACATTAAAAGTGTATTGCTCTACCAGCTGAGCTACCGAGTCTAAATTTACAATTGACAGATGATATGCGATAATTGATTGTCATCAAGGATCATTAATCATCCATCAATTATGGATTGTGCCTGCGACTGGACTCGAACCAGCACATCCTTACGAATACCACCCCCTCAAGATGGCGTGTCTACCAATTTCACCACACAGGCTGCACTGCCGCGTCGCACGGCGACCCGTGACTCGGCTGGGATTCGAACCCAGGACCCATACATTAAAAGTGTATTGCTCTACCAGCTGAGCTACCGAGTCTCCCTTTTTCTAAAAAAGCGGTGCAAAGATACGCTTTTTTTACAGCTCTCAAAATTTTTTTCGAAATTTGTGCAAAATCCAAAGATGATTATTTCTCTCGCAGGATATATGGGAAGCGGCAAATCTTTGATTGCTAACGATTTAGCCAAAAAACTAAATTTTAAGGTTGTAGATTTAGACCAACAAATTATAGCCGAAAACCAACTTGAGATTTCGGAAATTTTTGAAAAGCAAGGTGAAATTTTCTTCCGAAAAGCTGAGCGGAAAATTTTGGAAAACATCCTGAACGCCCCCGAAAACAGCGTACTGAGCCTTGGGGGCGGTACCCCGGCGTATTTTGACAACATACACCTACTCAACCAAAAATCCTTCAGCGTGTTCCTGCAGGCCAGCGTGAAAACTTTATCCGAAAGACTTCAATCTGAGAAATCCGAAAGGCCGCTAATCGCAAAAATCTCGGATGAAGATTTACCGGAATTCATCGCGAAACACCTCTTCGAAAGAAATCCTTATTACACTCAGTGTCAGGCAGTTATCTCGGTTGATGGAAAAACTGCGCAGGAAGTTTCCGATGAAATCATTCGTCTTCTTCCTGCATTCTGAAAAACGCATCCCAATCATCTTCCGAGGAAGTTTTTGATGTATCTTCGTCATTATCAATGAATTCCGCAATTTCCCGGCGGTCCTTCTTCGTGGGCCTGCCCTCACCTTTCGAGCGGTAGTAGCTCTGCTCCAGCCTGCGCCGCTCCAGAATTTCGTACTGTGCCTTCTCCGTTCTGTCGCGCACATACAGCGGCACAAGCTTCGCCCCCACCCTGCTTTGCGGCAGCTGTATTACCTCTATGGCATACTCAATCTGATTTTTTTTGATTTTGATGACATCCCCGGGCTTTATTTCCCTGGAAGATTTGACGGCAGAATCGCCCACCGATACACGGTTTTTCTTAATTTCCTCCGCGGCGATGCTTCTGGTTTTGTAAAACCTTACCGACCACAGAAACTTATCCACTCTCATAAAATTTGTTACTTTTGTCAATCAAATTTAAAAGATTCTGATGAAAAAAGTGCTCATTTTCGCAATGGTGGCTGGCATCAGCCTCGGTGCTTGCAAGAAAGATGATGATAATGACGGCCAGCCCGCCTATGTAGAACCCGAAAATATTTCCACGCAAAACACGAATGATGATGCTGCCATCGCCAAGTATCTGGATGAGCATTACCTGAACAGCCAGGGGAAAATAATGGCATTTACCGCCACAGAAACTCCTGAAAACCACCCGAGGCTCTCTTCAATGAATCCTTTAAAGCTGAGCTCGGGGGTAGTCGTAATACTGCGAGAAGGCGCGCAACCGGAGAATGGCCGAAGCATAGGCGATACCGATATCATAAGGATTATGCACCATACCGGCACCTTCCTTTCCAACCTGGAAGATGGCAAGGCGAACTACATTTCCGAGCTTGTTTTCGGAAATACGATTGATGGCTCCGGCGCACCGCAGAACGACCCGTCTTTCTATTTTGCCAGCGCTAAAACTCTATCAGAATCCGGCAAGGCAAGAGATTTTTATGAAATAGAAGGTTTCCGCGAAGGATTAAAACACTTCAAAAGCTGCGAAATCCCGGACAGCCAGAATTACAACCTCCAGGGCGTGATTATCGTGCCTTCGCGCGCGGCATTTGCTCGGGACGCGCACTATCCCTACGGCAGCACCAGCTGGCGCAACCGCAACTTTGTTTTTAATTTTCAGGTTTATAAAACTTCGGAAAGAAAGTAATTTTTTTCGATTTGAATTATTAATCCGTGCCGTTTGAAACAGGGCACGGATTTTTGTTTGAACTTCTGCAAAAAAATAAAAACGCGGAACATTTCGTCCCGCGTTTTTCTCGTTTTAAATCAATACAATTATTTGATGCCGTGCATCCAGCGGCTGATGAATGGACCAAGGACGAACAGTAAAATACCGCAACCAATCGCGATGAAACCAAGCGTGGAAAATACGCTGAGGCCTTTGTTCAGGGATTCGCTGGCAATTACGCTGCCGATTTTTGAAACCGGTGATTGCTCCAGCAGTTTCTCGTAATCTTCAATCGACTGAACTTCGGTATTCTGCGCTTTGTCGGCAGTTGTAAGGAAGGAAGCCTGCGACGATTGCAGCATCTTATCACGCTTCGTACCGCTGTAGTTCTGCGCATTTTCTTCCAAATCCTTAATTTTTACCGTGGTTTTCGCATACTGCTTTTCAGGATTTACAGAATTAATTTTGCTGATGAATTCATCCGAAACCAAAAGGCTTTCCACGGAAGTTTCATCCAGGTTGTCCACGAAATCCTCACTAAGCAGCAGGTTTTTAATATCCTGATCAATTTCCTGAGAATTCCGGAAGGCATCGCTCTGCACGATGGTTTTCTCGTTCACGGTTGTCAGTTTTGCAATGTGCTTTCCGCCCTGGTGAGCGATGGATGATGATAGGAACCAGATTCCCATCATAAATGCCACCATATGCTTTGGCGAAAGCTTGGTAACCAGCGACAAGCCAACCGGCGAAAGCGTAAGCTCACCCAGTGTGTGAAGCAGGTAAAGCAGCACCATAAAAAGCGCAGGCACCATACCCAGTTTTGCGAAATTTCCGCCGAACATCAGCATCAAAAATCCTGCACCAAGAAGCAACAGCCCGATACCGAATTTGTATGGTGCCGCAGGTTCTTTGTTCGCATTAGCAAGCTTTATCCAAAGCAGCGAGAACATCGGCGCAAAAAGCATAATGAAGAGCGGATTGATGGATTGGAAGAAAGTTGTAGGAACTTCCAACCCGAAAAGTTGGCGGTTCACATTCCTTGCGGTGAAAAGGTTCAGGGCAGAGCCTGCAAGCTCGAAGAATGTCCAGAAAATCGTGGTGAAAAGCAACAGGATTACCACCACCCAAATTCTCTGTTTTGCCACGGTTTCCATCTTGCTCGCCTGATACAGCAGATAGCCGATAATTCCCACAGCAAGCACGCTGAGCAGCACATCCACAATATCATTATTGCGAATCAGCAACCAGGAAACTGCCACCATGGCAACAATAGTAATGTACGGCAGGATGTTGTTTGGCACTGCAGGCACTACATCCTTCGCCGGAAGTTCGTCAGGTTTTAGCCCAACTTCCTTGAAAACACCACGGCGCGAAGCCACGGCAAAAATGACATAACCGAGCAGCATACCGATACCAGCCGTAAGGAAACCGTACTGCCAGCCTTCGTTTTCACCGATGGCACCGCAGGTAAGCGGCGCAAGAAACGCACCCATATTGATACCCATATAAAACAGGGTGAAAGCACCGTCCCTCCTTTTGTCGCCGTCTTCGTAAAAACGGCCAACCATCGATGAAATGTTTGGTTTAAAGAAGCCGTTCCCTACCACAAGCAGCGCCAGGCCGATATAGAATGTGGTCTGATTGTTTAGGAATAAAGTAAACTGGCCGGCTGCCATCAGCAAACATCCGACAACGATAGCCCTGCGGAAACCGATGAGCTTATCCGCGAAATAACCGCCGATAATAGGCGTAAGGTAAACCAAGGCACCGTAGGCACCGTAAACACCGTAGGCTTTGGCATCATCGAAATCGAAGCCGCCGTCCATCAGGTTTGCCGTCATATAAAGTATGAGCAGCGCACGCATACCATAGTAGCTGAAGCGCTCCCACAGCTCTACCATAAAAAGCGTGAAGAGTGCCTTAGGATGAACTTTCCGGTTGGAAAAAATCACGATTCCAACCCACAGTGCCACGCCAATCCAGGCGATGAGCATTAATTTATAATCAGGGTTTAACATATGTTAAGATTTTTTAACAAATGCAAATATAGTTTTTTTTGAAAAAGTATTGTTTGAGATTAAGGTTAAGTTTGAGATTAAGGCGGAGGTTGGTTGAGAAAAGTTTTTTTTAAGTATAAAATTTCACTGTTTATTTTTATTCTGTCCAACCTAAACTCAGTCTCAGCCTTAAACTAAACCTTAATACACTAATGTCCTTGCTCCTTCATAATTCTGTTCAGCCTTTTCAGCATGGATAGGCCTAGAAGTGTGGCGAAAATCAGCAGCGCAAAATTCACCAAAAAGTAATGGCCCTTGTCTTCGTAGCTGTACCAGGTGCTCGCCAAAATCCCGGAAAGCTTGTTGCCCACGGAATTTGCCAGGAAGAAACCGCCCATCATTAAAGCTGTAAGCCTTGGCGGCGAAAGCTTGGAAACGAAGGACAAGCCCATTGGTGAAAGGCAAAGCTCTCCCACTGTGATTACGCCGTACGACGCAATAAGCCACCACGGCGAAACCTTCACAGCGCCGTTGCCTCCAGCCTTTACGGCGAAATACATTACCAAGCAACTCAGTGCAGAAATGAATAATCCGAGTACGATTTTGGACGGCGTCAAAGGCTCCTTTCCGAACCTTCTCAAAAATGCCCAAACGCCTACCAGCACAGGTGTGAGAACGATCACCCAGAAAGGATTTACCGATTGGAAAAGCTCCGTGTTGTAGAGGTAAACCGTTTGCTCCGGATTTTTCGCCAGTTCGGCTTTTTGCTCCGGCGAAGCATTTTGGAAATAAACATCTTTTCCGATAGTTTTCAGCGTTTTACCGTCAGCATCTTTTTTCGCCCGAAATTCATTATCGTAAATTGGGACTTCCTTGTCTGCAAAGGTTTTCTCTTCCACCAGGAAAAGATTGGCGAGCGGTTTTTCCACAGCTTTCGGTACGGAACGCTCGGTGTAGTAATTAGCCCATCGTGTCAAGGCCGTTCCGTTCTGCTTGAATACCGCCCAGAAGAACATCGATACCAAAAATATCGAAAGCAGGGCTCCAAGCGCAGGCTTTTCGACAGGGTTGGATTTGAAGTAAAGCGATACATAAAAGTAGATGACAGGGATGCAGGCAAAGATGAACGCATCCGTATTTTGGCTGCCGATAAGCGGCTGCCCGAGCAATAAACTTGGTAAAAACCAGCCGATAACTCCTGCGATAATTGCCGGCACGAATACCTTTAGCAAAATTTCGGACAGCTTCGTATCGCCTTCCTGCACGGGCTTCATATGAACGGCGTGTTTGTAGTGCGGCCTACCCATCGTGAACACCACCAAGCCCAGCAGCATACCAACACCTGCCGTGATGAACGCAGGCCCCCAGCCATACTTATTGCGCATATAGGCCGCGATAATGTTGCAGATGAACGCACCGATGTTGATGCCCATATAAAAAATATTGTAGCCGGAATCTTTGTTCGCCTTGTAGGGTTCCTCGCTGTAAAGGTTGCCAAGCACCGTGGAAATCGTGGGTTTGAAAAATCCGTTTCCGATAATGATGAACGCCAGCGAAAGGTAGAACAATGGCATTTCTTTGAAAAGCCCCAAACCGATGTAGCCGGCAGCCATTAGAACACCGCCGATGTAAATGGATTTCACATAACCGATGACCTTATCTGCCAAGAAACCTCCGATGAAAGGCGTAAGATAGGTGAGCGCGATGAAGGTGCCGAAGATATCGTCCGCTGCTTTGTCTGGCAGGCCAAGACCACCGTTATATCCCTCAGGTTCAATGAGATACAGCACGAAAATTCCAAGAATCAGGTAATAACCGAAGCGTTCCCACATTTCTGTGAGGAATAAATATGGCAGTCCTTTAGGATGTTTTGGCGAATTTTTCTGCATTTCCTTTGAATAAAAATTTAACACTAAATTAATTTACAATTCACAAAAATGCAAAAAGTTTTTTATGGAAGTTAAACTTATAGCTTCACAATTTCATTTGGATTAAAGATTCTCCACCACAAACTGTGTCATTTTTTCATAAAGCTGGCGCCTTGTGTTGCCGCCATAGATGCCGTGATCTTTGTCTGGATAGGTCATAAATTCAAACTGCTTCTTCTGCTGTATCAGCGCTTCGGAAAATTCCAATGCGTTCTGGAAATGCACATTGTCATCAGCCGTTCCGTGAATCATCAGGAATTTTCCTTTTAGCAAATTCGCAAAATTTGTGGGTGAATTTTCATCATATCCTAATGGATTTTCCTGCGGTGTCAGCAGGAATCTTTCGGTGTAAACGGTGTCATAATAACGCCAGTTTGTAACCGGTGCCACGGCAATTCCCAGCTTGAAAACATCGGCACCTTTCGTAAGTGCAAGGCTCGCCATATAGCCTCCGAAGCTCCAGCCGAAAATTCCGATGCGGTCTTTATCGATGTAAGATTGCTTGCCAAACCATTTCGCTGCCGCAATCTGATCTTCAATTTCATATTTGCCTAAGTTCCTGAAAGTCACTTTTTTATACCTCGAACCTTTGTAGCCTGTACCTCTGCCATCCACACAGGCTACAATGTAGCCCTGCTGCACAAGATGGTTGAACCACAGCGTATTACCCCCATCCCACGAATTGGAAACCTGCTGAGAACCGGGTCCAGAATACTGATACATAAAGAGCGGGTACTTCTTGTTTTTGTCGAAATTTTTCGGCTTCAGAATCCAGGCATTCATTTGGTCGCCAGCATCGTTCGGCATGGTGAAAAACTCCTTTACCACGAAATTATCCTTTTGAAGTTTTCGCAATAATTCGTCATTATTTTGAATTTCTTTTAAAATCTTACCGTCCGAATTTTTCAGGGTAAAAGTATGCGGTTTTGCAGCGGTGGAAGAAGTTTCGATGAAATATTTAAAATTCTTCGAGAACGCCGCGGAATTATTGCCCTCAGCGTTGGAAATCAGCTGAGATTTCCCAGTGAGAATATTGATTTTGGAAACCACTTTATTCGTGCTGCCGTTCTGCGTGGTTTGCACCATAATTTCCTTAGTATCAGGATTATAGCCGTAATAATTCGTAACTTCCCAGTTGCCTTTCGTTACCTGTTTTTTCAAGTTTCCGTCCGCAGAATACCAGTAAAGATGGCGAAAACCATCACGCTCAGAAGCCCAGAGAAACGAGTTGTCTTCCAGGAATTTCATCGTCACATTATCCGTATCAATCCACTTGTCATCGGTTTCCGTGAAAAGTTTTGTCACGCTGCCGTTCCTCGTGTTCACCTTCAGCACATCGCTCGCATTCTGCGTTCTGCCGGAAGTTATCAGCACCATTTCATCGGCTTTCGCAGTTTGGAAAACATTCGGGATGTAGTAGTTTTTGAACTGCGAAAGGTTGATGGGCAGCACTTTTCCGGCATCCAGCCTGTAAAGATGCGCCGAAACCACCGAGTTTTTCTCGCCGGCTTTTGGATATTTGAAACGCATTTCCGATGGATAAAGCTGCTTCTCATAAACCGGAATCAAAACCTCGCGAACTTCCGATTCATCGGACTTCACGAAGACTATGGCATCAGAATTCTTCGTCCATTCGTATTGCTTGGCGTGCCCAAATTCTTCCTCATAAACCCAATCTGCAAGGCCGTTGAGAATTTTATTTTTTTCGCCATCAGTGGTAATCTGCACGATTTTCCCGGAATCCAAATCCTGATAGAAAAGATTGTTCGCCGCGATGAAGGCCACCTTTTTTCCATCCGGCGAAAATGCGGGCTCCTGCACGAAATCCCCATTGTTAATAGCCAGCGTTCTTCCGGTTTTCAAATCGCGCACCTCATATTTTCCCAGGAAAGAATGGCGGTAAATCTGCTGCCTTTGCTTCAGCAAAAGGATTTTAGATTCATCATCGGAAAACTCGTAAGATTGAAAACCGCCTTCCACAATGTTGCCCTCCTTTTGCGAAGTTTTGTAGGAATATTTTGCGATTCCGCCGGCTTCCATTACGGTATAATTTTCGCCGTTTTTCATCGAAGAAATTCCCGCAATGCCCTTCCCACGGTAATATCCCGAGTAAATTTTATCCAGGGTAATTTCCTGGCCAAACACCGAAACCGCCATAAAAACCGCCGCGGAAAAAAAGAATTTCTTCATAAAAAAATTAAGTTTACAAAATCTTCAAAGATAAGATTTTCTCAGCCAGACTAAAAAGCAGGCAGGGAAAGAAAAAAAATTCCGCAACCTACAAATTGCGGAATTTTCAATATCTTTTAGAAATTTTAAAAATTATATAATTTGGTATAATACTCATCTGCCATACGGTCACTGCTGAAGCACTCCTTTACCTCATCCATCGCCGCGAACTGAATTTTCCTCCATTTTGCCGGCTTATCGTAATAGGTCGGCAGTACTTCATTTTCAATTATTTCATAGATTTTTTCAAGATCGTACTGATCCTGTTTTTCTATGGACATATTTTCATAATCTGCCTTTGGCACCACGAAGGCATTCTCTCCGTGGCGGGCAAATTCCGGAATCCAGCCGTCGTCGGTAGAGAGGTTTATGGAGCCATTCATTGCGGCCGTCATCCCCGAAGTACCCGATGCTTCGCGCGGCACCCGCGGGTTGTTCAGCCATACATCGGAGCCTTGTTTCAGCTCGCGGCTCAGTTCCAGCTCGTAGCCGGTAAGCACCGCCATATTTTTGTAATTGTGGCTCTCCCTCACCAGATAATTGAAGGTGTCTATCGCTGCATAGTCCAGCGGATACGGCTTTCCTGCCCAGATGATCTGCACGGGGTGCTCCGGATTGTTCAGTAGTTTTTCGAATCTTTCCCTGTCTCTCAAAAGGAGGTCTGCACGCTTGTATCCTGCAAATCTCCTAGCCCAGACGATGGTGAGAACATCCGGATCGAAAAGCTTTCCGCACTGATCCGCCACTATTTGGAATAATTGTTTTTTTAGCCTTTTTTTTCGGAATTCGAAAAGCGCCCCGTCGCTGTCGTCCTTTGCGTCGTAGAGCTGCTTATCCGCCCAATATTTATAATCCTGAGCGTTGGTGATGGAGGTAATTTCAGATATCCCTTCGTATTTGCCCCACATTTCATTGGAAACAATCCCGTGCAACTGGGATACACCGTTGGAGATGCGCGCCATCTTCAGTGCACAAAGGGAATGGTTAAACTGATCCGGAGCGGGGTAGCCTTCAATTTCTTTCGCCTTTTCGGCGGGAAGCCCGCTGAAGTAGCTCATCTCCTCGCACAGCTGGAGGCTGTGTTTCTCGTTCCCCGCCTCTTCCGGCGTATGCGTGGTGAAGACCAGCTTCTCTTTTACCTTCTCCAGATTCCCCCCAAATTTATCGAGTAAATAAAATGCTGCTGGCAGCGCGTGCGCCTCATTCAGGTGGTATATATCGCGCTCAAAATTCATCTCGTCCAGTAGCTTAGCCCCGCCTTTGCCCAGTAGGATATACTGCGCCACCTTGGTGGCCTGGTTGGCATCGTAAAGGCGATGGGAAATGGTTTTTGACATCTCATCATTTTCCTCCAGGTCGGTGGTGAGGAAGAACATCGGCGCCGTGTTGAAGGTTTCCGGATCGAGGTACATCGCCTTTACCCAAACCGGCGCTCCGTGTATTTCTATCTGGAACTTGATGCCTGTATCCACAAGAAAGGAGTAGAATTTCTCCGTCCATACCGGGACCAGCGTCTGGTCGGCGTTACGCGCCTGGTCGTAGTAGCCGTACTTCCAGAGGATGCCGATGCCCACGAAATCCTGCCGGAGGCTGTACGCACTGCGCATATGGGAGCCTGCGAGGAAGCCCAGCCCCCCGGAGTAGATTTTCAGCGACTGATCTATCGCAAATTCCATTGAAAAATATGCCACCTTTTTCTTATATTTTTCGCTGATGGCGAATGGCATTTCAAAATTTCTAAAATCCATCACAAGAAAAAATTTTGCTAAAGTGCAAAGTTAGGCATTAAAATCTTGCAGCCTAATTCCCTATTTTAAATTTCCTTAACAATGATTTTGATTTTAAAATATTGGCTAACTTTAGCATCGTAATTTTTTCATTATCAAAAAGTTTCTGCAATGAAAACTGCTGCTTTTGATGATAACCTGGTAAAAAATCTCTCCCTGTACTACCACAACCGGCACCTGAAAAAAACCCGGATCCGGAAGTACCACGAGGAAATAGACGGCTCCGCGCTGCACGAGCGGGAGAAGTTTAAAAAGAAATCTGAGATCCTGCTGCTGAATGCCTTCCTGCACCACTTCCCGGATGTGCAGTTTGAGAACCTGACCTGCGAGAGCCCGGATTTTATAGCGAAGGTGAATGATAAAAAGATAGGCATCGAGCTTACTGAAGTTATCAACCACCTGGAAATCAAGAAGAAAGAATCGGTTCTGAATAAAATTTTCCGCAAGGCGGAGCTGGAGCTGGAGAACGAGAATGTCGCGGAATTTCGCGGCATTTATTTTGTGGAACTTGCCGAGCAGAAATCTGCGAGCGTTTATTGCCGCGAGGCGGAGATCATTGCTGATATCACGAAGTCCATCCGGCTGGGCAGGCCCTGCGGCGCGGTGAAAAAACTACGGAAAACGCCGCACCGCCGCAATGTGTTTATCACCTATGAGTATGATTTGAACCTGTTCGACGGGCTTTCTTCGGAGAAAATCATCAGCCTGATTGAGAAGAAAAACAAGAAATATCCCTACTACGACCGCACCGTGGATGAATGCTGGCTGGTGATTGTTTCCGATATGAATTCCCTCGCCTCGCGCTATTCTTTCATTCTTAACAAGGAGAAGCTGAGCAAGGTGCAGAGCCCGTTCCATAAGATTTTTCACCTGGAAAACCTTTGCGGAAACATCACGGCCATTAAGGCTTGAGCCACTCCAGAGAAAATTAGCTTTATTTCACTAATTTTGCACCCTTAAAAATCTTTTCTTTGCCGAAAACCGCCGCATATCATACCCTGGGCTGCAAGCTGAACTTTGCGGAAACCTCCACCATTGCCCGAAACCTCAGCGATGCAGGCTTCCAAAAGGTGAATTTCGATGATGCGGCAGATGTGTATGTCATCAATACCTGCTCCGTCACGGAAAATGCAGACAGCGAATGCAAGCTCGTGGTAAGGCGCGCTATGAAAGCCAATCCCGATGGTTTGGTGGTGGTGGTAGGCTGCTACGCACAGCTGAAGCCCGAAGAAATTTCCGCGATTCCCGGTGTGGATTTGGTTTTGGGAGCCAGGGAAAAATTCAACATCGCCCATTTCATCGATGATTTAAAGAAAGCGGAAAACCTTGGCACCGTGCATTCCTGCGAAATCGAGCAGGCAGATTTCTTCGTGGGTAGCTACTCAATCGGCGACAGGACTCGGGCTTTCCTGAAGGTTCAGGACGGCTGCGATTACAAATGTACCTACTGCACCATTCCTTTGGCGCGCGGAATTTCCCGCTCTGACACCATCGAAAATGTGCTGAAAAACGCCCGAGAAATTTCGGCAAAAGGCATTAAGGAAATTGTCCTTACCGGCGTGAACATCGGCGATTACGGCAAGGGTGAATTTGGCAACAAAAAGCACGAGCACACATTCCTCGACCTGATTTCCGAACTCGATAAAGTGGAAGGCATCGAGCGCATCAGGATTTCATCCATAGAGCCCAACCTGCTGAAAGACGAGTGCATAGAGCTTGTGGCCAGGTCAGAAAGATTCGTGCCGCACTTCCACATCCCGCTACAAAGCGGCAGCGATGAAATCCTGAAGAAGATGAAGCGGCGCTATCTTACGAAACTTTACAGAGACCGCATTGCGAAAATCCGCGAAGTAATGCCCGATGCCTGCATCGGTGTGGATGTCATCACTGGATTTCCCGGCGAAACCGAAGCGCACTTCCTGGAAACCTACCACTTCCTGAGCAGCCTGCCGATTTCCTACCTGCACTGCTTCACTTATTCCGAAAGGCAAAATACAGAAGCCGTGCTGATGGAAGGTGCCGTGCCAATTGCCGAGAGAAAGCGGCGCACCAAAATGCTAAGGATTCTCTCCGAGAAAAAGCGGGCGGAATTTTACCGCACACAAATGGGGAACACGCTGCCTGTGCTTTGGGAGCACGACAACAAACACGGGACGATGTATGGATTCACAGAAAATTATGTAAGGGTAAAAAAACCTTATAATGCGGATTCTGCAAACAATATTGAGCTTGTAAAACTTATTTCCGCTGAGGATGACGGCACAGTTGCCATAGAGCCAGCTTCCTCCGCAGATGCTTTCCGCAGTTTCCTCAGCAGGGTTATTTAACGCGGCTTCGCGACCTGTAGAATTTTTACATTTTATCAAAAACTTTATTACCTTTGAGCAATTTTTTAGCTTGAAATAATGAGAAAGGAATTTCTGATGTATGGCGGCATCATCCTGGCCGTAAGCTGGGCGTTGACGCTGATTTTCAAAGTGCATTATTCGATACCGATTATCCTCACTATCCTGTTTGGGATCGGCATCTACAATATGACGCAGAAACGCCACTCCATTATGCGGAATTTCCCGCTTCTAGGCTATTTCCGCTATTTCTTCGAGAGCATCTCGCCGGAAATTCAGCAGTATTTCATCGAAAGGGAAACCGACGGCAGGCCGTTTCCAAGGCATCAGAGAAGCGCAGTGTACCGCAGGGCAAAAAACCTGCGAGATACCGTACCCTTCGGTACCCAGCTAGACATCAACCACAGGAAATACGAAGGAATAAAGCATTCCATCTATGCAAAAATCCCGAAAGAGGAACTACCCCGCGTAACCGTGGGCAACCACCAGTGCACTCAGCCCTACAGCGCCTCGCTTTTCAATATTTCTGCGATGAGTTTCGGCTCGCTGAGTGACCGCGCACAGATTTCCCTGAACCGCGGCGCGAAGAAAGGGAATTTTTACCACAACACCGGCGAGGGCGGCATCTCCCCTTACCACCTGGAGGGCGGCGATCTCTGCTGGCAAATCGGGACAGGATATTTCGGCTGCCGCGATGAAGAAGGGATGTTCTATCCCGAGCTTTTCCGGGAAAAATCCGCTATCCCGAATGTGAAAATGATTGAGATTAAAGTATCCCAGGGAGCAAAACCGGGGCACGGCGGCGTTTTGCCAGGCGTGAAAAACACTCCGGAAATTGCGAAGATCCGCCATGTGACGCCGGGCGTTACCATCTTATCGCCGCCGGGGCATAGTGCATTTTCAGATGCGGCTGGGCTGCTCAAATTTGTGCAGCAACTGAGAGAACTTTCAAATGGGAAGCCTATCGGCTTTAAGCTTTGCATCGGAGATACGAAGGAATTTGAAGACATTTGTGAGCAGATGAATGTGCTGGGCATTTACCCAGACTTCATCACGGTGGATGGTGCTGAAGGTGGTACCGGTGCTGCTCCGCCGGAATTTTCCGACGGCGTGGGGATGCCGCTGGAACCCGCCCTTATTTTCGTGAACAGAACGCTGATCAATTATGGCGTACGCGATAAAATCAAAGTCATTGCGAGTGGAAAAGTTTTAACGGCGCTGGATATCCTTCGCGCTTTGGCAATGGGTGCCGATCTGTGCAACAATGCGCGCGGCTTTATGTTCGCGGTGGGCTGCATCCAGGCGCTGCGCTGCGATTCCAACGCCTGCCCTACAGGTGTGGCTACGCAGGATAAAAACCTGATTAAAGGCCTGAACATTACCGATAAAGCAGAGCGCGTTTACCACTTTCACAAGAATACGCTACACACCTGCAACGAGCTGCTAGCCGCGGCTGGAAGGGAAACCTACGATCAGGTAGATGCTTCGATGTTTATGCGTGGGGATGAATTTGATCATCTTTCTGATCAGTTCTTCCCGGATATTCTGTCCAATGTGCGGAAGAAACCTGCGCCGAACACCTGATCAGATAATCTACGAGAGGCTTCGGCCTCTTTTTTTAATATTGTGTTGCTGGAACTGGACACCTCCATAGAATTTCTGAAGAACATCGGCCCGGAGCGCGCCAAGCTACTGAACGACGCCTTGGGCATACGGACTGTGGAGGATTTTCTTTTCTATTTCCCGTTTAAATTTACCGATAAAACAAAAATTTATAAAATTTCCGAACTCCAGCCGGAACTCTCCTCGGAGGTACTGCTGAAAGGAAGAATCTCAGCACTGCGCGAGGTGGGCGAAGGCTATAAAAGGAGGCTAACTGCGAGGTTTCAGGACGAGGGCGGATCGCTGGAGCTGGTATGGTTCCGCTACAAAAACTGGTTGATTGCGCAAATCCCGACGGACCGTGAGGTTTTGGTGTACGGGAAACCCAATTTTTTTAATCACTCAATTTCAATAGCGCATCCGGAAATTGAAATTCCAAAAGGAAATTTGGAAGATCACTCGTTAATGCCGGTTTATTCATTGCCAGAAAAACTTAAAAAACGCGGCTTCAACCAGGCATTTTTCCTTAAAACAAACAAATTGATCCTTGCCGAAGCTGAAAGGCTGCTTCCGGAAAACCTGCCAGAAGATATTTTAAACAAATATAAACTGATGCCCCGCAGCCAGGCGTTTGAACAGAGCCATTTCCCAAAAGATCTGGAACATTTTAAGAGGGCTGAGGAACGGCTGAAATTCGAGGAGGCTTTCTACTTCCAGCTGACTTACGCACTGAAAAAACAGCTGAGGAAAAGCACGCCGGCGGGAATCGCAATGCCTGCAGTAGGAGATTATTTTAATGATTTTTATGAAAATCATCTTCCCTTTCAGCTCACCGCTGCACAGAAACGAGTTTTAAAGGAGATACGCGCAGATCTGAAGTCTCCTATCCAGATGAACAGGCTGCTTCAGGGTGATGTAGGCTCCGGAAAAACTATGGTGGCGCTACTATCTATGCTGATTGCGATGGACAACGGATACCAAAGCGTGCTGATGGCACCTACGGAAATTCTTGCGCAACAGCACCACAGCAGCATTTCGGAATTACTGAAAAACACCGGCATCGAAACCGCGCTCCTCACGGGCTCTACGAAAAATTCCGCCCGCCGCGGCATCATTGAGGAATTGAAAAATGGCGCCCTGCCCATCCTCATCGGTACACACGCTGTGCTGGAGGATCCGGTGGAATTTCACAACCTCGGGCTTGCCGTCATCGATGAGCAGCACCGCTTCGGCGTGGCACAGCGCGCAAGGCTATGGGCGAAAAATAGTACGCCTCCGAACATCCTGATCATGAGCGCCACCCCAATTCCCAGGACGCTGGCGATGAGCTTCTATTCCGATCTGGATGTCTCCGTAATTGATGAACTCCCGGCAGGGCGCAAACCTGTACTCACCGTGCACCGCCGAGAGCAGGAACGGCTGTCCGTCTACCGGTTTGCGGCAGACGAGATCCGGAAAGGCCGGCAAGTTTATTTCGTATATCCTTTGATAGAGGAGAGCGAAACGCTTGATTATAAAAATCTTACGGAAGGCTTCGCCCACATCCAAGAATTTTTCAATGAGTACAATGTGGCAATGCTGCACGGGCGTATGCGGCCTGATGAAAAGGAAGAAGCGATGCAGTATTTCGCCTCAGGAAATGCGCAGATCCTGGTAGCTACCACCGTGATAGAGGTTGGGGTAAATGTGCCCAATGCTTCTGTGATGATAATCGAGAGCGCCGAGCGTTTCGGGCTTTCGCAGCTGCACCAGCTTCGGGGCAGAGTGGGACGCGGAGCCGAGCAAAGTTATTGTATACTGATGACTTCCAATAAACTTTCTCAGGACAGCCGCACGAGGATAAAGACAATGTGCGAAACGAACGATGGGTTCAGGATTTCCGAGATGGATATGAGGCTTCGCGGTCCCGGCAACATTCTCGGGACACAGCAAAGCGGGACGCTGGACTTTAAAAAACTAGACCTCGTGGCTGATGCACACATTATGCGCGCGGCAAAGAAATCCGCAGAACGGCTGCTGGAAGAAGACCCACTATTGTTGTTTCCAAAAAATATGTTGGTAAAAAACTTTTATCAAAAAAATCTTCGTCAGAAAAATCGCTGGGGCAGGATTTCATAAAAAAACCCGCAGCAATCTGCAGGTTTTGTCTCAACTTTTGTGTAGGATTATTTTCCAAAAATCTTAGTAGCGTAAGATACTGTGTTCTCGATAAGTTTGCGGTTATCCACGATATAATCCAGAACATCATTTACGAAGTCGGAAATGGTTTCCTTTGCATCCTCTACTTTATCTTCTGCCTCGTCTCTCCAGTCTTCAAATTTATCAGAAGCATTGTGCGCAAATTTGTTTACTTTTTTCTTAGTTTTTTTCAGGGATTTTTTGTCATTTCCCTTAGTCAGATAATAAGCTAGCGCACCTACGCCCACTACTGCTGCTGTTCCTAGAAGGACTTCTTTTTTGTTTGAATCGCTCATAATTATAAGATTTAAAATTTGAATAGTTTACCGCAAATATGCTGCCGAAGACGGTAGAAAATTGTTAAAATTTCCTTAAAAAGAAATCTCTCGCATTTCGTTCCGGATTTTTTCCTGGAGAATATCGGATGCTTTCACCAGCGGCAGGCGCAGATTGTTTTTGATGATGCCTTTTTCTGCCAGCACGGTTTTGATGCCACACGGATTCCCCTCCGCGAAGATAAGCCGCGTAATATCCACAAGCCTGTTGTGAATTTCATAGGCCTCGTCCACCTTCCTGCTGAAAGCAAGCTGTACCATATCTGAAAATTCTTTCGGGTAAGCCTGCGCGATTACCGAAATCACGCCGCTCCCACCCGCTAGCGTGACGGGCAGCGTATACTCATCGTCACCGGAGCAAAGGCTGAAGTGCGCGGGCTTTTTCCTTAAAATATCGAAATACTGGCTGATGTTCGGCGCTGCCTCCTTTATCATAAAAAGATTCGGGAACTCCCCGGCGAGCCGCAGCGTGGTATCAGCGTCTATGTTCTGCCCGGTTCTGCCCGGTACATTGTAGATGATGATTTGTTTGCCCGTTTCCGCGAGGGTTTTGTAATGCTGGTAAAGCCCCTCCTGGTTTGGCTTATTGTAATAGGGAGAGACCGAAAGCACTGCCTCGAATTCCGAAAGATCCGCAGCCTCGATCTGATGTCTTACCTCGGCGGTATTGTTGCCACCGATGCCGAGGACGAGCGGCAGCCTGCCGGAATTCGCCTTAATAATATGGCTGATGACCTGCGACCTCTCCTCCGTGCTCAGCGTGGCTGCCTCTGCGGTGGTACCCATCGCCACGAGGTAGTTTGTGCCGTTTTCTATATTAAATTCTATCAGGCGGGTGAGCGCTTCGAAATCGACTGACAAATCATCCTGAAAAGGCGTCACCAGGGCCACCCCAACACCTCTAAGTTTTTCCATAGCAAATCTTTTATCCAAATTTAAAAAAAATAACCGAGTATGCGCCGGATTTGCAACCGATTTTTAGAGTATATCATTATATTTGCCCGCAAGACTTTCTCTCCGATGAAAAGAAAATTTTTCGCGCTCGCTGCCGCCTCCGTAGCGCTATCCGCCTGCAGGGCTCCGCTGGCAGTAGCGGATGTGCATACTCAGAAAAACATCGCCATCACCGCGGAGCTGGAGGATGAGCCGCGCGTGAGCGCCACGATAGAGCCCTACCGCAACACCATGGAAAAGCAGATGAACGAGCGCATCTCGCATACCGCGATGGACCTTACAAAAACCGGGGACAACAGCAACCTGGGCGCACTGCTGGCAGATTACACGCTGGAAAGCGCCAAACGCTGGGCAAAGCAAAACGGCATCGCGGAGCCCGACGCGGCCATCATCAATATCGGCGGCATCCGCTCCACCATCGGGCGCGGCGAAATACTGCTGCGGCATATTTACGAAGTAATGCCGTTTGAAAACGAACTGGTACTGGTAAAAATAAAGGGTAAGGACATAGGGGAACTCTTCCACTATTATGAAACAACGGAGAAAAACAATCCGGTTTCTCAGCTCTATATTGAAACCGACAGCGGCAGGCTTACTAACTACCTTATCCGGGGGGCAGCGCCGAGCCCGGAGAAGACTTACATAATCGCTACTTCAGACTACCTCGCCCTGGGCGGGGACAATATGGATTTTTTCGGCAAAGGAGAGATGATAAGCACCGGGCTGAAACTGCGGGATGCTTTCGTGGAAATGTTCAGGGAAAACCCAGAAATTACCGCACCGAGCGACATTCGGCTTAATTTTAAAAACAAAAAAACCGGCAGATAATGGACAGAAAACACTTCCTGAAACTAGCGGGCGGCGGCATACTTGCAGCCTCATTCGCGCCCGGCATGCTGTTTGCCGGCGGCAGAAACCTCTCTGCGGAAAAAGCGCAGCACAAGCTCACGATACTCCACACGAACGATCAGCACAGCCGTATAGACCCCTTCGATGCCGGCTACACCCGCAACCCCAACCAGGGCGGCTTCGCCAGGCGCGCCAAATTGATAAACGACATCCGAGGCAAGGAAAGAAATGTGCTGCTGCTGGATTCCGGGGATGTGTTCCAAGGGACGCCTTATTTCAACCTCTTCGGCGGCGAGCTGGAGCTGAAGCTGATGAGCATGATGGGCTACGATGCTACCACTATAGGCAACCACGAGTTTGACAACGGACTGGAGGGCCTGCTAAAGGTAATGCCGAATGCCAATTTCCCCTATATTATTTCAAACTATAATTTTGACAATACTATCCTGAGCGGGAAGACCCTCCCATATAAAGTTTTTGAAAAAGGAGGAATCCGGGTGGGAATTTTTGGGCTCGGTATAAAGCTGGCAGGGCTGGTGGGCAAAAGGCACTACGGGGAGACTCAATACCTAGACCCTGTAGAAATGGCGCAGCATTATTCTGAATTTTTAAAGAAAGAAAAAAAATGCAACCTGGTAATCTGCCTTTCCCACCTTGGGTACAAGTACGGCAATGACCAGATTTCAGACCTTACGCTTGCTCCGCGGACGGAAAACATCGACCTGATTCTCGGCGGGCATACGCATACCTTCCTCCCGGAGCCCCAGCAGGTGATGAACCGAGCCGGCAAACCGGTGCTCATTAACCAGGTTGGCTGGGCAGGGCTGCTCCTCGGCCGGCTGGATTATTATTTCGATAAGGAGAAAAATGTGCAGCGCATCGCGTGGGGCGCACTGCCGGTGGACGGCAGCATAATTGTGTAAGATATGAGGAAAATTATATTTGCCATCTTTTCGGCATTACCTTTTTTGTCTTCTGCTCAGAAGATAAGCGACAGCCGCTGGCAGGATTTGTTTTCTTACAATAATGTCCTCGCCATCCGTAAAGACGGGGAGCGGCTGATAGCTGCCGCGGAGAACGGAATTTTTTATTACCATCCCGTTTCGGGGGAGATCAGCAAACTTTCCAAAGCCAATGGGCTACACGATGTAAAAATTTCCGCCTTTGATTATAATAATGAAACAAAGACGGGACTCATCGGCTACGAAAACGGGCGTCTGGATGTGATCACACCGGAGGGTATTAGCCTTGTAGTAGATGTGCCGCTCTCCGGAGGATATAGGGGCACGAAGCGCATCAACCATATCTCCATCACAGGGAATCAGGCGGCGGTTTCGATAGGCTACGAGAATGGCAAACAATCCAGCCAGTATGCTCTGGCTATATTCGACCTCGAAAAAAAGGAATTCGGGCAGTCGGTGATAATGGGGGAGGCCATAAGAAAAGCTGCAATAAGAGATGAGGAAGTTTTTGTAATTACCGACAGTGCTCTGAAATCGCATTTGCTGAATGTTACTTTTCCTGATCCGAAATCCTGGAACACCATACGCCAACAGCCTTTTGATAACCTGATAAATGCCGGTGGAAAAATATATTACTCGGCTGGGGATGGCTGGCTATATGAACTCGGTGGCGGGGCATTGGCAATAAATGGGGTGATAAAAAACCTCAGCGTTGCAGAGTCTGCACCGGTGGTGACTTTTAAAAATGTCAACAGCTTCGGAATACAGGTTCCCGGAGCTGGAAATGCCCAGAAAATTTATGACGCCGAGATAAACGCCGGTTTTTATTTTGATAACAGGATTTATGCCGCCAGCCTAACGGAAGGAATTATTACAGAAAATAATCTTAATATAAAGCCGGACGGGCCCCACAGCAATATTTCCTATAAGATGAGCATCAGGAACAAGGAGCTATATGTTTCCTCCGGTGGCAGGGATAATTACAATAAGCAGATAGAAGCCAGCAGCCTGGGCTTTTACTATTTCAACGGTAAAAAATGGATTGATCCACAGATTTCCAAATCTCTTGGCTTCACTTTAAATATCTTAGATGTGGAGCCTAATCCGGCAAATCCAAAAGAAGTATTGATTGCAAATTACAACAGTCCCTTCTTTGGTACAGGGCTTCTGCTTTTGGAACGAAATGACGAAACATTCAGTTTAAAAAAGCAACTGATGATAGGATATGGCTCAGCTTATGACAGAGCTGTAGGCTTTGCTTTTGATGAGAATAAAAATATCTTCGCCACGATAGCGCTGATTAACAAGACGGATTATTCCGGCTATATTCATCTCTCGCAGAATTTGAGCATCACCGGGAGCCGATCCGCACAAACTTTTGCCGGGGCTCAGAAACCTATCTATTACAACGGCTTTCTATGGTACACCAACCCTCGGCGAAGCGAAGTAATTGCCATAAACTTAAACGGCACGCCGCAGAACCTGAACGATGATAAAATTTATCATATAAGTAAAACCAACAATCTGCCTGAAAATTCGAACAGAGCCATCGCTCTGGCCTTCGATAATAATGGCGATGCCTGGCTGGGCACGGATGCGGGATTGAGGATCCTCCGCAATGCCAATGATGCCGTGACAAATAACCCGAAAACCGACCCCGTAATCATTAGCCAAAACGGCCTTGGCGAGGAACTCTTCCGAGATTCGGCTATCCTTCAGATCGCGGTGGATTCTGGGAACCGCAAGTGGGTATCCGTAGATGGCGGCGGGGTGTATTATCTCAGCGCTTCCGGGCAGCAGACTATTTATCATTTCACCAAGGAAAATTCGCCGCTGCCGGACAACAGCGTAACGGACATTAAAATAGACTCCTCCGGCAAGGTATATTTCGTGTCACACTCTGGGATAGTAAGTTTTCAGGAGTATACTGCCAATGTCACTGAAAACTTTTCCGATGTCCTCGTTTACCCTAACCCCGTGATTTACACCCAGTACAAGGGCAGCGTACACCTGAAAGGCCTTGCAGAGAAAACAAATATCAGGATTACGGATGCAGCCGGCAACTTGGTGCACCAGGCGGTGGCACGCGGCGGCACCTATGAGTGGGATCTTACCAGCAAGGGCAAAAGAGTGGCGTCCGGAATTTATTTCGTGCTGATGACCAATGCGGACGGCACCGACAAGGCATCGGCAAAAATTGCAGTAGTAAACTGATGCACAGCGATGAAGGCTACCTACTCTCATTTGTAAAAGTGGGAGATTATGATGCCGTAGTGCATATTTTTTCACAAAACTCCGGCTACCAAAGTTTTTTTTCAAAATCTGTTTTTAAATCCAGAAGAGGTAAGAAAGCCCTACTGAAACCCTTGCAGAAAGTAGAATTTTCCTACAGTACGAGGCACTCCAGCTTAGCATATCTTTCAAGATTTGAGGCAAAGGATTCCCGGGAATTCAGCGTAAAAGCTAATCTCATATTGTTTTTCGCCGCCGATTTGCTGAATGATTTGCTGCGGGATGAGCAACGAAACATTGCAGTATACACCGCCGTTGAAGAATTCCTCCGGCAGCTGGAGGGCAGGAATTACAGCGCGCATTATCTATTCATCTTCAAACTGATTGAGATATTTGGCATCCTGCCGCTGTCGGGTAGTGGGGATTTTCTCGATCCCGAAAGAGGGATTTTTTCTGCGGAGCAGAGCAGTACACTTTTCAGCGCAGAGGTTTCTGAAATTTGGAAGCGAGTTTTAGACGCAGGGATTCATTACGCCGAAAAAATTCCTATCCAAAAAAAGGAAGCACTGCTGGAGAGCCTGCTGGTATTTCTAAGCTATCACCAGGGCATCAGAATCCCGAAATCTCTTGAAGTGATAAAGCAAATGACAGAATAAATAAAAAAAACCGACCACTATTGGCCGGATTTTTCAGTTTTTTTATAACTTTATTATCTCTTCAAACCAAGCTTGCTGTGGGAGTAATCTCTTATTTCTTTTACCAAGCCGGCATCTTCTGCAAGCGATTTACCGTAAGATGGGATCATCGCAGAAAGTTTTTCTTTCCAATCGCCTTTCACCTGCTCCGGAAAGCACTTTTCGATGACAGTAAGCATCGCAAAAACCGCGGTAGAGGCGCCTGGGGACGCCCCGAGGAGCGATGCCAGATTGCCGGCTTTGTTCACTACTACCTCCGTTCCAAATTCAAGTTTTCCGCCATCTTTTTCGTCGGCCTTAATGATTTGCACGCGCTGCCCCGCTATCTTTAGCTCCCAGTCAAAATCGCGGGCATCTTTTATGAAATGGCGAAGGTGCGCCATTCTTTGCGATTTGGTCATCGCCACCTGCTCCACAAGATATTTTGAAAGCGGGATGTTGTGAATGCCCGCACCAAGCATCGGCACGAGGTTTTTAAAATTCACGCTGAACGGCAGATCCAGGTAGCTGCCCTGCTTGAGGAATTTTGTGGAAAAGCCGGCAAACGGCCCGAAGAGAAGCGCCTCCCTCCCGTCGATTATTCTTAAATCAAGGTGCGGTACAGACATTGGCGGCGCATCCACCGTTGCCTGGGTATAGACTTTTGCGCGGTGCTGCTTTACCAGATCCTGATTGAACGATACCAGCCACTGCCCGGATACGGGGAACCCACCGTAGCCCTGGGACTCTTTGATTCCCGAAGAATTCAGGAGCGGCAGGGCATACCCGCCCGCGCCGATAAAGAGGAAATCTGCGGAAACACGCTGCTTGTGCTTATTGATCCTGTCTTTGATTGTGATTCTCCACTTACCATTCTGATCCGGGGTAATATCCTTGGCCTCGTGGTAAACAAAGGTTTCTACCTTACCAGTTTGCGAGAGGTACTGCGCCATTTTCCGGGTAAGTTCGCCAAAATTCACATCGGTACCCAGGTGCATCCTTGTGGCCGCGATGGCTTCTGCCTCGCTTCTTCCGCTCATCATCAGCGGCACCCATTCTCTGATTTTTTCAGCCTCGTTACTGAATTCCATTCCTTCGAAAAGCTGAGATTTCTGAAGAGCCTCAAATCTTTTCTTTAAAAAAGCTGAATCTTTCTCACCAAAAACCAAGCTCATATGCGGGCAGGTATTGATGAAATCCGCCGGGTTTTCGATATAGCCCTTGTCCACGAGGTATGCCCAGAACTGCTTGGAAACCTCGAACTGCTCGGCGATTTTCTCAGCCTTTGAGATTGATATACTTCCGTCCTTCGCCTCCGGGGTGTAGTTCAGCTCACAAAAAGCGGAGTGCCCGGTGCCTGCGTTGTTCCAAGCATCGGAGCTTTCTTTGGCAAATTTCCCAAGCCTCTCAAAGATGGCTATGTTCATCTCCGGGTTCAGCTCGTGGAGCATCATCGCAAGGGTTACGCTCATTATTCCTCCGCCGATCATTACGGCGTCGTAGTGCGGTTTTGGAGTTTTATTTTGTGGCATATTTTAATTTTTTATTTTTTTAATTCAGTATTGTGCTTAGCTTCCGGAACTGCTTTTCCGGATTTTTTTCCTCGTAAAGGATTCTGTAGACAGTATCAATGATCGGCGTGTGCAAGCCCTTTGCCCTGGAGGTTTCGTAGATGCTTTTGGCAGCGTAATAGCCTTCCGCAACCATATTCATGCTTTGGATGGCAGATTTTACGGTGTAGCCCTTCCCTATTAAGTTCCCAAGATTTCTGTTTCTGGAAAATAGAGAGTACGCCGTCACGATTAGGTCGCCAAGGTAGGCGCTTTCGTTCACATCTCGGGGCACCTCGTGTATGCCTTCCAGAAAATGTTCCATCTCGCGGATAGCATTGCTTACAAAGACCGCCGTATAGTTGTCCCCATACCCTAGCCCGCTGCTGATGCCTGCCCCCACGGCATAAATATTTTTCAGGATAGCGCTATATTCATTTCCTAAAATATCGGCACTGGGGTGCACCCGGATGAAATCAGAAGTAAATGCCTGCTCCAGCATCCCGCAAACCTCGGTGCACCCAGCCGCTATGGTAAGGTAGGAGAGCCGCTCCATCGCCACTTCCTCCGCGTGGCACGGGCCGGCAAGCACCGCCTGGCGCTCAAAGGGGATGTTGAATTCATCCCTCAGGTAGTGAGCTACCACATCATTTGCCTTCGGAACAATACCCTTTATTGCGGAAACAAAAATCTTGCCTTCGTACGGTACATAGAGTTTTTCTACTGCTTCTGAGAGATAAATGGATGGCGTGGCGAGCACTACCACATCGCACTGCGCCACCAGCTCGTTGATATCAGTGGTAAGCTTCAGGCATTTTAAGTTAAAATTGACCGCTGGAAGATATGTCGGGTTGTGGCCGCGGAGCTCTATGGCGCCCTTTACAAACTCGCTTCGTACACACCAGTGCACGCATTCGCAGTTCTCCAACAACATCTTCACAATAGCCGTGGCAAAACTGCCGCTGCCCACTACGCCTACTGCAGGCAGGGTTCTGGTATTTTTCTCCGATTTCTTCGCTTTTTTTGCAGCCAATTTTACTGAAAAAATAATGAGAGCAAAGATACTAATTCATTAGGGATTAAGTTGTTATTAAGTTTGTATTTTTGCTTTTATTTTCAAATCCCGATGAAGGACATATTTAAAAAAGTGGCAAAAAGCCCGCTGTCGGTAGTGATTCTTTTAGCAATTATCATAGCACAGGCGTTGTGGATCTTAAAACTCAAAACAGAAGATAAGGCAGGCGGCAAGCTGTACGAAGTAAATCTGATGCCCATAAAGAACGAGCGGGACAGCGTAGATTTTCTGCAGATGCGCAGCGATCTGGCGGATGTAGATCAATATCTCCGGAGTCTTAACAATCTTTTTGCAGCAAAGAAAATCCCGAATGAAAAACTACAGAAACTCTCCACGGACAGCCTCGCCAGCGCAGTATACCTCGCCAGGAGCAGCCAGCGCTACAGCCGCTACCTTGCCGAGCTTCAGGAAAAACTGCTGCAAACCCCGCTGGGTATGCCCGCCGATGGGTATGTGTCATCAAATTTCGGGTTGAGAAAAAATCCAATTCCGCCAAAAGATAAAGATATAAAACCAGCTCCTGAGCCTGCCAAACCTACAGAGATATACCCTGAAGAAAGGGATAGCCTGGGGAACATAATACCGGGCAAAATAGCAGCGCAAAAGCCCACAGGAAAAAGTAAGGCGGAAGGAAAAAGCGACGAATCCGAACCGGAGCAAATGCAGTTTCACAAAGGTATGGACATCGCGGTACCCTATGGCAGCGATGTGAGGTGCACCGCGGAGGGAACGGTAATTTTCGCCGGAGTAAAAGGAGGCTACGGGAATTGCGTAATCGTGTCCCACAAAAACGGGCTCGCTACGCTATACGGGCATCTTTCGCAAATCCTTACCAAGGTAAACGATGAGGTAAAGGTAGGCGAAGTGATCGCAAAAACGGGCAACAATGGGCGATCCACAGGGCCGCACCTGCACTACGAGGTGCACCGCAACGGCACGCCCGTAAACCCGAAACTATTTTTGAATTAAATCTTCGTTTTTTGGCTCTCGGCACTTGCCGCTAAATCATCTGCCACGGATAGGCGCCATATCCAGTTTCAGTGAGAAGAAATTAGAGTAATAATTAGACCCGCCCACCCCGGAGTTGGAAATGGCATAATCCACGGTGACGCCGCGGTAGCGCACGCCGATGCCCGCGCTGGGCTGAAAGGAAACTTTCCTTTTTTCGTTTTCGATATCGGTGATGGTCTGAAAACGGTTCACCCCCGCGCGTAGGAAAATTAAATTATCGTACACCAGCTCGGCACCGAAGTACGGCGTGATGCTGGCAAAGTCGGTGGAAATTACCGCCGCGGTTTTAGCAAAGTCCACATTGATGCCCACTTCAGGTAGCAGCGATAGATCTCTGGACAGCGTAAAATTCCTACTCGCGCCGAGATTTAGCTTGGGCATTGTGAGTTCCAGCCTATCTTCTGGTGCGGGGTTAAATTCTTCGCCTTCTACAGTTGCGGAGAGCTTTTCCTCATTGATCTTCCAAAAATTTACCGTAGTAGTGGCGTCGCGCAGCATCCCGCCAAAATTCCAGCCTGAATCTGCGTGATACAGGGCACCGACATCAAAGCCAAACCCAAAACCATTGGCAAATTTCCCAACATTCCGGTAAACGATTTTGGCGGTGGCTCCCACATCCACCCTCTGGTTCAGCCTGAAGGCATACGAAATGAGCCCCGCATAATCTGCCTGCGAGAACTTTGAAATCTTGTCATAATCGATATTCCCCTCCGGATCTATCATTTGTGTAGTATCGAGGAGGTCATCTATCCCAAGCCGCACCAAGGAAAGCGCCAGCGCACCGCCGTTGTTGTCCAGCGCTTTGGCATAGGAGATATAGTCGTACTTCGCGATGGATTCAAAATATTCCGCGTGCATCGCAGCGCCCTGCCAGTCGCTCTCCACGCCGGTAAGCCCCGCAGGGTTCCACATCGGGGCATAGGCATCATTCTGATTGGAAATCACCGCTCCGCCCATGGCGAGGCCGCGTGCTCCCGCGCCGATGTTCAGGAATTCATTGGAATATTTCCGGACAATCTGCGAGTGTGCAAAGCCTGAACTGAAGGCAAATATTACGGGAAGAATTCTCTTAATCATACTGAGAAACAGATTTTTGCTTTGCTTTTATGATTCCGTTAACTACTATCGCCAGAATCATCCCGAGGGATGCCAGATAGAACACGGGACTCATGTGCTCCGGTTCTCCAAAGATAAGGTAAGCGAGGATAATTCCGTACACGGGCTCCAAATTTACAGTTAAAATTAAGGTAAATGGAGAAATGTACTGCATTAGCCTCACAGATTCAAACATCGGATATGCGGTAAAAACACTGGCAAGCAAAAGTATTAACGCTAAATCCCGACTGGATATTTCAGTAAAACTAAAAATATCGCCAGAAATCGTGAAATAAATCGCCATCAGAAGCCATCCGCCAAATATTTCGTAAAAAATAATATTTCCCGCCGAAGTTTTTCCAAAAATTTTCCCGTTCAGTACTGAGAATATGGTTCCCAGAAGCGCACATACAATGCCGACAACGATGCCCTCCTTGTAGTGAAACTCCGTCCTGAAAATCAAGCCGATGCAAAAAACGATCACGATGCCTAAAAGCAACTCGGTAAGGTCTATCCGCCTGCGGTATACCATAGGTTCAATAAACGCCGCAAATAGCGTGGAGAGAGACATGCACGACAGCGCGATGGAGACATTGGAGACCTTGATAGAATAAAAAAAGCACAGCCAGTGCGCAGCCATCAGCCCACCGATCCCAACGAGCTGCAGCAGCAGCCTCCTAGGTACCGCGATGGATTCTTTGCGAATCATTCTTAAATAAATAAAAAGAAAAAATGCTGCGAATAGCATCCTGTAGAATGTAAGCGGGTATGCCCCTGCTTGGATAAGCTTGCCCAGCACAGCAGTAAAGCCCCAGATAAAAACAATTAGATGCAGCCGAAATACAGCAGAATTTTTCATCAGGATGCAAATTTATTCATAATTTTCGCAATTTTGCGTTTCCTGTTTAGTGCGAATTATAATAGGTCGCAATAAAATTTATCTTAAAAATTTAAATCGTGGATTTGGAATTCAACAAGAGAGAAGATCACAATAAGTTGAAATTGGCGGAAATCAACCGGCTTCTAGAAGAAATAAAAATGGGCGGCGGCAAAAAACGGCTGCAGAAAATACGGGAAGAGGGTAAAATGACCGCCAGGGAACGCATAAATTTCCTCCTCGATGCAGGCACAGATTTTCTGGAAATCGGGGCATTTGCTGGACACGGGATGTACGAGGAGCATGGCGGCTGCCCTGCCGGCGGCACGGTTGCTGGATTGGGCTACATCTCGGGGAAGCTTTGCGTGGTGGTAGCCAATGATGCCTCAGTAAAAGCCGGTGCCTACTTCCCCATCACCGCAAAGAAGAACCTCCGGGCACAGGAAATTGCAATGGAAAACCGTATTCCGATAATTTATCTTGTGGATTCTGCCGGTGCCTTCCTACCAATGCAAGACGAAGTTTTCCCGGATAAGGAACATTTCGGGAGAATCTTTCGGAACAACGCAAAAATGAGTGCGATGGGCATCGTGCAGATCTCAGCAATCATGGGGAGCTGCGTGGCGGGGGGCGCTTATCTGCCGGCTATGAGCGATGAAGCAATCATTGTGGAAAACACCGGGACTATCTTCCTTGCAGGCAGCTATCTAGTGAGAGCGGCAATAGGGGAAGTCATTGATAATGAAACACTTGGCGGAGCCAAAACGCACTCCGAAATATCCGGGGTTACTGATTACAGAGCTAAGGATGATGCGGATGCGCTTAATCATATTAAAAAAATAGTAGCCTCCCTCGGGGACAATAAAAAAGCAGGATTCAACAGAACACAACCAGAAAAACCGAAACGAAACCCTGCAGACATTTTTGGTTTAATGCCCATCTCCCGTGCCGAGCAGTACGATATGCACGAA
>NZ_FQYI01000003.1:0-97500 GCF_900141665.1 Cruoricaptor ignavus | reverse complement strand
GTGCGGGTTTCTCGCCCGCATTATCGTTACTTATGCCTACATTTTCTTTTCCGGAAGCTCCACCGCGCCTCGCGGCGCGGCTTCCAGGCCGCCGGAATGCTCCCCTACCGATATAATATATCCCATGGCTTCGGTAGCGCGCTTATGCCCGATTATTATCCATGCCGGACCGCTCGACTAGTGAGCTGTTACGCACTCTTTAAATGAATGGCTGCTTCCAAGCCAACATCCTAGCTGTCTGTGCAGTCCGACCGCGTTTCTCCAACTTAGCGCGCATTTGGGGACCTTAGCCGTTGGTCCGGGTTCTTTCCCTCTCGGACGCGGACCTTAGCACCCGCGCCCTCACTGCCGCGCAGCATCCACCGGCATTCGGAGTTTGTCAGGAATTGGTAGGCGGTGAAACCCCCGCATCCAATCAGTAGCTCTACCTCCGGAGGACTCGCGCGACGCTGCACCTAAATGCATTTCGGGGAGTACGAGCTATCTCCCAGTTTGATTAGCCTTTCACCCCTACCCACAGGTCATCCGAAGGCTTTTCAACGCCAACCGGTTCGGCCCTCCACTCTGTGTTACCAGAGCTTCAGCCTGCCCATGGGTAGATCACAAGGTTTCGCGTCTAATACCGCCGACTACGCGCCCTGTTCAGACTCGCTTTCGCTCCGGCTCCGCGCCTTAAGCGCTTAACCTCGCCGGCGACATTAACTCGTAGGCTCATTATGCAAAAGGCACGCCGTCATCCCATCGCGGGACTCCGACCGCTTGTAGGCGCACGGTTTCAGGCTCTCTTTCACCCTCCTGTTCGGAGTGCTTTTCACCTTTCCCTCACGGTACTGGTCCACTATCGGTCTTCAAGGAGTATTTAGCCTTGGAGGATGGTCCCCCCGTATTCAGACAGGATTTCACGTGTCCCGCCCTACTCTTGTTTCACCCCGACATGCCTTTCGCGTACAGGATTGTCACCTTCTCCGATCGCCCTTTCCAGAGCGTTCCGCTAAGCATATCAAGGCTTTTGGGCTAGTCCGCTTTCGCTCGCCACTACTCACGGAATCTCTTCGATTTCTTTTCCTCCGGGTACTTAGATGTTTCAGTTCCCCGGGTTCGCCCCATTGCTGGTGACACGCCTTCAGCGTGCCGGGTTGCCCCATTCGGATATCCGCGGATCAATTCGTGTGTGCCGATCCCCGCGGCTTTTCGCAGCTTGCCACGTCCTTCGTCGCCTCTTGAAGCCTAGGCATCCGCCGTGCGCCCTTAACGATTTCTTTCCCTAAGGTTCTCGGTGCGCCTCCCGGCGCCCGGTCGTCTCTTTGTGATGTCTTACCGTATATGTCAATGATCCTCGATCTCGCCTCCCACCCCAGGGACCCACGCTGCATCCTTCGCAGCGCCCCCCAAGGGCTTCCGGCAGGCCGCATTCCGCGGCTGTGGAGAATAAGGGATTCGAACCCTTGACCCCCTGCGTGCAAGGCAGGTGCTCTAGCCAGCTGAGCTAATTCCCCAGGCATCCGTAGTCTCGGGCAGGCTCGAACTGCCGACCTCTACATTATCAGTGTAGCGCTCTAACCGGCTGAGCTACGAGACTCCTCTACCCGCCTGACCCGTGGCCCGCGACAATGCGCTGGGCTCGCGCCCGGGCGTGAATCCTCCTTTTCCTTTATATGATCCGATACTATACAACAACAGGGCGGGGCGGCGCCCCCCGGCGCGCGGGGCCCATGAAGGACCGTGTGCTTATTGACTTGATAAAGCCTCTAAAATGAGATGTTCCAGCCGCACCTTCCGGTACGGCTACCTTGTTACGACTTAGCCCTAGTTACCCGTTTTACCCTAGGCAGCTCCTTTTACGGTCACCGACTTCAGGTACCCCGGACTTCCATGGCTTGACGGGCGGTGTGTACAAGGCCCGGGAACGTATTCACCGCGCCATGGCTGATGCGCGATTACTAGCGATTCCAGCTTCATAGAGTCGAGTTGCAGACTCCAATCCGAACTGAGACCGGCTTTCGAGATTCGCTCCGCGTCGCCGCGTGGCTGCCCTCTGTACCGGCCATTGTATTACGTGTGTGGCCCAGGGCGTAAGGGCCGTGATGATTTGACGTCGTCCCCGCCTTCCTCGCTACTTGCGTAGGCAGTCCCGCCAGAGTCCCCAACTTAATGATGGCAACTGGCGGCAGGGGTTGCGCTCGTTGCAGGACTTAACCTAACACCTCACGGCACGAGCTGACGACAACCATGCAGCACCTTGAAGACCGTCCGAAGAAAGGCGCATCTCTGCGCCGGTCGGCCCCCATTTAAGCCCTGGTAAGGTTCCTCGCGTATCATCGAATTAAACCACATAATCCACCGCTTGTGCGGGCCCCCGTCAATTCCTTTGAGTTTCAGGCTTGCGCCCGTACTCCCCAGGTGGCTCACTTATCACTTTCGCTTAGCCCCCGAACGATAACGCCCGAGAACGAGTGAGCATCGTTTACGGCGTGGACTACCAGGGTATCTAATCCTGTTCGCTCCCCACGCTTTCGTCCATCAGCGTCAGTAAGGCCTTGGCGACCTGCCTTCGCTATCGGTGTTCTGAGTGATATCTATGCATTTCACCGCTACACCACTCATTCCGGCCGCCTCAAGCCTACTCAAGACCCGCAGTATCGAAGGCGGTTCCGCGGTTGAGCCGCGGGATTTCACCTCCGACTTACAGGCCCGCCTACGGACCCTTTAAACCCAATAAATCCGGATAACGCTCGCACCCTCCGTATTACCGCGGCTGCTGGCACGGAGTTAGCCGGTGCTTATTCGTACGGTACCTTCAGCTATCTACGCGTAGATAGGTTTATCCCCGTACAAAAGAAGTTTACAGGCCATAGGCCCTTAGTCCTTCACGCGGGATGGCTGGATCAGGCTTCCACCCATTGTCCAATATTCCTCACTGCTGCCTCCCGTAGGAGTCTGGTCCGTGTCTCAGTACCAGTGTGGGGGATCACCCTCTCAGGCCCCCTAAGGATCAAAGGCTTGGTAGGCCGTTACCCTGCCAACTACCTAATCCTGCGCGTGCCCATCCCCGTCCGTAACCTTTCAATGACCGCCGATGCCGGCGAACATCCTATGGGGTGTTAATCCTCCTTTCGGAGGGCTATCCCCCAGACAGGGGCAGGTTGCACACGTGCTCCTCACCCGTACGCCGCTCTCACCCCGAAGGGATCCCGCCCGGCTTGCATGTGTTAGGCCTCCCGCTAGCGTTCATCCTGAGCCAGGATCAAACTCTCCATTGTATTTCCGTTCCGCGGCGCCCCATCGAATACGCCATAAAGCATACCCGGGCGCCGCCCCTTACCTGGTTGTATGTATCGTTGATTTCAATGATCCTCTCTCTTCCAAACCACCAGGCCAAAGGCCTCTCGTGATTTGCGGTTGCAAAGGTAAGAACTTTTTTGAAACTACCAAAACTTTTTGAAAAAAATTATTTTTTTTCGTCCCGGAGCCCCAGCAAAAATCCCCCCGCGCTTGACCCGAAAAACGGGTGGGCAAAGGTAGGAATTTGTCACTCAAACTTCCAAACGCTCCGCCAAGTTTTTTTTAAAAAATTTCAAATAGGGCTTATTATCCCCTCGCAACGCTCCCCCAATACCAAATCGGGAGTGCAAAGATAAGGGGATTTCCCGAACAGGCAAGAGATAATTTAAAAAAAATCTACCCGCCGAGCCCAAGTCGCTGGTTTTCAGGTAGAAAAATTTTAAAGAAAGACCAACACGGCAGTAAAAAAGACAAACACCCCCAAGCTCCAACGAGCAGAACGAGGAATTACGATGCAGCTGAGCGACTTGTAATGAACCGCCATAAGAGCCAGGTTGCCGCAGCGCCTATGAAATCGGCGACGGCATCTAGAAGTTCTGCCGAGCGTCCCACGCGCATTTCGTCCTGCAGTATTTCAGTCAGTATAGCGTAGATGAACATTATGCAGAAATAATTCCTCCGGTGTATTTTTGGATAGGCGGCAAGTAGGAGAATGCCAAGCGCGGCGAATATGCAGAAATGCACGATTTTATCAAACTCGGAGTATATCCAGACGAATTCTGTACTTTCTTCGCCGGGTTTTAGGAGCATATAAGTGAGAAATGCCCAATAAATGGGCATTAATATAAGTGATATTTTCCGAATTTTATCCAAGGAGTGCCTGATAATCTTCTGCCGAGAGGAGGCCGCTTTGGTCGGCATCTTCAGCTAAACGCACTTTGATGATCCAGCCTTCGCCGTAAGGGTCTGAGTTGACAAGTTCTGGCTGCTCTTCTAATTTTTCGTTAAACTCTACTACGGTACCGGAAACGGGCAGGTATAGATCGGATACAGTTTTTACCGCTTCTACGCTACCGAAAACCTCGCCTTCGGAGAGTTCTTCTTCTAGGCTGTCAACATCAACAAAGACGATGTCGCCCAATTCGCTCTGCGCGAAATCCGTGATCCCGATGGTGGCTGTATCTCCTTCGATTTTTACCCACTCGTGGTCTTTTGTGTACTTGAGTTCTGCCGGTGTGTTCATTTTTTTCGTTTTAGCAAATTTATTAAATAAATTGTCTCTGCAAATAGGTTTTTAAAAATTTATCTTATGCCGCCGTTAAAATTGAAGGTAGCGGAGAGCCCCGCTCGAATGGTGGAGAGCGGGTAGGCTGTGGAGATTTTGTATTTGGTAGCCAGCTGGTCGTAGAAGAATCTCAGGTTAAAATTTTCGGAGACATTGTAATCCGCGCTGAATTTTATCCCCAGAAGTTTCTGCCCGCCTGTGACTTGAGAATCCTCCAGGAGTATGTTGGTAATTCGTGTTTCGCTATCCCTAAGAGAGAAATCTGCGCGGACATTCAGGTCGCTTACAACATTACGCGGCTTGCCACCCATATTGAGTTTCATCCTTAAATCCTTCACGATGTAGCCGAAGCCAAAGACATATTCCTTGCTGTAGTCCTCCGTAAGGGTATTGTTTACCAAGCCAAGGAGCAGCATTCGGTCGCGGTTGTACATCGCGCGGAACTGCATATTGTTCCTAAGCGTAAAATCTCCTCCGATAAGCGGGGCAAAGGATTCCACATAGCCTACCTGACTGAAAATATAAGGATTGAGCCTGTCGCCATTTACATCAAACCCGCCAGGATCGTTGTAGTAATCGATGTTCGACTGCACCCCCGTACCCGTATAGGTGGATTTGTAGGAATGCTGGATGTCAAATTTAGAGAACTGACTTGCCACCATCGGCAGGTTGCGGAAGCCGGAATAAACGACATTCCAGTTTGGCAACGGGAAGCCGGATTTTTTCGGGTTGTCCATGGGCTCCAGGCTGCGCCCTTCCACTGCTGCTCGGAAGGCAGGCACCAGTATATACGCATTCCCCAATGAATATCCTTGAGCGAAGCCTGCCGCACCAGGCACCGTGCCCATTTGCTGAGAGAGCGCTCTAGCATTTTCAATAATTCTCGGGAATAAATCTCCTGAATTTTTAAATGAAGTAGATAGCAGCCAAACAGATTTGGAATGAGTAACCAGCTCGTTTTCGAAGGCAAAATCAAAATGCGGCGTAGCGGGATCGGCATCTAGGTTGTAGCCTCCCTGCATGAGGTTTCTGTTGTGCCTCCAAAGCGCATTGATATCTATTCTCAAATCGTTCAGCGGGCTGAGCTGGAGGTTTGCATCGAAAGATTTTGAATTTTGCTGCGAATAGGGATCATTCATATATGGAGACGAAGAAATCCATCCGCGCTCGATGGCCGTTCTCCGGATATCCGCCTGCGAGCCGAGCAGGAAGCCAGCTGTAGGCCCGCCGATATTCTGCCCGTAGCCATAGAAATTCGGTGAACTCAATATGCCAGGAAGCACCGTGCCGTTGTTCTCATTATAATTAATATCAAGCTGCCTGCCTGAAAACAACGCCGAAGCCATAGTCTGCATCGGTGTCAGGCGGTTTTTGAAAGTATAACCTTTGTAAGTATTAAATACGAAAAACTTATTCTTTTTGCTTTTCTTCAGGGCGCTTTCTGCATAGGCGTTATTCAGGGAATCGATTTCCTGGCGCCGCTTATTCCTTACCTCCTCTATCTTCCTGAAGTAGGCGAAATTATTCAGGAACTGCGGTATATTGGCAGTCGCCGTGCCTACAATCGTATTGGTATTCTGCGCGAGATTCCCCAGATTCCCGGCATTGCTTTGCGTAAGCACCGTAGAGCGGGCGTTCCAGTTGTATTGGAAGCCGTAGCCCACCTCCGCAGTGAGGAAGTTCATAAATGGCAGATACTCAAACGGCAGTCGGTAATTCAGCTGCACCCTGTGATTGTAAAGCACGGGGCGCCCGGAGCGGAAAGGCTGCTCGAAAATGCTGCGGCTGTCCATCGCAGTCGGGCTGATATTGTCGTTCAAAGTCCTAGTAGCGGAATTGATCTCCAGCTTTAATGACCTTGTAAAATTAAAACCTACAGCATACTGCCACCCGAAGTAGAACGCGCGGTTGCGGATCACATCGAAGTCTGAGCCGGCGACGCCGTTCATCAGCGCCTCAATATTCCGGAACTGGAGCTCGTTGTAATTCCTGTCCAGCTCCGTACGCACAGAGATTCTCGTAGGCACAGGGTTGAAATTAAATTCCTTAAACCACTGCAGATATTTCGCGGATTTTGCGGTATCGCTCACCATTTTATTAAACGGTTTCAGCACCCACGGCCGGAAGCTGTAGTTGTAATCCAGATTGCCTCTCAGATACTGGCGATAGTTTTTGGTGGTGTAGACATCCCGGTAGTAATCATCGCTGTAATTCAGTGTAAGCGCCAGGTTTTCCACATCATAAAAGCGGGATTTCCGCTCAGTGTTCGTACGCTCCTTACGCATATTCACCACACCGATGCTGCGCTGCTGCGTGTAAGTTCTCGCGACCTGCTTCAGCTCCTCTCTGTTTGCCGCCTTTTCGAATTCTACATCGATATCGATTGGGTTGTACTTAGGATCCTCGATGGTTTGGGCATAGGTGTAATTTACCGGGATCCGCATCCCTACCTTTTCCGGGATAAATTTATCGAGATTAACCGTGGTACTGATGTTCAGCGCAGAATTGGTGCTCTGGTTCCGCTCGGCAGGTTTTGAGATGATGCTCCCGAAGTCTACCGTGGAGTACGCCCCGCCGGCATTCACCATTGCAAAATCCCCCAGGTTGAAATCCAGGCTGGCATTCGCCGCGTAGCCTCCCTCATTTTCGATTCCGGAGATGCGCATTTCGTTTACCCAAAGTACCACATCTTTGCCGACGCCGGAGGTATTGCGCACCCCGATCATCATAGTGGTAATATTCCCAAGTACAGGGCGGCCTTTCACGAATATCTTCCGGTCGCCGTCGCTTGCCTCGGCATAGAGAAACCTGCTGCCAATAAGGTTTCCGCCGGCCTGGTCTCTTTTTATTTTGGCGTCTACAAAATCCTGGAGGTTGATATTAACCATATTTTCCAGCGGCCAGATCTCAGTGGCAGTTCTGGCAGTACGCGGAGTATATTTCAAAGAGGCTTCGTACTCATAGTAATTATCCGTGGCATCGCTACCGAAACGCACAAAGAACTTCATATCCCGATCCAGCTGGCTGCTAGTTCCTGCACCGCGGATGTCCTCGGCGTGTACGAACATTTCCAGCTTGCGGTACCTCCGCATATCCACAAAGGTATTTTTTACCACAGCGCGCGCCTCGTTTTTCAGGTTGGTAACTTTAAGGTAAAGGGATGCTTCATTCTGCCGCTGCATACCGCCAGCCGTTTGCAGAACCTGGCGATCAATGCCCGGAGGCATCACATAAGGCGGCGCCCCCAGCGCATTCTCCTCCAGATTTACGCTGCCCACGAAGAAATTCTCATTGTCCACAAGCATCGAACCTTCGTTATCAGCAGCACCCGGAAGGCTGCCCGCTGCAATATTTTTGTTGTACTTCCGCCACTCGGAGCGTACAAGATCCAGCGTACCGAACCTCAGCGTTGCCGTATCATCGAAGCCATCGAGGATGATTCTCGCAAAGCGTACATTATTCAATACATCCTCGGAAGCCGCACCGGCATTGGTATCAAACTGCTGCACTGGCACGCGGAATAGGTACCATTTATTCCTGCCCTTCTGTCCGTTCTGGAAACGCACGGGAACTTCTTTTTCATCAACAATAAAATTTCTGTTGACTGCGAGGCTGTTCCTGTCGAGGTTTATGGTGTATTGGTTATAGTTTTCATTAAGATCAAGGTTATAATCGTGGTTAATGTCCTCAGCATCTGGCATCTGCGTGGCTACTTCCAGCGATCCGGACTGGGAATTGCCATCCGGGTTGCGAAAATATTTGTACCGCTCTGGCACGGAAGACGCCTGCGCGCCGGTGAATTTATTAGAAAGATAAAAAACGAAATCATCCGCCGCGGGGTCGGGCTCCCCAGTTATCGGATTAATGTATCCGGTACCGAATTTCTGCGCTTCCTGCTCATTGTTCAGCCCGTCGTAGCCTACATCCTGCGCGCGGCGCTCCTCGCCCTCGGTGGAAAAGGCGTACAGTACCGGGAACTGGTTCGGCTGAACGCCCCAGTTGCTGGTGGATGTAGAAACCGCGCTGGAGGCCGTAGGCATACCGTTTTCATACATCAGTTTGCCGTCTTTCAGCACATCCTCAGAAACATTCCCGAGGTGGAGTTTCAATTTTGGCGAGGCACCAAGATTTCGCCCGTCAGCATAGGGATCCATCAGCCAGAATTCCACATACTCGATATTGGAACCGGTAAAGTTGGACACGGAAATAGGTCGCATCAGCCCCGCCCACCGCTGGTTTGCCGGCTCGTCAATCGGGTTAAGGTTATAAGGGCCGCGCTCTTTAGGGTAGAAAGTAATATCCAGCGTGTTGGTGTAGGTTTGCTCTCCGGCTACGAAATCCCGGTTGTTCATCAGCTCGGAAGTCTGCACCCGCCGAGATGCGTGGTTGGAAACCGCCTCCGCATTGATGCCTGCCGGAGCTTTCCCGCCGACGCCGTAGAAGCGCGGATCGATATTATACCAGGAAAGAAGCCCTCTGCCGTAGCCCTCGCGCACATCGTTTACCAGGCCGGCATTGGCATACTGAGGATCGTTTCTGTTTTGCTCAGGCTTGGATGCTAGCCCCCACAAGCCCGGCTCTTTAAGGGAAATTTTGGTAGAAGATTGTTCAAAATCATCAATATAGGATTGATTTCCTGCATTTTTATCCTGCCCAGGAATCAGGTAGGCACCCTCCGCACGGAAATTCAAGCGCGAAGCAGCATCCGTTTTTACAAGCGGAATTTTATCCGTGAGCCTCGTGAGGAACGGGAATTCGTTGTTGTACATCAGGTTGAAGCCTGCCATCGTGTTATTCACCGCTTCATTGCCGAAGTTTACTTTTTGGGTAATTGGTTTTTCGGAATAGTTCACGATGGTGGTACCGAGGAGGAGGCGCTCATTAAACTGCCGCTCAAGGTTCAGCCCCATAAAGCTTCTGCGCTGCGTATTGAAAGTCAGCTGATTTTCCAGCGATACATTGATCGCCTGCCCAGAATTTTTCAGGGCCTCATTAATGATATTCACCGAACCCAGCATATAATCCACGGTGTAGTCCACACCCTCCATCAGCTGCTGGCCGTTTGATGTCACTTTTACCGAGCCGCGGGGCACATTGATGGCACCCAGCGAAATGCCGCTCCCCTGCGCACCCTTGTACCGCCCTTCGATGGTGTAGCGCTGCGCCAGGTTTTGCTGCGCCGCCACCTCCTTCTGCATAGTGTAGAGGTCATTGAAAACGAATTTCGGATCGCTGCTTCCCAGAACATTTTCAAGATAAGAGCCGAAAGGCTTGGCTTTGGTAAATATCAGCTTCCCATCATTGGCATTAATGGTGATGCCCGGAACGAAATCGAAAAGGCCGTCTCCCGCCACGCCATCGCCGGACATATCATTATTAATGTTCAGCCTGTCCCAGTTGAATAGTTTCAGCAGCTGCACATCCTGCACGGCGGTCCCCGGGAGATAATTCACCTTGCCAGCCTGGCTGTCGCGGTAGTACACATTCAGCATAAACTGATCGGCGCTGATCTGGTTCGCCTCCATAGGGTAGATGTTTTTCATCATCAGGTCCCACATGGGCGAGGAGGTGCGAACAGTGGAGTTTGGCTTCAGTAATTTTACGATAAGCACCGGGCTTTCGTCAGAGAACTCACCCACTTTGTACACAGTTTTCTGCCCGTTTACAGTGTAGGAATACGCCACCGCAAGCAGCTGATTGTCATTAAGCCTTTGGTTTAATGAAATGTAGCCCAGCTGAGGATTGTAGTTGAATTCATTGGTCTGAAGCCTTCTGGCTCTGCGGTTGAAAATAAACTGCTCGCCGTCGGTATAGCGTTCCGGAGCGCCCGCCGCATTTGGGAAATTCTGCCCAAGCACGGCGTTGTATGCGAGATTCACATCGCGGATTGATGTGCCCAGCCCGGCGATATTTTGGTAGAGGCCATTCTGCGAGTTGTCCGGATAGCCCGATGCTCCTTCCCCGAGATCTCGGATGCCGAGAATGCTTTTCTGCTCCTGCAAATTGCCAGAGCCCTGCTCCAGCACCCAGACCTCAATCCTGTTGATGCTGATGGTGGAATTGATCAGCGGATAATCTTGCAGCGCTCGGTCATAATTATCAAGGAAATAATGCCCTAAAAAATAGTGCTGGTTATCTTCATAATCGGAGGCATTGATCTTGAATGTCTGCACCGCGCCGCCACCCTGCACCACGATGTTCCTCGCCTCCCCCTGCTGCTGGGAGAGCACCACGGTACCCAATGTTTTCCCAAGCTGGAACTGCGTTTTTAAGCCAAAAAGCGATTCCGAGCCGCGGATGAGGCTGGTAGAGAGAGGCAGATTCACATTACCGAACTCTACTTTCTTTATTATTTTATCCTCGCCGCCGGTGGTGCGGTCGTTCAGGCCTTTGTTTTGCAGGTCGCGCCAGGTACCTCTTGCCTGCCACGCCACATTGAGTTTGTTTTCAAAGGCGAAGCCGCTCTGCGTATCGTAATTGGCGCGGAGTTGGAGATTGTCCCCCACCTTACCAGTAAGCCCCAGCTGGATTCTCTGCTGGATGTCGATGGCAAAGCTGGAGCGGTTCTGCGGCAGGATCATCGGATTGTCAATTTTCTGATGCAGCGCGCCGAGGTCGAAGGATGCGAACCCCTGAGGAATTATCTCTATTTTATTGCTTCCAAAAATGGATTCAAAAAGGCGGTTGTTTATCTTCACTGCCGGGATCAGGCCGCGCTTCTCAGCTTCTTTTTCGTCCTTTCTGAAAACGATATTATTATCATCGGATTTTTGGCGGTAATATTCCGCCAGCTGCGTGCTGAGCATATAGGCGCGGTACTCCTCCGGGGACATCACGGTAGGCGCCCCCACCGTGATGCTGCCGACCTTCGGGTAGAGGTGGTACTTGCCTGTAGCCACATCGTAATAGGCTTCGTAGCGTACCGGGCTGGGCAGGGTATAATCCTGCCGGATGCTGAGGCTGTCCAGCGGGCGCTCCTGCGCTACAGCTGTATTAATAAGGTTAATAACCAGTAAAAATAGTATCCGGATTGCCGCCGGCCTTCCACACTCTAAAAATTTATTGAATGTATGTTTCACGCTGCTACTGTACACTTAGCTCTGTTATGTTTATGAACTGATTAAATGCTTTTTAAAATTTGCTTAATAAGATTTTCCACCGAAATATCCGGCTCCTGTTTCTGGATTTTATCCGCTGCTTTTTCTGCGATGCGCCGCTGGATACCCAGCACCTCCAAGGCAGATAACGCCTCGCCGCGGACTTTATTGTCATTCTGAACAGAAATCTCCTCTTCGGTAGTGCTATATTTTCTCATTCGCTCGCGCAGGTCTACGATGATCCGCTCCGCGGTTTTTGCTCCTATGCCCTTTATTTTCTGAAGTTCAGAACTTACCCCGGCACTCACGGCATTGGCAATTTCCGCCCCCGTAAGCGAGGAAAGCATAATCATAGCCGAGGTGGGCCCCACCCCGCTAACGCTGATGAGGAGATCGAAAACCTCGCGCTCGTCTACGGAAGCAAAACCGTAGAGAAAATGCGCATCCTCCCTGATAATCTGCCTCGTGTAGAGGAATGCCTCCCCGCCCTTTTTTAGCTGGGACGAGGTCTGCAGGCTTATCCCAATGTGGTAGCCAATTCCGCCGACTTCTAAAATAGCATAGGTAGGCGCAACCTCTATGACCATACCCCGAACTGAATAAATCATGCAGATAATTTAGCGGGTAAATATAAGCACATTTTGCCAATCTTTTAAGATGATTCCATATGCTTTTTATGATAATCCACAAGCTTGCTGATGGGCTTTTGGAGGATATTTCCCACATTTAGGTTGAATTCCGCGGCAGCCGCTCGCAGGATTTCCTCGTAGATAAAGGCGATATAGCCGATGAAATTTATCTCCGCAGAGTGCGCCTCCGGGTAGGGCAGCACCTGGTAGTGGAGGAAGTTTCTGAATTCCGCGAAGATCATCTCCTGGATAAAAGGATGCTGCCTGCGCTCCGCGGCAAACTTATTGAACCCGCCCAGCCAGGCGTTTGCCCTCGGGTTGTGGTAAATTTTTGCAATTGCTTCCTCAATGGTGAGCCCGTATTCTTTCGTGAATTCTTCGTGAAGATCGGGAGGCAGTTTTTTCATAAAATATTTCTTCAGAAGCTGCTTTCCTATCGCGCTCCCGCTGCCCTCGTCCCCCAGCAGGTAGCCCAGCGAGGGCAGATCTCTACGGATTTCCTTACCATCGAAAAAGCAGGAATTAGAGCCCGTGCCCAGGATGCAGATAATGGCCGGAGTACCTTCGTATGCCGCGTATGCCGCCGCGGTAAGATCGTCTTTCACCGTAATTTCCGCCCGTGTGAAGAAGCTCTGAAATTCCTCCCGCACGATCTCCCTGTTTTGCAGCAGGCCGCAGCCGGACCCATAGAAAAATACCTTGGTAACCTCAGCTTTAACTGAATTCAGAACAGGCTGGGCGAGCAGCCTGGTGCAAATTTCTCCGCGCGGGATCAGGTTCGGGTTGAACCCATCCGTCACTGCCTGCAGCATCACCCCGCCGGCATTGTCCAGAATTACCCAGTCGCATTTCGTAGAGCCCCCGTCCGCAATGGCTATCATAGTCAAATTTTTGCTAAAGTAGCGGATTTGCAAAAATTAAACAAATAATTAAAACTCACATTCCGCCGTGTTGTTTACTTTTGCAGAATGCCTGCAATATTCAACTATCTCTGGCGCCTGTGGATTATACTCGTAGCCGCGGTGCTTTTCCTCCTGTTTTTCCTGCCGGTATACCTGCTTTCCATCCGGAAAGAGCACTACAAATTCGCCTACTTCTTCGTAAGAACCTGGTGCAGATGCGTCTTCGCAGCGGCGGGCTTCCGCTATGAACTTATCCGAAAAACATCGAAGCAACTTATTGATAACCAGCCGTATATCATAATTTCCAATCATTATTCAATAATGGATATAATGCTGATCCCGATACTTTTCCCAAGGCACCCCGTATCCTTTGTGGGCAAGGCGGAGCTTGCGAAGATTCCTTTTTTTGCAACCATTTATAAAAGGATCTGCATCTTGGTTGACAGAAAATCCGCACGAAGTCGGCACGCGGTATACGGGAAAACCGCGGAGCGCCTGAGGGCAGGCACCAGCGTGATAATTTTCCCCGAGGGCGGCGTACCGGATGATACCTCCGTGCTCCTGGATGATTTTAAAAACGGGGCATTCAGCATTTCTGCAGGCGAAAATGTGCCGATAGCCGTACTTGCGCTGGGCGGGCTGAAGGAAATGTTCCCGTTTGATAATTCCAGAGGCTATCCTGGTAAGGCGATGGCTTTCTTTCTGGATATTCTGCAGCCCAATCCAGATTTCCTCAAAACAAAAGAAGCCGCTCACGGGATGATTTCCGATGCGCTGAGGCAGTATTATTTGAAAAAAAATTAAATATCTTTGTTTCCCTTAAGAATTTCATAATGAATCAACATTCTGAGCAGACCAAGTGGTCCCAATTCATCTCGCTGATTATCGTCTTTTTTTTCTGGGGTTTTGTAGCCGCCAACAACGACATCCTGATTCCCGTATTCAAGAAAAGTTTCACGCTCAGCCAGCTGGAGTCGCAGCTGGTGCAGTGGGCGTTTTATGCGGCATACTTCGTCGGTTCTCTCATATTTTTTCTAATCTCCCTGCGGATGGACATTCTTCAAAAAATTGGCTATAAAAAGGCTCTCGCCATCGGCCTGGCGATTTCCGCCTGCGGTGCTTTTCTTTTTGTCCCCGCAGCATCTGCCGGAAGTTTCTGGATGTTTTTGGCGGGATTATTCATCGTAGGCCTGGGCTTTTCCGTGCAGCAGATTGTGGCAAACCCCCTGGCGATAAAGATGGGCAGCCCGGAGACAGGCGCACACCGGTTGACGCTTGCCGGGGGAGTAAATTCCCTGGGGACCACCATCGGCCCGGTGATCCTCGGCATCGCGCTTTTCGGGACCTCCGGCGGGCACACGGAACTTGCCCTGCAGGATGTGAGGCTGCCATTTGCTATCCTCGGCATCGCGTTCCTGCTGGTGGGCGCATTCCTGCTTTTCTCCAAAATAGAGGACCCTACCAGCGTGCAGGAGATAGTGGCAGATAACACCCCGATGAAAAAATTCCGCATCTCGCGCTACCCGCAGCTGTATCTGGGGATGCTCGCGATTTTCGTCTATGTAGGTGTGGAAGTCTCCATCCCCAGCAACCTGGCGGCATTGCTGAACACGCCTGAATTCGGCAGCATCCCGGAAAGCCGCATCGCGCCGTTTATCTCCCTATACTGGGGCAGCCTGATGATCGGGCGGTGGAATGGCGGGATTAATGTGTTTAGTTTTAGCAAACCCGCCTCCCTCCTGATGCATTTTGCGGTACCGTTCCTTGCGTTTGCGGTATTCATACTGGCCAACCGCGCCGGCGGGCACGATGTTTCGCAGTTCTTCATCTATCCCGCCTGGATTATTTTATTTATTCTGATGAGCTTCATCGGGGGCAAAAATCCTGGGAAAACTTTGATGGTTTTCGGCATTGCGGGTATTTTGATGATGCTCTGCGGACTGGTTTTACCGGATAAAAAACTGGCGGTGTACTTCTTCATCTCCGGCGGGCTGTTCTGCTCCATTATGTGGCCTTCCATCTTCGATCTGGCGATTGCCGGGCTTGGCAAAAACACAGGGAAAGCATCCTCCTTCCTAATTATGATGATCCTCGGCGGCGGCGTGATCCCGCTGATCCAGGGCGCGGTGTGCGACCTTGACCAAAGCCGGCCTGCCGGAATTTTCGACACTACCTACACGCATTTATCCTACATCATCCCGGTGGCCTGCTATGCATACCTCGCGTTCTATGGCTATTTTGCCAGGAAAATTTTAAAGAAGCAGGGCATAGGCACGGGCGATGAGGCGAAGTAAACTCCTCAAATCCAAAACTGCCCGGCTGGGGTTTCTCCTAATCGGGCAGGTGGTGCTGTTCTCCGCCCTGTCGCTGTCCGAAGCAGCGGTAGGGTATTTCGCAAATTTCTTCCATTGGCAAAAAGGTGGGCACCAGAGGCTGTTCTGCGGCGTGCCGTTTTCCGTTGGGGACGCACTTTATTTTCTCTGCGGATTTTTTCTCGCAATCTGCTCCGTCCTTTTATTTCTGAAAAAATATCGGCGAAGCGCCATTTCTGCAATTTTAGTTTTCGCTAATGCCGCCTATTTTCTTTACACTATTTTTTGGGGGATGCTGTATCATCAGAAACCCATCGCAGAGATAGGCGACGCTGGCAGCCCGCCTACTTCCTTGCTAAAAAATCTGGCAGAAAAATATCTCGAAACCTGCAAACGGGACCGAGATAAGGTGAAAGAAAGCGTAAGCGGTACTATGGAAATCCGCGATATAGAGGAATTAAAATCAGAAATCATCCTCCGGCAGTTTTTTTTGAAGGAAGATTTACAACAAAAAAATACGGGAATCATCAGCATAAAACCCAGCCTTTTCCGCGGAATAATGAGCAGTACCGGTATCCTTGGCTACTACAATCCCTTCACCGCGGAGGCGCAATACGACCCTGAAATGCCCCACACGATGCTCGCCGCCACGCTGCCCCACGAGGCAGCCCACCAGCTGGGCTATGCCCGCGAGCAGGAGGCAAGCTTCATCGGGTTCCTCTGCGGAAAAGATTCGCAAAATGCGGAGCTGCGCTATACCTCAGGATACTTTGCGCTGAAAAGCCTGCTGAATGCGCTGGCTGATGAGGAACCTGAGTTTGTACTGAATATTCTTTCTCGCTACAGCCCAGGCATGCAGCGAGACCGGCTTGCAGAAATAGAATTTCGGGAGAGAAACCAAGGTCCGATAGCGCGGATTTTTGGTTTCACGAATGATTTCTTTCTGAAATCCAACCGGCAGGATGGAAGCATATCCTACTCCTACTTCGTATACCTGCTGGTGGGGTATGAGTCTGATCAATAAAAATGACCGTGCAAGATGCACGGCCCAAAAACACAAATGATGAAAAAAATTCTTCTCCGAACTTAGCAGCTCTTAAGAATAATGCGAATTTATAACTTCCACCCGACTTATGCAAGACATTCCAAAAAAATTATGCTGCTTTTTTGCCTCGCTGCATCCTACGGTAGTCCCAGGGTGGCACAGCGTGCGGATCTGCCCATAATCCACGCTTAGCGCGGCGCGCTTCCGCCTCCACCGTTTTCAAATATATATTCTTGGAATACCGCTCGTACCACCAGCCGTACCCCGCGCGGATGATCTCTTCGCTAAGGTATCTGCTTCCGTCGTAGATCCGCGCCACCGCTCTACCGTAGCGGTCCGTGGTTTCTATGTAAAATACTACATTTTTACCAAAAACCTGGTCGGAGGTGAATTTCCTCGCCTGGGTGCCGTATGCCTGGCCTTTTTCTGGGCAGTCCACATCAGCGAGGCGCAGGGTCATCTGCTGGTTGCCTTCCAGCAAGGCCACTACGGTATCGCCGTCCTTCACCCCTACTATTTTTGCCTTAATCTGTGAAAAGATGCTGAGCGGAAAAAAAAAGATAACCAGGAATGCAATTCTCATTTATTTCAACACCTCTGCCTGGAAACCTTTTTTCCGCACCATTACTATGATGTCTTCCTCCTCCAATTCCTCGTTGGCGTTAACGGTTAAAATTTTATCAGGATTTTCAGTATCCACATTCCACTCGAGGATGCCCTCCTCGGCATCGAAAGCGGGCTGCACTTTCGCTACGCAGTTGCCGCAGTTCAGGTTGGTTTTAAATTTCAGTTCTTTCATTTTTAAAGAATTTTAGTTAATCAAATGTATGGAAAAATTTCACTTCCGGTACCTCAGGCGCAGGCTGTTCAGCACCACGCTCACGCTGCTGAAAGCCATCGCAGCGCCAGCCAGCATAGGATTCAGCAAAAATCCGTTGACAGGATACAGCGCCCCTGCAGCCACAGGTATGCCGATGATATTGTAAATAAACGCCCAAAACAGGTTCTGCCTTATGGTCTGCGTCGTTTGTCCCGAAAGCCTTACCGCCAGCGGCAGCTTCCGCAGGTCGGAGGAGATGATGGTCATCTTCGCTACATCCTTGGCGATATCGGATCCCTTCCCCATAGCGATGCTCACATCCGCCACGGCCATTGCGGTGCTGTCGTTGATCCCGTCGCCCGCCATCGCCACTCTTTTTCCCTTCAGCTGCAGTTCTTTTATAAAATCGGCTTTGTCGTTGGGTAAAAGTTCTGCCCTAAAATTTTTGATGCCCGCCTGCGCGGCGATTTTTTTTGCAGCATTGCCGGAGTCCCCGGTGAGCATCCATACATCGATGCCCGCCTCCTGAATTTCGGCGACTGCGGCTGCCGAGCCTTCCTTTATTTTATCCTCGATGTTGACGACTGCGAGAACTTGAGAATCATCTGCGAAATAAATTTGCGTGGTCCCCCTGCTGGCAAGAGCGTCGTAAGATTGAAATTCCCCCGCCTGAACATTATTTCTATTCATCAGCTTTTGGTTCCCTGCAAGGTATTTTTTCCCGTTATACTCCCCCGAAATGCCCTCGCCTGTATGACTTTCAAAACTTGCGAGGGGAAGGCTGCGGAACCCTGGAAAATGCGCTACAATGGCTTCCGCAAGCGGGTGCTCGGAATGCTTTTCCAGCGTGAAGAGCACCTGGCGGCTCACCTCGTCCGCATACTTCGCCCACCGGATGTCCGTAACCTGGGGATGCCCCTCGGTGATGGTTCCCGTCTTGTCCAGAACCACGGTGTCTATTTTCCCGATCATCTGCAGGCTTTCCGCATCTTTTATCAGGATGCCGTTTTCTGCCGCCTTCCCGATGCCAACCATCACCGCGGTAGGCGTGGCAAGACCAAGCGCGCAGGGGCAGGCTATGACGAGCACCGTGACAGCCGCAAGTATCCCACCCGCAAATCCATCGTCTCCGCCAAATATCATCCATATAAAAAAGGTTAAAGCAGCAATCCCCAGCACCGACGGCACGAAAACCGAAGCAATTTTGTCGGTAAGTTTCTGGATCGGCGCCTTGCTGCCCTGCGCCTCCTGCACGGTGTCTATGATTTGTGCCAGAACGGTATCGCTGCCCACCTTTATTGCCTTAAAAACAAAGCTTCCTTTTTGGTTTAATGTGCCGGCAAACACCTCGGAATCCTGCAATTTTCGTACGGGAAGAGGCTCGCCAGTAAGCGCGCTCTCGTCCACGAAAGATTCTCCAGACTGCACCACACCATCCACAGGAATTTTCTCTCCGGGGCGAATTAAGACTGCCTCTCCTACTGAGATTTCTTCAATGGGTTTTATGATCTCCTGCCCGTCTGCAGTGATGATTGTCACAGTTTTAGGCTGCAGGCCGATGAGTTTTTTTATCGCCGCGGAGGTGTTTCCCTTCGCCTTCTCCTCCATTAATTTACCGAGCAGGACAAAGGTAACGATGACTGCCGCTGCCTCAAAATACACATGAGCCTCCATACCCCGCGACTCCCAAACCTGTGGGAAAAGCAGGTTGAAAAGGCTGAAGAAATAAGCGATACCGGTACTCAGTGCCACCAGGGTATCCATATTCGCGCTGCCGTGGCGCGCCTGCCTAAAGGCGTTGACAAAGAAACTGCGCCCCAGCCAAAAAACCACCGGCGCAGAGAGTATTGCCGAAACAACCGGCGTATACCTCCAGTCCATAAAGAACATCCCAAGCACCGCCACCGGCAGCGAAAGCGCGGCGGCAAGAAGGGTTTTGGTTTTCTGCTTACTGAAATTTTCTTCCTGAATTTCCCTGAGCTTTTCCTGCTCCTTGGCTTTATCCTCAATCAGCAGGTCGTAGCCGGCTTCCTGCACGCTACGGCGGATTTCTTCCGGGCCGGTGAGGCTGGGCAGGTACTCTACCTTCAGGTTTCCTGTGGCGAAATTCACGGAGGCATCTAGGACGCCCTCGGTATACTTCGCCACATTTTCCGTGCTGGAGGCGCAGGCCGCGCAAGTCATCCCAAGAACGGGGAAGCTTGCACGCTGGGAGGGTATTTGCACACCAGCTCCCCTCAGGGCTACAACCGCCGCAGCAATTGCCTCGCTGTCCTTTACCGTTAGCTGCAGCTGGTGAGAATCTTCATCAAAAGACGGATCCTCCACGCCCTTCAGGCTAATTAACTTCTCCCGCAGGTCTTGAGCTGCTGATTGGTTTATTTCCCCCCGGTAGGGGATATTGATGCTGAATTTTGCCATTGCAACACAAAATTAACCAAAAATCATCTAATGGGCTTTTCCGGGGTTTTTTAATTTAAAACTGTAACTTCGCCCAAATTTTATGATTTCTGAATAAATGCAACTTAAATCCTTTTTTTCTTTTTGGTTTACAATTCTTCTTTTCGCTTTAAATCAAGCGCAGATTAAGGACCCTGTAAAGTTTAAATATGCCGTAAATGCCCTACAAAACGGCGAGTACGAAGCCGTGCTTACCGCAACGCTGGAGCCTGGCTGGCACATCTACTCCAAAGACCTGCCGCCAGATTCGGGCATACCTACCGAGATGAAGCTGGGCGGCGAGAACATACTGCCCGTAGGCAATACCGTGGAAGTCGGGAAGAAATACGACGAATTCTCGGAAGCCTTCGGTGCGCAAATCGTATACTATTCCAACACGGCGCAATTCAAGCGGAAATTTAAGCTGAAGGAACCAGCGAAACCTGCCACCGCCATTGCGGAAATCACCTACCAAACCTGTAACGACCGCATATGCCTTGCGCCGAACACGCTCGAATTTCAGTCGAAGCTTAGTGGCGGAAACAAGGTAGAGGACTTTGCTAAGGCGGAGCAGGAAGCAAGTTTAAAAACACCGATTGCTTTACCAAATAATGTTGATAGCCAAGCCATAAATATAAACCCGGCCTCTGATCCTGCCTCAACTTTAAACCCTGTTTCAACTTTGAACTCTAAGGATTTACGCATTTCCACGCTGGATTTCCAGAATCCGCTTACAGATTGCGGCACGCCGAAGCGGGAGTTTTCCGAAAACTTCATTAGCTATCTGTTGCTTGGCTTCCTGGGCGGCTTCATTGCGCTGCTTACGCCGTGCGTGTTCCCTATGGTTCCGCTCACGGTTTCCTATTTTACAAAGGGGGCGAAGAATAAGGCGAAAGGCAGGAGGGACGCGCTTCTTTACGGCTTCTTCATCCTGCTGATCTTCGTGCTGCTCAGCGTGCCTTTCCACATTATCGACGGTATTGCGGGTAATATCTTCAACCAAATCTCAACATCGGTATGGCTGAACATCGCGTTTTTCCTGATATTCCTGTTCTTCGCGGGCAGTTTCTTCGGGTATTACGACATTGCCCTGCCGAGCAGCATCGCCAATAAATCCAGCAAGGCGGAGGAAGCCGGCGGCATCATCGGCATATTCTTTATGGCACTTACGCTGGTCATCGTCTCGTTCTCGTGCACGGGGCCTATCCTCGGTTCCCTGCTGGGCAGCGCGGTTACGGGCTCGTCGGATGTGCCTATGCTGCTTACCTTTGCGCTGGCGGGCTTCGGTCTTTCGTGGGCATTGGTGTTCGGCTTGCTCGCGCTCTTCCCGAACGCCCTGGCAAGCCTGCCGAAGTCTGGCGGCTGGATGAACACGGTAAAGGTGGTGCTGGGCTTCGTGGAGCTGGCACTTGCCCTGAAGTTCCTTTCCAAGGCAGACCTGGTGAGCAAAACCTTCCTGCTTTCGCGCGAGCTCTTCATCCTGCTGTGGATACTCATCACCATCGGGCTGGTGCTGTATCTCTTCGGCATCATCCGCTTTCCGCACGATGATAAGAACGCTAAAATCTCACCGGCAAGGAAGGGACTCGGCGTGCTGAGCATCGGCTTTACCATATACCTGATACAGGGCCTGTTCCCAAGTGAGCGGCCAAGGCTACAGATGCTTTCCGGCATCCTGCCACCCGTGAATGTGAGCTGGTTCCACAATGAGGAGGACGGCATACTGGGGATGCACCCACAGCACGACTATTTCGACGCCGTAGCGCTGGCGCAAAAGGAGCAGAAGCCCGTGCTGATAGACTTTACTGGCTATGGCTGCGAGAACTGCCGCAAGATGGAGGAATTCGTATGGAGCGAACCGGACATACTGCCGATACTGCAGAACGAGGTGGTACTGGCATCCCTATATGTGGACGACCGCGAGGAACTGCCACAGGAGCAGCAGACGAGCATAGACCTGGGCGGCGGCCAGATGAAGAAAATACGCAGCGTGGGCGACCGCTGGAGTATGTTCCAGCAGGTGAATTTCAACAACAACTCCCAGCCGCACTATGTGCTGGTAACGCCGGACGGCCGTGTGATCAACTCGCCAGTCTCCGGCTATATGCCGAAGGAGGACTTCAAAAAATTCCTGGAGTGTGGGGTGAGATGGTGGAAAGAGAAGGGCACAGTGAGATAGATGGCGGGGGATTTTATTTGGATTGATAGTATTAATTAATTAAAACTCCTTACGCTTCGACCGGCTCAGCGTGACAGATGGCATAAATTACCTGGGGAAACGCGTTGTCACACTGAACTTGTCGAAGGGCCTTAAATATTATCCTTAAACTTTTAAACTTATACTTATGCTCCACTATGAAATTTCTGGCAATGCGGATAAGACCTTGGTGCTGCTGCACGGCCTGATGGAGAACAGCCACATTTGGGACGGGATGCAAAGTCGCTTGGAAAGATATTTCAGGCTTGTGAAAATAGATTTGCCTGGGCACGGAAAATCGGAACTGACGGAAGAGATTTCTACCGTGGAAATGATGGCAACCAAGGTAAAGCAGGTAACGGACGAGCTGAACCTCACGGATTTCTACCTGCTGGGGCACAGTATGGGCGGCTACACCGCCTTAGCCTTCGCTGAAAAATGGCCGGAAGTTTTGGCAGGATTCTCCTTGTTCTTTTCAACTTATCTACCTGATAGTGATGAGAAAAAGGAGACGCGCAGGAAGAGTTTCCGCATCATAGAGCAAGAATACGAGCGGTATGTGGCGGCGGGTGTGCCGATGAACTTCCACCCGCACGAAGCGGACGAGATGGAAGGCTTTGTAGAAATTGCGAAGGAAATGGCGTTGCAAACGAACAACCTGGGCGCACTGGCAGCGGTAAAGGGCATTATGGAACGCCCAGACCGCCAGAGTGTTTTGCAGGAATTTCAGGGGAAAATCCTTGTAATGCTGGGCAGGCACGATCCCGCCATTGACTCCCTTGCCACGCTGAAAGGCCTGCCGGATAAGGCGAACATCAAGGCGTACCTCCTCGATTGCGCGCACAACGGCCACTGGGAACGCCCGGAAATCTGCGCGGAAATCATCTGCCGCGAACTGAAATAAAGAAAGGACTGCCGTAAAACAGCAGTCCTTCGTTTTGCAGATTACCGAGGGTTTAGTCCTTCACCACCTTGTGAGTAGTTTCGCCCTTATCGGTCTTCACCTTCACGATGTAAACGCCTTTCGCCAAATCGGCTACATTCACGGACTTAGCATCGGTAGTCTTCACGAGCTTACCTTCCGCAGAGTAGATGCTCACACCCAGTACCTTATCCGCAGTGCCGATGTTCATCACATCCTTCACAGGGTTTGGATAAATGGCAGTTTTCGCATCCTTAACTTCTGTAAGACCAAGTGTGCTCACTACTTTCACGGTGTAATCCTCTGCCTGACCGAAATTTACATTATTGCCATTTCCTGAGAAGCAAGGATTTGCAAATGGTCCGGCGCCGTCGTTTTTCTTAATTCTCATCCTTGTCTCGCCAAGCTTGGCATCGGCAGGCACTTTTATTACGCCTTTGGCGGTTTTGCCGTCCTCACCGGTGGAATTCGCAAGCGTGACTTTGTCTGTCGATGTTGCGAAATAAGTTTCGGTGGTATTGTTGAATTTACCATCCTGATCCCAGTCAATAAACACTATAAAGCGGGAAGTATACGGGCCGGCGGTGTTCCCTGCGAATACGATTTCCTGCTCTGATCCTTGAGAGACGGTTGCGATTTTATCCAGGAAAAACTCGTGGGAAGGCTGACCTATTGTGGAACTTGATGAAGTATTAGTCATACCTCCGAAGGTAACTGAAGAAATCGGGTCCACATACTGCGTAAAGACGATTGGGCCGCAATATGGTAAAGCCGGATTTTTAGCAGTAGTAAAATTGTAGATTTCAGAAACGGATTCGCCGACAACATTCTTCGCTACAACCTTCCAGTAATAAGTGGTATTATCTTTCAGCTTATCAACATTAGCGAAGAACTTACCGTTGCTTATCTTAGTGGTAGGATTAGGTTTATCATCGCAATATACTTCATAAGTATCGCTATGGTGAGCATTGGCAACTTGCCAGGTGAGCCTTGCATTATTGTAGGTAGCTAAGGTGGAGCCATTGGCAGGTGTTTTCAGCGTAACGGCAGCCGGTGCCTGTGTAGGCGCCGTACCAACGGAAATATCATCAAAAAGCAGGCGGAATTTATCCGCAGAGGTGGCGTGGAAAGCGATGTACACCTCCTGCCCTACGAAGGCGCTCAGGTCGATGGTCACATTCGTCCAAACACTTGGTGCCGGTTCGGTAGCTTTTAGCACGGTCGTAAAATCAGCAGCCGTAGCGCCAGTTGTGGAAAGCTTCACGGCGTAGTCTTCCACATACTTAGGGTCCTGGTTTTTCACGAAATAGCTCAGCCTGTCCGTCACGCCGGCAGTTACCGTAAATTTCGGAGTCACCAGATAGTCATCGTGCGCTGTAGCGTGATACTGAATGAACGCAGCGTTTGGCAGGGAGTAAGTGGATTCCGATGCTGCAGGGCCAAAAACGAAACCGTTGGGATCACCCTGGTTGATTACAGACCAGCCTGCAGGAAGCTTGGTTCCAGCATCGAAACCTTCCGTAAATTGTGCGTGTGCAATTAGTGGCAATGCAACAAGCGCAGCAAGTAATTGTTTTTTCATTTGATAAAGATTTAATGATTGTGCATCAAATTTAAAAACAAATTTTTGAATCTACCAAATATTTTTCAAAGAATTTTTAAAACCGCCTATGAAATCAGCATTTGAGGCTATAAATTCAGATTTACAATAAAAAAGGAAAGCCGATTCGCTTTCCTTAAAATTTTTAAACTATTGTTTAAAACTCTTCATCGAGGATTATTTCCTTGAAATCTTCAATAGTTTCGTAGATGTCCTTATAATATTTACCGCCCGCAGCATTGATGTGCCCGCCGCCATTGAAATGCTTTCGCGCCAGCTGGTTCACATCCACCAAATCTTTTGAGCGGAAGGAAATCTTTATGAAATTCTCATACAAATCCTCCATAAAAAACGCCGAAAGCTGCACACCGGAAATGCTCAGCCCATAATTCACAAAGCCTTCCGTATCGCCCTTCTCGAAGCCGAAGCGCTCCAGCTCGTCCCTTTTCAGCCAAAGAATTGCCACCTTTCCATCGTTCACGATTTCAATTCTGCCCAAAATCAGCGACAGCAAATGCAGCCGCGAAACCGTGTTGGTATCCCAGGTATTGCCAGAAATCATCGCAGGATCGGCACCGTTATCGATGAGGTTGGCCACGATTCTGTGCGTGGCAGCACTCGTAGAACGGAAGCGGAAACCGCCGGTATCCGTCATAATACCAGTGTACAGGCACTGCGCGATATCCAGGTTCACCAGCCGCTCTTCTTCCATCGCTTCGATGAAGTGGTAAACCATCTGAGATGTGGCGGGAATCGTGACATCGGAATATACGAAGTCGAAACACTCCGGCTGCTGATGATGATCGATAAGGATTTTTTTGGCGCGCGATTTTTCAATCCAAGGTGCCACTAGCTGGCCTGCACGGATTGGCGCATTGAAATCCAGAATAAAAAGTACATCGGCCTCCGCAATTAGTTCTGCCGCCTTTTTTCGCTTGTAATCCGCGATGGTGATTTTCTTCGCTTCCGGCATCCATTTCAGGAATTTTGGAAAATCGTTCGGCACCACCACTTCTGGCGAAAGGCCTTTAGCCTTCAGGTAATGCTTCAGCCCGAGCGAACTCCCTATGGCATCGCCATCCGGATTGTAGTGCGTGATGATGACGATTTTATTTTCCGGCACCAAAAGCTGATTGATATCTAAAATTTCTGCAGCTGTAAACATTGGGCAAAGATAAAGGAAAAGTTAAAAGCGTTTGGCGATCAGAATTGGTAATAAAAACTCTGCTAAAACCTTAGCAGAGTTTCAAGAATGCGAGTCAATAGCAGTTTTATCGCCAGAAGCTCCAGACGGTGCCGTTAAACACCGCTACTTGGTTGGCCTTTGTGTCGTAAGCGATGGTGCCTGGCTCTGGATTGATGATGTTCAGGTGCGGACTTTCCATTTTTGGTAGAATCATTACTTTGTCCGTATCTGAAAGCACCAGGATGCCGGAGGCTTCTTCCGCATCCTCATTGGAGCCAATTACCACCCTTGCAGATTTATTATCTGTTTTTCCGTTTTGAATGCTTAAATCTACCTTTCCCGTAGTATCAGCAATAGCCACATCCCGATACTTTACATTCTGAACATTTTTGCTGAGGTCCAACCACTGCGCTTTATCCGCACAATCGCCCTCTTTGCAGTAGCGTATGATGTTGTCCGATGCATCGTAAATCAGCGTACCGGGTACCACCTGTTGGCCTGTTTCTGTATCAGCCAGTGCAGACACAGAATTTGCATACGGCAGAATGAGTCCCTTGGCGCCGTTTCCAAACTCAAGCGCAGCAGACGGGTGAGAAATCTCATCCTTGCCAAAGGCTACCTGCGCTGAAGACCATCCGAATATTCCAAGTGTTAATATTACAATCGCTTTTTTCATTTTAAGAAATTTCGTTAGAATTTTTAATTAATTCGGGCAGGTTTGCTTCGTTAGGCACTTCCATCCAGTGCCGTCGTAGATTTTCATGCACTTCTCATCGGTATCGTACACCATCATTCCGGCTTGCGGATTCGCAATCGCGTTAATTTGCGCTGTACTAAGCCTGTTCAATACAAATCCTTTTTTATTGGCTTCCAGGGCAACCCATCCGCTCTGGCGCACCATAGGCCAGTTATCACCACTCAGTGTGCCCGCCCTTTCTAAAGCTGTGATGCCTGCCAGCGTTGGCCGCTTAGTGCCATCGGTTTTCGGCTCTTTGTAGCACAGCTTATTAAGGTGGATGGTTACTACCGTGCTGTCGCTACCGCCGCCGCACACTGCATTTACAGTATATCGGAACTGGTAAGTGCCATTGCCAGCCCAGGTAATATCGAAATAATTTCCTTCCTGCATATAGCTTTTTATGGAGCCGACTTCCTCCCAGGTACCGAAGCTTTCGTAGCTTCCCTCCAGGTAATCGAAAAGATTTATGAGTGACTGCTGGCTACCGTCATAGTTTATCTCAACCGTTTTGCCGGTGCCTGCCTTAGGGTTGGTAGCGGCATCCGGGCTAAAGATTATTACTTCAGAGCTCTCCACGCAGGCTGTGGCATCATCTGAACTTATTTCAACTTTATAGGTTCCTGCGTCTTCTGGTTTAAAGTCTACTATATCAATAAATGATTCGGTGGAAATAATCTGAGGATTCTCTATAAGGTTGCCCTGGGCATCTTTATACTTATACCATTTGAATTGAAGGAAATCCAGCGCGCTGATCTGCAGATGGAAGTTGGATTTACCATCCTCACAGCTGCCGCTTACCTCTATTTCTGGCGGGCTGAGCTGGGTAATTTCTTTCTTTTCTGTAATAAAGTTGCCACAGCTGTCCTTTATCCTTATGAAATAGGTGCCGCCGGGAAGGCCGGTGAAGTATGGCGAATCTTGATACTCAGTAAGTAGCGTGGCATCATTATTCTGGCCGGATACCAGCGCATACTGCAGCCCTGTGCCTTCCGCTGCTATGGCTAAGGTATGCTCCCCATCCTCGCAAGGAAATGCATAGGCATTAATGAACTTTAGGTTTCCTTCACCTATGGTAAATTCTTCTAATGGTGTCGGTGGGCACCTATCTTGGTAGTACACACCATTTATTAGGGGATAATATATTCGCGTATCGATAGCTCTGTATTTACCGGGCTCTCGGAAGACATAGTCCCTGTTTATAGGTTTATAATTTCCTTCTTTAAATCCATTACCGTGATCCCAACCCCAGCCCATTTCAGGTGAATATTTTTGGATCTCTGCATTACCGCGGACTATTACTGCGCCACAATAATCTTCTATGGTTGGGGGATCAGGGATAGTAAGCGGTTCGTTTGTGACTTCAATAGTACGCTGATGTGTAAAGTCGCCGCCGCACTCAGGGGTTACTTCTATGCTGAAGCTTTCAGTTTTATCCATCTCTAAATCTACCGGCAATTGCATCCTGCGCACTCCGCTGTAGCCGGACACACCGAAGTATTCTTCTGGCACTGTATACGGCAAAGCGCCATATTTTTCCACGAAGGACTCTGGGGCAGCGGTGATTTTTACAGTCCCGATTTGATAAGCGCTTCCTACCCGAGCGGATACAACAAGCGCCTCTGCCCGCGCATTACACAAAGATGTAAAGTTAGTTTCTACTTTAAAATCTCTAACAACATCATATTGCGTAATGGTTATACTCTGGGTTGTCTGCACACCGCACTGATCCTCTATTATGAATTCGTAGTCTCCTACAGGTACTCCATCAGCTTTTCCATAAGTATGAGAATTTAAAAACTTACCGTGGTCGTCATTTAGCTTCTGTGGGTTAAATCCTGACGGAGCCTTAGTAAATTCTACCACTTTGAAAGTTTTATTAAAACTATAAGGTGGGGATATATTAAGATAAGGATTACCACAACTGCCGGTTTGAAATTGAGAAATGTTATACACATTATTAGGCTTCCCTATTGTTTTAGTTTCTGTCTTCCCGCAGTTATCTTTTATTGTAATGCTATAGCCCTCGTTTGCCACCCAGTATGGCACTATGAGCTCTCCGTCTTCATTTAATCCAAAGGTTTCCGTTTGGCCTGTTTTTGGATTTTTAGCTGTAATAGTTACAGTATAAGGATATGGTATGATACCCCTAAAATAATTATTTATAACGACCTTTTCGCAGTCTATCACTTCATACCGAGGAGTAGAAACACCCCATCGGGACCTCCCTTTGCTTACTACGGCTATATCTGTCCTCGAGGCACCGCACCCATCTACCACTAATATTTCGTATGTACCAACAGAAAGCCCGGCAAATTCACCGGTGGTGTTGGTTTCTGTCCAGCTTGTTTCCCCTTCTTTTCTATAGCTGTACTTTAGCTCTCCTGTTCCTGTGGCATCTACATAAATAACTCCGTTATCGCAGTATGCAGGCTGCGCATATATATTGGTAATATCCAGCGGAATATATTTATTATCCAGGTGCACCACATTACTGGTGGCCTGCTTGGTATATTGCCCGGAAGTCTGCGTAGCCACCACACGGAAGTCTCCTGCCGGTAGGTTGCTCGTTTGCAGTTCATCTGTGGACAGAACTTTTTTGCCCTGGGAATCTATCACTGTATAGATCATAACACCGGTAGTATCCCCGGAGACTTCCCAGGATATGCTTCCGGCGTTCGGGCACTCTACATCCCTTACCTTGGTAGCGGTTACTGTAAAATCTTCAAGCTGGGCATAAAGCAGCGCAGTAGCCAGGAAGAATAACAGGTTGAGAATTTTCTTCATTTGGAAAAAATTTAGCGTGCAAATATACGATAAACGATTGAATACAAAAAAAAGTTCTCTGCTATAAAATTTAAAGACTAAAATTCTTTTGCACATTTAAAAAAAAGTTTTACCTTTGCGGTCTGAAAATTTAGGGCAGTATTACGCTAAAAGATATTTGAAATGAAAAGGACATTCCAGCCATCCAATAGAAAGAGGAGAAACAAGCACGGTTTCCGCGAAAGAATGAGCACGCCAAACGGCAGAAGGGTGCTTGCTGCAAGGCGCGCTAAAGGCCGCAAAAGGCTTTCGGTGAGCGTATGCCGCGCCAAAAGGTAAATGGGCACAGCAATTAAAATCCCGTGCTTGAAAAAGAAATTTTTCAGGCATTTTTTGTTGTTAAATTTTTCACAAAAAATTTCCGAAGTTGGAAGTTTTGGTTATTTTTGATTCTCATTTCTAAAAAATGCCACACACCCACATTGAAGGTGAGAACATCATCCGCCTGCAGAATGCGAAAATCGCGCAGAAGAATTTTACCGTGCTGAACGATGTGAACATCAGCGTGAAGAAGGGGCGTTTCTGCTACCTCATCGGGAAAACGGGCTCAGGAAAAAGCTCCCTGCTGAAAACACTCTACGGCCAGATTCCGCTTTCAGCAGGGCAAGGCCAGGTGGTGGGCTTCGATCTGGAGAAACTCCGCACTTCCGATGTCCCGAATTTGCGCCGGCATCTCGGCATCGTGTTCCAGGATTTCCAGCTTCTGCCAGATAGAAATGTTGAGCGCAACCTGCGCTTCGTGCTGGAGGCCACTGGCTGGAAGGACAAGCGCAAAATAGATGAGCGGATTTCCGAAGTTTTGGCAAGCGTTGGGATGAAGAGCAAGCGCCACAAAATGCCGCACGAACTTTCCGGCGGGGAACAGCAGAGGGTGGCCATTGCAAGGGCGCTGCTGAACCATCCGAAGTTAATTCTGGCCGATGAGCCTACCGGAAATCTCGACCCGGAAACTTCCAACGAGATTATGACGGTGCTGAAACAGGTGGCAGCCGAAAACCACGCTGCGGTGGTGATGGCAACGCACGATTACCATATGATCCAGAATTTCCCGGGAGAAGCCATTCGCTGTGAAGACGGCAAGGTAACCGTGCTGCAAACTTCCGAACTTTTTGAGTAAGTTCAGCGGAAGAGATGCAAATCTTTCGTGAGTTCCAGATATTCGTACGAATAGATTCTGGGGCGTTTTTCTATGGTGAAATCCCGTTCGGAAATTTCCTTTTTTGCCAGTGAAAATTCCAGAATGTTGCGGCGCAAACTTCCGCCTTCAATTCCGAAAATATTAATCTTTCGGATGAGATGTAGCCTGCAATTTTCAGCAAAATCAATGAAATGCTGAGAATCAGCGGAAGGAATAATTACAGAAAAAACGCCTTCTTCCCTGAGTAAATCCATAGACTTCTGAATTAAATCCTCAAAACTCAGCGCAACTTTCTGCCTTGCAATTTTGTCTTTTGCAGAAATATTCTCGTCAAAAAACGGTGGATTCGAAATTATCAAGTCAAATTTTTCTTCAGGATTGAAAAAATTAAAATCAGCCTGCTGAACGGAAAGCCTGTCGCTAAAAACCGAGTTGCGGAAATTTTCTTCGGCGAGATTTGCCGCGTTTTCATCAATATCAATCGCCAGAATTTCAAGCTGCGGATTTCTTTGCGCCAAAATCAAACTGATAATTCCAGTACCGGTTCCAATTTCCAGCGCAGATTTTTTCCCTGGCACATCAGCCATCGCACCGAGGAGCATCGCATCGGTTCCCACACGGAAAACTTCCGCCGATTGCCTTACGGAAAACTGCTGCAGCCGGAAAACTTCCATCACAGGTTGCTCGGCAGGGTGATGATGAATTTCGTGCCCTTCCCCAGCTCCGTTTCCACTCGGATTTCCCCGCCTCCATCCTGCACCATACGCTTTACCATCGTAAGCCCAAGCCCCATACCGGAAGATTTTGAGGTAAAATTCGGCTCAAAAATCCGGCCGATTTTATCTTCCGGGATGCCCGTGCCGTTGTCCTCCACCGTGAGGGTAATTCGTTTCTGTATCTGCTCGAGATCCACATTTATTATCGGCTCCACGCCCTCCCTTGCGGCCTGGCGGGCGTTGGTCACGAGATTGGTCACGATCCTGTTCAGGTAGATTTTATCCATCTTTATCATGATATTCTCCCGGTTGGCGTGCATAAAGACATTCTCATCGTTAAAAACATCGAGTACCTTCTGTACCTCTGCATTCAGGTTGAAAACCTCATCGTTGCGCTCCGGGAGCTGCGCAAATTGGGAGAACGCGGTGGCTACGGTGGCGATGAGGTCTATCTGATCGATCACCATTGTGCTCATTTTCTTGACCTTCTCTCGGATTTTCGGATCTTCCGGGTCAAATTTCCGCTCGAAATTCTGGACGGTCAGCCGCATCGGCGTCAGCGGGTTTTTCACCTCGTGCGCCACCTGCTTCGCCATTTCCTTCCAGGCGCCCTCGCGCTCTATGTGCGCCAGCCTGTCCTTCTGATCCTGTATCTCCAGAATCATTTTGTTGTAAGCTTTTACAAGAATATTCAGCTCATCATTTTTATAATATTTTATGGGCTGCAGGTCGTTGGACATCAGGTTAATGCCCTCCACTTTTTCCGTAAATATCGTCAGTTTGTTGGTAAGGCGGCGGGAGATGCGGTAGCTGGCCAGCAGCGCGAGAGATATGATGACCGCATTCACGAGGATGATGTACTTCAACCCCTGATTCATCACCTCGCGGTACAGGCCTGCGTTATGATAATATGGGAAATAGACGATCGCGACGGGCTCCAGCACATTGTTTTTCAGGATAATATAGGAGGAGTAGAATTCCTGGCCGGTCTGCGGATCCCGCTCCTTGTGGGTAATTCTTTCCTTCATCAAAACCTCGTCGGTAATGCCCTCCGGGAGTTTCTTGGCCGATGATTTATCACCTTCCCTGTTGGAAACCAAGAAGTTGCCTTTCAGGTCGTACAGCAGCACATCGTGCTTGCTGATATCGGCGATTTCGTAAATTTTATTTTGAAGCACCACCGGCAGATCTTCAGTTTCGAGTTTTTTCTCGCTTACGGCGTAGTCCAGCGAGGCCATCATCGCATCCGCCTTCCGGCGCATATCTGCCGCGCTCTGCTCCTCCAGATTTTTTTTCAATATGATGTAAGACACCGCCGAGGTAAGCAGCAAGGCGAGGAAGGTGATGCTCATCATCGCTGCAAAAATCCTGTTGCGCAGGCTGAAACCGCTGTAATTACCTGCCGGCATATCCCGCTGAGAATTTTGCTAAATATTTCCCTATGATGTCAAACTCAAGATTCACACGGCTGCCCGGCCGGAGAAATTTCAGGTTGGTAAACTCCCAGGTATAGGGGATGATAGCCACGGAAAACTTGCGCCCCCCGCTTTGCGCCACCGTCAGGCTGATCCCGTTTACCGCGATACTACCCTGGGGCACCGTGATGAAATCAGCATCGTAATTTATTGTTATGAAATGGCTTCCGCCGCGGTCCTCAATGCTTTCGATAACGCCCACCGCATCCACATGCCCCTGCACGAGGTGGCCATCCAGCCTATCGCCCAATTTCACGCAGCGTTCCGCATTCACCATCGTTCCGGGCTTCCATCCGGAGAGGGCTGTTTTCCGCAGGGTCTCGTCTATCGCAGTTACCTTGTACATATCTCCCTCCACCGCCTCTACAGTAAGGCAGCAGCCATCGTGAGCCACGCTCTGGTCGGTTTTTAATTCTTTGGCAAAGGGCACCTGCAGGGTAAAGGTGATGTTCGAGCCGCCGTGCTCCAGATGCATTACGGTGGCGGTGCTTTCTATAATTCCTGTAAACATTTCAAAACGGCTAACCGAAGCGGCAGAAATATTATAAAATTAAGTAATAAATTTGCCGCAGAATCAGAATTCAAAGATAAATAAATGACCAAAAACCGCAAAATACGGGTGGGCATCTCTGTGGGTGATTTTAATGGCATCGGTCCGGAAATCATCATTAAATCATTAAAGGACAAAGCCATCACGGAGCTTTTTACCCCCGTGATTTTCGGCTCCGGCAAGCTGTTCACTTATCAGAAAAATATTTTTAAAATACAGCAGACCTATAACTACATCACCGAGGCCTCCCGCGCGCAGGAAGGGCAGCTGAATATGGTAAACCTCTGGAAAGACAGCGTGAGCGTGAGCCTTGGCGCGCCCACGGAAGAATCAACCAGAATGGCGATCGACTCCCTGGAAGCCGCTACAAATGCCCTGATGGCAGGCGAAGTGGATATCCTGGTGACGGCGCCCATCAACAAAGATGAAATGCTGAAACTTGGCTTCCGCCACGCCGGGCATACCACCTACCTAGAGGAGAAATCTGGGAAAAACAGCCTGATGTTCCTCGTGACCGACAATCTGAAGGTAGCGGTTTCCACGCACCATATCCCCATCTCGCAGGTGGCGCAGAGCATTACAAAGGAGCGGCTCCGCAAGCAGATTAAGATTCTGCACCAATCGCTGAGAGAGGATTTTTGCATCGAAAAGCCAAAAATTGCGGTACTGGGGCTGAACCCGCATGCCGGCGACGGGGGCTCCATAGGCAGGGAGGAGATAGAAATCATCTCCCCGGTGATTGAGGAAATGCGCGGGCAGGGCGTGCTGGCATTTGGCCCCTACCCTGCCGACAGTTTCTTCCAGCCGTCGAAATACAGCCGGTTTGATGCGGTACTCGCGATGTACCACGACCAGGGGCTCGCGCCATTCAAAACGCTGAACTATGCAGATGGGGTGAATTTTACCGCAGGATTGCCCTTCGTACGCACCTCGCCGGATCACGGTGTGGCTTACGACATTGCCGGGCAAAATTTGGCGGATGAGCGCAGTTTTTCGGAAGCGATTTTCGCCGGAATTAAAATTTTTAAAAACCGCACGGAGTACGCAGAACTTACCTCCGGGCAGCTCCGAACCAGGAAATCTGCTGCAGAAAATGATGTGGATGAGGATCTGCCGGCGGAGGATGCTTAATTTTTCAGCCGTAACATTTTGCAGTTTAGCAAATTATTAATACTTTTGCACACTCAATTATGGACAGGTTAAGAAACTATGATGTAGAGTTCTCCGGCCTGAAAACTGGGAAGCACTCATTCCGATTTGAGATAAGCGAGGCGTTCTTTGAACTTTTTGATACCGAAAGAGAGTTTACCAACCCGAGACTGACCGCGGATGTATTGCTGGACAAACATTCCACTTTTCTGGAATTTACAGTACGCACATACGGGGTTATTGAGCTGATGTGCGACATTACTGCTGACCCGTTTGATTACGATATCGACAGCAGCATAAAAGTCCTTGTAAAATTTGGCGAGGAATATGATGACAGTAATGAGGAGGTGATCACCATCCCTGCAGGGAACCACGCTTTTAATGTGGCACAGCTCATTTACGAAGAGGTAATGCTTTCGGTACCGATGAAGAAAATCAGCCCGCAGGCTACGGAGGAAGATTTCAAGCTTGTTGAGCGGTACAGCGTAAGCGAAGTTCCGGTGGAGGAGAACTTTGATGAAACGACTATAGATCCTCGCTGGGCTGCATTGAAAAATCTGAAAAATAAAAATTAAGTATTTAATGATGAGATGATGGCATCTCATCGCTCATCAATTAAAAAATAAAAGAAAATGGCACATCCTAAGAGACGACAGTCATCCACAAGAAGAGATAAGCGCAGAACGCACTACAAGGCGGAGCGCCCTACTCTGGCGAAAGACGCTACCACCGGCGAGCTACACCTGTTCCACCGGGCACACTGGCACGAAGGGAAACTCTACTACCGCGGCAAAGTGGTAATGGAGAAATCCAGCGAGCAGACGGAGGAAATCTAAAATACTGAAAACATTTTATACAAATCACTCGTTTTCTGAGAAAGATGAGTGATTTTTTGCGTAAATTAGCTACATTTGCCCATAATTTTCCGAAAAGATGGACATCAGAGAAATACAGAATCTAATTAAATTTGTTTCCAAGGCGGAGGTTTCCGAGGTAAAGTATAAAACGAAGGACTTCGAAATTACAATTAAAACTCCGCTCTACACTCCTGAGAACACGGGTTTTGCACAACCGGTTCAGCACAGTTTCCCACCGCCTGTTCATTCCCCGATGGTGGCTCCGCCTCCTGCGGCGGCTACACCGGCGCATCCGGAAGTGCCATCTCAGCCGGAAACCCCCGCTGAGGATGAGAGCAAATTTATCACCATAAAATCGCCGATGATCGGCACATTTTACCGGAAACCCTCCCCGGACAAAGATGTGTTCGTAGGGGTAGGCGACGCCGTAGCTCCCGGCACCGTGGTCTGCGTAATAGAAGCTATGAAGCTCTTTAACCAAATTGAATCCGAGGTCAGCGGGAAAATCGTAAAAATCCTAGTGGACGACGCTACTCCTGTGGAGTACGACCAGCCTCTATTCCTTGTAGATCCTTCATAAATTTTAGGTGAAAACCGTCTGTAGACCAGAAGGTTGATCATCATTGTCATCTAAAATTTAAAATTACCGAAATGTTCAAAAAAATACTGATAGCTAACCGCGGCGAAATTGCGATGCGCATCCTGCGAACCTGTAAGGAGATGGGCATCAAAACGGTAGCGGTATATTCTACAGCCGATAAGGACAGCCTGCATGTGCGCTTTGCGGACGAAGCCGTGTGCATCGGGCCTGCTATGAGCAAGGATTCTTATCTTAAAATTCCAAACATCATTGCCGCGGCAGAAATTACGAATGCTGATGCTATTCATCCGGGCTATGGCTTCCTGTCTGAAAATTCAACATTTTCAAAAGTTTGCCAAAAAAATGGTATAAAATTCATTGGAGCTACCCCGGAACAAATCGACAGAATGGGCGATAAAGCCAATGCCAAGGCTACGATGAAGGAAGCAGGCGTGCCGTGCGTACCAGGCTCTGACGGCCTGATTGACAGCTATAATGATGCGGTGAGAATTGCCGAAGAAATAGGATATCCCGTGATGATTAAGGCTACTGCAGGGGGCGGCGGCAAGGGTATGCGCAGGGTATGGAATGAAGAGGAACTTAAGGAGAACTGGGATTCTGCAGTGATGGAGGCAGAGGCAGCCTTCGGCAACGGGGGCATGTATATGGAAAAACTGATCGAAGAGCCGAGGCATATTGAGATACAAGTCGCTGGTGATCAGTATGGCAAAGCCTGCCATCTTTCGGAAAGAGACTGCTCTGTTCAGCGCAGGAATCAGAAACTTACGGAGGAAACCCCTTCGCCATTTATGACGGATGAACTTCGCGAGAAAATGGGCGAGGCTGCCGTGAAAGCTGCAGAATACATCGGCTATGAAGGCGTAGGCACGATAGAGTTTTTGGTGGATAAACATCGGAATTTCTACTTTATGGAGATGAATACGCGGATCCAGGTGGAGCATCCAATTACCGAGCAGGTGGTAGATTACGACCTCATCCGGGAGCAAATAATGCTCGCCGCAGGAGCTAAGATTTCCGGCAAAAATTATTACCCGAAGCTTCACTCCATAGAGTGCCGGATCAATGCGGAAGATCCTTACAACGATTTCCGGCCAAGCCCGGGAAGAATCACCGGACTGAATATTCCTGGTGGGCACGGGGTAAGGGTGGATACCCATGTTTACGCGGGCTACACCATTCCCCCGAATTACGATTCGATGATTGCGAAGCTCATCACCACCGCCCAAACAAGGGAAGAGGCGATTGCAAAAATGCGCCGGGCTTTGGAGGAGTTTTACATTGAAGGTGTGAAAACCACAATTCCGTTCCACAGGCAGCTGATGGATGATGAGCGGTATCTTGAGGGCAACTACACCACGGCCTTTATGGATGATTTTGAAATGGATAAAAAATACGATTATTAAAGTGCTGCTTCCTTCGGGAAGCAGTTTTGTTTGAAAGAAATTTGAGTAAATTTGTAAAAAACAAAGCGATGGAAGATATTATCATCAGCCCGGAAAGCAAGAAGCAGTCGGCACTTTTGAAATCACTGTTCAAAGAAATGAATTTGGATTTCAGGGTGAAGCGCAAAAAAGACGAAACGAAAATGACGAAGGAGGAATTTTTTGCGAAAATCGAGAAGTCGCGGAAACAAGCGGAAGAAGGGAAATCCATTAGGCTGACACCAGAATTGAAGCAGGAGCTTTTTAAAAGTATCCTATGAAATATTCTGTTGAAATTTCGCAGGAAGCCAAAGATGATATTCTAAGGCTAGAAAAATCTGGCGACAAAGGCAGCTTGAGAAAGCTTTACAAACTTCTGGAAGAATTAGAACAACACCCAAAATCTGGCACTGGCAAACCTGAACAGCTAAAACATTTTTCGAAACCAACCTGGTCAAGAAGAATATCACAAAAGCATAGATTGATTTACGAAATTCAGGAGGATAAGGTAGTGGTTTTGGTGCTTTCAGCCTACGGACATTATGACAACAATTAACTTTCAAAAATTATTAAAATGGAAAATATTTCGCAAAAAAATTCACAATATTTCATCGAGCTGGAAGACAAGCACGGTGCGCACAATTATCATCCTTTGCCAGTTGTTTTGGAAAAGGGAGAAGGCGTTTTCGTTTGGGATGTGGAAGGCAAGAAGTACTACGATTTTCTTTCAGCGTATTCCGCTGTAAATCAAGGACATTCGCATCCCAAAATCGTGGAAGCACTGACAAATCAGGCTCAAACTTTGGCCCTAACTTCCCGTGCTTTCCACAATTCCAAACTTGGTGAATACGAGAAAAAAATTACGGAACTTTTCGGTTTTGACAAAGTTCTGCCAATGAATTCCGGTGCAGAAGCTGTGGAAACCGCCATCAAACTGGCGAGAAAATGGGCGTATGAAGTAAAGGGCATCAAAGGGAATAGTGCCAAAGTTGTAGTGTGTGAAAATAATTTCCACGGAAGAACGACCACCATCGTTTCCTTTTCGAACGATCCCGATGCACACGATAATTACGGGCCCTTCACACCGGGATTTATCAGAATTCCGTACAACGATACCGATGCACTGGAGGATGTTTTGAAGAACGATGCGCAGAACATCGCAGCGTTTCTGGTGGAACCGATTCAGGGTGAGGCAGGCGTTTTTGTTCCAGATGAAGGATTCCTAAAAAATGCTTACGATATTTGCAAAAATCATAATGTACTTTTCATAGCCGACGAAGTGCAAACCGGCATCGCAAGAACCGGAAAACTGATTGCCTGCCACCACGAAAATGTACAGCCCGACATTCTGATTCTCGGCAAAGCGCTTTCTGGCGGTATGTATCCGGTGTCCGCAGTTCTGGCTAACAACCACATTATGAATGTGATAAGGCCTGGGCAGCACGGCTCCACTTTTGGCGGAAACCCGCTGGCTTGCGCTGTGGCAATGGCTGCGCTGGATGTGGTGCAGGAAGAGCAGCTATCCGAAAAAGCGGAAAAACTTGGGCAAATTTTCAGGGAAGAAATCAGGAAGGTTATTGCGAAAACCGACCTTGTTTCAAATGTGCGCGGAAAAGGCCTGCTGAACGCCATCATCATCAACGATTCTCAGCACTCACCTACTGCTTGGAATCTTTGTATCGAACTGAAAAACAATGGTTTACTCGCAAAACCAACGCACGGAAACATCATCCGCCTTGCACCGCCACTTGTCATCACCGAAGAGCAGCTGCTGGATTGTGTGGGCATCATCGAAAAAACGGTTTTAGAATTCCGCAATTAATCAGCCAAAAAATTCATTAATCCACAATGCCGATACATCAGTCGGCATTTGTTGTTTCAAGTTTTCCAAAGCCGCTTCAGCAACCTGTCTACGCAAATTTGCATCTTGGATAAGCCTGGCAATATTTTCCGCCAAACCTTCGGCATCATTCTTCGGCGAAAGCAATGCAGTTTGCCCGTCGATCAGCATATCCTGAATTCCGCCGTCACTTTTCGTTGCGGCAATGGCATTGCGGTGCACAATGGCTTCTGCAATGGACATTGAGTAGCCTTCGCAGTTTGAACAACTGATGGAAATTGCGCTTTTTGCCAAAAGATTTTCAGGGTTTTGCAGAAAGCCGTGGAAAACGATATTTTCGATATTTTGCTCAGCCGCAAATTGTTTCATCTTTTTCAACAAAGCGCCCTCACCGGCCAAATGCAGCGACCAATCCGGAAAATTGTGGTGGATTTTTTGCCAAGCCTTCACACTCAGAAAAGCGTTCTTATGCCGATTTTCCATTCTTGATAAAAAACTGACGATTTTTTGCTTTTTTTCTAATCCTGGAAAATTAAAATTTATCGGATTTCGGCGGACTTTAACCTTATCCGCCAAACTTGGAAATATTTTTTTCAGTTCTTTGGCAGAGCCTTCGCTCACGCAAAAAATCCCATTTTTAGAATTTGAAATATAGCGTTTTAATTTCGCTTTTTTAAACGGAAACTGCAGGCCAGCCACAATTTTCTTATCCCAATTTTTCCGCTCAGCATCAGAATATTTTTTTAGGTAGGCAAACGGCGAACCGTGATACTGCGGATAAGCCTGTACCATTATTGCGTTGCAAACCTGTAGAATTTTCAGCGAAATACTAACATTATCACCCTGAAATATCAAAAATTCAATATTGTGATTTTTTAAATAATCAAATAGATTTTTTGCGAAATTATTTTTATTACCTAAATTATTTTCAGCACGAAATTTTACCGGGAAATTCATCGTAGGAATTTCCTTCGACGGCTGAAGCGAAAGCAGATGAAGATTGACAAAACCCTTATCAGCAAAGCCCTGCATTAAATCTGCGGTTACTTTTTCCACACCGCCTGAAGCAGTATAATCGATGATGAAAAACGCGATTGGCGTGGAAAATTTTTTTTCGGCGGTCATTAGCTTTGGGAAATCTGCCGCAAATTTATAATTTTGGTAAAATATTCCGATTGACAACTTCGCTGATTATCGCCACATACAATTGGCCGGAAGCCTTGGAAACCGTGATGAAAAGCGCGGTTTCGCAAAGTGTTCTGCCTGATGAAATCCTGATTGCAGATGATGGTTCTTCGCAACAAACAGCAGATTTAATCCGAAAATTTCAGTCGGAAAATCGGGTGCCGGTTCATCACATTTGGCACGAGGACAAAGGATTTCGTTTGGCGGAAATTCGCAACAAGGCCATTGCAAAAGCGCAGCACGATTACATTATACAAATTGATGGCGATGTTATTCTGCACCGGAATTTTGTGAAAGACCATAAAAATTTAGCGAAGAAAAATTGCTTCATCACAGGCTCACGAGTTTTGCTGTCGGCAGAATTCACGAAAGAGATTCTAGCAAAAAATCAGGCAGAAATATCGCCGTTTTCCAAGGGAATTAAAAATGCACAAAACGCAATATATTTCCCGATTTTTAATAAATTCGCAAAGCCAGAAAACAGTCCGCTGGAAAAAATGACGACTAGAATTCGTGGCTGCAATATGAGTTTTTGGCGGCAGGATTTGCAGGATATCAATGGTTATGATGAAAGTTTTGTTGGCTGGGGCAGAGAAGATTCTGACCTGGTAATTCGGCTGATAAAAAAGGGCTGTTACCGCAGGAAAGTGAAGTTTGCAGCGGTGCAATACCACCTTTACCACAAGGAAAGCAGCAAGGAAAATTTGGAAAAAAACCATCAAATTTTGGAAGAAGCGCTGAAGCGTAAAGGTTTCTGGACGGAAAACGGAATCGTGAAATGAGGCTGCTTCTGATGATGACTTCTCATTTTGGCTTCCACGAAATGATTCGGGAAAGTTTGGAAAAAATGGGCTACGAAGTGACCTACCTTGATGTGCCGGCGTTTCGGTATGCCAACTTTCAGCAGCGCATTGAAAACTTTTTCAGGAAGACTTTTTTTAAAAATAAAAATTTTAAAAACCAACTGAAAACCAATGCGTTAGAAGAAAATATCTTAGCGGAATTAAATTATCCTGAAAACTATTTTGATTACTGCTTGGTAATTCGTCCGGATCAGTTTACGGAAAAAATTGCGGCGCAGCTTCAACATATTTGCAGAAAAACTATTGCTTATCAATGGGACGGATTTTCACGCTTTAACTTGCCAGATGGCCTGGTAAACCGTTTTGATGTTTTCGCAATTTTTGACAAGGATGATTACGATAAATATAAATCAAGATTCAGAAATCTAAAGCTCACCCACAATTTTTATTTTGATATATCAAAAAGTTGCGAGAAGGATTTGGATTTGGTGTATTTCGGAACCTTGGATGACGAGCGGAAACCGCTGCTGAAGCGCTTTGCGAACATAGCCAATGAGCTGAATTTCAAAACCTACTTTAAACTTTTCATCAACAATCAGAAGAAAAAAATTGAAGCGAATAAAAACGGGTTAATCATTGATAATCAAATACTTAGCTACAAGAAAATGGTGAAAATTTCCTGCCGTGCAAAATGCTTGTTGGATTTTAAATTTGATGGACACAGCGGCTTATCTTTCCGGTTTTATGAAGCGCTGTATTTTAGGCAAAAAATTATCACCAACAATCCTACGGCAGAGTTGGTAGATTTTTACCGACCGAATAACATTTTGATTTTCAGCAATATTGAAGAATTGACAAGAGAGAAAATACAAGAATTTCTTTCGAGCGAATATGAAACGGTAGAGCAGAAAATCGTTGAAAAATATTCCTTCGAAAACTGGTGGAACACAATTAAAAATTTATAAAATGCAACCTGAAGAATTACTTAAACAATTGAAAGACAAGAACTTCCGAACAAGCGAGGCGGAAAATCCTGAGCTGGTTTCCGAACTGAAAAAGCTGGAAGAAGCAGGATTAATCCGGATGATGACCTCTGCGGACGATGGCTCAATTTCCGTGGCGATAACCACCGAAGGCTTCAACCTGATGACAAAAATGGAGAATAAAGATTAAGACTGAGGCTTAGGTTAAGTTTGAGTTTGAAACTGAGTAACCGATTTGTAAAATATTCTTCATTAGTTTTCTAAACCTCAACCTTAATCTAAGCCTTAACCTCAAACTCCTTTGAAGTTTCGTATTTTTGCCACAAATTTTTTCTGATGAGCAATGTTCGGGTGCGTTTTGCGCCAAGTCCTACCGGTGCGCTGCATTTGGGCGGCGTGAGAACGGCACTGTACGATTATCTTTTCGCCAAAAATCGGGGCGGCGATTTTGTGCTGAGAATCGAGGATACCGATTCTGCGAGATTTGTGGAAGGCGCTGAGGAATACATTGAGGAAGCGCTGCAATGGTGCGGAATAATCCCCGACGAAAGCCCGAGCAAAGGAGGTCCTTTTGCGCCGTACCGCCAATCGGAAAGGCGAGAAATTTACGACAAATATACCGGGCAAATCCTGCAGACGGACTATGCCTACCTAGCTTTCGATACGCCGGAAGAACTGGAAAAAGCGCGGAAAGCCGCGGAAAGCCGCGGCGAAGTTTTTTCGTATAACTATCAAACACGCAACAACCTACGCAATAGCCTTGCGCTACCAAAAGAGGATGTGGAGCGGTTGCTGGCGGAAAAAACGCCTTATGTGGTGCGGTTTAAAATGCCTTTTGACAGAATCCTAAATCTGGACGACATCATCCGTGGAAATTTCTCAGTAAACACTAACTCTCTGGACGACAAGGTTTTAGTGAAGAACGACGGAATGCCGACTTATCATTTTGCCAATGTGATAGACGACCACGAAATGCAGATTTCACATGTTATTCGTGGTGAAGAATGGCTGCCGTCGCTCGGCTTGCACACACTGCTCTACGAAGCCCTCGGCTGGGAACCGCCAAAATTTGCGCATCTATCGCTTATTCTGAAGCCGGAAGGCAAGGGAAAACTTTCAAAAAGGGATGGCGCAAAATTCGGATTCCCGGTTTTCCCGCTGAATTTTTTTGACAAAGATAGCGGCGAAACTTATAAAGGCTATCGGGATGCAGGCTATCTGCCGGAGGCCTTCATCAATTTCCTGGCGCTGCTTGGCTGGACACCTTCTGGCGACAGGGAAATTCTATCTATGGATGAGATGATTTCCGAATTTGACCTGGAAAAAGTGCATAAGGCTGGCGCTAGATTTAGCAAGGAAAAAGCCGAGTGGTTCAATCATCAGTACCTGCAGAAAACTTCGGACGAGGAAATTCTGCAAATGCTGAAAAAATTGGACGGCGTGGAAAATTCCGCACTCTCTGACGGGCAGATTTTAAAGGTAATTGCGCTGATGAAAGAGCGCGCGAATTTTCCTCAGGACATTTATAATGAAGGAAAATTCTTCTTCCAAAAACCCGAAAGTTTTGACGAAAAAGCCGCAAAAAAAGCGTGGAACGAAGGCTCTGCGGAAATCCTGAAAACATTTTCCCAAAAACTTTCGGACGCGGAATTTTCGCCAGAAAATTTAAAACAGAAAATCCACGAAGTAGCGGAAGAAAAAGCCGTAGGAATAGGCAAAGTGATGATGCCGCTGAGACTTGCATTGGTGGGCGAACTGAAAGGCCCAGATGTTCCAGACATTATGGCGATTTTAGGAAAAGAGGAAAGCCTGGCGAGGATTGAGGCCGCCGTGCCAAGTCTCGGATAATTTGTTTACTTTTGATTGAAGAAAAATTTTGAATGGAGTTTTTGGAGTTTGAAATGCCGGTGAAGGAACTGCTGGAGCAGTACGAGCGCTGCACCGTGCTGAGCAGCGAAAGCGGCGTGGATATGAAGGCGGCGTGCCAAAATATTGAGGATAAAATCGAGGAAACCAAGCGGCAAATCTACGGCAACCTTACGCCGTGGCAAACGGTGCAGCTTTCAAGGCATCCGAACAGGCCCTACACTTTGGATTACATCAACGGTATTGCTGATGCGGGCACTTTCATCGAGCTGCACGGCGACAGAAGCTATGCCGATGACCCTGCAATGGTAGGCGGTTTGGCGAAGGTTGACGGAAATTCCGTGATGTTCATCGGGACGCAAAAAGGCAGAACGACGAAGGAACGCCAGCACAGAAGATTCGGGATGCCAAATCCAGATGGCTACAGGAAGGCCCTACGCCTGATGAAGCTTGCCGAGAAATTCAAAATCCCAGTAATTACCTTCGTAGATACGCCGGGTGCTTATCCAGGTCTGGAAGCGGAAGAGCGTGGACAGGGAGAAGCCATCGCACAAAACCTTTTCGAAATGGCAAAGCTGAGAACGCCCATCATCACCTATATAATCGGTGAAGGTGCCAGCGGCGGTGCGCTTGGCGTAGGTATGGGCAACAAGGTTTATATGTTGCAATACACCTGGTATTCAGTAATTTCACCAGAAAGCTGCTCATCGATTTTGTGGAGAAACTGGAACCATAAGGAAGAGGCGGCCAATGCGCTGAAGCTGACGCCGAAGGATATGCTGAAAAATAAGATTATCGACGGTATTGTGAAGGAGCCGCTTGGCGGAGCGCACTATGATCCGCAGCAAACTTTCCAAACGGTGAAGGCTTCCATCCTGAGCAATATCAAAACTTTTTCCAAATTCACACCGCAAGAACTGGTGGAACAGCGGCAGGAAAAGTTTATTGAAATTGGTGAGTTCAAAGGCTGAGGTCAAGAATAATAAGCTACGATGAAAGTCTTGATTCTTGGTTCTCGCTTCTTAAATCCTAAACCTACTTCAGCGTTATCACAATATCCTGCCTGATGTTTTTGGTGGAGGAATATTTCGCATCGCAAACATTGGTGGTGAGCGTGTAAGTGCCTTTGTCGATGAGGATGTAGTTCTGGTCGTGCGCTTTCACATCCAGGTTGTAGTACTTCTTCCCGGCAAATTTGATAATCAGGTTACACTTCGATTTATTCTCAATCACCACATAGGCTTCGCGCTTGTTCGGGTCATTACTGAAAAGGTGGTTCAGCATATCCACCGTCTTTTTCGTGTGGGCATCGGTATTGCCGCTGCGTATTTCCTTCTTTACATTGCTCGCCATTTTCTCTTTGCTCGTCGGCTCTATTTTCGGCTTCGCCGCATCGTTCCCGTTTAAAACGATGCTCGCAAGTTTTTGGCGGAAAAAAGGTGTCTTCGGATGATCGGGATTGTTTTTTATAAAATTCGCAATCACCTGGGGATCGCTGGATTTTTCAACCTGCTCTGCGGTATATTTAGTTTGGGCAAAAAATGATGCGCTGCTGAGTATAAAGAAGAGCGTGACAGCTTTCTTCATTCCGGAAAATTTCCTGCGTTTTACTGTTATCATAATTTTTAAACGCAAAAATATGAAAATATTTTGCTGATTTTAGTATCTTTGCGTAGCCCAAATCTCAGGGAGGATTTTTAATAAAGTAAAGACAAATATATGTACACACCGGCAGCGGCAGATGTCGCGAAACTAAGAAACACAACGGGTGCAGGAATGATGGACTGCAAAAAAGCCCTAACGGAGGCGGAAGGCGATTTCGAAAAAGCCATCGAAATCCTTAGAAAAAAAGGCCAGAAAGTGGCGGCAAACCGCGCCGACAGAGAATCTACAGAGGGTGCGGTTATTGCAAAAGTGAGCGACGATAAAACGCGCGGCGTAATTATTTCCCTGAACTGCGAAACGGATTTCGTGGCGAAGAACGAAGATTTCACGAAACTTGCCAACGAGCTTGCCGAGAAGGCTTTAGAATTTACAAGCAAAGAGGAATTCCTGGCTTCAGATTTCGACGGCATCACGGTTTCCGAAAAACTTATCGAGCAAACTGGTGTAATAGGCGAAAAAATCGAGATTGGCGCGTTCGAAAAAATCGAAGGGCCATACCTTGGGCACTACATCCACGGCAAGAAAATCGGCGCCATTGTTTCCCTTTCCAAAGATTTCGACAAAGCGGCGGAGCTTTCCAAAGACCTTGCAATGCAGGTAGCTTCTATGGCGCCGGATACATTGTCTTACAAAAATTTCACGCCGGAATTTGTAGCGAGCGAAACCGAGGCAAGAATTGCAGCCATCGAAAAAGATAACGAGGAACTGGTGCGCCTTGGCAAGCCTACGAAGAATGTTCCACGCTACATTTCCTACTCACAGCTTACGGAGGAAATCTTGAAGCAGGCTGAGGAAGATGCTAAGGCGGAGCTTCGTGCGGAAGGCAAGCCAGAGCAAATCTGGGATAGAATTTTGCCAGGGAAAATGCAGAGATTCATCAGCGATAATACGAGCCTTGATCAGGAAAGAGCGCTGCTTGACCAAAATTTCATCAAAGACGAAAGCAAAAAAGTTTCTGACTATGTGGCGTCTTTTGGAGACGGTGTAGAAGTGCTTGGCTTCATCAGGGTGAGCCTTTAATTTAAAATTTTTCACAGCAATGCTCTGCCTTTTTTAGGGCAGAGTTTTTTTATTTTTTGGCAAAACTTTAACAGGCGGTTTTCACCAAATGCTTAGCGTTTGCAGTATTTTTGCCTACTTATGCGGAAGATTTTTGTTGGTTTTTTCCTGATATTTATTGCGCAGAATTTTTTCGCCCAAAATTTCGAAGGGCAGGTAATGATGCGGGAAAATTCCGTGGTTTACCTGAACCATATTGTCGTGACGAATCTTCGCACGATGAAAACTGTGCTTTCAGATAACCGCGGCGTTTTCCGTATTGCCGCGGAAGAAGGCGATGTCATCCGCTTCACCTCGATGATTTCTGAACGGAAAGATGTGAAACTCACTAATGCGCTGCTTCAGTCGGCAAATAATTTAATTGAGCTTCAGTCGCAATTCCGTGAGATTGAGGAAGTTGTAATTACCTTTAAACCTACCGGCGTTTTGAAAACGGATGTTCTGGCGCTGCAAACCAAGCAAAAAGATTTGCAGGTTGCGGAAATCATCGGCTTACCTTCGCCGAAAAACGGCAGCTCGCCGGAAAGCCTGGCTTCGTTGAAAGACGGTGGAATTTCGTTCAGCATTGATGCCATTTACGATTGGCTAAGCGGCGACAGAGTGCGGAAGCAACGGCTGAAAAATCACCAGGAAATGACTGCGAATATTGAGAATATTAAAAAGTATTTCGGTGTGGAATATTTCACCAAACTGAAAATTCCAGAAAGTTTAACTGATAACTTTCTTCAGTTCGTATATCAGTCGGATAATTTGCAGCCTTATCTGGAAAGAAAAAATTTTGAAGGAATAAAACCTCACATTGAAAAGTACCTGCCTATTTATCAGCGAAGGCTCGCTGACTCCAAGTGGCGGAATCAATTTTAAAACTAATGGGAAAAAAGAACAAACTTGCCCGCTTTGCCGAGAACCGCACACTGCCAAATGTGCTGCAGCCTACAAGAGACGAGGCTTTGCAGGGATTTCACCTGAAAGGCAGATGGCGGCAGGAATTTTTCGGGAATGAAAACCCGCTGGTTTTGGAGCTGGGTTGCGGAAAAGGCGAATATTCCGTGGGCCTTGCCAAGGCTTTCCCGGAGAAAAACTTCATCGGCATCGATATTAAAGGTGCGAGGTTTTGGTACGGCGCAAAACAGGCTTTGGCGGAAGAGCTGGGAAATGTGGCGTTTCTGCGCACTCAGATTGAGCTTATCGAATATTTTTTTGCAGAAAATGAAGTGGATGAAATCTGGATTACCTTTCCGGATCCCCAGATAAAATTCCGCCGCACGAAGCACCGCCTTACAAATCCGGAATTTTTGGCGAAATATAAAAACATCCTGAAAAGAGGCGGCATCATCCACCTGAAAACGGATTCAGAATTCCTGCACGGCTACACCATAGGGCTTCTGCAGGGATTAGGGCACGAGATTCTTTCGGCGCACCACGATATTTACGGCGCAGCGGAATACGAACCGGGAACGCCGCTGCTTCGCGAAGTGAAAACCTACTACGAAACGCTTTTCGAAGAAAAAGGCAAAACAATTACCTATATTAAGTTCCGGATTCACTGATGCATGTTTTGTCTTGACAAAAAATAGAATTGCCAGGTCTTTTCAATATGTAGCGAACCACATGCGGCCCTTGAGCGTAGCCCTTTCTGGGTAGCGCAGCGAAAAAAGCGGGAGTACATCTACAGATACGTCAAAGACTAATAATGGAAAAAGTCACCAATTGGCGACTTTTAGAGATATTATAATTTTATGGATTATTTGGTATTCTACCACCTGGAGGCGGAGTAGGATTGCCATTATTAAGCTGTGCTTGTAACTCCAACCTTTCTTCCGGTGTCATAATGGTATTGTCTGGCTTATATACTACATCAGCCAATTCTCTATAAACATCAGACCGAGCGATATATGGCAGGTAAAAAGTATTAGCCCATTTTCTATCTGAATCTGAAAGAACAGTATTGTCCCACCATGTGGAACCATCTTTTTTGGTCATAACCGGAATGGATGTGTCATAAACAAATGATGGATCAAAAACATAGGACGAATATAACATTATTGAATTAAAATCTACGCTGCCAATAGAGTAATAATTAGTTCTTACTTTATCAAAATTAGTTCTTTTTTCGGGACGTATATTTGAATAATTTACTGTAATGAAATTATCCCTATTGTTAGCACTTTGTTCGTGAAAGAGCCCTATAGCATGCCCAATCTCATGAATAGCAACACTTGGATGTTGGTTGCTGGCTAAATTAATGATTTGTCTACCTCCCACTCGTCCCACAAAATCCCATCGGACTTCAGTTCTTCTATGTCACCCTCAGATAGCAGTATATCCCCTAACCAAATGTAGTTGCCATCTCTTTTTTCAATAGTGGTTCCATTTGGGAAGGTAATAAGCTCTGCACTGTTCGCTGGTCGCAAAGGATCGGTTGGATGATAAATACTTTCATCTTCTCTGCTTGTACAGCCTATGATCGTAAGGGCAAGCAGCACTAATTGGAAAAAGTTTTTTGTTTTCATATGAAAAAGTTTTGGTGTGTTTCAAATGTATAAAAAATTTATTTAAATCACAATATTAATTTTTGTTAACATTAATGCCTGTTTTTGTGCACTGTAGCGCGGCAAAAAATCGGGAGTGCTTCAACGGCTCAGTATTGGCTAATAATGGAAAAAAACAAATAAAAAAACCGGCTCTCTATGTAGAGAACCGGTTTTATTGTATTGAAATCTTAAAAGATTAAGCTTCTGTATCGAAATCTTCGTCTGCATCGGCAGTTACAGCCTGCCCTTCTTCTTTAGATTTTTCTTTTTCAGCCTTTCTCTGCGTCTGTCCTTCTTTTACCGCGTCCGAAACTACGGACAGAATCATATCCACTGATTTGGATGCATCATCATTTCCAGGGATCACGAAGTCCACTTTGCGCGGATCGGAATTGGTATCCACGATAGCGAAAACAGGGATGCCAAGTTTCTTAGCTTCTGTTACCGCGATATGCTCTGCCATAATATCTACCACAAAAAGGGCAGCCGGCAGGCGCACCATATCTGCGATGGAGCCTAGGTTTTTCTCAAGGTTTGCACGCTGGCGGTCTACCTGTAGCCTCTCCTTTTTGGACAAAGTTTCGAAAGTACCGTCTTTCTTCATCTTGTCGATAGCGTTCATCTTCTTCACAGCCTTGCGGATGGTCACGAAGTTGGTAAGCATACCGCCTGGCCAGCGCTCGGTGATATAGGGCATATTCAGCTCCTGGGCATGCTTTGCTACGATTTCCTTCGCCTGTTTTTTTGTCGCTACGAAGAGAACTTTCCTGCCGGAACCTACGATCTTCTCGAGTGCCTCGCAAGCCTCATCGAGTTTCACAGCAGTTTTATGTAAGTCTATAATGTGAATACCGTTTTTCTCCATAAAGATATATGGAGCCATATTCGGGTTCCACTTGCGGGTCATGTGTCCGAAGTGCACCCCTGCCTCGAGGAGGTCTTTTACATTTGCTCTTGCCATTGGTTTTTTGTTTTTTAGTTTACTTTCCGCTACTTCGGCAATCAACCTTACGATGAGTGGGAGTAAGGTTTGGATGCTAAACTAAACGGCAGATTGTTTTGCTTTAGGCCAAATGCAGAAGGTTTTAGGCTTCAAGCGGTTAAAGAATTCTTTTAAATGCATACTGCATAAAGCATATTGCTTTCTGCAAAATCTTAACGCTTCGAGAACTGGAATTTCTTTCTCGCTTTTTTCTGTCCCGGTTTCTTTCTTTCCACCATTCTGGAATCTCTGGTAAGGAGGCCTTCAGGCTTAAGGATCAGGCGGTACTCAGCATTAATCTCCGTCAAAGCGCGGGAGATACCCAGGCGGATAGCCTCTGCCTGCCCTGTGATACCGCCGCCGAAAACATTTACAGTAACATCATACTGCCCTGCAGTTTCCGTAAGGAGGAACGGCTGATTCAGCTTGTACACCAGTACATCCGTATTGAAGTATTCCTTCGCATCCTTCCTGTTCACGGTGATGTTTCCGCTGCCGGGCTTTACATACACCCTTGCCACAGAAGTCTTCCTTCTACCGATTTTGTGAACTGTTGCCATATATTATTTAAATTCGTTGATGTTAATGGTTTTCGGCTGTTGAGCTTCGTGCTTGTGCTCCGCGCCTTCGTACAGATACAGATTTTTCAGGATGGCAGCACCCAGCCTGTTCTTCGGAAGCATACCTTTTACAGATCTTTCGAGGATTTTCAGCGGATCTTTTTTCAGCTGCTCCTGCGCGGTACGGAACCTCTGCCCTCCCGGGTGACCCGTGTGCCAGATGTAGGTTTTATCTTCCCACTTGTTACCGGAAAGCGTCACTTTGCCGGCATTCAGCACAATTACATTATCGCCGCAGTCTACATGCGGTGTAAAGTTTGCCTTGTGCTTACCTCTCAAAATCCTGGCAACCGTGGAGGCAAGGCGCCCCAGCGGCTGTCCTTCAGCGTCTACCACAACCCATTCTTTATTAGCGGTAGCCTTGTTCGCTGAAATCGTTTTGTAACTTAATGTATTCACACTTACAAGATTATAGATTAAACATTCCTCTCCCAAATAGAGTGCGCAAAGGTACAGCTTTTTTTTGGATTAACCGCTAAAAGTTTGAAATTTAAGGAATAAAGTTTTCGAGAAATACTTTAGCTGTTTACACAATGATCATTCACCTCAGCGTCTTACGGCTGCTGAGGCTGGCGAGCAGAAAATAAAGCATCACGATGGCAGCGTATTTTATTACCTGCAACACCCAGATTTCTTCGGAGAAAAATACCTGCCCTGCTCCGGCGATCAGCAGCAGCGGTAATAGTGTCAGCAGCTGTTTTTTCCAGAATGGCCAGCCCGGGCGGTCTGCCAGGTACGCCGCCAGCCACGCTGTGCCGAAAACAATAGCAGAGAAGATAACTTCTGAAACACTGGAATTATCCCCACAGAAATATTCTACAAAACCTACCAGAACGGTGCCGGCGGCCACCAGCCATGGGAAAAATTTTGGCATCTTCTTATTTTTGCAAAGTTAAGCATCTGCCGCGGCAGGATTCAATAAACTTTAAAAATAAAGTAACTAGATAATGCGACATAAAACTTTCAGCATAATAGCAACACTGCTTTTACTTATGATCACATCCTGCCGAAAAAAACCTGACGCCCAGCAATTGCGCAACGCTTTGATTAACAGCACTTTGGTGAATTTTCAGCAAGCGATGTATGCAGCGAAGATGGATTCCGTTTTTTCGAAATATGATTTCAACGGCAGCATTTCGGTTTTTCAGGATGGAAATTTACTCTACGAAAAACAGCAGGGTTTTGAAGATTTTAAGCAGAAAACAACCATAGACAGCAGCACGGTTTTTGCGATTGCTTCGCTTTCCAAGCAGTTTACGGCGGTTTTAATTTTGCTTCAGCAGGAAGAGGGAAAACTAAGCGTGAACGATAAAGTTTCTACCTATCTAGCTGATTTTCAAAATATTACCTATCAGGATATTACGGTTCATCAGTTGCTTACGCACACTTCAGGAATTAGCGATTTTGGAAACGGGCTGCTTTCGAAGCCCGGCGAAAAATTCAGCTACAGCAATAAAGGCTACCGGTTTTTGGGCGAATTAATCGAGGAGGTTTCCGGGAGAAGTTTTGATGAAAATGCGGCGGAGCTTTTCGCGAAGGCAGGGATGCACCACACCTTCACGCCGAAAACTTTTGACAATCAAAATTTTGGCAGCGCCTATACCGGAAACGCCGCGCAATACAGCATCGTGGAAAATATGCCTGCACGGCTTGCGGAAAATTCTATCTCAACTTCTGCCGGCGGAATTCTTTCAACGGTGAATGATTTGAACCGATGGAACTTGGCACTTTTCGGCGGAAAAATCTTGAAGCCCGAAAGCCTGAAACTTCTCACCAAGAAGTATGCGTCGCGCGAACACGAAATTCTAGGAAATGTAGGCTACGGCTACGGCATTATGCTGAACCTTACTGCGCCGGAAGCCTTTTTCCACACAGGCTATGTGAAGGGTTCGCCATCGCTAAATATTTTTTACCCGAAGACAAAAACTTCGGTAATCATCCTCTCTAACATTGCGGACGAGCGGAAAAGCAAGAACGGATTTTTCCAGCCGCACAAAGAGATGAAAACCGCTGCAGATGCCGTGGAACTTGCCGCCGAAAAAGTGCGTAGCGAGATGATAAAGAAGGTGGCGCAATAAATTTCGCGATAAGGTGCAAAGTTTGCTAGGTTGAAAAAAAATCCCTGCCAGAAAGCAAGGATCTTGAGATATTTTTTAAAGAAGATTACTTCACTTTAATAACCTTCGCATTCAGGCCGTTCACTTCGCTTGCCACTTTTCCAGATTTATTGTCGGTGGTTTTGTAGTATACTTTCGCATTCACGCCGTTCATTTCCACACGGTTTACCTTGTCAATCCGCACATTTACATTCGAGCCGTTCACGATGATTTCATTGGCAAAACCCTTCACGGTAATGTCGCAATTTGCACCGTTCACTTCCAGCGTTCCGCCGTTCATAGTGATAGATTTCTTCACACCCATTCCATCGATTACCACATGTTTCTGCTGGATTTTTGCAGGAGTTACTTTATCAGCCGCAATTACAGGATGAGCGTTCGCCACCGCAATAGCCGCCATGAAAGACAGGCTTAAAAGCACTTTTTTCATAATTTGAATTTTTAGTTTTTCGGTTGTAAATTTAGCGATATTATTTTTGCAAAATGCATACCGAACCAGAAAAGATTATTCTCGGCATCGACCCGGGAACTACCGTGATGGGCTTTGGCATTATTTCCGTGCAGAAGGGGCAGATGCAGCTGGTGTCCATCCACGAACTTTTGCTGAAAAAATATCCGAACCACGAAACCAAGCTGAAATATATTTTCGAGAAAACGCTGAGCCTGATAGATGAATTTCATCCGGACGAAGTGGCCCTGGAGGCGCCGTTTTTCGGGAAAAATGTGCAGAGTATGCTGAAGCTGGGCAGGGCACAGGGCGTGGCAATGGCAGCATCGCTACACCGGGACATCCCGATTACAGAATATTCACCGAAAAAAGTGAAAATGGCCATAACTGGGAATGGCAACGCCAGCAAGGAACAGGTAGCTGGGATGCTGCAGAACCTGCTGAACCTGAAGGAATTCCCCACGAAATACCTGGATGCTTCGGACGGATTGGCTGTGGCGGTTTGCCATCATTTCAATTCAGGAAATTCCGTTTCCGATAAAAAATATACCGGCTGGGAAAGCTTTTTAAAGGAGAATCCTGGGAGGGTGAGGTAGGTTTTGCAATGTTGCAAAATTCAGTTTACAAGTCTTTACAAATTATTTTTGAAAAAAAATAAAATATTCGTAAATTCACAATAAATTATAAGACCATGTCAAATTATAAGACCATGTCTTTCTTTAATGATTTACTCGACAAGCGAGGAATTAGTGCTAACAGTGTTAAGTCTATCCAGCAGATTATCATTTCGGAAAAGGAATTCACAACTCTTTCTATTCACATTAAAAAAACGCCTTACCTTGCAAGGCTTGATCCGAGAGATGCCAGTTTATATTATGCTTTTTGGTGGCGCTATTTATACAGCGGCGGCACTCCATCGAAAGAAAAAATCTACGAATCGCTCGAACTGAACACCGATTATGGCGCAGAAGATTTCTATAAACATGCGCGGAAAGGTGCTGAAAAAATCGGTATTGCTTGGATCAGAAGGCAGAACAAACTTTACTTCCGCACGCTGCTTTCTCAGGGAGGCCTACCACTAAATCACATCAAAAGTGGTAATAATTACGATTCGTATACCCGTTTTCTTTTAAAATTGCAGAGAAAGAATCCCGACTCGGAGGCTGACATTGAATCCGATTATTTCCTTGTAAAGCTTTTGCCCAAAAGTATGCGTAACGAGTATGTATACCGCAGCAGTCTGGATTTGATTAAAAGTATAAATTCAGATGAACGCTACGATAATCTGGAAGAAAATCTAAGGACACTTTTACGAAACAATATTCAAAACCAAAATGAGAAACGCACCAGAAAAACATCACTGAAGGCGGACTGGATTCTCAAAAAACAAGAAGATACTTATATCGTTTTGCTGGCTACGAATGAACCAGGATCTATGGATGCTAAATCCTTTAAAAATCTCTCTCGGGAGCTTAAAAACATGGATGACCACCTTGCAAATCATTATAATCTTTTTGTGGGAGATTACCTCCTCTGTAGTTTTTATAAAAATATCGGTGGCAAATACAGCCTAACCTGGAGTAATTCTACGATGGTAAGATGGAATAATGAAGACATTTTACCGGAAGTTTTCCTTATGGACAGCAAAGGAAATTCGTACAGAGTTGATAATTTAATAACGCACTTACCATCGACATCGCAGCCCAACTACTGGGGTAAAAGATCTGAGGATGAATACATTCTAGAAAAATCTACCAAAACAGCTTGGGAAGAAGCCCTGCTCACTTTTCCAGAAGGTTTTTCTTCCGAAAAGGAGCAAACTGAAATAATCATCAATGGGCAGAAATTGCAAGCCATTGAAGTAGAAGACTCAGAAACACTGATATACAACGAAACGGGAGAAACCAAGGAATTCAAAACAAACGCACAAACCTTTGATTTCCAAATTATTACCGATATTCTACCTCAGGAAATCATAAAATCCAACCTTCATGTTGTAAAGAATACGATATCCCATATTTATGTGTTTAAAAAAGGTGGGGATGAAAATGAAGTGGATGATGACGATGATGAGAAAACTTTTGAGGCAAGCAAGATCGAATATTCGAAGGACAAAATTAACTGGATAACTCGCAAACGAAAAGAATTCCTACCCTACGGCTTACTATATTTAAGAATTCATTTCGGCAATATGATGGAGGAAGCTGTGGTATTTAACATTGGAAATCTTGAAATTCAAAATCAGGATGCCACTACGGATTCTGCCACTATAAGCTTTCATGCCAGCGCTGATTTTTCTATTGAGCCAAAGCCAAATGAACTCTGGGATATAGAAGAAATCAACAATGGCGAATTTAAGATCAGTTTGACGAACAGGCTAAAAAGCCCGAGAACCCTACGCTTCGCGTTAAAATCAAGGGAAGACAACAGGGCGCTTTTTATAGAAATTGCACCGCCTTTTGAAGGCATCCAAGTGATTGATAATGAGAACAATATTGTAAACCAACGTTCAGAACTAAATATCTCTGACCTTCACGGCTGCAGGCTGGTAAACAGGAAGAATGGGAAAGTTTCTGTAAGAATGAGCAATACCTGCAATGGTGAAATTAAAATAATTAGAGAATGTGCCAAAGGCAATATTCCGATTATAGATTATCTCAATGATTTTCGCAGGTTGTTTTCAATTTCTGATTTGATGGATGATGATTGCAAAATCCTATTTGAAATTCGCGAAAATCACCGCAATAACTTAAGAAGAACAGCCAGTTTTAACATTGGCCGATACAATAACAGATTGGAACAAAGCTGCGAGAACGACGAAACTCTTCTGCGTTTTGAAAGGGAATCCGAGGCGGATCTTATCGCCATTCCTTTAGATTGCAGCGCATCACAGATAGACACTATCTCCCTTGAAAAAACTGATGGTATTTTCCGGTTCCCTGATAACTTGCCTTCTGATAAATTTTTAGTAGTGGAGAGCAATGAAAATGCTCAAAGCACTCTGCTGCCAATTTTTGTAACAACCGACCCGGACAATGTGCCAACAGATGAGCATGATAGGCTTGAAAGAATTAGTAGCTATGCTGACGAGCTTTCGAAAAGCGAAATAGATTCCGAGGCCTGGTATAAGTTCAACATTTATTTTACAACCTGCGATTATTATAAATTACCGTTTGCCGCCTTCGATATTTTACGGACTGTGGCCATAAATCCAAAAGTAGCCGCAAGAGCGTTCTTCTTTTTGAATGAGAAACTGAGAGCGTACCAAAACGCTGAGGAATTTCATAATCAGCTGAGGAAACTGGAAGAAGATACCGGGTTCCTGTTCCACTGGGTTCCGGAAAAAGAATGGATTTCAGCGGCAGGATGGGCTTCCGTGGAAATCTCCGCAGTATTACCCTTCCTGAAAGAAAGCACCAAGGTAGAAATCAATAATATGTGCTATGATATTTTTACGCAGTCAAATATGCAGCATTTAATGCCAACTCCGGCAAACCTTCAAGGGCTAAGGCAAAGACTTGGCAACCAAGTTTTGAATGAAATCCCAAAAACATATTGGTATCTTGAGGAAGTTGATACTTTAATTCATAAAGCTGATGATCACGAAAAAATCCGACTTTTACTAGAAGCTCCTATAGCTGCAGCCCTTTCCATCAAGGATAAAAACCGAAAAATTTGGGAGAATTCTATAGATGGTTTTAAAATCCGCCGAAACTACCTCTATGCAAGAGAAATGGATAAAAACTGGTACAATCAAATACTTTTGTATTCCATCAACAAACTGCAATAAAAATGAATTTCGATAATTTCTACAATAAAGTTGATGGCAGGCTGAAAGATTCCATCAACGCACTTTGGGCAATGGGTGATGCAGAAATGCAGCGCTACCTGGAATATCTTTTCAAAGATCAGCCTCTGCTTGCAGAGCCAGTGCTGCAAAACACTTTTCCCTGGGAAAGTGCTGAAAAGCTTATGGAAGAATATGCACCTGAGATTTTTGAGAAAAATTTTATTTCCGCCATTGATAAGGTAAAGGGTGAGTACCGCTTTCCAAAAGACAGAAAGCCTTACAAGCACCAGGTTCAAAGCTGGCAAAAACTGCTTAATGAAAAAAAATCCATAGTAGTAACTACAGGAACAGGCTCTGGGAAAACAGAATGTTTTATGTTGCCTGTTCTCCAAGATTTATATGCCAACTGTAAAAATTCCAACAGCATTAATGCGATATTCCTCTATCCGCTAAACGCCTTGATCGCCAGCCAGCAAAAGAGAATGGATGCCTGGTGCCAAAAACTTGGCGGCATAACATACGCCATGTACAACAGTAAAACTGAGGAGAACAGCAAGAATAATCAAGATTCGCAAGCCTACCCGCAGCTGATTTCCCGGAAGAAAATTAGGGACACGCCGCCAAACATCCTTTTCACAAATCCATCAATGCTGGAGTACATTCTTCTTCGCAGGCAGGATACCCCTATATTGGAGAAATCTGCGGGAAAATTGCGGTGGATATTGCTGGATGAAGCGCACACCCTCACGGGTTCTTCAGCCGCAGAGATGGCACTACTTATCCGTAGGCTTGTGGATGCATTTAAAACAGATATAAAAGATATTCGCTTTGCACTTACTTCGGCAACCGTAGGCAGCGGAAACGATGATGCGCTGAAAAAATTTATGGCAAACCTGTGCGGCATTCCTGAAGAAAATATCGCCGTGATAGAAGGCAAAAGGGTTTTAAATAAAACTTTCGACGAAAACAAACTGGCCGACAGCCGATTTGATATTAAAAAAATAGAGCAACTGCGAAGCGATATAGTTAAGAATAACTTTATGCCTCTTCAAAATCTGGAGACTTATTCACCAGCTAATTTAAGGGATAACCTTCTAAAATCTGCCGACATTATATCGGAAACCGATGCGGTGCCGCTTCGTGCACATTTCTTTCTGAGAAGCTTGGGTGGGCTATTCTGCTGCACAAATCCAAAATGCGAAAAGCATAAAGAGTTTAAGCCGAAGCATATACCCGGAACACTGCACACCATTGCCGCCAAAAATTGTGAATGCGGCTGGCCTTTGCTGGAACTGATCTCCTGCAAATCCTGCGGAAATTATATGATGGAAGGAGAGATTTTTGAACAAGACAAACGAGACAAAATCAGGCAGATTACCATTGAAGATGGAACGGCATTCAACATTCACGAGGAAGAAGACGATGAAGAAATAGACAATATATCTGAGCAAAAAGGAAATAAAATCATCATTTTACCTAATTTGCCAAATAAAAAGTATGCCCATGAATCGTATAGTCCCTGTGCAATTGAAACCGATGGTCGTTTAGATTATGATGGCAAAAGTTTTTTAATCTCTCACCAAGTCCCTGACAGATGCCCATTCTGCGGAGAAAGCGCCGCTAATGCTTATCACTTCAGGATGTCTACCGCCTTCACTAATCGGCTTCTTTCCGATATTATCCTGGGGGAAACGGAAGGAACGACAAATGATGACAAAGCACTTTGGGAAGGTAGAAAATATATTTCCTTTACTGACAGCAGGCAGGGGACCGCGAAAATTTCTGCGCTCCAAAATCAAGACACGGAAAAAAACTGGATTAAATCGATGGTTTACCACTTTCTGCTTAAGAACGGGGAAAACCCAAATGCTGATCCAAACTCTATTCTGCATTACCTTCAGAAACAGTTTGATAACGCAGAGAAGCAAATAATCAGAGATCACCTGAAAAAGGAAATAGATAAAGAAAAAGCTAAAGTTAACAATGCACTGCCCAAAATTAATTGGAAGGATTTAATATATAGAATTAATTTGGATAGAAGCAGCGAACTGAAAACCATTTTCTTAAACAACCTGAGTGATAGCAGATTTACATACGGAGATAATTGGAAAGATTTCCTTACCGCATTGCTTTACGACCAATTCGGCAGAAGGCTTCCACGAGAAAACTCTCTGGAGAATCTGGGACTTGTATCATTATCTTACCCTAAAATTGACGCCATTGCCAATCGCCCTGCAATCGCGAATGAACTGGGAATAACTATAGATGAATGGAAAGATTTATTGAAAATTACCGTAGACTACTTCATCAGAGCTAAATTTTATTATAGCATCCCTGAGACAGCTTCACAATTAACGAGCGGGTTCTATCGGAAATATCAAACAGTAAAAGAGGAAGACTGGCCAAAAGCGCAGGAGAACAGCAAGCGGCAAAACAGACTTGTAATGCTTATTTGTGCTGGGCTCGGTTGGCACGATTACGAAGATCTGTCTCCAGAAAAAGTTGACCAAATCAATGTACTTATTATTGAAATTCGCAAAACATTACAAGCGAATTTATTAACAAATACCGGTAAAAATAAGTTTCAATTAAATCTGGAGGAAAAGAGCGAATTCAGCATAAATTCAAAAGCATATTTATGCCCGGTAAAACGGCGGCTGATAGACAGGCATTTCCGCAGTTACTCACCGTGGATTACTGGAGGGCTCACGCCAGAGAATGTAGAAAATTTCAGGATAACTAAAGAAGTTGATATTCCTAAACTGCCCTATCCGTTCAATTTGAATGGTGAAAATGAACAAAATCACCATCAAACGAGGATATGGATTTCTGAAAATTCAAAAACACTCAGAGAGCAAGGCGTTTGGAGCGACCTTCAGGAAAGAGTTTTGGATATAAAGCCATTGTTCTTGGCAGGAGAGCATTCTGCTCAACAAAGCGACAAAACATTAAAGAAACTTGAAGAGCAGTTTAACGAAGGTAAGCTGAACATCCTGAACTGCTCCACCACGATGGAAATGGGTGTAGATATTGGTGGGATTTCCACGGTGCTAATGAACAATGTGCCGCCAGGCCCTGCAAACTATCTTCAGCGAAGCGGTAGAGCGGGAAGGCGCCAGGAGCAGAAGTCTCTTGCCGTTACCATTTGCACTCCTAATCCTATTGGGTATAATGTTTTCAACAATCCTAAGTGGGCGTTGGAACACGAGATTGCACCACCTATGCTACAGTTCAGAAGCCCGGAAGTTGTTTCGCGGCACATCAACGCACTGCTGTTTGGAAAATTCATCCAATCAAAAGAGATTGGTGGCGTAAATGTGAAAGACAGCATTGACACTTTCTTCTTTGGCATTGAAGGTGCAGAGCCGCTGGCAAACAGATTCTCTGATTGGTTAATCAATTTGAAAGATACCGAGTTTTCTAATGAAATAGAAAAGCTTACAAAAGGCACACCTATGGCAGGCCTGAAAAATTCAACATACATTCATAATGTAAAACAAAATTTTGAGAAACTAAAAAACAAGGCTGAAACCAGAAAAACGAATTTCGAAAATACACTGCAAAATCTTAGGAGAGAGTATGGAGAAAATTCTCCAGCTTACAAAGCGGTAAATTTTCAGTTGGGGCGGTACTTAAGTAGGAATGCCCTTACTAACCTGGTAGAAGAAGGTTTCGCGCCAAGCGCAGGAATTCCTACGGGCTTAGTAGAAATTGAAACCACCACGATAAATGATTTAAAGAAAAATCAGAACAAAGAAAATCCGTCCTACCACATTACAAGAGCCTTGGCCGCCTATGCACCAGGCAATGAAATTGTAATAAACAACTGGAAATATATTTCGGGAGGAATTATTTCCCAAAACATCTATGGCGGACAGGATAGGCACGCCGTGGTACAACAATGCAGAAAATGCGGCTACCAAAGAGTTGTAGAGGGCGACCAGGAAAACAACATACAACAACCTTGCGCCAATTGCCAACACACAGACTTTGTAGGCATATCTATGGCAACTAGAGGAGCCGGAACTTTTACAGAACTGATAGAGCCCGCCGGTTTTGCCGTAGATTTATACAGCGAAAAATCACGAAAAATAAAAGAAACTACCAGTCTAAGCACGGTAGAGCCGCTACTGCTAAACATTAAGCCTTGGGCAAACGATGAATCTTCACTAATCGATATCAGAGAAAGCGATAGGAATGCAGAAATACTATACTACAATAAAGGTAAGGGCGATGGTTTTTCAGTATGCCTGGTTTGTGGGAGAGCATCACTTGACCCGCAAAAACTGGAAAGCCACCGAAGGCTGAGAGGTGGTAAAGATCAGGATGGCACGATATGCAGCGGAGATGGCAACAGTATAAAACATAATGTAATTCTTGGCGGAAGATTCCAAACAGATTTTGTGGAAATCAGAGTGAAAAATGAAGGGAATAATTTTTCCAACGATGAAAAGCTGCTGTATTCCTTAGGCGTTATGTTCACAAAAATGCTTGCTGAATACTTGGCTATAGACGAGCAGGAGCTCAGTTTCAACCTCAAACAGTATGGCTCCTATTCATCTCTGTTCATTTTTGATACAGCAACCGGCGGTGCAGGATATGCGCCACAATTCTCACTATATCTTGAAAAAATTCTGGAAAAATCACTAAACAAACTTGAAAACTGCGATTGCCAGACTGCCTGTACCAAATGCCTAATCGATAGAAATTCAAATCATCACCTTAATTGGCTGGACAGGCACCTTGCTATCGATTGGCTTAAGCGAGCGCTAGACCAAAGTGTGCCTAAAGAACTTGCCGAAAAAATGCTTGGCATTAAAAAACTTATTGGAAATGTGCGGGATGATATTAACAAATACATCTACCGTAATGATATTGAAGAAATATGGCTCTATACAGACAGCAATTTCGAGCACTGGGATTTGGAATCCTCCAAAATCATAAAGCACCTGAGTGAAAATACCAAAATAAATTTCGTTATAACCGATGAACCTATTTATAGAAATCAGCACGATAAAATTACATTTTTCACTTCAGAAAGATATGGCAACATACTGAAGGTTTCCGGAGAAAACCTGCCTTTGCATCGCGTAGCTATAATGAAGCTAAAGAATGGCGAGTTAATTGGTTATTACGCTGAGGAATTTTCCAATAAACCGGATGAGAATTGGGGAGCAATTATTTCAGGAGCTTCATACATTTTGCACAAAGCATCACTGCCGGAATTTTCCGAAGTGCCAGAGCCTACTTTCAATACCGGAAGTTCTGTAGCAGAAATTTATATAAAAACCCACCAGGAAATCAACTCAGATGAGATTGCAGAAATAGTTTTAGAAGAATTAGCAAAAAAAGGAATCAACTTACAAGATTTAATGGCGGGAAACACTTACCAGGCAGCCTATTACGACAGGTATGTAAAATCTCCCTTCGCTGTGCTGCTAATGCTACAGTTCCTTGAAAAACTAAAAGATAAAACAGGATTCAATTTGGAGAGCGTAAAAGTAAACATCAAGGATTTCGCAAATCAGAAAAAACCTTCCAAATTTTTTCACGAATTTGAAAACTCAGAGGAAAGGGATAAATTTTTAGAATCAATCGCAGAAAATGAATTTGATCTTCCAAATTTTGGATTAATTGAAGGAAACATACCTCACTACCGTTATTTCGAATTTATTAACGGAAGCCAAAAAATAATCATACGGCCTGATGCCGGCATCGAACACGGCTGGATCGCTGTGGAAAATATCGGCTATGACGAAATCTATGCTATTGATAAATTCCCAATAAGGAAGAAAGACAACAATCCAATTCTTTATACAATATCGGTTGAGTAAATGCAAAGTGCTATAATGAATTCTAAAAAATAAATCTTTATAATTCAGTCCATCTTTTGTGGTTTGTGAGAAGGATTATAAAGTACAAAAGATTGAAAGTAAGAAGCAAAAAAAGCCGCAATCTCTGTGGCTTAAATATTAGACAAAAATTTCCTACAACGAATAATTCGGTGCTTCCTGCGTGATGATTACATCGTGAGGATGAGATTCCTTCAAACCGCTGCCCGTAATCTTCACCATTTTGGATTCCGTTTGCAGCGCGACAATGTCGTTCGCACCGCAATAGCCCATCCCCGCACGAATTCCGCCGGTCAGCTGGAAAATCACATCCTGCAGTTTGCCTTTGTGCGGCACCCTGCCTTCAATGCCTTCCGGTACAAATTTCTTCGCTTCGCTTTGGAAATAGCGCTCCTTGCCACCGCGTTTCATCGCCGCCAAACTGCCCATTCCCTGGTAAGATTTGAACTTCCTGCCCTGGAAAATAATTTCTTCCCCCGGTGCTTCATCGGTTCCCGCCAAAAGTGAACCGAGCATTACAGCAGCAGCACCGCTGGCAATGGCCTTCACGATGTCACCCGATAGTTTAATGCCGCCGTCCGCAATTACGGAAACGCCTTTTTCTCGGGCAAATTCGTACACATTGTAAATTGCGGAAAGCTGCGGCACGCCAACTCCTGCCACAACTCTCGTAGTGCAGATTGAGCCCGGGCCTACGCCCACCTTCAGCACATTGGCACCAGCATCTATCAGGTCTCTCGCCGCTTCAGCCGTCACAATATTTCCGCCAACAATGTCCAGCTCCGGAAATGCGTTGCGGATTTCCTTCACCTTTTCCAGAACGCCTTTGGAATGGCCGTGTGCAGAATCGACGGCAATGATGTCCACACCTGCATTTACCAAAGCTGAAATCCGCTCCATCGTATCATCGCCAACGCCAACGCCAGCCCCTACAATCAGCCTGCCGCTCGAGTCCTTCAGCGCATTAGGATATTCCAGCTGATTATCAATGTCTTTTATCGTGATTAATCCTACCAAACGGTATTGCTCATCCACGATTGGAAGTTTCTCCACACGGTTGGCTAGCAGGATTTTCTTCGCATCTTCCAGCGTTGTATCAAGGTGAGAAGTAATGAGGTTGTCCTTCGTCATCAGCGTTTCCACCTTTTGGGAATCGTCCTCGTGATATTTCACATCACGGTTGGTTATGATGCCGAGAAGTTTATTTTCAAAATCTACCACGGGAAGTCCGGAGATTTTGTAGCGAGCCATCAGCTGCTTTGCTTCGCCAAGCGTGTGGTCTTTCGTTAAAGTTACTGGGTCAGAAATCATACCGTTTTCTGAGCGCTTCACATTGTTCACCTGTCCAGCCTGATCGGCAATTGGCATATTTTTATGGATGAAGCCTAGGCCACCAACTCTTGCCAGGGCTATGGCCATTTCGGCTTCGGTTACGGTATCCATCGCTGCGGAAACGATGGGCACATTTAGCATAATTTTCTCGGAAAGCCTTGATTTGAGGGAAACCTGGTTGGGCAGGACTTCGGAATATGCAGGGATTAGCAGCACATCATCGAAAGTGATGGCTTGCTCTAAGATTTTGTCTTGAATAGGCATCGCACTTTCTTTGCAAAATTACGGCAAAAATAGTTTCCGCGAAAGCGTATTAATTCGAATTAATACTAATTTTTTCGAATGCTGGGGATTAAAAGTTCTCAAAAACATACGCCAGAATATCCTTGTCCTGCTTTGTAAGCGCTACTTTTCGGCGATGCATTACTTTTTCCGCAACTTCAAAGGCCTTATCCAGCTTAAATTTTTCATCACCGGAAAAACCGCCCCAGCTGAAATTCTCCACATAGTTCGGCGGAAAGCCAGCCCGAAAAATATTGGCTGCCACGCCAACCACAGTTCCTGTGTTTAGCTGTGTATTTATCGCGGTTTTCGCGTGGTCTGCCATTATCAACCCGCAAAATTGCAGCCCAGTATCTTCCAGTTTTTCGGATTTAAAACTGTAAAGCTTCACATTGGCGTAATTATTTTTCAGGTTGGAAGAATTCGTATCGGCGCCAAGATTACACCATTCACCAATCACCGAGTTGCCAACAAAACCTTCGTGGCCTTTGTTGCTGTAGCCGAAAACTACTATGTTATTCACTTCGCCGCCAATTTTCGAGTGCGGACCAATCGTGGTGGCACCGTAAATTTTCGAGCCGAGATTAAACTTCGAGCCTTCGCAAAGCGCAATGGGACCGCGAAGATTGCAACCTTCCATCACTTCGGCATTTTTCCCGATGTAGATTTTTCCAGTCAGCGTATTCAGCGTGGAAAATTCCACCGTGGCACCTTCTTCGATGAACAAATCTTCCGGATTTCCTAGCAGACCGTTCGTGGAAGATAGCGGCTGAGATGCCCTGTCCTTCGTTAAAAGCTGAAAATCGAAATCAATCGCCTTGTCGTTAAAGCTGAACAAATCCGTGCGCTTTTTGAAAAACACCAAGGGTTCTTCCACTTCGGTCATTTTTTCAATTTGCGACAGCGAAAAATCCTGCATATTCACCTTTGCAGCAAGCAATTCATTATCGTAAAACAGCGCCTCGCCAAGCTGTAGATTGTTGATTTGACTTAAAACTTTTTCCGTTGGCAAAAAGTTCGGGACAATTACCAAACCCTCTTCATTCTTCGGAGAAGGAAATTTTTTCTGCAAATAATCCTCAGTTAAAAACCTCACATCGCTGATTTCCAGCAACTTACACCATCTTTCTGAAAAGGTTAAAATTCCGCATCGCATTTCTGCGATGGGCCGTGTGAATGTGAGCGGTAAAAATTCTTCCCAAAATTGTGCGTCCGAAAATACCAGTTGCATAGCTTCGATTTTTGTCAAAAATACATAAAAAAAGCCTTCCCAACAGAGAAGGCTTAGCTGAATTTCCGCGGAAATTACTTCGCGAATTTCTTGTATTTGTTCATAAATTTATCCACACGGCCAGCCGTATCCACAAGCTTCACCTTACCGGTGTAGAAAGGGTGTGAAGTGGAAGAAATTTCCATCTTCACCAAAGGGTAAGTTTCGCCTTCGTACTCAATTGTGTCCCTCGTTTCCGCTGTGGATTTGCAAAGGAACATTTCATCGTTGCTCATATCCTTGAAAACTACGAGCCTATAATTGTCTGGGTGGATTCCGTTTTTCATAATGTGCTTACTTTTAAACTCTGCGGCATTTTCTTCCGCCAAAATTTTAGACCGCAAAAATACAAAACTTTTTCATTCCGGCAAAAAGTTTTTAGGAAAATTTTCAGCATTAATTTTTCTGCATATTCCAATCTTTTCCTATTTTTGAAAACTTTTCATTTTTTAAACGATGAATTTCAGATATTTTTTCGGCACAATGCTCTGCATACTATTCGCCGCCATTTCCTGCAAGACCGATGAAATCGTGTTTGATGCGCCTACTTCTGCGCTGAAATTTTCGAAGGACACGGTGTTTATCGACACGGTTTACCACCAGATCCGTTCCGAAGCCTACGCCGTGAAAGTTTACAACCAGGAGGATAAGGATGTGATGATTCCGCGGATTGCTTTGCGGGACGGCGCAAATTCTCAATACCGAATCAATGTGGACGGAAGGCCTGGCACACAGTTTACGAATGTGCCGCTGCGCCGAAAAGACAGCCTTTTCATCTTCGTGGAAATGGCGCCGAAAGCTAATGCTCCGGAAGCCATTGCCGAAGACAAAATTCAGTTCGAGGGTGCGGCAAACACGAAAGAAATCACGCTGTTTTCCGTGGTTCAAGATGCGGAATTTTTTATCGAAAGCAAAACCAACCCAAACATTATCACGGAAAACATCGTTTGGGACAATTCAAAAGCAAAGGTGATTTTTGGCAAATTATCTTTAGCAGAAGGAAAAACCTTAACGATTCAGAAAGGAACAAAGGTTTATTTTACGAAAAACGGAAGCCTTAGCCTGGGTAAAAATTCCACGCTGAAAGTGAATGGTGAACTGGGCAATGAGGTGCTGTTTCGCGGCGACAGAAGCGATACGAGATATGATACGATTGCGCTGAACTGGAAAGGAATTTCCGCAGATCAGGGCGCAAAACTCCATATTAATTATGCTAAAATTTTCGGCGGCGAAACTGGAATTTTGCTCAATTCTTCCGAAGCGGAAATTAAAAACTCCATCATCCACACCTTTCAAAAGTTTGGTATTCAGTCAGTTGCATCAAAATTAAACTTGGAAAACTCCGTGCTTTCAAATTGCGGCGAAGCCAATCTTGGAATTTACAAAGGTGGCAGTACAACGCTTCTGCACAGCACTTTGGCGAATTTTTGGAAGCTGAATTCCGCAATGCCTGCATACGCACTTTTCGTGACCAACGAATTTAACAATGGAAATTCCACGGAAAACGGCGCTGTAAATTTAACCGTGAAAAACTCGATTATTTTTGGAGAAAGGGAGAATGCCGTTTCGTTTAAACCGATTAACGGACAGAATTTTTCTTATCAATTTTCGCACTCTCTGCTGAAAATCGGCAAAGATTCGGGCTTTTCTTTTGACGCAAATCCTGCCATCAAAAATTCCATCAAAAACGAAGACCCGAAATTTGCAAACATCTTCACGCACAAGCTAAATTTACGGGTGAAGGATGATTCGCCAGCAAAAGCTAAAACACCGGTAATCAGCGGTTTAGAGAAAGATATCGCCGGAACTTCGCGCACAAATCCTGCAACCATCGGTGCTTATCAGTAATGGAAATTTCGGCGCTGCAAAAGCAGGTGGATGAGTGGATTAAAAGCGTTGGCGTGCGCTATTTCAGCGAGCTGACCAATATGGCGATTTTGTCCGAAGAAGTGGGCGAAGTTGCGCGGATTATCGCAAGAAAGTACGGAGAGCAAAGCGAGAAGGAAAGCGATAAAACTAAAGATTTAGGTGAAGAATTGGCGGATGTCCTGTTCGTCACCTTATGCCTTGCCAATCAGACGAACACCGATTTGCAGACGGCTTTTGATCGAAAAATGAAGCTGAAAACCGAACGGGATTTTGAGCGGCATCAAAACAACGAGAAGCTGAAATGAGCAATATTTTCCTGCCGAAATCCAAATTAATTCGGGATAAAACGCTGACAATCAGTGGCTCAAAAAGCGAATCTAACCGGCTTTTAATTCTGCAGAAATTATACGGCAACATCCAAATCGAAAATCTGTCGGATTCGCAAGACACCCAATTGTTGCAGAGTGCGCTGGGTTCTTCGGAAGAAATTATCGACATTCATCACGCCGGAACGGCGATGCGATTCTTGACATCGTTTTTCGCCATTCAGGAAAGCAGAACCACGATTCTCACAGGAAGCGAAAGAATGAAGCAAAGGCCTGTAAAACCGTTGGTAGAAGCACTTCTTGCGCTTGGTGCGGAAATTTATTATTTGGAAAATCCAGGTTTTCCGCCGCTGAAAATCGTTGGGAAAAAACTGAAAAATCACCGCATAAAAATCGATGCCGGAATTTCGTCACAGTTTATTTCATCGCTGATGATGATTGGCGGAAAGCTGGAAAACGGCCTAGAAATCGAGCTTCTGGGTGAAATCACTTCCAAACCGTACCTGGAAATGACGCTCAATCTGCTCACGGAAATTGGAATTGAAAGCCATTTTGAAAACAGCATCATTCGGATTTTTCCGGCGAAAAATTTAGCAACTAAAAAATTAGTGATAGAAAGCGACTGGTCTTCGGCAAGCTATTTCTATTCGGCTTGTGCAATTGGCCGTGAAAAAATCAGCCTGAGAAATTTCAAGCAAAATTCTTTGCAGGGCGACGCATTCGTTGCAGAACTTTACAAGAATTTTTTCGGAATAAAAACCGAATTTTCTGACGAAACAATTTCCTTGATTCCAACAGAAAAATTCAGCAAGCCGGAAAAAATTTCATTGGATATGAATTCCTGTCCGGATATTGTGCAAACGCTTTGTGCAACGGCATCTGCAATGAAAATTCCGTTCGAAATTTCCGGACTGAAAACTTTGAAAATAAAGGAAACCGACAGGCTTTCTGCTCTGAAAAATGAGCTGGAAAAAATCGGTTGCATTACAGAAATTGGCGATGATTTCATTAAAACTAAAAAATTCGTTGAACCGCAAAATGAGATTTTGATCGAAACTTACGATGATCACAGGATGGCGATGAGTTTTGCACCGTATTGTTTAGCACAGCCATTAACCATTGAAAATCAGCAGGTTATAGAGAAATCTTATCCAAAATTTTGGCAGGATTTCGCGCAGATTCTTTCGCCCGAAAATTAATTGCTAAATTTGTTCCGAAAGCCGCCAATTGTGGACGACGGAGTTGTAAAGTCCTACATTTTCCCGGACTTCCAATTTTCGGCGGAAGAACTTTTTAAAAATCTCGATTGAAAACCATTATCATCACTGGAACTTCGGCCGGAATCGGTTTTGCGCTCGCCGAACATCTTGGAAGGCAAGGACACAAAGTGTACGGGCTCAGCAGAAAACCTACTGATTCAAAATATTTTACGACAATTCCAACAGATATTACGGATGCTGAGCAAATTGAGAAAGCCGTTTCGGAAATTTTGCAGAAACAACATCGCATCGATGTGCTCATCAACAACGCAGGTATGGGAATGGTGGGTGCTGTGGAAGATGCGCAAAAGCCTGAAATTCAGCAGCTTTTCGATTTGAATCTGATTGGAACCGTGCAAATGTTAAGTGCAGTTTTGCCGAAAATGCGGGAACAGAAATTCGGGCAAATCATCAATATTTCGAGTATTGGTTCTGAGATGGGATTGCCTTTCCGCGGATTTTATTCCGCGTCGAAAGCTGCTGTGGATAAGGTGACGGAAGCTGTGCGCTACGAGGTTTTGCCGTGGAATATTCAAATTTGTGCGCTGCATTTGGGCGACATCAAAACGAAAATTGCGGATAACCGTGTGCGTTCCGAAGTTTCCGAGCCGTACCAGAAAATGTTCGATTCGGTTTACAGCCTGATGAATGCTCATGTGGATGCCGGAACTTCACCGGAACTTGTGGCGGTTTATGTTGAAAAATTGCTTCAGAAAAATCGCTGGAAAGCGCATTATTTCTTCGGACCTTTCGGGCAGAAAATCGGCATTCCGCTGAAACACATTTTGCCGCAGAATTTCTACGAAAAACTGATGAGGCGGTATAATAAAATGTAGATTTTCTGGGTTTTAAGCCTATGAAAGCCTTTGCTGCACGACTTTTCTTGCTGATTTTTCCTTTAGTTTGCTCGCTGAGCTTTGCTCAGAATTTCATCCTGAAAGACATTGAAACCGGGAAAGAATTCGTGCGGAAAGATTCGATGAGCGCTGTTAAATTTCTGGATTCGCTCGTTTCTGCAAACTATTTTCTTACGAAAATTGTCGTGGCAGAGAAGTATGGATCCGATGTGAGAATTATTTTTGAAAAGGGTAAAAATTTCAATCAGGCACGCCTGGAGTTCAGTCCAGAACTGAGCAATTATAAGAGGATCACTTCCACTAAAAACCTGGATTCACTTCAGAAATCCATCAGCAGAGATTTGTACAATAGTGGATATCCTTTCAATCGGGTGCTCACTCAATGGATCGGTTTTAAGCAAGGGCAAGCCACGGTGCGGTTATCTGCAGACCTTGGCGAATTGCGACAAATAAACTCCGTTGAAATTAGAGGGTATGATAAAGTGCCTCGAGCTTTTGTGAAAAACATTAATCGGAGATATGCAGGGAAACCATACAGTCAAAAGCTTATTCAAAACTTAAACACAGAAATCAGTCAAAATCAATTTATTGCACTTGAAAGGCAAGCGCAGACACAATTCACAAAAGATTCCACCAAAATCTATCTTTTTCTTCAGAAAAAAAAGGCTAGCTCCTTTGATGGCATAATCGGTTTTGGGACAGACGAAAGAGGAAAATTTAAATTCAACGGGCTCCTGGATTTACAGTTCATAAATCTCCTGAATTCTTTTGAGGATATATCGCTTCACTGGCAGCGCAGCCAGGACGGTGGACAAAATCTCAGCTTGCAGGTCGATGTGCCTTTCCTGTTCAAATCACGAACCGGAGCGAACATTGATATGAATATTTTCGTGCAGGATTCAGCCTTTGCTAAAGTTCGTTTTCTCCCGTCGCTTTACCGACAAATTAACCAAAGAAATAAAATAGGTTTAAACGCATTGTTTGAAACATCTGCAGTACTGGAAGGGGGCAGTTATGCTAATTTTGAAAATTATAATTCAAACGGAGTAGGTATTTGGTACTCATTTACAAAAAACTCTGAAATACCAATTTTTCTATACGATACTGAGCTAAGAACGGGGGTAAATATTGCCAAATTGAAATACAATGATTCTGGGCATCGGACAACGCAAACTAAATTCGAAGCAGGCTATGGGCAAAACATAAAAATATTTAAACAGAACTGGATAAATATAAGCGCTGAAGCAGCAGGGATTACACCAGGTAGTTCTAATAAAACGGCAGATAATACTATGCTGAGGTTTGGAGGGTGGAAATCTATGCGTAGCTTTGGTGAACAGTCGATTCTGGCGAACTTCTATGCATTTGGCGGTCTGAAATACAGATATCTTGTCAATGACGGAATATACTTCGATCTTTTTGGACAATATGGATTTCTGGAAAATAAAAATCTGAAAAAGAATCCAAATCTTTACAGTTTTGGAGCAGGCTTTACAATGCAGTTTAAGTTAGGAATTATGACTTTCCAGCTTAGCAACGGCGGACTTAGTGGCACACCATTGAAATTTGATGATACAAAAATCCATTGGGGCCTTTTAACAAAGTTTTAACAAAAGATTCTATTTAATAAAAACCTAACTTTCTTGGCGTCGTCCAGGTGTGAGCCGTCGGGTCCCGTTCTTGCGCGCCCCGGGTGGCAAAAAAGAAGAACCCCCGCCACTCTGGGTGGCGGGGGTTCCGGTTTAAAAAGACTGGCGGCGACCTACTCTCCCGCTTTCGCAGTACCATCGGCGCTGGAGGGCTTAACTTCCGTGTTCGGGATGGGAACGGGTGAGCCCCTCCGCAGTGGCCGCCCAAGTTGGACAGCCCTCATAAAGGGCTTATTTCTTACGGTAACGTCATCACAAGGAGGCGACCCATCGGGCGCCCTGGCGCTCCGGCCTCGGGGCCATAAATCTACGGGCAATTAGTACCGCTCGGCTGACCTGTTGCCAGGTGTGCACCTGCGGCCTATCGACGTGGTCATCTTCCACGACCCTTAAAAGACGCCTAATCTCGGGGCAGGTTTCGCGCTTATATGCCTTCAGCGCTTATCCGAACCAGACATAGCTACCCAGCGGTGCGCCTGGCGGCACAACTGGTACACCAGAGGTCTGTTCAGGCCGGTCCTCTCGTACTAGACCCAAGCCCCCTCAAGCGTCTAACGCCCGCAGTAGATAGAGACCGAACTGTCTCACGACGTTCTGAACCCAGCTCGCGTGCCGCTTTAATGGGCGAACAGCCCAACCCTTGGGACCTTCTCCAGCCCCAGGATGCGACGAGCCGACATCGAGGTGCCGAACCTCCCCGTCGATGTGAGCTCTTGGGGGAGACTAGCCTGTTATCCCCGGAGTACCTTTTATCCTATGAGCGATGGCCCTTCCATACGGAACCACCGGATCACTATGTCCTGCTTTCGCACCTGGTCGGCTTGTTGGCCTCGCAGTCAAGCACCCTTATGCCATTACACTCTGCGCACGGTTACCAAGCGTGCTGAGGGTACCTTTGAAAGCCTCCGTTACCCTTTTGGAGGCGACCACCCCAGTCAAACTACCCGCCACGCGGTGTCCTCCTTCCGGAGTTAGGCTCCAAGCAAGCAAAGGGTGGTATTTCAACGGCGGCTCCACAGACACTGGCGTGCCCGCTTCATAGCCTCCCACCTATCCTACACATTGATTGCTCAGAGTCAACACGAAGCTATAGTAAAGGTTCACAGGGTCTTTTCGTCCCACTGCGGGTAATCGGCATCTTCACCGATACTACAATTTCACCGAGCTCGTGGCCGAGACAGTGCCCAGATCGTTACACCATTCGTGCAGGTCGGAACTTACCCGACAAGGAATTTCGCTACCTTAGGACCGTTATAGTTACGGCCGCCGTTTACCGGGGCTTCAGTCAGCGCCTTCGATTGCTCTAAGCGCCTCCCTTAACCTTCCGGCACCGGGCAGGTGTCAGACCCTATACGTCATCTTTCGATTTGGCAGAGTCCTGTGTTTTTGATAAACAGTCGCCTGGGCCTCTTCACTGCGGCCCCCGTCGCCGGGGGCGTCTCTTTTTCCGAAGTTACGAGACAATTTTGCCTAGTTCCTTAGCCACGACTCACTCGAGCACCTTAGGATCCTCTCCTCGACCACCTGTGTCGGTTTTGGTACGGGCCGCCTCACTCGCTTTTCTTGGATCCCCCTTCGCTGCAGCAGCTTCGCCCGAAGGCTAGGCCTTGACTATTCCGTCAGTCTCCAGCAGCTACGGAGAACCGTCACTTCCAGTGTGGGCGGGTCAGGGAATATTAACCCTGTGTCCATCCGCTACCCCCTTCGGGTTCGCGTTAGGCCCCGACTAACCCCCGGCTGATTAGCATGGCCGGGGAAGCCTTGGTCTTTCGGTGTGCGGGTTTCTCGCCCGCATTATCGTTACTTATGCCTACATTTTCTTTTCCGGAAGCTCCACCGCGCCTCGCGGCGCGGCTTCCAGGCCGCCGGAATGCTCCCCTACCGATATAATATATCCCATGGCTTCGGTAGCGCGCTTATGCCCGATTATTATCCATGCCGGACCGCTCGACTAGTGAGCTGTTACGCACTCTTTAAATGAATGGCTGCTTCCAAGCCAACATCCTAGCTGTCTGTGCAGTCCGACCGCGTTTCTCCAACTTAGCGCGCATTTGGGGACCTTAGCCGTTGGTCCGGGTTCTTTCCCTCTCGGACGCGGACCTTAGCACCCGCGCCCTCACTGCCGCGCAGCATCCACCGGCATTCGGAGTTTGTCAGGAATTGGTAGGCGGTGAAACCCCCGCATCCAATCAGTAGCTCTACCTCCGGAGGACTCGCGCGACGCTGCACCTAAATGCATTTCGGGGAGTACGAGCTATCTCCCAGTTTGATTAGCCTTTCACCCCTACCCACAGGTCATCCGAAGGCTTTTCAACGCCAACCGGTTCGGCCCTCCACTCTGTGTTACCAGAGCTTCAGCCTGCCCATGGGTAGATCACAAGGTTTCGCGTCTAATACCGCCGACTACGCGCCCTGTTCAGACTCGCTTTCGCTCCGGCTCCGCGCCTTAAGCGCTTAACCTCGCCGGCGACATTAACTCGTAGGCTCATTATGCAAAAGGCACGCCGTCATCCCATCGCGGGACTCCGACCGCTTGTAGGCGCACGGTTTCAGGCTCTCTTTCACCCTCCTGTTCGGAGTGCTTTTCACCTTTCCCTCACGGTACTGGTCCACTATCGGTCTTCAAGGAGTATTTAGCCTTGGAGGATGGTCCCCCCGTATTCAGACAGGATTTCACGTGTCCCGCCCTACTCTTGTTTCACCCCGACATGCCTTTCGCGTACAGGATTGTCACCTTCTCCGATCGCCCTTTCCAGAGCGTTCCGCTAAGCATATCAAGGCTTTTGGGCTAGTCCGCTTTCGCTCGCCACTACTCACGGAATCTCTTCGATTTCTTTTCCTCCGGGTACTTAGATGTTTCAGTTCCCCGGGTTCGCCCCATTGCTGGTGACACGCCTTCAGCGTGCCGGGTTGCCCCATTCGGATATCCGCGGATCAATTCGTGTGTGCCGATCCCCGCGGCTTTTCGCAGCTTGCCACGTCCTTCGTCGCCTCTTGAAGCCTAGGCATCCGCCGTGCGCCCTTAACGATTTCTTTCCCTAAGGTTCTCGGTGCGCCTCCCGGCGCCCGGTCGTCTCTTTGTGATGTCTTACCGTATATGTCAATGATCCTCGATCTCGCCTCCCACCCCAGGGACCCACGCTGCATCCTTCGCAGCGCCCCCCAAGGGCTTCCGGCAGGCCGCATTCCGCGGCTGTGGAGAATAAGGGATTCGAACCCTTGACCCCCTGCGTGCAAGGCAGGTGCTCTAGCCAGCTGAGCTAATTCCCCAGGCATCCGTAGTCTCGGGCAGGCTCGAACTGCCGACCTCTACATTATCAGTGTAGCGCTCTAACCGGCTGAGCTACGAGACTCCTCTACCCGCCTGACCCGTGGCCCGCGACAATGCGCTGGGCTCGCGCCCGGGCGTGAATCCTCCTTTTCCTTTATATGATCCGATACTATACAACAACAGGGCGGGGCGGCGCCCCCCGGCGCGCGGGGCCCATGAAGGACCGTGTGCTTATTGACTTGATAAAGCCTCTAAAATGAGATGTTCCAGCCGCACCTTCCGGTACGGCTACCTTGTTACGACTTAGCCCTAGTTACCCGTTTTACCCTAGGCAGCTCCTTTTACGGTCACCGACTTCAGGTACCCCGGACTTCCATGGCTTGACGGGCGGTGTGTACAAGGCCCGGGAACGTATTCACCGCGCCATGGCTGATGCGCGATTACTAGCGATTCCAGCTTCATAGAGTCGAGTTGCAGACTCCAATCCGAACTGAGACCGGCTTTCGAGATTCGCTCCGCGTCGCCGCGTGGCTGCCCTCTGTACCGGCCATTGTATTACGTGTGTGGCCCAGGGCGTAAGGGCCGTGATGATTTGACGTCGTCCCCGCCTTCCTCGCTACTTGCGTAGGCAGTCCCGCCAGAGTCCCCAACTTAATGATGGCAACTGGCGGCAGGGGTTGCGCTCGTTGCAGGACTTAACCTAACACCTCACGGCACGAGCTGACGACAACCATGCAGCACCTTGAAGACCGTCCGAAGAAAGGCGCATCTCTGCGCCGGTCGGCCCCCATTTAAGCCCTGGTAAGGTTCCTCGCGTATCATCGAATTAAACCACATAATCCACCGCTTGTGCGGGCCCCCGTCAATTCCTTTGAGTTTCAGGCTTGCGCCCGTACTCCCCAGGTGGCTCACTTATCACTTTCGCTTAGCCCCCGAACGATAACGCCCGAGAACGAGTGAGCATCGTTTACGGCGTGGACTACCAGGGTATCTAATCCTGTTCGCTCCCCACGCTTTCGTCCATCAGCGTCAGTAAGGCCTTGGCGACCTGCCTTCGCTATCGGTGTTCTGAGTGATATCTATGCATTTCACCGCTACACCACTCATTCCGGCCGCCTCAAGCCTACTCAAGACCCGCAGTATCGAAGGCGGTTCCGCGGTTGAGCCGCGGGATTTCACCTCCGACTTACAGGCCCGCCTACGGACCCTTTAAACCCAATAAATCCGGATAACGCTCGCACCCTCCGTATTACCGCGGCTGCTGGCACGGAGTTAGCCGGTGCTTATTCGTACGGTACCTTCAGCTATCTACGCGTAGATAGGTTTATCCCCGTACAAAAGAAGTTTACAGGCCATAGGCCCTTAGTCCTTCACGCGGGATGGCTGGATCAGGCTTCCACCCATTGTCCAATATTCCTCACTGCTGCCTCCCGTAGGAGTCTGGTCCGTGTCTCAGTACCAGTGTGGGGGATCACCCTCTCAGGCCCCCTAAGGATCAAAGGCTTGGTAGGCCGTTACCCTGCCAACTACCTAATCCTGCGCGTGCCCATCCCCGTCCGTAACCTTTCAATGACCGCCGATGCCGGCGAACATCCTATGGGGTGTTAATCCTCCTTTCGGAGGGCTATCCCCCAGACAGGGGCAGGTTGCACACGTGCTCCTCACCCGTACGCCGCTCTCACCCCGAAGGGATCCCGCCCGGCTTGCATGTGTTAGGCCTCCCGCTAGCGTTCATCCTGAGCCAGGATCAAACTCTCCATTGTATTTCCGTTCCGCGGCGCCCCATCGAATACGCCATAAAGCATACCCGGGCGCCGCCCCTTACCTGGTTGTATGTATCGTTGATTTCAATGATCCTCTCTCTTCCAAACCACCAGGCCAAAGGCCTCTCGTGATTTGCGGTTGCAAAGGTAAGAACTTTTTTGAAACTACCAAAACTTTTTGAAAAAAATTATTTTTTTTCGTCCCGGAGCCCCAGCAAAAATCCCCCCGCGCTTGACCCGAAAAACGGGTGGGCAAAGGTAGGAATTTGTCACTCAAACTTCCAAACGCTCCGCCAAGTTTTTTTTAAAAAATTTCAAATAGGGCTTATTATCCCCTCGCAACGCTCCCCCAATACCAAATCGGGAGTGCAAAGATAAGGGGATTTCCCGAACAGGCAAGAGGTAATTTAAAAAAAATCTGCCCGCCGGGCCCAAGTCGCTGGTTATCAGGTAGAAAAATTTTAAAGAAAGACCAACCCGGCAGTAAGTGGTTATCGTAAACTGCTCCGAGTGGAGAGAGGGGGTAATTGTTTCGGGGGATGATTATATAAGAATTTCTAGGCACTTTTCCAGGCTGGCTTCCCAATGTTTTGGCTCGATGCCGTAGGTACGCTCGATTTTTTCCAGGGACATGGTGCTGCGCGCCGGGCGCTTTGCGGGGGTTGGATATTCTGATGTGGGGATGGGGTGGATTTTAATATTATTTTTTGAGGATTCTGCAATCTTCGACGCAAAATCGTACCAAGTGGTCTCGGGATAGTTTGAAAAATGAAAAATTCCGTAGGTTTTATTTTCTGACTCAATTATTTTCATAATCGCTTCAGCAAGGTCGTTGGCGTTGGTCGGCTGCCCGTACTGATCCGCCACTACATTCAGTTCATCTTTCTGGCTAAAAAGTGTGAGCATTGTTTTTACAAAATTTTTACTGAATTCGGAGTATAGCCACGAGGTACGGAGGATGATGGTTTCTGGGTTGGCAGCCAGCGCAAGCTCTTCCCCCTTTAGCTTGGATGCGCCATATACACCCTGCGGGTTGGGAGAATCTCCTTCCTCGTAAGGCAGCTGGGTATAGCCATCGAATACATAATCGGTGGAAATATGGATAAAAACCGTTCCGTTTTCCGCACAAGCCTTTGCAAGGTTTTCCACCCCCAGGGCATTTACGGCATAGGCTTTTTCCTCATCGCTTTCTGCCTTGTCTACGGCGGTGTAGGCGGCAGCATTTATGCAGAAATCCGGTCTTTGGTTCTCAAAATAGTCGGAAACTGCTGCGCCGTCGGTAATATCAAGAGTGCGTGAGTTTTGGAAATCAAACTGAAAAGCTTCCGTATAGTTTTCGCTGAGTTTTCTCAGGCAGCTTCCCAGCTGGCCGCTGCCCCCGGTAACGAGAATTTTTTTCATTTTGGTATTCTTTTTTTGTTTTGGTGTCTCAAGTATTTTGCTCTCTCGTCGAAATCCGTTTGTTCAACCTGCGCTATCGTTTCCCGCACAGTCTGAAGGAGGCTTTCAGGCATCTCCACTGCCTTCCTGGTCTGCAGATTGAAATAAATCGTGGTGATCCAAAGTAGGCAATGCGTGACTGAGCCATCGGCAGAGGTCATTAAAATCTCCACCGTGGAAGTTCGCTCGTCTGTCGAGATTGTTTTACTGGTAATCGCTACCATTTCATTGCTTCGGACTTCGCGAAGGTAAGCGATCTGAGATTTAACTGTCACCCAGGTGCAGCCAGTGTCGCCGATGTGTTCTTCATATGTAAAGCCGTACGCCTGCTCGAAGTGATCTTCCCTGGCATTGAGCATATATTCCAGATAGCGAACATTGTTAAGATGCCCCAGGGGGTCGCAGTGCCAGAAGCGGACTTTGGTGAGTGAACTGATTTCGCGGCTCATCGTACAAAAATAAAAAACCGCCTCAGGGAAGCGGTTTGAAGGTTTTAGTGTCAATATTAAATGCCAAGTTCTTTTTTCACTGCAGCAGTGCCGTCGATTTTTCCGTTGCTGTAGATCAGCGCAGATGAATCGATCACATAGTCCCAACCCTGTGCCTTGGACACTTTCTCGATGGTGTTATTAAGCCTGTCTATCACCGGCTGCAAAAGGCTATCTCTCTTTTTATTAAGGTCCTGCTGCGCCGTGAAACTAAGCTGCTGAAGATCCTGCTGCTTTTTCGCAAGTTCTGTTTCCTTCGTCTGTCTTTGGGCCTCGGTCATCTTTGCACCTTCTGACTGATATTTCTGCACCTCCGCCTGGAAAGCATCTGCCTGCTTTTTCAGCTCGGCTTCTTTAGTTTTGCTGAAAGTATCCAGCTCTGAAGTTACTTTTTTTGTCTCCGGCATTAGTGCGAGAATCTCCTGATAATCCAGCGCAGCCACTTTTTGAGCATTTGTAAACCCTACTGCAACGAACACCATTACCGCTGCAAAAAATACACTTAGTTTTTTCATAATCTTTTTTAATATAAATTGAGTTGTTTTAAATTTAATTTCTCTTATTGTTTCCGGTTTTCTTTGGTTCTGCACCGGCTGCGTTATTTTTTTGAAGCAACAAATCTAACACTTTATCGGTATAATCATATTTTTTGTCCAAGAAAATAACGCTGATGTTGTTGCTTTTATCCAAAACAATGCCGAGATTGTTTTTTTCAGACATTGTTTTAATGGCATTCCAAATCTGATCCTGAAAAGGCTTCACGAGGGCAGAGCGGGAGCGGTTCATCTCCCCATCGGTGCCGAAGCGCTGGGAGACGGTATTTTTCAGCTTGGCATCCAGGTCTTTTATTTCCTGCTCTCGCTGCTTCAGCTGATCGCCAACCAGCAGAATCTTCTCATTTTCAAAGGTATTGCGCTTGGTCTCATATTCCGTCTGCAGGCGCTGCACCTCTTCTTCCCACTGCTTTACCTGGGAATTCAGGCGTGCCTCCGCCTCTTTATACTGCGGCATTCTCGCCAGGATGTAGTTGGTATCTACCACGCCTATCTTCTGCGCGTTTGCCGCGGCGGCAACAATGGTTGCGAAAAATGCTATTTTAAGTCTGTTCATTTTTGTTCAGAATTAAAGTGACTGATTCATCAGGAAGTGAGTTTTCCATCCGGAAGCTTCCTGAGTGCCTAGCGCCTTATCGAATCCGTATGCAAAATCGAAACCGATGAGGCCGAAGGCCCCCATATACACCCGCACGCCAAAGCCTGCGGAGCGCTTCAGCTGGAATGGATTGTAGTTGCTCCATTTATTCCAGACATTCCCGCCTTCCACAAAACCAAGCCCGAAGATTTTGGCGGTATTGTTCAGAGAAATCGGGTAGCGGAGCTCGCCAACAAACCGGTTGTAAATGGTACCGCCGCCATATGGCGTGATGTCATAGGTTGCCGCGCTGCTGTAGCCGTTCTCGGAGGCGTTTTCGTAGCCGCGGAGGGGGATGAGCTCGCGCCCGTCGTAGCGGCCGTTGTAGAGCGCGGTACCACCCATATAGAATCTCTCGAAAGGCGGGGCGCCAAGCTTTTCATTATAGCCCGACATAAAGCCCATATCCGCATAGCTACGGAGGACGAGCTTACCCACGATGGTATTGAAAGTTTCCGCGCGGAATTTCACTTTGTAAAACTCCATCCATCTGTACTTCTCCACCGGCGGCATTGCTGAGTAATCTTTATTTTCAAACAGAGAATACGGCGGGGTAAACTTCAATGAAAGATCAAAGTTGGAACCCTGGGTAGGGAAGATAGGGTCGAAGCCGGCAGAATTCCGGCTGATGCCAAGGTTGATAGAGAAGTTGTTGGTATTCCCGTTGTACTCCCTGGTATCCCCGAACATAAAACCGTAATTCTGGAAATTATAGTTTTGGTACTGCAGACCTGTGTACACGGAGAACCAATTATCCGGCCAGGAAAGCTGATTGTTCAGCCCGGCAGAGACATTGAATATCTGCAGCTTCATAGGCATATGGTTCGTACTATCCCAAGATGCAGGGTACCTCACCCGAGAGTAGTTGGTACTTATAGAGAGCGCGGTAGGCCTTTTCCCGTAAAGCCAAGGTTCTGTAAAAGAAATACCATAGTTCTGGAAATACTGCCCAGCCTGCGCCTGTATGGAGAAAGTCTGTCCGTCACCCTGCGGCACCGGCTTAAAATTTTTAAATTTAAGGAAATTGCTCAGGGAGAAGTTATTGAAAGTCAGCCCCAGCGTACCGATAAACGAGCCCCCGCCGTAGCCCGCCTGGAGCTGCACCTGCGAGGATCCTTTTTCCACGAGAGACCAGTGGATATCCACGGTATTGTCCTGCGGATTTGGCTTGATGTCCTGCCCGATTTGCTGAGGATCGAAGTACTGCATCCCCGCAAGCGTGTAGTAGGTCCGTTTAATGTCCTGCTTGGAGAAAAGATTGCCCGGGCGGGTGTAGATGGAGCGGTTGATAACATGGTCATGCGTCACCGTATTTCCCGACCAGGTTACGCGGTTCCAGGTGGCCTTTTCGCCTTCGGTAATTCTGATTTCAAGATTCACCTTATCCCCTTCTACGGACTTTTCCACCGGGATTACGCTGGCGAAAAGGAAACCATTGTTCAGGTAAAGGGACTTTATGTCCGAATCATCTTCTTTTCCGCCATCCTCTCCCACTTTTTTGTTAAAGCCTACCGCATCGTACACATCGCCGGGTTTATAGCCCAGAATCTTCTGGAGGACCTCCGTAGAATAGGTGACATTCCCCGAGAAAGTGATGTCGCCGATGTAATACTTCTGCCCCTCGTTCAGTTTTACATTGATTTCATACTGATTGTTGGCGTTCCGACTCACAGAATCGGAAATGATGCGCGCATCCCGATACCCTTCAGATTGGTAGAAACTGATGAGTTTCTTTTTATCGGCTTCATATTTATCTTCAATGAATCTGGACGGCTTGAATATTCTCCGGAAGCTCAGCCCTTTCTGCTTTGTGTCTTTAAACCCCTTCTGGCGGAGTTTTTTATCGCTGAAATTTTCATTTCCCTCGAAATCTATGCTGGCAATCTTCACGCGCTTCCCTCTCTCCACCTCTATTGTCCAGTCCACCAGGTTCGGGTCGCCTGCATTCGGCTTGTCGTGGATGAGTACCCGCGCATCGGCGAAGCCTTTCTTCACATATTCCTGCGGGATTTTGTGCTTTACAGAGGTGACTAAATTATTGGTAATCTTAGTCCCCGGGGTCAGGTTATTATCCTTGGCAATTTTTTCCCCTTTCGATTTGCTGATGCCTTTGCCCGTTACTTTCACATCGCCCAGTTCCTTCAGATCCTGGAGATTAAATCTCAGCACCACCTGATTCCCTTCAGCACTCTGCACGAATACCTGCACTTCGGAAAAGTTTTCCGTAGCCCAGAGTTTTTTTATCGCGTTGCTGATTTTTATGCCCGGGATTTCTACTTCTTCGTTTTTATTAAGCCCCGTAAAGCGGAGGATCTGCGCAGCACTATAGCGTTTCGCGCCATCCACCACGATGTCTTTCAAAATGTAGGTCCCCGGCTCCATAACGCGCTGCTCCACTGCAGCAGTGGCGGCGCCCTGCATAGGCACTTCCTGCGCATAGAAATGCGCAGATGCCGCAAACAGCAATACCGGCAAGAACTTTAGTCTCATCTTTTTATCTTCTTCTTTATTTTAAACGGTGTCGTTCAGCTGCTCGCTGGTTTTCCCGAACCGTCTTTCTTTTGACTGGTAATCCACTATGCACTTAAAAAAATCTTCCTTCGTAAAATCCGGCCAGAGAACATCGAGGAACTGCATTTCTGCATAGGCGATTTGCCAAAGCAAAAAATTGCTGACGCGGACTTCCCCGCTGGTGCGGATGAGCAGATCCACCGGCGGAAAATCTTTTGTGTAAAGATGTGCCGCGAAGACTTCTTCATCAATGTTCCCAGGCGAGATCTCCCCGGATTTTACCTTGGCGGAGATTTCCTGCACTGCATTCAGGATTTCCCTCTGGGCACCGTAGTTCAGGGCGAGTATCAGGTTCCCTCGGGTGCCATTTTTGGTATAATTCTTAATGCTTTCGATATGCTCCTGCACCTGCGCGGGCAGCCTGCTGATATCGCCGATGGTATGCAGCTTCAAGCCCTTGCTGAACATATGATCCGCCTCGTAAAGGAGGGTTTCCGAGAGGAGGCTCATCAGCGTATCCACCTCATCCGCAGGGCGCTGCCAGTTTTCCGTGGAGAAGGTATAAAGGGTAAGGTAAGGTATCCCGACCTCGTTGCAGGCGTTAATAGCGTTGCGCACGGCATCTATGGCGCTCCTGTGGCCGAAGGTGCGCTCCTCCCCCTTGGATCTTGCCCAGCGGCCGTTGCCGTCCATAATGATGGCGACATGCCGCGGCAGTTTTTCGGAACTGATAAGATTTTTATATGTCGGAGCCATTCAAACTAAAAAATTAATAATGCGGCCAACCGAAATAGTAGGTGATGCCGAGCGTGATGGCGTTTATCCAGTCTTTATCGTGGAGGTTGCCAAAATTTTCCTCCGATATGTACTTGTTTTTTTGGACTTCCAGGGCGTTATAAATTTCATCGTGAGAAAATTTATTCCCCAGCTTGGCGGGGTCATAGATCAAATTGTTGCCCTGAGGCTGTCTCAAAACAGAGGCATCGGTAGGGTTTCCTTCCTCTCGGCGTATGCTTTTCAGGTGAATGTTTTTGCCGGACAACCTGCTGTAATCTACACTGTCGCTATTGGTATACCGAAATTTCAGCTCCCCGGTGATAGCCCAGTTCATATTAAACTTATACCTAAGCCCTGCCCCGAAAGGTATTGAAAGCTTGAAATCTTTAAAAAGCTCATCTTCCGCAACAATTGTTGAGACGATTCTCCCCTCTTTAAGCCTGCTATTAGCTTCTTTTATCGTCACCCTCTTGTTGGAATAAGCCATCGGGCCCAGCCCGCCGAAGATATAAGGGCTCAGCACTCTGTCGTCCTCAAGGTTTACCGGGAGGAAGTTGTATTCAAACATTACATCCAGTGCATAAACGGTGTTGGTGCCGCCGGCGCCGCGCATATGGCGGTAATCTTCTTTTGACCTAAGGTCGCTGAACTGAACATGCGATATCGAGAAATCCGCCCGGAGGGTTTGGTAAGGGTTGAAGTTTTTTCCATAGCTCAGCTCAAACTGCACCGGTAGCCCGAATTCGGACACATTCATTGGTTTTTGGAAAAGAAACGCGGTACGGCCGACATCGCCCACGAGATTCGCCATCCCTGCGCGTACGCCCACATAATTGCGCTGCGCCCCCAGCCTGATGCCGATGAACAGGGTGATGCAGCAAAATATTCGGAAAAGAATGCCCGGTGCTTTCATTTACAATGTGCAAATATAAAACAAAATATCCTTAGCGTTTATCATAATAAGCTGTTAAAAGGCGGGTGAAAATATTAAAAAAAACAAAAACCGCCTCTGGGGTGTGGCGGCTTTTAATCTACTTCCGGCTGGTAAGGCTTTGAACCTTGTTGCGCACGCGGATGTACCAAGGCTCCTTGAAGTTTTTATCTTCGTCGAAATAACCATAGCCATAGCCGTAGCCGTAGCCGTAGCCATAACCGTAGCCGTAGCCATAACCGTAGCCTTTCGGATTTATGAAATCATTGTAAATCAAGCCTATGTGTTCCACTTCTTTTTTCTGATATTTTTCTGCTATCATTTTTAGCATATACTTTTCAGTATATTCATGGCGTACGATGTAGATATTGGCGTCAGAATATTTCATCAGCTCAAAAGAGTCTGCCACGAGGCCCACCGGCGGCGAGTCGATTATAATGAAATCATAGAGATTTCTGAGTTCGCCGATGAGTTCTCTATTTCTTTCGCTCATCAGCAGTTCGGAAGGATTTGGCGGGACGGGCCCTGCCGTTGCCAAATGTAGCGTGGGCACTTTTGTGGTTTTAATGATATCGTGTAGGGAAAGCTCCCCAGACAGGTAGTTGGAAAGCCCAACCTTTTTATCAACCTTGAAATCATCAAAGATTTTCGGTTTTCTTAAATCCATACCGAGCAGGATGGTCTTTTTCCCGCTGAGCGCCAGCACGGAAGCAATGTTGATAGAGTTGTAAGTCTTCCCCTCTCCGCTGGTGGAGGAGGTTACAAGTATCACCTTACTTTTACCGTCGTCCGTGTAGAGGAAGTTCATATTGGCGCGCACGCCTCGGAAAGCTTCTGCTACATTGGATTTGGGCTGCTCTATTACCGAGAGATTGTTTTCATGATTATTCCTGCCGATGATTCCCAGCAGCGGAATTTTCGTGGCTGCCATCACCTCTTTAGGGCGTCGAACCCTGTTATCCAGAAGCTCCGCCGCACCGATGAAGAGTAGGGGGAGGAAGAGTAGGCCTCCCATGATCATATTCTGCGTCTTCTTAATATCCGGAGCGATGGGGCCCTGGCTGAGATTCTTCGCCGGGTCTATTATCACGAGATCGCTCTTTGCCCCCGCCACCCTCAGCTGTGTTTCGTTCTGCCTGTTGAGCAGGCTGTTGTAGCTTGCTTCAATCATCTTGTAGCCGCGCTCTGCGTCCAGGTACTTTCTTTCTTTCTCCGGGAAGTTGTTCAGCACACTTTCCGCATTGCGGATTTTTGCGTTAATGTCGTTCAGCTGCCTGACGAAGCTATCGTTATAATTCCGAAGCGTCCCCGTAGATTTCCCTCGCGCCTCTGCAATCAGCCGGTTGATTTCGCGCATCGGTTCAGACTGCGGGGTGTAGATGGTCGCCATTTCTCGGCGTTTTTTATAAAGTTCCTTTAGCTCATCTACGGAGAATGAGATCTTCGCATCGCTTATCCCCGCGGCTTCCTGAGCGATGATGTTATCAAAATCCGCCCGGTTTAAGGTTCTGGTAATATTGTTCAGCGCCGAGATTTGGTTGAGGAGCTCTGCCTTCTGCTTCTCCAGAGAGTTGATTTCCTCCAACATTTTCTGGTCTTTGTTGTTGATATCAAAAAGGCGCTCGTTCACGCGTAAGTTGTTCATTACACTCGCGGCGCTGTCCAGCCGCCTGCGTGCGATTACCAGATTTTCCTCGATGTATTTATTGGTGTTTTCATCTACAACCCCTTTATCGATAGCTCTTTTTTCTATCAGTTTTTCCACCGTGGTATTTAGGAAGTTTACCGTACCGTTGAGGTTGTATCCTTTTTTTGTGATAATCATTACGCTCGGCAGCTCCTTGTCGAAATCTACACTGATATTCCGCACTATTTCGTTCACGGCATCGTTCACCGTGGAAAGGGTGACAATCACATTATCGAGCGACATTGTTTTTGCTTCGGGCAGAGGATTATTTACCAGCCTGAATTTCAAATTGGGGCTTTCGTACCACTGCCCTATTCTCAGAACTTTGCTCTGAGGCTGCCCGTAGGCGGGTACGCTTACAAACGATTCTGTAAGGTAGCTGTAGAGCCTGGTAGAGTGTCCTTCTTTTGGCAGTTCCACACGGTACTTCCCGTCGCCCGCCGGTTTTAGGGTGATGGGGTAGCCCGTCTGCTGCAGGTGGCTTTTATCTATTTCTATGTTTACGGGGGAATCCGACCAGTCGAGATAGGTGGATTTCAGTGTCCCTTTTGTGGTATAGTTGTAGAAAAGATCCAGCTCCTTTACCAGATACTCATTATGGCTGCGCGAGAGGAGCATTTTCTTTAAAAAAACTCCATCCCGGTTGGAATTTTGCCCCCAAATAAAGTTGATGGACTGATTCGGCGTGAAGTAGCTGGCAGTAGTGTTGGAGATACTGAGCGAGAGGCTGGATGCATAAATCCTCTGCGCGTAATAGCGGCTGTAATATTGGGAGATAAGGTATCCGAGCACGCCCATCAGCACGAACCAGTACCAGTTTTTTATAATTCTGCTGAAGAAATGCCGTACATCAAAAAGCGGGAAACTCCCTACTCTCTCATTCTCCTGCGCTGCATCGCCCGTAGCGGCGTTTGTATTGCCGATTTTATCTGGTATCATATATTAGAGCCTGTCAAGAATGAGGTAGATGGACATTAAAGTAGTTAATATAGATACACCTTGCGTAAGAGTCTGCATAGGGGTAGCACCGAATCCGTTCAGGTTTTTACCGCGTGTGCTGAGGTAGATTTCATCCCCGTTCTGTAGCCAGTAGTAGGGGGAATTCATCGCGTCCTCCCGGGTAAGATCCAGATGGACTATTTTTATGCCCTCCGGATATTTGCGGTGGATCACTATGTTCTTACGGTCCACGCTCCTGTTTAGTCCGCCCTCTGTCGCCAGCGCTTCCGAAAGATTCAGTGTATTTTTGTAAGACTTTTTAGCGCCGGTGAGCCCTGTAGTTTCCACATCGCCAAGGATGTAATAGGTAATGCCGTCTGTGGTGAGGCGTACTTCGGATTTGCCTTCCAAGAAATTCTCATCTACTCTCTCCTGGATTTCCTGGCTCACCTCCTGCAGGGTGCGCCCCTCGGCCTTGATATATCCGATTCCGAATACATGGATATCCCCGTTGAAATCTACCTTCAGGCCATTATAATACTGTCGTGCGTTGGTGCTTTCTCCTGAGACATTTCCGGTACCGGTAGGCGTCTTTGTATTCAGATCGGAGTAAAACTGAGCCGCATCGCCTTTCGGCGTAGTAACGATATGGAGATTTAAAATGTCGTTCTTCGTGATCCTGTAAGGCTGGTAATTGTATGGAATCAGCCCCTCCTCGTTGATCTGCAGGCTTTCGCTTGGCTGAAAATACCGTACCTCGCGCTGCGTGATGCACGAGGTGGCAAGTATGGAAAATATGGCAATGAGGAAAAACTTTCTCATCTGGTTTTAAAAATTTAGCAAAATTAAGAATTTTTTTTTCTCAGCTTTAAAGCTATCTCTGGCAGGTAAGCTCCAATGAAACCTAAAGCAAGTATTATCATCAGAAGCAAATTCACATTCATATGCCGCAGCAAATAGGTAAGCCCAACTATCGAAAGGTAATATAAAATGATGTAGAATGTGGAGCGGCGGTGCGTAAAGCCCAGCCTGAGCATTTTGTGGTGGATGTGGTTTCTATCCGGCTCGAACAGCCCCTTGCCCTCCCTCAGCCTCTTGAGCATCACGGTGAGGGTATCGATAATTGGAAGAATAAGGATGGCTACTGCTATTACAGGCGCTGTCTGAAGGTGGTAATTTGGCGCGCCGGGCAGGTCTTTCTTTATGAAAATATCAATGAAATTTACAGCGGTAAAGGCAAGTAAAAAGCCCAAAACCATAGAGCCCGTATCCCCCATAAATATCTTTTTGGAGCGCCGGTTGGAGAGGTTATAGTATAGGAATGCGGAAACCGCGCCAATAATTACAGCACAAAAAATAACCAGCGGGAATAGCGGCTGCCCTAAACGGAAAAAACTTATGCCGAAGAAAAGGCAGCACAGAACGGCATAGGAGCCTGAAAGACCATCTATCCCGTCTATCAGGTTAAAGGCATTAATTATCGCCACAAAGACGGCGACTGAGAAAAATACGCTTAGCAGGTACGGGAGCTCATTCACCCCGAAAAGCCCGAAAAAACTCCTGATCCGCACATCTGACCCCAATACTATCAGCGCGGAAACCACAAGCTGAGCTATCAATTTCTTGTAGGCGCGCATTACCACGATATCATCCATCACCCCAATGAAAAGAAGTATGATGATGGAAGCAAAAAGAAACTTAAAGCTATGGAAAAGCTCGAAGGCAAATATACTCCCGCTGATGCATATCGCATACACTATGGCGATGCCCCCCAGGTTGGGGATCTTCCTCACATGGGAGCTGCGCAGCCCCGGTTCATCCATAAGGTTTTTCCGCCGGGAAATCTTTATGATGGTGGGGATAGTGTAAAAACTGATCAAAAACGAGGAAAGCACGGATATTAAAAGCTTTATTATAAAAGCCTCCATACCGCCACTCTCCAGAAGTATATCTAAGCTTTGCATTTTTTAACTCCAAATGAAATTACGATAGCTGCCCGGCGTGTAGTTCGCCTTATCCGCCTGCATTTCTGCATAAACAAAATAGTAGAATACCACAAAAGCCAGCAAAGTTGTATACAGATATCTGCGCATCTGAAGATTGCCTACAGCGGCTACCGCGTTTGGCAAAGCTATCGCGCTGAAGACCAGATATATCGAGGTAAGCCTGGAAGAGAAGATAGGGCTGCCGCGCATAATGAAGTAAATACAAATACCCGCAACAGTAAGGTTTCGCCCGTATTCGTAGTATGGTATTTTGGCACACGCCTGCTTGTCGTACATTACAAGAAAGTAGGTATACAGCAGGCAGAGCAGGTCCGTAAACATCACACCGCCCCTACTGTGCTGAAGCGCAATATAATCCGTATAGCCGGCATAAATTTCCTCCGGTGCCACACTGTTGAGGAAGTCCATATAATTGAAAATTTTCAGAGGCGAAAGCGCCATACAGATCAGGATGACGGTAAGAATAGACCTGCTGTTAAAATTATACCGCACAAACCAATAGGCGGGGATGAAAATCACAGACGATTTATGGAAACTCATAGAGAGGTAGATGACGATGAGAAAAGGAATCAGCCTGCGCTGCTTTATAAACTCCAGGGACAGAAATACCAGCCCCATGGCTACGCCCTGCCGTATCTGCCCCGCATCGGAGGTAAAATACTGTGGGAACATATACAGCAACCAGGATAGAGCCGGGTATACGGAATTCTTTTGAAAACTGTAAAATTTAGGAATAATGGAAATAATCGCTATGAAAAATGAGAAATAATGAAAAGGCATTCCCAAATCAAAAAACACCTTCCCTATCAAAACGAAGAGCCACTCTACCTCAATATCGGTGGTCCTAAATGTGGCACCCTCCAATATCTGTGGATAGGTAGCCGTAAGGCCGTAATACTGATACATATTGGTATAGCTGCCATAATCCGCCCCCGCATTCATCCGGAATCCCGAAAATAGTATCAGCGCCATGATTACAAACCATGCTTCCTTATAGTTTTTATACTGGTTCTGATAGCCTTCCATAACGCTGAAGGCCATCATAAACAGCACGGAAACCGTAAAAACCGGGTGTAAGATCTGCATACTACACTATCTTTCTGAGAAGATTTTCCTGCCCCAGAAAATAGAGCAGATAATAAGCTTGCTTTCTCAGCGGCAAAGATAGAAGATAATTTTTTCCGAACCTTCTGTACCTCAAAACCTCTGAAACCTTAATATTTCTTTGCTTCATAAAAAGCTTCAGCCGTGCGGACATCTTTCTGTAAAGCACCTCATCTTTCACAAAGGCGAGATAGGCAAGATAGGTATAAACACCCTCCAGGATCTGGAAATTCTTCAGCTCCGCCTGCCTGCCGCGGAATCCCGATCTGCGAAAAGCCTCCTCCACATCTTCCACCGCACGAAGGATATCCAGCCCACGAGCATTATGAGTTTTGGTAATGGAACCTAAACGCTCAAAATATTGGTAATGATAATTCTGAGTCTGCGCTAAAACTTTGCATTCCAGCAACAACTGTGGCACCAGCTGGATATCCTCAAAATGAACGCCTTTTTTAAACCTCCTTTCCTCGAAGAGCTCCCTGCGGAAAAGTTTGTTGCACGCGAAATAGCTTAAGTCCGAGAATACGGAAAAGTTTTTCCCCAGCTCTATTTTCTCCGGCATATTGGGGATTTGGGTAAGCTTCTGCGTCACTTTTCCCGCTTCATTTACTTTTTGCAGATTGCAAATCACCATCTCCGCCTGGTGCTTTTTCGCCAGCCCATACATTTCCGCGAACATTTCCTCCTCCACCAAATCATCGGAATCCACAAAACCGATGAATTCGCCGGAAGCCTTTTCCAAGCCGAAATTCCGCGCATCGCTCAGCCCTCCGTTTTCCTTTTTGAAAGCTAGAATTTTCTCAGGAAACCTTCCCGCAAACTCATCAATGATTTCCTGCGAATCATCCTTGCTGCCATCATTCACCACGATGATTTCGATACTGTCAATCGTCTGATTGACAAGGGATTCCAGGCACTTTCTCAAATACCTTTCGGTATTGTAAACCGGGACAATCACGGAAACTTTTTTCATAAAGGTTTATTTTTCCAAAAATTTCGGCTTTATAAATCCCCGCTTCGCATCCTCAAAATCCATCCGGGAGCAGGGCAGCCACTGCCCCTCGTCCCTGGAATTCCCGAAATACCACAGCCCGGAGAAAACCTCCTTGTGAAAGGCGTATTCATTATCCCCGGCCAGCACATAATAGGTCTCGAAATTTTTCTCCTGAGGATGCGTGCGCCGTATGTTGATACCTTCGATCAAATGCCAGATCATCTGCGCCAAGAGCTGATGATTCAGAGTGTTTTCCGAAAAGAAATTAAAATTGAAAACGCCCGCAGCCTTCAGGTTTTCGCTCAGCCCCGCCTCTTTCATATAGGCGCAGACCTCCCTTCTGCCCAGCCCGTTTACCTGAGGATGGATGGAAAATTCTCCGCAAAAACTCTCCACGGCATCGCAGCTGATGGTTACCAGATCTGCACGCCGGAAGTAGGGCTCGCAGCGTTCAGGGCTGCCCGCCATTTCCGAAAGCCTTACGGCATCCACCCCGATGTCCGCAAGCAATGCCACAGACTCCCAATCGTTCAGATAAGACTGCAGCCCCAGCAAATGCACATTCTTCAGCGAAAACTCCTTACCACCCAGAATTCTGTGAAAAAAATTACCCGAGGAAAGCATCCCATCCTCTGCCTTAAGTGAAACCTTACTGCTGATGTGCGTGTAGGAAGTTTCTTCCCTGATGCTGCAAACCGCCTTGCAGAGCGGGTAAGACAAATCCTCCGACCCGCCGACGATCACCGGCAGAGCTTTTTGGCGAATACAGGTGAGAAGCACTTCCTGAAGGATGTAATGCGTATCTTCTGAAGACTGCCCGGTGCGGAGGTCTCCCAGATCGGAGATGGGAATTTCGAAATCCGCGCACGAGAGCCTGTAGAGATTTTCCCGAACGGTGGAGAAGTTGCACAGCCCGCCGCCAAGCCCTGCGCCGCGGAAATCCGAAGCGAAGATAAGCGCCACGCCGCCGGGATGCAGCTCCTTTGAGATTCTGTATCCCAATTGCCACTGTTCCGCGCTGATTCCGGATGCCGGTATTAAAACATCAGAAAAATTCATATTCTGTTATTTTTTTGCAGCAGGTTTTTTGGGAGAAGCTTTTTTAGCAGGGGACTTTTTTGCCGCAGTTTTTTTGGCCGGCTTCTTTTCCTTGAAGGCCGTGTCGTCCTGTGCTTTAATCCAGTTTTTCACTTCATCCAGCGGAATGCTTTTCAGTTCTTCCGCGCTGTATTTTTCGCCGCTGCTGTTCTTCGGAATTTTTAGCATTTTTTTTCCAAAACGGATGAAAGGCCCCCACCTTCCGTTCTCAATCGCAATTTTTTCATCCTCCCAATTCTGAATGTAGCGGTTTGCCTCCTTCTCGATTTTCGCCGAAATTAACTCGTTAATTTCCTCTTGAGACAAATTATCGAAATCATATTTTTTCGGTACATTTACAAACAAATCCTTAAATTTCAAAAACGGGCCAAACCTTCCCACACCTTTGGTCACCGGCTCACCATCATAAAACGCCACCGGTTTATCCGCCTCGATTTTTTGGCGGATGACTTCCTCGGCCTTTTCCTGATCCACGCTGAAAGGGTTGGTGCCTCGCCCCAAAGAAATGTACGAATCCCCCCATTTTACATAAGGGCCATACCTGCCAACACCTACGCTAACTGATTGGCCCTCAAAGTCTTGCAAGTCAAACGGAATCTTGAACAAATCCAAGGCTTCATCCAGGGAAATCGTGGCAATATTCTGATTTGGAAGCAGCGATGCAAACGCCGGCTTTTCCTCAGCATCCGTCTCACCAATCTGAATCATCGGGCCATACCTGCCGATTCGTGCCAGCACGGTTTTGCCGGTTTTAGGGTCTTTGCCCAGAATTCTTTCGCCGGTTGCTCTTTCAGCATTTTCCTGAACTTCCGTAATTTTTGGGTGGAATTTCTCGTAAAACCCGCCCAAAACCTCGCGCCATTGTTCCGAGCCATTGGCAATTTCGTCAAAATTTTCCTCAACCCTTGCGGTAAAACCGTAATCCAGGATTTCGGTAAAATTATTCGTGAGAAATTCATTCACCACTTCACCAATATCAGTAGGCACAAATTTATTTTTATCGCCTCCGAAATTTTCCGTCAAAATTTCCTTTTTGATTTCCGAATTTTTTTCCAAGGACATTTTCAGGATTTCGCGCTGCTGTGGAAAGATTTCTGGCTTTTCTACATAGCCTCTGTTTTGAATGGTTTGGATGGTGGGCGCATAGGTGGAAGGCCGGCCAATCCCTAGCTCCTCAAGTTTCTTCACAAGGCCTGGCTCAGTGTATCGTGCCGCAGGCTTGCTGAACTTCTCGGTTGCTGTAATTCTCTTGTAGTCCAGCTTTTCGCCCTTATTTACTTTTGGCAGCAGCTTGTCATCCGCTTCCTCATCATCCTCATTTTTGAAGATGCCGTAGGCCTTCAGGAAGCCATCGAAAACTATCACTTCACCCTGAGCCTCAAAGTGTTGCGGTAAATTCTCATTACCGATTTCGATCACCGTTTTCTCGATTTCAGCCTCCGCCATTTGTGAAGCCAGCGTCCTTTTGTATATGAGCTGGTAAAGTTTGTTGAGCTGGGCGTCGCCAATGTTTTTCACGGAAAAATCCGTTGGGCGAATTGCCTCGTGCGCTTCCTGTGCCGATGCAGATTTTGTGGTAAAATTTCTCGGCTTGGAATATTTCTCGCCGTATTCCGCAAGAATTTGCGCCTTCGCACCGGAAATCGCTTCCTGCGAAAGATTCACTGAATCCGTTCTCATATAGGTGATGAAGCCTTCCTCGTAAAGCCGCTGGGCTACACGCATCGTGGTCGTTACGCCGTAGCCAAGCCGGTTTCCGGCTTCCTGCTGCAGCGTGGAGGTGGTGAAAGGTGCGGAAGGAGAGCGCTTCCCTGGCTTTTTCTCAACATTTAAAACGCTGAATTCCAACTGCTTAGCCTGTTTCAGAAAATCTTCCGCATCATCTTCTTTCGAAAAATCTTTTTTAAGTTTTGCAGAAATTTCCTGCCTGCCTTCGTTCAGAAATACGCCTTCCACTTTGAAGGACGCTTTCGGTTTAAAGCTGCGGATTTCCTGCTCCCTTTCCACAATCAGCCGAACGGCCACGCTCTGCACCCTTCCTGCGGAAAGCCCGGTTTTTACTTTTCGCCAAAGAACCGGCGACATTTCGAAGCCTACGATTCTATCCAGCACCCTTCTTGCTTGCTGGGCATCCACCAAATTTTTGTTGATAGTCCGTGGGCTTTCGATCGCTTTCTGGATGGCATTTTTCGTAATTTCGTGAAACACAATGCGTTTCGTGCTATCCTCATCCAAATTCAGCTCCTGCGCAAGATGCCAGGCAATGGCCTCGCCTTCACGGTCTTCATCGGAAGCCAGCCACACGGTTTCCGCTTTTTTGGCGGCGTTCTTCAGCTCGGCAACCACCTTTTTCTTATCGGCAGAAACTTCGTAATCCGGCGTGAAAGTAGCCAAATTCACACCCATACCTTTCTTCGGCAAATCGCGAATATGCCCGAAACTTGATTTTACTTCGAAATCTTTGCCGAGATATTTTTGGATGGTTTTGGCTTTCGCCGGCGATTCTACGATTACTAAATTTTTAGGCATAAGGGCTTGGAAAATTTTTGCAAAAGTAGAAGATTTTTCAAAACAGACTGTATTGAAGTTTGTCAATATATTATAGACAGAAACAAAAACCGCCCGGCATTGGGGCGGCTTTTTGATGTTGCGATGTATGTTTATAGCGCGTCGAGCCCTGCTTTTACCATATCCCCGACATCTGAGAACCTGCCGAGGGCTACCTTGCGGATGGCGGATTTCGCGAAGCCTTTTACCTGATCAAATGTCACCTGCGGCGGCATAGCGAGGGTACCGGGATCGGTGTATATGTGCAGCAGTGCCGGCCCTTCGTGTGCCAGGAATTCCTTCATAGTACTGTCCAGCTCGCCCCTCTCGCGTACGGCGTAGCCTTTTATGTTGAAAAGTTCTGCCACTTTTTCAAACGGCGGGTTTACCATATCCGTCTGCCAGTCTACAAAGCCTTGCACCTCCATCTCCAGCTTTACCATACCGAGGGAGCGGTTGTTAAACACGACGATTTTTATCGGATACTGATACTGCATCACGGTAGCCAGCTCGCTGAGAGACATAGAGAGACCTCCATCGCCGCAGAGTGCGATGACCTGCCTGTTTTTTGTAGATGCTGCAGCCCCGATAGCCTGCGGGAGCGCACTCGCCATGGAGCCGTGGTTCATAGAGCTCGTCATATATCTTCCCTTTTTCGGGGAGAGCAGCCTCGCCGCCCATACGCAGGTCATCCCTACATCTACAGTGAAGATGGCATCCTCATCTGCCATATCGTCTAGCAGCACGGCTACTGCTTCCGGGTGGATGTGGTCTGTTTTAGTCTGCTTATTCACTTTGTCTCGGTGGTGGGCGTGCTCTCTTACATATTCTTTATGATATTTTTCTGCAAAGCTGTAGTCGTCCTTTGGTTGAACCAAAGGCAGCAGAGCGGCGATTGTATCTTTGATGTCCCCAGCATAGCCGTGGTCTACCTTGCCCCTGCGGCCAATTTGGGATGGCTTGGCATCAATCTGGATTAAAATATTATCCTGGGGGACGAACTCGGCATAAGGAAAATCGGTACCGAGCATAAGCACCACATCTGCATCGTGCAGGGATTTAAAGCCTCCCGGGTTGCCGAGAAGCCCGTTCATACCGCAGGTGTATTTGCTCTCGGTTTTATCGAAGAAGATTTTCCCGCGGAAGGAGAAGGACAATGGAGCCTGCAGTTTTTCCACAAGCGCCTCTACCTCTCCCACGGCATCTTTGGCGCCATACCCGGCGTATATGGCGATTTTTTCATTTTGGTTTAAAATGGCTGCCAGCTCAGCGAGCTCACTATCCTGAGGGCGGTACAGCGGTTTGGGGTGGTAGGTATGCTCGGAGGTCACCACCTCATCGTACGAGGCAGCCGCCACATCCCCCGGCAGGGATACCACCGCCACGCCGCGCTCGTTCTTCGCCACCTGGATCGCCTGCTGAAACATAGTGACGAACTGCTGCGGAGTATTGGCCGCCTGGTTGTATTTACTGCAGCCTTCGAAAAGAAATTGCGGGAAGGTTTCTTGGAAATAATCCGTACCCACCTTCCCTGTAGGCACCGTGCTGGCGATAGCAATAACGGGATTACCTGCGCGGTTGGCATCGTACAAGCCATTTACAAGGTGTACATGCCCCGGGCCGGAGCTTCCCATACAGCAGCCGATGCCGTGCAGCTCCGCATCCATAGAGGCAGCGTATGCCGCGGCTTCCTCGTGCCGTACATGGATCCATTCTATTTCCCCATCTCTGCGGATGGCATCATTCACAGGGTTCAAACTGTCACCGGTAATAGCATAAATGCGTTTTACTCCGGCATCTTTCAGCATCAAGACTAGTTGGTCAGAAACATTCATTTTTAATGATTTTATATTATAATATCATGGAAAGTCATAAATTTGCACGCCTTTAACGCAACAAATTTCTTGCTAAGTTTTGCCAAAAAAATCATAAAAAAAATTTTTTGGAGATTTTTATCAAGAAAATTTGCAGGTTTAAAAAATAGCTGTATCTTTGCACGCACATTTGAGAGAAGATAATGGCAAATCATAAATCAGCACTTAAAAGAATCAGACAGAACGAAGCAAAAAGACTTCGCAACAGATACTATCACAAAACGGCGAGAACTGCGATGAAGAAGCTTCGCCTTGAGGAAGATAAAGCTGTAGCGCAGGAACAATTGCCGAAAGTAATGTCGCTTCTTGACAAGCTGGCTAAGAAAAACATCATCCACAAAAACAAGGCTGCCAACCTAAAGAGCAAGCTGAGCAAGCATGTAAACAAACTTGCTTAATTAGCAAATGGCCCGTTCGTCTATCGGTTAGGACTCAAGATTTTCATTCTTGCAAGAGGGGTTCGATTCCCCTACGGGCTACAAACAACGCTATAAATCAATAGATTACAAGGTTAGGGACTAAAATAGGGACTATTAAGTCCCTGTTTTTATTTTTTTACAATTTACCTTCTCCTCGAAAAACTTACCTTATTCTCAACTTCCTCCGCTAATTCAATTTCTGCGATTCCCAGCTTTTCTTCTTCAAAAGATGGAACTGCACCAAACAATTTTGCATTCTCATCAGCCCGCTCTTTTACATAATCCAATTTTTGATTTTCCAGTAGTTGTTTCTGATTTTCTTCGGTATATTTGGATACCAATTTAGCCTTAACTTCCGGGAGTTTTTCTAATTCTTTTTCTAAGGCCTCAATCTTTTCATCGGTGGACTGGGTCTGCTTTTCAATTTCCTCTACATTGACGCCCTTGCCTGCCAACTCACTAATTTTTTCCTCTACCATTTGTTTAGCAGCATCAATATTTTTCTGATAGAATGAAAGTTGATTTTTCCAATAATCTGAATTTGCACTTCCATCATTAGAATAGCCCAAAATACGGTTGTAGTCGTTCTGGGCTACTTCTGCAAAATACTCGTGGGAGGTGTAACTGCTAAAAATCTAAAAGAACTTCTGCGCCTCTGCAGGCAAATGCCTGCACAGGTTTGTTATT
>NZ_FQYI01000021.1 GCF_900141665.1 Cruoricaptor ignavus | reverse complement strand
CCATCTCCACCACCGTCATCGTCCAAAGGAGAATCTATTTCATGCATCGCGTGGTTCAATCCTGCAACAATACCTCCAATTACCGCTCCTTGCCAAAAATTACCACCTGTAAGTTCTGCTCCAATACCTCCAGACAAAGCTCCAAAAGCAATCTGACCTATAGCCTTATTAGCAAAATCACCTGCAACTGCTCCGAAACCCGAAGCTCCAAGACTACCAAACATCCCGGAAAAAGCGCCGGAAACAAAATTGCCGCCCTGCATCATAGCCAATGTTCCCTGTGGTTACCTTCCATTAGTATTTTACAAAAAGTAAGAAAAATATAATTATAAAAAATAGTATAAAGAAAATATTTTTGTAAACATCATACTTAAAGCTTAAGATCAATTCTTTAACTTTTTTGGGTGGAAAAATTAAATAAAGAAAAACATTAATAGGTAATAAGACTATTCCAATTAAAAGATAGTTCATCCATACGTTTTCACTCCAAAACATTATTTTAAAATCAATATTAAAAGCTTTACATAAATTCAAAAGGAAAACAAAAATATAAATACTAACAACACCCAAAGCACTAATATATGCTGTCGATTTAGTTGCTTTTCCATCAGAATAATACTTGTAAAACATTAAAAATAAATACTTCATATTATTATCTATTTATAAAGTTCCCAACACCGTTAAAAAATTGATTAGTTACACCTGTTGCGTCTAAAACAACAATACCCAAACCTATTACAGGATTAACTCTTAAAAATAGCATTCCTGTATTAAATGTTGCTTTAAGGATATTTCCCGTAGTAGGATTTCTATAAGCATCATAAATTGAAGATCCTGCACTGTATATTCCTGTTACTCTACCTAAAACCTTTGTGTATTTTAAGTATTTAGACGCTGTGGAAGATAATTCACTTGTTTTTCCTGCATATTCAAAAAGAGCTTCTTTTGTCGCAGCATTAATACCTAATCCATTTGCGGCATTATCTAAATTTTGACTTAATTTAGATTTCCCATAGAGTTCTATTTCTTCAATCAAAGTATATTTTTTTCCATCCGGAGAGGTAGCATTCCAAGAACCATCGTTATTGTTCTCATAGCTTCCAGTGTCATCAACCCATTTTTTGCCTTTGTAACCTTTAGGTGGGTCTAATTTATGCATCGCAGCATTCAACCCGGCAACAATACCTCCAATTACTGCACCTTGCCAAAAGTTTCCACCACTTAGTACAGCACCTATACCGCCTGTAATTGCACCTACTGCTATTTGTCCAACTACTTTATTGGCAAACTCTTTGCCAACTGCGCCAAAAGCGTGAGCTCCTAGACTTCCCAACGCACCAGACCAAAATGCCTGTTGGAAGGAGCCTCCCTGCATCAGGCTCATAACCCCCTGGGCAACAGCATGGGTACCAGCCCTCACAATCTCTAAGCCAAACTGTCCAATACTGTTTGTTAAAAACTTCCCTACTCCAGTTAGCATTTGCGTAGTCGCAGAACTGAATATACTACCAATACCAAAAGTAACCGCACCAGAAACCGCACCCCAGAAGGTGGACTTTAAAAATCCTTTAAGAGTAATGGCCTGCCCCATTATTGCGCTGGATACCAGATAGCTTGCCGCTCCAATTACCGCACCGACAATTACTGCAGACCAAAAATAACCAACCAATGGTATCAAGAAAAATACTTCACCACTCGGATCACTAAACATCAGCGGATTATTCAGCACATACCCGTACTTGTTGTAGTTCTGGGTGTTGAACATAACCTGTATGTTCTCGTCGGCATTGAGGAACCTGCGCAGCAACGGGTCGTAAAGCCTGCCATTCATATGGATAAGCCCGACCTCGGCAAAATGCTCGTGGCTGGTGTAGCCTCTAAAAAACCAAAAAGAACTTCTACGCTTTTGCAGGCATTTGCCTGCACAGGTTTGCTAAGTTTATTTCACATTTCATCCCTTAAATCTCAGTGGTTATCGGAAACCAACACTTTTGGAACATTACCATTTAATCAGTAACATTGGAAAAGGAGATGGGTGTTCAATTATTTCAATAGTCTTAAAATTCTCTCTAATTATTTTATCTATCTTATAATCTATCAGAGAAGACAAATTTAATTTTTTCCCGTCTTTTAAGCAGATTTCAACATAATAGTAATAATCATTATATGCCGATGCAGAGACCCCGACAGAATCGCTGAAGTGTTGTCCTGTTGCATAAATCTTTATCTTATCTATGTCATTTACTTCATAAACAATATCATTTATAGTCAATTTATTTTGCTCGACTTTAATATGCCTATATGTATTATTTAGATAATTCATATGCAATATTGCCACCGGTAAGAAAATAGCAATAAAATAAAAAACAAATGTTGATAGGAACAATATTTTAAACAAATCAAATTCTGCGTTTAAATACAAAAAATACATAAGCCCAAAATAAACGATGCTTATTATAATCAGTTCTCTTAATGCATAGAGTTGGCTTTTTAATGATATTTTCAAATCCATATATTATCTATAACGCATCCAATTACTTATAGCAGTATTAATAAAATTATTATAACTATGCTTAAATTGTGGCCACCAAGTATCCCAAGCACTTTCTGTAACACCAGCTCCAACTCCTATAGTAGTTCCTACCACAAAACCTGCAGGTCCACCCGCTGTACCTCCTATAGCTGCACCTACTTCCATTCCCGCAACATAAGAAGTAACTGTAGCTCCTAATCGAAAACTAAAACGGTAACCGCTGATTTCTCCATTGATATATTCCACTCCATCATATATTATTTGTCCACCTGCAGATAAATACCCGCCTACTTTTCCGAATTTTCCTAAAATCTTACTATTTCCTTTTAAGCTCTTATCCATTGCATCAATAAATTCAGCAGAAGCTCCTATCTCTTTACCAACTTTCGCCCCATACTTTATTTTATTTGCTGTTGTTTTCTTTCCCTTTCCTGGTGGGTCTTCTCCTTCATCATTATCAAAAGGCGAATTCATCTTATGCATCGCATGGTTCAATCCTGCAACAATACCTCCAATAACAGCTCCTTGCCAGAAGTTTCCACCACTTAGTTCTGCTCCAATTCCACCAGATAACGCTCCAAATGCAACTGTCCCTACTGCACTTGAAGCAAATTGCGACAAGCCAACCTTGTTAAGGGCGTACCTGAAATACCCACACTTCACTAGACCACTTTTAAGGGTTTCTTAATTGAATTTTATGCTGCTGATTTATATATTTCTATTGGTTTTTGGAGTTTGA
>NZ_FQYI01000014.1 GCF_900141665.1 Cruoricaptor ignavus | reverse complement strand
AAATTTTCTGCGTGTCTGTTTCATTGTTTTTTCCGACTATTTAAAGTTAATAATTTCAACTTAAACAGTGGTCCAGTTTTTTAAGGGTATTATCACCCCCAAGCACTTGCACCCAAACTACCTAAAGCACCAGCTATAAATGCCTGCTTGAAACTCGCGCCCTGCATCAATGAAAGTGTCCCTTGCGCAACACCATGTGCGGCAGCCTGCAATATAGCATTTCCAAAAGTTTGAGCGGCAGAAGAAAATATGCTTCCTATACCAAAGGTGACCGCACCGGATATCCCGCCCCAAAATGTTGCTTTTAAAGCAGCAACAAACGACCACTTGCTACCCGTTACCAAAACACCTACCGTATAGGCCGCCAGTCCAACAGCCGCACCAATCGCTGCTGCAGTTGCAATCGCAGCAGCATTAGATACTATCCATCCTATTGCGGCTGCAAGCAATGGAATAAATTCCCCGCTTGGATCATTAAACATCAATGGATTATTCAACACATACCCATACTTGTTATAGTTCTGGGTGTTGAACATATCCTGTATGTTCTCGTCGGCATTGAGGAACCTACGCAACAACGGGTCGTAAAGCCTGCCGTTCATGTGGATAAGCCCGACCTCGGCAAAATGCTCGTGGCTGGTATAGCCTCTATCTACGAGAAGACCTCCGTTGGATAAGAAATCCCTGATCTGGTTCTCGTCCGTCATGATGGCTCCACCATTCACCTGCAGGTGGGTGAGATTGCCCCAAGCGTCATAGTGGCGTTGCTCAATCTTATTCCCAGCCTCGTCGCTTATCGACAGAATACTGCCCAGGTAGTCCTTGTGCAAAAATTTATAAGATCCGCTGCTCTCTGTATAGTTTTTAAAATATACAATATTTACCTCATAAGACAAACCTCATTAAAAAACCAAAAAGAACTTCTGCGCTTTTGCAGGCAAATGCCTGCAAAAGTTTGTTATTGTTATTTTTTATCTCTTAAACCCCGATGGTTATGGAAAATCAACATGCCTGGAAGATTACCTATTTTTTTTAATACACCCTTTTCAGTAGATTGACGAATCTAATTGTTTTTTTATATAATCAATTGAATTATTTGTTATATATACATTATTCGAAAGAAGATATTTAAACTCTAATTCAAATATTTTTTCAAAAAATTCTTTGTGTTGTAAAATTGGAGTAATAACACCATATTTAGATTCATATATTTTAGATATGCTTTCAAAATGTTCTGCTTTGAAAACTACCAATTCGTGAGAAAAATCTAAGTATTTATTTTCTCCAATACTAATATCTGACTTATGACCTCCGCTCACATATCTACACCAATTACTTGTCATCCAACTATTATAAGAAGACAAAGGAGAATAAAATAATTGTTCCGAATTATTCTCAACTTTAATTTTAAAATCATAAGGAAATTTAAAACATGCTCCATTCGTTTTATCTCCTGAAAAAAAATAAAAATATTTTTCATTAAACAATGAACACATATTTTTAATCTCTTTTAACTTTGCATTATTTAATACATCAGCATCATTTTTGACATTTAATATTATTTTATTACTAATATTATTCAAATCAAATTTTTTTGCATAATAAAGACAATTGTCAATATCTTTTTCACTTAAAAATTGGGTATAATTTTTAAATATATTATCATCAAAAAAGAATAAAATATAATTTTTAGGTATATTTAATTGTAATTCATTTTTCATTTTTATGGTTTTATAGTAAATCTTATTTTAAATAAATACTTTGTTGTTTCATTATAAATCTGCATCGATGGTATTCCACCAGAAGTTGAAGTATAAAAAGAACCACTATAATTATTTATTTTAAAAGGATATACAATATCACCATTTGGTCTATATATTGGGGTAGAATTCTGTGTATATCCAGTAAATAAGTTATTATAATCGGATTGTGAAATGTTTATATTACCATTTAAATTACCTTTTCCCGTAATATTAAATTCATCAACATTTTGAATAATCTCGTTCGGTTTTGGCGTGACTTTCACTCCATCTCCCAAATCCCGAAGTTTTAAATTTCCGTCTCCATTGCCCATTATTACTTCTTCGCTAGGCATACCCATTTCCACTTTAGGAATTTTTCCGACAGTAGTCGTCTTTGGGGCATTATTCAGAGCCCACGCACTCCTACCTACGGCTATTTCCTTGCCTGTCCAAATATTTCCCCTTGTTCCGACACCTGTAGTGGTAACTTTTGCATTTGCTATTCCCTGTTGTATTCCTCCTACAGCTCCACCAATAATAGCACCGCCAATTGCTCCAGAAATAAAACCTCTTACAATACTTCTTCCTATACTCTCGCCGAAGATTACCGCATTTCCTAATCCACTTATTGCTCCTCCAACTGCACCTCCTACCAATCCTGCAATTGCACCTCCAAGAACACCACCTTGTATCCCCCAACTAGAAGCCGCAAAAACCGCCGCCGAACTTCCTGCCATTGCTCCAACACCACCGCTTATTGCTCCAAATACTGCACCTAACGCAATCTTTCCCCAAGTTGCCTTCCAATCCCATTTAAATGGATTTAATGTTCCGTTTGCTGAAGCTCCTGTAATGTAAGCTCCAATAATTGCTCCGACAATAAACCAAATAAACTCTCCTGAAGGATCTGCATACATCAAAGGATTATTCAATACATATCCATACTTGTTATAGTTCTGGGTGTTGAACATATCCTGTATGTTCTCGTCGGCGTTCAGGAACCTGCGCAATAGTGGGTCGTAGAGCCTGCCGTTCATATGTATAAGCCCAACTTCCACAAAATGCTCATGTGAGGTGTAGCCTCTATCTACGAGAAGACCTCCGGTGGATAAGAAATCCCTTATCTGGTTCTCATCCGTCACAATTGCTCCGCCATTAATCTGCAGGTGGGTGAGATTGCCCCAAGCGTCATAGTGGCGTTGCTCAATCTTATTCCCAGCCTCGTCGCTAATGGCTAGGATGCTTCCAAGATAATCCTTGTGCAAAAATTTATAAGATCCGCTGCTCTCTGTATAATTCTTAACGTAGATGATGTTACTATCGTATGGCGTGCCGCATTTTAAAAACCTAAAAGAACTTCTACGCTTTTGCAAGCATATGTCTGCACAGGTTTGTTATTATTGTTTTATCTCTTATCTCCTAAACCCCGATAGTTATGAGAAACCAACACTTTTGGAACATTACCATTATATGTCATTATGTTTTTTGACCCAATGCCCATTATCTAATGCCAAAATTAAATCTTTAATATAAATTTCATTTTCATTTCGCTGTTCTTTTTTAAAAAAAAGATTTATGAGAGTATTTATAAAAAAACCAGACTCTTTCGGTATAAATTTGTTAAAATTAGCCTTATCATATTCTAAGCTAAAAGTCTTAAAAAATTTTAGTAAGAATTCTGAAACATCATCACCGTCTAAACCTAAATCAGAAAGAGACTTATTGACATTTAATTTTTTTTTGTCAATACCAATTTCGTTAGAAATATAATCTATTATTACATTATAATTATTATTTTCCATTTATGATGCCGTTATATATGGTTTGAGTATTATAAAGTGTTTTTCCTACATCATACGCAAGAATTCCCCATCCAATTGGCCCTGCCATTCTACCTAAAAAACGCCCAAATACTTTAGTATATCTTAATGTTCCACCTCTAATGTGTGTCGGAAGTCTCATCGGCATTTTCTGCGGTAACAACTTTGCTCCATATTTTGAAGCAAAGGAAGTTCCAGTGGACGCCCCTTCCATAACAAAAGGTTTACTTAACAATCCTTGATTATCCAAAGCTGCCGCTAATGACATAATATCTTTTATTCCAAATTGCTCCGCTGCTTGGTCCACCAATATAGCACCATATAGAGAACCTTTTGAATTATAACTTTTGCCATTGTATTTATAAGGCGGATCTTCAATATCTCGAGAATTGCTTCCTACATCTCCTTTTCCCTTCAGGTAAGAATCATTTACATCAATTTCATGCATCGCGTGGTTCAATCCCGCAACTATACCTCCAATTACTGCACCTTGCCAGAAGTTCCCGCCACTTAGTTCTGCTCCAATTCCACCAGATAACGCTCCAAATGCAACTGTCCCTACTGCACTTGAAGCAAATTGCGACAAGCCAACCTTGTTAAGGGCGTACCCCCAAGCACTTGCACCCAAACTACCTAATGCACCTGCTATAAATGCCTGCTTGAAACTCGCGCCCTGCATCAATGAAAGTGTCCCTTGCGCAACACCATGTGCGGCAGCCTGCAATATAGCGTTTCCAAATGTTTGAGCATACTGCCCAGGTAGTCCTTGTGCAAAAATTTGTAAGAACCGCTGCTCTCTTTATAGTTTTCAAATATACAATATTTACCTCATAAGACAAACCTCATTAAAAAACCAAAAAGAACTTCTACGCTTTTGCAGTCATTTGCCTGCACAGGTTTGCTATGTTTATTTCACATTTCATCCCTTAAATCTCAGTGGTTATGGGAAACCAATACTTATGAAACATGACCTAACTACCAGTTTATGGCAATATAATTTGTTTAGGAATAAACTCAAAGCTCCCCGTAAAATATTCATACTTGCCACAACTTTGAATTTTTATTTTTGATAACAATACATCCTTGTTCTTAAGTCCTGCAATATTGTAAATTGTATCAAATCCATCATCAGTAAATATAATCGTTTTCCCTTTTCTGTAATTTTTAATTTTTAAATAATAAATCTTTTGGCTTTTTTTATTTAAAAATTTAAATTTAGCAACCTCTCCAAATTCATTCTTAAGAGAAAAACATTGATTTTCTTTGTTTAAGTCTATGTCAATTTTATCATCTATTGCTTCAAAGGATTTGGTTATCCGAAGGTTTTCGGGAGAACTTTCTTCATATTGGTCTTTATAAAAAAAATTGTCTAAAGCAGGAAACTCCACAGCATAATCCCTGTCTGTATTATTTCTGATGTTTAAAACAAGAAGTGAGTCTTTAATATTTAGTGATGGAGATATTGTAATATCCTTGTTTAAAGTTCTTTTACAAGAAAAAAGAAACAATATGAAGATTGGTAGTATATTTTTCATAACAATCAGAATTTAAAAGATTTTATGAGAGGTAAAAGCAGTTTGTCTAAACTTGGTTTTGCCCCATAAAAATATTGCGCTGGGATATACCAATTTGGCGTAAGCCATCGATTTTTATTAAATAATTCTATTGTCATTTTTCTAATTGAAATATGACCATAATTATCTAAAATTCGTGAGTATTTACCCATATTAGAAGTTGCGGTATTTGCTAATGAAGAAAGACTGGAACTATTTAGAATTACATGACCTGTTTCGTGTGTCACGACCTCTGTAAGCAATGATTTTGATGCAAAAGCTGCTTTTGGAAGATAGATATTTTTCCCTACTGTAACTCCTAAAACATCTCCTGTGGCACGCTGTCCGTTTACTCCTATTTTATCCCAAAAATTCATTTTGTAAAAACTGTTATCTTGTGCCACAGCATAACCGTTAGGTGTTTTTAAATAATAGTGTTCAACTCCGTGATTTCCTAAACCGCCGTAGCCTTTTTCAAATTCTTTCATAGTTCCATAAGAGTATTTTTGTGCATCTCCTGAGCCTGAAGAAGTAGAAGTTAATACATCTTCTCTTTTTACTTCACTCACTGGTTGATTGCCATTTGTATCGTTAAATAATTTCCCTAAACCATAACTCACCGCACCAATAGCCCCACCAATCACAGCTCCTTTAATGATTCCTTCAAAAAAATTTTGACCATTGATAACCGAGGTAATGCCACCGCTTCCTGCTCCTGCTAAAGCTCCATTACCCACAGTAGCCCAAAATCCACCAGCGGTAAATACCTGTCCCAAAGCTCCTGAGACCGCCCCCGTGAGAGCACCTACAAAAAATGATTTTGCAAGTCCTCCCCAACTCCAATTTCCAGTAATTGCTGCCTGTATCATATACATTCCCACACCAATCGCAGCCCCGATGACCGCAGCAGTGGCCACTGTTCCCCAAAATAGAGGCAACGCCGCAAATATTGCAAATATGAATTCCCCACTTGGATCATTAAACATCAATGGATTATTCAACACATACCCATACTTATTGTAGTTCTGGGTGTTGAACATATCCTGTATGTTCTCATCGGCATTTAAGAATCTTCTCAATAGAGGATCATACAATCTTCCGTTCATGTGGATAAGCCCTACCTCGGCAAAATGCTCGTGGGAGGTGTAACCTCTGTCAAGAAGCAATCCGCCGTTGGATAGGAAATCCCGTATCTGGTTCTCGTCGGTCAATATAGCGCCGCCATTCACCTGAAGGTGCGTGAGGTTGCCCCACGCATCGTAATGCCTTTGCTCAACTTTATTTCCAGCCTCGTCGCTAATGGCCAGGATGCTGCCCAGATAGTCTTTGTGCAAAAATTTATAAGATCCGCTGCTCTCTTTATAGTTTTTCAAATATACAATATTTGCTTCATAAGGCGAGCCGCCGATGTAGAGGATATGCTTCTCCTCGCCGGTCTGGTTATTCCTCGTCACCTCAAAGGAGCCGTCCTCGCTGTAATATTTCGTAAACCTGCCCTCGCCATCTGCGGCAAAGTTCCCGCCGTAAGTCGCCATCTGGCGCATCTCGGTAAGACCGTACTCAAACCTTACATGTTTGTTGAGATTATTGCTATTAAACGAAAAGAGCTTTTATTCTTGCACAAATTAAAATGCCTGCACTTGTTTTGATACTATTCCTTATTTTATCCCTAAATCCCATATTATGACAAACCGACATGTCCACAACCAATTAAAAAGCTTTAACAAGCAAAATAATTAATAATATTGGTGGTAACCATATTATAATTGCTGATAAAATATAAACGACTCTAATTTGAAACTCATTATATCTTAAATTATCTAATGTGGTTTTTTTTAAAAAAACAAATATTGAGATAGCAAATAAAAAATATCCAATATATTTCGCTAAACGAAGATTATTTAAAAATCTAAAATGCATTAAAATATTTTCATTGGGTTTGCCTAATACAAAATGTAAAAACTGAGGAAATAAAAATTGTAAATATAACAAAATCAATATTATAAACCACATCAAACTATTAGTATATGCAACATATTCTGTTTTACTATACTTTTTCAAAAATTGATAAATGGTGTATGGTAAGAATAATATTAACTTTTTCATTTTACAAAATTATAAATTGGAGAGGGCGGCGTTAAAAAATTACTTATATTTTTATAAACTTCGTGCCCTAATGATTTACCATTGTAAAAATTAGTATCTATGAATTTTCCAATTTCTCCATAAATGAAGTCTGAAGCTCCAATCGCGTCACTAATTGATAACACCCAACCGGTAACAGACGTTGCAACTCCGCCTGAAACAACTGTAGTAATACCTAACGCACTAATTGTTGATATAACCTTAACCAAGCCTGCTGTTGTAGGATTTTGGATATAATCATTTATAGCCAATCCAACTGATGCAGCCCCTAATGCTTTACCCGCAACACCAATAATGTTCTTAAACTTTAATCCTATCTTACCTAAATCATCTGGATTTTTAACTAAGGATAGAATTGCTTCTTTTGTAGCATTGTTTACACCCAATCCATCTAATGCTGACTTCAATTTTTCGTATGCAGTTTTCTTTGGTTTAGGATCAAAATCAAACTTATGCATCGCATGATTCAATCCTGCAACAATACCTCCAATTACTGCACCTTGCCAGAAGTTTCCACCAGTAAGTTCTGAACCTATACCGCCACTAAGTGCTCCAAATGTTATCTGCCCAAGCGCTTTATTAGCAAAATCTGAACCTACAACAGCGCCAAAAGCATAAGCTCCCAAACTTCCTAAAGCCCCCGACCAAAATGCCTGCTGGAATGTACCACCTTGCATTAACGACATTACACCTTGCGCAACAGCATGGGTACCCGCCTGAACGATTGCTAAACCAACGCCTCCAACGGCTTCTTTTATTGCAGTTCCCGTTGCAGTAAGTGCCGTGCTTCCTGCGACGCTAAAAATGCTCCCTATGCCAAAAGTTACCGCGCCAGAAATACCTCCCCATAAAGTCGATTTTAAAAATCCTTTAAGAGTAATGGCCTGCCCCATTATTGCGCTGGATACCAGATAGCTTGCCGCTCCAATTACCGCACCGACAATTACTGCAGACCAAAAATAACCAACCAATGGTATCAAGAAAAATACTTCACCACTCGGGTCGTTGTACATCAGCGGGTTGTTCAGCACATACCCGTACTTGTTGTAGTTCTGCGTGTTGAACATATCCTGGATGTTCTCGTCGGCATTAAGGAACCTGCGCAATAGTGGGTCGTAGAGCCTTCCGTTCATATGGATGAGCCCAACCTCGGCAAAATGCTCGTGTGAGGTGTAGCCTCTATCTACGAGAAGACCTCCGCTGGATAGAAAATCTCTTATCTGGTTTTCGTCGGTCACAATTGCTCCGCCATTAACCTGCAGGTGCGTGAGGTTGCCCCACGCATCGTAATGCCTTTGCTCAATCTTATTCCCAGACTCGTCGCTGATGGCCAGTATGCTGCCCAGGTAGTCCTTATGCAAAAATTTGTAAGAACCGCTGCTCTCTGTATAATTCTTAACGAAGATGATGTTGCTTTCGTATGGAGAACCTCCTATATACAGCACATGCTTCTCCTCCCCAGTCTGGTTATTCCTCGTCACCTCGAAGGAGCCGTCCTCGCTGTAATACTTGGTAAACCTGCCTTTGCCCGTAGTTGCAAAATTTCCGCCGTAGGTAGCCATCTGGCGCATCTCGGTAAGGCCATACTCAAACCTTACATCGCCCTTTACGCCGTCTATAAATACCGGGTCGTTGTTCTCGTTATAGAGAATGTTCTGCACAAGGTCGTTCGCCAGCTTCTGCTGCCCTGCGGCATTCAATACGACGGAGGTTGGCCTGTAGACGAACTGGTTGTTCTCAAACTTCACGCTTCCCAGCATGTCGTTCTCCTTTATCCTTCCCTCGGCGTCATAGCCGTTGGAGGACATGCCGCCTGTCCTCGGGTTCGTCCAGGATATTAGCCGGTTGTTATCATCATAGCTAAAGCTCTCGAGAATATTGAAATCGCCTCCCGTGTTGCGGCTGTTAAGCTCATTTTTAATAGCATTAAAACTATAATTAACTTGGAGGATAGTCTTATTCGGCGTCGTATGGCTGATGTTCGTAAGGAAGCTATTCTGGTCGTAGATGTTCAGTATGTCCGTAGCGCCAAGTTTTGCCCGTGTTACCTGTCCTTTGGCATTGGCTTCCTGAAGTTCCCAAAGAACCTTGCCAGTGGTTTTATCTTTTAACTGGAAAAGTTCGCCGCTCCAGCTATCATATACATTCTCTATGGTTACCTTAGTGGTAACACCGTTGGAATAAAGACCTTTTTCATAGGAAGTAACTCTGGATTTATCGTCGTAAGTAATGCCACTCTGCCAGAAGGACCTACCATTTCCTGACTCCGTTGTAGATAGAATCCGTCCGTAGTTATCGTAGTTAATACTGCTGCCGAATGCCTTGCCTTTAGATGAACCATTCTTAGAGATAATAAGTCCCTTGTCGTTATAGGCATAGGTAATGGTCTTATCCGTGTTCTGCGTGCCATCAGTTGTGATCTCTCTTTGAGAAATCAGCTGACCGAGGCTGTTGTAGCTGTATTCTTTATTTCCTTTCGGGCTGGTTTCCTTTACCACCTGTCCAAAGGCATTATACTGGTATTTATAAAGCCCGTTGGAGGGATCGTAAAATTCCGACTTCCTTCCCCATTCGTCATACTTGGCAGTGACTATATTAGAGCCGTATTTGGCCTCTGTAACCTGAGCCGCCGCATTAAATTTGAAGTTGATGACACCACCCTTGTCCTCGGAGCTGATGATATTTCCTAGGGCGTCGGCAGTCTGCTTTTTGAAGCGGTTGTTGGCGTTGGTCTCGGTTACCGTAACCGTCCTACCATTATAGGAACTTTCTACTACTTTCCCTGTAAACGATGTAGCCTTTATGGGGCGTGAGTATTCGTCATACTGGATGGTATTCCATTTGGAGGCACCCTCGCCCTCATAGTAAGGCTCACTTTCGGCGGTCTTTCTTCCCAATTCGTCATATTGGGTATCCTTCGCAACATAGCGACCGCTGTTCACGGACTTCACCCTGGTCTTATAAATCTGGCCTATTTTATTGGTATAGGTCGCTTTTTCATCACCGTCAGGACTATATTCCGTAATGCGTGCATCGCCGTTATAAAACTTTTCATACGTATATGTGGTAGTGCCACCAAGGTTAGTCTTGGAAGTCAGCATTTTACCCCAGGCATCGTAGGTATTGGTCAGCTTATTGCCAAGCGGATCGGTCTGCTCCAGTACCTGCCCCCAATCGTTATAACTTATAGATGTCTGCAGGCCGAGGTTGTCGGTCTTCTTCACTACAAAACGTCCAGTAGCCTCATATTGCGCGCTCTCGCTCTGAGTGTTTCCATCTGCACTGTTGCTGATGGTTTTCGAGGTCGTGTTCCCGAAGCCGTCATAAGAATAGGTCTCCCTTATCCAGCCGGAGTTATTCTGGTTCCAACTGGTCTTGCTTTTTAGCAGGTTATTCTCGTATTCGTAATCCTCCTTGGCACCTTTGCTGTCGCCATATACCTGTACGGTCTCTGTCTTGGACTTCGGACGTCCTATATAGTAGTCCTTGCCGGTTCCTCCCGGATTGTGCAGATATTCCAGATTGGTCGTGGTAGTGGCAAAGCCGTTGTTGATGCTGCTCACCGTCTGCGTAGGCAGGTAGTATTCGTTATAGCTAATTATCGTACTAGTCGTCGTAATATCACGCTGGAAGTCCTTAGTCGTAGTTGTAACAGGCAGAAGTGCCTTCACACCGTATGGCAGTGCGTCGTTCCGGTATTGGGTTGATTTGAAAGAGAGCAGTTGCGAGTTGTTAACCGATATGTCAGAAGGGAAAATTAGGTTCTCATCGTTGGTCTTGATACTCCATTCCTTAACTGGAACACCCTCCTGTAACGGATCCATCTCGGCACCGCTCCAAATAATTGTCTGATAAAAAGGATAGTTGTAACTGTACCAGGACGATCTTGCCGTCTGGCGGAAGCCTACCATGCCCCGGCCGTGAAGATGGGACACGAGACCTTTATATCTAAAGTCCTGCCTGCGTGATTCCTGCACAAGACTGCTGACCACATAGCTTTTGTTAACCCGGTTTAATGCCATATAAGGGTATTGCATTGGGCTATCCGCCTTGTACTGGTAGCCCGGCAACAATTCGGCATACTGGACATCTGTTGTCAATTTTCCTTGGGTGATGGAGCTGATTCTCGAACTTGTCGGGATATGCTTGTAGTCCAGATAGATGACATGAAGGCGCGAACAATTGCTCAACGGGCAATCGTCGGGAGCTCCAATTAAAATAATCTGGCGGTTGGTCTTATTTATAAATAATGGCTGAAATGGGATGACCTTCTGTCCAAAAGTTGGAGGGGAATAACTGAGCGTATTACCAAAACTAAATGGTAGCGTCGTGCTTCCCACAGCCGGAGTAGACGCCGGCCTGCTTGGCGAATACACGGATAGGTTCACATTCGTATATTCTTGAGAATCGTGCGCATTCCAACCATGGTTTCTCATAACAACCTTGTTTACGACTATCTCGCTCTTGCCATCCTGGTCCAAGTCTGTAGCCTGGTATTGGTAATAAGTTACAGTGCCATAATAACACCATGGCTCAGTGAAAAAATTCCTGTGCCTGCCATTCTCACTTATTTCCGGATTAGCAGAAAAATAGATGAAATTATAATAATCGTAAACGTCAAAACCTTTCCCGGTAGACAGATAGAACTTCCAATTGGATGTCTTATCAGCCTGCGGAACGGCCATATCCACCTTGCCGTCACCGTTAAAATCACCTAATATCTTTTTCGAGCCAAGACCCGACAAGGAGGTATACGGCATTGTCGATATCAGCGAATAGTTGCCGCCAGCATCGCGCTTGATATTATAAAAATCCTGTAGGCTGTTTCCGCGGTCTGTATAAAGTTCTTCGATGCCGTCTCCATTAAAATCAGCACTTTCTAAAGACTGGTTTGTCGATGAGAGATTAAACCTTAAATAACTTTGGTCGTAAGGAACCTCCTGTTTTAAATCAAAAAATACAGTTGAGTTTTCGGTGTAGCTCTGATACTCAAAGCCCACATCCGGAGGCATAATTTTTTGCAGTGTTGTATCGGTGGCCTGATCCTTATCTACGGATGGCACCTGCGTATTGTCCTTTCTTAAATTTGACTGCGGGATTAGGATGGTGTCCTGTTCAAGATCGGTTATTGGTTCGGCACTGGCGACTGTAGTTTTCGACGCCTTCTTGTTGGCACTATACGGATCAATTGGCCCCTCACTATAACAAGTCAATTCATATGTGAAATCTAAGAGTACCTCCGATATACCGTCCCCATCATAGTCATAGGATGTCACCCTCAGCAAGCTGGAAGGATTGCTGTAGCAATTTGACGGGTCGACTGACTCGCCTTCACCGTAAGCCTTGTAGTTTTCATACAATAAGGTTTTCGAGTATTTGAAATCAAGAGTGCGGCTCTGTAGGTTCACCGCATAAATTCTAAACTCGTAGTCGTAAGCATTTGAGCCGTCTGCCCGGTTTTTTCTTATGGGTATGACAATGCCCGCATTCTCTCCAACGACGTTATTGTTCTTATAGCTGATAATTGCGGCGTCGCGAAAGTTGGCTAAAGTAAACTCAGAAGTATTGTAGCTTATGTTTACCGCCTCTGATTCGACATAGACCGACTTCTTGAAAGACAGTGCCCCGCTGTTGTTCATCTCGATAAAATCCGTCACGCCGTCATAGTCAAAGTCGCCATACTTCCTTGTGTTGGCATTGCTCACGCTTGTTTCAATACGTGTAAGCGGACTGTTCGATGGATTACCCTGATAATTGAAGACTGCCGGATTGGCAGCCTCATCCTGCGAATTATATTCCGTTATAAGCGAGATTTTAGGATACCCATCGCTGGATGTGTGGGTTATCTGGTATCTTTTGAACTGGTTGCCGTTAGTTTTAACCTGGATGGAGTTCAATACCTTATCCTGTAGGAACTTTACGCCGTTTACATAGGACGTCTCGGTAAGTTCGCGGGTGGAGTAATAAAAATTAATCTGGTTGAAGTGGCTTTTGCCGAGGTTTTCATTTCCGCCCCAAGATATGCTGTTTATAGCCGCCACATTGTTGGACTGGAAATAGTTATAGCTTATGTAGTTTCCCTGGGCGTCCTTCCATTTGGTGATGTTATATTCTACCGGCGTGCGAGATTCCCAGGTATTTCCGTACCACGCCTGGCTGCCGTCCTCGAAGGTTACCTCCCAGTATTCCGGCCCTGTCCAGCCGTGTCCAGACACATTTCCTATTGATCTGATCTTTACATTCGAGAATTTTTCAGTCACATATTCCGCACCGCTAGATCTATAGGTGCCGGATTTCAAAAGCAGTCGCTGCCCGTTGAAGCTGAAATAATCTGTGTCATCAAGCTGGATTCCCTTTACAGCACCGTCTTTTTCAATAGTCCTGCTCATACGGGTAATACTGGTGATGCCTGAAAGATTCCAGCCATAGCCGGCAATGCCGTTCCCGGCTCCGCTTGTGTAAACGAGGTTGATTTGAGGTGCTACAGACTTTACGCCTGGTGGCAAGGCTATCGGCAGAGTATATTGTAGCTGGCCACCGCCATTGACTTCTATATTCCCTTGGGTGTCGTGGAAATTCTGTGCAGGAAGTATTCCTGCTACCATAAAGAGTAGGAAAAAATATAATTGCTTCATGGGAACTTGTTTACAGTTTAATAATATTTCTGCTCATCTTACGTCCGTCCTTAAGCTGAAAGCTAAGGATATACACCCCCATATACATTCCGTTCATGTTTACCTGTACCTTGCGGTTCAAGTTGGGAAGGTTTTTTGTCGTGAAAACATTTGCCACAGTATTGTGCTGGTAAAGGGTCACATGGTCAATCATTTCATCGGCCTCATCCGACCAGCCTATCGTTAGCTCATCTTTTACCGGAACGGGATATACCTGGACCATCGACCAGAACTTGCTTTCATCAGTTTGTTCGGCCGACGACGACCTCCATGTCGTCAAATAATCACCCTGCTGCTCCTCGGCAAGTCTGCGAATATCAACACCTCGGAAAATTTGATTGCCCGCCTCATCGTATCTGAATACTATAGTACTTTGGCCAAAATAGAAACCGCACATAGCGAAGAATGGCAGGATAATAAATTTGTTTTTCATAGTTATGGCGTTTTGCTTTAAAGCGAGCTGGTGTTTGCTCTAACTTTAGTGATTTAATTTTTAAAATATCTCCCGTCCCAAATATAAAAAACATATCACTTAAAAGTGATAAATAAACCAAAAAAAATCGTTATGTTTAACATGATGACTTGGTGAGGTCATTCCCATTAATTGTTTATTCTGAATACTCTTTAAAAAACATATCTATCATTTCGGAAATCACGCCTTTGACGACATTCCGATCTTCATCATCTTTTAAATCTAGCC
>NZ_FQYI01000005.1 GCF_900141665.1 Cruoricaptor ignavus | reverse complement strand
CTTCTTTCAATTTTTGGTTCAATTTCAAAACCTTTTATTTCTCTAAAAAGTTGATGTTCAGAATCAATGGACTTAAATTCAGCCAAAATAATCAAACCAATCAACTCTATATCAGATAGTTTTGGTTTTATAGGTTTAAAATAAAAATCTTCAGTTTCGGAAATGTCTCTTAAATTATTTAAAATTAAGTTGTAACTTGCCTCAAGGTTGCTCATAATTGTATTTGATTGGTAGTCAATACAATATACTAATTTTTAGTCACTTGAGCAACCTATTTTATAATGCACTACGGGTTATTATTAATTTTGGGGTTTTGACAAATCTACTAAAAGCTCTGGAGAGATGAGCTCTTTTGCAAAATAAACGTTGGAAATAACTTTGGCTTTTTGCAAATGTGCTGATGAGCGTTGGCAAAAAAAGCGGCTGGAAAAAAGAATCAATTTTGCATTGGGAATGTGAAAGTTAATCATTCCCCGTATTTTTATTTTTCTTTTGATATACACGGTTCTGATAGCATAGCATATAACGGATTGGGGCTTTGCGGTAGCGGGAAATCACGCCCACAAAACTCGAAATATAACAAAAATTAATATTAGGAGGAAATGCGATTAGGCGGCCTCAGGCCCGCTGCCGCAAAACCCTTGTTGAACTAAACCTCCGGTAGTTTTTCCCATTCGCTGTTTTAGTAACTTTGTTTTTATTAACCTTTTAAAAACTCATCAAATGGCTACAAAAAAATCTCCGGAGGATTTAAGGACAAACAAATTCCTGAACCGTGCCTCGAGCGAAGTTAACGGTTTTGCCGAACTTCCGCAACGATTCGAAAGAAATATCTCCATCCTGGGCAGACGCAGGCGTACCTTCGAAAATTATTCCCGTCACGATGCAGCCTTGGCGCTCTAAAAACGACATCCCCATAAGAGGACCATCATACTACTGAAAAGCTACCGGAGCCTCCGTTCAACGGGCTTTCATTTCTTGTCTTGCAGACAAAACGAAAGCTTAGTTATTAGCGGCTGCCATTCTTCTCGTCAAGACAGGAAAGTGTTGCTTACAAGTCTTCGACCTGCGTTTTCGTCATGTGTCGGCAAATAAATAGTTTTCCTTAGTCTGCTGTAATCAAGAATGTTTTTATAGGTCTTCGCAGTTAATTTATAGTCAGCATTAACCCCTGCCAATTCATTTATTAGTACTTGCTCTTGTGTGTATGAAGTGTCACCTGAAAAGATGATGTCAAAATGGTCTGTTTTAAATAATATCGAACTATGTCCGATAGTATGACCCGGAGTAGGTATATATAATAAATCTTCACCTTGCGTAATAGGGTATGCCTGATTGAAGATTTCGATTTTGTTGTATTTATAGTTTACTTTATTGGGCTTAAACCAATTTGGATAAGTGCTTGGCATATTACTGTCTGCACGTTTATACTCTATTTCTCCAACTATGATTTCTTGGTTTGGGAAAAATTTAAGACCGTCAGTATGGTCTAAGTGTAGATGTGTCAATACAACTAGTCTAACATCATCAATATTTAAATTAATGTTTTCAAATTGATGGTTCAATTCCTGATTTTCCAGTATTTGAAATTTAGCAGCGTTTTTGAATTGGAAACGCAAAAACCAACTTTCACTTTTTAGGTATTTGTCCAAGTCAGTTACCTGTGCATTTTCTCCTGTGTCAATAACAATAAGTCCGTCAGGGTGCTCAATAACCCAAACCCAAATGGGCAAATAATCGGTGTAATTTTTATCTAAAAGAATGTTCAGTTTGGCAAGTTCGCCAAATCCTTTTTTCTTTTTGAAATTTGTCTTTACCGCTACACTTCCTGTGCAAAGTCCGTGAATTTTAACGTCTTTACCTTTTAGTTTAACAGTAGTTGTGACGTTGTTGAAGGTTGGCAGTATGCCTTGTAAATGTTCCATCTTTTTAAAAATTAGTTATTTGATGAAACAAAGGTAGATGCCGTCAGAAGGTCAAAACGATAACAAAAGATAAGAAGCGAAGAAGTTACTTTTTTACTATTCTGTTTCTGATACGACTTAATGAAACAGGAGTAATGCCGAGATAGGTGGCAATTTGATGTTGTGGTATTCGGTTTATCAAATCAGGTCTTTCTTTTTGAAGTTTAATGTAGCGTTCTTCAGGGCTGTCGAGAATTTGGGAAGTGAATAAGTCGTGTAACGCAACAAATCGTTCTTCTAATATTTTTCTTACCAACTCATTTAATTGAGGATTGCTTTTTAATGTCTGTTGAAAGTCGTTATAGTTGATTGCCAGAACTTCGCAATCTTCAATGGTTTCAATGCTATGTTTGCTTGGCTTTTGAGAAATAAAACTGTCATAAGCTCCTGCAAACATTTTCTCTGTAAAAAAGTAAGCTGAAATATCTTCTCCATCTTTTTCATAGAAAAGTCTGATGCAGCCACTTTTAATGAAGTAAACTTCTTTGGCAACTTTTCCCGCAGTTAGAAGATTGGTTTTATTTTTTATTGTTCTGCTGTCAAAATTCTTTGTGAACTCTTCAATTTCTTTAGCTGTCAGTTCTTCCATTTCTTTCTTAGATGTCGGTTAGTTTATGGTTGCCGCTAACGGTTTCGGGCTTTGCGTAGTGGGGGCATTAGAAGCACTACCTTTCAACCTTGCACAAAGGTAAATAAAAAGAACTGACGTTCAATTAAGCACGTCAGCCCCCATTACGCAAAACCCATGTTGAACTAAACTTCCGGTAGCTTTTCCCATTCGCCGTTTTAGTAACTTTGTTTTTATTAACCTTTTAAAAACATATAAAATGGCTACAAAAAAATCTCCGGAGGATTTATGGACCAACAAACTCCTGAACCGTGCCTCGAGCGAAGTTAACGGTTTTGCCGAACTTCCGCAACGCTTCGAAAGAAATATCTCCATCCTGGGCAGAAGCAGGCGTACCTTCGACAGTTATTCCCGTCACGCTGCAGCCTTGGCGCTCTAAAAACGACATCCCCATAAGAGGACCATCATACTGCTGAAAAGCCACCGGAGCTTCCGTTCAACGGGCTTTCATTTCTTGTCTTGCAGACAAAACGAAAGCTTAGTTATTATGGCAGGCATATTTATTCTCTAGTTTCAAATTCGATTAAATATTGTTTTAGTGGAATATTTTTATCAGTTCTGAAATTATTGGTAATTAATAGTTGATATTTTTTCTTCGGTTCTAAAGTTACAGAAATTGTCCAAAACTTTTTATCTTTTGACCAATATCGTTTTTTTACATCATTTTTTGGAAAAGCATTTTGTCCTAAATCTCCGAAATCAATTCCTGTATTATAGCCATTTAATGGTTCAGAAAATTCAACTGTTATTTCGTTTATTTTGGGGTCAACATTATTACTTTTATTTTTGAACTGCTTAATTCCGATTACAGTTGGTCTTTTGTTTTCATAATCATTATACAAATCGTCAAGTGATTTAGAAAAAAAGTTTGATTTTTTCACAAAGTCTTCTACTTCATCTTCATTTGAATAATCCAATTCTATCATCTTCTTTATTGCTTCGTTTTTATCTTCAGCCTGATTATAGAAATTTTCGCACATTTGGTAACCAATATAATAACCTAAATCTCTTACGCCAAAATCATTTGGAGAATCTCCCCATAACCATTTATACAGATTATTCATATTGAACATTTCTTCTTCAAATTTGTTTCTAACTTTATCTGAATTGGTTTTTCCATAATTAATTGCTGGTGATGCGGAAGGAAGATTCATTGCTTTGGTAGAAATAAATTCTGCAACACCTTCCGTAATTACAAACGAAAGTATATTGTCTACAAAAGGTTTTTGTTGTGTGTGAACATATTCGTGAATATTCAATAACACTAAATCTTTTATCGGTTCGCTATCGAAAAATTTGCGTCTGGCATTTCTAATACTTTCAGGAAATTCGTCCGTAATTGTTTTTTTATCAGTCATAGCAATTTCACTTCCAATTAAAACAAGGTTGTGGGAATAAGTACCATTTGTTCGTAAAGCACCAATGGTAAAATAGATTTTTGCTGGTTTTAATTCAGGATATATTTTACGAAGTTTTTCAATTCCTAAATTCAAATCTCTTTGATATCTTTTTGATTTTAGTGTATTTTTTCTAACAGAATTCCAAAACTTTGGATAATTATTAATCGCATTGATATAATCCTGGCTTGTATAATTTCTGGCTTTTCTAATTGCTTTTAAACCTTCTGTTCCTTTTGAGAAATATAAATCTTCAAGTAGTTTTTTTTGTAAAATTGAATCTTTTGTTTTTGTAATCTTATCATACGCTTTCCAAAAATTATCGACATCCGAAGAAAAGACATTCTGGGCTCTGGTTTGAATTGTAAAACCTATAATGATTGAAAGAAAAATTATTTTGAAGGTTTTTGTCATAGATTTAGTTTTAGCGTTATTTTTTGGTATGCTTGCACATAACGGAAAAAGTATTTGCGAAGGACGGCTACTTTGCAGACATTTTCAAAGGAAAACCTAACCTAAGCAAAATGCTTTTTCAGATTTCTAAATTACTGAAAAAAGAAATATGAAAAGTATTTTTGCGAATATTGCTGACTGAATTCTCAAAGACAATATTCACCCCGTCTTTTGCCAATACACTGTTAGCAGAAGTATTATTTAATAACAGTTTCCATTACAATCTGTTGCCGTTTTGGTAATCTTCAGGTGTGATACTATAAGTTTCCTTTTCTTCATCGTAGTTTGCTGGATTGAAAATGTTTCTTGGATTTTCATAACAGTTAGATGAAGCAGAACATTGTTGATAAATAATTTTTTTTGATTTTCAAAAACTATTTCAATATGTGAAAGATTACTAATACTTTTATTAAATATAACATCTGTCATTGAAAGTCCACTATTAAAAGAAACTTCTTTAGCACCTATATTAGCACCTGAAAATAAAAACCCCTGTAAATCAATGGCTTACAGGGGTTATTATGGAGATGGAGGCTTAGCTGCGGATATTTGTTTTAGCCTTGAGGTCCCTTCTCCTCAGATAAATGAACCTCAGCTGCAGCAGGAAGGCATAAAACACCCACAGGATCAGGATATGCACCACCTGCTCCGTATGGTCGGAAAGCCGCGCACCTGTCTGCACAATGGAGCCATAAGCCTTGAGGAAAGGGGTAGTCGGCAGGCAGGCGGCAAGATCTTGTATGCCCTGTGGCAGTGCTTGCAGCGGAAGTGAATAGCCGGAAATCAGGAAGATAGGGTAGGAGCTGAAGCCCATCACCTGGTAGGTCATCAGCGGATTTGGGAAAAAGGTTCCCAGCAGCATGCCGAGCGTAATCACGGAGCAGAGGAACAGCAGCGTGATAATATACCCGTCACGGTAGCTGCCACGGAAACTTGCATCCAGTATGGTAAAATTCACCGCGACGATGAAGAAGGCAAGCACCGAGGAAGATATCAGATAAAAAATACTCTTGCCCGTCAGTATATCGGAAAAAGAATACTTCCTGAGCATCGACGCAAGACTGCCCGATTGCTTCTCGAAACTCATCGCTGCGCATACAGCAATCAGCAAGGTTTGCTGCAGGATAATGGCGAGCAGCCCGGGGATGATAAAGCTGCCGTAGTTCCTGTCCGTATTATAGAGCGGGCGGTAGTCAAACTTAATAGGGTTTGTAAGCTGCATCGCGGCTTCGGAGCCCTCGCCCTGCTTTTCAAAATAAGCCTTGCGCACGCCTCCGCCCACCGTCATCGCGATCTCGTTCAGGGAAGACATCAGGGCCCCGGTAGGCAGGAACTGCGAAGTATTGATGTACATAGAAACATTGGCCTGGCGCTGGCTCAGCAGTTTTTCCTCCATGCCCGGCGCGATCTCGATGTAGCCCTGTACATCGCCGCGGTACATAGCTTCCCTTGCGACCGCAACAGTGGGGTAGATGTGGGATTCCACCTTGGTGCTGCTATGCACCTCGTTTACAAACTGGCGGCTGATGTTGGTATGGTCCTCATCCACCACGGCGATCTTCACCGGCGGCTGATCTTTATTAATGTAAATACTGCCGTACAGAAACGCATATAGGATGGGCGCCACGAGTAGCGTGAGGAATAGACTCCTCTGCGACGATACCAGCCGGATCTCATTAAGAAATATCTCAACTATGTGCCGCATTCCTTAAAGTTTTGTTAATACGCATCTGGTATACCACGATTGCTATCGGGAAGCCCACCCCACCGAAAATCAGCAGCGAGACAAGATGCTTCGTCACATAATCAACCGGCAGATGCATATAATACAGCTTAATGAAAGCATCCAAGAAATGAGAATACGGCATCGCCAGGGCATAATACTGGTCGTACCAAGGCATCGCACTTCTCGGGAAGGTGTAGCCGCTGAATACAAAGGCAGGCGCAGCATAGAACAGCGCCACCTCCACCGCGGTGAGCAGGTTTTTTACAATGGCGGAAACCGCAAAACTTAATCCCAAGCTGGCAAGCACCAGCAGGTTGTAGGCAATAAAAATCGAGAGATTCCCAGGATGTGCCAGCCCGAACAGCGGGAAGATTACATAGAAAATAAGCCCGAAATTAATCCAGGACACTGTAATATGCGCCAGCGTTTTCCCCACGATAATCTCGGATGAGGAGCTGGATATGCTCAGCAACTCGCCGAGGGTTTTCCGATTTTCCTCCATATTCAGGGCAAGCACCCCTGCCACCAGCAGTGCCATCTGAAGCCCCACCGTTACCAGCCCGGGTACCAGGTATTCCTTATAATTCAGCTCCGGGTTATACAGGTTGGATATGTTCAGCTTAATAGGCTGTACCAGCGCCTTAGCCTGTGAGGCGGGCAGCCCCCCCTTCTCCGCCCGCTGCAGCACAGCCGCCAGGGAGCCCTGGATGATGATGGGCGCAGCGTCCTTGTACACCATATTGGAGGGCACGATCAGCGAGCTGTTGGTAAAGAGCGTGATGGTAGCCGGCTTGTTTTTCTTGGCATCCGCCTCCAGGTCCTTCGGGAAGTGTATCGCACCGAAGATATCGCTGCGGCGCATCAGCTCAGAAATCTCTTCCTCGCTGGATGCCGTATAGGCTATATTGATATTGTCGCTAGCGGCGAGCATATCGGTAAGCGTCCTCGTGATGCTGGAGTGGTCTTCATCCCACACCGCAATTGGCAGGTTCCTTACAAATTCATTTTTATATATAAGTCCGTAGAAAACGAATACGATGGGCGGGATCACCAGCAGCACCATATAGAAATACGGTATTGAGAAAATCCTTTTCCACTCGCGGATTATTATGGCATTTACTCTCTGCATTCTCTGCCTCTCTTATTCCGTTATCAGCTCTGCCGTCATCCCGGCACGGATGCCGCTGTTCTTGCCTGTCTTTACGGGTTTTACCTTGATCTGGAAGGTACGCATCTCTATCTGCCCGGCTTGGTTTCTTGGGATATAATTGGCATAGCCCAGCGCGGGCGCGAGCTCCGTAACTATGCCCTCGGTTCTCTCCGGGTTGGCTCCCGGGATGTACAGTTTTACCTTCTTCCCAAGTTGGAAGTTCTGCATCATATCCTGCCGGATGTTGAAATTTATGAAGTAAGAATCGTTGATGAGCACCGTCATCATCGGGTATCCGGCGTTCACCATCTCGCCTTGTTTGGATACCAGCGTGTTTATGGTACCGCTTACCGGGGACTTTATCTCCGCGTCTTCCTCCAGCTGGCGGATGAGCTTCTCGCTGTTGCGTGCCTGGTCGGCAAGCGCGTCGGACATTTCTCTTCTTTCCGCCGTGCTGCCCCTCTCCAGTCTTTCCCGGTTCAGCTTCGCGGTTTCGTATTCCTTCTGAGCGGCTTTGTAGCGGAAGTATACCAGGTCTCTTTCCTGCCCGGAGATCGCGCCTTCCTCATAAAGTTTTTGGAAGCGCTCGTAAGTTTTGTTCATCAGCTCCACCTGGTCCTCCGCTATGGACTGTAGATTTCTCGCCGCCGCTATGGCTTCCGGCTCCGCGCCGCGGTCCACCTTGCTTTGCCTGCTTTGCGCTATTACTACTGCGCTCTGCGCCTGCGCCCGCATGGTAGCCAGCTTGTCCGTCTCCATCTGCGCCACTATCTGCCCCGCCTTTACAGAATCGCCCACATTTACTGTGAGATGCTCAATTCTGCCCGGCAGGGAGGAGGAGATGTCTACAAACTCGCCTTCCACCATACCGGTGATTTTTATTACGCTGGCTTCCGCGGTCTCGCGCTTGTTCCGGATTAAAAATATCACAGCTACCGCGAGTATGATCAGCGGGATGAACACCGCCCAGTAATTTCTTAGGAATTTTTTCATAGTTTATGGAATATATTGGGTGATCTGCTCAGGATTTCCCTGAAGATAGAAATAAGTGGCAAGTGCCGTGTGGTAGGCTGCTACGCTGAGGTTATAAAGCTTCTCCGACTCCAGCTGAAGCCTCAGCGCATCATCCACATCCTTTACGGAGGAGAGGCCGTTCTCCATCCTCAGCCGTACCATCCTGGTGGTGGTTTCCGCCTGCTTGCGTGCCGCATCCAATGTCTGCGTCTGCGTCCTTAGGGACTGCAGCGTATTTACGGCGTTGCGCAGGGCGGTATCCACCGTCTCCTGTTTCTGGCGCACCAGCAGGTCGGTCTCTTCGGTTAAAGATTTGGCGGCTAAGTTTCTGGATTTTTTTTCATTGTCGAAAACCGTCCACTCTACCGCAATGCCCACCGACCACGGCGGCAGGATGATCGGCAGCCCCTCGCGGATGAACTGAACATTGCCCAGGGCAAACACATTGGGTTTGGATATTGCCCCCGTTACGCGCTCCAGCGTTCTTGCCTCCTCGCGCTTGCTTTCCAATAGGCGCACATCGGCGCTGGACTGCCCGCTATCTGCTGCCGGCCGAAAGTCCGGGAGCGTTTCGGGAAGCTCAGCTTCTACCGGTGCCCGCGCTTCTGCAGTATCGTTTATTAAAGTGCCGAGGCTGTTTTCCAAATTCTCCTTCTCCAGCTGATATCCCTGCAGCGAGGTTTCTGCCTGCTTCTCCACTATCTGCGCCCAGTCGGTCAGGTAGGGGGGGATCACTTCCGCGCGGGAGAGCCCGTTGGCATACTCCACATTCTTCCTGTGGGATTCCAGCAGCCTTTGCTGCACGGCAATCATGGAGTTGAAATACATTATCTGGATGTACTGCAGCGTGGCAGTGTAGGCGGCGAGGTCTTCGCTGTTTTCCAAGTTGATTCTCCCGGATTCCAGCTGCTGGCGGGAGAGCTCCTGGGAGGCGCGCAGCTTTCCGCCGAGGTAAATCGGCTGGCGTACGAGCACGCCTGCGAAGAAATAATCCTTCTTCCCGACCTCGGGGTTATTGTCCGGGTAGATGTCTCCAAGGATCTTCTGTGATATGCCGTAAATATGATTCTGGATGCCCTGCGGCAGCGGGTGGCCGAAGAGCGCGGTATTCAGCTCATTGGCGTGGGTGGTGAAGTTTTGCGGCACCTTGGTGAGCACATCGTTCCGGTACTCCTCCAGGTTCAGCCTTGCCTTTTCTCCGAAATGGTTATAAGTGCCTGCCAGGCTCACCTTCGGCAGATAGTTATTTTTTGAGGAATTGTAGAGCTGCTGGCGCGTCTCCAGCGACTGGCGCGCGATGGCTACGGTGGTGCTGTTTTCCTTTGCCCTGCTGATGACCTGCGCCAGCGTGAAATCCTGCGCGAAGAAAACCTGCGCGGAAAGGATGAGCGGTAAGGAAATAAGTGTACGCTTAAACATTGAGCAAAACTGCTTAAAAAAAATTGTCCGCTAAATTACGGAATTCCTGATTCTTCGTAATTGCCTGCGGAAAATAATGTAGCTGATTACAAGTGCCCCACTGTAAATCCCAAGCGGAATATAGGTTTCGAAAATAGCATTGCGGTAGTAATTGGTAAGCAGCGAGCTGCCAATATTGTACAGCCAAACCAGCGCAGGGAACAGAAAGAAACTGAGAACGCTCAGCAGCGGATTGCCCCGAACTTTTTCATTAAAATTAAAAAATATGGTGGTAGATAAAATGCTGAAAACCACGAAATACAGAAAATAGACCGCGGCGTAATAGAGGCTTCCGATCATTCCCCAGCCTTGCATCCCTGCATCATCAATTGAAAGGGAATAGAAAAATCCCCCAACAAAACCGAGAAACAGCAACGCTACCGCAAGCATCGGCACACGAAGCCAAGCCCAGATTACAGCGCTGTGGATTTGCTGGTTTTGCTCGTTCATCAGGGAATATGTAATGTGCTGAAATTAATTTTTGAAAATATATAAAGGCTTAAAAAAACTTTCCCTAAGCGACTTTTGCCTGATCTTTTTGGCTAAATGCCTTCGGTGTATACCACTCTGCCAAGCTGCAGCGCCAGGTATTCGTCGCCGTTCTCGAAGCCTTCAATCTCGGCTTCTCTGAATATGTTCGGGTAGTTGGCCTCGCCTTCTTCGAGGCTCATCGCAATCACTTCTCGCCCTTTTGAATAAATAATGAACTCATCGGGCAAGTCTTTATTGGCGTTAAATTTCGCCCCGGTATACTTCAGCTCAGCCAGCACCCTCGGAGAGTCGGCGTTGTAGCCACCCTGAAACAAAATGTGCGTTATAGGCTTGGTTGAATCGTATTGAAGATTTTTGTAATTGTTGATTTTTTTAAGGTAATAGTCCGTGAGATCACGAAACTCTACTGTCTTGCTGCCGTCTACAATTCTGCGCAGGTGCACCCGTGCTATCGGCAGGTAGAGAATGTTCTCTTTGCTCAGGTTCAATTCGTCGATTTTCTTTTTTAAGTTTTCTGAATAATTCATAAAGAATGTTTTTGTAAAGTTAACTTAAAATAATCTGCACTACCCATCGGTAAGGAATGTTCACCTGTATATGCTTGAAGACATATTCTTTTCTAATCTCTTAATCATAACCTCCTAAGCGTAATACTTAGCTTGATACTGATTGATCATTCGGGAATTAGGTTTTCTTCCTCAAAAAATTATTCCTCAAATATAAGCCTAACCCCGCAAATTTTAAAATTTCTTTGTAAAAGAGTCAAGGAAAAAGAGACAAGACACAAGAGCCAAGAACCAAGACACGAGAGCCAAGAGCTAACCGCCAGCAGCCAGCCGCTTACTGCCTAAAGCCTATAGCTGAGTGTCACCCTGAGCCTGTCGAAGGGCAAACCGCCATCAGCCAGCCGCTTACTGCCTATAGCCTAAAGCCTATAGCTGAGTGTCACCCTGAGCCTGTCGAAGGGCAAGCAAAAATCAGCGGGGAAATTTCCGCGTCCTCATCCGCACAGCCCTTGGAATGGCACCTACCCATACTAGAAGAAGGCACCTGGCTTCTCATCGCCGCCAGCCTGCAATACCACCGCCCGCAGAAGACCACCGCGGAAAACTTCACGGGATGCTACCTAGGGTGCCATTAGCCACGCCCGAAGCTTCGAGATGCCGCCTGATGCAAAGGCCGCTTGTAATCCTAATGAGCGGCTAAAAATATTAACGGTAAATTTGCCGCTGTGAATTTCAATCTTGAGGCAGGCTGCCGCCTCCTGCAATGGTATGCGGAAAATGCCCGCGATTTGCCCTGGCGCAGCACGGACGATCCTTATAAAATCTGGATATCGGAGATTATCCTGCAGCAGACCCGAGTGGAACAGGGCAGGCAGCACTACCTTAATTTCATAGAAAAATTCCCGACCGCGGAGTCTTTGGCAAATGCCGATACAGACGAGGTATTGCTTAGCTGGAAGGGGCTCGGCTACTACTCCCGCGCGATGAATCTGCACACTGCGGCGAAGCAGCTTGTGAATGATTTCGGAGGGAATTTCCCCGATAATTTTAATGAGATCCTGAAGCTGAAAGGGGTGGGAAGATACACCGCGGCGGCAATTGCCAGCATCGCCTTCGGTGAAGATATCCCCGCGGTGGATGGGAATTTCTACCGGGTGCTTTCAAGGTTTTTTGCTGATGATTTCGATGTTTCCAGGAGTGCCGCTCACGGCTACTTCTCGGAGCTTGCCAAAATGCTGATGCCGCCGGGGCTGGCGGGGGATTTTAATCAGGCGGTGATGGATCTGGGCTCGGGGATATGCCGCCCACGCAAGCCGCTGTGCAGGGAGTGCCCGCTGGAGGAGGGCTGCGCCGCGGCAGGTACCGGAACTGCCGAGCTTTACCCAAAAAAGACAAAAAAAGTGAGGAAGACAGAGCTCGCGCTCGGCTATGCCTTCGTGGAGTGGCGGGGATCGTTCCTCATCAGGCGGCGCGGCACGGACTTTATCTGGAAAAATCTTTATGAATTTCCGGCGGAGGTACCGGAGAGTTTCCAGAAATATTCAGAATCTTCTTTCCTTATCAATCATCAGCTTACCCACCGCAGCCTCCGCATTACGATTAATCATTACAAAATCCCTGATGAGCATCTTTTCCGGCGCTACGCAGCGCAGGGCGGCTTCCTCATCACAGATTTAGAAGGTTCCGCAAGGAAATCCTTCCCGCAGCCGCTGCAGAGATTCATAGGTGAAATTTTCAGTGGCTGACTTGGGTGCTTTTGCTTATTTTTGCAAAATGTTTAGGCAGATGTTGCTCACCGGCTTTCTGGTTTCTTTGTTTTCGTGCGGCAAGGCGCCCTTGCCAAAGCCCTCGGGGGAGCTCCGCCTGGAGTATCCGGCGGCGGCATATCAGGAGTTCCGCTCTCCCTGCGGTTTCAGTTTTCAGTATTCGGACTACGCGCGCGTGGTGCCCGGCAAGCAGCCCTGCTGGTATTACATACAGTATCCTACGATGAAGGCCAGGGTGTTCGTGACCTACTTCCCGGTGCGGGATGATCTGCAGCTGCACATAGCCGAGGCAGAGAAGATGGTGTACGGCCATACGGTGAAGGCCTCCGCGATAGAGACCAAATCCTTCGCCTATCCGGAAAAAAAAGTCTTCGGGAATTTCTATGAGCTAAAGGGGCAGACCGCCTCGAACATCCAGCTGTATGCCACGGACAGCGCGCGGCATTTCGTAACGGCGAGCCTCTATTTCAATACCCGGCCGAAACCGGATTCCCTCGCGCCAGCGGTGGAGTACATCAGGAAAGATTTAAAACATATGCTCGATACTTTTGAGTGGAAATAATAAACAAAAAGTAAAAAAAATGAAACTTTTGGTAGTAGGCTCGGTAGCCTTCGATGCGATAGAAACTCCCTTCGGGAAAACGGACAGGATCCTCGGCGGGGCGGCAAGCTACATTGCCCTTGCGGTATCAGTTTTAAAAGTGGATGCGGCGGTGGTGTCCGTGGTGGGCGGGGATTTCCCGCAGGAATATCTGGACCTGTTTAAAAACCGCGGCATCAATACCGACGGTATTGAGGTAAAACCAGAGGGGAAGTCCTTCTTCTGGAGCGGGAAGTATTACGATGACCTCAACTCCCGGGATACGCTGGCTACCGAGGTGAATGTTCTGGCGGATTTCCAGCCGAAAGTACCCGATGCCTACCGCGATGCCGAGATCCTTCTCCTCGGAAACCTCGACCCCGCTGTGCAGCTTTCCGTCCTCGACCAGATGAGCACCCGCCCGAGGCTGGTAATCCTGGATACTATGAATTTCTGGATGGATACGGCGATGGACACCCTGCAGCAGATGATCGCGCGCACGGATGTCATCAGCATTAACGATGAGGAGGCCCGCCAGCTGACCGGAGAGTACTCCCTGGTAAATGCCGCCAAGAAAATCCACGCGATGGGGCCGCATTTCGTGATCATCAAAAAAGGCGAGCACGGCGCGCTGCTCTTCAGCGAGGATAAAATATTCGCGGTGCCGGCACTGCCGATAGCCGAGGTATACGACCCTACGGGCGCCGGCGATACCTTCGCGGCAGGCTTTGCAGCCCACCTGGCGAGCACCGGGGATCTTAGTTTCGCAAATATGAAAACGGCACTCATCGCCGCATCTGCGATGGCGTCCTTCACGGTGGAGAAATTCGGGACGGAGCGCATCGCGGAAATCTCCGCCGAAGACCTGAAGGCGAGGATAGCCCAGTTTAAGGAACTTACGGGCTTCGAATCAGACTTTTACCTTTAAAAAACTAAAAACGCTCAGGCTTAGCTTAGCCTTAGCGAGGATTGTATTATTTTTGCAAAACCGAACATTCATGATGAGTAGCAGACTTTACATAAAAACCATCTTTATCTGCCTCCTGGCGGCAGTATTTTCCCCACTGAATGCACAGCTGCAGCCCGGTATGCTCGTAGACGGCATTGCTGCGGTAATCGGCGACGAGATTGTGCTGGAATCCGACATACAGGAGCAGATGCATTATGCCAGGCAGCAGGGCGGGCAGGTGCCGGGGCAGTGCGAGTTCCTGGAAAATATGATTAACAACAAACTGCTGATCTACGAGGCGAAGCGCGATACGCTGATTGAGAAGCGGACGGAGACCCTCCAGCAGATGGCGGAGCAGAAGTACCAGCAGATACTTGCCCAGTTCCCGGATGAGAAAACGATGCTGAACGCCTACAAATTCCGCACGGCGTATGAGATGAAAAATACCATCGAAAAAATAGATACGGACAACTACTACGGCCAGAGAAAAATAGAAAGGATTACAGAAAAAACCGATGTAACGCCCAACGAGGTTCAGGATTTTTACAATACCTATGCCCTGAATCTCCCTATGGCGAAGGACGAAATAGGCGTCTCACACATCTTTATGTACCCGGAGCTTACCGATGCGCACAAGCAGGAACTTATTGACAGGCTAAACAAAATAAAGGATGAGATAAACGGCGGTGCCAGCTTTGAATCTATGGCGAGGATTTATTCCGAGGATCCGGGCTCGGCATCGGGCGGCGGGCTCTATACCAGGGTGCCGAGAGGGAGGATGGTAAAGCCTTTTGAAGCTGCCGCGCTGAACCTTCAGGAGGGCGAAATTTCCGAACCTGTAGAGACGGAATACGGCTACCACCTGATACAGCTGGTGAAAAAGAGCGGCAAACTGTACGACGCCCGCCATATCCTGCTGAAAGCCGAGCCGAACGCAGCGGAGCTGGCGGCGGCTACGAAGAAGCTGGACAGCATCCGCACCCTGATTAAGGAAGGGAAAATGACCTTCAAGGAAGCTGCCTTCAAGTTTTCCGATGATAAGGGCACGAAGTTTAACGGAGGGGTGGTAACGGGCCACGACGGCAGCGATAAAATAGAGCGCGACACCCTGCCGTCCCTGGTGTCCTATCAGTTGGCAGGCCTTAAGCCAGGGGATATGACCGAGGTTTTCGAGGATACAGAGAACGACCGCAAAACAGTAAACATAATGATGCTGAATGCTGAAATCCCCGCGCACCGACTAGACCTGAAGACCGACTATGAGCGCATTAAAAATATGGCTCTGAATAAGAAGAAAAACGAAATCGTGGAGAGGTGGGTGAACGGCCGCCTGCCTGATGTCTTCATCTCCATAGACAAGCGCTACAGCGATTGCGGATTCCGCAGCGATCTTCGTACACATTCATTATCAAATTAACTGCAAATTCCGGGTAAAGCTATGTCAACATATGTGGTGGTAGGCCTTCAGTACGGGGATGAGGGGAAAGGAAAAATAACAGATGTGCTCTCAGCAAAGTCTGACTATGTAGTGAGGTTTCAGGGAGGCGATAATGCCGGCCATACGGTGTATGTGGGGGACGAGAAATTTGTGCTACACCTGCTGCCCTCCGGAGTGCTGCAGTGCAGGGGCAAGTGCATCATCGCCAACGGGGTGGTGGTAAACCCGCTGTCTTTCCTCAACGAAATAGAGCAGCTGGAAAGCCGCGGCATTAGTACGGACCACATTTTCATCTCCAAACGCGCGCATGTCATTATGCCGTACCATATTCTACTGGACAGATACCGCGAGGAGGAAAAGGGAGGCACAGAGATAGGTACCACGAAAAAAGGCATAGGCCCTTGCTATGAGGATAAGATTGCGAGGGTGGGCATCCGTATGGTGGATCTTTTGAATCCTGAAATCCTGAGAGAAAAAATTGAGAAAAACCTGAGGGTAAAAAACTCGGTATTCGAGAAATATTTCGAGCGGGATACCCTGGATACTGAAGAAATTTACACCCAGTTTGCCGAGATCGGTGAAAAACTGAAGCACCGGATCGTAGATACCGAGGTGGAGCTGAACGAGGCAATCCGCAGTGGCAAGAATGTCCTCTTCGAAGGCGCTCAGGCTCTGATGCTGGATATTGATTTCGGGACTTACCCGTTCGTCACTTCTTCCTCTCCTTCCACAGGGGGAGTTTGCGCGGGAGCCGGAGTTCCGCCGACTGCCCTACAGAATCTTATCGGCGTTTCTAAAGCCTATACCACCAGGGTGGGCAATGGCCCATTCCCCTCCGAACTGCACGATGAACTGGGCGAGAAAATCCGTAAGACAGGCAACGAGTTCGGGGCAACTACCGGGAGGCCGCGCAGAACCGGCTGGCTGGATCTGGTGGCGCTGAAGCACGCCTGTATGATAAACGGCATCAACCATCTTGTGATTACCAAAATAGATGTGCTCACGGGTATTTCGCCGATCAAGGCAGTGACCCACTACAAGACGGAAGACGGCAAGATGATAGACTACTTCACATCCTCTACAACAAAACTTTATAACTATACCCCTGTCTATCAGGAGCTTGAGGGCTGGACGGAAGATATCAGCAAAGCACGGAGCTACGAGGAACTTCCCGAAAATGCCAAGCAGTACATTGAGTTCATCGAAGATTATCTTGGGATCAGCGTATACCTTGTTTCCGTAGGGCCGGAGCGCAGCCAGAATATCATCAGGAAGGATCTTTTCTGAGGCAGGATATTTTAAGCAGAAGGCTTTAGGCAGCGTATAGCCTGATGGATTTTGCCTGCTGCATAAGGTTTTTTTTAACAAATATTTATATTTTAAAAAGCCTTTGCGGAACGATTTGTGCATCTCTGTTATCAAAAAAAGTTTATTATGATTAAGGTAATCAGATGTGCGCCGAAAAATGTGGCAGCATTCGAAGCTAAGGGCAAAGTAACCGCTAAAGATTTTGACAGAGTTTTTGACCATGTAGAAAAAGTGGTGAATAGAACTCACGAACTGAACTATCTCCTGAAACTGGATACGCATGTCCTCAATTTTTCCAAAGGTGCGTGGGTTCAGGATCTGCTGCTTGGCATCAGTAATCTTTCCCGTTGGAACCGCTGTGCCATCGTGACGGACGATATCTTTGTGGATAAGGCAACCCAGATGTTTAATATGCTCCCAATCGGGGAATTCCGCGTTTTTGAGAAAAAAGATTTTAAAGCCGCGAAAAAATGGGCATCCACCGGAATTGATGAAACCAAACCGGCGCGCGTTGCGGCTATTGCTGCCGGGCTGGGCGGTGCGTTTGCGCTGAACATCCTCCACGAGAGCCTCCGCAAAAATGCCGAGAATGTACCTGCCATTAACGAAGTAGCGGAAGAAGGACTTGATAGAATCCTCGACGGGGCTGGAATAAACTTGAACGAGAACGAACTCTATACAGCTGCGCTCGTTGGCGATGTGGTTTCCAACTCATTGTACTACGCGGCTACCGCTACGGGCAAGCTTGGGATTTTCTCCGGCATCCTCGGGGGTCTTGCAGCAGTATCGCTCCCAAAATATATCGGGCTGGATGACGAGCCGGTAGCTTCCACAAGGAAGAAAAGACTAATGACTGTAGCCTATTACACACTGGGCGCGGTGATTACAAAGGCTCTTTTCGACAGATTCAGGCACAAAGATTAAGGTTTTAAATTATTGATGAAACCGGATGGCTGCGGCTGTCCGGTTTTTTTGTGGATAAGTTTTTTATCCTGTAAAAGACTGGGAACCATCTGATTATTTTAAAGAGCGGTACTTCGGGAGCTCATCATCATTAAAAAAATCTTATTTTTGAAGTTTAAAAATTTCTATGGCGAAGATCATCGGTGTGGCAAACCAAAAGGGCGGCGTGGGTAAAACAACCACGGCGGTAAACCTTGCTGCGGCGCTGGGCGTGCTGGAGAAGAGCATACTGCTCATAGATGCCGACCCGCAGGCGAATGCAACCTCCGGCCTTGGCGTGGAGGAAGTGAGCCACTCTACCTACAACCTGCTGGAGCACAGCGTACCCGCTAAGGAATGCATCCTGAAAACCACCTCCCCGAATGTGGACATCATCCCGTCTCACATCGACTTGGTGGCGGCGGAAATAGAGCTGGTGGACAGGGAAAACCGCGAGTATATGATGCGGGAAGCCCTGGACAAGGTGCGCGACGAATATGATTTTATCATTATAGACTGCGCTCCAAGTTTAGGCTTGATCACGGTAAATGCCCTCACTGCCGCGGACTCCGTCATTATCCCGATCCAATGCGAATATTTTGCATTGGAAGGTCTCGGCAAACTTCTTAACACCATTAAAAATGTCCAGAAAATCCACAACCCGGAGCTAGACATCGAGGGGCTGCTGCTCACAATGTTCGACAGCCGCCTGCGCCTCTCCAATCAGGTGGTAGAGGAGGTGAATTCCCATTTTCCGGAGATGGTTTTCGAGACTATTATCAGCCGGAATGTGCGCCTGAGCGAGGCTCCGAGTTTTGGGGAAAGCATCCTGATGTACGATGCTGAGAGCAAGGGCGCCGTACAGTACATACAGCTGGCAGAGGAAGTACTGCTGAAAAATCAGGATAAAAATTTTAAACCGAAAAGACAGACCGTTTGAAAGATAAGAAAAGAGCAATGGGCCGGGGGCTGGGTGCCATCCTCAGCTCGGAATCCAAATTTTCCATAAACGCTGCCACAGATGAGGGCGCGGATGAGCTAGTGGGGAATATTATGGAGGTGGCGCTGGAAGATATTTACCCAAATGCTTCGCAGCCAAGGACTTACTTCGATGAGAAGGCGCTGAACGATTTGGCTCAGTCCATCAGAAGCCTGGGCGTGATTCAGCCCATCACCCTTCGGAAAGATGGCGACCGTTTTGAAATTATTTCCGGCGAGCGGAGGTTCCGCGCATCGAAAATTGCTGGGCTGAAAACGATACCTGCCTACATCCGTCTGGTGAACGACCGCGAGTTGCTGGAAATGGCACTTGTGGAAAACATCCAGCGTGAGGACCTGGATCCGATAGAAATCGCGCTTACCTACCAGCGGCTGCTGGATGAAATCGGGATGACGCAGGATAGCCTTAGCGGCAGAGTGGGGAAGGAGCGCTCCACAATTACCAACTCCATCCGCCTGCTGAAGCTGAGCCCGGAGATCCAGAATGCGATCCGCAGCGGCGAGATTTCTGCCGGCCACGGCAGAGCAATCCTCAGTCTGGAAGGCGAGGCGATGCAGCGGCAACTGTTCCAAAAAATCATTAGCGAAAAACTCAATGTTCGCCAGGCAGAGAGGGCGGCATCGCAGATGAAGAACCCGGCAGGCTACAGCCCGAAAAAGCAGTTGGAACTGCCGCACAGCTTCCGCAGGGCAGAAAAGAACCTGGGAGATATTTTGGAAGTGAAGGCAGAAATCCGAAGCAAAAACGGGAAGAAGGGTACCATCGTCCTTGAGTTTAAAGATGAGGATGAACTTCAAAAAATACTATCACACATCCGGTGAGGCTTCTGATTTTTTTGATATTTTTTTCGGGTATCGCTTACTCGCAGGTGCGCCCGAATGACAGCATCCGGGTGGACTACCGCCCGGCAGACTCGCTGCAGGCATTAAAAAAAACGGAGCAGGCTGAAGAGGAAATTCTGAGGGCGAATGCGAACACCGGGCCGCTGCGGCTGAATCCCACCCGCGCGGGGCTTTACTCGGCGGTACTCCCGGGGCTGGGACAGTTTTACAACAAAAAATATTGGAAAATACCGGTAGTGTGGGGCGCAGTGGGTGCCGGAGTGGGCATCGCGCTCTGGAACGATCACCAGTATCACCGCTACCGCAACGCATTCATTGCAGAGCTGAACGGGCAGAAGCACGAGTTCTCGGATATAAAAGGCGTGACGGCGGACACCCTCGGCAGAACCCAGGACCGGCAGAAGCGCAACCGCGATTATGCCATCGGGATCAGCGGCATCATTTACATTCTGAACATCGTGGATGCCGTGGTGGATGCCCACCTCTACGAGCAGAGGCACGACCCGGACCTTGCTCTGAAACCGGCATTTTTTTTCAACGAGACATCAATAAAAACTACAGCTGCCGGGCTTAGTTTAAACTATAAATTTTAAATTTAGCCAATGAAAATAGCACTGGTAGGCTACGGAAAAATGGGCAGGGCAATAGAGGAAATTGCCGTGGAAAGAGGGCACAGCGTCGTGGCAAAGCTGAACGAGACGCCTACTGCAGAAAGCCTGAAGATTGCAGATGTGGCGATAGAATTCACGCATCCGGATGCTGCGCCGGAAAATATTTCCGTTTGCCTGAAATCTAAAATACCCACGGTTTCCGGAACTACAGGCTGGCTTTTCCGGAAAAAGGAAATGGATGATTTGGCGATTGAAAACGGCACCGCTTTTCTTTACGCATCGAATTTCAGTCTGGGCGTAAACATCTTTTTTGAGGTCAATAAAAAACTTGCCGCACTGATGCGCAATTTCGATGAATACAGGCCGCAGCTTGAGGAAATCCATCATATCCATAAAAAGGATGCACCTTCTGGCACGGCGATTACAATTGCGGAAGGCATTATTGAAAATAATCCGAAATTTGACGGCTGGCAATTAGGCCAGACCAAGGATAATGCGCTGGGCATCTTTGCTTTGCGCGAAGACGAAGTGCCGGGAACGCATTCCGTTTTCTACCGCTCTGAAGTGGATGAAATCGAGCTGAAGCACACCGCCTACAGCAGAAAGGGTTTTGCGCTGGGCGCCGTAATCGCAGCGGAATGGCTGCACGGCAAAAGCGGTGTTTTTGGGATGAAGGATGTGCTGGGAATTGATTGAGAGATTTTGAGAAATAAATATTAAAAAATTAAAAACCATTTGCAATAAGCAAAAAGCTACTTAAAGCTTATCGCCTAAAGCCAACGCAATGAATTACTTTCTTACCTATACCGTTTATGTCCTGATTTTATCGTTATTGATGGGCATTTCCACTTGGAAACTTTTCAAAAAAATGGGCTACAATCCGCTGGTTGCGTTCGTCCCGTTTTACAATTATTTCATCATCTTGAAGGAAACTGAAAATCCGAAATGGTGGGTGGCTTTAGCCTACCTTCCCATCGTAGGGCCTATTATGATGACGGTGTTCCACATTTTGCTGATGAAGAAATTTGGCAAGCAACTTATTCAGCATCAGGTACTTACAGCCTTACTTCCGTTCATTTATATGGCAGTTGTAAACTACGGAAAAGATACCGAACTGGAAGACGAAACGGAATATTTCTACGCCAATACAACCGACGAACCGAAGGAAAAAAAGAAGGACACGCTGGTTGGCAGCCTTACTTTTGCCATCGTTTTTGCCACCATTATCCACCATTTCATAGCGCAGCCTTTCGGCATCCCCACAGGTTCTATGGAGCGCACAATGCTGGTGGGCGATTTTCTTTTCGTGAATAAAATGAACTACGGTTTGCGTTTGCCGATGCGCCCGCTATCCATCCCATTTTTGCAGGGAACGATAATGGATACAGGGCAGAAGGGCAACCCGAAAGACGACCCGAAATCTTATGTGGAAGCGGTGAAGCTGCCGTACTTCCGCTTTCCAGGCTGGGAGAAAGTAAAGCGGAACGACATCGTGGTTTTCAATTATCCCGAAGATTCCGTGCATACGGCTATTGACCGGAAGGACCCTTATGTAAAGCGTTGCGTGGCAGTAGGCGGCGATACTTTTGAAATGCGTGCTGGCAGAATGTACATCAACGGAAAACCTGAACGAAGGCTGGCGGATGCACAGGTGCAGCACGCTTATTTCGTGGAAACTTCCGAGCAGCTGGATATTGCGGCGCTTTACCAGGCCTACGGTTTTTTGCCTTTACAGGAAGGGCAGACTGAGAAGGGCTTCATCTACAGATTTCAGGGCTTGACGGATGAAATTGCCAAGGACATCAAAGCTTTGCCAGAAGTGCTTTCAATGCAGGAAGAGCTGGCGCCACAAGGTGAAGGCGTAATTTCATATTTCCCGATAAAGCGCCACGGTGAACTTGTGGGCGATGAATTTGGCAGGGCAATGTTTTCCAAAAAAATTGACAGCACGAACAGTATCTTCCCTTTCGGAAAGCCGTGGAACCCTGATTGGTATGGCCCGCTGAAAGTTCCGAAGAAAGGCGAGACGATTACTTTAACGCCGGAAAACATCGAGACTTACAGGCGCATCATCACGCAGTTTGAAGGCAATAAACTTGAAACGAAAAACGGACAGTTCTACATCAACGGAAAGCCTACGAACCAGTACAAAATTCAGCAGGAATATTATATGATGATTGGCGATAACCGCGATGCTTCGCTGGATGCACGCTTTTTCGGCTTCGTTCCGGAAACACACATCGTGGGCAAGCCGATGTTCACCTGGATGAGCGTGGAAGGCCTTTTCGCAGATGCTAATTCCACCTATCAGCCTGCTGGAAAACGCATCCGGTGGGACAGGATGTTCAAGGCGACCAACACTGGTGAAGCCCAGAAAACTTCGTATTGGTGGATTGCGGCGATTATTCTTATCCTGTTCTTCGGCTGGGAATATTTTGTAAAACTGTTTAAGAGAAAAAAGAAAGAAGATTAGTAGCAGAATTTTTTTCATTTAGTAAACTATTGAGTTTATGCGTATATTTGCGAAAGTTTTTAAACACAAATCATCTGTTATGAAAAAATTGATCTTTGCAATCGCCTTAGTATCGGTAGCTGCTTCTTGCAACAAACCGGCTGAAAACCAGAGCGCTTCAGAAATCAGCGAAACTGCGCCGCTGCCAAATGAAGCTACGGATGTAAATTCAAACCTGGATGCTAGCGGGAATGACCGCCAGACTGAAGGCGTGGATGTGAATGCTACCAATTCCGGCGGTATAACTAATGACTCTACAGTAGCCGCGCCTGCGCAGCCGGTAGACAACACGGGGGTATCAAGATAAGTAGCCCATCTTTAAAATGCAGGAAGCTCCATCAGGAGCTTCTTTTTTTCAATCTATATCAGTATTTTTCCGTAAGGTATCGGTAGGCTTTCAGGTATTTGTTCATACGCTTCAGGTCTTTTTCTGCTAAAGCCCGGTTTACCCGCCGCAAATCCATATTATCCTGAAGGTCACAGAGTTTTACCCGTACAGCAAGTTCTGACTGTAGAGTTCGGGAAAGAAAAGTATCATAATCTTCACCCTCTCGCTTGGTGAGGCAATCCAGTTCGTAAACATAGGCGCCGAAGCCTTCGGCAGTCAGTCGTTCAAAAGTCCAGTCAGGAGCGTCTTCCACTACATCGTGCAGCGCACCGATGATTTTCTCATCCAGCGTCCGGCAATAGTTTACCACTCGCATCACATGGCCAATATATGGCGCGCCGTACTTATCCGTTTGCCCGCGGTGTGCCTCGGTGGCAATGTTTATGGCTTTAAACAACAGTTCCTCTTTAGTCATCAGGGAAAAAATAGGGGACAAATTTAGCCTTTCAAGATTTTACTAATGTTAACAGGAAATTAATTTTCGCTAAAATGGATATCCAATTGCAATATTGAGTATCAGATTATCCTTTCTCCAGTCGGAGTTACCGAAATCAATTCTGCTGAAAGCCCAGCGCTCCCCATCAGGATAGTAGGGCACGCGCAGCGGCATGGCGAGATCGAGCCGCAGAACGAGGATATTAAAATCCAAGCGGAGACCGAAACCTGCTCCCACTGCGATTTCCTTTGCCCAATCTTTGCTGAATTTTGCCCCGGGCCTATTAACATCTTCATTCACAAGCCAGATATTCCCCGCATCTGCAAAGATGGCCGCATTCAGGAATTTGTAGAGATTTGCGCGGTATTCAAGGTTGGCCTCTAGTTTTATGTCCCCAGCCTGGTCTGCATAGAAACTTGACTGCAAAATATTCGGATCGTAGCTGCCCGGGCCTAAAGTTCTGGCACGAAAAGCTCGTATGCTGTTGCTGCCCCCCACGAAGAACTGCCTTGAAAAAGGGATGAACTCTGAGTTGCCGTACGGATAGGCGATGCCCGCATCCAACCTGGCGGCGATCTGGCTTTTCTCCCCCACGCGGTGGTATAGCCGTACATCGTGCTCCATCTTGGCATACTGGCTGAACGGTGTACCGAATATTTTTTTCTGCTTTCCTTCCTCAGCATTGGCACCAGAAATTAAACCGGATAAATTCCCCGCCAGGTCTGCCATACCTTTGTAATAGATAGTGGTTTTCTTCGGCAGCATCGTGTTGGTGTAGGTGTAGCTGTAAGTCGGTCCGTAGATGAGCTGCCGCTCCACCACGCGCCGCATATAAGGATTGCCCGCCGCTATGGAATCGAATTTTGGCGTTACTTTCTGCGGTGCCACCACGGTTACATCCAGCAGCTTCAGCTCGTGTTCTTTTCTGGCATTTTCCTTCCAGAGGTAGCCGAAACTTCCGCTGAAGTTATGAAGTGTGTAAAGCTGCGTGCGGTTCTGAAATTCATAGCCGATACTGGTGAAGGTTTTTGGCACATAGGCGCTGCTGCTCTTCACGCGGAACGGCACCAGAAGGCGCGGCACCGCCAGAGAAACATTGCCACCGACACGATAGATATTGTTGGCCTCCCTGTCCCGTTTGCCTCCAACCTGCACATCGAATGCGCCATACACGGCGGCTTTCAGGAGCTCGGCACCGCGGAAAGCATTTCTGTGAGTCCAGTTCACATTTATCTCGCTTCCCACATAGCTTGCGGAGTTGGTCTTCCCGGTAGCCTCTACGCGCAGCGACTGGAAAGCGCGCGGGGTAAGCAAGTAGTAGGCATCGAACTTACTGTTAGCTGAATCCGAAACTACAAACTGGTTTTTCACGAACTGGAATGTCCCCAGGCTGATGAGCCGGTTGAGACTCAGGTTATGATCGGCGCGGTTATAAATCTCGCCAGGTTCCACCATCAGGGCTCGTTCAAAGATTTTTGGCTTAAATTTATGATCCGGATCTACGATGTAAAATTTTTTGTAAAACTGCGTGGAGTCCGTAGTCATCGGTACACTAAGGTTATTCCTGGTGCGCCCCTGCAGGCTGTAGTCCGCAAAGACGATTACTTTATCAATGGTAAACTGTTGCTTGGAGATTTCCGGCGTATTTTCTTTCAGTTTCAGGTTCATATCCACCCGCGGCCTGCCGGTCACGGTACTGTCTGCCTGTATCACGAGATTGTCAGGATGGAAATAGTAGAAACCGTTTTCTTTCATATGTCCGTCAATGCGGTTGCGCTCCGCCTTTACCACATCCAGATCAAATGCATCGCCCTTTTTCAGCAGGCTTGTGTTTTCCATCTTTTTTATTTCGGTAGAAACCAGGCTGGAATCCTGCTGATAGGTTACTTCGTTGATGAGGTACTGAACGCCTGGCTTCACTTCATAAGTGACCTTCGCCATTCGGTTTTTCTCCTCGGTGTCATACTTTGCCCTCGCGTTGAAGTAGCCTTTGTTTTCGGAATAATTCCTCGCTATATCCCGGTTGAAATCCCTATCCACATCGCCCATAGTGATGGGCACTTCCCCAAGGCGGTACTTCAGCCAGTATTTAAAGCCTTTATCCTTCTTCGGCTCGGATACCATTCCGTAAATGGAAAGCCTTGGGTGCATCCCCAGAAAGGAGGAATTCGGTTTCGGGCGGAGTTTTTCCTGAATTCCGTCCCGAAGTTTATTCTTCTGGCGCTTGCTCATCGTGTCATTTATTATTTCCACCTTCGCGCCAGTGTAGAGTGTTTCGCCTTCTTTCAGGTAAGTTTGGGGTCCGCACGCGGTGGCAGCGGATAGAATTGCTGCAGCACCTGCAACCTGAAATATATATGTCTTGTTATTTACTTTCATCGAAATGGATTTCCCGGCTTAGTTCCCGGTTTTCTCTGTTTTTCTTTGATTTTTGAAATATATCCTTGAACTCATTATAATCCAGAGTAATGATGAAACTCAGGCCAGTCTCTACGATCTGCCCCTGCAGTGCCACCTGATATTCGTTTTTGCGGAAAGCGCGCAGCATATATCGTCCGTCGCGGGAGAGCTGATAATCGAGCGAAACATCCCCGGCGATGTTCGTAGTCTGCTCGTTTTGCCGTGCCTGTCCTTCCAGCGCAAAGTTGCTTCCCACCGTTACTTTCAGCCTGTCGTTCAGCAGTCGCTTGCTTACCCCAACATTCAGGTCTGTACGGGTATTTTTTTCACCCGTGGAGTAGTCTTCAGAAGATTCCAGGTCGAAGTTTAAATCTACACCTTGAATCAGGTCGCCCGCGAGATTGTTCAGCTGCTGGCTGAGGATTTTACTTACAGACTGCCTTGCCATCATCTCGGCGGACATTCCCGACTCACTGTCGAAAGGATTTTCACCGATAAATCTGTTCAGAAGGAGAAGGGCAAAAACCTGCTTGTTCATCTCCGATTCATCCGTGCGGAGTTCTTCCAGCCTTGCCTTGGTATTATCCACCACAGAGGAGGAAACGCTGTTATTCTCCTCATCCATCGTGATGTCAAATTTTATGACAGGCTCCATCAGCTCCCCAGTGAGCTTCAGTTCGGTGTTGAATGGTATTCTTTGTTTATACTGGTTCATCTCACTTCGGGACATTCCGGAAATTTGCTGCTCCACCAGATCATACGGAGGCGCCTCCGTTCTGTAGATGGCCGTGATGTCCAGTTGCGCGAGCATAGGATCGCCCGTCCAGATGATGGTAGACCCTTTTTGAATATCAAATTTCCTCCGGATGAGGCTTACGGACATCTCGTAGGCGCCTTCTTCCACATCGTAAGTTCCCACCAGCGTGGTTTTTCCGGATGGATCCACGCCCGCGGTGAGGTCGCCCTGTCCCTGCAGTTTCACGAAATCGCCGTTCGCCTTGTCAATAAGTAGGGATATTTTTGCCTCTCTTTTTATTTCGATATTTACATTTACATCCAGCCCGCGCAGCCTGCTTTCCTTCTCCGCCGGATCTTCACTTTGCCCAGTATCGGTAGCTGCCCAAAGCTCTTTTGGGATAAATTCCACGATGCCTTCTCTATCCTGCAGTTCCGGGCTGCTCTGCGGCAGCACGAAGGTATAGTCTGTTTTATCGGTGATGCTCAGCTTACCGTCCACTTTTGGCAAATCCAGATTGCCGCCTATCGTCAAATCTGCATTAATGATGAGCAGGCCGTACATCATTTTGTCATTATCCTTTTCAGAATCTACCGCACGGAATTCATCCGCACGGACTTTCAGATCAAAGGCAAAACTTTTGTAATCCGGAGTCAGTACATCACCATTGATAACCAGCGCGTTACCATCTTTATCATTAATTCTGAATCGGTTAAAATTAATGCCGGTATTTGTAAATCTTAGCTCATCGTTCAGGTTGCGAAGATTACTGCCGGTTTGCGCAATTTCCATCCCAACATCATTGAATTTAATGCTGCCCAAAATGCTCGGCTTTTCAGTGCTGCCCGTAATATCCAGCCTTCCGGAAAGGTAGCCTTCCGCATTTTTGATTTGGTTCTGCGTGAAGCCCTGCAGACTCTTCATTTGCAGCGCCTTCATATCCATCAGCAGATTGAATTGCGCAGCCGCCGTGTTGTATGTACCTGTGATGGAAACATCGTTGTCGTAGCCAGTCAGCCGTATGTCTGCATTCAGCATTTCAGCGCTGCTGTTCGAAATTTTCGCCTGTACATTGCCCACCGGATTTTCGTACGCCGCCAAGTCTGTGATGTTCAGGTCTGCATTCAGGTTCAGGTTTTTACCCATCAAATCACGAATCTGCGCCGTTCCGTTGATTGTTCCGGAAGCCGGAAGTTCATCTTTGCGAAGAAGTTCCGCAATGTCGTCAATTTTAAAGTTCACGATTTCCACATTCAGCGGGCTCGTAAAACTTTGATTTTCAGATTGTAAGACAATTCTGCTGTCGTTTTTCGTTAAGACAAATTGGTCTGCAATGATGCCCTTTTTCCCGATGCTGATTTTGTTGCCGTCAGCTACCTGCCATTTTGAGTAATTTAGCACTAAATTTCCGTCCAGCGAAACTTCCGTGATTTCGCCTAAACTTCTGAGGTTTCCAGCCGCCAAAAATCTCGTTTCATCTTTCTCGTCCTTCGCCGCAAGATTGTAGGTGATGGTATTTTCCTGCACATCACCATCGATGCTCACCTTGTTCAGCGCCAAATTTTCGTTATGCAGTTCCTCGGCATTCAGGCTGTAGAGTAGGGCAGGGCCTTCGTTGCGAACGCTGAGTGCCGCATTTTCAATATGGTTTTCGCCGTACTGCAACTGTGGAATTTTAGCATTGATCGCTAATGATTTCCTGTCTGCTGCAAAATTTCCGTCCAGCGCAATGGTTTCAAAGGATTTAAGCTCTGGCACGAATTTCCGGATTAAATCATCATCCTTGATTTTTGCCGAGAAATCGAAATATTGTCCCGGCGAAATCTTCTTCTTCGGCGCAGAAATCTGGTAATATTCATTCACGGTCTGCATCAGTGCATCGCCAATTTCCGTGAGTTTATACCTTCCTTCCAGATCCACATCGGCAATTTGCGAAGTGAGTTGCAGGCTGTTTTTTTCATTGTTGGAAACCGCCGTCAAACGAATTTCTTGCAAAGGATACACGCCGTTTTTATCCGTAATCTGCAGCTGATCAATGAGCAGGCCACCATTCAGAAAATCAGGGTTAATGTTCGTGAAATCCGCTGAAAGTGAGCCTTTTAGCGCCAGGGCTTCCTTGTAAAAACCAAGTTTGTAAAGGTCCACATTTTTCAGGTCGCCCTGCATTTTTATCGTAGGATTATTGTCGCGCAGCATTCCGCTTGCCACAAGTTTCAGGTTGGCATTCGCATCTTTTGAATCCAGGTTCAGGCGGTAATTGCCGTGGTTCAGTTTCCCATCCAGCCGAACATTTTGATAACGGTAGCCGTTGAAATCAAACGCTGAAAGATTGCCGGAAATTTGCGCCGTACCTTTCATCACATCAAAGTTTTGGCCTTTTGCAATCACTTTTCCGCTCACCAATCCCAGCTGATTGTTTTGGATGATTTTCCCGATGTTCAGCCTGTCAAGCTCTGCGGCTACATCGTAAAGTTCCGCACCTTTTCTGCGTAAATCTGCCCGTGCATTTATCTTCGCATTTCCAGCGGTAGAATTCAGGCTGAGATTTGCCGCCAGGTTATTGGCAAAACCTTTCGCCGTTCCGCGAATTGTAAACGCCGCCGGAAGACTGATGTTCTGCGGAATCGTGCCCTTCGGAACCAGCTTGTAAATCGTTTTCCCCTCGCTCGAAAGCTCTCGGATGTTCAGGTCGAAAAACAGGTTGTCCGGGTTGCTCACCGCATTCTGGATTTTTCCGGAAGCCAGCACCACGGTTTTGTCAATCCCTGTCAATCTAAAACGGTTAATCTGCAAATCATCCAGCCTGCCGAAAATCCCGGTATCCAGATTCATCACAGCATTTGGGTAGGTGTTGAACGGCGCGGTTTTCTGCAAACTTGGCACCAGATTCAAAATATCCGAAAATGCAATTTTTGAATTGCGGATGTTCGCCGCAACCTTCACATTTCCAGGGTTTTGGCTGAGTTCCTGGATGGAATTGTAATCCAAGATAATTTCATCGCGCAGCAAGGTTTTCGGCGTTTGCAGCAGCAGAGATTTTAGGTACGCCTGCTTTTCGGCATACAGAAAATCAGTATGCAGCTTTTGAATGTTCAACCCGCTTTTTTCCTGAATTTCCGCAGAATTTATCGTGCCTGCAAACTGACCTTCGTTCATTTTGAAATTCCATAATTCCAGGTTTAACTTGCTGACATCCAAATGATTAGGGTCTAAACCTGCCTGCCTTCCAACAGCCGTATTGTTGTAGCGCAGCTTCACATCTTGCAGCTTTCCTTTGCCTAAAACTAAGGTCATCGGGTTACCGCGGTCGTTTTTCGCTTCAGGGTCGGCGCTTCCGTTGGTTGGCGGTGTGTAGAGGTTCAAATCGATATTGGCACCGGAAAGCAAAAGGTGCGGAATTTCATAATCGTTGCGCTCAATATCGATTTTCTTAACCTTCGTATTCAGCTCTCTGAACAAGATTTTGGAATTCATCCGTGAATTTTCATCCTGAAAATCAATATCGAAATTCGTGAACTTTATCCCGGCCAAATCCAGCCTCATCGGTTTTTTCTCACGAAGGGAATCCACCTTTTCATCGGCTTTTTCCGCCACTTCTTCCAGCAAATCCTGCTTCAGCCGAAATTTCAGCCCATCCATCACAATATCGCCGATCGCATAGGTATTCTGGTCAATGTCGAACTTCTTCACCCTTGTATCGAAGTAGCGGAAGCGCACATTCATATCGTTTCTCGCCTGTTCATCGCGGAAACTTACGCCTATATCCTGCAGCTTAATTTTGTCGAGCGAGAGAATGAACGGCTTGCTTTCGGAGCTTTTCTCTTCCTTGTTGGTAAAGGCATCCACGAAATAATCGAAGTTGAAACTACCATCTTCTCGGCGCACAACATTGGCACGGATTTTTTCCAGATCAATGGAAGTCAGCTTCGCTTCGTTCCGCAGCAGCGCAGGAATATCCAGCCCTACATCGAATTTTTTGGCGAATAGCAGCGTATCCACATCCTGGCCCTGCAGGTACAGGTTTTCCATCACCAGGCTGTTGGGGAATTTTATGGCTAGCCTTTCCAGCTCAACATTCGTTTTTACCTTTTCTTCTAGGTAATTAACGAGTTTATTTTTAAGCGCATTCTGAACGCCAGGCATCTGCACCGCACCAATCAGGATGAAGACCAGCGCCAGAACGCTGAGCAGGATGATGGCCAAAACGCGAAGTATCTTTAAAAGGCGTGCCTTCAAAACTGTGAATTTCCGCAAAGATAGAAATTCAGGGAAGATTTTGGAAGCCCGGCAAAAAATTCGGATTGTATCCTTTAAAAATTTGGAGAAAAGTTTTCTAAAGTTGCATCGGGATGATTAGGTTAGGAATGGATGAATTTCCTAAAAAATAAAAAAAATCAGTTACCGGCTTTCCAACAACTGATTTTTCCACTTTGTAGCGGGGACACGACTCGAACGTGCGACCTCCGGGTTATGAGCCCGACGAGCTACCTACTGCTCTACCCCGCGGTTTTGAACTGCAAAGATACAACTTATTTTTAAATATCCAATTTTTTTAAAAAAATTCATTACAAAAAAGAATTGTTAAAAAAAGTTAAAATGCTACGCAAGGGGAATCTCGGCACCACTATTGCATCTTTTTTAGAAGTTTAATCAAATTAAAGATATAAATTATGGCTACAGATTACAGACCGGAATACAGAGAAGATTATGTATCCCGAGTATTTAACACAAGAGAAGAAGCGGATGCTGCTTATGACCGCCTGAGACAAAAAGGATACACAGAGGATGAGGTGAATGTAATGATGTCCGATGCTACCAGGGATAAATATTATACAAATTCTGATATAGACTCGCAACTTGGTGATAAAGTAGCGGAGAATGCGGGCAAAGGCTCCCTTATTGGTGGCTCTATCGGCGCCTTGGTAGGTGCGATTGCAGCTATCGGCACTAATGTACTTCTTCCGGGTGTAGGCCTCATCGTAGCGGGACCCCTTGCAGCAGGTCTTGCAGGTGCAGGTACAGGTGCTGCCGCTGGTGGCCTTATCGGCGCGCTTACGGGTATGGGCGTTCCGGAAGAGGAAGCGAAGCGCTACGAAAGCGACATCAAAGATGGCGGTATTTACCTTGGCTACAGGCCGAAGAATGCCGATGATGCTAGAGAAACCTATGATGAGTGGTACTCTGCAAGATAAACCACCTACAAAAATTAGGATGAAATTCCCGGCGGATTGCCCGGGAATTTTTATTTTTAATTACTTTTGCGCCGTTAAAAAATTTTTATGCAGAACATCAGGAACATCGCCATCATTGCCCATGTGGACCACGGGAAAACAACATTGGTGGATAAGATAATTCACGCTACGAGTGTTTTTCGCGAAAATCAGGAAAGCGGGGAGCTCATTATGGATAATAACGATTTGGAGCGTGAGCGCGGCATTACCATTCTTTCAAAAAATATTGCGGTAACATATAAAGGTGTGAAAATCAATGTGATTGATACACCTGGCCACGCCGATTTCGGCGGAGAAGTAGAGCGCGTTCTGAAAATGGCAGACGGCGTAATTCTGCTGGTGGATGCCTTCGAAGGGCCGATGCCGCAAACAAGATTCGTGCTGCACAAGGCCCTCCAGCTTGGCCTGAAACCAATAGTAGTCATCAACAAAGTGGATAAGCCGAACTGCAGGCCGGAAGAAGTGCACGACCAGGTTTTTGACCTTTTCTTCAACCTGGATGCCACGGAAGAACAGCTGGATTTCCCGACTTTCTACGGCTCATCAAAGCAGGGCTGGTTCAATACAAGCCTGGAGCCTGCAAACGATATCACGCCGCTTCTTGACGGCATTCTGCAATATGTTCCCGCGCCAAAAGTGGAAGAAGGCAGCCTGCAAATGCAGATTACTTCGTTGGATTATTCATCGTTTTTAGGGAGAATTGCCATCGGCAAAATTACAAGAGGCTCGCTAAAAGAAGGGGAGTGGATTGGCCTTGCACAGGAAGAGAAAACCGTGAAGGGCAAGGTGAAGGAGCTTTATGAATTTGAAGGCCTTGGCAAGAAAAAAGTGCAGGAAGTTCAGGCAGGAGACATTTGCGCAGTTGTAGGCTTCGATGCGTTCCAAATTGGCGATTCCTTTGTCGATCTGGAAAATCCAGAGCCCTTACCAAGAACTGAAATCGACGAGCCTACGCTTAATATGACTTTTTCCATCAATAATTCGCCTTTCTTTGGGAAAGATGGTAAGTATGTGACTTCCAATCATTTAAAAGACAGGCTGGAGAAAGAGCTGGAGAAAAACCTGGCACTGAGAGTTCAACCAACCGATGATGCTAATACCTTCTTGGTTTTCGGCAGAGGAATTCTGCACCTTTCCGTGCTTATCGAGACGATGAGGAGGGAAGGCTACGAGATGACAATAGGGCAACCACAAGTAATCTTGCGCGAAATTGACGGTGAGAAAATGGAACCGTACGAAATGATGGTGGTAGATGTGCCGGAAGAATTTGCATCCCGCGTTATCGACCTTGCCACGCAGCGCAAAGGCGATTTGCTCATAATGGAAACCAAGGGCGAAATGCAGCATATGGAGTTTGAAATTCCGTCCCGCGGATTAATCGGGCTGCGCTCACAAATGCTCACAGCAACAGCCGGCGAAGCCATTATGGCGCACCGCTTCTCTGAGTACAAGCCTTTCAAGGGCAATATTCCGGGGAGAAACAACGGCGTTTTGGTTGCAAAAAATCAGGGACAATCTACCGCCTATTCCATTGAAAAACTTCAGGACAGAGGCCGCTTTTTCGTAGATCCTGGCGAGGAAGTTTACGCAGGAATGATTGTTGGCGAGCAGAATAAGCCCGGCGATCTGGTGGTGAACATTGTGGAAGGCAAGCAGCTGAATAATATGCGAGCTGCAGGGAAGGACAAGGACGGCAGCATAGCGCCAAAAGTGGAGTTTTCCCTGGAGGAATGTATGGAATATATCCAGGCGGATGAAGCGATAGAAGTAACGCCGAATTTCATCAGAATGCGAAAGAAAATCCTTTCCGAAGAGGAGAGAAAGAGGGTGGAGCGCAGTGCGAAATCTTAAGAAATAAAATGGTCTTTTAAACGATTTTAAGAGACCATTTTTAAATATCCAAATTCTGATCCCAGGCCTCCAGGTAATCGTGAACTTTCTTCAGGAACATCCCGCCCAAAGAGCCGTCCACTACGCGATGATCGTAAGAGTGCGACATAAACATCAGATGGCGGATGCCTATCATATCGCCGTCCGGCGTCTCTACCACGGCAGGCTTTTTCACGATGGCGCCAATTGCCAATATCGCAACCTGTGGCTGCGGAATAATAGGCGTGCCCATCAGGTTCCCGAAGGTTCCCACATTGGAAATCGTGTAGGTGGCACCCTGCGTATCTTCCGGCTTCAGCTTTTTGCTGCGCGCTCTTTCCGCCAAATCGTTGATGGCTTTTGCCAGCCCTGAAAGCGAAAGCTGATCGGCATTTTTGATGACTGGCACAATCAGGTTGCCGTCCGGCAGAGCCGTTGCCATACCGATGTTGATGTTTTTCCGCTTGATGATTTTATCGCCGTCCACAGATACATTGATCATCGGATAATCCTGAATGGCCTTTACCACAGCCTTCACGAAAATAGGCATAAAGGTGAGCTTTCCACCTTCGCGCTTTTCAAACGGTGCCTTATTTTTATTGCGCCATTTCACCACATTCGTTACATCCGTTTCGATGAAGGATGTTACATGAGGCGATGTGCGCTTGGAATTCACCATAGCATCGGCGATGATCTTCCGCACCCTGTCCATCTGGATGATTTCGTCGCCATCGTAGGTTGGGATTGTTGCGGCAGGTATTTCCACAGGCTTAGCAGCGGCAGGCTGTGCGGTTTGCGGTTGCTGCGGCTCAGTTTGCGGCTGAGATTTCCCGCGGTTTTCAAGGAAGTTCAAAATATCTTCCTTCGTGATTCTGCCTTCCAGCCCGGAACCTTTGATGGTCTGCAGTTCCGCTTCGGAAATATTTTCTTCCTGCACGATGGATTTTACCAAAGGAGAAAGGTATCTCTCGCCGGAAATTTGGGCAAATGGATTCTGTGCGGAAACTTGCTCGGCATCTTTCAGCGGCTTTTCCAATTCGCTGATTTCTTCCTGAGAAATCTGCGGAATATCGGTACGCACTTCTTCCGCGGACTTCGGTTCCTGCTGCTGTTCCTGCACATCTGCAGAGCCTTCGCCGGCAATTTCCAGAATGGCGATTGCCTCGCCAACTTTCGCCACCTCATCCTTCTGTTTCAGGATTTTCACGATTTTTCCGGAAACCGGCGTAGGCACATCGCTATCCACTTTATCGGTAGCGATTTCCACTACGGAATCATCCTCATTCACAGAATCGCCCTCATTAAAAAGCCATGAAATAATGGTAGCTTCCATCACGCCTTCGCCCATCGAAGGCAGCAGCAGTTTATATTCAGCCATAAATTTGTTTTGATTTTTACAAAGATAGGATATAATTGATAATTAAGTAAGAAGCCGGCCTATCAATCATCTATTACACATTCAAACACTTCCGCGAAATTTTCTACGATTAAATTTTTCACCCTCTGCACTTCTTCCGGTGAAAGTTCGCGCTCCAGTTCACGCTGAAGCGAAGTCACCTGTTTATCCCTGATTCCACACGGAACGATGTACTCAAAATAGCGCATGTCCGTATTTACATTCAGCGCAAAACCATGCATCGTGACCCATCGTGAAGCCTTCACACCCATCGCACAAATCTTCCGTGCAAAGGGCTTCCCAACATCCAGCCAAACACCCGTTTCACCGGAACTTCTCTCACCTTTCAGGCCGAATTCTGCGATGCTCCGGATGATGACTTCTTCAAGATTTCGCATGTAAAGGTGGATATCCGTCCGGAAATTTTCCAAATCCAAAATAGGGTAGCCCACGATTTGCCCAAAACCGTGGTAGGTAATATCGCCGCCACGGTTCGTCTTGGTGTAAACGGCGTTTATCTCGCGCAATTTTTCCGGATTGGCAAGCATATTTTCTTCGTGGCCGCTCTTTCCCAAGGTGTAGGTGTGTGGGTGCTCTACAAAAAGCAGGTGGTTTTCCGTAGGTTGGAAATTACCGGGATTTTCACGGTTGGCAATTTTTTGCGCAATGATGTGCTGCATCAGTTTTTCCTGATGGGCAAAGGCTTCATCGTAGTTCATCAGCCCTAAATCTTCAAACCGGATACGCTTGTTCTGCTGAATTTTCATCATAAAATTTAAACAAAAATAAGGAATGCTAAAAACTTCATTATTTTTGCCGAATGAGAAGTTTTAAATCCCAAATTTTCCGCGCGGTACTTGCCGGAATTTTCGCGGCATCTTGTGCAACGCAGAAGCCTGCACCGCCGCAGAAACAGGAGAAACCGAAAACCGAACAGGGCACGAAAAACACAACCAATCAGCAGCCGAAAAAATCCGCAAAGGAAGAGGCGCCAAAACCTGTGGCAGTGGCTTTGCCGCCTGTTAATCGGGAATTCCGTGCAGCGTGGGTGGCCACGGTTGCCAATATCAACTGGCCTTCGAAAGGAAATTTCAATACCGAGGCGCAGAAAAGGGAAGCGATACAAATTCTGGATGCGCTGAAGGATGCGAATTTCAACGCGGTGGTTTTCCAGGTGAGGCCTTCTGCAGATGCATTTTTCAAAACTAATCTGGAGCCTTGGTCTTATTTCCTGACAGGGGAAATCGGCAAAGCGCCATCACCAATGTACGACCCGCTGGAATTCTGGATCGAGGAAGCGCATAAGCGCGGAATGGAGCTTCACGCCTGGGTAAACCCTTACAGGGCGCACCATTCTGCCGGAGGAAGGGTAACTTCCGGAAGTATGGTGAACAGGATGCCAGAATCCATCTACCGCCTGAAAAACGGGATGTACTGGATGGATCCATCGGACCAAAAGGTGCAGGATCATTCTGCGGCGGTCATCCGAGATTTAGTGAAGCGCTATGATTTGGATGCGATACACATCGACGATTATTTCTACCCCTACAAAGAATACAATGGCGGTGCGGATTTCCCGGACAACCGTACCTGGAATGCCTACCGAAACGGCGGCGGAAAATTGTCCAGAGCGGATTGGAGGAGAGGGAATGTGAACGGTTTCATCAAAAGAATTCACGATGAAATCAAGGCGGAAAAACCTTATGTAAAATTCGGGATTTCGCCGTTTGGAATCTGGAAGCCTGGCTATCCTGCAGGAATCAAGGGCTCTTCTCAGTACGATGAACTTTTTGCCGATGCTAAACTTTGGCTGAACGAAGGCTGGTGCGATTATTTTGCGCCGCAGCTTTACTGGAAGGAAGGAGGGCCGCAAAGCTATTCCGCGCTTTTAAAATGGTGGAACGATGAAAACTACCGCAACATTCACCTTTGGCCAGGATTGAACACGGTGGGAATTCGCGGCGTGGATAAGCCTTCTGAAATTGCAGGGCAAATCCGCACGACCCGTGCGCTTTTGCAGAATAACGCCGGCGAAATCCATTATAATGTGGATGGCGTAATTAAGGATGCTGCGATGCTTTCTGCCGTGAAGGACCTTTACAAAGAAAGAGCCCTGGTGCCGGTAAGCCATTGGATAAAGTCGGAAAAATTAGCCAAGCCCAATCTTAATGTCAGCAAAAACGGCGCGGATTTTCAGGCGAAGTGGAATTCAAAGGATTCGGGTAAAATTTACAGCTGGGTGCTTTACACAAAGTACGGCGGCACCTGGACTTACGAAATTACGGACAGGCAAATTTCAAGCAAAACACTGCCTGCCGTGAAAAACGGAAAACCGCTGGAAATAGTGGCGATAACTGCTGTGGACAGGCTTGGCAACGAAACGGAAAATGCTGCCGTGCAGTTGAAAAATTAATTATTAAAACTTTGAAAATTTAAAGGAATAGGTATGCTCGAAAATTTCAATATCTGAGGCCATACCTTAAACTTTGAACCTAAAACTTGAACTATAAATAATGAAGTGCGGAATTGTAGGCTTGCCTAATGTAGGGAAATCAACGCTGTTTAACTGCCTAAGCAATGCGAAAGCACAAAGTGCGAACTATCCGTTTTGTACCATTGAACCAAATCTGGGAACAGTTTCCGTTCCGGATAAAAGGCTGAATGTGCTGGAAGACCTGGTAAAACCGGAAAGGGTAGTGCCGGCAGTTGTAGAAATTGTGGACATCGCTGGCCTTGTGAAAGGCGCCTCGAAAGGCGAAGGGCTGGGCAATCAGTTTCTGGCGAACATCAGGGAATGCGATGCGATTATCCATGTTTTGAGATGCTTCGACAATGGAAATATCGTTCATGTGGAGGGCTCGGTAAATCCCATTCGTGACAAGGAAATCATCGATACCGAGCTTCAGCTGAAAGACCTGGAAACGCTGACGAAGGCTGCGGAGAAAGCCAAGAAATTCATAAAATCCGGAAAGAAGGAAGACATCCTGACCTATGAAACATTGCAGGCGCTACAAAAATTCGTGGAAGACGGCAGAAACGCTCGGGAATTTGAAACCAATGACCTTACCAAACCAATTTTGGATGAGGTGCATCTGCTCACGAACAAGCCGATACTGTATGTGTGCAATGTGGACGAAGCATCAATAAAAAACGGCAACGAATGGGTGGAAAAGGTGCAGGAAATGGCAGCGCAGGAAGGCGCGGAAGTTGTGGTTTTGGCGGCGCAAATTGAGGCGGATATTAATGAACTAGAAACCTACGATGAAAGGCAGATGTTCCTGGAGGAGCTTGGGCTGGATGAGCCTGGCGTAAACCGGCTGATACGAAGCGCATACGATTTGCTGCAGCTGCAGACTTATTTCACGGCAGGTGTAAAGGAGGTGAGGGCCTGGACGATTGGCAAAGGCTGGACAGCACCGCAGGCTGCAGGCGTAATCCACACGGATTTTGAGAAAGGATTCATCCGTGCGGAAGTTATCAAGTTTGATGATTTCGTGAATTACGGTTCGGAAGCGAAGGTGAAGGAGGCCGGCAAAATGGGTGTGGAAGGAAAGGAATACATAGTGCAGGACGGCGATATAATGCATTTCCGGTTTAATGTGTAAAAACCAATTTAGGGCTTGTTTGAAATTCGTTCCTTCAAAATAGAAAAAACTTTTTGCTAAAATTTTTAGCGGCTTTCCCGCTTTGAATCTAAAATTTTAAACCTTATTTTTGCAGAATTACGGATTTTCTCAACCTGATTGATGATTGAAAATACTGCTGCAAACTACAGCGAAGATAATATTAAAACGCTTGAGCCGCGCGAGCATGTGCGTTTGCGTCCCGGGATGTATATCGGGAAATTGGGCGACGGTTCTGCGAGTGATGACGGCATCTACATCCTGGTGAAGGAAGTGCTGGATAATTCCATCGATGAATTCCGGATGAAATTCGGTAAGCGCATCGATGTAAAAATATCTGACGGGAAAGTGGTGGTACGGGATTATGGCCGCGGAATTCCGCTTGGGAAAATCGTGGATGTGGTTTCCAAAATGAATACCGGCGGAAAATACGATGAAGGCGCTTTCAAGAAATCCATCGGGCTGAATGGCGTGGGAACGAAGGCGGTGAATTTCCTTTCCACCTATTTTCAGGTAAAATCCGTGAGAGATGGGAAAATGCGCCGCGCAGAATTTCGCGAGGGAATTCTGCAAGAGGCTCATAATGAGGAAGATACAACCGAAAAAAACGGCACGGAAATTACCTTCATCCCAGATAATTCCATCTTCATCAATTACAAATTCCGCAACGAATATGTGGAGCGGATGCTGCGGAATTATGCGTACCTGAATCTCGGGTTGAAGATTTATTACAACGGCCAGGTCTTTGAATCTCAGAACGGCCTGAAGGATTTGCTGGAGGAAGAACTCGACGGTGAAATCGTTTACCCAATCATCCACATCAAGGATGAGGATATGGAAATTGCCGTGACACATTCTGACAAATCTCAGTCGGAAACCTATTTTTCCTTTGTAAATGGGCAATATACTTCGCAAGGCGGAACGCATCTGAGCGCATTCAAGGAAGCCTTCGTGAAAACCATCCGGGAATTTTACAACAAGAATTTTGAAGCGGCGGACATCCGCAAAGCCATTATTGGTGCGGTTTACATCAATGTGGGCAACCCGGTTTTTGAATCTCAGACGAAAACGAAACTGGGCTCTACAACGATGGGGCAGGACAAGGCTGGGAATGAGCTGGAAACCATTAAAACCTTCACGACCAATTTCTTAAAGAGCAAACTGGACAATTTCCTGCACCAAAATCCTGAAACTGCGGAGGCTATTCAGAAGAAAATCCTGATTTCCGAGAGAGAGCGCAAGGAACTTTCCGGCATACAAAAACTGGCGAGAGAGCGTGCGAAAAAAGTGTCGTTGCACAACAAAAAATTGCGGGATTGCCGTCAGCATTACAGCGATCAGAAAGCGCCGCGGAAATCGGAATCGCAGATTTTCATCACGGAAGGTGATTCAGCTTCTGGCTCCATTACGAAATCGCGGGATGTGGAGACGCAGGCTGTGTTTTCGCTTCGTGGGAAGCCGCTAAATTCGTTTGGTTTAACAAAAAGAATAGTATACGAAAACGAAGAATTCAATCTGCTGCAGGCTGCGCTGAACATCGAAGATTCGCTGGAAGATTTGCGCTACAATCAGGTCATCATCGCTACGGATGCTGATGTGGATGGGATGCACATCCGCTTGCTGCTCATCACTTTTTTCCTGCAGTTTTTCCCGGATTTAATTAAAAACGGACACCTGTATATTCTACAAACACCGCTGTTCAGGGTGCGGAACAAGAAGGAAACAAGGTATTGCTACACGGATGAAGAGAGAATCCGCGCGCTGAACGAGCTGGGGAAAAATCCGGAAATTACAAGATTTAAAGGTTTAGGCGAAATTTCGCCGGATGAGTTTAAACACTTCATTGGGAAAGATATTCGGCTGGAACCTGTGGTGATTGGTAAAGAACAGACAATCAACCAGTTACTGGAATTTTATATGGGTAAAAATACGCCGGACAGACAGCAGTTTATCCTGGAAAATCTGGTGGTGGAAGATATGGATATCGATAAGAAAGAATTCGTGGAAAATCCATTGTAGCAGATTATTAAATTGATAAAAATTTAGCAAAATATTTGCGAAAATACAAATGGCGGAGGAAGAAAATACAGGCGGTGAACAGCTGAAAAAAGTTTCCGGACTTTACAAGGACTGGTTTCTGGATTACGCTTCGTATGTAATTCTGGACAGGGCAATTCCGTCTGTTTATGATGGTTTCAAGCCGGTGCAGCGCCGCATAATGCATTCTATGCGAGAGCTGGAAGACGGCCGCTACAACAAGGTTGCCAACATAGTGGGCAACACGATGAAGTACCATCCGCACGGCGATTCTTCCATCACGGATGCGATGGTTCAGATGGGGCAGAAGGAGCTGCTCATCGATACCCAGGGAAACTGGGGGAACATTTACACAGGTGATTCTGCGGCTGCGTCACGATACATCGAGGCAAGGCTCACGCCTTTTGCGATGGAGGTGGTTTTCAACCCGAAAACTACAAAATGGGTGAGGTCTTACGACGGCAGAAACAACGAGCCCATCGACCTTCCGGTGAAGTTTCCGCTGCTTTTGGCGCAGGGTGCTGAAGGCATTGGTGTAGGGCTTTCCACGAAAATCCTTCCGCATAATTTCAATGAACTGATTGATGCCACGGTCAATTATTTGAAAGGAAAAAAGTTTCAGATTTTCCCGGATTTTCTGACTGGCGGTTTGCTGGATGTCTCGGAATATAATGATGGTGAAAGAGGCGGGAAGCTGAGAGCGCGTGCGAAAATTACGCAGCTTGATAAAAATACGCTGGTAATTTCTGAATTACCATATTCGAAAAATACAGGCGAATTAATTGACAGTATCGTAAAAGCGACAGAGCGCGGAAAAATTAAGATTAAAAAAATTGAGGACAATACTTCGGACAAAGTTGAAATCCTGATACACCTCTATAGCGATACTTCGCCGGATAAGACGATTGATGCGCTGTATGCCTTCACGGATTGCCAGGTTTCTATTTCGCCGAATGCCTGTGTAATCATCGATGATAAGCCTGCCTTCCTTTCCGTTTCGGAAATTTTGAAAATTAACGCAGATAACACGGTTGCCCTTCTGAAGCGTGAACTGGAAATAGAGCTGCACGAATTGCAGGAAAGCTGGCACTTCGCATCGCTGGAAAGAATCTTCATCGAAAACCGTATCTACCGTGATATTGAGGAAGTTACGACCTGGGAAGAAGTGCTTTCCACCATTGAAGAAGGCCTTAAACCACACATTTCTCACTTGCTTCGCGAAGTGACACAGGATGATATCGTGCGCTTGACGGAAATACGAATCAAGCGGATTTCTCGCTTTGATTTGGATAAATTCAAGGAGAATATTCTTTCGCTGGAAGGGAAGATTGAGCAGGTGAAATATCATCTCGAAAATTTAATTCAATTTGCTATTGATTATTTCCAAAATATCAAGAAAAAATACGGAAAAGACAAAGAACGGCGTACAGAATTACGCATTTTCGATACCATTGATGCTTCGAAAGTTGCCGTAGCCAATGTTCGTTTCTATGTGAACAGACAGGAAGGCTTCGTCGGAACTTCGCTTCGCAGGGATGAGTTCCTCTTCGAATGTTCGGACATTGATGACATCATTACCTTCCGGAAAGACGGCACAATGAAGGTGGTAAAAGTGGAGCAGAAAACCTTTATCGGTAAGGATATTCTGCATGTCGGCATCTGGAAGAAGGGCGATGCCAGAACGGTTTACAATATGATCTACCGCGAAGGAAAAGATGGGCCGTACTATATGAAACGCTTTCCGGTAACCGCTGTTACCAGAAATACTGAGTATGCCTTGGCTTCTGATAAAAAATCATCCGAGGTGCTGTATTTTTCAGCAAATGCTAACGGAGAGGCAGAAACCGTAACGGTTCTACTGAAAAATAACTCGAGAATTAGGAAAAATAAAATCGAAGTGGATTTTTCGGAACTGGGAATAAAAGGCAGAAATTCCCGCGGAAATCTCGTGACGAAATATGCCGTGAAAAAAATCGACCTGAAGGAAGAGGGCGTTTCAACTTTGGCGCCGCGGAAAATCTGGTTCGATGATGCGGTACGAAGGCTGAATGTGGATGCTCGCGGAACTTTCCTGGGCAGCTTCAAAGGCGATGATAAAATCCTGACGATCAATAACAAAGGCGAAGCAAAACTGGTCTCTTTTGACCTTGCTAACCGGTTTGACGACGAGTATCTTGTGCTGGAAAAATGGCAACCCGAGCAACCGATTTCCGTAATTTATTTCGACGGGGAAAAGCAGCTTTATTACATCAAACGCTTCTTGCTGGATGCCACGCCGAATGTTCAGACCGTGATGCCTTCCGAACATCCGAAGTCCTTCATCGAGCAGATTATCACGAGAAACGCTGCCACGGCAGAACTGGTTTTCGCCAAGGAAAACGGCAAGCAGCGTGACGCGGAAACTGTTGAAATTGACAGCTTTATCGCCGTGAAAGGCATTAAAGCCATCGGAAATCAGCTCACGAAATTTAAGGTAAAAAATATTAATGTCACAATTCCTGAACCAGAAGAACATCCGGGTTTTGACGAGGTGGAGCAGGCTGAGGACCACATTTCCTTCATCGACCATGATGAAAAGGGCAGTGGTGCAATGCCGGAGGAAGGTGTGATTGGTAATCTTTTTGACGAATAAATTATGGAAATTTCACCGATAACTGTGGTAATTGCTGTGACTGCAATCATTTCATTCATTGGCTTTCAGAACCGCGCACTTTTCGAGAAATATATGTTCAATGTGGGCGCAGTAAATCGCGGCGATTTCATCCGCCTGATTTCATCCGGATTCCTTCATGCCGATTGGATGCACCTGATTTTCAATATGTTAACGCTGTATTTCTTTGCGCCCATCGTATTGGAAGTTTTCGGCAGCATCACATTTTTGCTCATATATTTCGGTTCCGTTTTGGCGGGAAATCTCTTCTCACTTTTGGTGTACAAGGACCAGGGCCATTATTCGGCAATCGGTGCAAGCGGCGGCGTTTCGGGCATTCTCTTCGCCAGCATTGCGCTTTATCCGCACATCGGCATCTACATTATGTTCATCCCGATTCCTGTGCCAGGCTACATTTTCGGGCTGCTGTATTTCGCGTACTCAGCGTATATGATGCTGAATCCACGGCAGTACGACAATATCGGGCATTCAGCGCACTTAGGCGGCGCAGCGGTCGGACTTTTGTGCGCAATCATATTGGCGCCAAAACTTGCAATGCAGAACATCCTGCAGCTTTTGGTAATGGCCTTACCGCTGTTTTACATCGCCTATATGATTTTCGTGAAGCGCCGAAAATAAAGGGGAATTCACTTTTGGGCGATGATAAATCTGTGATTTCCTGAAAGGTCCTTCAGCAATTCTTTCCTACGGAAATTTTGAAATAATGCCAAGGTTTCATTACCGAACTTCTGATTGATTTCTAACAAGACTAGACCATTGGAAATCAAATATTTACAGGCAAAATCAGCGATTTTTCTATAGAAAATGAGCGCATCTGAAACAGGTGAAAACAGCGCGATATTTGGTTCGAAATTTTTTACGGATTCTGAAATTTCCGACCATTCATTTTGACCGATGTACGGCGGATTTGAAATAATGATGCCAAACTTTTGGCTGAATTTTTCGCTGAAATTCATCGTGAGAAAATCATCGTGGATGAAATGAATTTCAGCTTGATGAAAGTCGGCATTTTTCTGCGCAATTTCCAGGGCTTTTGCAGAAATATCAACGCTGAAAACTTCAGCTTCCGGGAAATTCTTTTTCAGGATGATGGGAATAATTCCGCTGCCTGTGCCAATATCCAATATTTTTAAATCTCGCGAATTTTGGCGAACTGTCCGAATTCTTTGAATAGCAATTTCCATTAATTCTTCGGTTTCAGGCCGTGGAATCAGGACATTTTCATTGACGAAAAAATTCAAACCAAAAAATTCCGTTTCGCCGAGAATCTGCTGATAAGGTTTGCCGGATTTTAGTTGCTGAGTTTTATCCAGAAAAATTTTCAGAAGCTCATCATCAGGAACAAAATTTTCATTCCGAATTTCCGTAAGATCCATCGCCAAAAACTTTTCCGCAAAAATTTTAAACAGAAAAGAAATTTCTGTATCCGAATAGATCTCGGAAATTTCGTCGCGAAAAAGAGTTTTGATTTGGGAAACGGTCAATTAAAAATTCCTATAATTTATATTATGTTAAATAGAGTGAATCTGAGCAAAGGATTAAACTATTTCCGAAGTAAGCCCCCGAGAAATCAGTTTTTCATGCATAGGAATAAGTATATCGGTTGGACCAGTTTTTACTGTACATTTGCCTTTAAAATGTACAAGCAAAGTGCACTGTTGTGCTTGCTCTTCTGTATGGCCGCAAATTTCGATGAGGCATTCGATCACGAAATCGAAAGTATTAAAATCATCATTATGGAGCACTAGTCTATGAGAGTCAGTAAGGATCTCTTCCACGAGAATATCTTCTTCATATTCACGGGACGGACTTTCGTTATATTTTTCTAAAATTTTCATTAATTTTTAAAGCTTGATGAAACCTTCTGAGCCTTCTTCTAATTCTGTAACTGGTTTGTAAATAAGCTCCACAAGTTCTACGCTTTTGTTATTCATTTTCAGAATTTTAAAATCGTAATTTTGCAGAGAGAACTCTTGATTTTCTTCCGGCAAATCAGCGAGCTCATGCATAATGAATCCGGAGAGCGTCTGATAATCTCCCTCTTCAGAAAGCGGGAATGCCTTCGGCAGCTGGTCATTGATCTCTTCCAGATTTCCTGTTGACTGCACCCAGTAAACATTTTCTCCCATTTTGCTCACTATGCTGTCTTCCTCGTCTTCCTCGTCCTGAATTTCTCCCACCAATTCCTCCAGGATATCTTCGAGAGTGATGAGGCCTTCCGTACCGCCAAATTCATCTATCACAATAGCAAGGTGCTGCTTTTTCTGCTGGAAAACTTTAAGCAAATCTGAGATTTTTTTACTGCCAACCACAAAAAAAGCCTCCCGCATTAAGGCCCGTAAATCCTCATGGGATAATTTTCCCTTGCATTTTATGAATTCCCGAATTATTTCTTTTGTATAAAGAACGCCTATCACATTATCGATAGAATCCTCATACACAGGTATGCGTGAATAGCCGCTTTCCATCATCACCTCCATTATTGCCTCAACAGTATCTTCAATATCGATGGAAATGATATTCTGTCTCGGTACCATAATTTGCTTAGCGGTATGGTCTGTGAAATCAAATGCATTTTTAATGATTTCGTAATTTTCTTCTTCAATTTGTCCTGAATCCGCACTTTGCTTTACCAAAAGTTGTAATTCTTCTGTGGAGTGTATATCCTGTTCGCTTGCCGGATCTATTTTAATAAGCCTAAGGAAGGCATTGGAAATTCCGTTCATAGACCAGATAAACGGACGGAAAATATTATAGAAAAGCATCAAAGGCGTAGAAATAAGCATTACCGTATTTTCTGCCTTGCGTATGGCTATGGATTTTGGTACCAGTTCTCCAAATACAATATGCATTACCGTGATAATCAGGAAACTAAGGACTACAGAAATGGTGGTGATCGTTGCTCCATCGGTTTCAACACCAAAGTTTGCAAAAATTCCTTCAATAATATGGTGGAGGGCGCTCTCTCCCACCCAGCCGAGCGCGAGGGAAGCAAGGGTAATCCCCAATTGGGTTGCAGAAAGGTACGAGTCAAGATTTTTTATGATTTCTATTGCTCTTTTTGCCACCGCATCGCCTTCATCAGCCTTTAGCTGAATTTGCGAATAGCGCACTTTTACGATGGAAAATTCTGCAGCAACGAAAAACCCGTTCAGGCAAACTAAAAAGATGGCAATCAGGATTTTAAATAAATCGGAATCCATTTAAGATTTGGAATATTGGGCAAAGATAAGATAATTTCTAATCTTCCTACTCACAAAAAAAGCTGCTCTATTAGCAGCTTTTATTCAGCAAATAATATCTTAGGAATTTTTTAGTGCTTCCGCGCCGGAAACAATCTCGAGAATTTCATTAGTAATCGCAGCCTGGCGCGCCTTGTTATAATAAATTACCAGTTCGCTGCGTAATGCCTTGGCGTTATCCGTAGCCTTGTGCATAGCGGTCATCCGCGCACCGTGTTCGGAAGCAAGCGAATCCAGTACGGCCCTAAAAACCTGAGTTTTTATAGACTTAGGTATCAGTGTTTCAAGTAATTCATCGCGGTCTGGCTCGAAAATATAATCTGATTCAGAATTTTCATCCGTTTTTTCTGGCATACGGATTGGCAGAAGCTGCTCTGTAACTACCTCTTGCGTCGCAGCGTTGATAAATTTGTTATAAACCAGGTAAACTTCATCATACTTACCCTCTCTAAAATCACGCATCACTGAGGAAGTCAGTTTCGAAACCTTTGAAAAGGACAGATTATCGTAAAGGTCACTCGCGTTTTGAGGTACCCCTCTGCTTCTCCGCACGGCATCATAAACTTTTTTTCCAATGGTGATGATATCAGCAGCGTCTCCTCCTACTTTATTAAGATTCTGGTTAAGTTCCTTCACCACCGCAGAGTTGAAGACGCCTGCCAGTCCACGATTGGAGGTGATAGCAATATACAGTACCTTCTGAACATCGCGCTGTCTTGCATAAACAGGCGTGTTTTCTTCGGGAAGAGAAGCGCTTGCTCTCTCTATCAATTCCTGTAGTTTCTCTGAATAAGGCCGAAGCATCGTCACTGCATCCTGCGCTTTCTTCAGTTTTGCTGCAGATACCATCTTCATGGCACTCGTAATCTGCATTGTAGAAGCTATGGAAGCAATTCTGCCGCGGATTTCCTTTAAATTAGCCATTTACTCTTTGGTTAAAAATAAAGTTTGCTAAACCTGTGATTAATTATATTTTGAAGCCACATCATTGGCAGCGCTTTTAAGTACGGCTGTAATGCTGTCATCAATCTTGCCGGATTTTATGGCACTCATGGTATCCGGATGCTGCGCTTTCAATAGTTCAACATAATCTTTTTGAAACTCCTTTACTTTATTTACAGGTACATTTTTCAGAAGGTTTTCTGTACCTGCATAAATCATCGCCACCTGATTCTCCACCGGCAGCGGCGAGTTCACCGGTTGTTTCAGCAGCTCAACATTTTTCTCACCCTTGGTAATAACGGCAAGTGTGGATGCGTCCAAATCTGAACCGAATTTCGCAAAAGCTTCAAGCTCTTTGTACTGCGCCTGATCCAGCTTCAGCGTACCAGAAACTTTCTTCATAGATTTAATCTGAGCATTACCGCCTACGCGGGAAACGGAAATACCCACATTAATTGCCGGACGAACACCAGAGTTGAACAAGTCAGATTCAAGGAAAATCTGCCCATCAGTAATGGAAATCACATTCGTCGGAATATATGCAGAAACATCGCCCGCCTGTGTCTCGATAATTGGCAGTGCAGTAAGCGATCCCCCGCCTTTTACCACAGGTTTTAGAGACTCGGGTAGATCGTTCATCTGTTTTGCGATATCATCATCTGCAATGATTTTCGCTGCACGCTCCAGAAGCCGGGAATGTAGGTAGAAAACATCACCAGGATACGCCTCACGGCCTGGAGGTCTCCTCAAAAGCAGTGACAGTTCCCTGTAGGCTACCGCCTGCTTAGATAGGTCATCGTAAACGATAAGTGCTGGCCGGCCGGTGTCGCGGAAATATTCCCCGATCGAAGCTCCTGCCATAGGCGCATATACCTGCATCGGTGTAGGGTCGGAAGCATTTGCAGCTACCACCACGGTGTATGCCAGCGCGCCTTTATCAGCAAGTGTTTGTACGATCTGTGCTACGGTAGATGCCTTCTGCCCTACTGCAACATAGATACAAAATACAGGCTGGCCGGCATCGTAAAATTCTTTTTGGTTAAGTATGGTATCAATGGCAACGGTTGTCTTACCAGTCTGGCGGTCACCGATGATAAGCTCTCTCTGGCCGCGGCCAACGGGAATCATGGAGTCAATAGCAACAATACCGGTCTGCAATGGCTCATTCACAGGCTGCCTGAAAATTACACCAGGGGCCTTTCTTTCAAGCGGCATATCGTAAAGTTCCCCCGTGATCGGCCCTTTACCGTCGATCGGGTTCCCAAGTGTATCTACTACTCTGCCAAGCAATCCTTCCCCTACTTTGATGGAAGAGATAGAGCGTGTTCTGCGCACTGTATCTCCTTCCTTTACCATTTTCGATTCGCCAAGAAGCGCAACGCCAACATTGTCCTCTTCAAGGTTTAGTACGATACCTTCCACACCGGACTCGAACCTCACCAGCTCACCATATTGCACATGTGTGAGTCCGTATACCCTTGCGATACCGTCGCCGATCATTAGTACGGTGCCGACTTCTTCTACATCAGACTGCGTATCAAAATTTGCTAATTGCTGCTTCAGTATCGCTGATACTTCTGCCGGATTTATTTCTGCCATTATAATGGTATATTTTTATTGTGAAAATTCTTTTTTTATCTTGTTCAATTTTGATTTTACTGAGGCATCCACCTGCAAATCCCCAGCTCGAAGAATATAACCCCCGATGATATCTTTATCAACATTCAGTGTTACTTCCGCATTCTCTGGATTATTGACGAGTGCTGAAGTGTTGAGAATCTTTTTAATATTTTCATGGGATAAAGGTACCGCGCTGGTAAGCGTAATGCGCTGAACTCCTTGCATTTCCTCCACTTTTTCTATATAGGTTTCCGCAATATTTTTAATTTGGGATTCCCTGCCCTGCCGGATTACCAAATCTATAAACCGCTGCACAACAGGTGAAAACCCCGCAAATATCTGCGAAGCGGCAGCCGATTTCTTTTTGGCATCTATAAATGGAGTCTGCATAAACACAGCTAAGTCCGGGGAGTTTTTAAAAATATTAACGACTTCCTTCATCTCCCCAAGCACAGCCGCAGTGGTATTCTCCTGTTCAGTAAATTCCAGCAAGCCCTGCGCGTACCTTCTTGATACCTTTGTAGAACGCATTTTTAATTAAGGTTATTTTGTGCAAGATAATTTTCCACGAGGGCATTCTGAGCCTCGCTGGCATCCAGTTTCTGTTTAAGAATCTGCTCCGCAATGCTTACGGATAAGGCTCCGATCTGTGATTTCACCTCCTTCATAGCTGCAGCCTTTTCATTCTGAATGCTTATTCTCGCAGATTCAATCATTTTATCCCCTTCTTGTTTTGCAGTATCTCTCGCTTCGGCAATCATATTTTCACGAATCTTTCTGGCATCATTTAGGATAGCATCTCGCTCCAGTTTCGCCTCGCGAAGTATTCTTTCGTTATCAGCTTTCAGGTCTTCAATTTCTTTTCTTGCAAGCTGCGCCTGATTCAGTGCGTCCTGGATGTCCTTTTCTCTCTGCCCCACTGCCGAAAGTATTGGCCTCCAGGCATATTTACCTAGAATGAAAAGCAGCATAAGGAAGACTACAGAAGTCCAGAAAATATTACCGATCGATGGTGTTAATAAGTCCATATATACGAATTAATTCTTTGTTTTAGGATTAAAAGGGATTCCGCAAACCAACCGTCTGCAGAATCCCTTAGGGTTGTTAGCCGTTACCCAGAAGAGCAACTACGATTCCGAAAAGCCCGGCACCTTCAATAAGGGCAGCCGAAATAATCATCGCAGTTTGGATTTTTCCTGACTGCTCCGGTTGTCTTGCGATGCCATCCATCGCAGCGCCACCGATTCTTCCGATTCCGAGACCAACGCCAAGAACTGCAAGACCAGCTCCCAAAGCGGCAATACTACCTGCTACTACCATAACAAAAAATTTAAAATATTAGTTCTTATAAATTTGTTTTTTAATGATCATGATGAGGCTCTTCTACCGCTGATCCTATGAAAAGCGCGGTAAGCATTGTAAATATGTATGCCTGCAGCGCAGCCACCAGCACCTCTAGTATGTAGATAAAAAGCGCAAGACCTAGAGACACCGGCGTTACATAATAAGTTTGCATTATGAAAATCAGGGAAATGAGCGCCATGATGATGATATGCCCCGCCGTCATATTAGCAAAAAGACGGATCATAAGAGCAAAAGGCCGCGTAATGATGCTGAGAAGCTCGACCGGAACGAGAATCAGATAAATCAGAATTTTTCCGCCAAACGGCATATTGTTGCCAAGCGGGTCAAACATATGCTGCCAGTAGGTTTTCTTCCCGCTGAAATTCACCACGAGCATCGTGAAAAGCGCCAGTGTAAAAGTGAATGCTATATTCCCCGTGGTATTTGCCGCACCAGGTATTAGACCCAGGATGTTGAGAATCCATATAAAGAGGAATAATGTAACAAGGTATGGAGTGTATTTTTTATAATAAAGTGATCCGATGTTCTGGAAAGCAATATCATCACGGACGAAAACGATTATCGGTTCCAAAAATTTAGCAACACCGCTTGGCACAGCAGATTTTTTGTAAGAAGCTGCAGCGGCAAAACCTAGTAATAAGAGTATCAGCGCCGCTATAAGCATTTGCGCCACCACTTTTGTTATAGAAAAATCCAGCGGTATATTATCCTTTTTGATATTTCCCTGGACATCAGACTCATAGATCTTCCCGTGATCGATTTTGAAATATTTGCCGTTGCTCTCCGCCACCTGGTCTTCGTGATGGCCAAATTTAGAAGAGCTGAAAACATGAAGCCCGTCATCAAAAAGGATTACCGGAAGGCTGAAGCCTACACTGTTTTCGCCCTCGCCCCAAAGATGCCACTGATGCGAATCAGAAATATGGTGCATAATGAACGGCACAGGGTCATACCTCTCCTCACCAGCATCTGCAGCATGGGCAGCATCTTGCTGAGAAAAACATAGGACGAAGATAAAAGACAGCGCCAGCGTAAACAGTTTCTTGAAATTCATCAGAACACTCTTAATTCTTAGTGTTTGCAAAAATATAAAAATTATCTGTTCAGTAGTATATTTTTCCAGCCACTTTGTATGATAAAAATCTTATTCTCTCAACAATTTTACCGTAAAAAGCAAATCAGCGGCGATGTAAAGCCATATCAGCACGAAATATGCGATTACATTTTCCCTAAATTCTGAGTAATATACGGTGATAAAGCCCAGCGCAAACATTTTTACAATAATAAAAGCAAGATAGATGAAACCTATTTCCTTTACTTTCAGGAGGTATGCCGCGCCGCAGGTGGCGCAGAGGAGCAGCGATAAAAAGAAAATCAGGATGTGCACACGATAGCCCAGGCACAGCCAGCCGAATTCGCAGACCAGCCACTGCAAGGCAAACATCCCGCCTGCCACGGCTAAAAAACCCAGCGAGGCAGAAAGCAGTGTTTTTTTGCGGTAGACCATTCCGCAAAAGTATTTCATTTTTTCACATTTTGAAAGCTTGGCGGCTATTTGTATTTTTGCAATTATTTTAATTTTCTATGTTCGATAGCTTACAGGATAAACTCGATAAGGCGCTGCACAATATTTCTGGCCGCGGAAAAATTACCGAAATCAATGTGGCGGAAACCGTGAAGGAAATCCGCCGTGCCTTGGTGGATGCCGATGTGAATTACAAAGTGGCGAAAGACCTTACCAAAAGGGTTCAGGATAAGGCCATTGGCCAAAATGTGTTGACATCTTTGACGCCAGGACAACTGATGACGAAAATCGTCCACGATGAACTGGTGGATTTGATGGGCGGTACCCAGGAAGGCATCAACCTTTCCGGAAAACCTACGGTAATCCTGATTGCCGGACTTCAAGGTTCGGGAAAGACTACTTTTTCAGGAAAATTAGCCAATTACCTAAAACAAAAAAGAAATAAAAAACCGTTGCTCGTAGCCTGCGATGTTTACCGGCCTGCTGCTGTGGATCAGCTGAAAGTGCTTGGAAATCAGATTAATATCCCAGTTTATACCGAAGAAGGCGCCACAAATCCATCGATGATTGCAGCCAACGCCATTGAGTACGCCAGGAAAAACGGCCACGATACCGTGATTGTGGATACGGCAGGGCGGCTTGCCGTGGATGAGCAGATGATGAACGAAATCAAGTCGATTCATTATTTCATCAAACCGCAGGAAACGCTTTTCGTGGTAGATTCGATGACTGGGCAGGATGCCGTGAACACTGCTAAAGCCTTTAACGATGCGCTGAACTTCGACGGCGTGGTGCTTACGAAGTTGGATGGCGATACAAGGGGCGGTGCTGCGCTCACCATTCGTTCCGTGGTGGAAAAGCCTATTAAATTTATCTCCACCGGTGAAAAAATGGAAGCGCTCGACTTGTTCTATCCCGAAAGAATGGCGGACAGGATTTTGGGAATGGGCGATGTGGTTTCCCTTGTGGAAAGGGCTCAGGAACAATTCGACGAGGAAGAAGCGCGGAAGCTCAACAAGAAAATCGCGAAGAATGAATTTGGTTTTGACGATTTCCTGAAGCAGATTCATCAAATCAAAAAAATGGGAAATATGAAGGATTTGATGGGAATGATTCCAGGCGTTGGCAAGGCCATCAAGGATGTGGATATTTCGGATGATGCGTTCAAGCACATCGAGGCCATCATCTATTCTATGACGCCGGAAGAGCGCCGGAAGCCTTCCATCATCAACACCCAGCGGAAAGCCCGAATTGCGAAAGGTTCCGGCAGAAAGCTGGAAGAGGTGAACCAGCTGATGAAGCAATTTGACCAGATGGGAAAAGTGATGAAGATGATGCAGGGACCGCAGGGCAAGCAGATGATGCAGATGATGAGCAAAATGGGCAATATGCCGGGCGGAATGCCAGGGATGGGCAATCTTTTCGGACGATAAAATTTAACTTTATGGCAAAAAAAAATCCCGATAAAAATATCGGGATTTTTGTTTTTTAAAAGTAATAATTACTGTCTGTCGTTTGCAACCTGGCGAACCTTAGCAGAAGGCAGGTAGATGCTGAAACCTACACCAAGGAAAACATCATTGTTGTCAGAATCATTACCTCCACCTGTGATTCCTCTAAATTTTAAAAGACCTTCTACACTCACATTCTCAGTGATGAAATAAGAATAACCAGCACCAATACCGTATACGAAACCATTTGTAGTGTCGCCGCCGGAGCTGTTTACGCCGCCCACACCTATTAGCGCTTCACCGAAGAAAGCTCCGTTTCTCAACATAGAGTCAATCTGGCTGCTAGTAAAGTAATAACGGGTGAATGGCGCAATTTCCCAGTTGGTCTGAGTGTCGCTTTCACCATTTACTTTTTGTACATCTACACCTACATGAGCACCAACTGCCCATCTGTCCTGAATGAAGTAAGCAGCTCTCGGCTGAAGACTTAATGCGAAACCATTAGTAAATCTCATGTTTACCAAGTCAGAACCTACAGTCCAGTTACCTTGCTGAAGCTGCGCATTTGCTGCAGTTCCCATAAGTGCCAGAGCACCAGCTACTAATAATTTTTTCATAGTTTAAATATTTTTACAGCGCAAATCTACAAACAAATATTCTTTCTGCAAATATTCTGTTTAAAAAAAATTAAAAAAATCATAAAAAATTGCATACTACTACTCTTCTCTCAGCCTCTTCTCTTCTATATTGTAGGCAGAAATAATCTTCTTCACCACCGGGTGGCGCACTACATCGCCTTCCGTAAGGTGAACGAAGCCAATCTCTTCCACATCTTTCAGGATGCGCATCGCTTCCTTCAGCCCGGAGCTCTGTTTGGGCGGAAGGTCTATCTGGCTCGGGTCCCCGGTGATGATGAACTTCGCATTCATCCCCATCCTCGTGAGGAACATCTTCATCTGGGAATGCGTGGTATTCTGCGCCTCGTCCAGTATTACGAAAGCCTCATCCAGCGTGCGACCGCGCATAAAGGCAAGCGGCGCCACTTCTATCACCTTTTTCTCGATGTAGCCCTCCAGCTTCTCGTGGGGTATCATATCGCGGAGCGCATCATAAAGGGGCTGCAGGTACGGGTCCAGCTTTTCTTTTAGGTCGCCAGGCAGAAAGCCTAGGCTCTCCCCCGCCTCCACCGCCGGCCGGGTAAGGATGATGCGCTTCACCTCCTTTTCCTTCAGCGCGCGCACGGCAAGTGCCACGCTGGTGTAGGTTTTTCCCGTTCCCGCAGGCCCTATTGCGAAAACCATATCGCGCCTTTCGCTCTCGCGAACGAGCTTTTTCAGGTTGGTGGTTTTTGCTTTGATGACTTTGCCGTTGACGCCCTTTACTATGATATCCTGATCGAACACCAGCTGCTTTTCGAATTCATCTTTTATGCTAAGAATATTTTCTATGTCTTTTAAGCTGATGCTGTTGTTTTTTGAGATGAAGTTCACGATATCGTTCAGCTTCTTCTCAAGGATATCAAGCGTTTCACGGTTGCCCATCGCGAAAATGTAATGATCTCTTCCTGTAATTTTCAGCGTGGGGAAGGCAGATTTTATCTTGTTAAAATTCTGGTTCTGAACGCCGTAGAATATTTTAGTGTCTATGCCGGAGAGTTCATAATTCAGTTCAAACATTAAAAGATTTTAGAAATTTCAGCTCCTAAAATTAGAAATTTTTCTAAAAACGGCAATTTTAAATTTTCTGTAAATTTTATCCTATCTTTCTTATTTTTGCAAAATGCCTGTGATTACCCTTACCTCAGATTTCGGCCTTACAGACTACCGCACGGCTGCCGTGAAGGGGGCGATACTTTCCCAAAGCCCGCAGGCAGTGATCGCCGATATCTCCCACGAGATCGAGGCATACAACCTCCGGCAGGCATCCTACATCATCCACAATGCCTACCGGTACTTCCCCAAGGGTACCGTGCACCTGATTGCGGTGGACAGCTTCTACCGGAAGGAGGTGCGGAGCATTGTGTACAGCGCGGACGGGCATTATTTCGTAGCTGCGGACAACGGCCTGCTAAGCCTCATTTTTTTTGATATTAATCCCGAAAGCGTGCACGAAATCACCCTGAAGCGCTTCGATGAAGAGCTGAAATCCGTGGCTACGGACATACTTGCGCCTGCTGCGGTACACCTCTCGCACGGCGGTGTGCCGGAGGTGATAGGCCGCCAGATCGATGACCCGAAAATCCTCTCCTTCCAGCGTGCCGTGTACACGGGTGCGGAAAAGATGATAGTGGGCGAGGTAATGTACATAGATAATTTCGGGAATCTGGTGAGCAATATCAGCAAGAAGTTTTTTATTAACAAACTTGCCGGCCACGCGCGGTATATCGTGAAATTCCGCAACCTCGCGCTTACCTCCATCTACAACCACCACACCGAGTTTGTAAAGGACTGGGCGAATGAATCCGACTATCACGGCAAGTCCGTAGCGGTTTTCAATGAAGAAAATCTTCTGGAGCTGGTAATTTACCGCGGGAATAAAAATAACGGCGCCAAAACACTCTTCGGGATGAATGTGGGCGAAAAGGTTTATATTGAATTTTTTGACGAGTAAATTTTTTGGTATAAATAATTATACAAATACACAATTATATATTAGCAGGTATATATTAGCAGGAAAACAGATGGCCTACTCCGTTATCAAAGCCTTACACATCATTTTTATGGTCAGCTATTTCGCAGGGATCTTCTATCTAGTGCGTCTTTTTGTCTACTATAAGGATACCGATGATTTTGACGAAACCCGCCGGAAAATCCTCCGCGAACAATACAATTTCATGGCAGCACGCCTCTGGAACATCATCACGCTGCCAGCAGGAGTACTTATGCTCTCCTTCGGTATCGTAATGATTGTGATGAATCCAGGCTTGCTTTCCGCGCCGTGGTTTCATTTGAAACTTACATTCCTGCTTGCCCTCGCAGCCTACCACGCTTGGTGCTGGAAGATGGTACGGCTCATAAAAAATTTAAACGGAGAAAACCTGCCTAAAGACAACCTGAAACTGCGTATGGCAAACGAATTTGCAACCCTGATTCTCTTCGCTGTGGTTTTCACTGTGATTCTCAAGAATCTGGCACTTGAGCACTGGTGGCAGCTCCTCCTGGGTTTTGCGGGCTTTGTGGTTCTTATAATGGCTACCGTGCGGCTTGTAAACCGAAGAAAAAATAAATCCAATAGCTGATGAAGCCAATTTTAAAAAAAGAATTGTGGAGCTATCTGGGCAGCTACACGGCGTGGACGGCCTTTGCTGCGTTCAGCCTCGTGAGTGCCGCGTTCCTTTTTTTCTTCAGTAATGATTTCAACCTTCTGGATATCGGGGCAGCCTCTCTGCAAAGCTATTTCGTGCTTGCCCCCTGGATTTTGATGTTTGTAATTCCCGCACTTACTATGCGCAGCATCGCGGAGGAGCAGCAAACCGGCACGCTTCAGTTCCTTTTCACTTTGCCCGTGAAACTGTCGGACATTGTTCTGGGTAAATTTCTCGCCGTTTGGCTCATAGGGCTTCTTTGCCTGCTACCCTCCCTAATGCACCTTTGCACTATCCATTTTTTGGGGATCCCCAATGGCAACTGGGATTTTGGCGCTACATTTGGCAGCTATTTAGGGCTCACACTCCTTACCGGCGCCTTTTCTGCGCTTGGCATCCTCTGCTCCGCGCTCTCCTCCAGCCAGGTCTTAGCCTACCTCCTCGGACTTCTGCTATGCTTTACGATGTATTTCGGGATCGAGCAGCTCGCCAATTTTTCGCTGCTAGGAAGTGCGGATTTTTTCCTGCGGAACCTGGGTTTTTATTATCATTTTCAAGGATTTACCAGGGGGCTGATCGACAGCAGAGACCTCTTCTACTTTGTACTGATGATTTTGCTGAACCTCCTTCTGGCAGGCTGGATTTTGAAAAGAAAAAAATGAAGAAAACTACCCTACCCTATATTTTTTTAATCCTGATCTCCCTGCTGGGAGCGGCTGGGGTTTTTAAATTCCGTCTGGACCTCACGGCAGACCGGCGGTACACGCTCTCCGATACATCCGAAAATATTTTAACACAGATTAAACATCCTCTTCGTTTCGAAGTTTATCTCGAAGGCGATTTCCCCGCCAACTTCAAGCAACTGCAGTCGGAGACAAAATTTATGCTGGAAGAATTCCGAAGAATTAATCCCAACATCAGTTTTAAATTTACTGATCCTGTAAAAAATAAAATGTCCAAAGACACGCTGATGGCGATGGGGATGCAGCCATCGGTGCTCCCAGATGTGCGGGACGGCAGGATTTCGCAGATTGTACTCTTCCCCTATGCCGTTGCCAAGTACGAAGGCAGAGGAATTTCCGTGCCGCTGATTTCTCAGCAGCAGAATGTAAACGCCGATGAACAGCTGAACCGCTCGATCGAGAATTTGGAATACAGCCTGATTTCCGCGATAAAAAATGTGATGCAAACTGAACGGAAAAACATCGGCATCCTCGTAAACCACGATGAACTTCGGCCGGATGAATTCCAAGGTTTTATGGAAATGGCAACGGAAAATTACAATGCCTTTCCCATCATCCCGAAAAACCTTCAGGAACTGACTTTGGAGGATTTCCCGAACCTTTCGAGAACGCAGGCACTGGTAATTGCAAAACCGCGGAAAGCCTTTAGCGATGACGAAAAACTGCTGCTGGACCAATACATAATGAAGGGCGGGAAAACGCTGTGGATGCTGGATGCGGTGAATGCTGAGATGGATACGCTGATGCGCTCAAACAAAATGGTGGCGATGCCGATAGACCTGAATCTTGGCGATTTTTTCTTCAATTATGGATTGCGAATAAATCCGTCTTTGGTAAAAGATTTTAAAAAATTCGCTTTACTGCGCCTGGTAACCGGCGAAATCAGCGGCAATCCGCAATATATGAGTTTGCCGTGGCCTTATTTTACGCTGGGGATTGATGAGGCCAACCACCCAATCACGCGAAACATCAACCCCGTGAAATTTGAGTTCCCAACTTCCATTGATACGCTTGCAAGACCTGGCATTAAAACGAAGGTGCTGTACGAATCGTCCGACAGAACGACGCTGAAACAGGTGCCGAATTTTGTGGATCTGAAGGAAATTGCCAGCGTGGATTCTTTGGGAATGAATGAAAAAGCGAGCACGCCGAAAATCTATGCCGTGGCATTGGAAGGCCAATTTCCTTCTGCCTATGCTACGAGAATGCAGCGCAATACTTTCCCGAATTTTTCCGCGCAAAGCCCTGAAAATAAGATGATTGTAATTGCGGACGGTGATGTGGGCAGGAATAAATTGTTGCGTGGCGAAGCCTTGCCCTTGGGAATGGATGTGCTTACAAATGAGCACTTTGGGAACGAGCAGTTTTTGCGCAATGCTTTGGATTGGCTTCTGGACGATGCCAACTTGATTGATTTGCGGAACCGCAATATTGAGGCACGGCTCTTGGACCGCGGAAGAATTAGCGAGGAAAGGGCGTTTTGGCAATGGCTGAATTTGTTGCTGCCACTATTCGTGATAGGAATCTTCGGCGCAAGTTTGTTTTATTTCCGAAGAAAATTTTCCCGGTAAAATCAGGCTTATTGCTTATATATCAACATCTTTTATATAGTCTTCAAATTCGTAGAAAAATCTTTCGAAACCGTCCATTTTCTCAACGAAAAATTCGAAGATTTCTCGCCAGCTATCTTTATTGTAGATGGATACGCCGTGCTTTTCCACCCAAAATCTGGAAATCGTTTTGCCGTTTTCCAAAGCGTAAGATTCATCCTTCTGAAAATCGCCAACATAATCGGCAAGCATATTTTCCAGCGACCAAATTTTATCGTAATAGGCTTTGCGCAAGTCTTCGTCCTTCATTTCTATTTCCAGCGAAACCTCTGCCTTTTTGTTATCCGCAAAAAATTTAAAGGAAAAATCCTTAATTTTCGTGTCATACAGCAGCCACTTTCTTGGAAAAGCTTTTCCAAAAACCGTCCAGAATTCCGTCTTCAGCTGCTGCGCTTCCTGTCTTGAAAACATTTTAAAAAAAAATCCCTCATCGCTGAAGGATTCTGCAAAATTTATGTAAAAATTAAATTACGCCCAATTCCTTCCCTACTTTTTCGAAGCCTGCAATGGCCCTATCCAGCTGCTCTTTGGTGTGCGCCGCCGAAAGCTGCACCCTGATTCTTGCCTTGCCTTTCGGAACAACCGGGTAGAAAAACCCGATGACATAGATGCCTTCGTCCATCAGCATTTCAGCCATTTTTTGCGCTAAAGGTGCATCGTAAAGCATCACGGGAACAATTGCCGCATCGCCATCCGGAATGTCGAAACCCTTGACTTTCATCTCATTACGGAAATATTCCGCATTTTCCATCACGCTGTCTCTCAGCGAAGTATCGGCAGAAACCAGGTCAAGAACCTTCATTGCCGCACCCACAATTCCTGGTGCCAAAGAATTCGAAAAAAGATAAGGCCGAGACCTTTGCCGAAGCATATCGATAATTTCCTTTTTCCCCGAAGTGAAACCGCCCAAAGCACCGCCCAAAGCTTTGCCCAGCGTAGAAGTGATGATATCCACCCTGCCCATTACATCATTTGCCTCGTGCGTTCCGCGGCCAGTTTTGCCGATAAATCCTGTGGCGTGAGAATCATCTACCATCACCAAAGCATCGTATTTTTCTGCCAAATCACAAATGCCCTTCAAGTTGGCAACTATGCCGTCCATTGAAAAAACGCCATCAGTCACAATAATTTTAAAGCGGTGGTTCTGTTCGGAAGCAGTCTTCAGTTGCGCTTCCAAATCCACCATATCATTATTCTTGTATCTGTAACGCGCTGCTTTACAGAGCCTTACGCCATCGATGATGGAGGCGTGATTGAGCTCGTCGGAAATAATAGCATCTTCCGCCGTGAAAAGCGGCTCGAAAACGCCACCGTTTGCATCGAAGCACGCCGCGTAAAGAATCGTGTCTTCCATTCCCAAAAAGTCGGAAATTTTTTCTTCCAATTCCTTGTGGATGTCCTGAGTTCCGCAGATAAAGCGGACGGAGGACATCCCGTAGCCACGCTTCTCAATCATATCTTGCGACGCCTTCATCACTTCAGGATGATTCGCCAAGCCAAGATAATTATTGGCGCAGAAATTTAGCAGCGTTTTTCCGTTGGCTTCAATTTCTGCCGATTGTTGCGAAGTAATGATGCGCTCTCTTTTGTACAGTCCGTCGTTATCTATGCTCAGCAATTCATTTTGCAGATTTTTCAAAAATTTTTCAGAAATCATAATTTTTTTTTTCCCGCTAATTTAGCCTAAAAAATCGGAATCGGCTAAAAGAAGTTTCTCAAATGCTAGGCGCTCCTCGCTTCTCTGCATCACTTTCCCGCAAAATTTGTATCCAAGTTTTTCTGCGGTTTTCAGCATTGCCAGATTATCAAAATTTGTATCCAATCTTATGCTTTTAAACTGATTTTCAAGTGCATAACCTTCCGCCATATTAAGGAAAATACCGGCTAGGCCGCGTCCCTGCTGCCCCTCTGCCACCGCTAGCCTGTGCACCGCGATGTAGTTTCCATCAGAAAGCCATTCTCCGAAAATATATTCGTAATTAGGGTCCGGCGCGGGAACTAATGCAGCATAAGCGACGGCAACTCCATTTTCTAAAAGCAAATAGGCTTGGTTTTTAGCAATATCATCGGCTACCACCTCAGGGTTTGGATAGCCGTCCTGCCATTGGGCACTTCCCGATTCGGCACGCAGACGGATTCCGTGCTGAAGGATTTTCCAGATTAAATCTGCTTGCTCATTTTTTGCACAGACAAGCGCGTGGGTTTTAGTCTGAAAATTATCGTTTAAAAATTTATCAATAATTTCAAAAGCGCGGAACTCCTCCAGTAAGGTAACTTTTAGTTTATATAACCCGGAAGCTTCGTACTCGTTTACAATTTCCGGGCTCATTCCTTCGGCAGATAGATGGCCTGCTATATCCTCCACGAGCCGCAGATTTTCATCTTCAAATACGGTGGCGGTCATATCTTTTTATTATGTTTGCAAAAATAATGATGAATACTAAAAATAACGACAAAGGCAAAACCTGGTTAAAACGAGTGGGCATCGGTGGTCTGGTATTTTTCACAGTAAAAGGGCTTGCCTGGCTGGCGGTCTTTTATTTGGGAGCGGAGGGCCTGAGGAGCTGCGGGGGTTAAATCAATACATCCATTAGTTTTTCCAGCGCGACTCCCCGGGAGCCTTTCAGCAGAATGTTCTCCCACTGTGGCGGGTTTTCTCTGAGATGCTCCGCGAGTTGCTCGGTGTTTCGGTAAGCATTCTCGCTGTTTTCTTCAAGGAAATTTTCTCCTACCGTGATTATCTCATTGAATTTCAGTGTTTTAGCTAAGGATAAAATAGCTTGGTGCTCTCTCCTACTTTCCGCGCCCAGCTCCAGCATATCTCCCAGAATCACAGCTTTTGTGCCTTTGAAGTCAGCAAAATTCCGAAGGGAAGCCTCCATACTGCTGGGGTTGGCGTTGTAGGTATCCAGCAGCAGTTTTCTGCCTTTTTTTTCTACAACCTGCGAGCGCATATTGGTAGGTTTATAGTTTTCAACTGCATTTTTTATTTTGTGAAAGGGAATGCCGAAATGCAATCCTAAAGCTGCAGCGGCGCAAAGGTTCGTAAAATTGTAAGGACCTGTGAGGTGGGAAATAGCGCAAACATCGCGATAGCAGATCCCGACGAAATTATCCTTTTCAGCGGGAGAAAATTCATAATCTGAATTGGCTGTGCTGAAAGTAATAGTTTTCGGATATTTTTCAGTTTTTTCTGCCTGCAATGGGTCTGCAGCATTCACCAAAACTGTTTTGCTGTTTTTTAGCAGGAAATCATAAAGCTCAGATTTTCCTTTTATTACGCCCTCAAATCCGCCAAATCCCTCCAGGTGCGCCTTACCGAAATTGGTGATATATCCGTAATCTGGTCTGGCGATACTGCAGAGAAATTCTATTTCCTTCTGATGATTAGCACCCATTTCCACCACGGCAATTTCGTGAAAGGCTTTTACGGAAAGCAGCGTAAGAGGCACTCCGATATGATTGTTTAAATTTCCCTGCGTGAACTGCACTTTGTACTTTTCTGCCAAAACTGCGCTGATGAGCTCTTTGGTAGTGGTTTTGCCGTTGCTTCCGGTAAGCCCGATTATTGGGATGTTTAGTTTTTCTCTATGATGCACTGCGAGTTCCTGAAGAAACTTTAATGTGGAAGGAGTGTAAAAAATATTTTTGTCGGGATTCTCATAATTTTTATCTTCAACAATCGCTGCCAGCGCACCGGACTCGATGGCCTGCTCTGCTGCCAGCGCAGCGTTGAAATTTTCTCCGGAAAAAGCAAAGAAAATGTCGCCTGGCTGTACCTTCCTGCTGTCTATAACGGTGTTGCTTGATTTTAGAAAAATCTGGTAAAAATCCGAAATGTTCATCATTCAAAAATAAAAAACCTTCCCAATACGGGAAGGCTTTACTGAAAAAAATTCACATTATCTCCTCGACCTGCCTCCTTTTGCATTGGCAGCATCCTGCGCAACGCGGAAGCCAATCCATCCATAGGCTTTATTTTCATTTTTGAATCTGCGCTGCCCCGGATCCAGCCAATAAGCAGTGTCCTGCCAGGAGCCGCCTTTTACAACGCGGGACTCGTTAGAGACTGCGGAAGTCCTTTGCCTTTCATCTTTTTCCAGAATCACGCGGCCTTTTTCATCCACACGAAATCTCGTGCGTGGGGAATTGTACATGCTGTAGGACCCTGAACTGTCCGGTTCGCGTCCGTAGCCCGCATCCAGTGATGACATAAAGTCACCATCCCGGAAGTCACTGTTATCTGCAATTACTTCGCGCTCAAACTGCCCCGGCATATTCCGGTAAACAAGTCTCCCGTCCGCTAGGGTATCAAATTTAACAGAGCCGGCTTCTACTTTTTTCAATGAGCCGTCGCCATTTCTTACGATTTCAGTGGTCTTCGCCCCTCTGTAGTAGTTAAAATCACTTGCTTCTTCATCTATTATCGGGCGATACACATCGGCAGTCCATTCTGCTACATTTCCATACATACCGTAGATTCCAAGGTCGTTGGAAGGATATTGGCGTACATCGGAGGTAATGGGCGAGCCGTCATTCTTCCAGCCTGCGACACCGGAATAGTCACCTCGGCCGTATTTAAAGTTTTCCAGGAACATTCCTCTGGTTCTCCCTTTTTTACCGCGCAGATCCTGAATTTTTGGATCCTTGCCAAGGTAGTTGTTATAGTCGCGGTTTTTCTGCAGGCCGAGCGCAGCGAATTCCCACTCTACCTCTGTAGGCAGTCGGAATTTTGTAACGGCGCCGGAAGTGGAATTCATGTTCGCAGCCCGGATCCGCTCGTTATTGGTACGGATTCCGGTACTTTTCTGCATCCTCTGCGTATTGAGGTATTGCTGCATTTCCGGATCGTTGGATTTATATTTATCCAAAGTAAAAGAAGCATACCCGGAGTTGTTGGCAGCATCAGAATAGAGATTTTTAGATATAAGGCCTTTGTCCATAAGGGCTTTCTCGTTTGCCCTATCGGTCAGCCAGTCGCAATAGCGGTTTGCCTGCGTCCAGGATACGCCCACTACGGGATAAAAATCAAACTCCGGACCCCGGAAATAAGATTCTGCAAAATCATTCCTCGAGAGCTTATTGTTCCATACGAGGGTATCCGGCAGCGCCCCGGTGTAGATGTCCCTAAATTGCGGATCGCTTGGTGGAAATACATATTTCAGCCAGGTTACATATTCACGGTATTCGTAGTTGGTGATTTCCGCCTCTCCTATAAAAAATGAGCTCACCTGCATTCTGCGTGGGGTATTGTTCCAGTCGTGCATTACATCGTCCTGAACCAGCCCCATGGTGAATGTCCCACCTTCTACATATACCATCCCCGGCCAGCCTTTTACCTTTTGCTGCCTACCGGTGAAAAACCAGCCTTTCTGATCGTTTGGCTTCCAGCCTGTCGTGCTGGTAAAGCGCTTAGTACCACCGCCTTTTTTTACATTTCCGCAGCCGGTAAGCAGCATCGCGGAGGTCATCAGTAAGGCGGCTAAGAACCTTGGTCGTTTCATGATCGGTTTTGAAAAAATTCGCGTACAAAGAAAAAGCATTTTCTCCAATCTACAAAAAGTATTTGGATGTTTTTCCAGGTAAGATTAAAGAAACAAATATTTTTGAGCCCAGTATTAACTATTTTGCATTAAATTTGAAACCTTAAAATTATCTCTGATGCGGAAGCGCCCTATTAGTATTTTACTCCTTGCCCTTGGCAGCAGCCTGGCGGCACAAAAAGTTGAAATTCAGTGGGGGGAACCACGGATTGCCGATTTTGGCAGCACTAAAAGAACTTATCCCGATTTTAAAAACGAAGGCTACGACAGCGACGGCATCAATGTTTATCTTAATTATAAGACTGCAGTAGAAAATCCTGTGGTGCAAAACCCGGTCTGGGAAAAAACCGAAGAGGTGTACGACCTCCGTATAGAAGAATCCGGGGAAGCGCCCGCCGGCACCTATCCATACACTACTTTTGCAGCGGCGGGCAGCGCGGAGACCATTATCAGGATACCCACCTACAAATTTGAAAACGGGCAGGCATTCCGCCTGAAGTCATTTGTAATAAACAAAGATGAGAGCAAATCGGCAAATTCTGAAACCGCAAAGCGGCTCGGGACCGGGCGCGCCAAGGTAGACTACGGCAACCCTTTTGCATCCCAAAATACTTTCTACAAAATAAGGGTTGACAAAAGCGGGGTTTTTAAAATCACGAAAAAATTCCTTCAGGAAATGGGGATAAATGCCAACAGCGTAAACCCTAAAAACCTGCATATCTACGGCAATGGCGGAGCCATGCTGCCGGAGTACAATGCGGACTTCCAGTACCCCGCCCTGCAGGAGGCGGCGATACAGGTGGTGGGGGAAGATGACGGGAAGTGGGACGATGGGGATTATGCGCTCTTCTACGCCCAGGGGCCGGATGCCTTCAACCTTTACAGAAACAGCAGCAACCAAAGCCCCGCTGCGCGCACCGAGACCAGGTTCGACGCCTCCCGCCATATAAAAAACATCTACGAGGACGCAGCCTATTATTTTATCAGTTTTGATGGCATCCCGGGAAAAAGAATTCCGGAAGTACAATCTCCCGCAGGCGGGGAGAACATTACACGCTATGATGATTATCAGTTTATAAACAATGACAAGCTAAACTTGATGCGCCTCGGCCGCGTGTGGGTGGAGGAAGCGGTGCGGAATGAGAAAAAAATAAGTTTCAAGCTGAGAACCCCCCTCAGGCAGGAGGATGCCGTATATTACAGGACATCTTATGTGGGCTATAAATCGCAGGGAAATTCCATCACTACCACAATCAATAATTCAGCAAAATACACGCAGCGCGTGGCAAACCAGTCCGGCAGCGATTTTTCCAAAATGCTAAAGACTGGCACACTAAGCTCCCCCGGTACCAGCACGCTGGAGTTCAGCGCCGTGCCGAATATTTCCGGTAACCCGAATGGCGTCTTTTATTTCGACTATGCCGAGGTGATGTATCCACAGGATCTCAACTTCAACGGCAGCCAGATGAACTTCCGGAAATACAGCATTGATCAATATCCCGGGAGCACATATACATTCAGCTTCACAGAAAATAGCGGGCTGGAGCAGGTGTGGGATGTATCCGACAATGTAAACCCTGTGCGCAAGCTGAATGCCGCCGGCAGCGGGAATTTCCGCTTCGGCCATACCGTACGGGATGATTTTCAGAACGAGTTTGTAGCCTTCAAGGCAGGCGCTGCCTACCTCCCGAAATTCGTGGGCAAGGTGCAGTACGGCGGCGGCAAGGACCTGATGAGCCTTACTAACATCGACTACCTCATTATCACCGGGAAAAATTTTCTATCCGAAGCCAACCGCCTGAAAAGCTATCACGAAAACAGCAGCAAATTTAATGTAGCCGTGGCAGATGTGGAGCAAATTTACAATGAATTCGGCAGCGGCAGCAGGGACATTACGGCAATACGGAACTTCGTGACCCGCCTGCACCGGCAGACCGGCAACCTGAAATATGTTCTGATTTTAGGGGATACCAGCTATGATTTTAAAAACCGCGTGCAGGGGAATGACAACATTGTTTCCAGCTACCAGAGCGAGTACAGCGGGGATTTTATCTCAAGCTATGTGACGGATGATTATTTCGTGATGACAAGGGAAAATTCCTCTATGGGCAGCAATGTGCCGGACCTGCCCATCGGCAGATTGCCCGCTGCCAGCCTTTCGGAAGCCAAGGTTTTGGTGGATAAAACGCTGGCTTACTACAACGCACTGCCCGGGCAAAGCTCCCCTTTCGGGGACTGGCGCATGAAGCTGGACTTCGTGGTGGATGATGATAATGACGACCGCATAGGCAACACGGGCGGGCAGCCTTTCAACCCTATTCTGAACGGGAACTTCCACGATGTGATGGATTTTGTCATCAAAAACAATTTTGAAAAAGACAGGCGTACAGAGTACAACATCCGCAAGCTATACCTGGATGCTTTCCCGGCAGAATCCAGCGCGGGCGGCCAGAGATACCCGCTGGTAAACCAGGCGATCAGCAGCGACATAAACAACAGCCTCTACCTCTTCTACTTCGGGCACGGCGGCATCAACGGGTGGGCGCAGGAGCGCGTACTGACCCTGGATGAAATCAAAGCCTTTAACAACTTTAACCCGGCATTTACCCACCTGCCGCTGGTTTCTACCATCACCTGCGAATTTACTCTCTGGGATGATCCGGATATGAAGAGCGCCGGCGAGCAGCTGATGAAGCTTCGCACCGGCGGCGCAGCCACCCTGATCACCTCCAGCCGCGCGGTAGGCGTAAGCTACGGAAGGAGGTTTACGAACACCTTTACCAACCACATTTTTGAACAGAATTCCCAGAACGAATTCCGTACGCTGGGCGAAGCGCACCTCGCCGCGAAGAAAGAGCACGGCTACGACTCTAACCACCTGAAGGTAAACTTCCTCGGCGATCCTGCGATGAGGCTCAGCAGGCCGAAGGAAAACATCGTAATAGAGGAAATCAATACGCCTACCGGGGTGCTCCGCGCTTTGGATAAAGTTGTGGTAAAGGGGTTCATTAAAAATGATGACGGCACACTCAACCAGGGTTTTAACGGCAGAGTAGTGGTAAATATTTATGATAAAAAAACTGAAAAAACAACCAGAAACAACGATGGCGACCTTACGCCTGTGCTGAAATACAGCGAAGAATCCTCAGCCCTGGTAAAGGCATCAGGGAAGGTAGAAAGCGGCAGATTCGAGGTGGATTTTTATATCCCGAAAGATATTGATTACAATATCGGCGACGGCAGAATTCTGGTTTATGCTGATAACTTCGAGACGGCAAAATCGCAGGCATTCGATGTCTTTGCCTCCAAACCGGTAAAAGTGGGCCAAATTAATGAAAATTCGGAAATCATCAACGATACCGAGGCACCGAAAATACAGCTCTATTTGAACAACACCAATTTTGCTGACGGCGGTATTGCAAACGAAAATCCGGTGGTGCTCGCGTGCCTTTCCGACAATTCCGGCATCAACTCCACCGGAGCTGGCATTGGGCATGACATAACGCTGATACTGGACGGCGAGGTGGTAAATACCCAGGTGCTGAATGACTTCTACGCGCCGGGGGACGGCAATGGCTGTACTAACCCCGGCAATCTTGCAGATTTTCAGAGGGGCAGCGTCTCCTATCCGCTGCGAAACCTTCGCCCGGGAGATCACCAGCTTACGATGAAAGTTTGGGATATTAACAATAATTCCTCCACGGCATCGTTAAACTTTGTAGTGCGGGACTCAAAAGATGAGGGACTGGCAATCAACCGGCTGCTGAACTGGCCAAATCCTTTTACGGATAAAACTTATTTCCAGTTTGAACACAATTGTGACAGTGTTCTGGAAGCCAGCGTGCAGATCTATACCATCACTGGGAAGCTTGTGCGCAGCATCCGCCAGCATGTATCCTCGGAGAGGTTCCTTCAGGGCTACCGCACGCCGCGCCAGGCGATTATGTGGGATGGCAGGGACGATCACGGTAGCGCGGTGGGCAGAGGCACTTACATCTACAAGGTGAATGTGAAAAGCCCCGACCAGGAAAAATGCCGCGGAAGCGCTACCGCAGTGGAAAAATTGGTAATTTTGAAATAATTTAAAATATATAAAGAAAAGAGTGATGAAGATTACAAAAAAACTGATTGCCAGCCTTAGCTTAGGCGTATGTGTACTTGCTTTTGCGCAGGAAGATCCAGGTCCCGGGCCGGTACTTACCGGGGCACCTTTCTTAAGAATCGCGCCCGATGCACGCTCCGGCGGTATGGGGGACCAGGGTGTAGCTACCTCTCCGGATGCGTTTTCGCAATTCTGGAACGCTGCTAAGTTTCCTTTCAGCAATACCTCGGCGGCAGTGGGCGTGAATTATACCCCATACATGAGCAAGCTTACGAACGATGTATTCCTTCTGTATGCCAACTATCATCAGTTTCTGGGGCAGGATGAGCGCTCTACCATTTCTGCCAGCCTATACTACTTTAATATGGGCGAGGTAGAGCTCAACGAGCTTGTGGGCAGCGAGATTGCTTCCCTAGGAAAATCAAAACCTAATGAATTCTCTCTGGATGTAGCCTATGGCTTGAAACTTTCCGATACCTACGCAATGGCGGTTACCGGCCGCTACATCCGCTCCGATCTTGGCGGGAATTTCGGAACCAACAGTACGCTAAAGGCGGCAAACACCTTTGGTATTGATGTTTCAGGTTTCTACAAATCCAACAGGCACGACAGCTTCGGCGATTACGAAGGGCAGGTGCGCGGGGGGTTCGCATTCCAGAACCTTGGGCCTAAGCTCGATTATTCCGGAGATGAGGAGTCAAAATCCTACCTGCCGACTACTATGAGGCTCGGCGCAGGCTATGATCTTTTCATTGATGATCAAAATAAAATAGGAATCACGCTGGAAGCTTCTAAACTTCTGGTGCCTGGCGCAGAGGTTGTGGACTACAACGAGGAAGAAATCGATGGGGAAATTATAAAAACGCCAATATACCAAATTCCCAACTATGGGGTGATGGAAGGCATCGGGAAGTCCTTCAACAGCAGCAGCAATCCAAAATCCATAATGTTCAGCGGCGCGCTGGAATATGCCTATGCCGATGCATTTGCCATCCGCACCGGCTACTTCCACGAGAGCAAGGAGCAGGGCGGCAGGCAGTTTGCTACTGTGGGTCTTGGTTTAAAATACCAAAATTTTGGTCTTGATATTTCCTACCTGATTAATACGGCGAAGGAAAATTCCGCATTGGATAATACTCTTCGCTTCGGCCTTACCTGGAACTTCGGGCAGCCGACTTCCAACGCAGATTATTAATTCGTATTATACAGAAATAAGAAAGACAGCCTGAAATCGGCTGTCTTTTTTATTAAATGGGAAAGCAAGTGTGTTTCAATCTTTCATTTAGAGGTCCTCGCCGGCCTTACCTCAATTTTGCTCGGCAGGGTTCTCGGGTTCATTTTTATCAGATCCACTACCAGCTGGCCGATGTCTTCTGGCTGAATTTTCCAGGCATCTTCCTCAGAGGGCGTGTGCCCGTTGAAGTAGCTTGCCACTGAGCCCGGCATAATGGTGGTTGCCTTTATATTGTGCTTCCGCAGGTCCAGCATCGCAGCCTGCGTGAAGCCTACCACGCCAAATTTTGAAGCATTGTAGCCTGCTCCGTTTTCAAAAAAATTGGTGCCGGCAAGGCTCGCAATTGTGATGAAATAACCTTCGGATTTCTTCAGTTGCTCCACTGTGGCTTTTAATGTAAAAAAGCAGCCCGTGAGGTTGGTATCAATCATATCGTTCCACTCTTCCTCGCTTAGCTCATCCACAGGCTTGAAAATCCCCAGGCCAGCATTGGCGATGGTGTAATCGATTCTGCCGAACTTCTGTACGGCGAGGTTTGCGGCCTTTTGTTCGTCAGAAAGATTTCTAGCATTTGAGACAATACCGAAAACTTCCCCGTACTGAGAGAGCTCCTGCTCTGCTCTTTCCACATCTTGCGCTTTTCTGCCGGTAAAAGCCACGGCGATACCGTTTTGCAGCAATGCTTTGGCAATTCCAAATCCTATTCCCTTTGTACCGCCAGTAATGTAGGCTGATTTTTTTTCCATTGTTTAAAATTTTCTTTAAATTCCACACCCCTGAAGTCCAGGGCGCATATATTTAACAAATTATTTTTTTATGAATTTTTGAGTAGTTATTTCACTATCTGTTTGTACTTTCAAAATATAATTCCCTGGTGATAAATGTCTCAAATTCAGCTTTTTCCCACTAAATTCAGACTTGACACTTTTTCCTGTTGCATCAAAAATGGTCACGGACTTTATTATATTTTCAGAAATGACATTGATGAACTCTGATGCTGGGTTTGGATAAATTTCTACTTTTAATCTCTCCTCAGAAATTGCTTCCCTTAAACCGAGTGGAACAGTACCAATCGCTTCCGCTGAGTAGTTATCAAAACCGATAGTATGTGCAATTGAGCTTCCGGTTGTTGGAACATAGTTCATAAAATCGTGCTCATCAGGCTTGGAACCACCACCAATTGGAGTTAAGGTAGCGGGCAAGCCAAAAGTTCCTTCAGGTGTTTGGAAGTAGGCATTTCCCGTCACCAAATCAAAATAATAACCCAAGCTAACCCAGGAATCTGTAGGATATTTTTGTTTACCAAGTTTCACAACATGCAGGCCCTCACCAGCGGTGCTTTTTGCCTGAATATATCCTCTGGCTTCACCTGTAGCATAATCGATGCCAATTCCGGCAAGCCATCGGTTTGGCTCATAGAGCATAGACCTTAAACTTCCTGAACCGCCCGGAAAGTTTCTGCCCGTATGGACATCGAAAGTAACCTTAATGATGTTATTTCCTTCCTGCAAATCAGCCACCGAAAAATTACCCTTAAAAACATATTTCGGCTTGTTTTTGCTGCCAATCAACTGGATTGATTTTCCGTGCTGCTCATCATAGCTTACGATTTGGTAGTCTGTTGGCAATCCATTTTGAGAATACCAATTTCCCTGACCTGCAACAACGCCATTAGCCGGAGAACCTAAATCACCTAGATTTAAAATTTCAAAATCTTCTTTCTGAATTATTTGACAATTAACCTTTACAATAAATAAGAGGGTTATAATTAATAAAATATTTTTCATAGGTTACAAAATTTGAATAAATTAAAAAGGTCAGATTTTAAACTGACCTTTTTAAGTATTTACTTCTTAATAAACTTGTGCGTAGATACCCCGCCGGAAGTCTCAACCTTCAGAATGTAGGCACCTTTCGGTAACTTGCTGACATTCAGAATCTTGGAAGCGGCAGCGGTCTGTACAGCCTTACCGGAAGCATCAAATACTTTAGCTGAAAGCACCTTATCTGCTGTGCGGATATTCAGCACATCGGTTACAGGATTCGGGAATACGGACACCTCTGCTACTGCACTTTCTATAGTTGCGGTAGCTGTGCTCAGGAAGGTTTCCAGCTTATCCACCGCCTGCAGCTTCAGGTTATCCACAGCGCCGGTGTATTTTGCATTATTTCCGGTACTGTATGGCAGGAAGAAATCGAATTCTGCTGGATCAATATCCTTTGCTACGGAGTATCCGTCTATCTGAAGAAGCGTTTGCTTATCCCCTACGCGGTATGCAATCTCACCATCAGTCTTATTATATGAAAAACCTACTTTTATCCAAGTATCTTCCTGAAACTGGTCACTCCAAAGGCCAATATTATATGCAGTGGCTTGCGTGTCACCATCTTTTACCAATGATGCCAGGCCGCGCACAGTTTTAGCCTTGGTATCGTAAGTGATTCCTGCAATAGTACTCCCCTTCGAGTCATAAAGTACTGCACCCAGGCGGTGGCTGCCAGTAGGCTTACCTGTGTAGATTTCAAACTGGCCTACGAGAATGTTTTTATCATTGTCTCTAGCAGCCCAAGATGCTTCAATATCCTTGAATGCCCAGCGGATGTCAGCAATTGTAGTACCGGCACCCCCTGTAAGGAAAAGCGTTTTCCCGTGATCATCCCCGGTATCCATAATCTGATAATCTGCAACGGAGCCGCTGTAAACATTCCAACCATTTTGCCCGGCGAGAGTCATCCCTTCAGTAAGGTTGCCAGGTTTCATATCATCGAAGGTTTCGGTAATGAGAACCTGCGCTGACGCGATTGTTGCGGTAAGCAACGCAGCAGAAAATAATAGTTTTTTCATTGTAAAAAAATTTAATGTTTGCAAGACAAATATATTAACTTTTCTTAACAATGCAAATATTTTTAAAAAAAAATTGATTCCCGAGGGAACCAATTTTTTGCAACATCCTATTTTGAAAAATTTTCAAAGAAACGGGGAATACTTTCAATACCTTTTAAAAAATTATAAAGCCCGAAATGCTCATCCGGGGAATGTATAGCGTCGCTATCCAGCCCAAAGCCCATCAGCACAGATTTAGCTCCTAAGACCTCCTCAAAAAGCGCGGTAATAGGGATGCTGCCCCCGCTCCTATATGGCAGTACCTCCTTGCCGAATGCCTGGGACATCGCATCCTTAGCCGCCAGAAACTCTTTGGAATCTGCGGGGAGCAGGTACGGCATTCCGCCGTGGTGCGGGGTTACTTTCACCTTCACATTCTCTGGTGCGATTTTCTCAAAATAAGCCGAGAATTTTTCAGTAATTTCATCCGGGGTTTGGTAAGGTACCAGCCTCATGGAAATTTTTGCATAGGCTTTGCTCGGGATTACAGTTTTTGCGCCCTCCCCGGTGTAGCCTCCCCAAATGCCGTTCACATCGAGGGTCGGGCGGATGGAGGTACGCTCCAGCGTGGTGTATCCCTCCTCGCCTTCCACACCGCGCAGGCCTATGGATTTTTTAAACTCCTCTGGGTTGTCCTTCAGCCTGTTCATCTCGGCTCGCTCTTCGCCGGATACATTTTCCACATTATCATAAAATCCGTCGATGGTGATGTGGCCTTTATCATCAATCAGCTGCGCAATCATACGGCTGAGGATATGGATGGGATTCGGCACCGCGCCACCATACAGCCCGGAATGCAGGTCGCGGTTCGGGCCTTCCACCTCCACCTCTACATAGCTGAGGCCGCGCAGCCCGGTGGTCACGGTAGGCTGCTCACTGGAGTAGATGTGTGTATCAGAAATCAGGATGCAGTCGCATTGGAGTTTTTTCTTGTTTTCCTTCACGAATCCGCCAAGGCTTACGGAGCCTACCTCTTCCTCGCCTTCAATAATAAATTTCACATTGCACGGCAGGGAATCTGTCTTCATCATTGCCTCAAAGGCTTTGATGTGCATAAAAAACTGGCCCTTATCATCTGCGGAACCTCTGGCGAAAATGGCACCATCCGGGTGAAGGTCTGTCTTTTTTATATACGGCTCGAAGGGTGGCTCGCTCCATAGCTCCAGCGGATCGGCAGGCTGAACATCGTAATGCGCGTACACCAATACCGTAGGCAGCGTATCGCTGATGATTTTCTCGCCGTACACTATGGGGTTGCCCGAAGTACTGCAGAGCTCCACAGCATCCGCGCCCGCAGAACGCAGAAAATCCGCGACTTTTTCGGCGCAAGCGATCACATCATTTCTGTAAGCCGGATCGGCTGAAACGGATGGTATCCTAAGCAATTCAAACAATTCTTCTACAAATCTTTCGCGATTTTGCTGAATAAATTCTAATGTTTTTTCCATTTTGTTAAAAAAAAAGCCTCACCCTCTGGCGAGACATATTGTGAATATCTGACTTATTTATTTTTCCGGAGTGGTGGCATTGTTCACCGGTGCGCTCGTGCTTGGCTTGGTCTCCACCGCTGCGGGGCTGGCGGCTGCTGCACTGTCTGCTACCACCGGGGCAGCGGCTACTGCGCCGGCGGAATCTCGCACCGGCTGAAGCTTCACCTGCTCCTTATCGTCGTTATAACGCTCCACGCCTTCTTCCATTTTTATAGCGTTTTTATTGCCTCCGGCAGCCACTTTTTTGCAGGAAACCGCCAGGCTGGCGATCGCCATTGCGAATATCAGTTTTTTCATTGTTTATCTGTTTACGGCAAATTTAAAAAATATTTTCTCAGATTCTTCAAACCGACTGTAAAATAATTTTCCCGGAAAGGGTTTTCGTAAAAATCAGGTACTCTTCGCCGCCGTCTTTTATTTTATATTTTTTTCGTATTTCGTCCGGAGTGAGCGGGTAATTTTTTGAAATAATGTTAAATTTTCCGCCTTTAGGGATTTCTTTTGGGCTAATGGTTTTCATTTCCAAAATACGCCCCGGGAATTCCTCAAGCAGCTCTTCAGAAGTAAAAATCTGAGTGTTCGGGTGCAGTTTTTTCAGGGTAAATTTTTTACAGATGGCTCCCCAGGCGCCGGTTTTCAGCAGTGCATTGTTCGGGAGGTAAATGTATTTCAGCGGTGATGAATATTCCGGCTGGCTTGCTGCCTCTTCATTCATTAAAAAACTGAAAACCGTATCATCGGCAAGGTCTGCAGCAAATACGGATACATCGCTGCAGGCAGCATTTTTTCTGCAGAGGGCTAAAACTTCCTTCACATCATTTTTCAAGGCAACGATGTGGATTTCAGCGAGATTTATGATTTTTTCTTTCAGCAATGCAAGGTCGGTCAGTGGTGATAGCTTGATTAAAATTCTTTCCGAAATTTCAGACAGCCGCCCTTGGATCTCCAGGATGTTTGGGGACATATCCTCCAGGTGGAATACCTTTTTTTTATTCTTATCCCGGCGCGCAGGATCTAGGTAAATTAAATCAAAATGTTCCTGCGTCTCACTTATAAATTCCTCAAGTTTTGTGTTAATGAACCGTGCCTCCCTGCCCAATATCTGCCAGTTGTGTGCCACCGTGCCGAGTAATTCCCCATCCTGCTCCACCAGAATTGCCTCCCTGAATTTTTGTGAAATAAACCAGGCATCGATGCCAAATCCTGTAGTAAGGTCTGCGAAAAGTTCCCCGCTGCCCGCGATGTTTGATTTATACCTTGCTGCCGCCTCGGAGCTAGCCTGCTCCGTGCTGAGCCACGCGGGATGCAGGATACCGCTGCGGCTGAGGAAGGGATATTTTTTCTGCGCCGTGCGCCTGCCGTGTATCTGCGCGGCAAGTTCTTGCATCGTGATGCCCGGGAATACGGGTTTTTTCAGGATCAGTTTGTGTAGGTCGGCATTGAGATTTTCTTCGATGAATGCCTGGACATCCTCTGCAAGAATATTTTTATTTGGCATAAGAATTCAGAGGCGGAGCAGAAAATCTTTAGCACTCAGCACCGGCTTTCGGCTTTGCTGATCTGCGAAGCGCCCCGTGATGTATGCGGTGATGCTGTAGCAGCGCTCCGCCAGGGTGCAGTTTACCGAGGTCTCGAAATCAGGATATTCCGAATTTAAGGCAATTACCATATCCTCCCTGCTGCACTCCATAGTTTCCAGAAATACCAGGAGCTGGCTGATCTTTTCTGCTGCCTCCGGAAACGGCACCGCTGCGGAAACTTCGCTGCAGACCGCCGCGAGCGCTACCGACGATATGCAGCCCTGCAGCCTTCGGTTTTCGCAGTGGCTAAGCAGTTTTGCTACATCTTCCACGCCCTCTCTGCTAAAGAGCAAATCCAGAATTACATCACTCCCTATCAGTACCTTCTCCATTTTTCTTTTTGTTTTTGGTTCCGGGCTTTCTGCCGCGTCTTTTTGGGCTATCCTGTCTTTTCTCCGTAGCTTTTGGCGCAAAAAGACCCTTCAGGGAGCTTACGATTTCGCCTTCTTCTGCGGGAGGATGGGGCTGTTGTTTCTGGTCGATTTCTTCTAAATATTTCCCGACAATTTCCGAAAGGTTCTGTTTGTTTTCCCTTGCAAAAACTTTTGCTTTTTCTATCAAATCCTTTTCTAATGTCAGAGTAAGTTTTCCTTTCATCAATTATAATTTCTCTTCGTCTTCATAAATCATCTGAAATCATCTGTCCACGCTGGTGCTGTCCGCAACAAGGATGAAGATTTCTTCATTCGGTTTTTTCATGAAATAATTTTCGCGGGCAAATTTTTCTTTTTCCTCTTTATTATTCATAAGTTTTTTGTAGAAGCTGTCGTTTTTGTGGTACTCCTCCTTATAGTACTCCAGCTGCTTTTCGTAGCGGGCGATTTCCTTGTTTATTTCGTTGATCACCAGAAACGAGGTACTGTCGAAAAAGGTCATCCATACCAGAAACAGCAGCACGGTGATAATATACTTATTCAGGAAATACCGCCTCAGCAGGCGCCAGGCGCGGGATTTTGGCTTTATGTCTTTTATCAAATTATCTTGCTGCATTGTTTTCTTTTTTTAATGAATGGTAAATAACTGTGGTGAGAATTTCTATCGCCATCAGATTCTGCCGCATATTGGGGATGATGAGATCCGCCTCATTTTTAGATGGTTCGATAAACTCCTGATGCATAGGCTTCAGGGTAGTCTGGTACCTTTGCAAAACCTCCTCCAGATCCCTGCCCCGCTCCTGCGTATCCCTTCGGATCCTGCGGATCAGCCTCTCGTCGGAATCGGTCTGCACATACACTTTCAGGTCAAACTCCTTCAGCAGTTCCTTGGAGGTAAGCACCAGGATGCCCTCCACAATCAAAACTTCCTTCGGCTGCACCACGGTATAATCCCCCGTCCTGGAATGCGTTACAAAGCTGTACACAGGCTGATGGATGCTCTCCCCCCTCTTCAGCGCCTGCACATGCTGCGTTAAAAGCTCGAAATCTATGGATTTCGGGTGATCATAATTCAGCAGCTCCCGGTCTGCAAGCGGAAGATGCTGATTATCCCGATAATAATTGTCCTGCGAAAGGACATTCACCCCATCCACATTCAATTTCCGGAGCACATTATTTACCACCGTAGTTTTGCCGCTTCCCGTCCCGCCTGCGATGCCTATCGTAAGCATTCTTAAGTTTTTACAAAGATAAAATTTTATAAAAAAAATACAATCAGCGGCCAAAACTCTTTTCAATGCCGAAAAGATAGTAGATCACCGCCTGCACCCGGGCGAAAATCTCCCGCGTCTGGTTTCTGTAATAGCTTTCCGGCCGGGTAATTTCCTGCGCATCAAAGCCCAGCGCGTTCATCCCTGCATTCCTCGCATAGAAAAGCGCGCGAAGGTTGTGGTAGCCCTGGGATACGATGATCACCTCATCTTCGCCGTAGATCTCCTTGCACCGCCGCACGCTTATCTGCGTCTGGAATCCGCCGGGGTCTTCCGTAATTGCTTCCTCCGGCAGCCCGTCCTGATTCACGAGGAAATTTTTCATCGCAGCCGGCTCGTTGTAGCCGGTAGACCGCTCGCCGCTCACGATTATTTTTTTAATCTTTCCGTGATGATAAAGCAGGCTTGCCGCTTGCATCCTCGAGATAAAATACGGGTTGTATGCCCCGGATTTGGTCTTGGGAGATGTACCGAGCACCAGGGCAGTATCCCTCGGCGGGATTCTTGATACCCTGGAGTAGGTACGCCCGTTGGTAAGCGCATACACCCAGATATTGGCTGCCAGCACGAACAGCAGCACAAATTCCGTGAGCAACACCAGGGTTTTCAATATGCTTTTCAGGCGCTTCAAACGAGGTCAAAATCAAGTTCCAGATCGGAGGAAAGAGGCAAAGCCATACAAGCCAGTATTTTACCGGCTTTCTCTTCGCTCTCGGTAAGGTATTCATTCTCAAGGAGCTCCACACTCCCACGGTTTAGCAGGCAAATGCAGCTGCCGCAGATGCCCGCCCTGCAGGAATATGGGACATTATAACCCATCGCAGCCAGCTGGCTGAAAATATTCGTACGGTTGTCCGGGAGCACGGCGCGGTGCCACTTACCGTTCAGCCTGAAGTTTACCTCAATATCCTGAATCAGCGGCAGGGATTTTTCCAGGGGATAAATATTTTCTGCAAATTCTCCGAATAGCTCAAAATGTATGTTTTTCTTCGGTATTCCGTTGCTGTGGCAGGCGTTAGCCAGGGACTTTACCATCTCCCCAGGACCGCAGATCAGCACCTGGTCCACAGAATCCCAAATGGTGCTTTCCTCGTCCGTTTCGTCCAGGTGGAGCAGCTGATTGATGATCAGCTCAAGCTTTTGCCCATCCAGCCTTCCACTAAAAAAACTGTTGGGCGAAGGTTTTTGCGTCAGAAAATTGAAAACCTGCAACCTCCCTCCCGAGGCTTCCGAAAGAGCATTCAGCTCGCTACGGAATGCGATACTTTCCAAATTTTTATTGCTATAGAAAAGGAAAAGCCTGGTTCGCGGTTCAGTTTTTAAGATATTTTTAAAATGACTAAAGATCGGTGATATGCCGATCCCGGCAGCAAAGCCGAGAATAGTGCGAAATTCGTGCGGCTTGGACTTCAAGGTGAAACGCCCCTGCGGCACGGAAACTTCAATCTCATCTCCTACATTATAATTATCGCAAAAAAAATCGGAAGGCGAATTTTTCTCTGTTTTCTTCACGGCTATCGCCAGCGAATTTTCATAGGGCGCGGATGTGATAGAAAAATCTCTGAAAAAATATTCACCGTTTTTCTCTATCTTCAAAGTGATATACTGCCCAGCAAGAAAGCTGAATTGCGAGGATAAATCTTCCGGTACATCAAATTGTGCCGCTACTACGCTGGGTGTGATCCATTTTTTTTTTGCTAATTTTAGCGGATAAAATTCGGGCAAATGTTTGGGGCTGCTGAAATGATCCATCATTCACCCAAAATTACAGAATTTTTATTAAATCAAGTCAGAAAGAACACAATAATTATATAAATATATAAATATGAGAAAATTAATTTATATATATTTCCTCGGTGCAGCACTCTATTCCTGCAAAAAAACAAGTGAGAATGTGGCAATGCATACACCGGCACAGGACACTGCAGCGCTACCAGAGCTGGAGCCTACGCCAACTGCCTTAGCTGAAATCCAAGAGCTGCCTCCGCAAAAAATCAGTGAGCTTATTAATACCAAAAATGACACCTTATATATTACCAACTTCTTCGCTACCTGGTGCGGCCCTTGCGTGAGGGAGATGCCACTCTTTGCAAAGAAAATGGAGAGCCTGAAGGGTAGCCAGGTAAAATTCACCTTTGTTTCACTGGATGCCCGCGAAGACTGGGATTCCCAAGTAAAACCTTTTGCGGAAAAAATGGGCGTAAACGGCAATGTGGTACTGCTGGACGGCGAAAAACTTCCGGAGGACTTTTTCGAAAAAAATTTTTCAGGATGGGATGGAACGGCGATACCCTTTACCCACTTCCGCAAAGGCAATGAAACGAAAGAGTTTCTGGGCGGTATCTCCGAAGGAGAGCTCAATACATTTATCCAAAGCTTTAAATAATTGATTTTCAGAAGATTCCGTGACCTAGTGCGTCTCCTCTCGGTTGGCATAATAATTTCTGTCCTCTGCAATCTTGCTACGGGATACATCGGCCTATCTTTTGCGGATTTTTTTTATGATACTCCCCAATCTCCCATTGCCGGGATGCGCCTCCGCCGAGTAGCAGCCATGGTACTGGCAGGGATTTCTGTGCCAGCATCGGGCTTCTTGCTTCAGGAATTCTTCCGGAATCCGCTAGCAGGCCCCTCTGTGATGGGAATAAGTTCCGCAGCCGGGCTTGGGGTAGCTCTGTACATGGCTTTTTCCTCTGGGTTGCAGCTGCCCGCGTTTTTGGACGGCAGCCTTACAGCGACTGCTGCCCTGGCAGGCAGCCTGATTTCCGTACTGGTTCTCCTCACATTTGCGGCGCGGCTACAGGATTCAAATTTTCTCATCATATTCGGGTTCCTGATTTCTGCATTCTGCGGCGCCGCGATGTCTATATTCCAATATTATACTGACAACCAGAGCCTTAGGAATTTCATCCTATGGTCATTTGGCAGTACTACGGCTCTGACGGGATCTCAGCTATTAATTTTTGCACTATTCACCATTGGGGGAATCATTTTTTCATTAAAAAGTATCAATCCACTGATTGGCAATATTTTAGGGGAAGAATACGCCGCTACCCTGGGGGTAGATTCCGCTCGGCTAAAGACGCACATCATCATCGCATCTTCGCTGCTATGTGCCTCTGCTACGGCTTTTCTCGGGCCGGTGGTGTTCATCGGGATCGTGGTGCCGCATTTCTGCCGGCTCATTTTCAGACCTGCAAAACTCTGGCATCAGGGGGTATTAAATGTTCTGATGGGCATCCTCGTGATGGAATCTCTCTCTATTTTATCAGAAATCAGCCTCCTGCCCATCAATATCTGGAGCTCGCTGCTGGGGATTCCTGTAATTTTTGCTATGATGCTTCGCGGGAGAACAACTAAAATCGGCTACTGATGTTTTTAAAATTCAACAATGCTGAAATAGGCTACCAACAGCCACTCATCCGCAATGTAAATTGCGGGCTGGAGCGCGGCGAGGTGGTCCTTCTCATCGGCGATAACGGCTCCGGGAAGACCACACTTTTTAAATCGATACTCAATTCCGTGCCGCTACGGGGGGGCGGGATTTTTTTGGATAATGCCAATATTTCCCGTCTTTCCCGCAAGGAGATCGCCAAGAAAGCTGCAGCGGTACTATCCCGCGGAGCCATCCCCGCACACTTGGCGGCGCGGGATCTGGTGGCTTTCGGCAGGTTCATCCATTACCCGTATTATTTCAAAATTTCGGAAGATGACAACGAAATGGTGGAGAGAATTTTAATTGACTTGGGTTTAAAAAAATATTCCTACACCCCCCTGAGGCAGCTATCCGACGGGAACCTGCAGAAGGCATTCATCGGCAGAGCACTGGCGCAAAACTCACCCGCCATAATCCTGGATGAGCCCACCGCACACCTGGATGAAAAAAACAAACTGATGATCCTGAAACTGCTGCGGAGGCTCGCGCAGGAAAATTCTAAAGCCATCCTCCTATCCTCCCACGACTGGCGGCTGGCCATGCACTTCGCGGACAGAATCTGGCTCATATCCAACCGGGAGATCTCAGAGAGCCGCCCTGATGATTTTTTTAATAAATTCCCGGAGCTAAAACTGGATATATCCCAGCTATAAAATACTATGCGTGCATAACATTATGCATCTCATACAATTTAATGCGCTGATTTTCAACATATTGCAAATTATTGTACTTTTAAATGCTATGCGTGCATAGTAAATCTTTATATTTGATTCCTGATGGATGAAGCAAAAAGGCCTAAAGCCGAAAATGTAGACCTGATCGTAAAATCGACCTGGCTGGCGCTGAACAGGATGTTCTCCGAGCAGGCACAGAATATGGATGCCACCGTGGTGCAGGGGCTCGCACTCCTGAAGATTGATCCTAAAAACGGTACCCGCAGCACCAACCTTGGCCCGAAGATGGCGATAGAGCCAACCTCGCTTACGAGGATCGTAAAACTCCTGGCAGACGAGGGCTACATCTACAAAGATAAATCCGGGGCGGACAAGCGGGAGGTGATACTTAAACTTACGCCGAAAGGCCTGCACCATAGGGATTTATCCAAAAAATTTGTAATGGATTTCAACCGGATGGTGGCAGAGCGGATTCCTCAGAACAAACTTGAAATTTTCAAGGAGGTAATGACTGAAATTCAGAAAGTTGCAACAGAAATTAACAGAAATAACAAATAGTTTTAATATGAAAAGAAGAATCAAGCATGTGACCGTCCTCGGCTCGGGAATCATGGGCAGCGGTATCGCGGCGCACTTCGCCAACATAGGCGTGGAAGTGCTTTTGCTGGATATTGTGCCCTTTGAACTGAACGAGGCGGAGCAGAAAAAAGGCCTTACAAAAGAGGACAAGGCTGTGCGCAACCGCATCGCTGCGGAAAATTTCGAGAAGCTGAAGAAGGCAAGCCCGGCGCTGCTTTACTCACCGAAATTTGCAGACAGAATTACCATCGGAAACTTTGATGACGATCTCCCGAAAATAAAAAATACGGACTGGATCATTGAAGTAGTGGTGGAGAGAATCGACATCAAAAAACAGGTGTACGAGAAGATTGAGCAATTCCGCAAGCCGGGCACGCTGATATCCTCCAACACCTCCGGCATCCCGATCAATCAGCTGGCGGAAGGCCGCAGCGAGGATTTTAAAAAGCACTTCGCAGGCACGCACTTCTTCAACCCGGTGCGCTACCTGCCGCTTCTAGAAATCATACCGACAAAGGATACCGATCCGGAAATCGTGAAATTCTACATGGATTACGGCGCGAAATATCTCGGCAAAACCACAGTTCTTGCAAAGGATACGCCGGCGTTTATAGCCAACAGAATCGGGACTTTCGGCATTATGGATCTCTTTCACAATGTGCAGAAGCTGGGACTTAATGTAACGGATGTAGATAAGCTGACCGGCCCGGTAATCGGCAGGCCGAAATCCGCTACCTTCCGCACCGCCGATGTGGTGGGGCTTGACACCCTCATCCACGTGGCAAACGGCGTGTACAGCAGCAATGCGGAGGCGAATGATTTTAATGATGTCTTCAAATTGCCGGAATATGTTCAGAAGATGCTTGACAATAAATGGCTCGGCAGCAAAACCGAAAGCGGCTTCTTCAAAAAAATCAAAGGTGAGGGCGGGAAATCTGAAATCCACGGGCTGAACTTGGAAACTATGGAATACGAGCCGCAAGGCAAAACCAACTTCCCCGTTCTGGAAAAAACAAAGTCCATAGAAAAACCGATCGACAGATTTAAGGTTCTGGTGGAAGCGGATGACAAGGCGGGCGAGCTTTATAGAAAAATGTTCGGCTCCCTTTTCGCCTACGCCTCCAGCAAAGTGCCGGAAATCTCTGATGAAATCTACAGAATCGATGATGCTATGCGCGCCGGTTTTGGCTGGGAAAACGGTCCTTTCCAGATCTGGGATGCCATCGGCATACAGAAAGGTATCGAGCTGGCTAGGGAGGCCGGCTACGAAGCGGCAGACTGGGCAAAACAGATGGCTGAGAAAGGCGAAACCTTCTACAAGGTAGATGATGATGGCAAATCAACCTTCTACGACCAGCTGGATACTTCCTACAAAAACATCCCGGGGCAGGAGAACTTCATCATCCTTGACAATATCCGGAAAAACAAAACGCTCTGGAGCAACTCCGGCTCGGCAATCCAGGATTTGGGAGATGGCATCATCAACTTTGAAATCCGCTCAAAAATGAACTCGCTGGGTGGCGAGGTGCTGGATGGGCTGAACCGCGCCATTGACCTTGCCGAAAAAGAATATGACGGTCTCGTGATTGCCAACCAGGGAGCCAATTTCTCCGCGGGAGCCAACCTTGCCATGATCCTTATGATGGCAATAGAGCAGGATTGGGATGATCTCAATATGGCTATCGCAACCTTCCAAAACACGATGATGCGCGTACGCTACTCCGCAGTGCCTGTAGTGGCAGCACCTTTTGCAATGACTCTTGGCGGCGGCTGCGAGATGACGATGCACGCCGACAGGGCCGTGGCAGCGGCTGAGACTTATATCGGCCTGGTGGAAGTGGGCGTGGGCGTGATCCCGGGCGGTGGCGGTACCAAGGAAATGACGCTGCGTACCTCCAGAGAGTTCCAGAAAGATGATGTGAAGAACAACAGGCTCCGCGATGCATTTATGAATATCGCTATGGGCAAAGTTTCCACCTCTGCATACGAAGCCTTTGATATGAACATCCTGCAGGAGCACAAAGACATCGTGGTGGTGAATAAGGCCGAGCAAATCCAAACTGCGAAAATGCTTGCAAAAAGTATGGCAGAGCACGGATATACGCAGCCAATAGAGCAGAAAGTTACGGTACTCGGCAGGGAAGCACTCGGCATGTTCTATGTAGGCACTGACCAGATGCTGGCAGGGAACTATATCTCCGAGCACGACAAGAAGATTGCAGATAAGCTCGCCTATGTAATGGTGGGCGGAAACCTTTCCGAGCCAACCTTGGTTACAGAACGCTACCTGCTGAATCTTGAACGAGAAGCATTCCTTTCCCTCTGCGGCGAACGCAAAACGCTAGAGAGAATTCAGTATATGCTTCAAAATGGCAAGCCGCTGAGGAATTAATCAATAATAATCATACAATTAGACAAAATGAAACAGGCATATATCGTAAAAGGATACAGAACTGCAGTCGGCAAAGCCCCGAAAGGCAGTCTCCGGTTCACAAGGCCGGATGTGATGGCGGCTACCGTCATCCAAAAACTTGTGGCGGATGTTCCGCAGCTGGACATCAACAGAATAGATGACCTCATCGTGGGCAACGCGATGCCGGAAGCCGAGCAGGGGCTCAATGTCGCAAGGCTCATCTCCCTGATGGGTCTCGATACGAATAAAGTACCCGGCGTAACGGTAAACCGCTACTGCGCATCCGGCTCGGAAGCCATCGCCATAGCGGCGGCTAAAATCCAGTCCGGAATGGCGGACTGCATCATCGCAGGCGGAACGGAGTCCATGAGCTACATCCCGATGGGCGGCTACAAGGCGGTTCCGGAAACAGACCTTGCCAAGGACAACCCGGACTACTACTGGGGTATGGGCTATACTGCGGAAGCGGTGGCTAAGGAGTACGGCATCACCCGGGAAGAGCAGGATCAGTTTGCCTTCGAATCCCACCAAAAGGCGCTGAAAGCCAATGCGGAAGGGAAATTCAAGAATCAGATTGTCCCGATAAATGTCGAATATAATTTCCTGGACGAAAACCAGAAATCCCAAACCAAAACTTATGAGTTTTCAGTGGATGAAGGTCCTAGGAAAGACACTTCGCTAGAAGGTCTGGCGAAATTAAAGCCCGTTTTCGCTAACGGTGGTACAGTGACAGCAGGAAATTCTTCACAAATGTCCGACGGGGCTGCCTTTGTGATCGTGATGAGTGAAGAAATGATAAAGGAGCTCGGGCTACAGCCAGAGGCGCGCCTCGTTTCCTACGCGGCAGCAGGCCTTGAGCCGCGCGTGATGGGCATGGGGCCGGTATACGCAATCCCGAAAGCGCTGAAGCAGGCAGGCTTAGAACTGAAGGACATCGAACTCATAGAGCTGAATGAGGCATTCGCGTCGCAATCTGTGGCCATTAAAAAAGAGCTGGATCTGAACCCTGAAATCATCAATGTAAACGGCGGAGCCATAGCGCTCGGGCACCCACTGGGATGTACCGGTACAAAACTTACCGTGCAGCTTTTGGATGAAATGCGCCAGCGCGGGAATAAGTACGGGATGGTAACGATGTGCGTGGGTACCGGCCAGGGTGCGGCAAGCATTTTTGAGCTTCTTTAATTCAACTATTTAAACAAAATAAAAATGAGCAAACAACTAATCGGCGGGGCGTTTCTTGTAAATGAAACACCTGCCACGGAAATCTTCACCATTGAAGACCTTAATGAGGAGCAGCGCATGCTCCGCGACAGCGTGAAAGAATTCATCGACCGGGAGGTAATGCCTGTGAATGAGCGTTTTGAGAAGAAAGATTACGCCCTTACCGAAGAGGTTATGCGTAAACTTGGCGAGATGGGCGCCCTTGGGATCTCCGTGCCTGCCGAGTACGGCGGTATGGGTATGGGCTTTGTAGAAACCGTTCTCGTTTGCGACGCAGTTTCCGGGGCGAATGGTTCCATCGGTACAGCCTACGGCGCGCACACGGGCATCGGCACGCTGCCAATAGTTCTTTACGGAAACGAGGAGCAAAAGCAAAAATATCTGCCTGCGCTGGCAAGCGGAGAAAAGTTTGGCGCATACTGCCTCACCGAGCCTGATGCTGGCTCCGATGCCAATTCCGGGAAAACGAAGGCGAGACTGTCTGAGGATGGGCAGCATTACATCATCAATGGGCAGAAAATGTGGATTTCCAATGCAGGTTTTGCGGATACATTCACACTTTTTGCAAGGATTGAGGATGATAAAAACATCACCGGTTTCGTAGTGAACCGTTCTGAGATTGAAGACCCTCAGAGCCTTACGCTCGGCGAAGAGGAGCACAAACTCGGCATCCACTCCTCCTCTACCCGCCAGGTATTTTTCAACGATCTGAAATTGCCGGTGGGCAATCTTCTGGGCGAGAGGAACAACGGCTTTAAAATCGCGCTGAACGCGCTGAATGTAGGCCGCATCAAGCTTGCAGCTGCCGGGCTGGATGGTATGAGGAAAATCCTGAAATATTCCATCTCTTATGCTAATGAGAGAAAGCAATTCCAGGTGCCGATCTCCACATTTGGCGCTATCCGCAAGAAAATCGGTGAGATGGCTACGCTTGCCTATGTTTCCGAGTCCGGAGTTTATCGCGCGTCCAGCGACATCCAGTCTAAAATTGATGAACTCGTAGCAGGAGGAGCTGACCACCAGGAGGCTGAGCTGAAAGGTGTGGAGGAATACGCAGTGGAGTGCTCTATTCTGAAAGTTTTCGGCTCAGAAGCTGTTCAGCATGTGGCGGACGAAGGCATCCAGATCTACGGTGGTATGGGCTTCTCTGCAGATGCGCCGATGGAATCTGCGTGGAGAGATGCGCGCATCGCGAGAATCTACGAAGGTACTAACGAAATCAACAGGCTCCTTGCGGTGGGTATGCTCATCAAGCGTGCAATGAAGGGGCAGATAGACCTGCTTACTCCTGCGAAAGGAATTGCTAAGGAACTTACAGGCATCCCATCCTTCGATACTCCGGATTACTCCGAATTTATGAGTGAGGAAAAGGCAATGATTGCCAACCTGAAAAAAGTATTCCTGATGGTTTCGGGAGCGGCACTACAGAAATATACCTCCAAAATTGAGCAGCAACAGCACCTTCTTCTGAATGCTTCAGAAATTCTTAACCAGATTTATATGGCAGAATCCGCAGTTCTTCGCGTTGAGAAGCATTTCGGGGCAGATTCTGTTCAGGCGAAAATGGCTCAGCTGAACCTTTATCAAGCTGTGGAGAAAACCATCGCAGCGGCGAAAGAGGCAATTATCTCCTTCGCGGAGGGCGATGAGCAGCGCATGATGCTTTCCGGGCTGAGAAGATTCACAAAATATGTGAACACTCCGAACCCGATAAAACTCACCGAAGAGATCGCCGCCCACTACCTTGAAAAAGGTTCTTACTAAGACAAAAATCCGGTTTAATACCGGATTTTTTATTGCAAAACTATCCGGTAAATTGGAGGAATCCGGATTTTTCCAAATGTAGTAGTGAAATCAAATAAAAAAAGCTGTCTCAACTTCGGACAGCTTTTTTTAAGAAGAAATTATTCAAAAATCATTTCACTATTTCCGTGATCGGCTTACCTATGTTACCGCTCGGGAACTGGATTTTCAGCAATGCGGAAATAGTTGGTGCAATATCCGTCATATCATACGGCGCATTACTCTCGCCACGAGGTATCCCCCATCCCATAAATATCAGCGGGATGTGGGCATCGTAGGGATTCCAGACGCTGTGGGTGGTGCCCTTCTTCAGCCCGGAGGGCAGCATAGAATCGTGCGAAACAAGCTGGATATCGCCGCTGCGCTGCCAGTTATATCCGTTTATCATTCTGGTTTTTATTGGTTCCGGTATGGGCGCGGTAGCGATTTTTTTCATATTTACGGCATATAGGATGCTTTGGTCTTTATTGAGCTGATCCACCAGATAATCCACCGTATTGTTCATATCCATTTTGTTTTTCTCCACCAGCTCGTCGCTCAGGTAAATTTGGTAATTGGTGATGGATGTCAGCAGGTTATCCACTCCGTATTTGGATTTCATCCTGGTATTGTACTCTCTTTGCGCACCCTCGCCGAAATAGCCGGTTTTTATCTTGTGCTGCTGCAGGAAGCCTACGGAATGTGCTGCACCGTGGTCGGCGGTAAGGAAAACCGTGTACTGACCTTTGCCTACATTTTTATCAAGATAATTGAAAAATTCCTCCAGATCTCTATCAAGCCTGAGGTAAGTATCCTGAATTTCTACGGAATTTGGACCAAATTTGTGACCTACATAATCCGTGGATGCAAGGTTAATGGCAAGCATATCCGTTACAGCATCTTTGCCAAGATTTTCTCCTTCTATGGCCGCCTCTGCTATTTTCAGGGAAAGCGTGTTCCCATACGGCGTGCTTCGGATCACATCCGGATTTTTCCTATAATCCTCCGCCAGGTTGCTGTAAGGAAATACGGGTGCCTTTGCGCTGCCGAGCAAGCCTTCCCACTCTACATTATCCGCGGAGCTCTGTGTATATTCGGAAATGGGATACAGAGTATTCCACCCGCCTGCCAAAAGCTGCTCACCCAGTTTTAGGCTGTTAAAATTGCTCACCCACTGCGGCAGCTGGTGGGTGTAATAGGAACTCGTCACGAAGTTTCCGGTATTCCCGTCAAACCAGTAGGCGCCGGTAGGGTTATGCCCTGCCGGGAGGATGGATGCGCGGTCTTTCAGAGACACGCCTACGACCTTTGCCTGGAAATTTGTGGCAAGGCGAAGCTCATCGGAAATGGTAGTACTCCAAAGATTTTTTGGTGAATGGCTGCCTACTTTGCGGTCATCCGTCCCTACAGGATTCACGCCTTCATCGGTGGTGCAGTATACACCCTTGCCCGTGGTTCTGTCGAACCAATCGTTGCCCGCAATGCCGTGGATGGATGGCACGGAGCCGGTATACACACAGGTGTGGCCCAGGGCAGTAACCGTTGGAACATAGTTGATATGGGTGTTGTGAAGCGCAAAGCCATCATTCAGCAGCCGCTTAAAACCGCCGCTACCATACTGGTTATAATACCGGTAAAGGAAATCCCAGCGCATCTGATCCACCACAAGGCCCACTACCAGCTTTGGTCTTTCTAGCTGGGTATTTTGCTGCGGCTGCCTTTTTTGCCGCTGAGCCATTGCAGGCACTGCAAAAAGTGCGGAGAGGCCAAAAATTGCAAGTTTCTTCATAAAACAAAAAAAATTATCCGCCAAATTTATTGAAAAATCCGGCGGACTGAGTTTAAGTAATTGTTAAATCGAAAGATCGTTGTTTACGCTTCTCACCGCATCAGCAGATGCTTTGAACTGAGCTCTCTCCTCTTCCGTTAGCTGTATTTCCAAAATTTTCTCAACGCCATTTCTGCCAATAACTGCCGGCACACCAATGCAGATGTCGCTTTCGCCGTACTCACCATTCAGCATTACAGAGCTCGGGATAAGTTTTTTCTGATCGCAGGCAATTGCCTGAACCACAGCAGATACCGCAGCGCCCGGGCCATACCACGCCGAGGTACCGAGCAGTTTAGTGAGCGTAGCGCCGCCTACTTTGGTTTCTTCTACGGCATTTTTAAGTTTTTCATCAGAAATCAAATCTGCTACAGGCACGCCCCGAAGCGATGCCTTGGTCGCCAAAGGGATCATCCCCGTATCGCTATGGGCACCGATGACCATTGCATCCACATCTGCCACCGGGGAATCGAGCGCTTCCGCAAGCCGGTATTTGAATCTTGCAGAATCCAGCGCGCCACCCATCCCGATGATTTTATGTGTTGGCAGCCCGGAAACCTTGTGCACAAGGTAAGTCATAGTGTCCATCGGGTTAGAAACCACGATGATGATAACTTCCGGTGAATACTTCACCAGATTTTCTGCAACAGTGCGTACAATTCCAGCATTTACTCCGATTAGCTCTTCCCGCGTCATGCCCGGTTTGCGAGGCACCCCGGAGGTTATGACCGCAATCTCGGAGCCTGCGGTTTTGCTATAATCGTTTGAGCTTGGGGTGATTTTCGTGTCGAAACCGTTCAGAGATGCGCACTGCATCAGGTCCATAGCCTTGCCTTCCGCGATGCCTTCTTTAATGTCGAGCAGCACCACCTCCGAACAGAAATTTTTCAGAGCAATGTATTCCGCTGCGCTCGCGCCTACTGCACCGGCGCCTACTACTGTGACTTTCATTTTGTTTGGTGATTTTAAATTCTCTCAAATTTACGAAAGTCTTCCTGGCTTAGGCTATGAGGAATGTCAGTATAATTGTTAATTTTTCTTTAATTTTCCTCTTCGAAATACAGCCTGTAGAATTTTCCCTTCTCATCCTGCCCGGTTTCTATCAGCTTTCGGTCGCCGTGCACATAGATGTGGAAGTTCTTGTCCAGCTTTATCACGCTTTTGAAATACCGCTGATTTTTCTTCACCGCGGCATTATTTATCGGGAAATCTTCCTCTATCGAAAGCTGCATTTCTTGCTCATAATCGCTTTTGTAATTTTCAAAACTCTCGATAACCTGTTCATCCTGAAGGATTTGCTTCGTGAATTCCTCAAAGGAAAACTGCTCCTTCTCTTTAAAAAATTCCAGCGAGCGATTCAGGAAATCTGCCTGATCCATTTTTGTAACCTCAAATTCCTGCGGCAGTTGCTTCGTGATGTAATCCTTGTAAACCTGCAGCGTTTCCTGCGTTTGAAAATAATCATCATTTCTTTGCCGAACTTTCAAAAAATCTTCAAACCAGTAATACTCATCGCCGTTTTTATTGTTATCAATTACGGAAACCGCAAAACCATCTTCCCTGGAAACATTGTAAATCAGCGCACCTTTATCCAGTTTTGCCAAAGAAATCCCGAAATCTTTTTCGAGCTGAAATACTGCCTCGTTCTCATCGTCATTTTTGCGGAATAATTTAAGAAAAGGCAATTTATTTTCAGTTTTGAAAATTCCTATTTTAGGTAATATATCGCCGTTTTCATTAGCATCATCAAACAACACAACGAACAATTCACCATTCTGAACCCTCGGATTTTCGGTAATATCATAAAGATGCTGCGCAATCTCTTTGGATGATTCCACAAAATTTTCCGGATTTTCAAAAATTTTCGCAACCGAAGAATAAACCGAATTATTCGCCAAATAATTCTCGCTGTAAAACTGAAACTGCTCCTCCGATTTGAAAGATTTGAAGAAAAAATCCGTAAGCAAATCCTTCATATCTTCCTCTAAATCAACAACTTCCGAACCAAAAACCAGCGGCTCCTGATTGATTTTATTCCCAACTTTATGAATGATGATTTTCTGCAGCATAGTGAATTTTCCGCTGCAAAGATATTTGATTTCGGCGAGTTTTTTGGTGATGGCTTATCTTTGGTGAAACGATTTCCGATGAATATTTCAGTAGAAAAGCAGTCCGGGATTTACATTTTGCGGTCGGTGCAAGTTCTGCCGGTGGGCTTGGACGAAGCTTGGGATTTCTTTTCGAATCCGAAAAATCTCGACCGCATTACGCCGCCTGATATGGCTTTCCGAATCACGAACAATCCGCCGGATTTCACTTATGCCGGGCAGATTATCACCTACAAAATCGGGATTTTTCCACTGGTAAAAAGCAGTTGGGTTACGGAAATCACCCAGTTTGATGAGCGCAGATTTTTCGTGGACGAGCAGCGTTTCGGACCCTATGCAATGTGGCACCACGAACATCATTTCCGCGAAATTTCCAGTGGCAGAACCGAAATGCAGGACATCGTCTCGTTCAAATTACCGCTCGGCTTTCTCGGCGATTTAATTGCAGGGAAAGCCGTGGTCCATCGTGTAAGATACATCTTCGAAAACCGCTACAGAGTCCTCCGCCAAATCTTCCCGGATTAAACATCAGTAAACTCTTCCGATGGCAAATCATTGCTTCTCCGTCAAGTATTTCCAGTAGCGTTTCGGCAAGTGCTGCAAATGCAGCTTTGGATTTTTGCGCTCCCGAATGTTCGTGCTACGGAAATAATTCCGCCACAAATTCTCAAACTGCAGCTCTTCATCGTGCAGAAATTCCGACGGTTTTAGAAGTCTTTCACGCATTTCTGAAGTTGGCGAGAAAAATTCTACATTATTTAAATCGTAATAAATACCGTAGTTTCTTCTCAAATCATAAATCATCCATCTCTGATCGGTATAGCGATTTTTGAAATGATTGATAATTAAAGGCAGCACATTAAAATCTGGCTCAATATGCGCAAAGTAACTATCATCAGCCAGCTTTATAAATCTCACAAAAGCCTTCATCCGGTGAGTTTCCCTGCCTACAGATTTTACAATTTTAGAAATTTCCGCAATTTTTTTATTTGCATAATTGTCAAAAATATTCACTTTTTCCTGAATTAAATAATTTAAGGAAAAGAAGATTAAACGCTCCCTATCTTCACTTTCGGAAAGAAAAACGCGCAGCAAATTTCGCACGCCTTCACTTCCTGAATATTTTTCCACAAATTTTTCAATGCGCTTCGCTTTTGCTTCATCGGTAAAAACCTGATGCTTTTCCGCGAAAAGATTCTCATCGGGAAAGGCTTCCGCCACAATTTCCGCATCACGAAATTTATATTCGTGAACTTCGAAAATTGCCGTGAGCAAGCCTTCAAAACTACCGTCGTAAACCAGCCTTGTCATCAGAACAGCGAAAGTTGCTGAGAGAAATTTGCCTTATATTTCGAACTTGAACCGCTGAGAATAATTTGCCGTAAATTCATCGTATCCAGATGTTTCAAAAACGCATTACCACTCTGAAAATCAATGAAATACTTGGCGCGGTTTACAGCGGCACCCATTTTTTTCAGATGGTCTATGGTTAAAGTTTGAAACCTTCTCGCTTTCACAATTTTCATAGCAGAAGTCCTACCGATGCCAGGAATCCGCAAAATCATTTCGTACGGTGCCGTTTGCAAATTCACTGGAAATTTATCCGGGTTTCTCAATGCCCAGGCTAATTTTGGGTCGATTTCCAAATCGAGAAACGGGCTTCTCGGGTCAAGAATTTCCGTGGCATCAAAGCCGTAAAACCGCATCAGCCAATCAGCCTGATAGAGTCTGTTTTCGCGAATCATCGGAACAGGTGTGGAAATTGCTGGCAGCCGTGCATCTTCGGTCACAGGCACATATCCCGAATAATACACCCTTTTCAGATTGAAATTCTTGTAGAAAAAATCTGCACTGCGGATGATTTGGATGTCGTTCTCACCGGCAGCACCGATGATGAATTGCGAACTTTGACCAGCCGGCGCAAATTTCGGCGTAGATTTAATGATTTTCCTTTCAGCCTTGTACTGCACGATGCCGTTTTTCACGAATTCCATCGGCCGTTTCATTTGCTCGTGGCTCTTGTCCGGTGCCAAAAGCTTCAGCCCGGAAACTGTGGGAATCTCCAGATTAATGCTCAGCCTATCGGCGTAAAGCCCGGCTTCCTGCAGCAATTCGTCCGATGCACCGGGAATGGTTTTCAGGTGGATGTAGCCGTTGAACTTGTGCTTCGTGCGAAGTTCGCGCGCTATTCTCACCAGCCTTTCCATCGTATAATCCGGGCTTTTGAAAATCCCTGAGCTCAGGAAAAGCCCTTCGATGTAATTTCTCCGGTAAAAATTCATCGTAAGCTCCACCACCTCTTCCACCGTAAAGGCGGCGCGCTTCACATCGTTCGATTTTCGGGAAACGCAGTAGATGCAATCGTAAATGCAATGGTTCGTCAGCAGGATTTTCAGCAGCGAAACGCACCTGCCGTCTTCCGTATAGCTGTGGCAAATGCCGCTTCTTGCGGAATTTCCAAGCCCGCCGCTTGTATTCTTCCGGTTACCTCCACTCGAAGAGCAGGAGACATCGTACTTCGCCGCATCAGCCAGGATGCTCAGCTTTTCATTAATCCGGTCGAAATTCATCGTCAAAAATAATAAACTAAAGAGCAAAGACTATCAGAGTATTTGCCCTAAATTCTATCAATCTAAATTGATTCAATCCTTATTCTTCCTCCGAAATGCGCAAATACCCGCCGCCAAAATCAATCCCGCCAAAGCGATTTTCTTAGTCTTTTTAGATGGAACGGGCAGCATGGTTTCGCCATAAATCCTGTGCGGTTCCTCACTCGGTTTCAGGATATTTCCACCGTCATCAGGCGCGTTTTTCACCTGCATTCCCAGCCTCATCACAGCGGAAGCACCGTTCATCACAAGACTTGGGAAGCTTTGGTAAGTGTTCTTGATGAATTTCGACATAAAATCCGGGAATAAATCCTTTCGCGGATTTTTCGCCAGGCTTACCATCGCTTTCGCCGTATCTCTTGGGTCCGCAGCAAACGGCGGAATTTTAAACTCCAGCCCGGAATATTTCGCGGAATGCATATTGCCGGTACTGCGTTGAATCTGCGGGTATATATTGCATATGTGGATGTTCGGCTCGTTGGAAACTTCGCCCTGAAGCCCGCTCATCATCATCTTGATGCCGCCTTTCGTAGCGGAATATACCGCGCTGTATGGTGCCGGCATATAGCCGCCGATGGAGACATTGTTGATGAGGATGCCTTCGCCCTGCGCTTTGAAAATCGGCAGTGCCACATAAGTGCCGTGGATGTAGCCTAGCAGATTGGTGCCCACCGTCTGGTGATGCACTTCCATGGGGATTTCCTCAAATTTCCCGCTTGCCATTACGCCTGCATTATTCACCCAGATGTCAATTCTTCCGTTTAGCGATTTCGCTTCTTCCGCCAGCCTTCTAACCTGTTCAAAATCAGAAACATCGGTCTTTATTCCGATGGCCGTCACATCTAAATCGTGGCAAAGTTTCACGGTTTCTGCAATGCCCTCCTCACCTCTTGCCGCAATCACGATGTTGCAACCTTCCAAAGCAAAAGCCTCTGCCGCAGCACGGCCTACGCCGCTTGAACCGCCGGTAATGACCACGGTTTTTCCGGCAAGTTCTCTATTGCTTTTGTTGATATTTTTCATTTCGATAAAAATTAAATCGTCAGCTGCCCTTCCACTCCATCGGAATTATCGGTCCTCCCGCCGGAAATTGCAGCGGCAGCGTAAGAAATTAGCGATACTAGCCTGCCTGCCTTAGTATCCCAATAGTAGGTTTCTGTGGGTTGCACACGGATGATGGTCACATTCTCGTCATCCTTCCCGTCCTCAAACCAGGCAGAAGCCATCGGGCTCCATTGGTCTTCAATCGTGGCCTTATCATTGTAAATGAATGCATTACCAAATACGGAAAGGTATTCCTGGTGGCTGCTATTCATAAAGAAGAGCTGCACCCTATTGTCATCTGCAATGTCGAAATTTTTATTGCTTTCCCGGCTGCTGATGAACCAAAGATTTCCCTCCTCATCACACTCCTGCAAAGTCATCGGCCGGGCATTAATCGGCAGTTTCTCAAGATCGGTGGCGAACATACAGAAGCGCGCTTTTTCGGAAAGTTCTTTAAGTTTTTTAATGGCATCGGTGTGAAGTAAGTTTTGTGTGGACATAATAAGAGATTTGTTTTAAATGAATGCAAAAACGAAGCCGAGAGAAAAACTCACAGAATCTAGTTAAAATTAATCAACCTGAAAAATTGTTTATTTCCAAATTTTCGCCGTGTGTGCCTTATAATCTTCCAGCACACTCTGCTGCTCTCTGGCGCCGATTGCGATCTGGGTTGCGCGGTCTATAGGCACTACATTCCTGATTTTCAGCGCGTTTGGAATTACATTTTTAAACCTCACGGGAGGGACTTTCAAGTTTTGGCGGATATTTTCATCAATGAGATAATTGGCTACGCTTCTATGGATGTAGCCCATATTGCGCTTTACGATGTCCAGCTTCAGCAGGCTGATGGGCGTGTTTTCATGCAGCAATGCTTCGGTAAGCTTCAGGGCATCAGCATCCGGAGAGGCTTGGTATTGAGTCCAAAACCGGAAAAATGCGAGAGCTTCTGCCCTATTTTCGGGAATGAGATTCTGGGGCACGCCAAGCAGCCAGGTCACATATTTCCAAAGGTGAAAAGTACCCTCTTCCTCCTGCTCCGAAAACTGGAAATGGATCCTGCTGAGGCCAAAGAGGTAATACACCGTGAAGGCGATATTGGTGGCAATCATATCTGCAAAATTGATGGGCGTGCCAAATTTTTCCCCGTCCCAGTCGGGGTATTTTTTCAGTATGCTGAGGCGGGATACGCTGTGCACGATCCGCGTCCGGATGCAGGCGCGCAGACGCCTCTCCTGAGATTCTGCGCCGTTGCGGGAGACATCTACCCAAAAGCCCAGCGTGTTATAAAGCCTGTGCACGGCACCCTTCTCCAGCGCCCCGGTTGCAACGAGGGGCTTGGTGAGGTTCCCAAAATTGTAACCGCCAAGCAGAGCAAAATTCCTCAAAACAAGCAATCCTGAAAGCCCGCTTCGTTCCGAGAGACTGCAGCCAGCTTCCATCAGTTCCCAATCTACCCAGCCAGGCACGGCGCGATTTTCATCAAGGAAATCTTTATAATCCTGCGGAAGATTTTTTTCTTCGCCGCTGTGCAGGGATTTCATAATGAATTTCAGTTCCCCGTTCTTCATCCACCCCTCTACCAATGCGTCCATCTCCTCATCTACTTTATAGAAAATCGCCGTGCTGAAGTCCGTCTCTGGAACCTCCACCCCTGCCCAATGGATAAATTCTTTCCCGTTGCCTCGCTGCCAGAAGAGATTATTATGGCCATATTTAATCATCTCAAAAAAATTTTAAAACATCTGCAAACAAAAAGGCTGCCTAAAAATATGCCTCCTCTATGGCAGAGTTGATGAGGTCTTTCAGTGTCCTGCCCTGCTCGGCTGCCATTATTTTCAGTTTTTTCATATTTTCCGCCGGGATGTGGAGGGAAAAGAGTATTTCCTCCTTTTTCTCCTTCAGTGGTACTACCTTCTGCGCCGGCGATTTCGTCTGCGCCTCCTTAGCCTTCCCGATTAAGGCCGAAAAATCTTCCTTTGCCATAATTATACATTTTAATAAAAATAAAATTATATATTTATATTATTATACATTTATTTAATTGAAAGAGTAAGTATTTCCTTCGTAAGATTATCAATCTGTTTTTGGGCTTTATTGTGAGTTTCCACCCCATTCACCAATACAGATCTGGAAAAAGCAACCAGATCAGAAAGCATGTTTTTAGACACCTTTACTTCATACTCTGCTAGCTGGTCGGCAATTTCTTTCGTTAGCGTAGTGTTTGGTTTAACCATATTAAAAACGATAACTGCTTTTTCTTTATTCCCAGAATCTTTGATAATATCTATCGTGGACTTTATCGCCAGCAGATCCAGCACCCCCGCTTTGGTAGGAACTATGATGACATCGGATAGATTGCAAAGCTCCGGCAGCTGGTCCGTGAGATAGGGCGGAGTGTCAATAAAAACAAAATCATAACCATCTGTAAGAACTTTTTTTAAATCATCAGCACCAAAAATTTCTACTTCGGACAATCCTTTTACATTCATCAAAGAACCTTGCAGGTCCATATCCACTATGCAGGTTTTGGCATTTTCGCGAAGGTTGGCCGCGAGATTAAAAGTCAGGGTGGACTTCCCGACTCCCCCCTTTTGGTGTGTAATAAGAATTATTTTTGCCATATATAAATATTAATTTATTTAAATAACACATATATTATACTGATACTCAATACATTAAAAGCTTAATTAATTATATTTTTATATAAAACTTTAATTAATTAATTATGCAAAAATAAAAATATGATTTTATATATTATGTCATGGACAAAGAATTTTGTATTTTTAAGTTTTTAATTGAAAATGGAAATACAGGAAAAAATATCCTTACTGCGGGATAAAATGGCAGAAAGTGGCGTAGATGCTTTCATAATATACTCAGCAGATCCGCACCTAAGCGAATACCTACCAACCGAATGGCAGGAAAGAAAATGGATAACGGGATTTACCGGCTCTGCAGGCTTTGCGGTTTTTACCAGGGACAAAGCCGCACTCTGGACGGACGGGCGCTACTTTGTACAGGCAAAAACGGAGCTGGCCGGTAGCGGCATAGAACTGATGAAAGACGGCGTGATCGGCACTCCCGACTACCGGGACTGGATCCTCTCCGAAATTCCTGCTGGCGGCACGGTAGCCGTGAACGCGCTTGCGACTTCGCACGCCAGCTGGAAAGCTTTAGAGGATAAATTTAACAATAAAAATATTGGCCTGAAAAACCTGCCCCTCCTGAAAGATATCTGGACAGGGAGGAATCCGGGCGAAGTAATAAAACCAGTTTTCATTCATCCGGAGGATAGAGCGGGGCAAAGCGTGTCAGCAAAAATCTCGGCTATACGGAAGAAGATGGCAGAGCAGGACGCCACGGCGCACATCATCGGCAGCCTGGATGATGTAGCCTGGACGCTGAACCTCCGCGGCAGCGATGTGGAGGCGAACCCGGTATTCCTCGGCTACATCCTGCTCACGGAAAATTCTGCAAAATTGTTTGTGGATTTGGAAAAAATCTCCGAGGATGTAAGCAGGCATCTTTCAGAATCTTCTGTGCAAATATCTGATTATCAGGATTTTTTCAATGAAATAGAACGACTAGAGGGGGAAAGGATTTTGATTTCTCCAAATTCCAATCAGTCAATTTTTGAAAGCATTAAAAATAAAAACGAAATTATAGAAGCACCTGCACCGGGCAATCTGCTCAAAGCCATAAAAAACGAAACGGAACTCGAGGGTTTCCGAAAAGTGATGGTACGGGATGGCGTAGCAATGGTGAAATTCCTTTACTGGCTGACGCACAATGCCGGCAGGGAGGCGATGACTGAGCACAGCATTGGCGAGAAACTACGGGAGATGCGCGCTGAGGGAGAAAATTTCGTTGGCGAAAGTTTTTCGAGCATTATAGGATACCAGGGTAATGGCGCGATTGTACACTACTCTGCCCCTGAAAATGGCAGCGCAGAAGTGGAGGCCGAGGGTAGCATTCTGATCGATTCGGGTGGGCAATATCTCGAGGGCACCACTGATATCACGCGGACGATGGCTCTGGGCGAGGTTTCAGAGGAATTTAAACGGGATTCCACGCTGGTGCTGAAGGGGATGATCCGCCTCTCAATGGTGAAATTTCCGAAAGGAACGCGCGGCACACACCTGGATGCCATTGCCAGGCTGCCGCTCTGGATGGATGCAAAAGACTACGCCCACGGCACCGGCCACGGCATCGGCAGCTTCCTGAATGTGCATGAAGGACCGCAGAACATTCGTAAGGATTTGAATCCTCAGGAGCTGCTGCCCGGAATGGTATGCTCCAACGAGCCCGGGTTCTATGCTGAGGGGAAATACGGGATAAGGCACGAGAACCTGATCGCCGTGAGAGAATGGCAAAATTCTGAGAGCGGTGATTTTTATGAATTTGAAACGCTTACCATCTGCCCATTTTTTAAGGATATCATTGTAAAAGAATTGCTTGCCGAGGAGGAACTGAGCTGGCTGAACGATTATCATCGCTGGTGCGGGGAAAAACTCTTGCCGCTGCTTTCCGGTGAGGTGAAAGAATGGTTTGTCGAGCTGATAAAGCCTTTATAAAAAATTGAATGGCAGTCCAAAACGGGCTGCCTTTTTATTCTATTTTAAAATTTACCTCAGCATCCAGTTTGGGAAATTTTGATTCTGAGATAAATTTTTTCCCCGTACAGTCTATTTCCTGCCAGCCTTTTTTATCGCTGCAGTCGCCTGCGCGCACCACGATCGGTACGAAGGAAATTTCGCTTTCCCCCTCGCGGATGATTTCGCGGTATTGCACTGCAATATCCATTTTGCAGGGAAAATCTGTATCGAGCGTCACATTTCGGTAAATAATATCAAAATGAGACTCTTTATTTTCCGGGATTTTGAAATAATCCTCCCAGCCTTCCTCGGAGCCGTTCAGTTTAGCAATTGCCGTAAGGCATTCGTAGAGGGCAATAGTGTAGAATTTTCTTGAGTTTTTCCTTAAATAATCGTTCGGGAAATGCCCTCCCTCGAAAAGAACAGTCGGGATTCCCATGGCAGTGAAGTTATCCCCCACAGAGTTGGGATAGTACTCATCTGTGTACCTCCCGATGCCGTTTGGCAAAAGATTTTCCATATTTCTGTAAACTTCAGCGATCACTGCCATACATTTTCTCCTGGTATCGGTGATCTCTCTTTCCAAATTTTCCGAAGGTGCCAAAAAGGAAAGCGTTGCAGGATGTACGCCGTCGGTGGAAAAGATGCTGCGTTGCTCGTGAAGATTGAGGGCATAAGTGTACTTTTTATCTTCTACCGACTTCAGCAGCAATGGCAGCTCTACGCTTTCTCTCGAATGAAAATCGCGGTTCAGGTCGATGCCCTGCCCATTGTGGCGTGTCCACTTTGCGGAGCCATCAGGATTTAGCATAAAAATAAAATCCAGCGAAATTTTGTCAAATAATCTGCTAAAGTGTGCCGGGTTTTTGTTATAAGACTCCAGAAAATCAAGCATAGCCAGCGTTGCATTGCTTTCATTTCCGTGCATCTGTGACCAGGCCAAAATCTTAATTCTGCCCTTTCCCAACCTCAGCATATAGATAGGTTTGCCCAGAAATGAATTTCCGAGCCGGAAAATTTTGTCTTTAAAATTTTTCTCTAAATAAATAGAAAGCATCTCGGGGAGAACAAAACGCTCTCTAAAATTATCATTACAGAAGTAAATAAAGTCTTTCACCGCAGGGGAGTTTACAATTTCAAATTTAATTTAAATAAAAATCATTCACAATATTTTACATTTGTAAACGCATTAAACATATAGGTGTGACTTTTTGTCGGTGGAAAGTTTTGTTGATTGTATTCATTTAAAAATAAAATTATAATTAAATGATAATCAATAGTTTACATAGTTTTAATAAACCTTTGGTTTAGGATTACTTTAAGTGTATAAACTAAGATTTTTCGTTGAATGGCAATAAAATTTTTAAGCACTCAGAATCTTAATAGTTTTGCCTATCTTTCCTTTTATCACTTTTGTAAATCTTAATTATTTTGTGTATTTACTTTATATTTGGGCTTTAAATTTTTAAAATGTCACACGAATTAATTTTTATGATAGGATTTCTGCTGCTAATTGGCGTAATCCTATTTATTGACCTGAAACTTATGGGCAATAAGGACGGTACCGTTTCTCTTATTCAGGCGGGTATAATGAGTGCATTTGTTATACTTCTCTCGCTTGGTTTTGCTGCTCTGCTGCGGTTTTACGGGAATGAGATACACGATATTCACAGTATATCCCACCTGCAGGAAGTTGTGACAAAATACCGACACCCGATTAAAATTGATCCTTCAGATCTTGAGAAATCATTAGAAATTTACAATCGTAATCTCAGCTTGGAATTCCTTACCGGTTATATAGTGGAGTATGCGCTCTCAGTGGATAATATTTTTGTTATGGTGATGCTTTTCAGCTCTTTTGGAGTTGCCAGGGAGAATTATCACAAGGTGTTGGTGTGGGGCATTCTTGGGGCGATCGTAATGCGTTTGGCTTTCATTTTCGCTGGTGCAGCACTCATCGAGAAATTCAGCTGGATAATGTATGTCTTCGGCATCTTTCTGGTTCTTACGGGTATTAAGATGTTCTTTAACAGGAACAGGGAAGAAAATGTTGACATTAAAAAAAATCCTGTCGTTAGGTTTGCCTACAAGCATCTCCGAATGCACGATGGATATGTCGGGGACAGATTTTTTGTCAGGATTAATGGCGTACTCAAAATAACCCCCCTGTTCCTGGTGCTTCTGGTGATAGAATCTACCGATCTTCTATTCGCTGTAGACAGTATTCCGGCAATCTTTTCAGTGACGAAGGATCCTTACATCGTATTTTTCTCGAACATATTCGCCATCATAGGCCTCCGGTCAATGTTCTTTCTTCTGGCAGGAGTTATTAACAAATTCCGCTACCTTCAGGTGGGTCTTGCAGCTCTTCTTGTCTTCATCGGTGCGAAAATGCTTCTCCACGACTATCTAAAAGATTTTGGCTTTACAACCGCTCATTCGCTCTTCATAATCGTAGGGATACTGGCAGCGAGCATCATTGCATCGTTGGTAATACCAGAGAAAAAAGCTTAAAGTAAAGGACGGCGCCAATCTGGTTTTTCTAAATTTACTTTTGTAAAATCCAATTATTTACATTTGTAAATGCAGATATAAATTACTTTGGTTACTTTTGTAAACAAAAAAATGAATATCAACCAAAGGATTGAAAAAATAATGCAATATTCTGAGCTCTCTGCTACGGAATTTGCTGAAGCGGTGGATGTGCAGCGTTCTTCTATCTCCCATATTACCTCTGGCAGAAATAAACCCTCGCTAGAATTTATTACCAAAATAAAGACGAGGTTCCCTGAAATAGAATGGGATTGGCTTATCAATGGCGAGGGCGATATGCTGAAGAAATCTGAAGAAGATAAGTCTCAAAAACCTGCTTCCCTGCCCGACTTGTTTTCTCTAATTGAAGATGATAACTTCGGGAAGGAATCTACTGGGGATGCCCCCACAACGAGTCCCCTCACCGAGACAGCTTCATACAAACGAACTCCGGAAGCGGGTCGGGCTAATGCACATATGCTATCAAGCGTCTCTGCGGAAAGTACACCTCACCACCCCGGCGGAGACGCGGATATTATTAAGATTGTCTGGTTTTATTCAAATGGGGAGTTCAAAAGTTTTGAGCCTCAGCGATTTTAGCAGAAAGCAAGGCTGTAAGCTTTAAGCGGATGCTGAAAAGTATTCAATAAAATTTGGTTGTTATGAGTAAATGTTTTAATTTTGCCGCCTGTTAATCAACCTCTGACGAGAGCCGTGTAAGTTGCTTAGCGTTAAATTTATTTTATTCAAAATCATGGATTTAGTGAGGTATGTACAGGACAAGTACATCACAAAGAAAGAGTTTCCTGAATTCAAAGCCGGCGATACTATCACGGTGTACTACGAAATTAAGGAAGGGCAGAAAACGAGAACGCAGTTCTTTAAGGGGACTGTGATTCAGCTTCGCGGAACAGGTCTTACGAAGACTTTTACCATCCGGAAAATGAGCGGTGAAGTGGGCGTGGAAAGGGTATTCCCTATCAATATGCCGGCGCTACAGAAAATTGAGGTAGATAGAAGAGGTAAAGTTCGCAGAGCGAGAATCTTTTACTTCCGTAATCTCCGCGGTAAGAAAGCGAGAATTAAAGACGCTCCGTTTAAGAAGTAAACATCACTTAATAAATCCACATTCCACGCTTCGGCGTGGTTTTTTTGCAAAAAAAACCGCCTCTTTCGAAGCGGTTTTATGTTTTTGGGAAAGGTTTACTGCCCCTCTTCCATTCTTCTTTTTAGTTCTGCCAGAGCATCTATGTCTCCAAGCGTCGCTCTTTCGTCGCCGGTAGATACCACGGCCGCAGCGTTATTCGATTGGCTTTGGTTTTTACTGCCGCCTCCGGAGTTTCCTCTGCGGTCATCCTCACGGAATGTTCCTGTGTGAGAGACCACCACACGCTTAAAGTCTTTGTTGAATTCAATTACTTTAAACTCAGCCTCCTCACCTTTCTTAATCTTCGTGCCGTCCTCTTTCTCCAGCAATCTTGCCGGGCAGAATGCTTCAACCTCAGCATCCTCAAACTGCACCTGTGCACCTTTGTCGAACACATCGCTCGCTTTTCCGGTATGCACCGTGCCTTCGGCATATTTCTGCTCGAATTTATCCCAAGGGTTTTCCTGAAGCTGTTTATGACCGAGCGACAATCTTCTTGCTGCTGTGTCAAGCTCAAGAACTACTACATCCAGTTTATCGCCCACATTGCAGAATTCGGATGGATGCTTGATTTTCTTCGTCCATGAAAGGTCCGAGATGTAAATCAAACCATCGATGCCTTCCTCAAGCTCCACAAATACACCGAAGTTCGTGAAGTTCCGCACCGTACCTGTATGCTTGCTTCCCACAGGATATTTCTGCTCGATGTTTTCCCAAGGATCGCTGCTCAGCTGCTTCATACCAAGGGAAATCTTGCGCTCCTCTCTGTCGATAGAAAGCACCACGGCTTCCACTTCATCGCCCACCTTCACGAAATCTCCTGCACTTCTCAAATGCGTTGACCAGGACATTTCCGATACATGGATAAGGCCTTCCACACCAGGTGCTACCTCTACGAAAGCGCCGTAATCTGCTACCACTACCACTTTGCCTTTCACCTTATCGCCTTCCTTCAGCTCTTCGGAAAGTTTTTCCCAAGGGTGCGGTTCAAGCTGCTTCATACCCAGCTGGATGCGCGTTTTCTCGTCGTCGAAATCTAGGATTACCACCTTCACAGTTTGGCCGTCCTCCAGAATTTCGGAAGGGTGGTTCACTCTGCTCCAAGACAAATCCGTGATGTGAATCAAACCATCCACACCGCCAAGGTCGATGAACACACCGTAAGAAGTGATGTTTTTCACCGTGCCTTCCAAAACCTGACCTTTCTCCAGCTGAGCGATGATTTCTCTCTTCTGATCTTCGATATCCGCTTCGATGAGCGCTTTGTGAGACACTACCACATTCTTGAATTCCGGGTTGATTTTCACCACCTTGAATTCCATCGTCTTGCCCACATACTGGTCGTAATCTTTAATAGGCTTCACATCGATTTGAGAACCAGGCAGGAAGGCTTCGATTCCGAAGATATCCACAATCATACCGCCCTTCGTACGGGATTTTACGAAGCCGTTCACCACCTCACCGGTTTCGTTCAGCTCGTTTACTTTATCCCAGGCCCTCAGCGTTCTCGCTTTCTTGTGCGAGAGCTGCAGCTGCCCGTTTTTGTCCTCCCTTCTGTCCACCATCACTTCCACTTCGTCGCCTACTTTTAGGTCATTGTTGTAGCGGAATTCGTTTAGGGAAATCACTCCTTCAGATTTGAAGTTGATGTCCACAATCGCTTCTTTGTCCGTGATTCTCACCACTTTGCCAACAAGCACATCATTGTCCTCCAAATCGTTCAGGGAGTCGTTGTAGATTTCCTGAAGGTCCGTCTTTTCCTTTCTTGCATCGGCATCCAGGCCGCTTTCGAAGGAATCCCAGTCAAACTCCTCAGGTGAAACATTTTGGTTCATCAGAACCTCGTCTTGTAATTCAGACATAAAATAAATTTTGTATTCCCTCCTTTTCGGCGGTCTGCCTTGGCGAACCGAAAACTCAGGAAGTTGTTAATAGTGAATAACTTACACTTTCCCAGACCCTTCGCAAAAAGTTTTGCAAAGATAGAGATAATTTGTGAATGAGCGATGAGTGATAATAGGTATTTACTTTGACTTGTACATTGAAGTTAAATTTTTATCTTCGCCTGAAAACTAAATAGTTATGAAATCCAAACTGGCTCGCACGATGTACCGGAGGCAGAGTTTTGCGCTGGTAATTTTGGCTTTGCTGGTGCTTGGGTTTCAGCTGGGATTTTCGTATTACAAAAAGAAAAATCCACCGAAGGAAATTGAGGTGGAATTCCTTTCGGAGCAGCTTAACCCGGAATTTCTCGCGGAATTTGACCCGAATGATTTATCGGCGGAGGATTGGCAGAAACTTGGCTTCAGCAAGGGCCAGGCCAAGACGATTCTGAACTATAAGAATGTTGTTGGCGGCAGTTTCAAATCGAAGCAGCAGTTTAAAAAATGCTACGCCATTTCAGCTGAGATGTATGTGCAGCTTGAGCCTTACATCCTGCTGCCTGAAAGCGGTTTTGTCGGTTATCAAAAACGAGAAATTAAAATTCCGGGCAGGTTTAATCCGGATCATTATTCGCAGAAAGACTGGGAAAAACTCGGTTTTTCCGAAAGGCAGTCTGCCGCGATCTTGAAGTACAAAAATTACTTGGGCGGAAGTTTCGTGAGCAAGGAAAAGTTTAAGGAGTGCTTCATTATTTCGCAGGAAAATTACACCAAACTTGCGCCGTATCTCATATTGCCAGAAAAAACGCCTGCCAGCTATTCTCGATTTGCAGGGCGGGAAAAACGAGAGCTGAAAATTCCGGGCAAGTTTAACCCTGATGATTTTTCACAGCAAGATTGGGAAAAAATGGGTTTTTCGGAAAAACAGTCTGCCGCAATTTTGAAGTACAAAAATTACTTGGGCGGAAGTTTCGTGAGCAAGGAAAAATTTAGGGAATGCTTCATTATTTCCGATGAAAATTATGCTAAACTTGCGCCGTATTTGATTTTGCCAGAGAAAACGCCGGAAGATTATTCGCGCTTTCCAAGAAGGGAGAAACCGAAGGTGGAGCTTGCGCCGTTTGACCCGAATCTTCTGGATTTTGACGGATGGAAAGCGCTGGGTTTCAGCGAGAAACAGGCCCAGGTTATCGTGAATTACCGTGACAGAAATTTGCGCGGGAGCTTCCGAAGTTTGGAAGACATCAGGAATTGCTTCGTGATAAATGAGGACAAATATTGGGAGCTCAAGCCGTTCATCAGGCTGAATCCTGAGAATTTTTCAGGCACAGCACCACGAAATACACAGCAGCATTCTGCGCAATTTGCACCAAAACCTGCAGCGCCGAAAAGCGCTCCGAAACCTGCAGCACCGGAAAGCCCTGGCCCTACGGATTTCGCAAAAGTGGATTTGAACCAAATAACCTTCAAACAATTGCGTGAGTTTGGCTTTTCCGAGAAAGATGCGGCAATGCTTTTAAGTTTCCGCAAAAAACTTGGCGGTTTTGTGAACACTCAGCAAGTTGTGGATACTTATGAAATCGACAAAGAGTTGGCGACAAAATTGGTAAATTCCACTCAACTCAATACTACAAGCGTTCAAAAATACAGCCTTGTGGATGCGCCGGAAGATTGGCTGAAAACGCATCCGTACTTCAAAAATTCGGCGGATAAAATAATTTTCTACCGGCTAAGCCACCCGGACGAAAAGAAAATTTGGAAATTCCTGCAGCTGAAGCCAGAATACGAAGCAAGGATGCGGCTTTACACCAAATAAATCAGCTCAATCCCGTGATGTTGCCGTCTTTATCGATGTCCATCCCTTCGGAAGCCGGCACGCTTGGAAGCCCTGGCATCCGCATCATATCGCCAAGAATCGGGATGATGAAACCTGCACCGGCAGCAAATTCAAACTCACGGACTGTGATTTTAAAGCCGATTGGCCTGCCGATTTTCTTCTCATCGTCCGACAGTGATTTCTGAGTTTTCGCCATACAAATCGGCAATTTGTCGAAGCCTAAATTGTTGATGGTTTTCAGTTGAGATTTCGCCTTCTGAGAAAAATTCACGCCATCAGCACCGTAGATTTCCCGGGCAATGATGCCGATTTTCGTTTCAATTGTATCATTCACATCGTACAGCGGCTGGAAATTATTTTCGCCACTTTCCGCAGATTCCGCCACAGCAGCCGCCAGCTCACGCATTCCTTCTCCACCTTTCGTAAATTCATCGGCAAGAATCGCCTTCACGCCCAATTCATCGCATTTTTTTTGGATAAAATCAATCTCATCCTGAGCATCCGTCGCAAAATGGTTGATGGCGATGATTGGTTTCAGCCCCAGCTTCAGCGCATTTTCGATATGTTTGTCAAGATTTTCAAAGCCTTTTTCCACGGCCTGCAAATTCGGTTTTTCGTATTCGCCTTTTTTCGCGCCGCCGTGATAGCGCAGCGCACGAACTGTGGCAACAATCACGAAAGCATCGGGTTTCAGCCCGGCATAATGGCACTTGATGTGCAGGAATTTTTCCGCGCCCAAATCTGCACCGAAACCAGCTTCCGTTACCACAAAATCTGCAAGGGAGAGCCCGGTTTTTGTCGCGATAATCGTGTTCGTTCCCTGAGCAATGTTGGCAAATGGCCCGCCGTGAAGAATCGCTGGATTGCTTTCCAGAGTCTGCACCAGGTTCGGTTTAATGGCGTCTTTCAGCAGGATTGCCATTGCACCCTGCGCTTTCAAATCTCTTGCAAAAACAGGTTTTTTATCGAAAGTGTACCCGATGAAAATATTGCCGAGCCGCGTTTTTAGGTCTTCAAAATCTTTGGAAAGGCAGAGGATCGCCATCACTTCGCTGGCCGGCGTTATGTTGAAACCTTCTTCGCGCACGATGCCATCGGAAAGTCCGCCAAGTCCCACCACAATTTTGCGCAGGGAACGGTCATTCATATCCATCACCCTTTTCCATACAATGGTTCTCGGATCGATGTTCAGCGAATGTTCTTTGTTCTGTAAGTTATTGTCAATCAGCGCAGAAAGCAGGTTGTTCGCCTTCTCAATAGCCGCAAAATCGCCCGTAAAATGCAGGTTGATATCCACCATCGGAATAACCTGTGCATAGCCACCACCTGCTGCACCGCCTTTGATGCCGAAAACTGGGCCAAGGCTTGGCTCGCGCAAAACGGCGATTGCCTTTTTCCCGATTTTGTTCAATCCGTCGCAAAGCCCCACAGATACGGTGGTTTTGCCCTCGCCTGCAGGCGTAGGATTGATGGCGGAAACCAGTATCAGCTTGGAATTCCGGATTTTCGCTTCGTCGATATATTTCAGCGGGATTTTCGCTTTGTGCTTGCCGTAGTATTCAAGGTCGTCATTATCGATATTTATTTTTGCGGCAATTTCTTTAATATGCTGAATGTCAGCACTTTGCGCAATTTCTAAATCCGTAGGGAAACTCATATCTGTCAATTTTTCTTTAGGTAAATTTACGAAAATCCGGCGTGAATTTCTCCGATATTAGATGATAAATCTTCGATTTTCATCGCATTTTCCACATTAAAATCGCCGATTTTCGTGCGGCGAAGCTTGGTTAAATATGCGCCGACTTGCAATTTCTGACCAATATCGTGCGCAAGACTTCGAATGTAAGTGCCTTTTGAGCAGCCCACCGTAAAGCGTACGATCGGCATTTCGATTTCGATATTTTCGATGTAATGGATGGTGGTTTTGCGCTTTTTCATTTCCACGGTTTCGCCAGAACGCGCAATGTTGTAGGCTCTTTCACCATCTATTTTTATGGCGGAAAATATGGGCGGTGCCTGCTCGATTTCGCCGATGAAAGTTTGGATGGCTTCGGTGATTTTTTCGTGGGAAAGATGGGAAATATCGGTGTGGAGGATTTCCGGTTTTTCCGTGTCGAAGGATTCGGTTTGCGCGCCGAGTTTTATTTCGGCGATGTATTCTTTGGGTGCGTCCTGAATTTCCGGGATTTTCTTGGTGAATTTCCCGGTGCAGATGATGAGCAGGCCTGTAGCCTTCGGATCGAGCGTGCCAGCATGCCCGATTTTGAATTTTTTCGGCAGGTCGAATTTCTGGCGAAGGAGATATTTGAGCTTGTTGACAGCTTGAAAACTCGTCCAATCCAAAGGCTTGTCAATCAGGAAGATATGCCCGTCGAGAAGTTGCTGGGCGGTCATTGCAAGAAGTTATCCAAATCTGCTAAAAAATCAGTAGCGTTGAGAACCGGAATTTCTGCTTTGCGGAAATCCTTTTCATTTTTTGTAATGATGACATCGCAACCTGAAGCCAAGGCGCTGAATACTGAAGCGCGTCTTCAAAATCGGAAAAATCCGAGTTTATAGCCTTGTTAACAACCTCATCATTTATTTCTGAAACGCACGAAAACTGCTTGAATAATTTAATTTTTTGCAGAGCAGTTTCTTTGCCCAAGGTTTTTGTAAGAAGGTAAAATGTAGTGGCAATGCTGACGGGAGATATGAAGATTTTCCAAGCTCTATTTTCGGAAATGCTAATAATTTTGCCTATTTCCAAAGCGCCTTTTCTCTCACCGAGAAAATCCATTATGGCGTTGGTATCGAAGAAGATTTTCGAAATCATCCGTGTTTTTTTTCCTGGTAATCGTAGTACATTTCTTTTAATTCTTCGTCTGAAAGATTGCCAGGAATCGATTTCCCTGAAAGTATTTTCTGGACTTGCGGAGATAATGGAATTTCCGAAACATCTTCCGAATCCAAATTGGTAAGGTAGTTTTCTACGAGCTTGGAAAGGTCTGTATTATGGGCGGAGGCGTATTTCCTGGCTCTGCGAATGACGGCGGCATCCATCGTGAGTGTGAGTTCTTCGCTGTGCATCGTTTTATTTTTTCAAAGTTAAGGATTTTCAGGAATTAAAATGGCGGCGCGATTTTGCGCGAGGGATAGTAGCGGATACCCCGCAGCGTAGCCGCGGAGCGAAGCGGAGCGGCGAAGCGAGGAGTATGAGCGGATAGCCCGGTGCCGATGGCAGCGCGATTAGCGCTGGCAATCGGCACGCGCCGTAAAAATTCCACCTGAAAACTACGCCTGGAAGAAGGAGAAGTAGATGATGAGCACGAGGCCTACTACGATGCGGTACCAGCCCCACGGCTTGAAACCGAAACGCGTGAGAACGCCGATGAAGAAACGGATGGCGATGACGGCGACGATGAATGCTACGGCGTTGCCGATGAGGAATAGCTTGAGGTTTTCGCCCTGCATCAGCATTTCGTAGCCTTTCTGCTCTATGCCCTGGTAATCCCATTTTTTGAGGAATACGGAGTAAACCGTGACGGCGAGCATTGTGGGTACGGCGAGGAAGAATGAGAATTCTGCAGCGGCCTTGCGGGTGAGCTTCTGCTGCATACCACCAATGATGGAGGCGGCGCTTCGGCTGGTGCCTGGCATCATTGCCATACATTGCCAGAAGCCGATGAGCACGGCGCTTTTGAAGGATATGTCTTTTTCGTCGTCGATAGTTTGGTTGGTAAAAAGCCTGTCGATGAAGAGCAGGAAAATACCACCGATGACTAGCATCACGGCGATTGGGATGGGCTTGCCGAGAATTGCATCGATATAATCATCAAAAAGATAGCCAAGAAGCAGCGCTGGAAGTACTGCTACGGCTAATTTCAGGTAGAAATTGAGGTTGCTGAAGTTGAAGAATTTTTTCCAGTAAAGCGCTACGACAGCGAGTATGGCGCCGAACTGTATGGATACCTGAAACATTTTGACAAACTCATCTTCCTGGATGCCGAAAATAGAGCTGGTGAAAATCATATGTGCCGTGGAAGATACGGGCAAATATTCCGTGAGGCCTTCCACAATGGCGATGATGAGGGCTTTTAGTAAGTCCATTTAAAATTATTTTTTGCGCTTTAGAATGGCGTAGGCCTCCACGGCGAAACCGAGAACTACGAGCAATGGTGCGATGCGAATTCTGACTATTGAAAAGATACCGTCGTTCCAGTAATTTGGGTCAAAAGTTCCATCCGGCCTTGTATTGGCGCCGCTTCCCATCATCAGCAGGAAGCCGAGAATTATCAGCGCAAGGCCGATGAGCATCCACCTGAAATTTTCTTTGCCGAAGTAGAAAGCTTCCGATTTTTCGTCAGTAAGAATTTTTTGCTGCGGCTGAATTTTCCTTTGCTTTGCCATCGAAATCAACTGTAATAAAGGTCATCCACATTGGAACGAAGGAAGCGCCAAGTTGCAACCACCGTGCTGAGAACGGTGATGATAATGCCCAAGGCTAAAATTCCCAAACCTAGCCAAATGTATTTAGGATCTTCCGTAACGAACTGCTGCCCAATCTGTTGCGTAAAATAATACCAAACGCCAACTAGGGATAAAATCGCGATGATGGAACCAATCAACCCCAAAACAACGGCTTCGGTAATGAATGGCCGCAGGATGAAGCCACGCTTTGCACCTACCAGCTGCATTGTTTTGATGATGAAGCGCTTGGCGAAGATTTTCAGGCGTATCGAATTGTTAATCAGAACGATAGCTAAAATCAGGAACAGCAGTGAGAAGCCGAGGATCCACTTGAGAATTCGGCTGAGATTGTTGTAAATTTCCACCATCATTGTGCTGTTGTTCTTCACATCCACAATGCCTGGCACCGCTGCAATCTGCGCTATCGCACTATCGATTTTCGCCGGGTCCACATATTCTGGGCGAAGCGAAACTTCCACGGAAGATGGGTAAATATTCTTGTCGAAAAGCGCATCGCTATCAATTCCCATACTGGCTTTCGCCTCTTGGGCAGCCTTTTCCCGACTGATGTAGGTCGCCTTTTTTACCGGCAACAAAATTTGGATTTGCCGGAAGGCTTCCTGCTCTTGCTTCGCAATTTTCGCCGAGTCTTTCGCGTCATAATTCTCGTTGAAAAACGCATTCACCACCAATTGCTCCTTGATGTAGTCCGAATATTTCTGCGCATTGATGAGAATCATACCCATCAAACCGAGCAGGAAGAGAACGAGCGAAATGGAAATCACGACCGTAATGTTGCTGGAACGCAGCCTATTCCTATTTAAGTCGTCCACTGTTTTAGCCATTCAAAAAATTTTTGGCTAAAATAGAAAAATCTTGCGAAATTTGCCGCTTCCACAGCCAGGCAAAAACTGAAAGCATTGAGTGTAAAAGCGAAAAAGCATCTCGGCCAGCATTTTCTCACGGATGAAAATATCGCCCGGAAAATCGTGCATTCCCTGGATTTTTGCAAGGCGGAACACATTCTGGAAGTAGGGCCTGGCATGGGCGTTCTCACGAAATACCTGCTGGAAACCGACCGCAAAATCTGGCTAGCGGAAATTGATAAGGAATCCATTGATTATCTGCAGTTTAACTATCAAAAACTGAACGCTGCTAGCTTCATCGGTGATTTTCTTCAGACGGATTTTTCCTTTGTAAATGATGAGGAAATTTCAGTAATCGGCAATTTTCCTTACAATATTTCGTCGCAGATTTTGTTTAAAATCGTGGATTTTTACCGGCAAATTCCTGAAATGGTGGGGATGTTCCAAAAGGAAGTGGCTGAAAGGGTGGCCGCAAAGCCGCGCAGCAAGGATTATGGCATACTATCGGTTATAGTGCAGGCGTACTTCAGCGTAGATTATCTTTTTACTGTGAACGAAAATGTGTTCAGTCCGCCGCCAAAGGTGAAATCCGGCGTGATAAGATTGGCGCGAAATCCGAAGGACGGTTTGCAGGGCAATGAAAATCTTTTCCGGCAGATTGTGAAAACCGGCTTCAATCAAAGGCGGAAAAAGCTTTCCAACGCGCTGAAACCGCTGAGCATCCCGGAAGAATTAAAGGCTCATCCATTCCTGGAAAAGCGCGCCGAAGAGCTTTCCGTGGAAGACTTTATCCGCTTTGCAAATGAATGGGAAATTTCCGCCGTTCGGTAATCTGCCCGATTAAATTTCCTTCGAAATGCCCAGGCCAAACAGCGCGAAATCGTATTTTGCAGGGTCATCGGCGTTCATTTTGCGTATGGCCATATCCAGCTCCTCCACAGTTTTCCAGTCGTTTTGTTTTCGGGAAACCAGTCCTAATTTTCGGGAAATATTTCCGGTGTGAACATCCAGCGGAATCGATAAGTTTTTCGGTGAAAGCTCTTGCCAGATACCGAAATCCACCCCTTTTTTATCCTGGCGAACCATCCATCGCAAAAACATCATCATCCGCTTTGCCGAAGAATTTTTGTAAGTGGAGCTGATGTGCTTCCTGCTTCTATGCTGCTGATTTTCAGCGAAAAACGCATTGCGGAATCTTTCGAGCGAATGGTAAAAATTAGCCTCACTTTCTTCCAGGATAAACAGGTTTTCAAGCGAAGAATTTTCACGGTAAAGCCGCTGCAGATTTTTTAGGAATTCCGCAAAATCTTCACCGTTAAAAGTTCTGTGAATACTCTGGTTTTCAATGGATTGCAAATCTTTTGGCTTAAAATTCAGCACGAAATCATACGGCGAATTGTCCATAAAATTCAGCATTTTTTCCGCTGATTTCAAAATCGATTTTCGGTTTCCCCAGGAAATTGTGGCCGCTAAAAAACCTGCAATTTCGATGTCCTGTTTCTGCGAAAAACGGTGCGGAATGCTGATCGGGTCGTTTTCTATAAAATCAGGAACATTGTAGAAATCCGCCTTTTCATCGAGGAAAATTTTCAGCCCATCGAAATTCATTTCGGCAAAATTTCAATGCGTTCCAAAGCCGTTGGCAGAAAGCTGTTCGGGAAAATTTCGCGGGCTTCATCGGTGAAAACGCTTCTATCGGGATATCGGTTCGAAAAATGCCCGAGAATCAGTTTGCCGGCATTCGCTTTCCGCGCAATTCTTGCGGCTTCCAGCGCTGTGGAATGCCCTGTAAAATCTGCCATTTCCTTGAGTTCCTGCAGAAAAGTGGCTTCGTGGTATAGCACATCCACATCCTGAATTATGGGGATGATGCTTTCAGAATAGCGGGTATCGCTGCAGAAAGCGTAGGAAACGGAGCGGTCTGGTTTTTTTGTAAGTGATTCATTTTTAAGCAGATAGCCATCGCTCAGAAGAAAATCTTTACCGTCCTTCAAATTCTGATAATCGCAGACTTGAATTTCCGGATACTTGGCAATTTCCTGCATATCCAGATGCCTTGGCTTCGGCTTTTCGCGGAAAAGGTAGCCGTTGCAATAGATGCGGTGATTGAGCGGAATCGTGAAGACTTCCACCTTTTTGTCTTCGAAAATCTTTTCGGAATTTCTGCCCTGAAGTTCGTGGTAAACCACCTCAAAACCGCGCTGCGTTTCGGTGATTCGGAAGATGGTTTCCAGCATTTCCTGAATGCCTTTCGGACCGTAGATGTGCAGCGGCGTTTCCCTGCCCAGAAGCCTGAAGCTTGCAATTAAACCTGGCAAACCGAAGCAGTGATCGCCGTGAAGATGCGAGATGAAAATGTGGTTGATTTTCGAAAATTTCGCCCTTGCTTTCCGCAATTGCACCTGGGTGCCTTCGCCGCAATCGATGAGGAAGTGGCGCTCTTCCATTTCCAGCAGCTGTGCTGTGGGCGAAGAATTGACGGTGGGAATCGCAGAATTAAAACCGAGGATCGTGAGAAAGGCGCTCAAAATTTTTTGTTAAAAGGCTGTAAATTTACGAAACAAAGTTTTGATTTTTGTCATTATATTTGCATAAATGCTTGGCGATGGATGCAGCAACAAGTTTAAAACTTTTCCAACTTACTCAGGAATTTATTCCGGATGCTGAGAAAGCGCGGGAATTTGTTTCGAGAATTGAGCAGACCGTTGACCAGAAGTTCGACGAAAAATCTAACATTCTTGTGACAAAAAATGACCTTCATTCTGAGATGACCCAGCTGAGAAAGGAAATGGCGGACAACAAGAATGATACGCTGAAATTTATTGTGATGGTAGGTTTGGGGCAAGTTATCACCATTATCGGTGCGATTTTAGCGATAATTAATTTTATTCGCTAAATCCCTGATTTCTCAACTTCCAAATTTCTCAATCAACTTATCAAACGCCCTTTTTCTGTGGCTGATGGCGTTTTTTTCTTCGGGCTGCATTTCGGCAAAAGTCCTGTCACAGCCTTCTGGAACGAAAATCGGGTCGTAGCCAAAACCTTTATGGCCTTTGTTTTCCGTTAAAAGTTCGCCGTAAACTCTACCTTCGAAAAACTGCGCGCCGTTTTCATCAAAATAGCACAGTACCGTTATGAAATATGCATTTCGATTGGTTTTCCCCTGCATTTCTTCCAAAACTTTCGCGATATTTTTATCAAAATCGTGGTCGCCGGCATACCTTGCGGAATAGATCCCAGGCCTTCCGTCAAGCGCTTCCACCACCAATCCAGAATCATCGCCAATGCTTGGGATTCCAGTTTTCTCGAAGCAATATTTCGCCTTGATTAGGGCATTGTCTTCAAACGAATTTCCGTCTTCCACAATCTCATCGTGAAGCTCAAAATCCGAGAGGCTTTTCACCAAAAAATCATCGCCCAAAATCTGGCGGATTTCATCTTTCTTGTGTTCGTTGTGCGTGGCGATAAGGATAGATTTCATCAATCTTTTTTTCGAATTAAAAATTAGAAAACTTTAAACAAATTGTTGTCCCCTTGAATCTTCAGCAGGCAGTTTATTAAAAAAATAAAATGCGACACCAAAAATTAAACATCCTGCAAAAAATAACTTCCAGCCTTCTATGTTAAAAGCAATTTCAAAACTTTCGGAATTTGAACTGAGAATTAAAAGGCAGGAAACCAGATTGTTAAAGGCGTGCAACAAGATGGAATTCAGCAGCGAACCCGTACGCCAGTACACGAAGCCGAGGACGAAGCCGAGCAGAAACGCCCCTATCGCCTGCCAGGGATTTCCGTGAATAATGGCAAAAAGGAGCGAAGAAAATATAATTGCGGAAATTGGTTGCCAGCCTTTATTCTGCAGACCTTTTTGAATAATCCCCCGGAAAATAATTTCTTCCAATACCGGCGCGAAACCGACCGTCATCACTAGCATTGTGGGTGTGTCCATTGAGACCATCTCCATTGCGCGGGCGAAGGTGTCGTACCATTTTCCAAAAACCGGGCCGGTGACAGGCACCAGCGAGACTAGGAATTCGGAGATGAGCATCATCCCGAGCATCATCGGAAAAATGACAAGGTAAACTTCTGGTTTTGAAGGTTTTAAATTAAAATTTAATGCTTCGCCTATAGCCGGTCTGCATGAGAAAAAATCGAAGGCGAAGATAGCACCAAGGAGCCCGCTGCTGTTTAGGACGATCATGAAAAACGGCTCCGTCTGCAAATCTTTCTGAAACACGAGAAGGCAGATCCCGGCTATCAGCGCAGGAAAGAGACTTGCGGCAAACATCCCTGCAAGCATTATCAGGAACGATTTTAAATCAAAAATATATTCGGGCAGAAACGATTTTTTCAGCATCCGCTGGTGGATTTCAGGCAAATATAAAACTTTTACGGTTCAGTAAAAATCACGATTTTTGCGGTTTTAAATTAAACGATGGCAGACCTTCTACAGGAAATAAAAAAACGCAAAACCTTCGGCATCATTTCTCACCCTGATGCCGGAAAAACCACGCTCACCGAAAAGCTGCTGCTTTTTGGAGGTGCCATTCAGGAAGCAGGCGCCGTGAAATCCAACAAAATCAAAAAAGGCGCAACTTCCGACTTTATGGAAATCGAGCGGCAGAGAGGAATTTCCGTGGCAACTTCCGTTCTTGCTTTTGAATATAAAGGCCACAAAATCAATATTTTAGATACGCCCGGCCACAAAGATTTTGCGGAGGATACCTACCGAACTTTGACGGCGGTAGATTCCGTAATCGTGGTGATAGATGTGGCAAAAGGTGTGGAGGAGCAAACCGAAAAACTGGTACAGGTGTGCAGGATGCGGAAAATTCCGATGCTGGTTTTCATCAACAAGCTGGACCGCGAAGGAAAGGATGCGTTCGATCTGCTGGACGAGGTGGAGCAGAAACTTGGGCTCACCGTCACGCCGCTTTCTCTGCCGATTGGTATGGGTGCGCAGTTCCAAGGCATCTATAATCTTTGGGAGAAAAATATCGAATTTTTCCTGGAAGAAAAAAAGCAAAAAGTAGGCGAATCCGTAAAAATCGACGACCTGAACGATGCCAAGGTTGATGAACTCATCGGCGAAAAAGCGGCAGCCACTTTGCGCGAAGAAGCGGAACTTGTGGAAACAGTTTACCCGCCTTTCAACCGGGAAGAATATATGAGGGGCGATTTGCAGCCGGTGTTTTTCGGCTCTGCGCTTAATAATTTTGGCGTGAGGGAATTGTTGGATGCCTTCATCGAAATTGCACCGATGCCGCAGCCAAAGGAAGCGGAAGAGCGCACCGTAGAGCCGGTGGAGAAGAACTTTAGCGGTTTTGTGTTTAAAATTCACGCCAATATGGATCCGAAGCACCGGGACAGGCTGGCTTTCGTAAAGATAGTTTCAGGGACTTTCCGCCGAAATGAAAATTACCTGCTGGTTCGGGAAGGCAAGAAGATGAAATTTTCTTCGCCGAATGCGTTTTTCGCGGATAAAAAAGAGGTGGTGGATGAGAGTTTTCCGGGCGACATCGTGGGGCTTCACGACACGGGAAACTTCCGCATCGGCGATACTTTGACGGCTGGAGAAAAACTGCATTTCAAGGGAATCCCTGCATTTTCGCCGGAGCATTTCCGCTACATTAATAATGATGATCCGCTGAAAGCCAAGCAGCTTGCCAAGGGAATCGATCAGCTGATGGATGAAGGTGTGGCGCAGCTTTTCACGCTGGAAATGAACGGCCGCAAAATCATCGGCACAGTTGGTGCGCTGCAATATGAAGTCATACAATATCGTCTGGAGCATGAATACGGTGCAAAATGCAGCTATGAGCCGCTTTCCATCCACAAAGCGTGCTGGGTAGAAGCCGATGAAAAATCGGAGGAGTTTAAAGAATTTGCACGGCTAAAGCAGCGTTTTTTAGCTCGCGATAAATTCGGGCAGCTTGTATTTCTTGCAGATTCCGCCTTCACCATCCAAATGACGCAGGACAAGTTTCCAAATGTGAAACTGCATTTTATTAGTGAGTGGAGGGATTAAGGTTTATGGCGTTTCTTCAACCTTTTCCACAAGCATTTCTTTGAGCTTGTTCAGCTCTGCTTTTACGAATTGCAGCCGGTCTATTACCGAAATGGTTTCAGGGATGCGTTCATTGGTTGTCAGTGCGATTCTTGCGCCGTCCAAAGTGTAGCCCTTTTCCTTCACCAAATGGTAAATCATCTGGAAATGCTTCACATCTTCCGGCGTGAAATAGCGGTTGCCCTTCGCATTTTTCTTCGGGCGGATGATCGGGAATTCCTTTTCCCAATACCGTATCAGCGAAGTATTTACTTTAAATGCGTCGGCCACTTCGCCGATGGAATAATAGAGCTTATCCGGAAGATTAATTTTCATTAATGCGAAAATAAAAAAACCGCACCATTTTCCCGTGCGGTTTGATCAATATTTTTACTTCATATTTCGAACTTCGTCCACCACATAGCGTGTGTTTCCGCGCCAAGGCAACGCTGCGTGGTATTCCTTGTAATGCAGGTCCACATATCTTCCGCTTGCACCTTCTAACTGCTTGAAAATCTGCTCGTTCTCAATCGAAAATTCAAACTCGTTGCTCTGCACACCGCCTATCTGCGTATTCCTTCCGCTTCCTGCGGAGAAGCCTTGCTGAATCAACTTTCCTTCGTAGGTTTTAAAGATGTTGCCTTTGTAAACAGCATAGTTCAGGTATCCGGATTTTACCCCGGTGCCAAAGACAAAATAATATTTGTACCAAATCCAGCCACCCAGGATCAGTAGCCCCACTAGGCTAAGCCAGATGAGCGTTTTCCTGAAGCCGTTTCCAGACTTTTTTTCCGGCTCAAGGTTATCTGTGTAAATTGTTGCTGCCATTTTTATTTTTTTTGAATTGCTCTTGAAATTACTATTTTCTGGATTTCCGAAGTACCTTCATAGATCTGCGTAATCTTCGCATCACGCATCATCCGCTCTACATGGTATTCCTTCACATAGCCGTATCCACCGTGGATCTGCACGGCTTCCACGGTAGTATCCATCGCCACTTTCGATGCGTAAAGCTTCGCCATAGCACCGCTCTCGGAGATATCCCTGCCCTCATCTTTTTCCGCTGCTGCCTTCCATACCAGCATCCTTGCGGCGGCTATTTCTGTAGCCATATCTGCAAGTTTGAAAGCTACCGCCTGATGGTTTATAATTTCCGTCCCGAAGGATTTTCTTTCCTGAGCGTACTTCAACGCGAGCTGATAGGCTCCCTCCGCAATGCCAAGCGCCTGGGAGGCAATGCCGATCCTGCCGCCGTTCAGCACATTCATTGCGAATTTAAAACCGAAACCATCCTCCCCGATTCTGTTTTCTTTAGGTACCTTCACATCGGTAAAGAGCAGGGAATGCGTGTCGCTCCCGCGGATGCCGAGCTTATCTTCCTTCGGCCCTACCTGGAAACCATCCCAGCCCTTCTCCACGATGAACGCGTTGATGCCGTGGTGTCTTTTTTCAGGATTTGTCTGTGCTATCACGATGTAGTACTGCGCCGTACCACCGTTGGTGATCCAGTTTTTTGTGCCGTTCAGCAGGTAGTAATCGCCCTTATCTTCCGCCGTGGTTTTCTGCGAAGTAGCGTCCGAGCCGGCCTCAGGCTCAGAAAGTGCGAATGCGCCTATCACCTCCCCGCTAGCTAGCGGCGCCAGGTATTTCATTTTTTGGTCTTCGCTGGCGTATTTTTCCAGCCCGGCGCACACCAGCGAGTTATTTACCGACATTATCACCGCTGCGGAAGCATCCACCTTAGCGATTTCTTCCATCGCCACCACATAGGAGATGGCATCCAGCCCTGCACCGCCGTACTTCGGGTCCACCATCATCCCAAGGAAGCCAAGCTCCGCCATTTTTCTTACCTGCTCTTGGGGGAATTTTTGATCCCTGTCTCGCTCTATGACGCCTGGCAACAGTTCGTTCTGGGCAAAATCCCGTGCAGCCTGCTGTATCATCAGCTGCTCTTCGGAAAGATTAAAGTTCATTTTCAAAAAAATTTTGGTAAATGTAAGGCTTTTCCCCCAAATCTCCACCGCCTGCTGTGCCGGTATGGTTTTATGACATTTTGCATATTTTGCAAAAAAGTTTAATTTTATCGAAAATAATTTATATGACTCCAAAAAGGCTTTTTGACATCCCATATTTTCAGGCAGAAAAATTTCCCCAAGAGGTGATGTTCGGTTCGAAATATCGCGGCAGATGGCAGACGCTCAGCACGAAGCAGTTTATAAACATAGGCAATGCCACCTCCAGAGGCCTCTTAAAAATGGGGATAAAACCGGGCGACAAAATTGCGCTAATTACTTCCGCATCGCGTAATGAGTGGGCCGTGATGGACTTCGCAATCCTGCAGATAGGTGCCGTTACGGTGCCCATTTACCCCACCATCTCCCGGGACGAGTATGAATATATTTTCAATGATTCCGGGGTGAACTATTGCTTTGTTTCCGATGCTGAACTGTATGAAAAAGTGCTGTCCGCAAAGCGGAATGCTCCTGGATTGATGGGCGTTTTTACCTTCGATGAGGTGGAGGGCGCGCCAAACTGGAACGAAATCCCCGATCTTGGAAAAAATGAAACGACGCAAATAGAAGTTGACGACCTCGCGAAAGCCATCCACGAGGAAGATCTGGCTACTATCATCTATACCTCCGGCACCACCGGAAAGCCGAAAGGCGTGATGCTATCTCACAAAAACATTGTGAGCAATGCTAAAGACTGCTCGCACCGGATCCCGAAGCTGCGCGGTGTGGAGACTAGCGACACCAAGGCGCTGAGCTTTCTGCCGATTTGCCATGTCTTCGAGCGGATGCTTTTCTATATGTATCAGATCAACGGCTTCTCCGTGTATTTCGCGGAAAGTATCGATAAAATGAGCGAAAATATGCAGGAAATAAAACCGCATTTTATGACGGTGGTGCCGCGCGTGGTAGAAAAAGTATATGATAAAATTTATCAGAAAGGCACAGAAGCCGGCGGATTTAAATCAAAAATATTTCACTGGGCGCTGGAAGTAAACGAGGGCAGAAAGGAATTTACCAAACCGAAGAACCTGCGGGAAATCCTCGCTGACAGGCTGGTTTTCAGGAAATGGCGCGAGGCACTGGGCGGGAACATCGCCGCACTGATCTGTGGTTCCGCGGCACTCTCCGAAAGGCTGAATAAAATATTCAATAACGCCGGCATCCCAATTTTGGAGGGCTACGGCCTTACCGAAACCTCCCCCGTAATAGCCGTAAATTCTTTTCAGAAAAGAAAGCTGGGCACCGTAGGCATCCCGCTGGAGAGCTGCCTGGTGCGCATTGCGGAGGACGGGGAAATCACCGTGAAAGGGCCGTCCGTATTTCTGGGCTACTACAACAATGAGGAAATGACCCGCGATGTTTTTACGGAGGATGGTTTCTTTAAAACCGGCGACATAGGCCATATAGACGGCGAAGGATATCTGAAAATTACTGACAGAAAGAAAGAAATGTTTAAAACTTCCGGAGGGAAATATATAGCTCCGCAAGTCATTGAAAACCAGGCAAAAGCATCAAAGTTCATTGAGCAAATTATGGTTGTGGGCGAAGGGGAGAAAATGCCGACTGCGCTTATACAACCTGACTTTGATTTTGCCAAGGCCTGGGCAGAGAGAAAAGGCCACAACATCGGAAATACGCCCGAAGAAATTGCAAAAAACCAGATATTGAAGGACCGTATTATGCAGGACATAGAGCTTCTGAATAAAACCCTTGGAAATTGGGAGCAGATTAAAAAAATTGAGCTTACCGGGGATGTCTGGTCTATCGACGGCGGAGAGCTCACCCCTACCCTAAAACTTAAACGGAAAGTTATTAAAGAAAAATATAGGGATCTGATTGATCAGATGTACGGCAGAAGATGAGTAAGCAGGGATCATTGAAATTATTTTTTTTCGAAATTTTTCTATGACATTTGTCATATTGAAAATATTGTTTAACTTTATGAAAAATTAAACAAATGAAAGTTGAACGCTTATTTGATGTAGCATACTATGCATTAAACCGCTATCCTCAGCCCGTGATGATGGCATCCAAACTCAACGGGGTGTGGCAGAAAATCAGTACAGAGGAGTTTATCAATATGGGCAACACGCTTGCCCGCGGCCTACTGAAACTCGGCATTAAACCAGGAGACAGAATTGTGCTTATAACCTCATCCAGCCGTATCGAATGGGCATTGGCAGAATTTGCAATTTCCAGAGTCGGCGCGGTCTCCGTACCTGTGTACCCTACGATCTCCGAGCAGGATTATAAATTTATCTTTAATGATGCGCAGGTAAACTACTGCTTTCTTTCAGACCTTTCACTTTACGAAAAAGTAGAGGCAATCAGGTCGGAAGTGCCCACACTGAAGGCGGTTTATACTTTTGACGATATTCCCGGGGCGGCAAGCTGGAAAGAGGTCTATCACCTCGGTATTCCTGAGGAAAATCAGAAGGAGGTCGACGGGATTTCAGCAAACATTAAACACGAAGATCTGGCGACAATCATTTACACCTCGGGCACTACTGGGCGGCCAAAGGGCGTGATGCTGAGCCATAAAAATCTGATTAACAATATGATGGAATGCAGCGAGCGGTTCCCCATTGATGCCAATGCAGATTATAGGGATCTTCGTGCGGTAAGTGTATTGCCGATATGCCATGTAATTGAGAGAATGGTGTATTATCTGTATATTTATAACGGTATTTCTATTAACTTTTCTGACAGCATCGAAAATATTAGTGAAAATATCCAATTTGCAAAACCACATTATATGACCGTGGTACCGAGGCTGCTGGAGAAAATGTATGACAAAATTTATGAGAAGGGCGATCAGGCAGGAGGAATAAAATCAAAGATTTTCCACTGGGCTCTTAGAGTGAACGAATGCCGCAATACTACCGGTAAGCCTTCCAACCTTCGCGAGCACATCGCCGACAAACTCGTATTCAGCAAATGGAGAGAAGGACTTGGCGGAAATATTGTTTCTCTTATTTGCGGTTCTGCGGCGCTTTCAGAACGCATCAACAAGCTATTTACCAATGCAGGAATCCCGGTAATGGAAGGCTATGGGCTTACGGAAACCTCTCCTGTAATATCGGTAAATTCTTTTCAGCACAACAAAATAGGGACCACGGGGCTGCCTCTGAAAAGCTACGAGGTACGCATCGCTGAGGATGGCGAGATTACTGTGAAAGGGCCTTCGGTCTTTATGGGCTACTACAACCACGATGAGATTACCAAGGAAGCGTTCACTGAAGACGGCTTCTTTAAAACGGGCGACATAGGGCATCTGGACTCGGATGGTTTTCTGAAAATCACCGACCGCAAGAAGGAAATGTTTAAAACTTCCGGAGGAAAGTATATTGCACCGCAAATAATTGAAAATCAGGCTAAAGCTTCAAAATTTATAGAACAGATAATGGTGGTAGGCGAAGGTGAAAAAATGCCGACCGCGCTCATTCAGCCGGACTTTAATTTTGCACAAATGTGGGCAGAGCGGAAAGGATATGATATCGGCCGAACTCCGGAAGAGATTGCAGAAAATCAGCTTTTAAAGGACCGGATAATGCAGGATATCGAATTGCTGAACAAAAGCCTTGGCAAGTGGGAAAAAATTAAAAAAATTGAACTTACTGCAGATGTATGGTCAATCGATGATGGCCAGCTGACACCAACTCTGAAACTGAAGCGAAAGGTAATTAAAGAAAAATATAAAGATAAAATCAATAAGCTGTACGGCAGAAAATAAAAAAACCGCTGAAATCAGCGGTTTTTTTTATTCACGAAATGCTATCACTTCCTTCATTTTTTCATTTTCTTCATTCACAAGCTCGTCATCTACGAGGATTTTCCCGGAATGTTCATCAATAATGATTTTTTTCCTCTGGGCTATTTCCATTTGCTTCTGCGGCGGTATAGTAAAATAAGAGCCTTTCGCTGCACCTCTTTCTACACCTACCACAGCAAGCCCGTTCACGGAATTTTCGCGGATTCTCCTGTATGCCGCAAGATTCCTCTCATCGATTTTTGCCGCAAACTCTTGAGATTTTTCAAGCAGGTATTCTTCTTCCTTCTGCGTTTCGCTGATTAAGCCTTCCAGCTCGTTTTTCTTAAACTTGAGATGTTCTGCAGAGCTCGCTATTTTTTCAGTCAATTCGTCAAGGTTCTCTTTCTTTAAAGAAATTTTTGCATCAAACTCCCTGATGCGCTTTTCCGCCAGCTGAATTTCCAGCTCCTGATATTCAATCTCCTTGCCCAAAGATTCAAATTCCTTATTGTTACGCACATTATTTTGTTGAGATTTATACTTCTCAATCAGTGTATTAGCATGATTAATAACCTCTTTCTTATTTTTAATCTCATCGTTCTGCTCCTTAATCTCGGTGCGGAACTTTTCGGCGCGCTTTTCCAGCCCTTCTATCTCGTTCTCAAGGTCTTCCACTTCCATCGGCAGCTCGCCACGCGTATTTCGGATCTCATCCAGCCTTGAATCGATGATTTGCAAATCATACAGCGCTCTCAGCTTGTCCTCTACGGAAATCTCGGTATTCGTTTTCGCCATTGTTACAGGTAATATTTTACAGGATTGGTATCTACTTCTGATTGTAAGACGGCAAAATTACTAAATTTTTCGGACAAAATTTTAAAAAGCTGCAACTTTACCCACTGCTCCGATTCGAAATGCCCGATGTCGCAAAGCAGCAGCCTGCCTTCCGCCTGAAAAAAATCGTGGTACTTCAAATCTCCGGTAAGGTACGCATCGCAGCCTGCAGCCTTTGCCGCCGAAATTCCGGACGCGCCGCTTCCTCCCAGTACACCTACCCGCTTTATTTTCTTGCCAAAATTTTCCGAATGCCGTATCACTTTCAGCCCGAAGGTTTCCTTCACCTTTTGCAGGAAATCTTCCGCGGAAATTTCCTCGGCAAAATCGCCGTACCTTCCCAAACCGGAATACTGGTTTTCATTTTCCAGCTGATAAATTTGGTACGCCACTTCTTCGTACGGGTGCACGGCTTTTAACGCGTTCAGGATTTTATTCTGCTTAAATTTTTCAAAGATGAAGAACAGCATATCTTCCGCGCTCTCTTCCCTCTCACCAATATCTCCGGTGGTAGGATCTGAACCGGGCAAAGGCCGGAAAGTGCCATCACCACTAACTTTGAAAGAGCATTCATCATAAAAGCCAATGTTTCCTGCACCAGCATCAAAGGCCGCCTGCTTCACCTTTTCCACCGCATCTTTCGGCGTATGCACCACTATCTGCTGCAGGTTTTCCTTCTTCGGCATTAATATCTTCTGATTTTCCAGCCCCAATTTTTCGCAAATCTCAAAATTCACGCCCCAATAATCATTGTCGAAAGCTGTGTGCACCGCATATATCGCCACCTTATTTTCGATGGCCCTCATCACCGCCTTTTCCACATAGTTTTTCCCGGTTAAAGATTTTATTCCCGAAAAAATGATGGGATGAAAGCACAAGATAAAATTCGCATCTTTCTGCAAAGCCTCGTCCACAACGCTTTCCAGCGCATCGTGGCAAATCAGCACGGCACGGATTTCCCTGTCCGCTTTTCCGCAGAGCAAGCCTGCATTATCAAAATCTTCAGCCTGCCGGATGCTGAATTTTTCGTCAAGCCATCCAGAAAAATCACGAATTGTCATCGGTTTTTTTTGCTAAGTTAATATTTTTGCAGTGAAAAACCTCTGCTTTGGAAACGCATAGAATTAGGCCAGAACACAACTTGGTGCCCGTAAACAATAAATTTCTGAAAAAAATTTTCCGAATCATTTATTATTCGGATACGCCTGGCGGGAAGATTTTTGATATTATCCTCCTCATATTGATCGTCATAAGTACGATGGTGATTATGCTGGAGACCGTACCGGCAATCGACATCCTCTACCACCGTGTGTTTTTCTACACCGAGGCGGCAATTACCACTATTTTCACTATTGAATATTTACTGCGAATCCTCTCCGTAAAAAACAAGGAGGATTATATCCTCAGCCCTCTCGGTCTGCTGGATGTCTTATCCCTTGTGCCGTTCTATCTGGGAATGGTATACCCTGATTTACATTATTTTATGATTTTCAGGATGCTGCGCCTGCTCAGGATTTTCCGGATTTTCAATCTTGCAGACTATATGAATGACGGGCATTACATCGTCTCCGCATTAAAAGAAAGTTCCAGGAAAATCTATGTTTTCTTGCTTTTTATGATAATCTTCATAACTATTATCGGCGCGGCCATGCATGTAGTAGAGGGCGGTAGCGAAGGTTTTACCAGCATTCCTCAAAGTATTTACTGGGCGGTGGTTACAATTACCACCGTAGGTTATGGAGACGCCACCCCTTCTACCGCAATTGGTAAATTCCTGTCCATCTTGGTGATGCTTGCCGGTTATAGCATCATCGCCGTACCTACCGGTATCGTTACGGCGCGCTTTCGGGAACAGGCGAGGAGCTGCAAAGCCTGCCCACGCTGCCAGACCGATAATGATTTGGATGCCGTTTACTGCAAGAAGTGCGGCGAAAAGTTTGTCAGCTAAAAAAGTAAAAGTTTTAAGCTAAAACCAGGCGGAACGCTTTTTACCCTTGCCTTTTTTTGCCTTAAAAAAGCCTTGGCGCTTTAAATATGTATCACTTCACCGTAGGCTGCTGCTACGGCTTCCATCACTGCTTCGGAAATTGTAGGGTGCGGATGCACGGATTTCAGAATTTCGTGGCCCGTAGTTTCCAGCTTGCGCGCTACCACAGCTTCTGCAATCATATCCGTTACGCCGTCGCCCACCATATGGCAGCCCAGCCACTCACCGTACTTCGCATCGAAAATCACTTTGATGAAGCCATCCGTATTTCCGTTGGCAGTGGCTTTCCCAGAAGCTGAAAGCGGGAATTTCCCTACCCTTATTTCCAGGCCTTTTTCCTTCGCCTGCTTTTCCGTAAGGCCTACGGATGCCACTTCAGGATGGCAATAAGTGCAGCCAGGAATATTGCCGTAGTCGATTTTTTCCGTATGAAGTCCCTTGATTTTTTCAACGCAGGTAATGCCTTCCGCAGACGCAACATGTGCCAGAGCCTGCGTGGGCAGAATATCGCCAATTGCATAGTAGCCCGGCACAGAAGTCTCGTACCACTCGTTCACCACCACCTTACCTTTTTCGGTTTTGATGCCCACTTCTTCAAAGCCCTGCCCATCCACATTGGAAGTGATGCCCACCGCAGAAAGCAGGATGTCCGCTTCCAGCGTGGTTTCGCCGTCTTTCGTTTTCACCTTCGCTTTTATGCCTTCGCCGGAAGTATCCACACTTTCCACAGAAGAACTCGTCATAATTTCAATGCCGGATTTCTTCAGGGATTTTTCCATATGCTTAGAAACCTCCTCATCTTCCACCGGAAGAATTGTAGGCATAAACTCCACAATCGTAACCTTCGTTCCCATAGAGTTGTAGAAATCCGCGAATTCCACACCTATCGCTCCGGAGCCTACCACAATCATCGATTTCGGAAGCTGCGGCAAATTCAGAGCCTGGCGGTAACCGATGACTTTCTTGCCATCCTGCGGAAGATTCGGCAGTTCCCTTGAACGGGCACCGGTTGCTATGATGATGTGGCTTGCAGAATACTCCTTCGTTTCGCCATTTTCATCCGAAACAGAAACCTTTTTGCCTGGCTTCAGCTTCGCCGTTCCCATAATCACATCAATCTTGTTCTTCTTCATCAGGAAGGAAATTCCGCCACTCATCTTCTGCGCTACGCCGCGGCTTCTCTGCACTACCTTGTCAAAATCAAAGCCTGGATTTTCAACTTTATTAAGGCCGTAATCTTCGGCGTGCTTTAGATAATTAAAAACCTGGGCAGATTTCAGAAGCGCTTTCGTTGGGATGCAGCCCCAGTTCAAGCAGATGCCGCCAAGGTTTTCCTTTTCGATGATTGCCGTTTTAAAACCAAGCTGCGCCGCACGAATTGCCGCAACATATCCACCGGGACCAGAACCGATGACGATGATATCGTAGTTCATTGTAAAAAACTTTCTGCGAATTTACGAAAAAAACAGTCTAAAAGACATCCCTTCCTGGTAATGCACATCACAAATTTTAATATAAAATTAATATGATGATATATATCAGTTTAAGTAAATTTGTCTGCAAACCTCCACCATGAAATATACGCTTGTAAAAAGGAACAAAAGCACCATTGCGCCCGACCACAGGCAATTCGTAACCTGGATGAGGCGACACGATATGCAGCATTTTGAATCAAATGAGGCATTTATGGACACCTATGCGCACCGTAAGGCAACTTTTGAAGACATTAAATTGCGACATAACAGCGAAGAAGAGTTTGTAGAGGATCTTATTGCCCACGGCCTTTTGAAAATCGAGGAAACCAAGAAGTTTGGGTTTTTTGGAAATTTTAGCTGAAAGAGTGAGGCTGAAATTTTCGCACAAGAGCACCGCAAGCGTAGGCAAGAAATTTTAAATTCGCCTTTTTCCTTGAAGCTTTCTGCTCAGTTTTTAAACACTCACAAACTTCCCCGGATTGCTCTCGTGGAAAAGCGCGTAAACTTTCTCCACAATATCATCGGCAGATGGCTTGCTGAAATAATCGCCGTCGCTCGCATAGGCAGGCCTGTGATTTTTCGCAGCTATGGTAATCGGCTCGCTGTCCAAATATCGGAAAACCTTCTGCTTCTCGAGAATTTGCTGCAAAATAAAAGCCGATGCTCCGCCTTCCACATCTTCATCAATCACGGCAAGCCGGCTGGTTTTCTTCACGCTTTCCGCAATTTCACAAGCCAAATCAAAAGGTATAAGTGATTGAACATCAATAACTTCCGCAGAAATCCCAAGTTTCTCAAGTTCGTTCGCAGCCTCGGTTACAACCTTCCAAGTTGAGCCGTAAGTTACCAGCGTAATATCGCTGCCTGGCTTCGTAATTTCAATTTTTCCGACTGGCACCGTGAATTCTCCGATATTATCCGGCTGTTTTTCTTTCAGGCGGTAGCCATTCAGGCACTCCACGATCACGCACGGATCGTCGCTCTGAAGCATTGTATTATAAAATCCGGCGGCACGCGTTAAATCCCTGGGAACCAGCACCATAATGCCTTTCACCAGGTTAAGAATTCCTGCCATTGGGGAACCGGAATGCCATATGCCTTCCAGCCTGTGCCCTCTTGTGCGGATGATTACTGGCGCTTTCTGCCCGCCTTTTGTGCGGTACTGCACCGTTGCCAAATCGTCGCTCATTCCCTGAAGGCAATACAGGATGTAGTCCAGGTACTGAATTTCCGCAATCGGCCTCAAGCCACGCATTGCCATACCTATGCCCTGCCCAAGAATGGTGGCTTCGCGAATTCCTGTATCGCTGATTCTCAGCGCACCGTATTTCTCCTGAAGCCCTTCCAGGCCTTGGTTTACATCGCCTATGTTTCCGGTATCTTCACCGAAAACCAAAGCCTGCGGATATTTTTCAAAAATCTTGTCAAAATTGTTCCGAAGCACCACCCTTCCGTCAAGCTCCTCGGAATTTTCAGAAAAAATCGGCTTAATTTCCGCAACATTCAGCGCGCTCCACTCCGATTGGGAATAAAGGTGAGAAGAGTAATTTTCCTGCTCTGCCTCATTAATTTCACGATAAATTTGTTCTAAAGTCGCGCGGTTTTCAGTTTTATTATTTCGTGAAAAAATCAGGGCTTTTCTTACCAATGTGAAAATTTCCTTTTTCGCCACGGAAACCTTTTTATTAAATTCGGAAAGAATCTCCTCCATTCCTGAATTTTCCGCAATTACCTTTTCCACGGCAGGCAGTGCTTTTTCACGACTATCGCTAATGCTTTTCTGGTAAAGTTCCCACGCCTTTTTCTGTCCGTCCCTCGCACGCTTTTTTGCCTCGGCATCTATCGCTGCCAGCTCTTCTTCGGTGGCCAGTTTCAGTGTAACGCCTTCATTTTCCTGAGCATAGTTCAGAATCCACTGCCGGAATTTTACAAGGCCGTCAAACTCCGCTTCCCAACCCAATCGCTCGGCATTTTTATACCTTTCGTGCGACCCGGAAGTTGAATGTCCCTGCGGCTGCGTAACCTCCACACAATGCACTACTACAGGCACGCTTTCTCCTCTGGCAAACTGCTCCGCTCTTGCGAAAGCATCCATCAGGGCTGGGTAATCCCAGGCCTTCACCTGAATGATTTCGCATCCCTGCCTTTCGCCATCTTTCCTTTGGAAACCGCTCAGCATTTCAGAAATATCCGCCTTCGCTCTTTGGTTTTGAGTAGGCACAGAAATTCCGTAACCATCATCCCAAATTGCCACAACCAGCGGAACCTGCAGTGCACAGGCTGCATTCAGCGTTTCCCAAAAATGGCCTTCCGCAGTAGAAGCATCCCCAATTGTCACAAATGCGATTTCTTCACCTTTTCGTGAAAATTTTTGCGAATCTTCAAATTCGATTTCTTTAAAAACATTGGATGCGTAGGCCAATCCTAAAGCTCTGGGCATTTGGCCAGCAGTCGGCGAAATATCGGATGAAATATTCTTTTGTTCTGTTAAATTTTTCCAGCTGCCGTCCTCGTTCAGGCTTCTCGTAGCGAAGTGGCCGTTCATTTGCCGTCCTGCTGAAGCAGGGTCTCTTTCTACATCGGTATCAGCGTAAAGCTGCGCAAAGAAGGATTCTACAGTAAGCGCATCGATGGCCATCGCAAAAGTCTGGTCACGGTAATATCCTGCCCTCCAGTCTCCATCCCGGAAAACCTTTGCCATCGCCAATTGCGGTAATTCCTTACCGTCTCCAAAGATTCCGAATTTGGCTTTTCCTGTCAAAACTTCCCTTCTGCCGATTAATGACATTTCGCGAGAAATTCTGCCAAGTTTGTAATCATCGAGGATGTTTTCTCGGAAATCTTCAAAAGAAAGCGTCTGTGTTTCAATATAGTTGGATGACATTTGCTGTAGTTTCCAACAAATATAGCAAAATATTTCAAACCGATATTTCAGTTTGCGGAATTAATAATTTATTGGAAAAAAATTTAAGAATAATTCAAGCGGAAATCAGAACTTGCGCTCTACCACATAATCCAAAAGACTGTGAAGAGCAGTCTTCGCTTCAGAATCCGGAAATTCATTCAGGATGTCTTTCGCCTTTTGCAGATAATCGTTCATAACGCCCACAGCATAATCCAAACCACCCGTAAGTTTCACATATTCAATGAGTTCCTTCACTCGCTTAGAATTATTATTATGCCGTTTTATGGTATCAAAATAATATTTGCGCTGCTTTTCTGGCGATTTGGAAAGAACATAAATTAGCGGCAAAGTCATTTTCTGCTCCTTTATATCAATCCCCACAGGCTTCCCGATAACATTCGAGCTCAAATAATCGAAAAGGTCATCCTTGATCTGGAAAGCCATCCCAGTAAAGGTCCCGAAATTCCGCATCTTCACGGCAAGCTCCTCATCACAGTCATTGGAAACCGCACCGATTTCACAGCACGCAGCAATCAACGCCGCCGTTTTCTGCCGGATGATTTCGTAGTAAACATCTTCCGTGATGTCCAGCTTGCGCGCTTTTTCAAGCTGCAGCAGTTCGCCCTCGCTCATTTCCTTTATCGCCCGGGAAACTACTTTCAGCAAATCAATCTCATCATTTTCGGAAGGCAGCAAAATGGATTTTGCCAGAAGAAAATCGCCAACCAGCACTGCAATTTTATTTTTCCATAAAGCATTGATAGAGAAGAAGTTGCGGCGTTTATAGCTTTCGTCCACCACATCATCGTGCACAAGCGTTGCGGTGTGTATAAGTTCAATCATCGATGCGCCGCGGTAAGTTTTTTCCGTAACTTCGCCCACCAGTTTTGCCGTGAGAAACACGAACATCGGCCTCATCTGCTTACCCTTCGTGGTCACGATAAAGTGCGTCACCCTGTCCAGCAAAGCCACATTGCTGCGCATCGATTCGCGAAACTTTTTCTCGAAAAGTTTCATTTCCTCAGCTATCGGCCTTTTGATTTCTTCTATCGCGCTTGCCACCGTTTTCCGGAAATTCTGTCTAAAAATCTCACAAATATAGGCTATTCGGCGGAAATGCTCACGGGAAATTTTTCGTGCGGAATGAAATAAAACGACTGCGGAACCTTGAAAAGCCGCGCATTAAATTCCTCGCCGGAAATGTAGATGCCCTCATCGTTTACCGCGATGCCTTCAATCTGCCCTAGATTTGTGCTTTCGCCGAGGAAATATTTTTTTGGTAAAGTATTGAAAAACAGGCCATTATCATCCTCATCAAACACGGCCATAAAAACTTCCAGCTTTTTCGTGTAGCCTACGAAATAAAGTTTTTGCCGGAAATATGCAGCGTCCGTCACCATAAAACCGATGCTGAATTCCTCAATTTTCTGTGCTGGCTGAAGTTCGGCTTCGTCATTCAGGATGTAGCGTTTCACACCTCTTGAAGCCCATTCCTTCGTGAACACATTAAGCTTGCCGTCTTTAATGATTAGGGCTTCCGCATCGAAATCGTGCAAACCGAAGCGCACCGCGAAATCCTTTTGCTCAGGGTAGAAAAAGTTAATGCTTTTAATCGAGGAAGAATCCATTGGCAGGGAGATCTTGTGAATCTGCAGATCCTTTCTGTTGCCCGCATTATTGCCAAAATCTGCCACAAAAATATTCGCAGAATCTGTGGAAATCGCCTCCCAGTCGTAGTTCCGCAGCGGTAGTTTTATGCGAGATTTCACGGCGCCGTTCCGCTTATCCATCACGAAAATTTCGGATGAATTCCCACTGTCATTGATGGTGATAAGTTCGCCCTTGTAAAAGGCCAGCCCGGAAGTTTCGCGCAGTTCCGCAGGAAGCGTAGCCACCCGGAATTTCTTCAGGTCAAAATTTTCAACCTTCTGAGAATATGCTGAGAATGAGATAGTTAGGTATAAGAAAAGTAGTAGCTTTTTCATTTTAAATTTAATTAAACCGCCGTTTTATTTGCCAGTTGTCCGCAGGCAGCATCGATGTCTCCACCCCTGCTTTTGCGCACCATCACGGTAATTCCCGCTTTCTGCAGCTCCCTTAAATACCGCTCTTCCGCCTCAGGATTTCTGTGGTCAAATTTCCCTTCACCAATCGGATTATACTGGATGAGATTCACTTTCGAAGGCACCTTCTTACAGTATTTTATCAGCGCCTTGATGTGTGCATCATCATCGTTAATTCCTCCCCATACACAGTATTCAAAGGTAATTACAGAGCCGGTTTTCCGGTACCAGTACTGCAACGATTCCATTATTTCAGTCAACGGAAATTTCTCCGAAAACGGCATAATTTCGTTGCGCGTTTCTTCGATGGCAGAGTGCAGCGAAAGCGCGAGTTTCACCTTCAAATCTTCGTCCGCCAGCATTTTTATCATTTTGGGAATTCCGGAAGTTGAGACCGTGATTCTTCGTGGCGACATACCCAAACCTTCTGGCTCGGTGATTTTCCGGATGGCATCCACCACATTTTTGTAATTCATCATCGGCTCGCCCATTCCCATGAACACGATGTTGCTGAGCGGCCTGCCGAAATTTTCCCTGCTCTGCTTGTCAATCAATGCTACCTGATCTACGATTTCCGCAACTTCAAGATTACGCATCCTTTTGAGCTTGGCGGTTGCACAGAATTCGCAATTCAGAGAGCATCCCACCTGAGAAGAAACACAGGCCGTGGTACGGGTTTCTGTGGGAATCAGAACGGATTCCACCGTTAATCCGTCGTGCAGTTTCACGCCGTTTTTTATGGTTCCGTCCACCGAATGTTGCACTACATCTTCCGAAGCTGGCTTTATGGTGAAATGTGCCGAAAGTTTCTCTCGCAAATCTTTCGAAAGATTCGTCATCTCATCGATGGAATGCAGGTTCTTGCTCCAAAGCCAGTCGTAAACCTGCTTCGCACGAAACGGCTTCTCACCGATTTGCACAAAAAAATCGGTAAGCTTCTGAAGTGAAAGTTTGCGAAGATCCTCCATTTAAAAAGTGAAAAGGTGAAAATTGAGCCGTTCTACAAGCAGAGAATTAATTTAAATTCTGATTCTTCACTTTTGGCTCTAAAATCTTTGATTTCACAGAATCAGCATCGCATCGCCATAAGAGTAAAATTTATATTTTTCCTTGATGGCTTCTTCGTAGGCGTGCATCACGAAATCCTTTCCGGCAAACGCTGCTATCATCATTATCAGCGTAGATTTCGGCGTGTGGAAGTTCGTAATCATCGATGTTGCCACGCCAAAATCGTGCGGCGGAAAAATAAACTTATTCGTCCAGCCCTGGTACGGCCCGATTTTCCGGTTGGAAGAAACGGATGTTTCCAGCGCACGCATCGTGGTAGTGCCCACCGCACAAATCCTCCTGTTTTCGTCCACCGCATTATTGATGATCTTCGCCTGCTCTTCGGTGATAATCACCTCTTCGGATTCCATTTTATGCTTACTCAAATCCTCCACTTCGATCGGGTTGAAAGTTCCCAAACCTACATGCAGCGTGATTTCCGCAAAATTGATGCCCTTGATTTCCATCCGCTTCATCAGGTGTTTCGAGAAGTGAAGTCCGGCGGTTGGCGCTGCCACAGCACCTTCATTTTTGGCATAAATCGTCTGATAGCGTTCCGCATCTTCTGGCTCCACAGGTCGCTTGATGTACTTTGGCAGAGGCGTTTCGCCCAGGTCTTTCAGTTTCTGGCGGAATTCTTCGTAGCTGCCGTCATAAAGGAAGCGCAGCGTTCTTCCACGAGAAGTGGTGTTGTCAACCACCTCAGCAACCAGCGATTCATCCTCGGTGAAGAACAGCTTATTTCCGATGCGGATTTTCCGCGCAGGATCTACCAGCACATCCCAAACCCTGGTTTCAGAATCCAGCTCTCTCAGCAGGAAAACCTCGATTTTCGCGCCTGTTTTTTCCTTGTGGCCGTACAGCCTTGCCGGGAAAACCTTGGTATTATTGAAAATGAACAAATCGCCCTCATCGAAATAATCGATGACATCTTTAAACAGCTTATGCTCAATGGTTTCCGTTTTCCTGTCCAGCACCATCAGCCTTGCTTCGTCGCGGTGCTCAGACGGATGCTCTGCCAAAAGTTCGTCTGGCAGATTGAAATTAAAATCAGAAGTTTTCATCTTTAAATTACGGTTTAAAAATTCAGCCTGCAAAGATACGACAATGAAAAGCGGAAGTCAAGCGGTTGACAATTTGGGACAACCGAAAGTTATTCTCAGACAAACTCCAAAATTCCCTTCCAGCGCTCCAGCTTGGTTTGGTAAGGGATTGATGCATTGGCAGGGCTTGTGGAAGGCATCGCAAAAATTGGAAGTCTGAAATCTTTACCGAGTAATTTTAAGGTGTTGGCAAAAGATTTTTGACCATTACAATAAATCGCCCGGATTTGCGGATGATTTTCCAGAAGCTCACGGATTTTGTTCGCTTCCTCATTCCTGATATCAGCATCCAGGCTGCCTTTCCTCGTGCAGCTTTCGATGGTGTCCCACACTGCAATTTTATTTTCGGCCAAAAATTCCTTGCGCAATTCATAATCCGTGGTGAATTCTTCACCGAAGATTGCAAAGAGAATTTTCCAGAATTTATTTTGCGGATGAGCGTAATACTGCTGCATTTCCAGCGATTTTACGCCAGGCATTGAGCCCAGAATCAAAATTTTTGAATCCGGAAAAATAATCGGCGGAAACGAACAAACCCGATTTTCGCTCATTAATTTTCGGGTTTAAAAATCACGGAAAACTTCATCGGCAGAAATTTCCAACCCATCGAATTTCCGCGATTTCGCCGTCATTCCCAAAGTCACAGGTTGCAGCCCGATGAATTTTCCTTCCTCCAAAGTGTAAACCAGGATGGCCTTTTCCGCTGGCTGCACAAGCCAGTACTCCTGCACGCCGCTTTCTTCGTAGAGATTGAATTTTATGCCCATTTCCTTAGCGGAATTTCCCGGCGAAAGAATTTCCACAATCAGTTCCGGTGCACCGTTGCAGCCTTTGTCGTCAAGTTTTGTCCTGTCACAAATCACGCACAAATCCGGCTGAACCACCGTGATAACTTCACCCGATTTGCTCGGCAATCTCACATCGAAAGGCGCAAAATAAACTTCGCAACAATTACCTTCAAAATACCTATACAAAACCTGATTGATGTATTGCGCCGAACGCTGATGCTTTCGGTTTGGCGCGGGGCTCATCTTGAAAATCCGCCCTTTCAAAAGCTCCACTCTTTCCTGAAATTTCCAAAGAAGATAATCGGCATAGGTGTAGGTTTTATCCAGATCCAGCTGATTCAGGCTCGTGATTTCCATCGTACTTTTTTCCAAAGTTAAACAATTGATTTTTAAAGCGTTTCCTTCAGCCAATCGAAAAATTCCCGCTGCCAAACTATCGCATTGTGCGGCTTCAGCACCCAGTGATTTTCATCAGGATAATACAGGAATTTCGCCTTCAATCCGCGGAGTTTCGCCGCCTGAAACGCTGCCTGCCCCTGCTCGTAAGGCACGCGGTAATCCTTCTGCCCCTGAATGATCATCATCGGCCTGTTCCATTTTTCCACGAAATTTGAAGGGTTATAATCCGTGAAGGATTTTGGCAGCGGCTTATCGAAAATCGTGCCCGCATCCCAATCTGCAAACCAAAGTTCTTCCGTGGTCAGCGACCACATTTTCATATCAAAAAGCCCGTTGTGCGAAATGAAAGTTTTGAACCTTCCCTCGTGAATTCCTGCCAGCATCAGCACGCTGTATCCGCCGTAGCTTGCACCCACAGCTCCGATTCTTTCACCGTCGATAAATGGCAGAGTCTTCGCAAAATCCGTTGCCGCAAGGTAATCTCTCATCGGTTGCCCGCCCCAATCTTTGGAAATCGCCTCGTTCCATTCGGTGCCCCAACCTGGCATTCCACGGCGGTTTGGCGCGATGACGACATAGCCTTGCGCTGCCATCAAAGCGAAATTCCAGCGCATTGAGAAATACTGCGTTAATGCAGATTGCGGACCGCCCTGGCAATACAGTAATGCGGGGTATTTTTTATTCGGGTCAAAATTCGGCGGGTAGATGAACCAAACACCCATTTCCTTTCCGTCGCTCGTTTTCACCATTTTCATTTCCGATTTCGATGGCGAAATTTGGCTGTAATTTTCACGGTTCACATCGGAAATCTGCAGCATCTTTCCGCTTTTTACATCCGCTGAAAAAAGTTCATTATTATGGTTAAAGTCCGTTCTGCCAATAATCAGCGCATTTTTCGTTTGCGCGTGAATGCTGTTGATGTCAAAATTTCCGCCAGCTATTTTCCTTACTTTTGGCTGATTAATCTCCACACCGAAAAGCTGCTTGGAACCGCGAAAAGCCGCCGTGAAAAACAGACCTTTGCTGTCCGCGTTCCAGGCAAAATCTCCGGTAATGCTCTCATTCCAATTCTGTGTTAAATTCCGGTACTTCCCTGATTTCCAATCCATTAGCATCAGATTATTCTTATCAGATTCAAAACCGTCTCTCGGCATTGAGAGCCAGGACAAATATTTTCCATCCGGCGAAAATTTCGGCTTCACATCGTAGCCCTTGTTGAATGCCGATAAATTTCGTAACGCCTTGGTTTTCAGGTCGTAAGCAAAAATATCCGTGTTGGTGGATTTGGCGTATTCTATTCCGCTCAATGGTTTCAGCACGAAAATTAGCTGCGAAGAATCCGGGCTGAAAATAAAATCTTCACTTCCTCCGAAGGGTCTTTGTGGCGTATCCCATTTTTTCCCTGCAAGAATATCCGTCGCATTTTCAACGCTTTGCGAAGTTTCCACGACGAATATATGGTTGAATTTTCCCTCGCTGAACGCATCCCAATGCCTGTGATTTAGGTCGGTGTAAATGTGCGCCGTGGAATTTGGAACATCGCTGTATTTGTCTTTCGCCAAAATTTTTTCCAGCAAAACCTCTCTGCTGAAAGCCACCTTTTTAGCATCCGGCGAAATCACGATATTCCCCGCATCATCACCTATTTTATAAAATACCGTCCAGCTTTTTCCGGCATCTTTGCTCAGGAAAAGCACGCCGTTTTCCTTGGCATAAATTCCGTTGGCATCCCACTGTATCACGGATTTTTTTCCCAAATCCAATTTTTCAGCCCTATTATTTTCCAGGTTCAGCAAAAATTTTTCGCTGCTGCTTTTCTCAGTTTGCAAATCGGTTTTCGCCAGGGAATAAATCAGCGCAGAATTATCCGGTGCCACAGCCTGCACGCTCAGCCTGTTCAGCGACCACAGTTTTTCCGGTGTCATCACATTTTGCCCATTAAAAACCGATATTATGAAAATCGCAATAAAACTCAGAAAAAATTTAATTTTCATCGATACGACTTTTTATTGGGATAAATTATTTTGTTGATTAAAGAAGTAACGAACGACAGCAGAATACTGAACAGCAATGCCCACCAGAAGCCGTCTATAAACACACCGTTCAGAATATTAGCCGTAAAAAGCGTAACCGCTGCTGTGATTACCAATGAGAAAAGCCCGAAGGTTAAAATCGTCAAAGGCAGTCCTAAAATCTTCAGCAAAGGCGTAATCGTAACATTGAAAAGCCCCAGCACCAAAGCGAAAATGCAGGCCTTCCCAAAATTATCAAATTGAATGCCCGGCAAAATCTGCTCAAGCAAAACGGCAGAAACCGCCGTAATTAACAAATTCACAATTAATTTCATAATATTTTAAATTTTCGTTAACACTCAGCTACATTTACAGCGATGGCCAGCCCACCTTCCGAAGTCTCTTTAAACCGTTCATTCATACTTTGCGCGGTATCCCACATCGATTGTATCACTTCATCCAGGCTCACTCTCGCTTTCGCAGGGTCGCTGTCTATCGCAATGTTGGCGGCGGTTATCGCCTTCATCGCACCCATCGAATTCCGTTCGATGCAAGGGATTTGCACCAGCCCACCAATCGGATCACAGGTCAAGCCCAAATGATGTTCCATCGCAATTTCCGCCGCCATCAAAACTTGCGCCGGAGTTCCGCCCATTATTTCCGTAAGGCCTGCCGCAGCCATCGATGCAGAAACGCCCACTTCAGCTTGGCAGCCCCCCATCGCTGCGGAAATCGTGGCGTTCTTCTTGAATAAAGTTCCGATTTCTCCGGCTACAAGCAAAAATCTCACCACATCTTCATCGGAATTGAACGATGTGAAAACCTGCGAATAAGCTAAAACCGCCGGAATTACGCCGCTTGCCCCGTTCGTTGGCGCCGTGATGATTCTGCCAAAACTCGCATTTTCTTCGTTCACAGCCAGCGCAAAGCAGGACACCCACTTGTTTATCGTGTTGAAACTGCCGTCACTCTCCTTCAAAAGTTCAAACCATTCATCAGCGTTGCCATACTTTTTTCCGCCCAAAAGCCTGCGGTTGATTTCCGGTGCACGCCGCACCACATTCAAACCGCCAGGCAAAATTCCTTCGCGGTTCACACCTTTATATATGCATTCCCGAATTTGCTGCCAGATGTAAAGCGCCTGTTCATCGGTCTCCGCTTTTGTCCGCCAGCTTTCTTCGTTCAGGTAAACCAAATCCGAAACGCGTTTCAGCCCGAGCCTTTCGGCGAAAAACAAAATATCACCGCCACGATGACAAGGATAAAGCGTTCTCGTGCAGTGCTTCTCAATCGTCGTATGCTCCTGCGTTGCTACAAAGCCACCCCCAATCGAATAATAATCCTGGGAAATTTCCGAGCCATCTTTCAGCAATGCCCTGAAAATCATTCCGTTAGGATGATACGGCAAAGTTTTTTCCTTGTTTAAAATCAGATGATGACCGTAAACAAACGGCAGAATTTTCTCACCGTTTAAATTCAGTTTTTGCGAATTTTTGATTTCGGCGATGAATTCATCAATCCTTCCGGTATCTATCGTGCGAAAATCATAGCCGCAAAGTCCCAGCATACCGGCAATATCGGTGCCGTGGCCAATTCCCGTTTTTGCCAATGAGCCGAAAAATTCCACGAAAACTTCCTGAACATTTTCAATGGAATTTTCGCGTTTAATTTTTTGGATGAAAAGTTCGGCGGCGTTCCAAGGGCCCATCGTATGCGAACTGGAAGGGCCGATGCCCACCTTGATAATCTCAAAAACACTAATGGATTGCATCAGACAAAAATATTAAAATTTCCGCCTTTTCATAACTTATTGATCCAATGGTTTACACAAAAATATCCGCCAGGATTTTGGACACAGGCTTCGGTTTCATCACGGGAAAAAGATGCGTGCCGCCCTTTATCACGAAATCCGGCGAAGAATTCTTGATGGGAAACACGATGTCTTTATCGCCCATTATCTGTATGATTTCAGGGTTTTCCGCACCGTTCCATTCCACGATTTTTTCCACTGACCATTTCAGATAATAAGGCTCCCTCACCGTAAAATATTCCAGAAGCTTGGGATTTGTAGGATCGAAATACCGGCGCACAACCGCATAGGCCGCCGCACTTTTCTGGTTGTAAAAGCGTGCCGGCAAATACTTTGGAATCATCGTAATTCTGCCGAGTTCCATAAATCTGGAACGCTCTTTCCCGGCTTTAATGCTTGCCAAAATTACCACTTTTTCCGCGGCTTTCCGCTTGTGAATTTCCTGAACGATGATGCCGCCGAAAGAATAGCCCAGCAAGTAAAACGGCTCTGAATCATCCACCCTGGCTGCCATCCTTTCCACATAATGGTTAAAGGATTCGCGCTCTTCTGGCATTAGCCAATCGAGAAAAACCGGCTCTATATTTTCGTTGAATTGCAGCTTTTCCAGCGCTTTGAAATCAGCGCCAAGTCCGCTCACCATGTAAACTTTCATCGGAATTATTCATAATATGCGCCATAAAGTGCGGCACCTTCTGCAATAGCATCGTCGTTGAAAACGAAATATAACGGTATGTCTTTCAGCAGTTTATCCATCTTGTCCGAAATTTTGAACGATTTGTAAAACTGCTCTGCGTCGATGAAATGCCTCAGCTCTTTCGCCAAATCTCCGGTGATTACAAGTCCGCCGGTTGATTTTAATTTTAACGCCAGATAATTCGCTTCCCTTGCCAAAAATTCCGCAAACCATTCCAAGGTTGTGCGCACCAGCCTTGAAGGCTCGTCATTTCCTGCTGCTGCCAAATTTTTGATGAAATCGCCCTGCGTAATTGTGCCGGATAATTCTGGTTTTTCTTCGTGCCTCCCAACATCACGAAGGAAGCGGTAGATATTGTAGATTCCGGATTTTGTGAGTACATTCTCCCAACTTACGATGCCGTAAATTTTGTTGAGAAACTGGTAAAATTCCACTTCAAAAGGATTCCTCGGCGAAAATTCCGTGTGCCCACCCTCCGTTGCAAAAGGGCGAAGCGTAGCACCGTCCCAAAACAAACCGGCTTCACCTAAACCGTTTCCAGGCGACAAAAGCGCTACATTGCCAGGCATTATTTCTTCCGGCGCGTGAATTGTGATGACTTCAGAATTTGAAAGATCGCCAAGGCTGTAGGCCGTGGCTTCCATATCGTTCACCAGGCATACTTTTTCGTTCTTTAATTCCTGCGTTATTTCTTGTAAATCTAGTGGCCACGGAAGGTTCGCCGTTTCCACCTTGCCCAGAATTACCGGACCAGGAACTGCGATGGAAACTCGGTCAAAAGGCAAATCGCAGGTTGAAAGATAAGCCTTCGCCATTTCTGTAAAGGACGAAAACTCGTCGGTTTTCAGCTCATTCCTGCACTCAAGTTTCAGGTTGCAGTTTTCCACCTGATAAATTGCAAATGTGGAACGCGTTTTCCTGAGATCCACCGCAAGCACCTTTATTGCATCCTTCGCATCGGAACTTTTACCGGGAAAATAGAGCGGGAACTGAACTGCCATAGCTGAAAATTTTGTTCAAAATTAAGACAAATTGCGGTTTGCTCAAAATCAAAAGTTGCACCAAAATTAATTTAGAAACAGAAAAAAATCCCTGAGAATTCCCAGGGATTTTGTTTATACTTCGCTGCTTTCGTTTTGCTGCTCGCTGCTTTCAGGATTGCCGCTGTCTTTTTTCGGGCGCTCATTTTTCGGTTTCTCTGGTCGTGGTGGTCTTGGCAGGAGCACTTTCCGGGAAAGGCGCATTTTCTTGCGGTCATCATAGCCCAGGAATTTCACTTCCACCTCGTCTCCTTCAGCGTACGGCACTTTTTCCGTGCGCTTCCAGTCGATTTCAGAAATGTGCAGAAGGCCTTCCGTACCTTTCGCCAAAGCGATGAACGCACCGAAATCCATCACCTTCACCACCTTGCCTTTGTAAACTTCGCCAACAACCGGTACGAAGGTAATTTCATTAATGGCCTCAATCGCTGCGCGGATTTTCTCACGGTCAACGCCCGCAATTTCAATGCGGCCTATTTCACCGATTTCTTCAATCGCAATTTCCGTATCGGTATCCTTCTGCAGCTGCTGAATGATTTTTCCGCCAGGGCCAATCACGGCGCCTATGAAGTCTTTCGGAATTTCCAGCACTTCCATCTTCGGTGCGTGTGGTTTCACATCTTCCCTCGGTTCAGAAATCGTCTTCATCATTTCATTTAGGATGTGTAGCCTACCTTCCCTGGCCTGTTCCAGCGCTGTTTCCATTATATCCATCGTTAGTCCCTGGATTTTTATATCCATTTGGCAAGCCGTAATTCCATCCGCAGTCCCCGTCACCTTGAAATCCATATCGCCGAGATGATCCTCATCACCCAGAATATCGGAAAGCACGGTGAACTTCCCGGATTTTGGATCGGTAATCAATCCCATCGCAATTCCGGAAACTGGTTTCTTAATCTGAACGCCGGCATCCATCAGTGCCAAAGTTCCGGCGCAAACCGTAGCCATAGATGATGAACCGTTGGATTCCAGAATGTCCGAAACCACACGGATTGTATAAGGATTTTCCTCCGGAATCATATTGCTCAGCGCCCTTTGAGCCAGGTTGCCGTGCCCTACTTCCCTTCTCGATGTTCCTCTCAAAGGCCTTGCTTCGCCGGTTGAAAACGGCGGGAAGTTATAGTGTAGGAAGAATTTCTCGTCAAATTCCGCAGCTACGGAATCCACAAGGTTGGCATCCTTCATCGAGCCTAAGGTTACGGCTGTAAGGGACTGAGTTTCACCGCGTGAGAAAATGGACGAGCCGTGTGCACCAGGCAGATAATCCACCTCGCACCAAATAGGGCGGATGGTTTTCGGATCCCTGCCATCCAGCCTTACGCCTTCGTTCAGGATCATTTGGCGCATCGCCTCCTTTTCCACATCATGGTAGTAAGTTTTTGCTAATGCCTCGTACTCCAGCAGTTCCTCTTCGGAATACTGCGCAAGGAAATCCGCCAGAACGGCTCCGAATTTCTCGTGGCGCTCTTCCTTTGCAGAAGGCGTTTTGGCAACCTCGTAAACCTTATCGTAAAGCTCTTTCGTAATGCGCTCACGAAGCTCTTCGTTGTGCGTTTCGTGCTCGTAAGTTCTCTTCACCGCAGCAGCCGGAATTCTTGCCGCCAGCCTTTCCTGCGCCTCGATTTGCACTTTGATTTCCTCGTGTGCAAATTTTATCGCCTCGAGCATTTCCTGCTCGGTGATTTCCTTCATTTCGCCTTCCACCATTACGATGGAATCCTTCGTAGCGCCCACCATAATATCAAGGTCGGCTTTTTTCAGGTTTTCAAGGCTTGGGTTCACGGAAAGCTGCCCATCAATACGAACGACGTGAACTTCGGACATAGGCCCGTTGAACGGGATATCGGTAATCGCTATCGCTGCGGAAGCTGCCAAACCTGCCAATGCTTCCGGCAGGGTCTCTTTATCGTAAGAAATCAGGGAAATCATCACCTGAACTTCTGCGTGGAAATCGCTTGGGAACAGCGGCCTCAGAACCCTGTCCACCAGCCTCATCGTCAGAATTTCTTCATCGGAAGGCCTCGCCTCTCTTCTGAAAAAATTGCCGGGAATTTTTCCGCCGGCGTAGAATTTTTCGCGGTAATCCACCGTCAATGGAAGGAAATCCACACCGGGGTTGGCATCCTTATTCGCCACCACGGTTGCCAGCAGCATCGTGCCGCCGCATTTTACAACTACGGAGCCATTGGCCTGTTTAGCCAGCCTGCCCGTTTCTATGGACACTTCTCGCCCATCTTTCAGCTGAAATTTTTCAATAATTGCTTCGGGAGCATTCATAAAACTGTTTGAATTTTGCGCGCCGTATTGCACGCGTTACCTATTTAAACTTTTTAAATTTTCACCGGCAAAGGTAATGAAAAAATGGCGTTTAGAGATTGGGCATCCAAACAAAACTGCCATTGAAGAAACGGCTGTTCAGAAAAAAGTAATTAGATTTTATGATTTTACCGGTCATTATAATGACCAAGTGCCTGAAGCACGGTAACTACCACTTCTTCATCAAAAATCTGATAAACTAATCTATCCTTCTTATTGATGCGCCTGCTCCAGGTTGGGATTTCGTAGTGCTTTAGCTGCTCCGGATTTCCCGTGCCTTCTCTCGGGTTTTCTTCCAGTTCTACGAAAATTTTCTGAACTTTGGAAACATCTGCCTTCCTGCCGGATTTGTAAAGCTTTTTCAAATCCTGCGCAGCGCCTTTACTCAGGTTAATCCTAAACTTTCCCATAAATTTTCGGGATCCACAGGGATTAATTCTCCTTCGGCTCTTTCCTTTTCGGCTTCTGCGATGCGGCGTTCAAGTTTTGTGGGAATTTTCGGATTTTCGGTTCTGATTTTTTTTCCGCCGATGGCACGAATTACCTTTTTCACCTGCACCAGATCTGCATCGTCCAGAATTTCAAATGAAATCTTTACGGTTTCCATAGCCACGAATTTATAAAATTTAAAACAAAAAAAGCAACCCGATTTCCGAGTTGCCTTTGTGCTTACTTTCTTAAGCCCAATTCTGCGATGATGGCCCTGTATCGCTCGATATCCTTTTTCTTCAGATAATCCAGAAGCCTTTTTCTCTTACCTACCAATGCCACCAGCGAGCGCTCCGTCACGAAATCCTTTTGGTTCGATTTCAGGTGCTGAGATAGGTGATTGATTCTGTAGGTGAACAGCGCAATCTGTCCTTCTGCGCTGCCGGTATCTTTTTCAGATTTTCCGTGTTTTGCGAAAATTTCCGCCTTTTTTTCAGGTGCTAAGTACATGCCAATATTATTTTAATGATTATTATGTAACAAGCCGCGAAATTAAAAATTATTTTTGAATTACAAAAACTTTTTGGTTTATTTTTTTCCCATTACCTTTACCCCATAACTCACATCAATTGGTTAAATATTTGCTGTGCAAGATTATAAATGAAAATAAGGCTATCCCCTGTCATACCGCTTTTCCTTGCCGTACTTTCCTTTCAGCTCGCGGCGGGCCAAAGACACGCACTGCCGGAGGGAAAGGGTTTCAGCCGCATTCTCTACTTCAGCCCGGAGATAGAGCCGGATATTGATGAATTGAAGGCACCCACCTACGAAGCTTTTTTCTCCGCCGTTTCTGACCATGCGGAGCAGTTTAAAAAAAGGTCGATGCTGCGCGTGGAGGATCCCTTGAACTATGACGATGTGGATGACGAACTTGTGAAAATTTTCTGTGAAAATAACGATGCGGATTTTGCCATAGTCCCAAAAATTCAATACTTTAAGGTAGGGATAGGGCAGTATGTCTTCTCAAACCAGGCCGTAGTAAGCATGAAACTTTTTGACAAAGAGGGGAATTTAATTTCCGAAAGCAGCTATGATACGCTCCGGCGCAAGTACCGGGTGCTTGGCAGCACTGAAAACTCCGTGAAGATAGGTACAAGTGGCGCAATGAACGACATAAAGAAAGAAATTCGAAGAGCTACAAGGAAGAATCTTAAAAGTTAATAAAATATACCTGTGAGGATTGCATTTTTTCGTTTATTTTTGCAGCCGAATTCTGTAAAATTCTTTGGAAGAAAATCAGTCCATACTAAGCCCTGCTGATATCGCTGAGCACCTCTCGGAGCTGGATGTAGAGCGCCGTGTAATGGAATTTCTGAAAGTTCCCAAAGAATTTAAAGCCGAAGTATTTTCTCATCTCGATCCTGATTTTCAGGAAGATACGATACGGAGCATTACTAGCAGCGAGGTCTCAGAAATCCTCAACGCCATGCCCCCGGACGACCGTACGGCGCTGTTCGAAGATTTCCCGGACGAGCTTATTAAATATTCCATCAACCACCTCAACCCGCAGGAAAGGCGCGTAGCACTGGAGCTTTTGGGATACCCGGAGGAATCCATCGCCAGGATGATGACGCCTTATTATGTGCAGATCCGTAAGGAATGGACTGTGGAGCGGTGCTTTGCTCAGATAAAAAAAATCGGGGGCAAGGTGGAAACCCTGAACTACCTGTATGTGGTGGATCAGAACAATATCCTGATAGACGACCTGGATATCCGTAACCTACTGCTTGCCGACCGGGAGCAGCTAGTGTCCGAGATTACGGACAATAATTTTGTAGCCATCCATACGAAAACAAGCCGTGAGGATGCCGTTCAGTATTTCGAAAAATATGACAGGAATGCCCTGCCCATCGTCACAGAAGCCGGAGTGCTGGTAGGGATTGTGACCATTGACGACATCCTTGACCAGATAGAACAGCAAAACACCGAAGACATCCAGAAATTCGGAGGTCTGGATGCCCTCGATCTACCATACACGCAAACCTCCCTCGCCGAGATGGTGCGCAAGCGTGGTACCTGGCTGGTGATACTCTTTATTTCAGAAATGCTCACCGCATCTGCGATGGGCTATTTTGATAAGGAAATCGAAAAAGCCGTGGTACTGGCACTCTTCGTACCGCTGATAATCTCCAGCGGGGGCAACTCGGGATCCCAGGCTGCCACGCTTATCATCCGCGCTATGGCCCTGCAGGAAATCACTCTGAAAGACTGGTGGTATGTAATGCGCAAGGAAATTGTTTCCGGTATCTTGCTCGGCCTGATTCTCGGCATCATCGGGTATATACGGATTTTAGTCTGGCAAAAAACAGGCCTGTACGACTATGGAGAATACTGGAGCTCTGTGGGGCTTACGGTATCCTTCTCTCTCGTGGCCATCGTACTTTGGGGTACCCTTAGCGGCTCGATGATTCCGTTTATCCTGAAAAAACTGAACCTGGACCCCGCTACTTCCTCGGCACCATTCGTAGCGACATTGGTGGATGTTACCGGGCTTATTATTTACTTCACCGTAGCCGGGCTCTTCCTCGCGGGGAAACTACTTTAGGCTTAAATTTACTAATAAACTAAAGCTGAGCACCCAGCTCTTCACAGAGCCACTCCAGCAATTCCCGATCCCCATCATTAAATGCGTTGGCCGTATGGGAATCGATATCAATCTGCCCGATATTTTCTCCATTTTTGAAAATCGGCACTACTATCTCGGATTTCGTATCTGCGGAGCAGCTAAGGTAATTCTCCTGTGCGTGCACATCGGGAACTAAAAAGGTTTCTCCCGAAACCGCCACCTGCCCGCAGATGCCGCGCCCGTAAGGTATTATTCTATGGTCGGTAGGCTCGCCGACATACGGCCCCAGGATGAGCTCATCCTTATCCTCGTTTTTGAAATAAAAACCCGTCCAGTTGAAATGCGGCAGCTCAGAATCCAGCACTTGGCAGATCTGCAGTAATCTCTCTTCTACTGCGCCGCCCGAAGTTAAAACTTCTGTTAATTTTTCCTTTAAAATATTCATTTGCTTACTCCTTAAAGATTTCTTTTATACCCAAACATTCCGCGCGTCTTTATCAGCTCTGCCACTCCATCTGGCACGCCGGCCTCCCAGCCCTTTTCGCCGTTTGAGATTTTTTGCAGTATTTCTCTTGAAAAAATATTGGCAAGGCTCGCATTAAAATCATCGATATCCACAATTCTCCTGTTTTTCTTAAAATATTTGTAAAGCTCCTTCAAATTATCATCCACCTTTAAATTACTGGAATTTAGGAAGATGCCGCTTTCCTTGTCGTAGAAAGGATAAAGATAAACCCTCATATCCTTGCGGAAAAACTTCCCGAACGCCTCCAGAATACCGCCCGAGAGATGCTGGTAGTACTGCTCCTCGAATACCAGGAGAAGATTGTTCACCCCCATGCCTATGCCGATGTACCCGTTGGTATAGCCCGAAAAATAATCTACGAGGCGGTAATATTCTGAAAAGTTGGAAATCATCACGGTGTAGCCAAGCTGCCCGAGAATATCAACCCTGTCGAGAAAGTCGCGCTCATCGATCACCCCCTCCGCGCTCAGGTTGGAAGTGGTAATCTCAAACACCACGCGCACATCTTCCGGGTCTGCTTCCGCATCCTTTCGGAACATCTGCATCCCGGTTTCAAACATATCTATCACCAGGCGGGTAACCGGGCGGAAGCTACCGCGCACGGCATAGACATTTTTTTTGTAAAGGAAATCCGACGGGAGGATGTTTGCCCCCTCGTGGTCGAAAATTACCGCGTCCGTCATCCCCAGCTTTACCAGCTGCAGGCTCATAAGGCGGTTGTCCACATAGCGGAAAGCCGGCCCGCGGAAGTCGATCATATCAATCTCAATTTTATCCACCGATATATCGTCATACAGGCTACGGAGCAGCACGCGCGGGTCATCAGAATGATAGAAAGCCCCATAAATCAGGTTTACGCCCAGGTTGCCGAGGGTTTCCTGCTGCAGGGTGGCATCATTTTCTTTAAAGCGGATGTGCAGCGTGATTTCGCTCGGCTCCTCCCCGGGGTTATCCTGGAAAATAATGCCCACCCAGCCGTGCCCCTTAAAGGTTTTGGCGTAGTTTATCGTGGTTACGGTATTCGCATAGGAGAAAAATTTCCGGCGCGGGTTTTCAGAATTGTCCAGCCGCTCCTCTATCAGGCTCATCTCATATTTCAGCATCTTATCAAGCCGGCTGCGCGTCACATACCTGTTTTTCTCCTCTTTCCCGTAGATGGCGTCGCTGTAATCCTTATCATAGGCGGACATTGCCTTGGCAATAGTCCCCGATGCGCCGCCTGCACGGAAGAAGTGGCGCACCGTCTCCTGCCCCGCCCCTATCTCCGCAAGGGTGCCGTAAATATCTGGGTTGAGGTTGATAGCCAGCGCCTTTTGGCGGGCGGTGAGGTACTGCCGGATCTCTGCCATGGAAATTTTTGCCCAAAGATAAAATTTTGGGCTGAGGCAATGAAATGATTGCGAAGCAAAGGGAGAAAATTCTGCAAGAATTCAATAGGATAGAGTAAATTTGCACCGCACGAAATTTAGATATGACGCTAAAATTCCTTGGCACCGGCACATCTCAGGGGGTTCCGCCTATCGGCTGCACGCATCCAGTATGCCTGTCCCGCGACCCGCGCGACCGGCGGCTGCGCACCTCCGCCATCATCACCACGGATTCGGGGAAAAAAATCCTGATAGATTGCGGGCCCGACTTCCGCCAGCAGATGCTCGCCAACAGGGAATCCAGAGTGGACGCAGTGCTCATCACCCACGAACATAACGACCATGTAATCGGGCTGGACGACCTCCGGCCGCTCATTTTCCAGAACGGTGCCGGGATGCCGTTGTACTGTCGGGAGCGTGTAGGCAACGAAATACGCGCGCGCTTCCCATATGCCTTCGCCCAAGAAAAATACCCGGGAGCCCCTACCTTTGACCTCCACGCGGTGGATGGAGAGTTTGAGGTTTGCGGTGAGAAAATCCTTCCCGTCACCGTACGGCATAGGGCTATCGATATTTACGGGTACAGGCTGAAAGACTTGGCTTACATCACCGATGCAAGTTTTATTTCGGAAGAAGAAAAGCGCAAGCTCCGGAATCTTGAAATTTTGATAGTCAACTGCCTTCGCAAAACCGAGCCGCACCCCGCTCATTTCATTTTGCCGGATGTTCTGAAACTTGTGGAAGAGCTTCGGCCGAGGCAAACTTTCCTAACGCACATCAGCCACCACCTAGGTTTTCATTCGGAGCTCATCAAAATTCTGCCGGCAGGTATTCTCCCCGCGTATGATGGCCAGGAAATAAAATTTTAGCCAAACCGTCATTCTTTTGGGTAAAAATGATTATATTTGCAGTCTTCAAAAAAGCCCAGGTGGCGGAATTGGTAGACGCGCTGGTCTCAAACACCAGTTCTTCGGAGTACCGGTTCGATCCCGGTCCTGGGTACTAAAAACGCTGTTAATCTTTTGATTATCAGCGTTTTATATTTTTAAGGGTGGCTAAAAGGGTGGCTAAATTTACATCTGCTTTATTTATCCTTTGTTTTTCTAAAAGTGAATTTTGTAATTCTACATCAAAACCTTGTTTGGAAAAAATGTTGATTGAATCCCACGAAGAATTCTTAAGGAATGTTTTACTCAATGACGGAAGAGTTACAATCTCAGATGATATAAATACCTTAATTATTGAATTTGATGGCTTTGAGGAGTATGAAGTTTTGTTAAACGGGGTGCCAATAAAATGTTTTGACGGTTTTTTCGTAGCCTGGCACTGTTTTCAGGAGCTTGCAAAGAAACTAAAGATGCCATTTGACAATCTAACAACGGAGATAGAAAACTGCGCGGAAGTGCACGAAGCATTCTATATTTTGGGCTACGATATTTTTTTTCAATCTCAATTGAAATTTCACATTAACATTGGGAGCCACCATCATTTTGGCGGTGTTCTAATGAAGTGATACTTATCGGGTAAATAGCGTAGTTAAATTTTTTACCAATTTTGGCGCATCTGCTGCGATAAATAGGTTTTTTCTCTCAGTTAGCCAGGCCCATTTTTTTAGTTTTTTGTTTAAGGGGATTTTTTGGAGCTCCTGCAAGGTGTGTATTTATTCGGAAGGATTTCGCTGCGCTACATCCCCGTAAAATACGCCTCGCCTTTTTCTTTTCAGAAAAAGGGTTGGAAAATTTCGGAACTCAATTTTCATTTTTTAAGATATAGTTTATTTTAGAAACGACTTACGAATGGTGCTCAATGTATATGGCTGCCAGAGAAAATTTCCAGAAATATTTACGTAATTTTGAACAGGACCTATGCCGTAGAGGGAAAACTATAAACATTTAAATTATATAAATTTCGACCGTGATAACCGTTATTTCTTATCAATTCTAATGAATACGGGAGAATGCTAAAATATATAGGCACAAGCGATGCAAGATTTTAGAGAGTTTTACGATCTATATGTCGGTAAAGTTTACCATTTCGTAAGTCGGTATATTTCTGACGGTCAGGATATCGAGGATGTAGTGCAAGATGTTTTCGTGCACATATGGAAATACCAAAGCTTCAAATCTCGGGGAGAACTCTTGGATCAAATTGTATTCAAAACCGCAAAACAGGAAATTGCCAATTTCTACCGCAAGAACAAGATAAGTGCTGTGCCTAAGGGGATTTTTGAAGAGATTGCCGAAGAATCTGATGTTTTCGATGAGGAATTGCAGAGGGAACAATTCAACAAGGTTACTCATCTTATTGATAAGTTGCCCTTAAAAACCCGCGAGATTTTCTTAAAAAACAAGCTCGAGAGGCGAAGTTATGCATCCATAGCAAAAGAATACAATATTTCCAAAAGTGCCGTGGAGAAACACATCAATAGAGCGCTGAAGTTTATCCGTGAAAATTTCGCATCTATCGTTATCGCAATACAGACAGTTTTTTATAGGTGATTTACTATAATTCACAAGCAATATTAACAAATCATTAACAATGGGATTTTGGGGTGGACGATTCTAACGTTCCGCCGTAATTAAAAATAGAATGCAATGTCAAATAAACAAACGGAAGCTGAAAAGGTTTGGAAAGAAGCTGGAGAAAATCATCATTTAGATGAGATTACTGTGGCAAGAGTTTGGGGAAGAATTTTCCAACGGATTCAGAGTTTCCGCCGGAGAAGGAAATATGCTGGCATTGCAGCTGCTGCCGCGCTACTTTTCGGTTTGGGATTTTTTTTAAGAAATTCTTTTGCCGATCAGTTTAAAGAGCAGATGGTCTTTGAAAGTGGGGAAAAGCAGCTGAGCCTAAATTTGAAGGATGGCTCTACAGTCCTGTTGCTGCCGCACAGCAAGCTGGTACTTCACAAGCAATTCAGCCGAAAAACTCGGGCAGCAGAGTTCTTCGGAAGTGGAGATTTCAAAATCACGGAAGATGCAGCACATCCGTTTGTGATAGCTGCTAAAGGTTTTGAGGTAAAAGTTTTGGGTACGCAGTTTTTACTTATAAGCGATGGCAATCGTGAAGAGGTAAATCTGAAGAAAGGTTTGGTTGAAATTTTATCAGAAAACAAAACCTGGAAACTGCAGCCGAAAGAAATATGGGAAAGGACGAATGGAGAGGTGAAACAGTTTTTCTCAAAGGACTATGAAGTATCGTTCGATTATGAAGATGAGACTTTTGGAAAAGTCATAGCGGATCTGGAGAGAATATATGGGATGAAAATTAACTATCCGAAAAATTTGAAAAACCAGATGGTTTCGGGGAAAATAGCAGGAAATCTGGAAGAGATTTTAGAGGTTATATCTTATCCTTACAACCTGCAAGTGCGTTTAAATGAAAAAAACAGAACGATTGAAATGAAATAAAAAATCCGGCAATGGGGGTTGCCGGAAATGAAAACTTAACCATGTGAAATAATTAAATTTTTGTAAAAATATGAAAAAAACCATCATCAGTATCTGCATGTTGGGAATTCTTTCTGTGCCGCAAGTTCAGTTGGCAAAAGCACAGACAACCACCTATCAGCAATCAGGCCAGTTAGTTCCCGTAGGAACAGTCATCGAGAAGCTAGGCAAGGCAAACAATTTAAAATTCTTCTACTCAAAATCTGATGTCGCTGATTTAAAAGTAGATGAAAACAAAATCAACTACCGTGCAGTGCAGGAAACATTGGAGTTTTTAGAGGGAAATTATCCACTGCAGTTTGAAAATAGAAACAATACAATCATCGTAAAAAGGTCTGCTGCAAGGCAGGGTGAGCCTGTTGCATTTTCTCAGCTTGAAAGCGAAGCGAGAACTGCAAACAGAAATGCTTCTGCACAGGATACTGTAAAACCAAGCGGTAAAGAGCGTGCGCTGGAAGAAGTTGTAATCACAGCTCTCGGTATCTCCAAGGAGAAAAAAACGCTAGCATATTCCACTCAGAACCTGAAGGAAGAGGATTTTACCAGAGTAAAGCAGGATAATATCGCCAAATCTTTATCCGGAAAGGTGGCAGGTCTTCAGATTACGGAAGGCTCTGCAGGAGTGGGCAGCAATGCGAGAATTTTGATCAGGGGTAACCGCTCTATTTCTGGAAACAACCAGCCGCTCATCGTGGTGGACGGCGTTGCGATCAGCAATTCTTCTGTAAATCTTTTGGAAGACGGTAATGAGGTAGCTACCAACAGAGTAAATGGACAGAATGCTTTCGCAGACGGTATTTCCACAATTAACCCTGATGATATAGAATCCGTAAATGTACTGAAAGGTGCCAATGCAGCCGCGCTTTACGGTAGCAGGGCGGCAAACGGTGTGATTGTCATTACAACTAAAAAAGGAAAGGGAAGAAAAGGCCTCGGCGTTTCTTATTCGAATTCTACCACCTGGAATTTCCCTGTAATTCTTACAAAATTCCAAAATATTTACGGGCAGGGCTATGGAGGAAAGTATGATAAAAATGCTATATCTAGCTGGGGGCCTGTAATGGACGGCCAGCTAGTGGATGCCTGGTCGAACAACCCAAACTATACCGGGGAAAAAACTTATCAGTATCTGCCGCAGCCAAATAATGTGAAAGACTTTTTTAAAACGGGTGTAAGTTTTTCAAATTTTGTAGCGGCTAACCTGGTAGGCGATAAAGTAAACGGATATTTCTCCTATAAAAACGAGGATGTAAGAGGCATCGTGGAGCAAAATAATATGAAGCGCCACTTTGTAAATCTTAAAACAGAATTCAAAATCAGCCCGAAAATTAATGCGGATGTAAAATTATCCGGGGTAATGAGTGACATTCAGCACAAGCCTTTCACAGGAGAATCCACATTCAATGCTTGGAGGCAGATCAGCCGAATTCCGCGTAACATTCCTCTTTCTCAAGCTAAAGATTATCAATATACTACGCCAGACGGCTTTATCAGGCAGCATTACTGGACGCCTGGTGGCGGTGGCGGAGGAAACCTCGGCCAAAATCCTTATTGGGTGATACACAATGTAAATGTAACCGAAAAACAAAACCGACTGTACGGCTATGCAAAGATCAATTATAAAATTTTGGATAATCTGAATTTGATGCTCCGCTCGGCACTGGATAAGTCCTTTACATCATCCGAAACTTCCCTTAACAATGATACCTACATAAGAGCGACAAACGGAAATTACATCACTTCAGATTACGAAAAATTAGAAACCAACTACGATTTCCTGCTTACCTATAATAACGGTTTTGATGCGTTCAAATACACCTTGAATATAGGAGGAAATCTCCTTCAGCAGGATAATTCTTTAAAATCCTTCAATAACACTTCCCTGCTGAAAGAAAATTTCTTCAATCACGCCAATGCAAGTTTCCTCTATCAGGTGAATAATACACCATTCAAAAGGGAAATTCAGTCTTTGTATGCCATGGCAGATTTTGAAATCTTCAATTACCTTTTCCTGAACGGAACGCTGCGAAACGACTGGTCTTCTACAATGCCTACATCTGAAAGGTCGTACTTGTATCCGTCTGTCGGTGGTTCAGTTCTACTGGATAAATTGTTTTCAATGGAATCTGGAATGGTTGATATTTTAAAACTGCGTGCCAACTGGGCTACAGTAGGGAATGATGCCAAACCATACCTTATAAACCAGACTTATACATTTGCCGCAGGCGGAAACAACGGTTATGTAACGATTGATAACATTAAGCCTATCGAAAATCTGAAGCCCGAAAAAACAAACTCGGTTGAAGTAGGTATCGAAACATCCTTCTTCCGCAGAAGACTGAGCTTGGATGCCAGCTACTACAATTCTAAAAGCCGGAATCAGCTGCTATTGGTGAATCTTCCTGCGGCATCACTTTACTCATCGGAATATATCAATGCCGGCGAGGTTGAGAATAAAGGTGTGGATGTTGCGCTCAATGTAGTGCCTGTAAAGACTTCCGATTTTAAATGGGATATCAGTTTTAATTTCAATAAAAACAAAAGCAAGGTCATTGAAATTTCTGAAAACCTGAATAAATATACCATAGCATCAGACTATCTTGTAGATAATGTACTAATGGTTGGCAGGCCTTTCGGCGAATTGTATGTAAGAGGTTTTGAAAGAGACGCCAACGGTAACATTATCGTACTGAACAATGGCTTGCCGAAACTTACATCATCAAAAAGTGTATATGCGGGGAATTTTAACCCTAAATGGACGGGCGGTATCAGTTCCAGCCTGAATTATAAAAACATCAATCTCTACTTCCTGGTAGATTTTAAACAAGGCGGAACGGTGGTTTCATTTACCAACGCAATGCTAAATTATGCCGGTGTAACAGAGGAAACCCTGAACGGAAGGGATGGCTTCGTTATAGGTGGCGTGACAGCGAATGGCAGCCCGAACGAGACAAAAATTACGGCAGAACAATACTGGACAAACATCGGGGGAAGAAGCAATCCGGTGGGAGAGGCGTTTGTTTCCGATGCATCTACAATCAGGATGCGAGAGATCAGCCTCGGTTATGATTTCCCGAAGAGGATATTTGAGGGGACTCCTGTTCAGAACCTTAAACTCTCGCTGAGCGGCAGAAACTTGTTCTTCTTCCAGAACAAGGCTAAGAATTTTGATCCGGAACTTGCACCAAGCACCGGTAACGCGCAGGGTATTGAATCCTTCGCGCTGCCGAATACCAGAAGCTATGGTGTTAATCTTAATGTAACATTCTAAAAATTTGAAAACATGAAAAAAATACTTTCTACCGCAATTATTTTATCCGTAATAAGCTGCACCGGTGATTTTGATGAAATCAACAGGGACGAAACGAAAATTACTATTGTAGATAAATCTACAGTTGGGCAGCTGTATGCTTCCTCTCAGTTTAATGGACTGATACTGAACCGATTTAGATATCAAACTTCGCAAAGTTTGTTTGGCGATTTCTACAGTCAGTATTTTGCGAACTTTTCTCAAAGCTTTGCGTCAGACCGCTATACCATGCCTGGAGGTTGGCTTAATAACACTTGGAATTTTTTCTATCAGAAAGGTGCTCCGCAGATTTACGAGGTCTTGAATAAATCGAAAGAGCTGGAACTGAGTGAAGAATACGCTTTAGCTTTAATTTGGAAAGTTACGATGTTTCACAGAATGACGGATTACTTCGGGCCAATTCCATACTCTTCCATAGGCACACCTGGAAAATCTTTCGAATACGACAGTCAGAAGGATATTTATTCACAGTTTTTTAAGGAGCTCGATGAAGCCATCGTTATTTTGAAAAATTCCAGTCAGGCTACTGTATTTGGTGCAAACGATCAAATCTATTCGGGAAATGTGAAAAAATGGCTAAAATATGCCAATACATTAAAGCTGAGACTGGCAATGCGCATATCCGATGTGAGTCCTGCCGAAGCACGGAAATTTGCTGAACAGGCTGTTGCAGATGGCGTGTTTACGGATGTGGCCGATGAAGCTTGGTTTAAAGCTACGGCAAGCTCTAATAACCCGATTGGTTGGACATCGCAATGGGATGAATATCGGATGAGTGCCGCTATGGAAAGTATCTTAGTAGGATATAGTGATCCGAGGCTCCCCGTGTACTTTCAGCCTGCACAAAATGGCGAATACCATGGCGTACGCAACGGTGTTAATAACACTCAGATGAATAAGTACAACAAAAACAGCGTCTCAAGAATCGGCACATTTTTCTACGGTGAGCCGGGTAAATTGCAGAAATTTATCGTAATGCCTGCAGCTGAGGCTTATTTCCTAAGAGCCGAAGGTGCACTGCTTGGCTGGAATATGAACGGCACCGCCAAAGACCTCTACGAAGAAGGCATAAAGAAATCCCTACAGCAATGGGGAATTACTGGTGCAGCAGCAAATACCTATGTAAATTCCACCGCCACTCCGAAAGCACTGAACGACCAGTTTAATAGTCCGGCAGTGTCATCTGTACCAGTGAAGTTTTCAAATGATCTTGAGGAGCAGAAACATCAGGTAGCAATGCAAAAATGGCTTGCCTTGTTCCCGAATGGCTGGGAAGCCTGGAGCAGTCTGAGAAAAAGCGATTACCCTAAGATTTATGATGTCATCAATTCTGACAACGCGGATATTCCAACAACATCAAAAATCAAGAGACTACAATTCCCAGGCACTGAGTACACCTTGAATCCAGATGGTGTGAAGACGGGCATCAACGCGCTTAATGGAAAGGATTCCGGTGCCACAAGACTGTGGTGGGATGTAAAATAACAGATTGTGAGAAGAGTTGCTTTTGTAATATTAATCTTCATATTTTTCTCAGCTTCTTGCTTTGCGCAGGAGTTGACTGTGATGAGTTTTAATATTCGATACAGCAACAACCACGACGGAATCAACGGATGGAAGTTTAGAAAGCAATGGATAGCTGATTTCGTAGATTTTCAAGACACCGATATTGTAGGTTTTCAGGAAGTAATGGATGATATGTATCCCGAGCTGCAATCTTTAATGCCGGGATACTCTTCCATCCATATGCCGAGCGATACGGGCAAACCAAATGGAGAATATGAAGCGGTGTCAATCTTCTACAAAAAGGAAAATCTGAAATTGCTGGACAGCGGAACATTCTGGCTTTCTGAAACTCCCGAAAAGCCGAGCAAGGGCTGGGATGCGATTTATAACAGAATCTGCACTTGGGGGAAATTTCAGCACAGCAATAGCGGAAAAACATTCTATCTCTTTAACACTCATCTGTCCCATGTTGGTGAAAATGCTAGGAGGAATGCTTCGCAAGTTATCTTGGATAAAATCAAAAATATAGCAAAAGGGCAGCCTGTGGTACTTTGCGGAGATTTCAATACTAAGCCGGATTCGCCGACTTACAATTACATAACTTCAGCATTGATTGACTCTAGAAAAATTGCGAAGAAGGTATATGCGCCCAATTATACAGGAACACCTTTCGAATGGCCAGTAAAAGACAATAACATCATTGATTACATATTTATAAATGATAAATTGGAAGTTGCAAAATTTGCAGCCTATGCCGAACAGAGACTACATACTAAAATTTCGGATCATTTGCCTTTATTAGTTAATCTAAAAATCAAGTAAAATGTTTAAAAAATTTTTTCTTCTAATACTTCACATTTTAATCTTCCAGGTTTACGCTCAGAAACCAATTTCGCTGTCCAAATTTCCGGACGATAAAGTGATGGTGGTAAGCCACAGAGCTGACTGGAGAAACGCACCTGAAAATTCCATTTGGGCTATTAGAAAAGCTATTGAAAAAGGTGTTGATATGGTGGAAATCGATTTAGCATTGACAAAAGACTCCGTCTTAATTTTGATGCACGACAAGACTATCGACCGAACTACAACTGGAAAAGGTAAGCCGTCTGATTATACGCTCGCCGAAATCAAAGAATTCTATCTGAGAGATGGCCTTGGCGTGAAAACACAAATGAAAGTGCCAACTTTGGAAGAGGCACTTGATGAGACTCAGGGAAAGGTGCTTGTTAATCTTGATAAGGCTTTTGACTACATTGATTTGGTATATCCCATATTGAAAAAGAGGAAAATGCTGGATGAAGTTTTAATTAAAGGCACAGAGACTTACAAAGATTTTGATAGAAAATACGGCCATCTAAAGAACGAAATCCATTTTATGCCAATAATAAGACTGGAAATAAAAGAAGGCTGGGGGAAAATAGATGAGTACCTCTCAAATTATAAAGTCTACGGCTTTGAATTCACCGTAGGTGAAACTGAAGAAAATCTAATCGACTTTGGCAAACTAAGGAAAAGAGGTGTAAAAGTTTGGGTAAATTCACTTTGGCCGCACCATAATGCAGGACATAATGATGATGTGGCTTTGGATAATCCAAATATTTACGATTGGTTTCTGAAAAACAACATTAACATCATACAAACCGACAGACCATTAGAGCTGATAAAGTTTCTGAAAGCAAGGAATAAAAAATATTAAGCATTCATCATTTTCTTTATATATTTCGGAAAGCCCTTTAAAGCTAATGCTTTTTGGGGCTTTTTTTCTTTTGTTCCTAATGTCTTGCTCTTCTTCCCGTGGTCTTTAAGTAATCAATCAAATTATGTGGATAGTTAGTTTCAATCACAGTAAAGCCCTGAGTAATCAGCCATTGCCAGCCGTAGGCACCACCCTTTTCTATACTGATGAAGTCATCGTGCCCAGCAGTATGGTGAGCCCAGGTAGCAGCGACAAACAGCTTGGTTCCATCTGCCTTAAGCTTTGGAATGTAGGAATAGGATTTATCCTCTAATGTTTTGATTCTGAACTGATACATTAACGGTTTCAGTTTTTTTCGGTATTCACTTATATAATTGTCCAAATCTTTTATCCCATCTTCCACTACAGGACAATAAATAATCTTTTTCAAATCTTCACCAAAAATATTGTATGCTTTGCTGTAAGGCATATCCAATACAAATATCGCCTGGCCCAGCGCCTGATGTTTCTTCAAAAGTGCAAGTATCGCCTGAAGTTTATATTCTACTGTTTTATCAGAATTTACCTGCCCGGCTTTGTCGAGATATAGATAAATTCTACCTTTTGCCGCCAGAATATATTCTTCCAGTGTTGGTACTGTTTCATTAGTCAATATGCCTTGTCCGTTTTTTAATCTAAGCGTTTTTATTTCAGCTAGAGTTTTTTCCGCTATCTTACCAGTGCCATTGGTAGTTCTGTCCAGTGTTTTGTCGTGCATAATAACCAGCTGATCGTCTTTGGTAAGCCACACATCTGTTTCCATAATATCCACTCCCAAAGTGATGGCATTTTCAAGCGCCTTTAGCGAATTTTCCGGCGCAAAAATCCAATCACCTCTGTGTGCAGATACAAACACATAATCGTCGTTATCCCGAATATCAACGGATTGCGACTTCAAACTAAAAAAAGCGAACAGAAAAAAGAACAGAAAATTCTTCCTTATTTTCATAAATTTTAAGAATTTAATTAAAACTAAATGTGCGGATTACCCGTCGTAAATTTAAGAAAATAAATGGGCCAGAGTCAATTGGGAAACAGAAAATATCCAAAATATTAATTAGCACCTAAAAATAAAAAAACCTGTAAATCAATGACTTACAGGAATATCAGCGGAGAGAGAGGCTCTTTCTCCTGAACCCTATTAGATGATTATAGAATATCAAAATATTGATAATCAGGTATAATACGAATTTGCTGTTATAGTTGAGTATCATAAAAAATCTTTGTATATCTCAATAATTGGGTGTAAATTTGGGTGTCGATTAATATGTTATACACCCATGAATATCAAACGAAATATAGTTTTTGCGCTTGAAAGAAGAAAGAAAGACGGTCTTCCTGTGATTGAAAATGTACCTATCCGTATGCGTGTTATTTACTATAATAAAAGGATAGAATTTACCACAGGCTACCGTATCGATTTTTCCAAATGGGATAAAGACAAGCAGCGTGTAAAAAATGGCTGTACCAATAAACTTAAGCAGACCGCAGCCGAAATCAATTCAGATCTTTTAAAATATTATTCGGATATACAGGATATTTTCAAAGAATGTGAAGTAAACGAAATCATTCCTACTCCTGAACAACTTAAAGCAGCATTCAATAATCGGCAAAATAAGGATTTGCCTAATAGTCTTGAATTAGAATCCTCAATACTTTCGTTCATGGGTAAATTTGATGAATTTGTACGAGAATGCGGAGTTCATAACAATTGGACAGAAGCAACCTATGAAAAATTTGCCACCACGAAAAAGCATTTGGAAGATTTTGATAAAAATTTGACTTTCGAATCATGGGACGAGAACAAACTCACTGAATTTGTAAACTATCTCCGTGACAAGAAGAGCTTTCGAAATAGTACCATCAGTAAGCAGATAGGATTTCTAAAATGGTTTCTTCGCTGGAGCAAAAAGAAAGGATACACCTCCAATTTTGCCTTTGAATTATTTAAACCAAAATTAAAGACCACTCAAAAGAAGGTTATATTTTTGACCTGGGCAGAATTGACGAAATTGAGAGAATACAAAATTCCGGAAACAAAAAAATACTTAGAGAGAGTTCGTGATGTTTTTTTGTTCCAGTGTTTTACAGGGCTTAGATATTCAGATGTATTCAATTTGAGGCGCAGTGATGTAAAAGACAACCATATCGAAATTACCACTGTAAAAACTGCGGACAGTTTAATTATCGAGTTAAACAACCACAGCAAAGCAATACTGGACAAGTATAAAGAAGTTCATTTTGAGTATGATAAAGTTCTTCCGGTCATCACCAATCAGAAGATGAACGATTATTTGAAAGAACTGGCGGAATTGGCGGAAATTGACGAGCCTGTACGGGAGGTCTACTATAAAGGAAATAAGCGAATCGATGAAGTGACACCAAAGTATGCTCTTTTGGGAACTCATGCAGGAAGGCGGACATTTATTTGTAATGCCCTTTCATTTGGTATTCCTGCGCAGGTTGTCATGAAATGGACGGGACACAGTGATTATAAGGCGATGAAACCCTATATTGATATTGCTGACGAAATCAAAGCCAGTGCAATGGACAAATTCAATCAATTATAATTTGACAAATGGAAGAAAATAAAACTCATGGTTCTCTATATCAAATTATGGATATATTGCCGAAATACACAAAATTAGACGAAATATATCAAAACATACTGAAAAACAAAATATTGCATTTTGAAGAACAACAGCAAATTGTTGCTTTTTTCAATCAATTCAGAAATCTTGAAAATTTTGAAAAAGCAGTTTTAAATTTCATCACTTCCAAAGACAAGGAAAAACAAGTACAGTTTTTTTCGATATTGCGGAAAGTGATAAAAAAGAATATCGAAAAGTATAATGACCATATAAATTCTTTAGATAATATAGATACATTTGAAATTTGCTGGGATAGAGCCAATTCCTTCGACTCCAAAATAAAAGCTCAAGAAAAATATACCAATAATCAGTATATAGAATTAAGGGATGCAAAAAATTCTTTGGAATCGGCAAGTTGGAAAGGTGATGAAGTGAGAGTTAGGGCGTTTGAAGAAAAAGTAAACAAATTTTCCAATTTATATAAGATCGAACCAGGAAAACTTGATGAACTTTATCGGGAGAAAGAAAAATTGCGTCAAGAATCCCTAAAGTTTGCCGATAATGTTTTTGGAAAGATCTGCGAATTGGAAAGTTCTTTTCTTTTGGTCTTAAATAATTATTTTTTTGATGAAATAAGACCAAATTCCGAGGAAAATTCCGAACTAAAACATGGAGAATATTTTGATATGCAATTAATATCATCCATTCATAAAGAATGTAATGGAATGCAATTCGAGAATTTGGGTGTTATAGATTTTTATAACATTCTCAATCTGCGACCATCAAATGCTAAGCTGATCATTAGGAATCGTGAAAAAGAGCGAACCTATCATTTAATTTCAAAACTATATGATTGTCTTCAGTCTGATGAAAATAAAGAATGGAGAACAGCCCTACTCAATCAATTAGGAATTAAATGGGAGACTTATAATTCCAAATATAAAACCGTAGCGGTAAGTTCTGAAGAAGGCAATAAGAAAAATAAAGAATTTAAAGACGTTATTGAGTCAATATTCAATACTATTTCCTGATATCCCATAAGCAACCACTTTTACCACTTAAAATATATTTAATACTCATTGATTATCAATGATATAAATTTCATAAATCCACCACCTTACCACTCTTTTCCCATCCTAGATTTGCAATGTGTTCGAACAATAACGCCGAAGTACAAGGCTTGTTTAACCATAACATTGTAAAAAATATGAACTTAAACGAACTTAAGCAGAAACCGCTTTGGCAGATGACAGGCGAAGAATTTCTCTATCTTCAGAAGACCGATGGGCATAAAGAAGATGCACCAGTTCCTCTCAATAATTCCATAAAAAAACACGTTTACGGAATTTCCGGAATCGCACGCCTTTTCGGGTGCAGCATTCCTACAGCCAACCGCATCAAGCAGAGTGGAAAAATAGATAAAGCCATCACGCAGATAGGTCGTAAAATCATCGTGGATGCAGACCTTGCATTAGAATTGGCAGGACGTAAAATCGGAGGAAGAAAATGATGATGGATAACAACAAAGACATTAAGAGTCTATGGCATTCGTCAAGGCTTTTGATTACCGACAAATTTGAATATCCGCCTGTGGTCATCCGTATTGATGAATCTGTTGTGGGAACATTGGGTAATTTTTCCGCTACCGTTGGAAAAGCCAAAAGCAGAAAGACCTTTAGTGTTACAGCGATGACCGCAGCTGCTCTGGTCTGTCGATTAATGCTCAATTATAATGCGGCTATGCCGGATGATAAGAGGAAAATCATTTACTTCGATACCGAACAAAGTCCGTATCACAGTCAGAAAGTCTTGTCAAGGATAATTGAACTATCGGGAATGAGCAAGGAGATTCAACCCGAGAATCTTGAATTCGTCTGTCTGAGAAGATTCAATCCTTCTATCCGTATACAGATTATCGAAGAAGCAATTAAAAGCACCACTTCATTGGGGTTGGTCATTATTGACGGAATCAGAGATTTGGTATTCGATATCAATTCCCCGAATGAATCTACCGAGATTATTTCTAAACTGATGATCTGGACAGAAGTCTATCAGTTGCATATTCACACTGTTTTGCATGTGAATAAAACGGATGATAATGCACGGGGACATTTGGGAACTGAACTACTGAATAAAGCCGAAACTATACTACAAGTGGTAAGAGATGAAAAAGACCCGAATATCTCTATTGTAAAACCGATGAGTATTCGTGATGTTGAGTTTGAACCTTTTGCCTTCAGGATTGATGACGATGGTTTACCTGAGCCTGTGGATGACTATCATATACAGACAGGTCAAGCCAAGGGATTTGATTATCACGAAATTTCAGAGCAAAACCATCGGGAAGCACTATCACTCGCTTTCAAAGACCAAAAATCACTTTCCTATGGAGAGCTTATCTCAAAATTGATAGAATCCTATGCTCATTTCGGATATGATTTCGGAACCAATAAGGCTAAAAAACTGAAGGTCTTTTGTCAAAACAAAACGATGATTTTTAAGGAGGGGAGATTTTACAAATTCAACCCCAGCTTCTACTATTAATTCCAAAATCATTCAATGGGCTATTTGGTTTAGTCTGGTTTACTACTATATAGTAGTAAACCAGACTAAACCAGTCATCGAATCCCAATAATCCAATACTGATTTTTTCTTTTCAATAGCAAGATTGCTGGTGAAAGAAAAAAATACCCAATAAATCCAAAATACATGAATACAAAAACAGCAAAAAATATCAGAATCATTGATTTTCTTAATGCTTTAGGGCATGAACCGCAAAGAACTATTCGATACAACTATTTTTACTATTCTCCATTTAGAACGGAAAAAACGGCATCGATGAAAGTTGATGACAAACTGAATCTATGGTACGACCATGGCTCTGCCCAAGGTGGAACCATCATAGACCTTATTATTGCCATGCAAAAAGCAATAAATGTTTCTGAGGCACTTACTTTCCTGAAAGGCTTAAATCTGAACACCGATTTTGTTTTCAATAACATGAGAGAGAAAATAGGAAATCAAAATAACACAAGAGAATCCAGCATTAAAATTGAAAAGATACAATCTCTTCACGATTCAAAATTGTTGCACTATTTAAAGGAGCGCAACATCAATATTGATACTGCTCGGAAATATCTACAGGAGATTCATTATTCTGTAGATGACAGGAAATATAAGGCATTGGGATGGCTCGATAATAATGGGAGCTATCATCTTCGTTCCGAATTTTTCAAAGGCTGCACTTCGCAGAATATTTCTGTGGTTGACGGAAGTGGCTGCAATCAGGAAAATACAATATGCATGGTCTACGAAGGGATGTTTGATTTTCTGTCTCATCTCACTTTGAAGAATGAAAAACAGTTTAAAGTAGATTGTATCATTCTGAATTCCCTTTCGAATTTGAATAAAGCCATAGAATGGATAAGGGAAAATAAACTTACACCAAGCCTGATACTTGACAATGATGCTGCCGGACAAAAAGCTACTTCGAAATTATTGAAAGAATTTCCGGAAGCAAAAGATTTTTCAGTAACCTATTCCGACCACAAAGACCTGAACGATTATCTCAAAAGCAAAAATATCCTTAACAATAATTTGGCTAATGATGTTGATGAGAGTAGAATTCCTGAACAAGCCAATACCTACAGGAGAAAAAGGTGAGGGCTGCACGGAAGGCTTTTGAAAAGAAAAGCCATAGCTTATTAGGGCTTTTTCTTAACGCTCCGTTGCACTTCACTAAAAAAGCCCCAATAAGCCAAGGGGGATACTCCCCCTTTGGAAACCCCCGAATTGTTTAAAAATTAAATTAAAAAGCAATGTCATATACCGTTCTACATTTAGAAAAAGCCAAAGGTAATGATTCCGGAATGTCAGCCCATATAGAAAGAACCATCCATCCGAAAAACGCAGATGCTTCACTAACTCATCTCAATAAAGAAATGATTGCCTATCCTGAAGGAATCAAAAACAGGACTTCGGCAATACAATACAGGTTGGACAATGCCAATCTCAAAAGAAAGATAGGAATCAATCAGGTGAGAGCCATTCGCATAATGTTGTCCGGAACTCATGAAACGATGAAAGCCATCGAGAAAAACAAACAATTAGACAATTGGTGTAAAGATAATCTCGATTGGATTAAAGAAACTTTCGGAGAAGAGAATTTGGTTTCCGCGGTATTGCATATGGATGAAAAAACACCTCATATTCACGCTACTATAATTCCAATAGTCACAGGAGAAAGAAGAAAAGCAAAAAAAGACAATAATCCTCATACATATAAAAAGAAAAATTCAAATGCCAACAGGCTTTGTGCCGATGATGTAATGGCAAGAAATAAGCTGAAGCACTATCAGAATACCTATGCTGCAGCAATGGCAAAATATGGATTAAGAAGAGGGATAGAGGGTTCGGAAGCCAAACATATTTCCACATCTGAATATTACCGAGACCTTCATCTCCAAAATCAACAGTTGGAAAAGGAAAAGAATCAAAAGCAATCTGAATTGAAAGCCATTGAGAAGAATATTTCTTCAAAAAGAATAATTGAAAATTTTGCGAATGCTATAACGGGTTCTAAAACTAAGAAATTGGAAAAGGAAAATGAACAAATGAAAAAAGAAATAAACATTCTTAGGATTGATAATGACAGAGAAAAAGGAAAGATGCAGGATTCAGTTTCAAAACTTGAAAATACATTAGAAAAGCAGAATAAGGTTTTTGACAAAGTATTGAAATATCACCCTGAAGTCAAAGATTCTCTTCCTATTGTTACCGAATGTGAAAAAATGAGGTTGCCGCCGGAACTGATTAAAAAGTTGTTAGAAAAGCAAGAAATCCATATAAGCGGTGAAATCTATTCTTCACGATACTTTAAAAGTTTCAAGGTTGAAAGTCTTAAATTGAGTATTGAATATGACACTACGGAAAAAAACAAGATTTTAAAAATTGAAGGTACTCAAAGTCAAAAATGGCTGGAAGAGAAATATAAGGATAGTTTGAGGATTAGTAATTCAAGAAATGAAGAGCATAATCATAAAAAAATAAGAAGATAACCTTTGAAAGCCCGTGAAGAACAATAAATAAAGAACCGCCATTTACTGAAACAATTTTTCTGACTAAAAAAAACCGCACTAAAAATGCGGATTTTTTTAATGAAAACTAGTTTTTTTATTTCTGCAAATATCGAAAATCTAAAAAATTTCGTACTTGTTTTCTATTGATTCGTCTGCGTTTAATTCTAGTTTCCGATTCGGTATCAGGGATGTACCATGCGTTTTTTGAATGTTCCATATCCATTTTTAACCAATCTTGATAAGAGGTGCTGTTTGAATTTTCATCTAAAACAAAAGTGCGAAATTCTATTTTTTGACCGTTGTAATATTCGGTAGGAGGTGTGAGAATGGATGGATTCGAAGATCCAATCAAGTAAGTTTTTCCGGTCGGATTTTGTCTTTTCATAATTTGAAGTTTTTATATTAATTATTTCCAAGTAACAGGAATATTTTGAAAAATAACATTTTCCTCGGGTTTTCCTATTTGATTCCCAACATAGCTAAACTTTAAATTAAGATGTTTGATGATTGGAAAATCAACTTCTTCAACCTTGAATTTGATAAATCCTTTCATTGGGATGTTGGGTTGTATTTGCTCAACTCGCAATCTATTGGCAGATGCATATACCTCATAGGTTTCGGATTGATTTCCACGTGCATCGACAAAATATGATTGTGATGCCTGAAAGTACTTCCTAGCTTCTGTCGCAGTATTTTGATAAAGATAGGAAATTGTGATCGTTTTGCCCTCCTTATTTCCGACAGCGCTGATAATGCTAATATCAAGATTATTGGCGGAATTTGATGCAAGTGGTTTAAGCAAATCGAGTGTTTCTTTGTAGTAGAGGTTTTGCTTGGTAAGTTCTGCAATTTCAGTTTTAACATTTGTTAGCTCATCTTTGATTTTTGAGCAGTCAATTTTCTGAGCGAATGTGACTGTGGAAATGGCAATCACGACTAATAGACTAAATCTTTTCATAGTGTTATTTTTTTGCATCCGTTCCAAAATGCATTTATTAAATAACAAAGCGTGGAACTGAAGCCAATCTGTAACTGTGGTACCGCGAAGAACCAAACATCCAGGATTTGACTTACAGCCCACGCCTATATGGCACAGGCGTAAGTCTATCGAAGATGGATGTTTTTTTTGAAAATTCGCGGTTTTCAGTTACCCAACGATAGACTACGCTTTGCGTTTTTATTTTAGTATAGCAAAAGTATGAAATTTTAGAAATAGTGTGTATATTTATCGCTAAATGTTAATCAAATAACAAATAATGAAAATCAATAGATTAAAAGTTATTCTTGCAGAAAAGTCAAAAACAAATAAATGGCTGGCTGAGCAACTTGGCAAAAGTGAGGTTACAGTTTCGCGTTGGGTAACAAACGAAATTCAACCGTCCACGGAAACTTTACTTGAAATTGCGAAACTTCTTGATATAGATATAAAAGATTTGTTGAACTCGACAAAATAACTATGGAAATACAAATTAAGGATAATAAAATATTTGCCCCTTTAAAAGATAAATGGTTAGTTCTGAAACCCGAAGAAAAAGTTCGGCAGGAATATATCGCTCGACTCGTAAAATCATATGGGTATGAGCTCAATCAGATGGAGCAGGAAATTAAGGTGAATAATTCCCAAAGAGGCCAAGGAAGAGCAATGGCTGATATTGCCATTTTCAAGAATGAAAAAGATAAACTTGAGCGTAAAAGCCCAGTAATTGTTGTTGAATGCAAGGCAGAACATATCACAATTCACGAGGAAGATTATTTCCAGGGATATAATTATGCTTCCTGGGCTGGAGCCGACTTTTTTGTAACCACCAATCAAAAAGAAACTCGAATTTTTAAAGTTGTAAAAGGACATATTCCAAAATCATTAGAGGAGATTGTCAATATTCCTACTGCAGATGAAATCAAGGATGATAAGAAAATCAATGCCCTGTTGAAGCAAACAAAAGCTTTTACTAGAGATGAATTTTCAAAACTGCTTTTCAAATGTCATAACATCATTAGAAATAATGATAAACTTTCACCGGAGGCAGCTTTTGATGAGATCAGCAAGATTTTATTTATAAAAATCAGATATGAAAGATCAAATTCAGAAGGGCAGATTTTTTCTTTGGAGGAATTCAAAAAAGCAAAAAAATACGATGATTTATATCGTGCAGAATCGGACAGTCCTTTTTATCAGAAACTATTTGAACTAACCAAAAAGGATTTTAAGGATGATGATTTATTTGAAGAAAGTGAGATCATTAGAATTCGTGAAAACAGTTTTGAAGCTATCGTAAAGGAACTTGAAATTTATAACCTTTCCACTACTTCTGATGATGTAAAAGGGATTGCTTTTGAGCAATTTTTAGGAAGAACTTTTAGGGGCGAACTTGGTCAATTCTTTACGCCAAGAACTGTGGTAGATTTTATGGTGGATGTATTGGATCCGCAGGAAGGCGAAGTGATTTGCGACCCATGCTGCGGCAGTGGTGGTTTCTTGATTAAAGCATTTGAATTTGTCCGTGCGAAAATTGAGGAAGAAATTCAGGAGCAAAAAGAAAAAATTAAAACTCAATTTTATACTGCTGAATATGAAAAAATGTCGGAATCTGATAAAGCTAAAGTTGATGAAACGGTAAACGATTTGTTTACAAAACTAAATGCAGAACTGGATATTAACAACGAAAAAAGCAGGTTGCGCGTTTTGAGTTACGACTGTATTTTCGGGACGGATGCCAACCCGAGAATGAGCCGGACTGCGAAAATGAATATGATTATGCACGGTGACGGTCACGGTGGCGTTCATCATAACGACGGTTTGCTGAATGTGAACGGAATTTTTGAAAACAGGTTTGATATTATCCTTACCAATCCACCTTTTGGGGCAAGAGTAGAAAAATCTTTAAAAATAACCGAAGCTGATAAATATACCGACACCGCAAGAATTTTAAAATATAGAGAACGCTACGGCAAAGCCTATGATGAAGCGCTGAAACAGGTGAATAACAACATCGGTAAATCTTTAATCAGTCTCTATAAAACTGGAGCTATGAGTACTTTGACGGAAGTCCTTTTTATTGAGCGTTGCTTGAATTTGCTAAAACCCGGAGGAAGAATGGGAATTGTTTTGCCGGAAGGCGTACTGAACAATACCAATTTGCAAAAGATCCGGGATTTTGTGGAAAGTCAGGCGAAAATTGTGCTGATTACTTCCATTCCGCAGGATGTATTCATTGCTTCGGGTGCAACGGTGAAGCCGAGTTTGCTGTTCTTCAAAAAATTTACAGAAGAAGAAGCCAAAGAATATAAAAACATAAAAACAAGGGCTGAAAAAAAAGTAAAGGCAAAATACAATACAAGAACTGAAGAAATAAATAACCAACTTTCCCTGAAAGGAAAAGATGCAGTTTCCGCAGACGAAAAGAAAAAACTACGCACAGAATTAAAACAAATTGTGGAGAAAATTTCAGCAGATATAAAAGCAGAAATTAAGGAAGGTTTTAACTACGAAATTCCTATAGCAGAAGTAGAAAAAGCTGGTATAAGCACAACGGGTGCTAAAATTGAAAATGAACTGGAACCTTTGGCGGAGGAGTTTAAAAAATACCGTGAACAAAACCACCTTTGGGAAAACAAGTTTAGAGAGGTGAAATATGAAGTGATAGAAGACAATATCTATCGATTGCCGATTGCCGAAAAAAGCGGTGAAGTTTCTGAACCTGAAATTTTTTATAATTAATGAGAACAGTACAAAATTTTTCCTGGCTAAAATTTGTAGATTATTCAAAATTTGATAAATGGTTTGTAAGTTATTATATAAACCCCAATAATTTTGATTCAACTTTTAGTTTGGTGGAGTTAAGAAATGTTATATCTCCAATCAAAAATAAAATTAGAAAAATTGATTATAAAAAGGACTTTCCAGTAGTAAAAAAAATTTCTTTTGCTGATGGTGTTATTCACTTGAGGGATGAATTGGAAACCAATATGGATTTATATGCTTTGGAAAAGGGAGATTTATTAGTTTCAAAAATTAATTTTCATCAAGGAGCTTTAGCAATAAACACAATCGGGAAATTAGTGTGTACTACACACTATCAACCTTATCATATTAATCGGGATATTGTTAATGATAAATATTTAGTAATGGCAATTCGTAGTCAAAACTTTAAAAATCATTTGTCTTTTTTACGAGCTGAGGGTATAAAAAACGAGGCGACTTACGAATTTATTTCCTCATTACTAATTCCTCTTCCTCCCCTTTCAGAACAACAAAAGATTGTGGAAGCCTACGAGAGAAAGATAAACGATGCCCAAGAATTGCAACTAAAAGCCCAAAACTTAGAAGCAGATATAGAAAAATATTTATTTGAGGAATTGGGGATTGAAAAAAATAAAATTTCTATTAAAAATGATTCTCTTTTACATTTAGTAGATTTTAAGAATGTTGAAAAATGGGGGTTTGATTATAATAATAAAGGCGAAGATTTATTTTTTCATTCAAATAAGTACAAAAACGAAAGATTAAAAAATCTCGTAGATATAAATCCTACAACAATACTTCCAGATAAAGATACTGTTATTTCCTTTATCCCAATGGAGTGTATTTCTGATGAATATGGTAAAGTGGTTGAGTTGCGAGAAAAAACAGTATTGAATTCAAAAGGATATACAAAATTTCAGGACGGTGATCTGATCTGGGCTCGTATCACACCATGTATGCAGAATGGAAAATCAGCGATCGTCAATAATCTAAAAAATGGTTTTGGTTGTGGCTCTACTGAATATCATGTTTTAAGAAATAGCAGTAAGAGCGTAGATTTAGAATTTATTTATCATATTCTTAGATTGCCAAAGCTTCTACAGTATGCAACGTTGTTTTTTACAGGTTCTGCTGGACAGCAAAGAGTTCCTAAGGCATTTTTGGAGGATTTTATAATTCCTGTTCCAACACTCGAAAAGCAAAAAGAAATTTCGCATCATATTTCTGACATGAAAAACAGAATTGAAATGTTGAAGAATGAAGCAAGTGCTTTAAAAGAAAACGCGGAAATTGAATTTGAAGAAACCGTATTTAAAACCCAATAAAATGCAGATTACCAAATTATTTATTAAGAAATATAAAATCTTCGAGAATTTTGAAATAGATTTTCAAAAGTATATTTCCATAGTTATTGGGATCAATGGTTCAGGCAAATCAACCATTTTAGAAAGTATTGCTCAGATATTCAGTGATGCATTTCGAAATGAAAAGACAAAATTTCAATTTAAGTTAGAGTACGAGTTGCGGTTAGAGGAAATTCTGGAACAAACTTCCATGACTTCTGATTTCAAGACGGATTATATTAAGGTTGAAATTTTTAACAAAAAAGAAAATTCTAACCAAGAATATATTGTAAATGGAAGGAAATTAAAAAGGGAAGAGATTGCTGAAATTTACGGTAGTTTTGAACGAATTTTACCCAGCAATATTGTTATCTACTATTCTGGTCAATCTCATATTATGGAGCGAGTTTGTGAGCCTTTCAATAAGGAGCTATCATTTAATCTACGTTCTGAAGATAAGCATTTAGATCGTCCTTTTTTATACTACGAACCAAAATTGTTCGGAACTATTTTATTATCATTATTATCCTATGAATTTGGTGATGTTCCTGGTTTTCTTCTCAAAATTGCAAAGATTAAAAATGTTGTAAGCGTAAAAATTAAACTTCGGAAACCAAAATGGGCAAGGAAAAAAATTAATGAATTTTGGGGTGCAGAAGGTGAAGTAGAACTGTTATTGAGATTTTTGGACAGTTTGGAGGAACCTTTACATTTAGCTCCTGTTGAGTATTCAAAATCAGGAAATGTGGTGATGGAAGCATGGGAAGATACTGCGTTAAACATTACAATTTTAGGTGGTGAAATGATCTACTCAATCCGTGAGTATTTTGTTGAAGAAAAACGATTTTTTGAAATTCTCAATACATTAATTATAGATGGTTTTCAACCTGAATTTTCATTTACTTTTAAAAATAATGATGACGCTAAATTTATTCATTTAAGTGAGGGTGAACAACAATTAATAATTGCGAAAGGTTTGATTGAATTATCGGGTAGAGAAAACACTTTATTCCTATTTGACGAACCTGATACCTATCTTCATCCTTCTTGGCAACGGAAATATATAGAACTCATTAAGAATAATATATCTGAAGATAATACATCACATTTTATAATTACAACACATTCACCTCAATTATTAAGTAATTCAGATAACAAATATTCTGAAGTGAAAATTGTTGAAAACGCCAAAGTTTTAAACTATACACCAAATTACTATGGAAAAGATATTAGTACCATTCTATATGAACTTATGAATGTTGAAGAAAGAATACCCGAGGTTACGAAAATGCTTACTGAATTATTTGGATTGATTGAAAATGAAAATTTGAATGATTCAAAAAAGAAATATGACGAATTAGTTAAATTACTCGGTACAGATGACCCTGAATTGATAAATGCAAAAATTCAAATTGATTATTTAGAGTCTGACTTAAATGAGGAAAATAAATAAAGGCAGGGAACCAAGATCACTAGCGGAGCATCGATCACGACCACATTCAAATTATAGCAATATTCCTTCCGATGCAAAAGAGGAATTGCGTGAAAGTTTAATGAAAGAACAGGGATTTGTTTGTTGCTATTGCATGAAAAGGATTCCCGAAAAAGAAACTTCACCAGGCTGTAAAATTGAACATTTTAAATGTCAAAATAATTATAGTGATTTAGGTTTGGATTATAAAAATCTATTCGCTGCTTGTACTGGCAATCAAGGTAAAGGAGGTCAGTTGCAAACTTGCGACAGTAAGAAAGGTGATAAAGATTTGCAAACTATTGATATCTTGTCTGCATCACCCTTATGTAGTGCTATAATCACTTATCAAGCAGATGGTACAATTACAGGGGAAAGTAAGGAAACTGTGTTAGAGATTGACGAAATTCTTAATCTTAATATGCAATCTTTAAAAAAGGCAAGAAGCCAAGTGTATAAAAATGTAAAAGATAGAATTCATAATGAATGTAAATATCTTGGAAATAAACGGTTAAAAGAAAGCTTTATTAAAAAAGAGATAGAGTTTTGGAGTTCTCGATCAGAAAATAAACATAAAGAATTTTTTGGTGTTGCGCTTTATTTGTTGGATAAAAAATTAAATAGTTTGAAATAGTAAAATATCTTAAAAAAATTATTACTTGATAAAATGAATCTAATCCCGAAAATAGAACAAGCCCTCAAATCCATTAACGATGCCAAATTTCCAATATTAGTAACCCACTTGTTACAATTGGAGGGCTACAATTTTATTTCTGCTCCGGGAACGGTAGAGGCAAAAGAAAAAAATAAAAAGGGATCGCCAGACTCCTTTTTTGAATACAAAAGTGGTTATCTATTTGTAGAATATACTACAAAGGAAAGAGTTGGAAATTCTCGGTCTTTTATTTATAAATTATTATCTGATATTGACCATTGTTTTAATGAGACTGTAACCAAAATTCCTAAAAATAAGGTTCATAAAATAATTTTAGCCTGTAATGAAATCATAAAACCGGAGGAAGATTTTCTGCTAAAAGAAAAGGTCGCATCACACAATAAGTTAACAGAGTTTGAAATTTACAGCATTCAGAAATTAAGCTTCAAACTGGCAAGTCATCCTTACTTGCTTTCTGCCTATTTGAATATTCATTCCACCATAGGCGCTATTTATCCTTTGGCTGATTATTTAGAAAAGACAAAGAAAGCAATTCAACCGTCACTTACCAATCCTTTTATTGGCCGTGAAGATCAGCTTAATCAAACTATGGCTTTGCTCCGTAGTGTCGATAAGTTATTGTTAACAGGTGGCGCTGGTGTCGGAAAATCCAGACTAGCTGTGAAAATTCTTGAAGAATTCGGCAAGGAGGGCTATCATCCGATTGTAATTGAAGGATCATCTCCGCCGATTTGGGAAGATTTAAAGAATGCTTTTTCTGCTGGGGAGAAGTATATCGTTTTGCTCGATGATGCTAATAAAGGAATGAATAATTTCAATTATTTGCTTAACACTACCACGGAGAAAAAATCCTATGAACTTAAAATCGTGGTTACTTCTCGCGATTATGTAAAAAATATTGTTGAGGGCGAGCTTAAGAATTATGCATTCAATGAACTAAATATCCCAGTATTTAAAGACGAGGATATTGAAAAAATTATTTTGGCTTCGCTACCCAATCTCCAATATTACTATGATATAAAAAAAGCTATAGTCGCTATAGCAAAAGGAAATGCCCGAATTGCTTTAATGGCTACGGCTTCCGTACAACCCGGAGCAAAGAACAATTATCTTCAGAATCCTGTACTGCTTTACGAAGAATATTTTGAAAAAATAGCAACTGAGACAAAAATTCTAACCAACCCAATTAATCTTCAAGCTTTGGCGATTATTTCATTTTTCGGTGTACTTGACCGTCAAGATCATAAGCTTCAAGAATTGCTTCAAAGTAAATTTTCTATCAATTGGAACGAATTGTGGTCGTCTATTTTAGAATTGCACCAAAAGGAACTGGTAGATTTATACAGCGATGAAGTTGCAAGAATTTCGGATCAAGTATTGGGAACTTATGTTTTTTATAAATGTTTTATTGATAGAAAAAGCGCCGCTATAAATTATGGAAAATGGGTTGAAAGTTTTATTGAAAATTATTTTTATAAAATAAGAAATACATTGGTAGATGTAAATAATACTTTTGGTTTTTCCCATATAAAAGATCAGATAGAACCTCATTTGACATATCTGGAACAAAATATTTCCGGTGTCAACGAAAGATATCAATTTTTTGATATCTTCTGGCTTTATCGTCAATTAGACTGTCTAACTTTTGTAAAGGATTGGATTGATTCTTTGGAACAGAAAACGAATGAAGTGGGATATTCTTTACAATATAACACAAACGATTATCAACAACCGGGCAAGTATCTTGTTTTTTTATCTCGTTTTTGGAACCAACAAAATGACTACTTTGAATCTTCGATTCAACTTGCATTAGATCTTGTAAGCAAACAACCGTCACGCTTTACAGAAGTGTTGAAATTCATAACAGACTGTACTATTTATCGGCATACAGACCCTTATCTTGATTATGAAAGACAGTTAAGATTTTATGAAGTTTTTAAGAATTTAGCAACAGAGCAGAAGTATAAAGAAATCTGTAATCTCATATTACTGGGAATCGGTTCCGATTTTTTGAAGTGGCATTTTAACGATTTTGAAAGCAAAGGAATGGCGTTTACTTCCTACACTTTCTCACTCTATAGAACAGCAAATTTAGAATTGCTCCGCGGGAAAATTCTAAGTCATTTTGCAGAAAATGTGAACTTTAGTGAATTGACGACGAATAGTTATTTGCAGGTTATTACAAATCCTCGGGGAAATTTTGATGCACAACTGTATTTGAATGAAATTCCTTTTTATGACAAGATAATCTCTCAACTGAATGTAAATCAGTACTCACACTGCAAATTTGTGGTAGAACTCAGCGACAGAATAATAGACGCTAAAGGAACTCCTCCAGACGATTGGGAGGTTTTTACGCATTCGGATGTGGTAAAACTTTCAAATTTTTTGAGACCAGCTTGGGCTTTTAAAATTGACAGAACAAAATCATTAGATGAGTGCGAAGTCGAACGGAAAGAGAATTTTAGAAAATTTGTTGAAGAAAATAACTGGTCGAATATTTCTAAATTTTTTATTTCGGCAAGTAATCTAAATAAGCAGCAGTTAGACCGAACTTTTTGGGATATTGATTATTCGATTACTGAAATTTTTATTTTGCTTGCAAGAAAGAGCATGGCCGATTATTTAAAAGCTTTGCATTTGTTTTTTGAGAGTAAAATTGAATTTGTTTTGACTTCTAATATCGTTAGAATACCTTTGGGTGAGAGCCTTTGCGCGGGTAAGGACATATTAAATATTATTGACGCTAATAATGTTAATGGCAGTGATTTTTGGGTTTCCGCTGTTTTATCTTACCTTCCTCAAAATGAGATAAATCAGTTGATGCTTGAAAGATTAATATATGTTTTTAAAACAGCAAAAGGAAAAATATATATTTCTCAAATGTCCGATTTTTTAAAATATAGTGACCAATTTGAAAAATATAAAGTGGAAAAGATAGAACTAGTTTCTCATAACATAATTACCTATTTAACTTCACTAATTCTGGATAAAGAAATTATCAATCGATCGAACTTCGGATGGCGCATCTTTCAGGATTATAGCAACTATTTTGGTGACCAAAAAGACTTACTCACAGATGTTTATTGGAAAATCGTAGAAGTGGATCCGGGATTTGATTTTGAGGGAAAAGAACTTGAAGCGGTTTTAAGAATTAATAGTAAAGCTATAAATGATGGAATTAAACGAGGGAAAATAAGTCTCGGATATGGTTCAGGCTTTGAACGGATGAAGCTTCAGGCTTTGTGGCGTTTAGAAAACTGTTTCGAGATAATTGAAGGGCTTATTTTTTTGATAAGGGATTCGAATACCTATGGTTTTGTGAGAGAGGAAGAAATGAATGCGTTGTTTAATGTCAATGAAAACTCCGTTAATCTAATTGAAAAAATGAAGTTCTTCATCTTACAAATGCTACGCAAACACGCGAAGGACAATTTTGTTGTTATAGCTTTACTCAATGTGGTTTACGATAAGTTCAATGATTGGTTTTTTGAGTTTTTCAGGGAATTATTGCTTGTTAATAAGGACACGGAATTATTAAAAGAAATAAGCTTTAGCCGAACGGAAAGTTGGTCAGGAAGCCGTGTACCAATTATTCAGTCAAAAATTAATTTTCTAGAAAAGGTTGTGGCAACGATTAAAACTTTACCAAACCTTTTAGACTATGCAGCGCATATAAAGCATTTTGAACAGTGTATCCGCTGGAAACAGGAAGAAATAGAGCAAGAATTGAAAAGGGACTTTATTGAACAAGCATCGTACTAATTTAACCCGTAGTGCATTATAAAAAAGGTTGCTCAAGTGACTAAAAATTAGTATATTGTATTGACTACCAATCAAATACAATTATGAGCAACCTTGAGGCAAGTTACAACTTAATTTTAAATAATTTAAGAGACATTTCCGAAACTGAAGATTTTTATTTTAAACCTATAAAACCAAAACTATCTGATATAGAGTTGATTGGCTTGATTATTTTGGCTGAATTTAAGTCCATTGA
>NZ_FQYI01000022.1 GCF_900141665.1 Cruoricaptor ignavus | reverse complement strand
AAATTTTCTGCGTGTCTGTTTCATTGTTTTTTCCGACTATTTAAAGTTAATAATTTCAACTTAAACAGTGGTCCAGTTTTTTAAGGGTATTATCATAAATATTCAAAAGTTTTTGATTTACTTGATAATTTAAATTTGAGAAGCCATTTAATCTCACAAATTGGTTTTCTAAATTTGAAATAGGAATATGAGATGCAAAGTCTTTACCTACAAACGCTATGTGGATATATTCATCAACATCACTTAACATTACATGGCCCAATTCATGATGAAAAGTGAAAGAAAATAATTTTTTATTGGAAAGAGCTTTAGGTGCTAGATATATTTTTCCACCCCTTGTAATACCTAGCGCATTTATTTCGTTGCCTTCAATAATACCACTGAAAGCTCCTTCACTATTTACTTTCCATCCTGAAGGAGCAAACTTACTGTCAGGACTTTTGCCAAAATATGTATTTTTATAACCAGCATTTTTAAGTTTAATTTTTTCTGCGTCGTTAAAGTTTTCATTAAAATATTTATCTATATATCTTTTATCGACAGGATTACCATTGCGACTATTATTCTTTATGTTATCTTCAAGATAATAATCTTCAGATATGTCAGGTTTAGTAAATAATTTATTTAGGCCCCAACTTACTGCGCCAATCGCACCGCCAATTACCGCGCCCGTTGCAAGTCCTTTTAAAAAGTTGGTGCCATTAATAAAGCGAATTGACTCCACCACTTCCGGCTCCGGCAAGAGCTCCATTTCCTACTGTAGCCCAAAAGCCTCCTGCTGTAAAAACTTGTCCTAAAGCTCCCGAGACGGCTCCTGTTAGTGTCCCTACAAAAAAAGTTTTAGCCAAACCACCCCAAGAAAAGTTACCTGTAATTGCAGCCTGTCCAAGATACATTGCCGTGCCTATAATCGCTCCACCAATGGCTCCTGCAATAACTGCTGCGAAAAATTTACCAACGATAGGTACTAATGCCGCAAACCAGAATAATTCCCCACTTGGATCATTAAACATCAATGGATTATTCATCACATACCCATACTTGTTGTAGTTCTGGGTGTTGAACATATCCTGGATATTCTCGTCGGCATTTAAAAACCTTCTCAGCAATGGATCATACAATCTTCCGTTCATTTGTACGAGGCCTACTTCCGCAAAATGCTCGTGGAAAGTATAGTATATGTCAAGCAATGAATCTCTATTAGAATACGCCGACAGAACAATAACACTATACTTACTAATTCAAATCATAGTAAAACCAATCAGTTAAATACTCTTCACAATTACTGAATAAATATGTATCAAAGGCTAATTTAAATCTATATTTTTTCTTTTCTTCAAAAACCTGCGAAATCCTTCCAGGAATAACTTTGACTTTGTATTCTTTGATTTTATTATTTTTCAGACAAAACGTTTTTCCTAAACATTTTTTAGTATCCAAACATGATGCTCCGTCAAAACTATAGCCAGTATATTCATACGACTTTTTTTCTTCATTATAAATCTGAACATCAGTTGGTCTAGCCCATTCACTTTTATATTGGATAGGAACTTTTAATTTTCTTTTAGTTTGATTTTTAATTATAAGAGTTACCGTACCATCCTTTGACAAAGTATTATTTGCAAAAGATAGATTACATTTTTGTTGCGCAGAAAAAAAACTCACAACCAGTATTAGAATAAATTTATACATATTATTTAAAAAAACTTGAGTTTGCAAAATCATTATATTGTGATTGATAAGCCCTGATTAGCGCAGGGTGGGCTGTCATATAATTATAAAATTCGCGAGCTTTATTCCAATACCCCTCCATGGAACTAAAGGAAGCCTTAGGTAAATTTTTATTAAATAAAGAGTCATGGTAACCTAAAAACTCTCTTACTTGATATATACTTAGGTTCCCTGTCATTCCTAAAATAGCTCTTTGGTAAACATGAACAAATTCATGATGAACCACCCTCGCAAATGTTGCAACAGGCCCCCTAAATACATGTTTTGCAATAGTTACCTCTTGCATTCCGTAAGCCTCACCGCCAGTCAATCCTGAGTAGCTGTAATCATCTGAAAAAGTAAGTGTATATTTCCCTTCAATACCCGCATCTAAATTATACTTTGAATTGACTAAATCGAACGCACCCTGATAATCATCATTTTTAACTAACTTTCTAAACGTACGACGAGTATCTTTATCTACACCCGGCTCGCTAATTGCATGCGCTACATGATTCAAACCAGCAACAACCCCTCCAATCAAGGCACCCTGCCAAAAATTGCCACCACTTAGTGCAGACCCTACACCTCCTGATAGCGCCCCGAAAGCAATCGTACCTACCGAACTTGAAGCAAATTGTGACAACCCGACCTTATTAAGCGCATAACCCCAGGCACTTGCACCCAAACTACCTAATGCACCTGCTATAAATGCCTGCTTGAAACTCGCACCCTGCATCAATGAAAGCGTCCCTTGCGCAACACCATGTGCGGCAGCCTGCAATAGAGCGTTTCCAAATGTTTGAGCATACTGCCCAGGTAGTCCTTGTGCAAAAATTTGTAAGAACCGCTGCTCTCTTTATAGTTTTCAAATATACAATATTTACCTCATAAGACAAACCTCATTAAAAAACCAAAAAGAACTTCTACGCTTTTGCAGACATTGATAATACCCTTAAAAAACTGGACCACTGTTTAAGTTGAAATTATTAACTTTAAATAGTCGGAAAAAACAATGAAACAGACACGCAGAAAATTT
>NZ_FQYI01000012.1 GCF_900141665.1 Cruoricaptor ignavus | reverse complement strand
GTGAGCTCGACAGGATTCAAACCTGTAACCTTCTGAGCCGTAATGAATTGTCTACTAATCTCAAAAATGCAAATGATTGAAAATCAACTATTTCCTATTATTTAATTTTTACCGTTTTAGTTAGTTTTTATGTTTGATGTTGACAATAATGTTACCAACGGCAACCGTACATTTTTTCCGACAAACCAAGTATCCAATTGGCGTTGATGTCATATTCTCGGCACGCCTTTTCGATGTGTTCCGCAGAGAATTTCAGCCTTCCGGACTTGATTGCGGAAAGGTGCTGCTTGGATAGGCCTACCGCATCGCAGAACTGCTGTGCGAATCGGATGGTGCCATTGGTTTTGAGAATGGTAATGAGTTCGAGCATTCTCTTATCTGCCATCGTCATCGGATTTTGTTTTTCCAAACAGTAAATCGATTCGCTCACGATTCATATTTCCGGTGTAACCTCTTCTTGAAGAACTTTTATTGACCAGCTGTGTGATTGAAACATAAGATTTTCCGCCAACCTTACTGAAATTGATGTGAAGCTTATCGTTTGGCAGGTCGAGGATTACTGGTTCGATTGGTTCCTCTTCAAGCACTCTAATCAATGTGTTGTAGAGGTTATCGAAAGCGCCATCCACATCTTTGAATGCAAAACTTTTGAATTCGTTCAGTCTGCGGTACTGGTCGTCTAAGTAAACGAACATATATGTATTGCCGGGGCATTTCTTCATTTGTTGAAGAGGTGCCCCGTGTCCGAATTCACCAACTGTGGTGCACTTTAAGTTATTCTTCTGTTCTTTGATTTGACCGAATGCCAATCCAGAGAATAGAAGAGTGGGAATAAATAACTTTTTCATATCATTTTAAATAATTATCGGGTACGATTGGGCGATAGTTTGTAATTCGCCTGAAAATAAAAAGCTGTAAAACATCATCCATCTGCACTTCATAATCGCTGTATTTGGGGTTGTAAGAGTGCAGCACTAACGAATCTGTTGTGATATCGTGCTTTACGATTTGTTTAAGTACGGTGCCTTCCCGGGTAACGATTACGAACAGGTTATTCCTGATTGGTATAGCACCGTTCGGGATGAATTCACGAATGAGAATTTCGCAACCATCGGGGATGCTTTCTTTTCCGCCATTGTCCATACTGTCGCCATCCACACGAACTACGAGGTAATTTCCTTTCTCAAACTCATTTCGGATATATCTCCTTTTAGTATCGGGCAATACATCGGGGTTAGCGCCACCCATTACACCGGCAGCAACGGAAAGATCTTGGAATTCAACCCAAGAATAATCATCCTCTGCAACACTGGACACTGAGTCAACAGGCTTTGAATTAGTGACTTGGAAAAGCCTGTTCATTACGGAAGCTACATCGGGATTCTCTTTTGGAGTTTCTTCCGGGATGTCTTTCCAGAAGAATTCGTCAATACCTTTGTAAAGAAATTCTTTCTTCGGGAATTCTTCAAAAAACTTTTCCTCTAATTCAAACGGGATTTCACCGGAGTTCAGGGCACGGCTGAAATAGGAAGGGTTGTAACCTAAATGCGTTGCAATTTCCGCTTGGTTTTTGAATTTACGCTCCTTCTTTAGGATTTCGATTGTCTTTTTTATTTCGGTCAATCCCATTGTTAGTAACTTGTTAGGTAAAAGTTTAGGTAAAAAATTATAAAATTGTTTACCTTTGTGATATATTTTACTTTCAAATATATAAAAATAAATCAAAAAGTAAACAAATTAATAAAAATTTAATATGGTAGAAGCTGATTATTTATCTCCTACGAAACTTCGACACTTTAAAATGATTGATGAATACAACTTATTGATGAGTATGCCGAACGCCGAGCAGAAAACGGTTTTCAACACTTTGCTATCAAGATATAACGACTATTATAAAAGTTTTGATAGTGTAAAGCAGACATTTGCGAGATTAAAAAAAAATCATCCGGAACGGTTTACACAAAAAGATTTTGCAGCTGGACTTCAATAGTTTGCCAAAAAATTTTACTTTTTAAGGTAAAAAATATGGTAAAATATTTGGTAGATTTTACCTTTTTGTTTACCTTTGTGGAGTAATTAAAAAACAGTCAAACTATGGGACAAATCATCGAGCTGGATTTATCAGCATTCTTTCACAACGGAAAAAGAGAAGTACTTCTTAAAGAGTATATCGAGAAGTGGAGGGAGTTTAAATGGAATAATGGAGGTGAGAAATTTAGACAGCTGCCTGAGGAGGAGCAAAAAGAGATTTCTCGGAGAATTCTAAGGGCTATGGACATTCGCAATTCAATCATATCCGACAGGAAACGCCGTATGGCAGAGGCCGGTGTTTTCGATATGATGTACGGCATTGAAAGAAGTTTCAGGATATGACGGAACAGGAATTAGACCTTCTCTTAGGAGAGGTCAAAACGATAAAGGCTTTTGTCGGTCAGGTCGAGAAAAAGCTGATGGATATCCGGGGCGGCGTGGGAACCGCCCACGGAAATCCGAAAAGGAAAGACCGGGAAGAAATCCGGGCAAAGGCAAGAGAAAGAATGTTCAAATAAAAATACTAATGGATTTACACGAAGAAAGACTACGGCTGGAAAAAGCCGATGAATTACTGGACCTTATCGAGTTAGCGTACAGTCGATTGGAAACGCATAAGGAAAACTATAGAAGGTTTTTCGAGATGCCGAAAATCGCTGCCAAATGCGAACACGATTTCGATATAACCAAACGAGCGATATCGAGATTGGAAAATAGATACAGAAGAATTTACAGATAAATTATAAGATATGAAACCGAAAAAACCAAGAACAGAATTCGAGCAGGCTATCGACAATGCCTTAGAGAAGATGCCGGAAGGTAACAACTTGCTGTTGCTTTCCCGGGAAGCAGATTCAGATAGGCTGATGTCTGCGGTGATGGGGGATGCTAAAAGCATAGCGGCGAACATCCTTCTGGTGATGCAGAACGACGACAATTTCGCAAAGGTAGTTCTTGCCGCTTGCGAAGCTTTTCTGGATTTAAAATCAAGCAAAGATGAAGACGGTATTTAATCTGTTAATAGCGGTTTCCGCATTCTTTCTTATGTGCGAGTGCGAAATTCAGGCAACAACGCCACCAGCGGAAGTGTCTTACACCGACACTATTTTGCTATTCATCATTACTGCGGTTGCGGTGGTTCTAAGACTCTCAATAAATTTTTTAACAAATGACGGTAATAATTGAGATAAAAAATATCGGAGGCATATGGTATGTCAACGGTAAAAGGCTTGGTCACGACGAGCTCACGCACGCCGAAATGCAGGCGCTGGACAATTTCTATAAAGAATTAAAAAACATAAATCCTTAACAAGATGGCATTAATTAAAAAACCAAACGAACTGGAAATCAATCCGTACATCAAGGCACTAATCTATGGGCAAGCCGGTACGGGAAAAACTACACTGGCGCTTTCTGCACCAAAACCGCTGCTGTTCGATTTCGATGGCGGTATTCACAGGGTACACCCTAGTCACAGGGTGGACACGGTGCAAATAAAATCATACCAAGATTTCATCGATGTGCTTGGGGAGGATCTGTCAAGCTATCAAACGCTGGTGATTGATACCGGGGGTAAGATGCTTGACTATATGGCTGACTACATCGTGAAGAATAATCCAAAGATGGGCCGCCCGAACGGAATGCTTACGCTGCAAGGCTACGGTGAGCGAAAAGCGATGTTTACCAACCTAATCAAGAAGGTTGGTATTATGAAGAAGCATATCGTTTTCGTAGCGCATAGGGAAACGAGAACGGAAGGCGATGATACCAGATATGTGCCGCTGTTCGGCGGTTCCAACTACGATTCGCTCGTTACCGAGCTGGATTTGGTAGGTTACATAGAGATGAACGGTACTGAACGCACGATTACTTTCAATCCTACCAGCAGGAACGATGGGAAAAACACCTGCAATCTTCCGGCGGTGATGAAGCTTCCAGTAATCGTAGATGCCGATGGAAATCAGACTGCACCAAATCAGTTCCTTACGAAGCAGGTAATCGAAGCCTACGAGAACCGGTTAAAGCAGTCCGGCGAGGAGCAGGAAAAATACGATGAGGTGATGGAAGAAATCAGAGGCGAAATCAACTTAATCACTGATGCGCCGATGGCAAATGATTTCGTGAAAAGGATTGATGCCTTTGACCACATCGGCAATTCTAAGGCGGTGGCAGGAAAACTTCTAAAGAATAAGGCGGATGAGCTCGGCCTTAAGTTCGATAAAGAAACCAAAAAATACAGTCACAAAGATGTTGCAGAGCCAGCCGAAGTATAATATTTACCCTACGCTTCTGGATGCATTTGCGAGCTATCTCAACAGCTCGCAGGTGTACCAGAAGTACTATGGATTTACCGAGAACCCGCAGATTTCCGAAGAGGAATTTGAACAGAAAAAATTCGGTGAACTTATCGGTAAAATTAACCGCGTTCCGCTTGAAGATAGCTATGCGGCAGACAAGGGAACGATGTTCAATGAGATTATTGACTGCCTCGTGGAAAGAAGGAAGTCTAAGCAAATGCACTTGGTTTCCGATATTGAAAATCACCTCATCGTAGCGCAGTGGAAAGGCATCACCGAAGGTTTCAACATTCACGATTGCAAGACGATTGCAGGTGCGCTCAAGGGTTCGGTTTGCCAAACTTTCCACGAAGGTTTTCTGGAAACAAGATACGGAGTAGTAAGGATGTACGGTTTCACCGATTTCCTTCTGCCTTTCAGGATTGTGGACCTGAAGACCACGAGCAACTATTCAGCATTCAAGTATCGGGAGAACTGGCAACACATCGTTTATCCTTATCTGATGCACTTCAACGGTAATTTCGTCAGCGATTTCACCTACCTGATTTACAAGTGGAAGAAGGATGGAGGGGAAATCTTCGAAGAAGAGTATCGGTATGAGGAGGGCAGGGATCTGCCGTTGCTGGTTGAAATCGTGGAGCAGTTTATTGAGTTTCTGGAAGCTAACAGGGAGGTAATTACTGACGGGAAAATTTTCTGTAAAGCATCCTGATGAGGGAGAAGCTGGAAATTGATGCGGTGGTGTTGGAAGATGGTAATCTTCCGCAGGCGAGCAGGTTTAAAATCAGAAGAGTTTTAGCATCGTTCGCCGGCAAACAAGTAAAAATCATCATCCAGAGAGTTTTCCGGAGGAGAACGAATTCGCAGAACGCTTTCTACTGGGGTTTCATCGTGCCATTCTTTCAGGACTTGTTCTATAGGGAATGGTGCGAGATTCACTCGGCGAAGGACACGCACGAAATCTTGAAGGCTGCGTGCAATTATCGCGAAATCGTGAACATCGCAACTGGAGAGGTATTAAGAGTTCCGATGAGTACCACGGAGCTTTCCACGAAAGGTTGGATGGAGTATGAGCAGAAGCTGGCGCAGCTGGCTATGGATTTTTTCGGCGAGGTATTACCGGAGCCGAACGAGCAATTAAAATTAGAATTTAAATAAAAGTTGGTGGATGTATGACTAAAAAAGGTAGGGAATTCGTGGATTCTTACATCAGCAAAAAAAAACACCACCTGGAAGGAACTATCCAGATGCTCAACAAGGATGTAGTATTTCGAGGTAAAGTGTACGGGAAACAAGGCGACCTCGTCAAAATCATCAGTGTAAATCCACCGGCGCTGACCTTCGAAAATTCCAACGGTCAAAAATTTCCCTGCAACATTAAAGATATTTATAATGCAAATAGTGGAATTTAAAGACAGCTTCCATATCTCAATTCCTTTCAATTACCAAAAAGACAGGAAGCTGGAAGATGTGAAGAAGTTGCCAACAAGACAGTGGAACTTCAAGAAGAAAGTTTGGGAGGTGCCGTTAATCTACCGAGCTGATGTAGAGCGCATAGCGCAAAAATATCGAGCAGAATACATCATCGTGGGAAATGTAGAGCCGGAGCAAATCGGAAACATAGAGCCGATGCCGGAACTAGAGGTTGAGATTCCTATCAAAGCGGAACTTCGCCATTACCAGAAGCAGGGAATCGCAAAAGGTGTTCAGCTGCGCAGATTGCTGAACGGCGACGAGCCGGGACTCGGTAAAACAATTCAATCCATCGGCACAATCATCGGAATCGACAAGGTGCACGGCGGTGCCTTTCCGTGCCTGTGCATCGTGCCTGCATCGCTGAAGATGAACTGGGAACGCGAGTGGAAAAAGTTCAGCGACAAAAAGGTGATGATTCTGAACGACAAGGTGAAGGATAACTGGCAGAACTACTGGCAGCTCGGATTGGCGGATGTGTTCATCGTCAATTACGAGAGCCTTAAGAAATTCTTCGTGAAGAATTATCCCAAGCGAATGAAGAACGCCGGAGATATTGAGATGGATTCGCGCATCGAACTTTTCAAATCCGTAATCGTGGACGAGAGCCACAAGTGCAAATCAACCGCCACGCAACAATCCAAACTTACGCTTAGGATGGCACACGGCAAAGAGAATGTCATTCTACTTTCCGGAACGCCGGTGGTGAATAAGCCAGCCGACCTTTTTCCGCAAATCGCAATTATGAACAGGCTGGAAGATTTCGGAGGAAGGCGAGGTTTCCTTAACCGATACTGCGAAGGTGGCAAAGGTGCATCCAATCTTAAGGAGCTGAATTACCTGCTTAACAAGCACTGCTATTTCCGAAGGGAAAAGAAAGATGTTCTTGACGACCTTCCAGAAAAGGAACGGCAAACGATTATCTGTGAAATTTCGACTCGGGAAACCTACGAGAAGGCGAAGAATGATTTCGTTCGGTTCCTGCGTGATAACGGATGCAACAGCGAAGAAATCAGGCGCAAGCTTCGGGGAGAGATTATGGTGAAGATGGGAGAACTGAAAAGGATTTCCGCAAGAGGAAAGCTGGATGCGGTTTTTGACTTCGTGGACGATATTACGGAAGCCGGAGAAAAAATCATACTGTTCTGCAACCTGCACGAAATCGTTGACGCGTTGAAGGAAAGGTATCCGAAGGCGGTGAGCGTTACGGGCCTATCTTCAATGGATGAGAAGCAGGCGGCGGTTGACAAGTTTCAGGCGGATCCAAACACGAAGATCTTTATTGGAAACATTAAAGCGGCAGGTGTCGGTTTGACGCTTACCGCATCTTCCAGAGTGGCGTTCATCGAGTTCCCGTGGACTTATGCAGACTGCGTGCAGTGCGAGGACAGGGCTCACCGCTTCGGTCAGAAAAACAATGTGATGTGCACCTACTTCCTTGGGAAGGATACGATTGATGAACAGCTATACCAGATGATTCAGTCGAAGCGGCACATTGCGAACACGATATCTGGTGCTACGGATAAAATGGAAATGTCCATCGTGGACAATGTTATGTCTTTGTTTAATAGTTGAGAATGGAGTTAAGCGGTTACTTTTTCAGAAATATTTTGAAGAAAACGAGGAGGAGATTTTCTCTTACGGCTTCCGAGCAGGCGCTTTACCAAGAGCTGGTAGACATCTGTAACGAGGAGTTCTGGAGTCAGTCTTTTCAAGTTTCCAACGGGGAATTAATGAACGCTCTACAGTGTACCGAAAAAAGTTTGCGGTCGTGGAGGCAAAATTTAATCAACGCTGGTTTGATAAAATATCATTCTGGGAAGTCGAAAAGGGCATTTGGTACCTACTCTTTGGTGGTAAATTTTAACGCCAATGAGGATGAAAGTAACATAAAGGGGGTACGATTGGGGGGAAATTTTAACGCCAATCGGGCACCCCAAAGGGAACCCAATCGGGTACCCAAAGAGGCACCCCAATGTAACGACTATTATAAACATAAACAAAAACAAAACAATGTTCTTTTAGAAAAAGAACCAAAAGAGGGAGATTTATCGCAAGACGAATTTTTTGAAATTCTTCAGGATGATTTATCTGGTAAATCTCAAAAAGGAATTTCCAAAAGAAAAAAAGTTGCGCGAAAAAAAGAAAAGGTTTTTGTGGTGCCCGAAGTCGCTGAGGTGCAAGCGTATTGTAACGAACGCAACAACGGGATATCAGCCGAAGCTTTCTGCGCGCATTATCAGAGTAAAGGCTGGGTGATTGGAAAAAACAAGATGAAGGACTGGCAAGCGGCGGTCAGGACCTGGGAACAACGGAGGAAAGAGGAAAATGAAAAACGAGTTACAAAAAACGGAGGAGCCAACGGAAATAAGATTTCTGGGACAAGTGCACTCGCTAACGGCGCGGAATATTTCGAGTTTACCTGACATCGTCAAGCGAGAGATAATGTCGCCGAAGCTGAACGACAGGGAGCTTGGACATTCCGAGCGTAAGAAACTTACGGCGAGGATAATCACGATGCTTGGGGTGAAATTCACGGACGATGCCGAGATGCAGCTTGCCCAAGCTGAATTCGGAACGCTGCTCAGGAGCTACTCGCTAACGGCGCAGGAGGTTATAGAGGCATACCGTATGGCGATAAAAAAAGAGTTGCCGAATGCCGATGGGGAGCCGATTAAGGTTTATCCCAATCTCAGCACCATACAGGCAGGGGAAATACTTTCGGCTTATATCAACTTCAAGGTGGAGAGCGTGGCGCACACGAAGGGCATAGAGAAGTTGCGCGGATTTCTCAAACCGCCAACAGCAGAACCAACCCAGGAGGAGAAGGAAATCGCAAGTAGAAAAATAATCGATAGCGTCCGTGGGGAAGTTTCTGAGCGTGGCAGCAGTGAGAAGGCGTTTTTGATTTACAACTACCTGTGCGAGCGGAAGGAATTTATTCCGTACAGGCGGAAATTTCCGCAGGCATACAACTTTTGCTTTCGGAAGTTCATAGCGAGGGAGAAGGCAAATCCGCTATTACTCACACGGTACGACATCAGGGTGTTGGAACAAGGTCACGACGAACTGGTTCGCAGGTTGTCAGAAGAGCCGAAAACGGTGAAGGTTACCGAGCTGAACGGCTATGTGTACCAGCAGGCGAAGAATTTATTGGTGGTTAAATTTTTAAAAGAAAACGAAGATTTATGTACATAGAAAATCAGCAATCGATGGAAGAGCGGAAGCTGAAAAAACAAGCCGAGAAGGCTTTGGAGATAGCGAAGAGGGTTCAGGAAGAAACTGGAAGGAAGACGGTGTACCTGCGTAAAGGTCAGGTGTTCACATTGAAGCCGAATCCAAAGGTTGATGTGAAGGAGGAAGTGATTAAGGCAATTGAAGCTGGGGAGAGCGTTGGAGCGATAGCGAAGAAGTATGGCGTGAGCAGGACTACGGTTTACAATTACCGGAGAGAGATTGAGGCGGCGAAAGACAGAGCCGTAAAGTACAGTGAATTGAGGTCAAGAATTCAAAAATCAAAGCAATGACAGCGGCAAAATATTTACAGGCACCGGACACGGAGTATGCCAAAAAGATTGGACTTGAAAGGTTGCGCTACGAGCAAAAGCAGAAAGAGCGGAAGCGGAGTCAGATTATGGTAACGCCGGAGAACGAGGCGGAGGTAGGGCACAGATTAACGCAGGCAATTTTAGCTATGAATTATGCTGCATGGCATAACAAACAGCTGGTTAAGAAAGGATTTCTGCCTGCTGATGATGAGACGGCTCGCTATGCGGAATTGCTGGAACGGAAGTTTGAAGCGTTCGAGAAGTTTTTAACGAAGGAGCGGCAGGAACATTACAGGAGCACGAGAATGGAAATGGAAAACCTGTACTGGTATCTTTCGCTGGCGGATGCCGAGGAGATGAACCGCATCGTGAAATTCGTGACAAAATTACTTGAGAGAAGGAAATAACTTAAAAATTTAAATTATGAAATGTTACAGGGTTGATGTGGCGAATGGCTGCTACAAGGGTAGTTACACGGTATGGGCGGACAGCGAGGAGCACGCCATCAGTCTTTTGAAGGCGAAATTCCGGAGGGAAGATGGTGTTTTGAGTTTTACTGCGGCTTACGAGAACTGGCTAGCTACGGAGGTTGACGATGACGAATTTTAAAACCAACTAAAATGAACACGGAAAAACACTTCAAACTAACGGAGGAATCCATAATAAACTCAATGGGGGTAAAACTCTTCAGGATTCAAGCAACCAAAGATTCAATGTATGCAGACGAAGGAGAATTAGGGGGATGGGTTGAGAAAGAAAGAAATCTATCAGACAACGCTTGGGTCGCTGGCAATGCACAAGTATTCGGTAATGCCAAAATTTTAAATAACGCATTGGTTAATGGGGATGCGTTAATTTATGAGAATGCATCAGTCTATGGAGAAGCGAGGGTTTATGGAAGAGCACAAGTATTCGGTAATGCAAAGGTTTGTGGAAACGCAAAGATTTTTGGCAGTGCTTATGTTTTTGACCATGTAATTATCCAAGACGATGCCAAGGTCTTTGATCACGCTGTGGTTAGCGGTTATTCAAGAATCTTAGGAAACGCATGGGTTAATGGAGTTGCGAGTCTTCAAGTAATGTCGTGGATTTCGGGAAACGCCACAATTACATCCAACGATGACTTCTGCAGCTTCCAGAACTTCGGCTCGCACAATCGCACGACGACTTTCTTCAGGGAAGGTGGTGGCAACATAAAGGTCAACTGCGGATGCTTCACGGGTTCTATAGACGAGTTTGAAAAGGAAGTCAGAAAAACGCACGGCGACAATAAGCACGCAAAGGAATACCTCGCCATAATCGAAGTCGCTATAATCAAATTTGGTTTGTAAAAAGTTGTAAATAAAAATGATCATCCAAGAAATCCCCTATCCCTTTAGGGTAGTGGGTAGTTCACATTAACAAACAAAAATTAAATAAAATCAAATGTCAAAAACAGTAAAATTAGATTGGGACGAAGCAAAAGAAATTGCTGCCGTGCTTACGAACACGGAAAATCCAGACGAAGATTATTTAATCACGGAAAATGCACTTGCTGATAAGTGGGGTATTGATATCGATACTTTCCACGAAATAGTGGACGGTATTTTCAGAATGATTGATTTCGGAATTTCACCACTTACGCAAACACCATTTGTTGGAATTTCAAAGGGAAATATGTGGATTGCGAAAAAAGAAGTCAATCAGCAATTCATTCACGCTTTAATTAATTGGGCAACGGAAGGCGAAGACATACCCGAAGGTAGTAAAGGATTTGTACGCACCATCATAAAAGGGAATAAGCCTGAATTTGATATTCAGATTAGCCGTTCAAAAGTTGATACTGTTTCATAGCCTTGCCAATAACTGAGAACAAAATTTAATATTTCACCGAAAAATCAATAAAAATGGAAACAATAGTATATTATCACATCAACAGTTCGCAAATTGCTTATAAGAAAGATATCAAAGATGATGGTTATTGGATTGAAGAAACCTACGATGACAAAGGAAACCAGTTAACTTTAAAAGATTCTGAAGGTTTCTGGACTGAAGAAACCTATAACGATACTGGAAATCGATTAACCTACAAAGACGCTGACGGATTTTGGATTGAATCTACTTATAATGACAAAGGAAACTTATTAACTTATAAAGATTATAGTGGGTTTTGGTCTGAGCGAACATATGACGAGAATGGAAACCGACTGACTTATAAAGATTCTAACGGTTGTTGGGATGAACGAACCTATGACGAGGACGGCAATATGTTAACGTTCAAAAATTCTGTTGGGTTTTGGGACGAACGAACCTACGATGACGAAGGAAATGAACTAACGTTCAAAAATTCTGCTGGCATTTTTCTAGTGAAAGGTAAAAGAGTATCAGAAGAAGAATTTGAAGCGTTCACAAAGGATTCTAAAAATCCGTTATTGAGAGAAATCGCTGAATTAGAAAAGCAATTAAACGAACTAAAACAGCAGGTGAAAAACCAATAAACGCAGGATAACACAAATTCCTGCGGTTGATTCCGAAAAAGTTACAAATTATGAGAAAGCAAGATTTTAAAGACATTCCTGTGGAAAAGGAAGTAGTAGAAGTGGATTTAATCGGAAACATCCACGAATAATTAACCAATGAAACACATCAGCATAACGATTCTCGGCGAGCCGAAGCCCAAGCAGTCCGCACGATTCGCAGTCCGAAACGGAAAGATTCACAAATACCAATCCGAAACCGTTACCAACCACGAGCGCAACCTCGCCTACGATGCAAAGTCCCAACTGCCGCCAAACTTCAAGCCCTTCACGGGCCCGGTCAGAGTGGATGCAACCTTCGTTTTTCCGCCGCTAAAATCGTTCAGCAAGACGAAAATCCGGAAAATAGAAAACGGGGAAGTCTTCTTCAAAGACACCAAGCCAGACCTTCAAGACAACCTCTTCAAGCTCACGGCTGACTCACTGGAAGGCATAGTCTATCTGAACGATTCGCAAATAAGCGAAGTGCACAGCAGGAAGATATACGGCACGGTGCCGAGAATCGAGCTGAAATTCACGGAGTTAATTAACAGTTAAAAATTACTACCGCATCAAACAAAGCGGTAGTTTAGCCATAGTTTTAAATCTTTAACATTATGCCAAATATGTCCTATTGCAGGTTCCAGAACACACTTCAGGACCTGCGTGACTGCCAAGATGCAATCGAAAACGAAGGAATCGCCAGCCTTTCGGTCGATGAGAAGAACGCCTACCAGAGAATGTTGGAGGTGATGCAGGAAATGCTTAACTTTGATGAAGAATGCTACATAGAGGAAATGGAGGAGCGACTGCATAATTTCCTAAGCCGATTTCCGGAAGATGCCGAGAGCTGGGCGGATGCCAACGACGAGATTCAAGACCTCTCACGAATCGTTCGGGAGCTTCGTTACGACGACAGTATCGAGCCGCTGAACTTCAGGGATTTCAAGACGCCTTCGGAGTGGAACACCACCGCGCGGAACTTCATCATCCACCACTACTACAGATTGGACACGGAACGCCGCGAAATCGTGGACCGCATTGTCAGTGCTAAGTAATTGCTAATTAAGAGTTAATCTTTTGAAATGACTTGCCCTGTTTACTACAACGCTTTATCTTAGATATGTAATTAAAAATCAGGGAATTATGACGCTTCAAGAGATTCTAAACAGCAATCTGAACAAGACTCAAAAAGCTTACAAACTGTATGAGCTTGGATTCACGAGACGAGATGTTGCACACTACATCACGAATGGGAATTATGGATTCGCCCATAACATCTGGAAAAAATGGATGAGCCAGAGAGGTCCGGAAATCGTAAACCTTCCGTTCGAATTCACCTTCGAGAGAACATTCGGAATCGAGCTGGAAGTTTACGGTGCCAGCAGGGAAGACATCGTCAGAGAGATGAACAGGGTGGGAATCAACATTCAGTTCGAAGGTTACAACCACCTTACGAGAGACCACTGGAAGATCGTTACTGATTCTTCAATCCGGGGTGGCAACGGAAATGAAATCGTATCGCCGGTGCTTCGGGGAACTGACGGACTGGAGCAAATCAAGAAGGTTTGCCAAGCTCTCAACAGGGCGAAAGCAAAGGTGAATAAGTCTTGCGGATTTCACCTTCACATCGGTGTAAACGATTTCCTTCCGGAGAACTTCAAGAGCCTGTGCAAATCCTTCGTGAATCTTGAAGGCGAGTTTGATAAAATTCAGCCTGTGTCCAGAAGAGGAAATAACAACCAGTACTGCAGGAATCTTTCATCGGTGGGAGACAACATCAAGCGGAGGATTCAGAACACTGGCAGCTTTGAAGGTATCAGGAGGCTTTTCCTCAGCAGGTATTTCAAGCTGAATCTGCAAAGCGTGCTTCGTTATGGCACGGTGGAATTCCGCCACCATTCAGGCACGACGACTTACTCGAAAATCAAAAACTGGATTCTCATCTGTATGCGATTGGTGGACTACGCCAAGCAGAACGGTGAAACCGATAACTTTAATGCATTCTTAAATGAAAGTTTACTTGACTACACGGCGGACAGGGCTATCGACCTCAGCGCCTAAACTAATCAGAAAGATAGGGAGATTGGTAAGATTTCCCTATCTTTACACAATGAAAATAAGATTCACTTGCAACGGTGAAATCATTGACGCCGCAGATTATGGCGACATCGTAACGCAGATGCGAATTAACGCACCGCACGCTATGGCAGCTGACAACCACGAGTATATGATAGGCTACGCCCAGCGTGCCGTAGCACTCACCAACGAAGATATCAGAGCCACCAACGAACAGGAATTCATCCGAGACCTTGTAAGGCTTAGGCATATCGAAATCGTAAACCAATAACGGATTGTAGAGGATTGCTCCCTCAGTTTTTTAATTACACCAGCCACCTGATAATACGGGTGGCATTTTTTGTTCCCAAAAAACAGAAAAAGTAAAGAGTAAGTATTACTTCACAATTACTTTTTGTAAGAGTGTGCAGAAGACCATATCAATGAAGGGATTTGAAAGTAAACGAATAGTTTACCAACAGATCAAAAGTAAACTAATAGTTTACCAACCCATCAAAAGTAAACGAATGGTTTACCAACCCATCAAAAGTAAACGAATGGTTTACTAATCTTATGTAATAGGAATTTTAATGTAAACTAATAGTTTACTATTTTTGTTGCAAAATTATGCCTATAAATGCAGACTCAAGAAATCAGAAGCCGAATTCTCAAGACCGAGAACATCCGCTGGCGTGAACTGGAATTCATCCAAGATGAGAATTTCAAGGAATGGATTGACGATGGCGACGAGAAGCTCATCAATTCCATTTTGCAGTATCAGTTCGTTGATCCGTTCAAGGTTTGGGAGCACGAAGGAAAAATCTACTGCTTGGATGGGAAGCACAGAACGCTGGATTTGGAACGCTTGGTTCAGCTCGGTCACGAAGTGCCAGAAGAATTGCCAGCAACATTCATCGACTGCGCCTGCGTTGAAGAAGCGGCGGAGTTGGTATTGGTTTACTCATCAGCGTACGCAAAGATTACCCAGCAGGGATTGTTTGATTTCGTGGAGAAATTCAATCTGGACATTCCGAGCATCGGTGAACGGATATCAATTCCAGAATTTTCGATGCCGAGATTTGAACAGAAGTTTGACTTGTTCGATGTTGAGAGTGCCGAGGAAGAGGAAGTCTATGTTTTGGACAAGGACTGCATCGTTAAAGCTGGCGACCTTTTCGAAATCAACGGGCACCGCATCCTGTGTGATTCCTTCAAAAATTCCGAAGCCGTTGCACAGCTTATGGGCGGTGATCTGGCGCGGATTGTGAATTGCGATCCGCCATATAATCTACCTGCGGATTTCTTCACGAACACGACGACCAAGCGGCACAAGGATTTTGCCGAAGGTTCGGGAGAGATGAATGATGAGGAGTTTGCGGAATTCCTAGCCAGCATAATGAAGGCATCGGTGGAAAATTCGGTGCCCGGAGCGATTCACTACATCTTCATGGATTTCAGACACGCTTGGCATATGACTGAAGCAGCGAGAAGGGTTTACGGCAATCCTCAGCCGAAGCAGGTTTGCGTTTGGGCGAAAGACCTAATGGCGAACGGTTCTTTCTATCGAGCACAGCACGAGTTATGCTTCATATTTTCAGACGAGAGAGCGAAGGCGCTGTGGAACAAGGATTTGCTGGATAACGGCGGAGAATTTTACAAAGACAACAGCGAGTGGTGCTACATCTTCAAGAACGGGGATTCAGCGAAGCACCTTTCACACCTCGAACTGCAAGACCGCATAAGAACCAATGTCTGGAAATATCCGAGTGCCATTTCAAGAGCGAATCCCGATAGGTTTGAATTGAAGAACCATCCAACGCCGAAGCCGGTGGTGATGATTGCCGATGCGATTTTGGACACGACCAATCCCGGAGACATAGTGATTGACTGGTTCCTTGGTTCGGGAACGGCGTTAATCGCCTGTGAGCACACCCAGAGACTTGGAAGATTTACCGAAGTTGAGCCGGTTTATGTGCAGGGATGCATATTGCGGTATTTAAACTACTGCGAGAAGCGAGGGATAAATGTTAATTTTAGCCACTTAAACGGCAATTTAACATTTGAAGATTTTGAAAATGAACGAATCAAACTACCAAGCGCTGATTGAGATGAGAGACCAGATAGTTAAATATCTCGAGAGCGAGAAGAGCATAAACGAAGATGCCTTGGTGGCATACGAATCACCGATTGCTGATGTTTCCGAGACAATTCGCGAGATGAGGGAGCGCGAAGCCATCAAGCTTCGTGACAGAATTTACGAACTTAAAAGACACATCGAGGTAATCAAGAGGATGTACCCGAATGAGACATAATGCAGAAAGCGACGAAAATAGAGAGTGAGAAGCGGTTAATTCAGGTGCAGTATTGGATTATCGATGGCGTTCAGGACGGGGTTATTCTTCAGCAGATGCAGACGCAGTGGAAAATCAAGATTCGTCAGGCACGGAATTACCTGCGTGAAGCCTACCAGCGTTGGAAGTCGGACGAGAACATCACTGTAGAGCTGAAGCGGGCCGCCAAGATTGCCGAGCTGAAGCAGCTCAAGCGTTCGCTAAAGGAGAACTACAAGGGCACGCCTATGGGAATCCGAGCGATTATGGATGTAGAAAAGGAAATCATCAAGCTGGAGAACATCACGCCGCCCAAGAAGGTGGAAGTTACTGGTGCTGATGGCGGAGCCCTGCAGGTTGATACAACGCTAAAAGCGGTAGAGGTTTACGAAATTCCGCCACCAGATGAGCAATGAAAAGGCACAAATCGGACTGCTTCGACACCAGAAGCAGTTTTTGTTTTCGCAATCGCGGCACACCGGACTAATCGGTGGCTACGGTTCGGGCAAGTCATTTGCCGGAATTTTCAAGGCCGTAATGATGAAGCTTCGCTATCCGGGAATCGATGTTGCGTATTATCTTCCGACATACGGGCTGATTCGGGATATCGCCTTTCCGAAGTTTTCGCAAATCTTCAACGACATCGGGATGGCTTTCAAACTGAACAGGTCGGATAAGGAATTCGTCACGCCGCTTGGCAGAATCATTCTGCGTTCAATGGACAATCCTTCATCCATCGTAGGTTACGAGGTGGGTTATTCGCTGATAGACGAAACGGACATACTTCCTGCCAACAAGATGGAAGAAGTGTTTGCGATGATAATAGCTCGTAATCGTTTGAAGCTGCCGAATGGCGAAATCAACAAGACTGATGTAGTGGGAACGCCTGAAGGTTTCAAGTGGGCCTATAAATTCTTCGTGAAGGAATCTTCGGCGGATCGGGTAATCATCCGCGCAAAGACAGCCGATAATCCTTTCCTGCCGCCCAACTACATTGATACTCTTAGAGCCACATACACGGAACAGCAGCTTGCGGCATATCTGAACGGCGAATTCGTCAATCTTACATCGGGAACGGTTTACAGGAATTACGACCGCTTCCTCAACGGCACGGACAGAACGATTCAGCCGAAGGATGTTCTGCACATCGGCATGGACTTCAATGTCACGAAGATGAACGCCATAGTTCATGTCAAGGATGGCGAGATTATTTCCGCTGTTGATGAGATTGTGAACGCCTACGATACGCAGGAACTCTGCGAGTTAATCAAGACTAAGTATTTCGGTCACAAGGTTATTGTTTACCCAGATGCGTCTGGTGCGAACAGAAAGACCACAGGCAAATCCGACCACGATGTTATTCGTTCTTACGGTTTCGTGGTTCGTTCCGGGAAGCAGAATCCAGCGGTGCGAGACAGGGTTACGCGGATGAACTTGGCATTCAAGAATCAGGAAGGCATCGCCACATATTTTGTGAACGACGACCAGTGCCCGAACTATGCGGAAGCCTTGGAGAAGCAGACTTACAAGAACGGCGAGCCTGATAAATCTTCGGGATATGACCACCCTACGGAAGCGGCGGGCTATTTTATTTACAATCAGGAAAGAACGAAGATTGCCTACAAGATTTCGTGAGATAAAAGTAAACGAATAGTTTATTAATTTTGCATTGTGACAATCGAGGAGAAAATCAAGAGGTTTGGCAAGCGGTCGGATTCCATTGGCGGATTTAGAAGCAAGCCGCTGATTGAGCTGCCGTACGGCTTGGTGCGGGTTGAATTGCCGAGAATAGAGGATGCCAACGATCAGGTGGTTGCGGTGATGAAGAGCCAGCATCCCGCGTTTGACATTGAGAAGTTTAGCGGAAACGAGATTACCTATTTCCTGTTGTGGTTGAATGACGAGGTAGAGAAGATTGCCGAGCTGGAGGAGAGGTTTTTATCTTCCGATCCCGAGCCGGCAATGCTTGCAGCTGGAGTTCAGCGGCTGAACGAGTTCGGAGCCTACGCAACGGTGGATTCTCTTGCCGGGGGAGATATTCTGAAGCACGAAGCGATAATGCAGTTGCCGTATTATGCGGTCTACCAGAAGCTGAAGCTTGACAAGGTGAACAGGGAAATAGAGAAGGATTACCACAATATAATTGCGGGTAAGGCTAAAAGATAACTTGGTAAGGGCGGTAGCGTTTCATTCCTTGTGCCGTTGTCTCGCGGCTGGGTTAGACACAGATGATCTGCGTGGGTGGCTGCCGCCTGATAAGGAATTAACGCCCAAGAGCATCAGGGACGCGGTCACTGCGAGAGTGTGACGAAAGCGGGGGAATGTTCCAAGGCTGGCGACTAGGTCCAAAACCAAGTGGGCGGGTTCGATTCCTGCTCCCTGCGCTAAAAGCTAATAATATGCACAGAAAGCTGTTAGCGGAATTCCTTTTGGCTGTATGCGCAATAGGAGCTCTGGCGCTAATAATCTGGAAAATAATTAACGAGGTGATGTATGAGAATACCGGCTGTTTTTAAAAACCTATCCGAAGTATTGAATGCCGAGCAGAAGTGTGGATTCTGCTGGAGCTTCCGCCACGCCTACGGGGAAGATGGAATGAACAGCATAAGGCTCACAGAGGATGAAAAGTGCTGCGTACATCTGATACTTACTTGGCAGAGGAAGTTGTATTCAGAGAGGAAGGTATATTATACCGGAGGGATAGTGGATAGGTTTTGTGATGACCAGTTCATCTTATACGCAGTTAAGACATCCAATCTCGGCACCAATTATGGAAACGAAATCCCGGGCCACGAGTACTGCGAATCTATCAGCGACAGCATCGTGGAGCCGCTGTTTGAATGTCTTACTTGTGACAATGTCATTGACTGGTGCCTGCTCGGGATAGGGGATATCGAGATTAAGCAGTGGAATGCGGAAGCTGTTTTGTTTCTGGGTGACCAGAATTTCAGCGGGCTGAAGATATACGGAACTTTTAGAACTTACGCAGATGATCTATATAACAGACAGGCAGATAGAGGATATTATGCTGGAGGTGGTCCACTTGTTCCTGATACCGAAATTTAACCAGCTTCAAATGAACGCCACGGGAGAGTGGCTTGGAAGTTTGGAGGTGAAGGCTACTGAAGAAGGGGGGCAGGTTTGGGGTAGGCATTATTCTGAACAGCTCGCCAAAGGTAGGGAGCCCGGCTCCATGCCGCCTGTTGAGGCTATTGAAAAATGGGTGCGTGCAAAGTTCGGATTACAGGGAAGCGAGGCGAGGAGCAGGGCTTGGGCGGTGGCAAAAAGCATAGAGAAGAAGGGAACCACATGGTATCAGCGTGGAGGTTCCGATTTGATAGAGGTTCTGGAATCGAACGAGGTGAAAGAGTTTGTGGAGAAAAAAATCGGGCAGATTATTACAGTTGTAGTGGCGGAAGAATTAATTAGAAACGCAGAAAAAATGTCGGTATGACCATCAGCGGACTTGAAAACAATTACTACCTGTGCGGGAATGACATCTGGCTTACCGTTTCCGGTGTTGCCGAAATAGTGTATCTCAAGGTGAAAAACTTGGACACGGAGAAAGAATTACACTTTAAATTCCAGCCTTCTTTAAACAACATCGTGGAGTTTAACATCTCTCAGGCGGTGCGGGCGCTGATGGATAACGGAAGGATGAGGAGGTTTGAATTTGAATTCCGGAACAGGGGGGGTGTGAAGATTTTCACGAAAAACTTCCTTTTAGGTCACAGAAGGAAGGATGGAAACAGGGAATGGTTCCTGCGGGACGGTCAGGAACTCATCGTAGGCAAGTGGATAAAGTTTTCCGGCACAGACATCGTCTTCCCTGCGCAGAGAATAAAAGGAAATGAAATCATCGATTTTTTCCCCGAGCCTGATATGTTCATTAGCAACCATTGCAGCGCCGCCGTGCTAAGGTTTAGGAACTCGCTTGCCGGCTGGCAGTATTATTCTTTCGACCGGTATGAAGTCAAGAAAAAAACCGAGGAGAGGAAGCCCGTGGAAACGATGAGGAAGAGGCTAAGGTTTGACAATTTCACAATTCCGGAGTACAGGACCGAGCCCGAGAGAACGATAACATTGTTCTCAAGAACGCCGATGCAGGCTCAGGAGGTGATTGCAGATTTGATAGAATCCCCGGAGGTATATCTCTACAATCCCAATGGAGCAGATGATCAGGCGATGTGGCAAAGGCTGTTGCCATTAGACAACGAGGTGATAGAAAACAATTGGGACTTTGTATATGAAAACAAGCTGGAGTACCAGATAATATCATGATAACGCAGATTTGGGTAAACGGAAGGCCGCTGGACTTATATCAGGATTCGGATATAAAGTACACGATGCAGGTGAACGATATTGCCGAGTTAAAGGACAGGCAGGCTTCGTACACCAATGCGTTCAGCGTGCCGAAGACCGATAAAAACATCCAGATTCTTGATGGATTAGGGATTCCTTCGGACACATCGCAGATACCTTACGAAAAGCCTTTCGCCCAGATGAAGATTGATGGGTATGATTTGATAACCAAGGGGTGGCTAAACATTTCGGAGGTTTCCGAATCCTTCCGCATCTACATTTATTCGGGGATTATCAACTTCTTCAAGGCGATTTCCAACAAGACTTTGAGGGAGCTTTCGGATAGCTCTGGGAACTGGCTTGGGGTGTTCAACCATAAGAAGAATTTAACAGCGATAATAAATTCTCAAAGCAGCGAATATTACCGATATCTCATTGCGGATTTTGGGGGTAAAACATTGTATCAGGGAGCTATCAATATAGATTACTTGATACCTTTTATGAGGTGCAGGTATATCTTTGACAAGATTCACGAGAGCGTGGGATTCACATATAGCGGCAGCATCGTGGATGATGATAGGTTTAACCGACTTTGGATGAGTTACCCGAAGTTCTCTGATGTATACGCCGAATCAAAGGATGTCTTTACTGGAAATTCCAATCGGTTCGTGGCATATTCGTCATATCCTGTTTTTTCACCGCTTCCTCGGTCGGCATATTACTTCATAGACTTTGCGGATGGGTATAGGGTAGAAAATGCCGAGGTTACGCCTTATGGAAAGCTGACGATTTACAAGAAGGAAGAAGGATGGATAACGGTCAAAGAAGCGGGAAGGTACAAGATAAGCGTAGAGGGCAGCATCAAGAAGCCTTCCAGCATGTCTTATGAATTTAAATATTCTGTAAATCAGAAAGGGAGGAAGGCTAACGAGGCGCACAAAGCTGGAGAAGTTATCATAAAAGCTAGCGGGAATTCGGAGATAAATTTCCAAAAGTCAATAATGCTCAACGCAGGGGACAGCATAGCATTCACTTTGTTTGCCTCGTATAGAAACGAGATAACGGCGGTGCTGGATTGTGAACTCAGCATCAAGGTTACAAAAGTCCCCGATGAGAACATCGATGTCACCGAGGCTATAGGAGATATGAAGGCTACCGACTTCATAAAGGAAATCTACAATCGCTTCGGCCTAACTGCTTATCCCGATGAGTTTTCCGAAAACCTGCATTATGTGAAAGTTGACGAAAGGCTAAATCCCAAAACAGCAAAAGACTGGTCGGACAAGTACATAAGGAGGAAAACGGAAACTTTCGTTTATGACGACTACGCACAGCTGAACTCGTTTGAATACAAATACACAGAGGAGGGGCAGAGCCATTATGACGGCGTTATCCCCGTGAACAATAAAAACCTGAACGATAGCAAGACCGCTTACAAATCCTTTTCGTTCGCCGCGGAATCCTACACTTCAGATTTGGCAAGCCTTCCAGTTCTGAAGATGTACAATCAGGAAGTCAAAGAAGATAAAGATGGCAACACGCACATAGAATATAAGGGGGCATCCAACCGATACTATTTCGTAGAAAGCAACGCGTATTCAGGGACTTTGGAGCTCATCAGCGAAGCCACAAAGGAAAAAAGAACGGCAACGGAGCTGCACTCGGCAAGATTCATCGGGTATCAGGAAGTAATAAACAATTATTACCCCGATATGAAAAGGGTGATTGATGAGGCGAGGATTCACACTATAGAGCTTAATTTATTCCCTGCCGATGCTCTTCTGCTAGACCTTTATTCGGCATATTACTTCTCACAGGAACAACAGTACTATATTTTGAACAAGCTGAACTACAGCGAGTCCGAGGCATCCGCTGAGTTCATAAGGTTAAACGATTATCAGCAATGGCAGAAAGAAATATAAACTTAGCGACCTTCAATTTCGATTTATCCGGGATTGAAAAACAGATAATTGAAAACAGAAAGCAGATAGAGGCGTTTTCGGCGGCGTTGGCGGTGAACAAAAAGGCGCTGAACGAGGATAAGAAAACAATCCTTGAATATGGTAAGACTTTGTCCGCGCTGGAGAAATTTCAGGAGGAGGTAAACGAGGAATTCACCAAGGGTACTATCTCGGCAGAGGAGTATGCGGAGGCTACCCAGATGATAAAACAGGAGGCGGATAAAACCAAGGATTCTATAAAGGAACTTGCTTCCGCTCAGTCTGGGCATATAAAAACGATTATCGAGCAGGAAAGGCAGGTTTCGGAGCTAAGGCAGTCTAATGCCGAGCTCAACAAGTTATTGGCGGGGAACAGAACAGAGATTGTAGGAAACGAGGGTGCCTACCGTGATTTGAACAAGGAACTGAATGCTCTGAAAATCGAATCTAAAAATCTCGGTGCGCAGCTCGTGAAGTTGAGAATGGATGGGAAGGAGAACACCGAAGAATATCGAAGGTTGGAAGAGCAGTGGGAAAAAGTTTCGGAAAAAGCAGATGCCCTGAATGACGAATTCAAAGCCCTGGATAAAGCCGTTGGTGACAATCAGCGCTCGGTAGGTGATTATACAGACAGCATCAAGAAGGCATTTGCTGATCTGCCTGAGCTTCTGAGGAGTGGCGATGTGCTCGGTTCTGTAAATGCCATCAAAGGAATGACGGAGGATGTTCAGGGTGCCGCAAAATCGATGGTTACCGGATTGAAGACAGCGTTCCAATCTCTGTGGGCGGCTATTGCCGCTAATCCCATTTTGGTAACGCTGGGAGCCATAGTTGTGGCTGTGGGTGCCTATGTGAAGGAAATGTGGGAATACAATCAGGAGATAAGAGTACTGAACAGGGAGGTGGAGCAGCTTGCCCAGACTTCGGGGGAAGCCACGGATGCTCTCAGGAAAAATGCTTCCGCACTCTCGGAAACTTTTGGTGGCGAGTTTCAGGAGCGAGTTAGGGAGTTGAATTCCCTGATGAAAGATTTTGGCATCACATCAGATGAAGCCTTTAAAATTTACACTGAGGGACTGGCGAGAGGAGGAGTTCTGAATGACGAATTCGCGGAAAGCGTGAGAGAATATGGGCCGCTGCTCGCAGATGCAGGATACTCGGCGCAGGAATTCATAAACATACTCAATGCCGGAATTGAGCTTGACATCTATAATGACAAGCTGCCAGATGCCATCAAGGAAGGATACCTGTCGCTGAAGGAACAGACGAAGGCAACACGCGATGCGCTGGTAAATGCTTTTGGAGCGCCGTTTACGGATGAGCTGTTAATTCGAATTCAGCACGGAAAGACCACGGTTGCCAAAGGCTTGGATGAGATAGCAAGGAAAGCCGAGGAGGCAAATCTCAACCAGCAGCAGTTAGCACAAATCACTGCGGATGTTTTTCGGGGTGCTGGCGAGGATGCGGGTGGTGCGGTAAAGATATTTGAGGCTCTGAACAAAGCGCAGGAGTATACCATAGACAATATGACTGAGCTTCAGCGGCAGACCGTTACCTTGGCGGAGCTAAACAAAGATTTGGCGGAGGCGAAAGATGAAGCGTTTAAGTCCGATTCTGTAATCGCTTTCCAAGCCGATGTGGAAAAGGCTTGGAAATACATTCAGATTGGCTGGTACAATTCTTTGGCGGCGATACAGAAGTTTCTGGGAGATGCGATGAAGGGTTTCCAGCTTGCGTTTATGAATGTCCGCGATGCTATTACTTCAATTCCAACGATGTTCGCAAATGTGTTGAGGGGGATGCGTGGTGATATGTTGCAGTTCGCCGAGATTGCGAGAACGGCAGGAGATATAATCAGGGCGGCGTTTGCCTTCGATGTTGATGGATTGGGCAAGGGCATTGATGCGCTGATTGGCAAGGTTAAGAATTTCCAGAGCCAGACGCAAAAGGCAATTACTGAGAACCGAGAGACTTTGGGTGGCATCAACAGCAGGAATGTTGGAAGCATAAACGCAAGGGAGCAGGCGAAGGTAGAATCGGAAAGGGCAGCACGAGCACAGGTGGAGAAAAACAAAAACAAGACGGTCACTGGTGCGGTTGGAGAAGCCAGAGCGAAAGACGATGCCGATGGCAAGAAATCTGCCGATGCTCGGGTTAGGGCTGCGGAACAGGCGAGGAAAGAGCAGGAAAGACTGATTAAGGAGCAGCAGCGGCTCGCTGAGCAGGAAGCCAGAGATCGTTTGGCGCAACTGAAGAAATCTGCGGATTTGGCGGTGAATATAGCCAAGAACGAGCTTGCAAATCACATCGCCGTAAATGCCGAGAAGTTAAAATCAGACCAGCGGTACAACCAAGACCGATACAATTCCGAGCTGGAGTATTTTAAAAAATTAAAGCAACTAAGAGACGAGGAGCTTAGGCTTGAGGAAGAAAAGGCGAAGGTTGGCATCAAAGACCAGCAGGAAATTGACGCCATTGCTGAGGAATTCCGCATCAAGAGACTTGAAAACGAAACCGATTACAACCAGAAGATTGGGGACATCAGCAAGAAATTCCGAGAACAGCAGAGGGAAGATGAGAGGCTTAGCAGGGAAATAGAATTCCAGCAGCGCATAATAGATTTGGAGGAGCAGGGAGGCCAAGAGTTTGCCATCAGACAGGCACAGGCAGAGGAGGAGAGGCGCGTGAATATGGAAAAGCTTGAGGAAGATTATGCCAATCAGCTTATTTCCTTCGAGAATTTCGAAGCACAGAAGTCATTAATCGAGCAGCAATACGCCGAGAAAGAGAAACGCATCCGCCAAGCCGTTGAAGATTCTAAACTACAAGCCATTGCTAACACATTGGGTCAAGCTGCGGGATTATTTGAAGAAAATACAGCGGCATACAAAGCGCTATCGATTGCTCAAGCTACAATTAATACCTACTTAGGTGTAAGTAGGTTGCTGGCAGAATATCCCGGACCAATCGGTTGGATAATGTCCGCCGCACAGATTGCACAGGGTTTGGCGATGGTTCTTAAGATTGCTGGCGTGAACGCTTCACCTAAAAAAGCGGCACGAGGAATGAAAATAAACGGGCCTTCACACTCCGCTGGCGGCGTGAAGATGATGACGCCTTCCGGAATGATTGAAGCGGAAGGCGGGGAGGTTATCATCAACAAGCGCAGTGCGCAGATGTTTGCACCGCAGCTTTCCGCAATCAATATGGCGGGGGGCGGTGTTCCGTTATTCGCAAGGGGTGGAGTGGTACCTTCCAATGTGGCAAGCAATCAGAATATATTCAAAGAATCTATTGATAGCGAAATGCTTGCGGAAACTTTGAGAATCGCAGTCGCCAAGGGAGCTGCCGAGGGTACGCATTCTGGAAGTCAGAGGGGTATCAGTGAGTTGTCGGAGAGCAAGATGATAATGGAAAATTCAAAAATATAATGTGGAGTAAGGTGAAGACACTGATGGAACAGTGGAAGTCAGAAGAGAATCCAAGCTATAAGACAGATTTGAAGGCTGTAATAGTTGGCATACGGAACTTTTTATCGCATTCTGAGAGATGGAATCTAATAGCGGAAGACCGGCTGGAGAATTTCTGTGCCGATTGTGATTTTTTCGTTGATGAGAAGATTGCGAGTGAGAGGGTTGCAGACAGGGATATACCGGGGCTTTCCGGGAAAAGCTGTGGTGACTGCGGGTGCGTACTAAGCTTTAAATTAAGACAATCGGTAAAACCCTGCCGTTTTTGGAAAGAGTAAAGGATTTTATATCAGAAAATTTAGAATACCTATACAGACTTGACCGCGTCGGTGTGAAATCTATCAGCGCGGCAATAGACTATTTAACTATTTGTGAGGAGTACGAAAAACACAAGTTTATCCAGAGCCCGAAGGAGAGGAAGGGCGTTGTTGCGAGCAGGTTTAAGGTTTCCGTAAGGAAGGTGGAGCAGGCGTTGAGCCTTCTTCATCAAAAACTTTGATTTCCCTGTAGTAACGGTATTCGCACATTTCCAAGAGTTCTTTAGTTTCCCTGAGTTCACGGTTTAACCAACCTGCGTAGTAAGCGAGAGCGGCAATTGCCACGGCGTAGATGATGTACCAGTTTATTTCAATGCCTTTCTTATCTTCTCTTCGATTTTCCATTCTTCACTTCTGATTAATCCGAAGCCTTCCTTGTTCATCGGGGTTTCGCCGTGGAATTTGCACCATTCTACATACTCTTCATAGGCGGCATCGTCTGCCATTTTCTTCTCGTGGTACAAAATGTATCTATTATCGGTGTTTTGACCATCCGATTTTGGCAGTGATTCTTCTAAAAGCCAAGCTGTACGGCGCTTCTTCCTTCTGCGATTTCTATCAATCACAGCCTTGGAGGTGAAGAAAAACACGAAAAATACTATTAAAAAGGTAATCAAGCTGCGCAGAATTTACTGTTAAACCTTCCAAAATGCCGATAAATACGGGGTTTTCGGGCATTTTGAAACACATCGTTTCAGCTCAAAATTACGATTTTATCTCTAAATCTTTGTATTAGAGAAAGTTAAAATTGTGACAACGCACGAAATTAACATCTACGGAGATATAGTGCCATTCAAATGGTATGACGACGGCACCGAGTTCGACATTGAGAGCCTGAATTCGGCGCTGAATTCCATCAACCCGGAAAGCGGCGATGAAGTGATGGTCAACATCCACACTCTCGGAGGTTGCACGACCACTGCTTTTGCGATTTATAACAAGCTACTGAACTATAAGACAAGGAACGGCGTGAGCCTTTCCACGAGGGCGGACGGTTACTGTGCTTCTTCTGGCGTAATCATTCTGCTTGCCGGAGATAAGAGGATAGGTAACCAGTACGCCGAGCCTTTCATCCACAATGCGTGGTGCTACACCGTAGGGAATCGTGAAGAACATAAGAAGACAGCAGATTTGCTTGACAGGGTAGACAGCCAGATCGCAAGCCTTTATGCCGAGCGTACGAATATCAGCAGGGAGGAGGCGCTGCAACTGATGGCGCAAGATAGCTTCGTGAGTGCCGATGAGGCGCTTAAGTATGGCTTTTACACGGAGTTTGAAAATGTGTATGCGCCTGAGAATTCAATCGTGATGAATTCCATAAGGAGCAGGAACGCTGAGCAACGGACTAAAAAAAGACATTATATGAACAAAACTGAAAAAGAGAAGAAAGATTTCTTCAAGAGAGTGGAGAATTTCCTATTCGGCGAAGGACCGAAAAACAAGATTCTCTACACTGCGGAAAACAACGAGCTAGACTTCTTCGAGCTTGGCGAGGACGACACGCCGAAGATTGGCGACAAGGCGAGGTTTGACGGTAAGCCGGCAGGTGAGAGCAACGGTGGTGAATATTTGATGCAAAACGGAGACACTTTCAGATTCAGTGGCGAGGAGCTTACTGAAATTGTAGAGAAAACGGATGAAACCATCGAGGAATTAGAGAATATCAAGGCTGAGAATGCTGCCAATGTCAGAAAAATTCAGGAACTCAAGAAAGAGATTGAGAACCTGAAAGCCGAAAACTTATCTGTTTCCAACAGGCTGAACGAGGCTACGGAGCTCGTGAAAACTTATCAAAATTTCGCTAAACCAATTGATGAGGACAAGCCGAGAGAGACCAAAAAGGAAGAAGGTAGGTCGGAAATTAGGGGAGCGTTTCTAAATCTTAAAAAATAACATATCATGGCTAATACTTTTGAAGGAAATTTCAGAGACCAGATTGTAGGTATGGTGAGCGACCTTACCTCAGCTGAGAAGATGCTGTTCTCTGAGGCTATTTTCACCGAATCGGTGGATGTAGCGGACATCGCAAACGACCACACCGTTATTACCGGTGTGAGACACGGCAGCTTGGTGCCGATTATTGATGATCAGCCGGATTATCAATCCTTCCCGTTCTCAGACCCGAATGTCTGTGAAATCCCGGAATGTGACTCACAACTGAATTTTTCAACAGACCGTTGGGATTTAGGATTGATTGAGTGTAAAACATCAATTTGTCTTAGGTCATTCTCGGATGAGTTCCTAGTGTTCTTCCGCCAGTGGAAGATGGTACAGACTGACCAGCCGAAAAACGAGGAGTATATGCAGTCTGCAATAGTGGAGTGGATGAAGAGAAAGTTCACAACAAACTATCTCGCGGCACAATGGAGGGTAGCTTATTTCGGGGACAAATCCTCAAATTCTCGCTTCTTCAATGGTGTAGACGGATGGTTTACTCGTGCTGAGGCTGCGGGGAACACCATTGCGATTGCGGAAAACAAAGGTGCTACCTATGCGGAGCAGGAGCTTTCCGGGGAGCGGGTGTATGAGATATTGGAGCAGATGTATGTGAGGTTCTACAACGAATCTTGGATGACTGACAAGCCCGTTGAGTTCAGGATGACAAAGAAAAACGCAATGGCGCTTGCCCTGTATTTCAACAGGCTTAGTGACAAGAGCTGCTGCAACGGATTGCAGGTTATCGACCCGCAGAAGGTAGCTGGGGCTCCGGCTTTTGATTATGAAAGATTGACCTTCCACAATATTCCAATCCGCGTTATGGGAGTTTGGGATGAAATCATCAACAAAACCACCGAGCTGAACAGCGGCTGGAATGGAAGGGAGATTACCAATGCTAACGCGGCGAGGGTGAATCCGAACAGGATATTGCTTACCTACAAGGAAAATCTTCTTATCGGAACGCAGGAAACATCAAACCTGAACTTCTTCGATATGTGGTATTCCAGAGATGATGACAAGGTGTATATGAAGGGCGGCGGCTACTTCGGGCCGGCAATGCCTAAGAAGAATAATGTCCTTTTAGCTATTTAAACTTAAAATCAGGGAAATGGCAACAGCTAATATTTGTGCAGAATTACAACAGGGTTTTGACCTTTCGTGCGTGCGCTCGCTAGTGAGGAAATACCATCAGGAAGCGGTGATAATTAACTGGAATGACATTGACAGGTCAGCGTCCACCATTAATGTGACTGGTGCAAACTGCGACTTTACCACATCGCTGGTACTTAAGCCGGGGAAAACCGGAGTGAGGATAAAGCTTCCTTCCAGTTCAAATTCCATAAAAGGATTTTATGCTAAATCCAAGAATGACAACGGATTCGTGCAGTACCTCCACACCGTGAACATTCTTTCGGCGGGCTTGACATCTGAGCAGAAGTGTATTCTTGACAAGCTTGATCACGGCAGATTCGTGGTTGCTTTGCAGGCATCCAACGATGTGATTGAAATCTATGGATTTGAAAACGGGCTAAGCACAGGGGACTATACATTTGACATTGTTGAGAATGGTGGTCCTGCGCTGATTCCGCTTCAGTCTGATGAGGATGCGCAGGAGCAGTACGCACCATTGGTTTACAAGCCGAGAGATGGTAGCAATGCGGTAGCGGATTTTGACTCATTATTCGCGGCGTAATGACATATGAGGAGTTGATATCATTAGGCAGTTCTCGGGTGAGGAATTCATCCGAGCTGCTTGATGAGTATAAGAGATTATTCAAAGAAAAGTTCGGGTATATGCCGAGCTGCGTACCGTGTACTTTCAATCAGGACTGGGCGAAGTTCACGGCTAACCAACAAATAAAAACCACCACTATGGACACAAGCAAGACATTTCAGCTAAGGGATGCGCACAAGATTTACACTTATGAGCAATATGACGAAGGTGCGGGCAGGTCATTCAAGATAAGGACATATGGGCACCAGATGACGGAAGATTTCGCAAGAAAATATCTGGAGATTGGAACGGATGAGCAGCTAAAAGATAGGAAGGCTGAATTCAAAGTTCTTCCTCAGGCGGAAGGGAAAAAGCCTGAAGAAAAAAACACTAAAACATTGAAGGAGATGCAGAAGGAAGCCGCTGAAAAAGGTTATGAGGAATCGGAATGGAAAAGCCTGAAAAAAGATGAGTTGGAAGTTTACCTGCAATCCAAAGAGATAGACGAAGAAGTTAAATAAATCTTATGCTTCCTTTTGGAGAGATAAAGGCAAAGAAAAAATCCCTGCGTGCGACCAATCTTGAGTTGTTCGGCAGGGATAATTCTGTTTCGGCAGACGACAAAAAGATATACCTGAGGGATTCCGACAATCTGTATCCCCTGAGAATGGAGAAGATAATTCATAATTCTCCAACAGGAAGAAGGGCGAGTAATATGATGGCTAAATACATCTCGGGTGATGGGGTTACCGACAATATCGTGGTTAACGCGCGCGGAGAAACCATTAACGACATTGCGGACAATGCTGCGGCGGAAATCGCGATGCACTATGGCGTGTTCTTTCACATATTTTGGAAATTCAGGCAGTCATCACAGCTACAGTTAGAGAGGTATAACCTAAGGGTGTTGGATTCTGTTTTAATGGCGAGAAGCAAAGAAGATGATGACGAATTTCCCGGGAAATTCTACCAGCTGGTACAGGAGGAGGGAAAGAGTATTTTCCAGAAATCCGAAAACAAAGCCACGAAGTGGTTTTATCCATACACCGAGGATCCCACAATTGTTAAGGCACAGATGCTGAACGACTGCAGGTTGAAGGGAATCATAAATCCTACGCCTAAAGACTTGGTGGAAAATTATCGCGGTCAGGTTTATTATTTGAATCTGACACCGAAATATCCATATGCATTACCGCCTTGGGACTCTGTGTATAACGATATGGACACGGAATACAGGATAAGCGTTTACAACAACTCTCAGGCGAGGACCGGGTGGCTTGGGAAGGTGATAGTAAAGAAATTCCAAGATGACGAGGCGGAGCCGGGGGATGTGGATGAGTTCAACAAGGTATTAAAGGACAACCTTGGCAGCGATAACGCTGCGGATGTGATGGTGGTGGATGTTCCGCTTGGGTCTGCGGATGATATTGACAAGGTTTTCAAGATAGACCTTATAAAGGCGCAGTTTGATGACAAGTTGTTTGAGAGCACGGAAAAATCGCTTCGGCAGAAGATAACGGGGGCTTTCAACAACATTCCGGAGGCGCTGGTTTTCTCGGGTAGCGGCGCGCTGTTCGGCACATCTGCGGACACATACAGCGAGATGAAGCGGTTTTACTGGGAGCAGAATGAAACCGAAAGATTCAAGCTGGAAACAGTGATGTCAAAACTGCTGGGAAGGCAGATAAGTTTTATACCGATAAAAGGCGTAGAAAATGGAGTGCCAGCATTACAATAAGTATTTGTTTCCTAGAGACTTTGACTGCATCGGTGATGTTGCTGTTCATTGCGATTTGAAGAAGCTGTGCATCGCGGTGGACGAAGCCTTGCAGTTTGACATTATTCCGCTGTTCTGCTACGACTTCGTGAAGGAGATTCTGGAAAATTTTGACAGCGAAGAAGAGAAATGGAAGCGGCTGTTAGGCTGCGGAAGTTATGAATGGAACGGCAGGAGTTACCTAAATATGGGATTCAAGCGCGTGTGGGTTTACTACAGCTATGCCCGGTACCTGCTGATAAACCAGATGAATGACACGGCGAACGGCACGGTTCGGAAGAACAATGAATTCAGCTTGCCAACGCCTTTGAAGGAGGTTACGGATTTCAGCAACAAATATCGGTCAATGGGTAGGGAGGCGTATGAGAGCGTGAAGGAATACTTGTGCAGAGTTCGTGAGGATTATGAAAAGTTTGATGATTGCGGATGCCCGAAAGTATGCGGATGTAAAGGCGCGTGCAGTTGCGGGAAGACAAAAAAGCTAACTGGGGTGAGATTCAAAACGATTAGCGGTGGATTTTAGGATTATTGACTACAAGACCTTTCGGGTTGGGATTGATTATTATGCAAGAATCTATTCTGCTCGTGATTTGAAGGGATTGGTGACCATTGACAACATTTTGACTGGCGGGGTATTATTTAAAAACATCCCATTTGATTCTATAACGGTAAACGGAGAGAAAATAAATAGCATCAACCAGCTTACCGATGTGCTGTACAATTACAACTGTGTTTGCGAGTACCGCCACGAGCCGGGAGAGGTTGATGAAATGAAAATATTTGACTTGTCTTTTGATGACACATTTGAATAGGAAATGAGCGAAAAATCAATAAACGATAAATCCCTGCAGATTCGGCAGGAAACTAACAAATACGGAAACACTCGGGGCAGGGTAGCTGATGTGATTGACGACATCAACGAAACCAAGGCGAACAAGGCAGACATTCCTGATGTTTCTGACATCGAAGACCACTTGTCAGATTTTGACAATCCTCATCGGGTGTCTAAGAATCAGGTTGGTCTTGGCAGGGTTGACAATACTTCGGACAAGGAAAAACCGCTATCGTATGTTGCTGTTCAGGCACTGGCTTCCAAGGCGGATGTAGCTAAGTTAGACCAGCATATCCGGGATTACGGCAATCCGCATCGGGTTACGAAGGGAGATGTAGGGCTTTCCCGAGTGGATAATACGGCGGATGTAGAGAAGCCGATTTCTCAGGCTGTTCAGGCGGGCTTAGACAGGAAGGTGGATAAGTCGGCATTGGGGCAGCCCGGGGGAGTTGCCACTTTGGGTACAGATGGTAAGATTACAGCTTCGCAGCTACCGGCGATATCTTCCGGAGGGAAGGTAAGTTCTGTGAACGGAAAAACTGGGGATGTGGTGCTTGGTAAATCTGATTTAGGATTGTCAAGTGTTGACAACACTTCAGATGCCGACAAGCCAGTTTCAAAAGCCACGCAGGAAGCATTGAATTCCAAGGCATCCAAAAGTTCTGTTGACAATCACATTTCCGATTATAGTAATCCGCACCGTGTTAGCAAGCAGCAGGTGGGACTGGGGAATGTTGATAACACTTCTGATGCTGACAAACCAATTTCTGAAGCGGTTTCGAAAGCGTTAAAAACCAAGATAGACACAGCGAGGGAGGGGAAGCCAGATGGCATTGCCACTCTGGGAACGGATGGAAAAGTGAAGCCCGAGCAATTGCCTATCGGAATAAATGCGCAGGGAAAAGTTACATCTGTCAACGGAAAAATCGGGGATGTAAGGATTGACAAATCTGACATCGGTCTGGGAAATGTGGATAACACCAGCGATTCGCAGAAGCCGATTTCCATAGCCCAGAAAGCCGAGCTGGACACAAAAGCAGGCAAGGCAGCGCTGGATGCGCATATTGGTGATTTTAGCAACCCGCATAGAGTTACCAAGGGGCAAATCGGACTTGGAGCCGTAAACAACACTTCAGACGAGGATAAGCCGCTTTCAAGACAGGCACGGGAGGCGATTAATTCCAAGCTGGATAAATCCACTGCTGGTGTAGCGGGAGGATTGGCAACGCTCGGGGCTGATGGCAAGGTGCCATACCATCAGCTGCCGAACATTACCTCATCGGGTGGTGCTGTGCAGTCGGTCAATGGAAAGACTGGAATCGTACATCTGGCAAAGGCTGACTTGGGGTTGGGAAGCGTGGATAATACTTCGGATTATGACAAGCCTATAAGCAGGGCGCAGGCGGAGGTAAATAAGAAATTGTATGATGCGGATGCGGCGATTCTGGGCAGGTTGGAAACCGAGGAAAACAACAGGAAGAATGCGGATTCGGCTTTGCAGGCTGGGCTGAACACGGTGAATGCAGAATTGGGGAAAGAGGTTGCGGCAAGGAAGGATGCCGATGCTAAGCTGGCTGCGGACATTTCAAGGAAATTGGACAAGCCTGTTCAAAACTTGGAATCTCCTAATGACATCTTCCAGTATTTGATACTTGCGGACAAGGATGGGAACACCAGAAGGGTGATTGCGGAATTATTCAGGAACAATGCGGTGAAGTATCTGGGGATGATAAAGCCATCCACGGTGATTCCTGCGGGGCAGGTTTGGGGTTTTGCTGGCGAGGGTACATATCCTAATGCGAGCAACATTGTGGTACCTGCGAACAGCTTTGCTCTGTTGACATTTGATGGGTCGGCTTGGAACGCTGTTATTGTGAATATTGGCAATTTGATAGTTTCTCACAAGGCTGACAGGGATGCTGGCAACCTTGACGATTTTGATGTTGAGGCTTGGCTTCGGAGGCTGGATGTGATGACCACGGAGGAAGTTTTAGAGATGATATCCAACATAGAGGTTGGAGGCGGGGGCACTTCCCAAGGCATCCGAAGCATAGACAGTCTTTGGGAAGATGATGGAAGTCTAATATTAGATTATACCGACCAGAATGGTAACGAGCAATATGTATCTTGGAGTATTCAAGGGGTAAGATATATAGAATCCATTTACCTGACCGATAATACCATAGGGATAGAGTACCACGATTATGATGGCATCGTAACCAAGGAATTCGGGATAGACGGGTTTTGGGATGGCTTGGCTGACACCTTCGTGCATAGGGAAGAATTAAAAACCATCAACGGGCAATCCCTGATAGGTAATGGAAACTTAGAAATCAACGGTTTTAAGGAGCATAGGCACGAGATTAAGGATATTGACAACCTGCCAATCATTCTCAGCAGAAAATCCGACATCAACCACACGCACGAAGCCTACGACCTGATACTTAAATCCTTCCTGAAGGGGGACGAGGTAAGCCAAGTGACAGAAACGGGGTGGAACTACGGGTATGTGAAGGCAGATGGCACCATCTTCCCCGATGAGGGATACTTCGATACGCCCGTGAACAAGTGGAAGGACTTCGATGGCAGGGGGGTGAAGGGGATATCTTTTAAAGGCTACCGCCCCGTGAGCGGGGATATTGAAGCCTATGTCACCGCACTCGGGATTACCGAAGATGGAACGGCAGAGCCACTAATCTACGGGTACGACTGGAGCTCGCAGAATGTTCGGGAGGATGTGTCAACATTTGACAAGGAATACAAGACCATACGGGTGGGGTGGAGCAATTTCGAGCAGGCTAAAGACCAATACCCACTCGTGAAGTTTTTCTTTGGAAATCCCAACAGCGACGCCATCAAGAACTACATAGACCAGATCAGGGGCATCAGGCAGTCGGTAGTGGTGCAATCTGCACTAAACACAGATGTGGGTGCCAACGGCGTCCACCAGAACGAATGCCAAGTAAAGGTCAAGAGCGGCAAAGATGTGGTAATCACCTTGTCCAAGGATGCGGAGGAAAACTTTATCGCCACATACATCAAGATTGGGCAGGGCAATGTGCGCTTCGAGGCGGGCAGCGGCGTAAGCATCGCAATGGCGGGCGGGGATGCCGTTAGCGGCAAGCAGGGGTCAACCGCTAATGTCTACAGAGATGAGGATACCTACTTCGTAACGATTAATAATTATTGATGTGAAAAATCTAATACTCACTCTCCTACCAGCGTTGTTCTCCGCCCAAGCATTCATCGGGCTGAACTCCAACGCTTTTCGCTTCGCCAGCGAGGCGGGGGAGCCTATTATCGGTAAGGACTGGGAAGTATTCGCCAGCGGGGGCTACAACATCACGGGGAGCCTCTACGCAGTGGGGAGCATCGGCTACAGAAATCTGGAGGACAAATTCTCCTACAGCATCGGGGCACGATACAACTTCGACGGGCTCGGCTTTATGCAGGCGGATACGAACGGGGACTATGTGAGAATCAGTGTCGGACCGATTATTATGGACAGAACCAGCCGATTCAGTATAGAACCCACGGGGATGTGGTGGCAGCAGGTGACGACGAAGAGGAGGGTGAAGGAGCGGCTGACCTTCGGGGTTAATTTTAATTATTGGATAAAATAATATGAACGGTGGCAGAGCAGAAGAAGGATTTAACGAATCCAAAGGATTTCATCAACTGGACATTCTACGGTCTTACAGCAACCATAGCCACCGTGAGCGTCACCGCCTATGTGGATATGCGCAGGCAGCGTGACGAAGCCGTGGACAGGGTAAACGAACTGACTGACAAGGTTTGGGAAATGAGAACGGAAAACAAGGCATTAAGGCACGAGAACGAGGAGCAGCAACTTTTGATAGAGCGTGCTGATTCCACTCTCACGAAGGCAGAACAAATCGCAAAACCGAAGATAAAATGAAGAAAATAGTCTACATACTACTGGCACTCTTGCTTGTGTCTGTTGGTTTTAATGTGTGGTTAAAACTAAATCCGAAAATTCAATATGTTCCCGTTCCGCAGAACAGAACCATTACCTACACCACGCCATCGGGCAACACCGTGGCGACCACGACGGTCATCAGGGAGAAGGAAATCACGAAGGTCGTTCACAGCGATTCTCTCAAGAAAAAGTTAGACAACCTCATCCCCGATGTTCAGCGCAGAACGCAGAAGATCCAGGAACTCACGGAAATCAAGGCGAAACTGGAAGGCGAACTTCTCGCCAAGGATGCCGAAATCAGCGAACTGAAATCAAACATCCAAACTTGGAAGGGAAAATATATGCAGATAGCTTACAACAAGGATTCTAACAGCGTTAAGTATTCCTACAACGCAGACATAAAAATCGTTGCAACAAAAAAAGATAAGCACGGCAACGCCACAGAGATTAGCGTTACATCGCCCGATCCAAATTTTAAGGTGGACGGAATTGAAACCTTCCGGCAGGAGATTTTTATTCCAAAAAAAAAGTTTGGGATTGGCGTTCAGGGAGGCTATTACTATTCGCCCGAGATGAATAGGGCGTTTCCAGCGATTGGCGTTGGCGTTTCGTATAACTTAATAAGATTCTAAGAAAATGGAAAATTGCGACAAACCAAAGTATTCATTTGGAGGCAGGTCACTCAAGAGTTTGGAAGGCGTGCATCCTGATTTGGTAAAGGTGCTTTCAGAAGCTATAAGGTTTTCTCCGCACGATTTCACTGTGGTGGAAGGCGTGAGGACTGTGAAGAGGCAGCAGGAACTGTATGCGCAGGGCAGAACGAAGCCGGGCCCGAAGGTAACCAACGCCGATGGCGTGAAGAACAAGAGCAACCACCAGCCAAAAGCCGATGGATACGGGTATGCTGTGGACTTGTATCCGTATTTCGATGGCAAGGTGCAGGTAAGCGGCAGGGAAGCAGAACGAAGGTTGAAAGAGATTGCCGTACACATTCTTTTAACAGCGCAGAAATTGGGAATAAAGGTAGAATGGGGTGGAAACTGGAGGTTCACGGATCCACCACATTTTGAACTTAAGAAATAAACCTATAGGTTAATTTTTTTCGATTTTCTTAACACGAAAAAAATTATATGTAAAAAAATGGCGTGTAATTTAACAACAGGAAGTTTTTGCTACCTATTTGACAGCACGCTTCCGAACATTTTATTGCCGTTCGAGGATATGAGCGGTATATCCGATGTGGAGGCGGAGGTAAGGATTGGAGAGCGGACTATTGGAATTCAATTACCGAGGATTCAGCAGAGGAATACGGTGGCATTTGACTTAAATCCTTTGAAGCAGAAAGGTGCGGGGAATGTGTTTTCCGTGTGGTTTTTTGCCAAGATTGCGGGAAAAAGGCAGCCGTTTTACAGGGCGAAGGTAAAGATAAGCAGGGAGCCTTGCGGTTGCGGGGATGATGGGATACAGCCGTTCACGATAGTGGATGGGGATGTTTCGGTGCCTGTTAATCTTCAGACGAGCGTTATTAACATCGGAGGCGCTGCGAGTTTGGAAGGTTATGTAAGGAGGGAGGAACTTTCAGACTATGCGAAGAAGAGTGAAATTTCCGTGATTAAAGGAGAGAAAGGAGATAAAGGCGATAAGGGAGATAAGGGAGATAAGGGAGAAACGGGAGCGCAAGGAATACAAGGTATTCAGGGCGTGAAAGGAGACAAAGGCGATAAGGGCGACACGGGTGCAAATGGCACATCAGTAAGTGTTATTCTCGCATCAGATGAAGCCACAGCTAAGACATTGAGTGCTTCTAATCCTAATAATATTTATTACTGGGCATAATGGGAGCAGTTAAGAATAATCAGGTTTTCAAAGGAGTTGCTATCAATGGTCAAATCGTAAAAGGTTTGGCAAAAAATGGAGTGGTTTTTTGGCAAACATTCCCATTACTAACTGATTATATATTAGCATACAATTTTAACGGCAATACTGCTGATAGTTCCGTGAATGGATTAAACGGTATAATGACTGGTACGCTCACTTTCGATACTGGTAGAAAAGAAGGAACTCAATCATTGAAGTTTATAAATGGATGTGTTAAAACTGTTTTGCCGTTACCTATTAATTCAGATAAAGTGAGTATTTCGTTTTGGATTAAGACAACTCAGACGGAAACAGGAGTTGTTGTCGAATTATCCACGAACTTTAATAACAATAATGCTTTTGGAGTCTTTACAAATGATTTTCTTGTAGGTAGAGTGGAAATTTCTGACCATCATCCTTGGGGGTATAACATAGGTAATTCAACAGTAAACATAAATAACGGGAATTGGTTTCATATAGTGACGACAATCGACAGGAGTTTAGGCGTTACACAGAACCAAATCTACGTTAACGGCTCACTTTCTTACATACAACACGATTCTTATGCAGGAGATTTAATAGGAAATTGGGCTAACGATATTCTCTTCATCGGTCAGCGTGGTGCATCATCGTTTCCTTTCATTGGTAATTTACAAGACTTAAAGATTTACAATAGAGTATTGTCCAAAGAGGAAATAACTGCTTTATACAATGAGTAAACTACTCCTTGTGAATATGTGAAAAACCTGCGCTAACTACTCGCAGGAAAGTGAGATGTTTCATCTGTACCGGCACGAGTTGCCGGTTTTTTTTGTTATTTATAATGGTTATAAATTAATATTTTATATATGTTTATTTTGTATATATCAAAAAATGTTGTATCTTTGTAGTGTAAAAATAAAACAACAAACAATAATAATTAAAAATTTAAAGTCATGAACACACTACAGATCATCGGAGAAGTGAATCAACCAGAAGAAAGATTCTTAGGTCTTAACATGGAACTAAGAGACCAAGGCGGAATAGGGACACGAACACTTCAAGAGTTCGTGAAATCCAGTGAGCGATTCAAAGAAGAGAATACCTACTTTGTAGGTATAGACTATGTAAGTAACAGATTCTACCTCGTTTTTGAGGTTTCAGAAAACAAAGAGAGCGAGTCAATATTCTATGACTCAGAAATCTTCGCGGTAGAGGTTGAGCCGACTTCTGAGATGCTTAGAGAAGCTCTCGCTAAGATGGAGTACAGGTATGAAGACCTGAAAGAAAAGTACAGAAAATAAAATGACACATCACGAGAAATCATTAACTTTAATCAAATCCTTCTGTTACAATTCTCGGCAGGTATCAGAAGTGTTGGGTTTGAGTTACTCTTCGGTCAGGCAGAAGGTTGGAAGCGTTGGTTATCACAAGTTTACCGATGATCAGTTTGAGAAACTTCTCGAACATTTTGAGAAAGTCCACACCGAGCAGAGTGAATTACTAAAAGAGATGAAAAGCGGTTACGGTTTGTAGCCGCTTTTTTGGCTTCAAATTTTTAAAGTAAGATGGACGAAAAAAAATATAAAATTTAACATTAAATTAACATTTAAAAACTTGCTTCATATAGCGTTTACGCTATATATTTGCAGTGTAATTAATACTAAAAGTGTCGGCAACACTATAAACACGGCGTTAAACATTATGAAAAATTCAGCTAAAGCGGCACTGTACCGCGCACTTAATCAGGCATTAACAATCAGCCAAATTAAGGAACTTATCGAAGGCGTTGAAATCGCTTCAAAATCGCCTTATTCCGATTCATTTTACTCAGCAACTAACATTTCTTGGGGCCACAAACCGGACGGCTCTTACAGGATTTCAGACCACTGGAATTTCTTTAGCCGTGGCGAAATGCACTGCGAAACTTCCAACAATGTGGAAGATGATTGCTGGAGCGTTGGTGTATACTCGGCTGAAACTGGGAAATACACAATCTTAAAATCGTTCAAAAAAGACTTCACGGCCTTCCGGAAAAAAGTGGATTTCCGGGAAGAAAACAGAAAGGAAAAGCTTACTGCACGCCAAGAGAAAATCAAGGAGATTGTTAGAAACTTAGAACAGCGCAGATGGGAAAGAAACCGCGCGTTGAGAATTAAGAACAAAAAAATCTGGGTTTCAGTAAATGTAAATGTGTGGAGTGGATCCGGAAGAAATGTAAAGTTTGCCGGGACCGAAGATTTAGTCGGGCGGCTGGTATGGGAAAGCAAAACAGGAAACAGTTTCCAGATTTTGCTGAACGATGGTAGCACGAGAGAAATTCGGAAATACAACAGCTACCAAGAATTAAAAAGAAAACCATACACAAGAAAAAACGCTAAGGCTGCTGCGTAAGGCAGCCAATTTTTCAAAATTAAAATCAAAATTTATAAACTATGTATTACTTATCTGATTACGATTATCAAAGACAGCAAATTAGGAGAAATGATAATGATGAAATAATTGGCTATGTCGTATTAGCCGATGCTATGCCGGGAGAAACAAAGTGGATAGCATTCCTTCCCGGGTTTGTATTTCTTTCCGGAATCGATGGAGATAATCCAGAAGAATGTGCAGAAAATTTTATTGAAAAATATTACAAAAGAAAATAAAAATGATAACGAAAGAAATAATCCTTAAAGGACTTAAAAAAGAGACTGCGATTGGCAATATCGCTTTGATGAATGTATTAACATTCGATGAGTATTGCAAACTGACAGAAGCTGCAGATGTCGTGGATGTATGGGGAGACTTTGACCTTGTGGTAATGTTCTCTGACCATCCGGATTACCTTTTCGTGCAGAAAAATCAGGATGTGGAAAACCTACAATTTGAAATTAAAAACTGGGTAAAAGAAATAAATATTTAAAATCTAAATCTGGCGGCAACAGCAATTCGGCATCAGAAATCATGTCAGACTTCAATTTCACACACGACAAAGAAAACTACCAAATACGTGTAAAAACACCTTTCAACAGGGAGTTCGTAACCAAGGCCCGCAACCTTCGTGGGTCTTGGGATAAGAAAACCGAAGAATGGGTTTTCGACGACAGCATCGAAGATTATGTAAAGGCGGCGCTTATGGAAATATACGGCACTACCGGTGAAGAGCCGGTGGAAACCTGCTCACTTCTAATAAAAAAATTCCGTGCCGTAGGCGATCGTGCAGCTGTTGAGCTGTTCGGCAGAACAATCGCCAAGGCTTGGGGAAGGGATTCCGGAGCCAAGCTCGGCGACAATATAATCTGGATTTCCGGTACATATCAATCTGGCGGTTCTGTAAAGAACTGGAATACCCGGATAGAAAACGGACACTTCGAGATTCAGAATTTTCCTGTTGCTCGCACTCGCTTTGACGATGTGCAGGAAGCCATCGCCGAAGGCTGGTGCGAAATCAAAATGCCGAAAAAGAAACGCCGGAGGGAAGACATCGAAGCAGAAATTAAAAAGCAAGAAGATATTTTAGCACAATTAAAAACAGAATTAGAAAACCTTTAAATACTTAAAAAAATGTCAATCGATATTAAAAAACTTACAATTAGCACGGGGTACCAAGGAGGCACCCCAAATCCAAACCACGACTGGAAATTGTCCCATACCATTTCCGGATACGGTGATGAGGGAGGGATGAATGTTTTACAGTTTAAATACCTTTCTGAAGGTAAAAAATTCTGGATAGTAGACTACGACCCGCATCCAAGATCGTTCCAGAAGATTTTCTGGGAAATCCACCACTTAGATGAGTTCAAGCCGAAGATTTTCGGCGGAAAGGAAGAGGTAGAAGAAATTATATGGTCGAGCGGTTCACCATTCCTATTACCTGCCATTAGAGACCTTGTAAAGTCGAGGAAAATCGCCATCGGAACCACATCAGGCACCCAGTTTAGCCACATGTATACAGATGAGCTGGTGGTGGATTTCAATATGATTTCTTTCTTCGCACCGGGAGCTTCCGCTTACCCCAGGAAGATGGAAACTTGGGAAGACATCCAGCGGGAAATTGAGAAACGCTGGTTTGATTTCTTCAATGTGGATATCAAAATAAAGTAATGGATCTGGAAGCACTTCAACGCCGCATAAAAGGATCTAAAATATACGAAAGTAAAGGCGGAAATCGCCTTTACTTCTCGTACAAACGCAACTACGGTCAAACCAAATACAGCTGCTGGTTTGAAATCGTAAACGACAAAATCAAGCCGTTCGTGAAAGTCTACTGCCCCGCCCAGCATCCCAATTGGGAGGAAAGCAAGGCGAACGAAATCGTAGATTCCATTTATCGACAGTTCCACGAAGTCATCAACAAGTGCGAGAAGGAACGCCGCAAAATTCCGCTGCACGAGCGATTGAAAGACGATGTGACACCAGTTCACGAAGGCAGTATGCTTCATCAGGCGCAAGCCCTGCGCTTCTGCTGTTCTATGAAAGTATCGGCATTGTTCGCCGACACCGGTACGGGAAAATCAAAGGTTGCGGTGGACTTGGCAATTAGCCGTTTCGAAGCTGGTCAAATCAACAAGGTTTTGATTTTTTGCCCTGTTTCCACGAAGAAAAACTTCCGCGAAGAAATCGACAAATGGGCGAAAAACACCACTCTGGAATGGAAAATCGTAGGACTTGAATCAATGAGCTCAAGCGACCGAACCGTTCTGGAAGTGATGAAATTCGTGGACAACCAAACGCAAATCATCATTGACGAGAGCCACAACTGCAAAACGCCGACAGCGAAGCGTTCCCGAAGAATAAAGGAAGTTTGTGATAAAGCTTCGTACAAACTAATTATGACTGGAACGCCGGCGGAGAGCATAAAGGATATGTTTATGCAGTACGGCTTACTTTCAGATTTGATTATCGGGGAGCGCAACTGGCTAAGCTTCGAGGAGAAGTACCTCATCTGCGATGACCGTGGAGACATTATCGGTTATAAGAATGTGGATTACCTGATGGGCCTCGTGGAGCCATACACCTACCAAGTTAGGAAAGAAGATGTGATGGATTTGCCGGGGAAAAATTTCCACGAGTTCAGATGTGGTATGACACCGGAGCAATCCGAAGAATATTTCCGGCTGAAGGAAGAGCTGCTGGAAAAAATGGACAAGTTCGATAAAGATATGCCTGTGCCGGCGGCGCTTATTTTCCTCTACTTCACGAAGATGCAACAGGCTTCCTGCGGTTTCAAAGCTACCGACGAAGGCATTACTAATCTGAACACTTTTAAATACAGCTTGCTGGAAAAGGCTGATTATCGGAATGGTCAGACGATAATTTTCTGCAAGTATATCTACGAGCTGGAAAGGTTGGTTGAGTTTCTCGGGCCGGAAAACTGTGCCGTGTTCACGGGAAACAACAGGAACAATAGGAATGAAGAGAAGGAGGCTTTCACGAACCGTGAGAAGCAGTTCTTCGTGGCGACGATGAGTTCCGGAGGCACAGGACTGAACGGACTTCAACATTGCAACCGCATCATTTTCTGGAGCAATTCATTTAAATACAATGAGCGGAAGCAGTGCATCGGGCGGATTGACCGCAAGGGGCAAACGCGTGAAATGGACATCTACGACTTCAGGACGGAATGCGGAATCGAGCATCGGATAGCCAATAATTTGGCAAGGAAGGGAAACCTTTCAGAAGAGATTAAAACGATGTTGAAAGATAAAACAGAACTTAAGAATTACATCAAAAAACATTTATGAAAAAATTTTTAGTCAGCAGAGATTTCGACGAGAGAGCTGCGTTCATCAGCGGTATTGAAGGAAAAAAAATAGCGATTTACCACTCGGAGTCACCATTGCTGGAAGGTTTCGATGAGGTAATCGATATGAAAAGGCTTATGCAGGACGAATATTTTCTGGAAAAAATAATGCTGTGCGATTCCAACACCACGCTATTCCTCGTGGATGTGCTGGTTAAGAACGGAATTTATGTGCATCCATATGGTAAGATTTTTAGATTCACGGAACTGGCGAAGCAAACTATAATCATCGATGATTTTATGTTTCGCTACGATGAGAAGAATATTGTGCGACCGTTCCTGTTCATCGACACTTCCGTTTTTGGAACTTCGATGCTGAATTTTCACGCCGGAGAGGAGAACACGGTCGAAAATTATGCCGAGGATATTCGACCGTTTATCGATTGCAGAGTGGATGAAATCGAGTGCGTGACGATTAACTATCAACCTACAGACGAAGAAATCGCCGGGTATGAGAAGTTGAAGCGTGAGCTGGTAATTGAGCAACAGCAGACGCGTTCGAAGGTAGTTCACGAGCTCATTAAGTATGTGGACAATCTGAAATCGAAGCAGGAAGCGTTTTTAGCGAATTCAAATCAATACGGCGATGCATATGTGGTTACGAGCAACCAGCCGAAGTTGAAGTTCAAGATTTACGATGTGCTGAAGAAGGAGAAGGTCGGGAAAATCGTGTTCTTATCTTCTGGAATCTTCGGGGCGGACGAACTACAGTTGAAAAACACCAGAGATGCGATTTTGCGGCACAACAAATTGATAAATATTTTGCGAAGTGGTGAAGAAGTACAACAATAAGAATGTATACCAAGCCGCAGTCGAGCGGATGGACTACATATTTCAAAATTATGAAACTATTGTAGTCAGTCTTTCCGGTGGAAAGGATAGCACGGTGACTACTCATCTGGCTCTGCAGGCGGCACGGAAACATAACAAGATGTTTTACCTGTTCTTCCTTGATCAAGAAGTTGAGTATAAGCATACGGTGGACTTCATCGAGCAGATGATGGCGGATGAGTTCGTGATTCCGATTTGGTTTCAGATTCACGCCAAGCTGCCGAATCCTTCAAGCATCAGCACGAATGTCTTAGACCCGTGGAACCCGGAGAAAGAGGAAATCTGGATAAGACCGAAGAACGAAATTTCCAAAAAGGTTATCGATTGGGATGTGAGCAAGGTCGGAGCCAGCAAGATGAACGATTCTTCAATCAAAATGTATGGTTTCGTCAGCTTGATTAAGTGTATGGAGGAAATGTTCGCAGGTAGGGAGAGCGTGGCCCAGATTATCGGGTTGAGAGCTGACGAGAGTTTGAACAGGTTTCGGGCCGTAACGAAGAATGAAGGCGTTCCGGGTATTCCGTGGAGCACGAAGAGGAAAAACAGCGTGAATTTTTATCCGATTTACGACTGGCGGTTTTCTGATGTGTGGACTTATCTCGGCAAATTCCAACTTCCATACAACAAGATTTACGACTTGTTCTATTGGAAGGGGATGAATCCGAATAAGATGAGGTTGGCAAATCTGATTCACACGAAATCATACGAGTGCATAAGGCTTTTGCAGGAATTCGAGCCGGAAACAGTTGACAAAATGATTGACAGGATTCCCGGCACCGCAACGGCGCAGGAATATGCGGGTAGGGATGGAATTTACAAGGCAAACACGCTTCCGGAAAGGTTTTCGAGCTGGAAGGAATATCGCGATTACCTTTTGGACACGCTTCCAAATCAGGAGCACGCGACCATTTTTCGCGAGAGATTTTCAAAGCAGTTTGAGAACAACTATGTTTTCAGGCAGCAGGTCAACCAAATTCTAATTACAGACATAAATAATTACAAGCCTATTGACAACGCCGAGGTTGACCCGGCGGAAAAAAGAAGGCAAAAATGGATGGAAATTTTATGAAAACGATAGATATCAAGGTGCCGTTCATCGACACGGTAGAAGACTTCCTACAATTGCAGGAGCAGGAAATCTACAACGAAAAAGGTATTGATTTTCCGGTGCTTTATCCAAAAATGGTGCATAAGTCGCTGGTGGAGGCGAACGACTATAACCCGAATTATGTTGCGAAAGACAAGATGAAGCTGTTGAAGATTTCAATCGAGGAAAACGGTTTCTGCTTCGGGATAATTTCCATATTTGATTATGAGAAGAGGAAGTTCGTCATCGTGGATGGAGACCACCGCAACCAGATTACCGGAGAGAAGTGGCTGAAGCTCAATTACAAGCCGCTGATAGTATTGAATCATTCGATGGACAAGCGATTGGCGGCGACTATGCAGTTCAACAAGGCACGAGGCGTTCATAGAATTGAGGGTAACGCCGAGCTGGTGCAAAGGATGTTGAATGAAGGCGTTGAGGAAATAGTCATCTGCAAGACTTTGGGAATTGATGCGGATGAATTCCTAAGGTTGAAGCGGTTGCGGAAGATTGCGGATGTATATATTGACAGGGAATTTTCAAAATCGTGGGAGATATGAACGAGGTGATGAAATCTGGAAACCTACCTGTTCGCAATGTAAGAATTAAATTCGTTGCGGTGGTGCGGCAGTTTTTGAGGGCGGCAGAAAACGGCGAAATCCTTACGCCGGACGGAAATATTTACAGCGGCGGAAGCATTCGCACCTACAAAACCTTCCTGATGACGATTGAGAAATATGAAGAAAAGTATGGCACCGTCTACATTGACGAAATATCGCCACATTGGGCGGAACTGTACAGGAACTTCCTTACTTCCGAGCTTGAATTTCGGAAGAATACGATTTCCACCAACATTGCGAAGTTGAAGAGCATTGTTAATCGTGCTCATCTCGCAGGTTTGACGATGCGGACTGGTTTTGGAATTCGACAGATCAGGGAGGAGTCCGTGCAAATTTATTTGAGCTGGAAGGATTTGCAGACGCTTTATAACTACGAGTTTGATAGTGAGGCCATGAGCCGAATTCGTGACATATTCATTATGCATTGCTTTTGCGGAATGAGAATTTCTGATTTTCTGGCATTCATTAGAAATCCCAAGAAGTTCATAATTGAGGTTGAGGAAATGCAGTTCATCCATTATTTTTCCCAAAAGACGAAGATTGAAGCGGTGGTGCCGATGCATACGATGATTAAGAAGATTTTGGAAAAGCACAACTACGATTTTGGCAGGAAGTTCAGCTACCAGCATTATAATTATTATCTTAAAAAGATTGGATTTGAGTGCGGATTGACTGATACGGTTAGACTGTACTATACGAAGGGAGGAGAATTCGTTGAAGAAACGGTGCCGAAATATTCAAAAATAAGCAGCCACACGGCGCGGAGAACATTTGCAAGCTTGGCGGAACTGGCGAAAATAGATAGGCCGAGCATTATGAAGATTACCGGGCATAAGACCGAGGGGGCTTTTATGAGCTACATTAGAATTGGCAAGCTGGAAAGCGCAATTGATATATCAAATCACAACTTTTTTTCACGAGAATTATAAAAATGGATATTTTTGCGGAAAATTATGAAATGGCGGTAACCGAGGAGGTACTGAAAAAACGGACTAAATTAGCTGAAACAGTAAGAAAAATCAGGGAAGAGAAGGGGTTGACACAGCAGGAAGTTGCAAATGCCACGGAAATGAGCTGGTCAACCATTCAGCGGTTCGAGATGGGGAAATTCAGTTTGAACTGGGATTTGCTGGTTAGGATTTTTGATGTGCTGGAAATCGAAGTGAAGTTGAATGACGATATAATTTAAATTAATATATTTGCAGCGTGGTTCGCTGATGGAATTTAAGTATTACTTCTTTTTAATCGAACCAAGTGAATTGCGAATAAGATTTTAACCGCCCCATAAGGCGGTTTTTTCTTTTAATAAAAAATATGCCTACGACATCGATGTCGCAGACATACCTCTATTTAATGTTTATCCGCTTCAATGTTTCAATCGCCCTATCCTTACTTCCGACCGTATAGATACTCGTAGTTCTGGAGCTGGTGTGGCTTGCGGCACCCTGCGCCAAATTGATGTCGATGATTTTAGCTTCGTGCTGTAACTTGTCGAGCTTATCTAAGAAAAGGTGCTTTAGCGAGTAAAAATCTTCGGTTACTTCGATAATGTTTCCGTTAGCATCTTTAATTTCCTTACAATTCTTAATATACTTACGCCACTTTACCGTTATCGTTCTCGCATCAACTTCAATCTTTCCGGGTTTCTGATACCTGCTGAAAAGGAATTCTTCGCCATCCTTAACCTCGCTCATCAGGCTTTCCCAATATGGTAATGCCGATGGGATGATAGCCTTCTTGACCCGGGAATTTTGGTGACCTTTGATGATCGTTATCTGAAATTCTCTCTTCGCCAAATCCACATCCTTTGCCTTCAGCTTCATCAGCTCGGTGCTTCTCGCACCGGAGTAATGGAAGATAATTGCGTAGCGGAACAGGTTGGGCCAGCGGATTTCCAGATATTTGAATACTGCGTCAAACTTTTCCGGAGACATCACGGCGCGAACTTTCGGGATTTCCTGTTGCTTGGAAATATCTCGGATGAAGTTATGCTCAACACAGCCGTATTGCACAAGCTCTGTAAACAATCGCATCAGGTAGGAGCGGAAGCGATTATAAACCGATGGCGTTAAATCCATTATATCAAGCAGATTTTTAATGTGCCAGGTGCGCACATCGGAAATCCGAACTTCGAAAAGCCGAGAGATGTATAGGTGTTCTTTGATGCGGCTGAGCATCCACCGGACCTGAACGCCGTGGTTCTTGCTTTTGTAGCCGGGCGAAATCTTTTCATTCGCCATTTTGATGGCATCGAAGAAAAGTAATCCGGGGTGAAGCTTCCGTGATTTGTCGGCGGCGAATTCCTTAGTTATAGGATTATAGAATAATTCGTCCAACGCCTTTTCCATTTCTTCTTTGTAAACCTCAGCATAAAGTTTCGATTCTTTAGGGTCGGTCGCTGTAAATTTACGACGGTACTGGAAACCATTGGGATATTTCTCGGAAAACTTCGGGTCGAAGAACCGGCACTCTACGAACCAATATTTTGGCATCTGAGATTTTGAGCGGATCGTCTTGTAGTTTTTCGGCGAAATGTAGACCTCGGTGCGTGAGCATCCGTTTGGGAGCTCTTTTAATTGTTTGCGCATAAGATTAGCATAATGTTGACATTCATGTTGACATCAAGCATTTGCCAGTCAGGTCGAGAAGTAAGAAAAAACGGCTAAAACCCGTTGTGGGAAAGGCTTTAGCCGTTGTGAGCTCGACAGGATTCAAACCTGTAACCTTCTGAGCCGTAATGAATTGTCTACTAATCTCAAAAATGCAAATGATTGAAAATCAACTATTTCC
>NZ_FQYI01000008.1 GCF_900141665.1 Cruoricaptor ignavus | reverse complement strand
TCAATGGACTTAAATTCAGCCAAAATAATCAAGCCAATCAACTCTATATCAGATAGTTTTGGTTTTATAGGTTTAAAATAAAAATCTTCAGTTTCGGAAATGTCTCTTAAATTATTTAAAATTAAGTTGTAACTTGCCTCAAGGTTGCTCATAATGGTATTTGATTGGTAGTCAATACAATATACTAATTTTTAGTCACTTGAGCAACCTATTTTATAATGCACTACGGGTAGAAATATTGTAACACTTCTAAAATAAATAAACATCATGCAAGACAAATTAATCCTAGCTTTAGACCAAGGAACCACATCTTCTAGAGCTATCGTTTTCGACCACAGCGGTCAAATTGTAGAAGTATCTCAAAAACCTTTCGAACAAATCTTTCCTCAACCAGGATGGGTAGAACACGACCCTAACGAAATTTGGTCTTCTCAAATCTCCGTTGCCGCAGAAGTAATCGCCAAAACTGGTGTTTCTGGAAAAGAAATTGCAGCTATTGGAATTACCAACCAAAGAGAAACTACCGTAGTTTGGAACAGAGAAACCAGCGAACCTATATACAACGCAATCGTTTGGCAAGATAGACGTACTGCAAAATATTGCGACCAATTAAAAAGTGAAGGTAAAGCTCAATTAATTAAAGAAAAAACAGGTTTAATTTTAGATGCTTATTTTTCTGGCACAAAACTGAAATGGATTTTAGACAACGTAGAAGGAGCTAGAGAATTAGCTGAAGAAGGAAAACTTTGCTTCGGAACAATAGATACTTGGCTTGTCTGGAAACTTACCAGAGGAAAAATGTTTATTACAGACGTTTCTAACGCAAGTAGAACCATGCTTTTCAATATTCATAAAATGGAATGGGACGAAGAATTATTACAACTTTTAGACATCCCAAGAGCTATTTTACCAGAAGTAAAACAAAGTAGCGAAATCTACGGAGAAACCTCTACTACTCTATTTTCAACAAAAATTCCGATTTCTGGTATCGCAGGAGACCAACAAGCAGCATTATTCGGACAAATGTGTACAAAACCAGGAATGGTAAAAAACACATACGGAACAGGTTGTTTCTTATTAATGAACACAGGAAACAAAGCAGTTTACTCAGAAAACAATTTACTTACAACTGTAGCTTGGAAAATTAACGGAGAAACTACTTACGCATTAGAAGGAAGTGTTTTTGTAGGAGGAGCAGCAGTTCAATGGTTAAGAGACGGAGCAAGAGTAATAAAAACAGCTCCAGGAGTTAACTCTTTAGCAGAAACTGTAAAAGATAACGGAGGTGTATATTTTGTACCAGCTCTTACAGGACTTGGAGCTCCATATTGGGATCAATATGCCAGAGGTGTAATTGTTGGTATCACCAGAGGAACTACAGATGCACACATCGCAAGAGCAACATTAGAAGGTATTGCTTTCCAAGTATATGATATAGTGAAAGCTATGGAAGCAGATGCAAAAGAAGAAAGTGTAGAATTAAGAGTTGATGGTGGAGCTTCTGCAAGTAATCTTTTAATGCAAATTCAATCAGATTTATTCGGATTTAAAATTATTAGACCTCAAATATTAGAAACTACAGCATTGGGAGCAGCTTATCTTGCTGGTTTAGCAGTAGGTTTCTGGAAAAACATAGAAGAAATTCAAAATCAATGGATTGTAGATAAAGAATTCTATCCAAAAAGAGATAAAGAACAAGTAGAAAAAGAATTGCACTATTGGCATAAAGCAGTGGAAAGAACAAGAAATTGGATTGAAGAATAATCAATAAAATTACTAATTTAATACCCTATATTTATGACACCATTTATAGCCGAAATCATCGGCACAGCAATTCTTATTCTTTTAGGAAACGGCGTTGTAGCAAACGTAGTACTTAAAGATACAAAAGGAAACAATTCTGGTTGGATTGTAATTACCACAGCTTGGGCATTTGCAGTTTTTGCAGGCGTTACCATCGCAGGCCCAATTAGCGGAGCACATCTTAACCCAGCAGTAACCATAGGCTTAGCAACAGCAGGTTTATTTCCTTGGGAAAGCGTTCCTACTTATTTAGCCGGTGAAATGATTGGAGCAATGATAGGAGCATTTTTGGTATGGCTTTTCTACAAAGACCATTTCAAAATTACAGAAGATGAAGGAGGAAAACTAGCTTGTTTCAGTACAGGTCCTGCCATCAGAAATACTTTTTCTAATTTTATTTCAGAACTTATAGGAACCTTTGTATTGGTATTTGCCGTATTTTATATTGCAGGTCCATCTTTTTCAACAGAAGTAACAGGAGACGCAAAAATAGGATTAGGCACTATAGGAGCATTACCTGTTTCTATTATCGTTTGGGTAATTGGTTTAGCATTAGGTGGAACTACTGGATACGCAATAAACCCTGCAAGAGATTTAGGCCCAAGAATTATGCACTCTATTCTCCCCGTAAAAGGCAGCAGCGATTGGGGATATGCATGGATTCCAGTTACTGCACCGTTAACAGGCGCAGTATTAGCAGCACTATTTTACCTTGCATTACAATAATTTTTATTCAATTTTTTTAAATCAAAAAAAAGAATGAAAAAATTTATAAAAATTGGATTACTCGTACTTCCATTTATATCTTACGCTCAGACAGATAGTTTAAAACAAAGCCCTTTAGAATTTACGGCTGGCATACAAACCAATCACCTTTGGAGAGGTTTAATCATCTCAGACAAACCAATGGTTTCTGCAATGGCAAGTTTATCTCTTAACAAAGAAAAATCTTTGAAACTTGGTGTATGGGGTGGAACTTCTATCTCTAATGAAGCAGACGGAACCCACTATAAAGAGATTAACTATTTCTTAAAATATGAAAAGAATAATTTATCTATCGGCGTTTGGGATTTATACAACTCTAGAAGAGAAACATATCTAGGTGCAAACGATATTTATGAATACGCTAAAAGTAGAACCAAACACATTATAGACCTTAGAACATCTTATCAACTCCCCGAAAAATTTCCATTAAAAATTGAAGCCGACGTTTTATTGTATGGTAGTGCAGATGCTCTTTATAATGACAATGGAGACTATGATAAAAACAAATACTCTACTTACGTAGAACTTTCTTATCCATTCATTAAAAATTCAACTGTTAATTTAAATGGTTTCGTTGGAAGCGCATTTGTCTTCAACGGAAAAGAAGGAAACTACTCTCTATACGGAAACGGAGAAAACAATTTCCAAGTAGTAAATGTAGGGGTTACCGCTAGCAAAAACATCACGGTATTTAATAAAAAACTACCTGTTTCTATGACTACTATGTGGAATCCTACAAGCAAATTTGCAAGAATTCAAATAGCTACTACTCTATTTTAGAGATATTTCAACATACCCATTATTCATTCTTCCTGATTTGTATTAAATCAGGAAGATTTTTTTACAAAGAATCTCTTTTGCTTTGCAAATAGTCTTTTCTAATATCTTGTTGCTTTATAATTTCTTCTAAAAAAGGTTTTATTTCATTATTTAGTCGTTCCTTAACAAAACCCACTATTTAATTTATTTTTAAAAACAGGATTAGAAAACAGCATAATTTGTATCTTACAAAATAAGAAAATAATTTTCTGTTTCAGTAGTTCCATCATTTTCTTCATGTTCCAAGCGGTTGCAGCTAGTAATGCATTGATTTGTGGTCCCGTTTCTCCCATGAAGTAATTTTTTGCCAGCCTAAAATCGGTTTTTAAATGTCCGATGATAGGTTCTATTGCCGCTCTGGTTCTAAATTTTTTGCGCTTTGTCTGCTTTTGATAAGCAGTGTCTTTTTTTCTTGGAGTGCTTGGGATGGAGATTTTCACGCCCTTTATTTCTGATTTTCCTCTGCCACCTCTATCGTAAAGGAGTTCTTTTGGGAGCTTTTGACCACCGGTTTCCATCTGTTCCAAAAGTGGTTCTATGGTGTGACCATCGTAAGGAGTTTGCAAAAATGCTTTAATCCCGAGAATGATTTTCTTGCCTTTGTTGGCGGTGGTTATCAAACCTACCTTATTCCCAAATTGTTCATTGCTTTATTATTGTTTTTTAATGGTATTCACGAATGCTTCGCATTTCATACTGGCTATGCGCTTTTCCTTTGGCAATACATCGGGTAAAAGGCTTGTGAATGCTGTAAATTTTATCGACATCGTTTCTTTTTTGTGTGACAACCTTGGTGTACAATGTCATTAAATCTTTATAAAATTCTTGCTGTTCTGCATTAAAATTCCGTTGCAATTCACGAATCAGTCTCCTGGCGATGGTTTTGAGCTGTCTTTGAGATTTCCTTGCCGCCTTTGCCCGCTTGGGATGTTTTCCGTTGTAGGTGTTGCGCACCATTTGTTTGCTGACTTTTGTGTAGCGTTGTCTTTGTTTTATGCCTTCATTTCCGGCTATTTTGTTGCAATAATCGATCACTTTTTTGCGCAATTTTGCATCGGTAGGAAAAGAGGTATTATTCTCCTGAACGGTAGTATCGGACAAAACAAAATTTGAGGTGTTCGTCTTGGCATCGTGCATTCTTACGCTGTAGGCAAAGATTTTTTCGATACCTTTTTCGCCAATTCTTTTTCGGAAATGAACAAAATTACTCGGGTCACAAGGAAATTCGTGTTCAAAGAAAACCCTGCCACAAAAATGCTGCATATAAGGATTCATGATCCAGGCTTTTTCCAACGTCTCATCGCCCAAATTATACAAATGTTTCAGTAGCAAACAACCCACCATAAACCGAATCGGATGGCTCGGATTGCCCACTTTGGAATACAAGGGCGAAAATTCTTTCTCAAAATAATTCCAATCTATTTTTTAGTAGAACAAGTTCATGCTCGTGGTCAATAAAATCCACCAACATTGGGCGGAATAATTCTGGCTGCTTTTTTGGATTTTTCCCCAACATATTTGCAAGGTTTTAAAGCTCTAAGATACAAATTCTTGCAATAAAAAACAAGCTATTTTAAACCCAAAATACTAATAATCAGTAAATTATAGGTGGTTTAAGGAGAGACTAAATAACGAACCATCAAAATTTTTTTCGATGTCGTTGTCCTCATCGATGAAGATAAAAAAGACAAATGATTTGGAAATATTAACAGTCGTGATTCGCTTAAAGCTCATTTTTTTGGGCCAACCTGTGATGTATCTGGCAAAGAATTTGTCTAAGTTTTTTCGCGCTAAATACGCATCTCTATTAAATCCTATAAAAGAAATTGACTGCAATAACCCATTTTTCTAATTTTATTCGATTCTTTCTTTCGAAAGGGCAGAATTTTTATTTTTGTACAAAATCAACCGACTATGGCAAAACATACACCAGGCTATATAAAAAGGCAGAAAATTGCCAACTCAGGTACACACTTACTTTTTTATGAATTATTCGAACCAATAAATGAACCTCCAAAGGCTACTGTCCTTATACTACACGGGATGCAGGAGCATAGCGGTCGTTATAAAAATTTTGCAGAATATCTGGCGAACAACGGTTTTGCAGTTCTATTATATGACCATCTCGGACACGGAAAAACGGCGGAAAATCGGGTAGAACTTGGCTATTTTCAAAAAGAAAATCCCAAGCAGCAACTGATAGACGATGCCGCAACGATGGCTGCATTTTTAGAAAACAACTACCCTAACATTCCTCACTTTTTACTAGGTCATTCTATGGGGTCTTTCATTGCAAGATGCTTACTTCAGAATCAGGAAGCCGATTTTAAAGGCGCAGTCATCGTGGGAACGGGAGGAAAAATCAACGGAATCGGTTTGGCTAAATTTTTCCTGTCCATTAAGAATATTATTGCCCCAAAACACAGGAGCAAATTCATCAACCAAACTTTTTCAAAAATTAATAATCAACATTTTAAAGGCGAGAAAGATGGCGACCTTAACAGTTGGCTGAGCCTCAGCAAATCCAACCGTGAATCATTTTGCCGGGACAGCCTATGCGGAGTACCTTTTACCAATAATGGTTTTTACGCATTAGTTTCTCTAAACCAACAGGCAACGGAAAGAAAATGGGCAGAAAAAATACCAAAAGAATTTCCCTTTCTTTTTGTAAGCGGAGCTGATGATCCGATAGGAAACTTCGGAAAAGGTGTTGAAAAAACGGTAACACAAATGCAAAAAGATGGATTTACAGATGTTAAAGCAAAAATTTATCCTGCTATGCGACACGAAATACTTAATGAAGACATTAAAGAATCTGTATATGAGAATATAAAGGATTGGATTTATGAAAATATCACAACCAAAAAAGTATTTTAATTAAAAATAATTGATTAATAATTAAAATACTTAGTTTATAATGGAAATTTAGCATTTATCAAGCTTTTAAAAAATCCTTGCTTTGCCATTCTGGATCAGGATATTTGTAAAAACCTTCGCCGGATTGCTGACCAAGTTTTCCTTTGTCGATAAGTTCGGTTTTTAGCTTTTCTGCTATTTTCTGTGTTAATTCTCCCGGGATTTCTTTTAAGATGTTGTAATTGGTGTTCATCCCATTCAAATCTAAAATGGCCATCGGTCCAAAAGGAGCACCTGTTGCTATTCTCCAGGTTTTATCGATTGTTGCAGGATCGGCAACGTCATTCGCCCACAGCGCAAGACCAGCCACCAAAAGCGGAATCAACAAAGAATTCAGAACGTAGCCCGATTTTTCCTTCTTCAGTTCCACGGGTAGCATAGCAATGGATTTTGCAAACTCTACAATCTCGTTATAAACCGTTGGGTCGGTTTGATCTGAACCCATTATTTCTGCCATATTACGAACCATTATATGATTGGCAAAATGTAAATGGATGAATTTTTCCGGACGATCAGTAAATGTGCTTAATCTGCTCGGCAAAAGTGTGGATGAGTTGCTCGCGAAAATGGTTTTTTCCGGCGCGTGCTCAGAAGCTTTTTCCCAGAAATCTTTTTTGATATCGATGCTTTCCGGTACGGCTTCTATCAATAAATCAGCATCTTGTAAAGAAGCTTTCAAATCTGTAGAATAAGTGAGATTATTTTTGGTATTTTGGATTTTTTCTTCATCAGCTTTCAGGTAGTTCTTATATTCTTCAGCCAAGACATCAAAACGGTTATTGGCTTTACTTAAAGCTTCATCATTAACATCATAAACCATGACTTTATAGCCGAAATAAGCACACTGCACCGCAATCTGAAAACCGAGAACGCCACTTCCAGCCACCACAACATTTTTGATACTGATTTTAGATAAATCGGCTTCCGGCACTTTCAAAAAATCTGGACTTTGCCACGAAGGATTTGGATATTTGTAAAAGCCTTCGCCAGTAGAAATTCCCAGTTTATTTTGGTCGATGAAAGTTGATTTAAGTTTATCCAGAACAATCTTATCATCTGTTTTGCCCTTCTCTACTTGCAGTTTGTAAATGTTGTATGGTGTCGTCAATCCGATAATATCATACAAAGCCATTGGTCCGTAAGGCGAGCCTGTTCCCAGCATCCAGGTTTTGTCTATGGTTTCTGGCGTAGCATAATCGCCAATCCAAAGCTGCATTCCGGCATTCAGAAATGGATTTAATAAAGAATTGAGCACATAACCTGGAACTTCTTTTTTTACCAAAACAGGCACCATCCCTATCGCCTTGGAAAAATCGACTATTTCCTCAGTTATTTTTTCGTCGGTTCCTGGATGTGGCATAATTTCCGCCGTATTTCGCAACCATATTTGATTGGCAAAATGCAGGTTAAGGTATTGAGCCGGTCTTCCTGTCACCTCAGCAAACTGACTTGGCAACAAGGTGGATGAATTACTTACAAAAATGGTTTTCTCCGGTGCAATTGCGGAGAGTTGCTTATAAAATTCCGTTTTTATTTTAATATCTTCTGGCACTGCTTCTATCAAAAGATCGGCATCTTTCACGGCAAATGCCAAATCGGATGAATAGTGCAGTCTTTCCCTGGCTTCTGTAATTTGTTCTTCGGTGGCGCCAAGATCCTTTTTATGACTTTCGGCCAAGCCCTCGAACTTTGCTTTAGCCTTTTCCAACACCTCATCACTGATATCGTAAACAGTGGTTTCAAATCCGTGAATTGCTGTTTGAAAAGCAATTTGGAATCCTAAAACACCACTTCCAGCTACCGTTACATTTTTTATTTTGCTCATAATTTTGGTTGATTTTTGGTAATAAAATTTACGGAACTAGGACTCAGCAATCTTCATTTTCAATTATAATTGATAAAACTCCGGACTGAATGCTTCCTCCAAATTCTTTGGTTCTTTACGTTTTTTGTGATTTAGCTCGTGTCTTGAGGTTGAAGATGTTACATACGCTGACTGCCGTGAACGCTGTAAATTTCCGATCGGTGAATTCTCTTCGATGGTTCTGAACGGTGTAAAAGACAGATTTTCCATAATTTCAAAATTACCATCCTCAGGAACCGTTTGTTTTGGTATTGTGATTTTTGCCACCGTACGGAATGGTGATAATTCCTGCGACCATTCTTTTGTAAGGTCATTCACAGGCATTTCTTTCAGGTCTTTGCAAAGTTGTATTTGCAACTCAAACGTAAGGTTTTTTTGAGCTATTTCTTTGATAATTCCTTTTCTGTACGGCCATTCTGCGCTGTCTAGATCAATATCTTTTTCCGTGATGGCGTTCTTGGTCTGCTCAGTTGGGATCACTCTTACTTTGGCGATATAATCACCGTGGCGTACCGCTCCCATACTGTAAAATTCATAAAGAAAACTGTTGATTGAAGGGATTTTTTCAAAAGTTTTAAGAGCGCCCAATTCCTTCAAAGCCTCAAAATTTGGAAATGCTTTTTTATTTTCGGTGACCCAAAGTGTGGCAAATTCCAATTTTCCCAAGGCTCCCTTTTCAAAGAAATCATTTAGCTTTAAAAAAAGCTTTGAAATGAAAACATAATGTTCTGCAGAGTTGCAGAAAAACACGGGATTATTAATCAGGTTAAAATCAACATTGGGAGAATCTTCCTCTCCGGGAGATAATTTTTTGCCATCTATCCCAAAAATCTTTAAAGCAAATCCTTGTGCGTTACCGCTTAGTTTATCGGGCAAAACTCTGGACGAACCATTGGAAAAGCGAACTACTGCCTGGTGTTTTCCCGGTTTCGCATAAATGCCCTGCGCCAGTTCTCCGGGCAGATTATCCAAAATTTCAACCTCTGCTTTCAGCACTGCATAGCCATTGGCGTGCGCATCTCTTGTATGATGGGTCGCCCTGCTTAGGTTTGGCGTATTTTTGATGTATTCGCGGATATCGTTATTAATGGTGGTAATATACTCATCGAAATTTTCTGGAATTTCTTCCACTTCGTAACTGTACTTGATGTATTCTTCCATAGTGCTTTTTTTTATTTTAATTCGCTAATCCATTTTAAAGCAGAAATGCTTGGGATAAAACAATATTCGCCGCCTTTCACGATGTTGTAGGTTTGCAAACCACGGTATCTTTTGATGAGGGGTTCTCCAGGTACAGAAAACAGTGCGTCTTCGTCCTGTACACCGATCATAGGATCTTTTTCTGTTCCCAGATTTTGGGCGTTACCATCGTTTGCCCATTGTTTTTGAAGAAATTCCAGTGTTCCCATTGCATCGGCACTAATGCCAATAAAATACTGTCCACGTTCCTTACCGTCATTTTTAGTTACCTCCGGCGGAACAATGTCGCCAAAAGTTACACTTCTTCTGATGATCCTGTGCAAACGTTCATCCTCCAAAACAAAAGATTTGGAATCTCTTGGGTTCATCCTGCGGATATGCGAACTGAACGGACACTTTTTACCGTACTCATCATTCTTGAAAGAAAAATCATTGTTTTTTTGCATATCATCTCCTAGCGATTTATCATCCTTTTCGGGAGCTAAAACCAAAGGTGCACCACTTCGCCAGCGACCTACCATTTTAGCAGCCAAGAGCTCTCCCTCTTCCGGCGAAGAAGAATTTTCTTTAACGAATTGATTAAATTCTGCCACTTGGCTCTGGTACTTTCTGAAAACCATAAAAGAACCGTTCTTTCCTAAAACTTCAGGTTGTGGAAATGGCTTTATGAAGCCTGCTTCTCCAGGATAGCCCAATATAAATTCGCCTGCTTTAAGTGGACGATCAAATCCGGGCGGCACATCTATCCCACTGCCTTCAATCTCCGGATTACTGATGCCATCCCTGAATCCGAATACATTTTTAACCTCTTCAGATACTGCGAAATCGTGGCTCATTATTACTTCTACGCCGTTGTTATTCGCCAATTTAGAACGAAATTCCTCCAGCTTGTTTTTCCAAGCCTCTTCATTGTTGGCGATAATTGCCGCTGCGATGTGAATATGTGATCTTTTAAAAACCTTTTCCCAGTTTTTAGGGTCATTGACTCCAATGTCATACAGAAACCGGGAACGTTCTGCCATTCCTTCCTTGAAGGATTCGGGAAAAGTATCGAGTGACTCTTGAGGGACACCGATTTTTTCCAGACCTTTATAAGTGAATGTCAAAGTAAGCGATGCGCCTTCATTCTTATGCCATTCTTCCGCAGAACTCACAATCGGCAAAAGTTTTTGGAGCATTTGTCTGGCTGCCACGGCATCTTTGATTTCAATAATAGCCACTGTTCCGAAATATGGTATAGGTCGGCTTCTGAGAATTAAGGCCTGTATTTCATTCAGCTCAATTTCTACTTTATTTGGATTAAAAATTCGCTTTAAAAATTCCAGTGCCATAGATTAGATTTTATTTGCTTCGTCAATTGCCTTATTCAGTCCTTTAATGATTTTATCATTTCTCCTTATATCATTCACCGTAAGATGCGGAACACCTACATACCAACCTGTCGCGGTAATCTGATGGTCTAGAATGAACTGTTTTACACTCGGGTCTTTTATGCCTGGCCAGCCTTCAACATTCCCAAAAATGATGTCCATCAGCTGCGGAATTTTTGTAGCGAAATCATCAATATAAGCATCCCAATCACCATCGTAAGCCGTGCAGAAAAGAATCTTGGTATCGTTATCAAACAAAACTATACGAAGATCATGCAGCGTTCCTACTTTGGTTGCACCTTTCAGATTTCCGCCTGCAATTTCCATTATGGTTTTGAGATTTTCTGCACCTCCGGGTTTTAGGTTTGCCATCGCAGTTAACTCAGATACACGACCGGATCTTAACCCTTTTCTTCCGGCAGATGTAGTGGAATGGTCGTAACCATCATCGATACCTTCACTGAAATTCGCCTTTGCTAGCTCGGCAGCCAATTTTGCTTTGTCTATAAAACTCATAATTAAGATTTTGATTAATGATTTATATTGTTTTGTAAATCAACAATAATTTTGAGGAGATTTTACAAATGTTATGCCATAGCAATCTATCGTAATGTACCGAAATTCGTATTTTATGTACTGAAATACGAATTGCTCAATGAAAACTTCAGCGAAACCCAAAAAGGAGCGATTCTTACGCATATCCTGAATGCCCGCCTGATTGCCATTTCTCCATATCTTTCTCCATATTATGAGGGAGAAGAACCGTCTTTGGATGAGTTTATAGAGGATTCTCCGAAACTGAAGCAGACGATGGATTTGATTTCGGCAGAACAAGAACGACATTCCGGATTCCGGTCAAATCATCTATTCTGAATTAGCTGTTTCGGAATTTCCGAAACTGAAGGAATACCTTGTTCGGGAAGTCGGATACAAACCGGAAGAAGTTGGAGTCATCACGGGTGCGACGAGCAAACCAAACCGTATGAAGATTCAGGACGATTTCAATTCGGGAAAAACAAAGGTAGTCATCGGAAGCGAGGCGATTCAGGAAGGAATGAACCTCCAGGAAAATACGACGGATATTTACATGCTTTCTCTTCCGTACAATTTTACCTCTCTACGGCAAGTGGAAGGAAGAGCTTGGCGACAAGGAAACAGGAACGAAAATGTAAGAATCAACTTTATGCTCACGAATGACAGCATAGATGTCTTTATGCTTCAAAAACTGCAATCCAAACAGGCAAGATACTTGGAAGCGATGAAAAAAGGAGCCGATGTTTTGGATATTTCCGACATCAGCACGCAGGAATTGAAAACCGCCATCATCACCAATCCAGAAACCAGAGCGAATATCGAGATTGAACTGATGAAAAAACGTATTGAAACCGAGAAAAATAAATTTTTGGCTGATTCTGCTTTTGTGCTTCGAAAACATGACAGTTTTATTAAAATTCAGGAAGAAGTAACTAAAGCGCAACATAACTACAACCGAATTTTAGGGTATTCCAAGGAAGAGGGCGAAAACGCTGAATACTGGAAAAACCAGCTTCCATTCTATCAAAAAACCATTGATTTGACAAAGGAGAAAGTTCAAGAGGAAATTGATATTCTTTCACAGAAAGGCGTGAATGTGACGGAGATTGAACAGCAGACAAAAATTACTGAAGACAAGATTGCTGAACTGGATAAAAGGTTGGAGGAGTTGCCTGATGTTCGGGAAGGATTGGTTTCTAAGTATAGGGAGGAGAAAGAGGAGCGGTTGAAGAATAATGAGAGGAGAGATTATTTAGAGGAGAGAGCAAATGAAAATGCGGTCTTGTTCAATATAAAGAAAAGCGAAATGATTGACAAAGTTATAGAAAGTTTAAATGTACAAAAATTAGAAATGGAAAATTATGGAAGAAAGAGATAATAAAAAAACAGGGACTTAAAGTCCCTGTTTTAGTACCCGCCATTCATAAATAACTGATTTATAGCGTTGTTTGTAGCGAAGACGGGAATTAGCGAGTGTTTCAGCCTAATTCATCAGGTTTCACAGCATCCTTTGCCCTGCGGTTTTAAGCTCATCCAAAATTAAGATTATTTTGTTTGGCATCGTAAATTTCGGGGATAAAAATGGGGATATTTATTTTTTGTTAAATTTTTTCATCTCCTCCGACTTCAGTTCATCAACAATCTTCACATATGGCTTCATTGCTCTTTCATCCTTATGACCAGTCCAAGTTCTTACTACGATTGTAGGAATATTCATCTTGATAGCGTTGACGATGAATGTGCGCCTTCCTGCGTGTGTGGAGATGACATCTTTCTTCAGATGCGTGATTGTGTTCCTTTTCTCGCCTACAAAGAACACTTCCTTCAATGGTGTGTTCCATTCCATTGTTTCTCCGATTTCCTTCAGATAGTTGTTGGTCTTATCGTGTGAGATAATTGGTAGCGGCTGGGGATAGTCGGTATATCGGCTTAGTATCTCTTTGGCGTAATCGTTTAAATCAATTCTCAGCGGATCAATTGTTTTCTCTGTGACGACTATGAAATAATTTTCGCGAATATCCGAGTGCTGAAGTTTCTTAACATCAGAAAATCTTTGTCCAGTAAAGCAGAGGAAACAAAAAACATCCCTTACCTGATTAAGCCTCTGGCTTCCGAAATCTTTGTAAAAAAGCTCTATTAGTTCCTCCCACTCCAAGTAAACTATTTCCTTCAAATCTCCGCCAGTTCCTTTAAAACTCAGTTGTGTCGTCTCGTGCAGGTTTCCATTGTAATATCCTTTGTTGGCGCACCAAGTGAGCATCGTAAAAAAATCAGCGATGTTCTTCTCAACAGTTGTATTTCGGTGTGGCTTCCTCGTTCTTCCTGTTCGGAAGTCTTTCGGCGCAGTCTGAAAATAGTTTATAATCCCGATTATATCGGCTTCTTTAAGTTTGTTCAGTGTAAGGGTAGGATTAAAGATTAAAAAATGGTTTTTAATGGATGTGTAGCTTTTTATCGTACCTTCCTTCCACTGCCTTACAATGCTCTGATGCTTTATGTACATTTCGAAGGCTTCCGATAGCAAAATATCATCCACCTTATCAGATTTTCCTTTTCCTAATCTTATCCTAAATTCCTGGTGTATTTCATCAAAGGTGGGGTATCGGTTTTTATTCACTTCATAGTGAAGGAATATCTCATCGGCAATATTCAGAAGCCTGTTCAGTTCTCTTGCTCTCTTATCTTTTGTCTTTAATGTCCTTGTCTTTGGATTCCACTCCGAAGGCTCTGCTGATATTCCAGTGTAGATTTCTGTTCTGCCACCGTTATAGGAAATCCTCAATCTGATGATATTCTTTCCGTTAAGGTTGCGTAATGAAAAAACGGCTGAATAGTTAAGCATTCTTTGCCTCGTATTTTCTAAGCATCGAGCCGTGTCCCGTTAAAAGCCAATTGGCAGAGTACCCAAGTTTTACCATAAGCGTTAACAGGTTAGGGTTGAATTGCCGTGTAGGATTCTGAGCCAGGCGGTACAGGTTTCCCTGCTGCAGCCCATACAGCCTGCAGAAAGTTGCGAACCCCCTCATATTGTGGTTGGCGATGTAGTGCCATACGGCTACGAAAAACCTATTCTGTATCGGAAAGCGTTCCGCATCGGGAAGCGGAAAATTAATGTGTGTCTTGTCCATTCTTTTAGGTGTCTTTAGGTGCTGATGTTGGAAAATGTTTCTTCTGTGTCGTGATGTATTTCCTCAAGTCTTTGCAGCGAGTGCTGGTAGGTTTCGTTGTCAATTAGGATGGACTTAGCCCTCTCAATGGTTTCAAACATTCGCACCGTGTGGTTCTCTTTTGCTCTCGCTGTCTTAAGACTTTCTATCTTTAGGATGTAGTCGTTGTAAAGTTCATTAACCGCCCTGGCTATTTGCTGGTTGTACTCCTGCTCGAATTCCTTCAGGAAGTTTGGCTGGTTGGGAATTGTAAAACTTATAAGATAGTTCCAAGAATCACGAACGGCATTAATCCTCGTTTCAATGGTGTCAAGATTTTTGCTCCGCCTTATTATCTCAACGCTTTCATTAATTATCTGCTTGTGTCTATCAACAATATTGTGAATGCTGCAGCGGAATTCATCTTCTTGATTTGCTAATGAATCTGGTTGATTATTAATTTTTCTTTCCTCAAGTTGTCGCTGTTTCTCCGCATTATCCCTTCCTGCGTTAATCATTATAAGAAACAGAAACATAAAGATGATGAAGATGAATATGATAAATAGGATGTTCATGTCTTACTTGATGTAGTTATCGGGAACGATTGGTCTATTGCTGGTGATCTTGCAGAAGATGAAGATTTGCAGAACATCACTCATATGCACCTCGTAATCATCATAGGCTTCATTATATGAGTGAAGAGTAAGCGTTTCGCTTGTTCTGTCGTGCTTTATGATTTGCTTCAGCACCGTTCCATCCCTCGTAACGATTACGAAAAGATTATTGTAAATCTGTAATCCTTGCCATTGGTCGTAAATAACCTCTTTGATTAGTATTTCACATCCATTGGGGATTGAATATGAGGTGCCATTGTCCATACTATCTCCATCTACACGGACAACCAAATAATTGCCTTTTTCAAATTCGTGTGGAACGAGCCGCTTTCTTGTTTCGGGAAGCAAATCAGGGTCAACGCCTCCTATCATACCTGCCGCCACGGATAAGTCCCGATATTCAAGCCACCGATAATTATCTTTAGGTATAGGGGTTAGTTCTTCTTTAGTTTTATTTCTTCTCTTTACGATTTTGTCTAATTGCTCAAGTGCTGATGGCTGATTTAATTCATCGGAATTAAGCGAAGGAAATGTATTGTAAATTTTATCGAAAAGGTTATCCGTTAAATACCTGCAATTTCCATTAATCGCTGATGAAAGGTTTGTCTTGTCAAAACCAATGGCATCGGCAAGGTCTTTTTGAGTCTTAATCTCTCTACTTCCTTTCAATTTGGCAACGATTCGCACCAATTCGCTTTGTTTTTCGCTACAATCTTTGTTCGTATCCATAAATTTTAATCTTCTAAAAATCAATTACTTATAAAAAGTTTGTAAAATTTGTATAAAATATTTTGTGACACAAATAAAGTTTGTATATTTGCAATACAAATGTGTTACAAAAATAATATTTAAAAATGAAACTAAAAAGAGAAGTAAAGCGCTTACTGATGAAGCCCGAGTATTTGGGTCTCCTGATGCACAAAACTGGTAAAACGCACGCTACAATCGTGAGGTGGCTGCAGACCGATTACAAAGACCTACAACTGCCACAAACAGTGGCGATAATTGAGGAAATTACAGGAAGGTCAAGGAGAGAATTATACGAGTTATAGAAACCAATTTAAAACCACCATACAATGAAAAGTTTAGATTCCTACACGGACGAGAAAATCTCCGAGTTGCTAAATGAAAACGGAGCGTTCTTCGCCTTCAACGACAGGCAGTTTAACGAACAGGCAAGCCCTGAGAAACTTTATTCATCGGTTTCTTGGCTTCCTGGCCTTTGCATCCCGAATGAAAATTGCGAAGCCGTTATCAACGGGCTTGAGAGAATTCACGATGAGGGCATAAGACAGCAGGTTTCACAGCATTCTGCTGATGAGATTATTCAATACCATTACTTCAATTACGAGTGTCAAATTTCCTACGACAACACGGATGCTCTTAACGCACTTGAGCCGTATCGGTTAAAATTTCCTGAAATCTTCACGGACGAGCAAATTAGAAAATCCTTTAAAGCCGCTTGGGATAAAGCGGTAGAGAACGATTGGTTTTAAACATTAATCTTAAAAATATCTCAAAAATGAAAACACTTGCAGTAAAGATGAGAAACAGCAGAGTTTCACGAAGCCAAACAAAAAAGTTCGGGGAGCAACTTTACAAATGCTTCCGACTGTCTGACAACAAGTATACGAAGTATGAACTACTGAGCCTTGCGTTTAAAATGCAGTGCCCCCAGCGATTTGATATGGAGGCGGACTTCTTTTTCCTTTACCCTCTGTCACCAAAAAAGAGATTAAGCAATGATACCACAGCAGATTCTTAACAAGCAATTAATCACGATGACTGGTGAGGAAATACTGATGCTTTTCAGCGCGATTAAGGAAACTAAAGCAGAGCATAAAGACTTGACGAAGCCACACTACGCACACGGCATCAAAGGACTTGCGGATTTCTTGGGCTGCGGAAAAACCAAAGCACAGGCGGTGAAGAACTCGGGCGTAATTGACGACGCTATAGTGCAGAATGGAAGAAAAATAATCATTGACAAGAACAAGGCATTCGAACTTTTAAACAACCAATAACAATTATGACCACCAACGAACTAAGTAAAATGACAGCGATTGAATTCCTTCGGAAAGAAGGTAAGCACATCAGTATTGATGTATTAGACTACATCGATGATAACGACATCTATCCATATAGGGGGACAAAGACCACATATCAGTGGTTTGAAACAACTCTTGATTTAGACTTTGATGAGTTCTACTTCGAGGCTGATATTAGCGTAAGCTTCGATTGCGTTGCGTGGCATCATCCAGGGGGTCTGTACGAGCCCGAGGAACACGAGATTGACTTTCAAGACATTGATGCGGAAGTGCGGATTACAACCTGTATGAAGTATGATGATGAGTCTGAAGAAATGAAGGATTATAATCTTTCATTTGAGGAGAGATTGCAGGTAAGAGATTACTTGGAAAACAACATTTGGCTTAATTAAAATTTATAAAAATGGGCATTTACAAAAAGTTGCTGAAAATTCAGCAGGAGATTGAAAATCTCAGCAAGGATTCAAAGAGTTTCACTTACACATATGTAAGTGGCTCAAAAGTCTTGGAAGCAGTAAGACCGAGGATGAACGAACTCGGTTTACTTCTAAAGCAGGAAATTTTAGAGATTGAGAACGAAAGGCAGGATTACCAAAGCAAGAACGGGAGCAAGTCCGAGATACTGTCAAAGGTAATGATGCGCTTCACTTGGATTGACACGGAAACAGGAGAGAAGGATGAAAACCTTTTTGGAGCAAACGGGCAAAACGATTGGGAAAAAGGGCTTGGCAGTGCGCTAACCTATGCTGAAAGATACTTTCTGTTAAAGTACTTTCATATCCCGACCGATGAAGATGATATTGATAATTCTGCGAGGAAGCCACACGGAGAAGCCGCACCGATGCAAACCAATCAGAAAGCATCAAAACCCGAGAAAACCATTTGGCTGAATGAGAATGATGAGAATTGGAAGAAGATCGCAAGAAGGATAGAAAGCGGCGGAACGGTTACAATGAAAAACATTAGGAAGGATATGGGGCTTGGCGTAAGCAAGAAGATTGAGGAAAGACTGAAAGAACTATTTAACATCCAGTGATACAAAAAAAAGGAGATAACTATGGGAGCGACTAAAAACAAGGCTATTGAATTTGCCGAAGAAATGGCACAGAGCGAGGATTATGCCGTATTCTCGCAGGTTTTACAGAAGGAAGAATACTCACCTATGCAAACCGTGATAAGTGGATTAAAACAGCGGATGTTGCCGATGAGTTACAGTAAGTTGAAGCACCTGGATTCGCCAGTGAATTTCATTAACAACTTACTTAAGCCAGTGGAGCGGAACACAGCGATGACATTCGGAAGCGTTGTGGACTGCCTACTACTTGAGCCGCACAAGTTTGATAAGAAGTTTGCTATTGTGTCCGAAACGCCGACCACCGAAAACCAAAAGACTTTCGTTAATTATTTTCTAAACGAGACATCACCACTTGAAGCCTATGATGACAGATTTGAACAAGCTTTAAAAGCGAGTTACAAAAACGACGGGCGAAGATATGTCAAAGGGCTTCACGACTACCTGAACGCTATGGAAAGCGGCAAGGATGTGACTTCTCAGCAAATTTACGAGAAGGCTAAGGAAGTGTCAGACAACTTGGCAAACGCACCCGAAGTAGCAGATGAATTAGCGGTTTGCGATGCATTTCAGAAGTTCATAGAGTTTTCTTATCAGGGATGGACTTTCAGAGGAATTTTAGACACTTATTCGCCTGAGGTGCTTCACGATTTGAAGTTTTCCAACGACTGCAATCCTGAGAATTTCGGCAGGAGTATTGACAAGTTTGGCTATGATGTTCAGTTTGGATTATACCTCATAGGCTTAGAAATCTTGGGCTTAGCGGATAATCCGAAATTCAAATACATACTATTCGATGACAAATTCAATTACAGCGTATTAGAAGTAGGGGAGGATTACCTGAACTATGGAAAGCGGAAGGTAGAGAATTATGTAAAGCGGCTGAACAAGATGGTTGATGAGGATGCGTTCCGCAGGAGTTACGACTATTTCAAGAGCAAGAATGTAATCCACAAACCGAGATGGATTGCAGGATTGGATGAAGAAATCTTTAACGATTAGTACTATGAAAATGACAAATAGAGTATTCCGAGCCTATACCAAAGAATGTGAGGGCTTAGTACCGATAAAACTTTACGGCAGTCTGATTACTAAGAAAGACAAGGCTTTCATATCGTTCTTCAATCCTGAAAATTCACTGACCATCAGGGAAGTCATTCCTGAAACTGTATCTTTGAATACTGGCATATGTGATGAATCAGGTATGCAGATTTTTGAAGGCGATGAAGTTCTGATTTCCGTGCCAGTCCAAAACAAAGCCACTGTTTCCACGAAGGCAAATGTGGTATGGAGAAGAGGAGGATTCCATTACCTTTTGGAAAAAACGCAGACCTTGAACTCTCTTGATTCACTGCATCCCGATGTGAAAATCTTAGTTATCGGAAACATTCACGAGAGATATGGCGAAAACCATTGAGAGCAGGGTAGAGAACGGAAAACTGATGCTTAACAGAAGTATCTTCAAACAGGCTTTGCAGACTTTTGAAGGCAAGGAGATAAGTATAACGATTAGGCGAATTGCACCTACAAGGACACTGGCTCAGAACCGTTTCTACTGGGGAGTTATCATTCCGTTCTTTCAGGAGCTTTTCCTTCGGGAATGGCAGGAGTTTCACGACATTCAGCAGACACACAGAATCCTTTCCGCCTGGTGCGTTTATGAGGAGAGGGTAAACCCAGCGACTGGTGAAGTTGAAAAAATACCGAAAGGCACATCAGAGCTCACCACGATTGAATGGCTGGAATTTGAACGGAAAATGGCGCAAAAAGCGATGGACTACTTCGGCGAGGTGTTACCTATACCAAATGAGCAAACAAGTCTAAATTTCAACGAAAATGAAGAGAATAACGAGTAAATTAGCACACAATGCTATCAAGCCTGATAAGGCTACGATGCACAGAATGATAATGCAGGGATTGAACGACATCATCAAAGGCACGAGCAGACAGATTGCAGTCGCTGCGAATCTCCCCCACGATAAAGTCTGGAAGCGGCTTTCCGAATTGGAACGGCTTGGTAAGATAAGCCACACTGGATTAATGATGAGGGATGTAGAATCAGGCAGGTTGTGCGGAGTATGGAAAATTAACGAAAATTTTTAAACAAAAATATATCTGATAGATATAAAATTTTGCAATTTTGACAATGAAGATGTTCCACCATTATGACATCGTAAAAAATTCAGGAAACCCGATTGACTACAGGGAATGGTGGCTCTGTTTTCTTTCGGGATTTCCTTTTTCTGAAGAGTTATGGCAGGAAAATTAGTATTAGAAGCAAGGTTTTCGCAGGTTCCAAATGAATTGGTTCACAACAAGGACATCTCACTTAAGGCAAAAGGCGTGTATGCTTATATCAACAGTAAACCCGATGGATGGGAATTCTCTGTTGAGAAGATTGCGAGGGAAAACCGGGATGGCGTTGACTCGGTAAAGTCTGCAATAAAGGAACTTGAGCATCACGGATATTTAATCAGGAGAAAGTATCAGGATGAAAGAGGGTATTGGTGCATAGACTATATCCTGCTGATTAAGTCTGCAAATGACACCGCTGACGAATTGCCTGTTAAGGAAAATCCTTTAGTGGAAAATCCATTAAAGGAAAATCCTTCTAAGGAAAACCCACAAATAATAAAAAACAGTATTACAAAAACAGTATTAAATAAAACAATTAATATAAATAGCGACAATGATTTTGAGAAGGCATTGATTTCAGAAGGAGCGGATAAAATACTCGCAAAAGAATATATGACTGTTAGAAAGAAAACCAAAGGAGTAAGCACTCAGTCCGCTTTTAATAGTCTTTTAAGCGAGATTAAGAAATCAGGAATGACGATAAACGAAGTCTTAAAAATCTGTTCTGAGAATTCTTGGCGTGGCTTTAAGGCTTCTTGGATGAAGAATATAGAACGGAAAGAGAGCAAGACAACCGAGCTTAACTTTGACAAATGGAAAACTTGGAAAGATTAGTTATTGAAATAGCTGAGGAGATGAAAGACATTAATCTGCTATCAAACACCGAGATGAAAGAAGAGGATGTTTTGAAGTGGGCTTCCTGCATCGTGAAGTATTGCGATGGCGTAACACCAAGGATGGTTTCAAGCCTGATGAATAAATTCTTCACTGGAGTGACACCTTATTATCCGCAAAAGGCGGCGAGAAACTTCACGGAAAACCTCGCACCACAGAAATCAACAGTTTACAGAGGAGTTTTTGATGTATGAGTTTTCAGGCGATTAACGGGAATATTCAGCGCAGGATGCGTGAACTGCGTGAGAATGGAGAACTTGACCCAGTAACTTTCGGATTTAAGTCTTGGAATCAATACGACAAAGGAAGATTGTTGCAGGGAAGCAGGAAATGCACACTTATGATTGGTGGCGAGCCAAACCACGGAAAATCACAATTCTGTAACGAGTTGGTAATTCAGATGATTGAGAAGCATAATTTCAAAGTGGCATTATTCAGCACGGAATCAGGCGACATAGAGAAGGTGTTCACGCAATTCTGCGGCTACTACATCGGTAAGCCATACGCTAAGATACGGCCTGATGGGAAGCCTAATCCCTACGCAATGACCGATTCGGAAGCGGATGAAGCGGAGCACTTCCTGCTGGATAAACTTTACATATTCAGGCAAAACAGAAAGGATACCACATACAACACCTTGGACAACATCTATAAAGAGTTGTATGATGCTGAAAAAGCGTATGATATTCGGTTCGATAGCCTGGTGATTGACCCTGTGTATGATGTTCAGGATTTTGAGCCTAAGGCTGAAGAAGTGCTGAGGGTGTTGAACAGATTTAATCTTGAGGCGGAGGAAAACAATCGGTTTGACATAGCGGTAAACCATGTTTCCGAAACGGCGAAGTTTACAGATAAATCAGGCAAGCGCAAGAAACTAATTGCTCTTGCAGATGAATTTTATGGCGGTAAGAACAATAATCGCAAGGCTATGTTGCAAGTGCTTGTCCATAGACCAACGCCAACAGTGGATGAGGGAGGTAGGTGGATTGATGAGAGCGACAATAAGGAAGTGATCTTCCCAAACCAAACAGACATTCACATCTTAAAGATAAAGCCCGAGGGCATCGCCAAGTGGGGAAAATATGAGATATTCTACGACTGGCGGAGCAGAAGGTATTATGAGAAGGATGAACTTGGCGAGGCAATGTTTGCGGACTGCACAAAGTTTTACGGCAGGAAGCCAAATGTGGCGATAAACATTGAAGAGATAAGACCAACGCCTGAGCAGGCATTTGAAACTACAAACTATTATGAAACAGAAGGAGAACACGATGGTTTACCATTTTAAGAATTGGATGAAGGGGTGGGATGCGAGGATTGACACCTACGACAACCAAATTGAATTGCAGGGCAGGAAGGGCAAAATCCGTGAATGCTGGTCAGTTATTAATGACTTTCTAAATATGACTGATAGTAATGTGATGAAGGGCAAGGATGGAATTCAGGCAGGGAAGGCGCTCGTGGACAACCAAAACAAGAAGTGGTATAAAGCGTTGAGGGAAGTTTCCGACACGCTTACCGTTCTTGAATTTGAGATGGAAAAAATGATGGAGATGAACAGCAGGAAAACAGCAGAGATATACAGATTACGAAATGAAGTCGGCAGACTGCGAGAAACTGAGCAAAATTCTATTTAAAATTATATCTGATAGATATACATCCTCGGGCGGAAATAACGGGGTTTATGCGCCTGAATTGATGCGGGAGAGCGGAAAATCTTGGAAGGAAGTAAGGCGGGCGTTAAAGCCGCTTTATGAAGGCAAGGAAATCCGAGTGCGAGATGGCAGCAAGGGAAATCTATTTATGTTAAACAAACCAAAAGTAAGGACTTGAAGCCGAAAACCTGCAAAAGCTGCAAGAAAAAATTCACGCCAACCAGACCGCTGCAGTCTGTCTGCTCTCCTCGCTGCGCCATCGAATACGCCAACAGGAGAGAACAGGCTAAATTACGCAAGGAAGCGGCGCAAAATCGGAAGGAAATTAAAAAACAGAGGGAAGGGCTCAAAACACACAGAGAGTGGCTAAAAGAGCTGCAAACGGTATTCAACCGATTCATCAGGGAGCGGGACAAGGACAAGCCCTGCATCAGCTGCGGAAGGTCGATCGCGGGGAGGAAGTTTGACGCTGGGCATTACCGAAGCGTCGGCAGCGCACCACACCTTAGGTTTAACGAAGATAATGTTTGGGGGCAGTGCGTTCCCTGCAACCGAAACCTGCACGGAAACCTGATTGAATACCGCAAGGGATTGGTTGCGAGAATTGGGAAGGAGGCTGTGGAAAGGCTGGAAAACGACAACGGAAGCGGAAAATTGAGCATTCCAGAAATAAGAGACTTGATAAGGTTTTACAAGGACAAAACTAAATATTTATGAAAATTACCGATAAAATAACAATAACCAACGAGGATAACATGGCTTTAATGGCGCGCTATCCTGATAAGTATTTCGACTTAGCTATTGTGGATCCGCCTTATGGTATAAACGCGGCAAATATGACCATGGGAAGTGGTAATCATAAATTTATAAAGGGTAAATCTTGGGATTCAAATATTCCTAATGATGAATATTTTAATGAACTTTTCAGAGTTTCAAAAAATCAAATAATTTGGGGTGGAAATTACTTTCCATTGCCTCTTAATAATAATTGGATTATATGGGATAAATTAAACCCTAATAGGTCTTTTTCTGAAGCAGAAATGGCTTGGTGTTCAATAAAAAACAACACAAGAATTTTTAAACGATTAAGTACATTACCAGATATTGACGGGACAAAAAGGCATATCACCCAAAAACCCGTAGCACTTTACAAATGGCTTTTAGACAAATATGCAAAGCAAGGCGATAAAATACTTGATACTCACTTAGGTTCGGGAAGTATCGCTATCGCCTGCCACGATTACGGATTTGAATTGACAGGCTGCGAGCTGGACAAACACTATTACGATGCCGCTATTGCACGAATAAAAAGACACACCGCACAATTATCACTATTTAGACCACAGGATTTTTTTTAAAACCAACTAAAATGAACACGGAAAAACACTTTAAACTAACGGAGGAATCCATAGTGAACTCTATGGGGGTAAAATTATTCAGGATTCAAGCCACGAGAGATTCAATGTATGCAACCGAAGGAGAATTAGGGGGATGGGTTGAGAAAGAAACCAATCTATCAGGCAACGCTTGGGTCGGTGACAATGCACAAGTATTCGGTAATGCCCAAATTTTAAATAACGCATTGGTTACCGGGGATGCATTAGTTTATGGAAATGCATTAGTCTCTGGAGAAGCGTGGGTTTATGGAAGAGCACGAGTTTACGGCTACGCAAGGGTTTATGGAAACGCACATGTTTTTGGCAGTGCTTACGCTTTTGACCATGTAATTATTCAAGACGATGCCAAGGTCTTTGATCACGCTGTGGTTAGCGGTTATTCAAGAATCTTAGGAAACGCATGGGTTAATGGAGTTGCGAGTCTTCAAGTAATGTCGTGGATTTCGGGAAACGCCACAATTACATCCAACGATGACTTCTGCAGCTTCCAGAACTTCGGCTCGCACAATCGCACGACGACTTTCTTCAGGGAAGGTGGTGGCAACATAAAGGTCAACTGCGGATGCTTCACGGGTTCTATAGACGAGTTTGAAAAGGAAGTCAGAAAAACGCACGGCGACAATAAGCACGCAAAGGAATACCTCGCCATAATCGAAGTCGCTATAATCAAATTTGGTTTGTAAAAAATTGTAAATAAAAATGATCATCCAAGAAATCCCCTTCGCCTTTAGGGTAGTGGGTAGTTCACATTAACAAACAAAAATTAAATAAAATCAAATGTCAAAAACAGTAAAATTAGATTGGGAAGAAGCGAAAGAAATTGCTGATGTTCTTACAAACACAGAAAATCCAGATGAGGATTATGCTATTACAGAAAATGCACTTGATGAAAAATGGGGTATTGGTATCGATACTTTCCACGAAATAGTTGATGGTATTTTCAGAATGATTAATTTCGGGATTTCACCACTTACACAAACACCATTTGTTGGAATTTCAAAAGGTAATGAGTGGCTTGCAAAAAAAGAAGTCAATCAGCAATTCATTCACGCTTTAATTAATTGGGCAACGGAAGGCGAAGACATACCCGAAGGTAGTAAAGGATTTATGCGCACAATCATGAAAGGGGATGAACCTGAATTCGATATTCAGATTAGCCGTTCAAAAGTGACGAGGAAGGCTATTAATAGAGACCACAATGTGGAGAGAAAAACACTTGAAAATATTTTTTAAAAGTTAAAGATGACAAACCTAAAGGCATATTCAGAAAACCCTGGAGAATCCGTAGTATTCCATATGGACGAAAAGATTGTTAGTAAGAGAATTCGAGTGGCATTTGAACTTGGAAAAGATGTATTTGATCAAGGAGGTATCATAAAGGTACCGATCAAGGGAGCAGAATTCTCAGTATCGAACCAATCTGGTTTTCAGATATGGGTGACAGACGAAATCTATGCGGTAGTGGAACCTGGCAAAGTATTTTTCGAGTCAGGGGAATTGTTCACGGAACCTATGGGAGGTGAAAGGCTTGACAATTTTTTAAAAAATGGGAAGGAAGATAACTAAAAAAAATAAATAAAAAAATGCAAACACAAACAATTCTATACTACCACATTAATAGCGATGTAATCGCTTATAAGAAAGTTATTAATGACGACGGTTCTTGGTCTGAATATACCTATGACGACAAAGGAAACCGACTGACATATAAGGAGTCCAATGGCTATTGGGAAGAACGAACCTATGACGAGGAAGGAAATCTGCTGACTTTAAAAAATTCTGTTGGGTTTTGGGAAGAACGAACCTATGACGAGGAAGGAAATCTGCTGACTTTAAAAAATTCCAACGGCTATTGGAGTGAACGAACCTACGATAAGAGCGGAAATCAATTAACTTTCAAAAATTCTAATGGACGTTTTGAAATAAAAGGTAAAAGCGTATCCAAACAAGAATTTGAAGCGTTTGTGGATCATGCTGAAAAATAGTTATTGAGCAAAATCGATGAATTGGAAAAACAATTAAACGAACTTAAACAGCAGGTGGAAAACCAATAACCGAAGGATAACGCCACAGATGACTAAGGAAGGAAGGATTTTCGTGGAAGGACATAAAATTCTTCTGAAAAGAAAACAATCAAGGAAAGACTCCGAGCCGCTCTTCAGCCAAAGGCAGATTAAGTTGCGGCTTAAAACAAATAAGCATACCAAACCTTCCTTATCTCACCAAAATCCGTAAAATAAGCTTTTCTCGTTCGAAAAGCCGCGTGGGGATTCCCTGCGTGGCTTTTTATTTAAAAAGCGGCTACAAACCGTAACCGCTTTAATTTTTCGCACTCAATTCCCGCCGTATCTCTTCGTTTCGGGCAAAGGTTTCAATCTGCTGCCCTTTCGTCATTTCGTAGGTGATGAAAGTCTTGAAGAACACATTGCCTTCCACAGTTGCCACACCGAGAGCCACTCCATCCTTGCAACTTCCGTAAACTTCCTGCCAAGAAACCTCGCCTTCCTGCTTCGTTGCGATTTCATAGATGTAGTCGGGATTTCGGCGGAAATACTTGTAAATCAAGTTCTCCCTGCTCTCTTCCAGATTGCACCTTTGGCGGTATCGGCTGAAGAAGTGCGGCATAAAGAAGATACAGTGCATATGGTCGTCGAAATAGGTAGGCATCAATGCCCAGAAACCGCGCGGCGTATCAATCATCAAGACGAAGTGGATGCGGCTGTTCTTCCTATCCTTCTTCTTCCTCGCCTCGTAGATTAGCATCCAACGATTCCCGCCCTTGGTTTTCTTGTAGAAGCGCATAAAGAAAGGAAACTTGGAAGCCTTGATGACTGCTCGGCGATATTCCTTGTCCTTCAGTTCCGTGAAGACGGCAAGTTCCGGAAAATCCTTGTGGATTTCCGAAACCATCTCCGCCTCGCTCATCGTGCTGACAATCATCCGAACTGCTTTACAAAATCATCCAGCTTTCCGCCCGAGTTCCAGAATGCGTGGATTTCCAGAAGCAAGAAATACACCTGCGAGTTGGAGATGCCGCTTAGTTTCTCAATCAACTCCTCTTTCTCCGCACCGTGCCTGCTGATGCCGCTTTCGAAAAGCTCGAAATCTTCCAGCTGTTCAATAAGGAAATCCTTCTTGTAGATGAAGGCGGGCGTTAGCATCACACCGTTCTGGCTGTCCACCAGTGCGGTGATTTCTTCCTTACTGAATAATCCTTTCAACTCCTTCATCACCACTTTCCTAAGCCTACGGTGCGGCTCCAGGATGAGCTGAACGGCGGTGGTGAAGTTTTCAAAGTCCTTTGCCAGCTCCACGGAAGTGTTTTCCGAGAGCCTTACTGTTGTTGTTTTCATAATTTTTAAAATAAAAACCCCGCGCAAAACATTTCGTGATGCGCAGGGTGGGTTAAATTAATAATCTAATTCGTCGTCGAAGTTTCGACTTACCCAAAAATCTATGGACAAGTCTTTTTCTCTCACGGTTATCTGCTCTGGAAACATATAACCGGCTGGAGAAGTTACTTTAATATGTAATCTATCTCCAGAAAGTCTGATGTTTTTAACACCAGGTATATCGCTGTAATACCTGGATTGGGCGTAGTAGTCGCCCGAAACATAGCCTTTGCCGCAACCATCTAAAAGGTTGCATATCTCTTTGTAGAGAATTGGCAAATTCTCGTCTTTCAATTTTTTCTCGAGTTTGAAGATTTCGGCTTCAATCTCGTTTCTTTTCTCGGTTAACTGCTTAACCGTTTCTAAATTTTTCATTTTATTATTTTTGTGCCGCTTTTGCGGCGGTTAATGTTTTATTTTTGTGCCGTAAAGGCAGCCCTGCCGGCTGCAACCAGCAGGGCGTTTTTTTAATCTATCTTCCTTAAGGAATAGCTTTCCCAGGAAGAGCTATAAAAGGATTCCTCTATTTCATAGCCGTCCGCTGTATAACGGCGAAATCCGCCGCCTTCGCTCTCGAATTCCATATCTTCGATGGCTTGATTGAGCTTTTTTTCAAGCTCCTCATCATCCACGATCTCCCAACCAGTCCAGTAATCGGACTGATTATATTTTATGACAACCGTTTGCCAGTTGGAGCCATCCCAGTAGTTGAAACCCTCGCAGGTTTCTTCGTCTCTTTCATAATCTTCACCTTCTTCTGTTTCATCAACAACTTCATCGAAGGCTTTGTCCTCATATGCCAGGATAGCCTCGCCCATTCTGTATTCACGCTCTTCATACTGCTCGAGGTGAAAACTCTTAGCCACTTCGCAGGCTTTTTCTGTTAGAAGGTAAAGGCAGGCACCGGCGTCTTCCGGTGATACCCGCTGACCGTACTGGTCGTAAGTTTCTGAAACCCGTAGGGTTTCGATTCTGTCCGCGTCGATAGCGCGGAACACATTTTCTTCGCTGTCTTTGTTGATAAGGAATTTGTAATTGCTCATAACTTTTTGTTTTTGTGGGGCTGCGACCCCGGTTAATGTTTAATTTTAATGGTACAAAGATACAATGTATTATTTTAATATGCAAATTATATTACAATAATAATACAATATTATTTAATTTATAACCATTATAAATAACAAAAAAGCGGCTACCCGAGCCGCAACAGAAATGAAACATCTCATTTTACCGCGAGAGATTAGCGCGGGCTTCTTACACATATATGGATTTTCTTAACATAAGAATCCTGTCGTGTTAAGAAAATCGGTTTTTCTTAACGCATTACGCCTCGTTCGTGCTTATCTTTCCAGTAGGAGAAACATAGTACTTCCTTACCTCCTTCGGCTGCCCTATTTTCCACGGGCATCTGCGTACAGCGATGCAGCGAGATTTTGCAATCCTCGTAATGCACACCATATCGGATTGGTTTCCTCCCAGAACATGAAAGTAGTACGGATCTTCCCCCACATAGAAGCCTACATGCCCGCCGCCGTTGCGGCTGAATACCAGTATGTCCCCATACGCCGCTGTTAGAATCGATTCCCTGTTGCCGAATCTCATCCAGTTCTGCGCCCAGAGAGGCTTCTCCACCACGCTGTAGCCCGCCTGCTTGATGCAGTAGGCAACGAAGAGCCCGCACCACGGAATCTCGTCCGCAGTATATTCCTTCAGACCGAGCTCCTTAGCCCAGCCCATTATCACATTGTTGTGCGCCTTGCCTATAATTTCCTTCGTGCCGATGAATTGCTTGGCGATTTGCATCACCTTCGGCGCTTTTAGGTCTTTGATAAAATTGTACTTCTTGTCCATTTACAAATCGTTTATAATTTCAAACGCCTCGGGATCAATTCCTTTTTCCCTAAGGATTTCCGCCAAACTTAGCTTGGTCTTAAGTTTAGCGTTTTGGTAAAACTCCAGCCCGAATCCCTTCGCAGCGGGTGCTATGTACCCGTGCTGGCACCTGGCAACGATGAGCGCATCCCGCTTGTGTTCTTCTCCGTTCCAAACCACGCCCTCCACATAGTCGGGAATGATGGGAACGCCAACGGAATCCACTTCCAGTACCGCGTATCCCGCAGCCCTTACCAGCTCTATCGCCGCTTCAACTCCTCCTGAAACAGGCTCCGCCTCAATTTCGTTCTCTGCCTGTGTTTCCGCTTGCCCCCCCTTCTGCTCAAGGTAGTCATCCAAGCTTATCTGCTCCGCGGTTTTCAGCTTGCTGACCACGGCGTACTTCCATTCCCCATCACGCTGGTAGAAGCCAAACTGGGGGCTTCCAGCGTTCGGGTTTTCGATGCCCATGGCGGCAAAATATCTTGCGAGCTCCTCGCATCCAGCTATCCACCAGCCTTCTGTCTTTACCATAATCTGTCTTATTTTTTTTAAATGAAATTTCATAATGTAAACTCCTCGTCATCCTTCCTTGTGTAGCCAAACCGTCCGAGGAACACGCTGAGGCTCTCCCGAACGCATTCTATCACCATATTCTTCGCCTCCCTACTCATAAACAGCCAGTCGGTAACATCCTTCATCAAAATTACCAGCACCGCATAAGGCAATAGGAACATCCGTAAATTCCACTCGTTATACAGCGCAAACTCGTAAAGCGCCGTTGCGCAGATGGCGCTAAGCACGAAGTTCCCCAGCCAGTCTTTCAGCTCGGGATTCTTGACATCCTTCGTAGCGTAGGTAAGGTACATCCTGTACAAATACGCCAACAGCGATAGGATAACGATAGCCCAGTCGTGATGAGTCCACGGGCTCGTGAATAAGCCATCTTCCATTACTTTCTGTTTGCTCTTTCCCTTTTTATCTTGCGCAGCCTCATACAGCGCAGATGCTCGTTAAACTTCCTCCTGCCGTGTGCGTATATTATGTGTATCCCCTTCATCAGCAGCATAAGGCAGCCGCCGTAGAAGAGGAACCAGCCCACCGTGCCTTCCTGCAGCCAGATGCCGTAGCCCAGCGGTGCGGCAATCGTCATCGCCGTTAGCGATACAGCCATCATCAGCACTCCTTCCAATAAGTTTTTCATTTTATCTGAACTATTTTGCTTTCCATAATCTTCCCATTCTCAATCCTGTAAACTTCAACTGAGAAATTATAACCATCTCCCTCCAGGTAGAATATCTGTTTGTAGAGAGCAAAGACGCCGCTCGTTCCCTGCCCAAGTTTATTCTTTTCATCGTAGTAACCAACATATTGTTGGTTTCCGGCACTTTCAAAATTATTCCCAGGATGGTAGTAGTAAATCGTTCTGTCCGTATTCAGGCTAACCTTTATAGCCCTCACATTTCCGCCTTCCTGATGCTCCCCTGAAAAAGCGTATTCCTCCTCCACATACTGCCTTATTTCGTTCGCCATCGCACCGTAATCCCCGATGCTGGAGTTTAACTTCCTCACACCTTGCGGTTGATACGATTCTGGAATGAAGTTTTGAAAGATGATGCCCTGCTGCCCGATTTCCGCCACCAATGTTCCGTTCTCGTTGTAGATGTTGAATACCGCCTTCCCATCCTTTTGCCCAATCTCGAATATCACCCTGCCCTGAGCGTCACGCACGCGCATAAAGCCATCTCTGTGAAGGCTTATCGGAGCGTTGTTCCTGTTCCCGAAGTTCGTACCGCCATAGAGGAAAACCGAGGATTGCGTGTTTCCCGTAATCCCAGCGTTCGCACCGAGCGTGTCGCCAAGAGAGAGCGTTCCAGTCGTTATCACATTGCCATCTATCGTCGTAAGTTCGTAGTCGGCATTGTTCTCTATGTCAATTATCCGCTGCTCCACCGCAGAGATAGCCGCATCCACATCCTCGGGCGCAGGAGTCCAGTCCGTAGCCTTCTGTCCCTTCTCCAACTTGATGTCCGCCACCGATATCCAAGCATTTCCGTTGGAATTAAAGCCCAGCCGTAGCTTCACCTTGTCGGTTGCGATGTTGAGCCTTACGACTACCTTGCGCCATTCATTTGTAAAAGGAATGTCAAAAAATTTGTGAGTAGTGCTCGGGTCGCTTTCCATAACGGCGCATCCTGATTTTAAAAACGCACCATCGCTCTTTACCCAGAAACTCAGAGTGTACTCGCCTGGCTCAACATCTATGAAATGTTTGAAATACAGGTAGTTTTCCCCAGCGTCAGAGAAATAGTTCAGCGCGTTCTTCTTTGCTGGCGTAGGCACTCCCCATATATCCCTTGGCGCAATCGTTATCGTTCCCCTGTTACTCTCAAATTCCCAATAACCCTTCTCAAAGCGTGAGTCCCTGATGTAGTTCCTGCCGCCAATCTGCAGGTTCTCCACATCGGGCGCATCGCTGATGTTCGCATAGCCGGAGCTTCCCGAGGCAAACCTTATCCGCCCCGATATCTCGCCAGTGTTCAGGTTGAAGGTCGTAGCGCCATCGTTGGAGGATATTATCCCCGTCCTAATCAGCCCGCCCGTGATGGTCGTCATCCCGATGGTAGGAACGAAAACCCTGTAACCCTCAATCACGGAGGATAGGATGCCTAATAGGAAATAATAGTCGCTCGGCTTAGAATCAAACGCTATCTTCTCTGCCGTGAAGTGGAGAACAGCCTTGCTTCCCGACTTGCCCGCCTTCCCGTACACATACAGCGTTCCTCCGCTAATCGTTTGCTCGCCCTCAGCGATAGTCCATACCTTGTCCATCGTCTGTGAGTAAATCTGGCAGTTGTTCCAAGCCACCCTGTCAGGATCGTTACCCACATTAGTCCTAAGGATCAGGGATGTAGATAGCTGCTGCGACTGCGCACCCACCGAGAGCATAGATGTTTCAATGCTCAGCGGTCTTATATTGTCGGGGTCAAAGTAGCCATCCGTGTCAAAGATGCTATCCTGCAATTCCTTGTTTAATCGGTATCCGAGCCGAGAAGTGCTCGCCAATCCCAGCCTTACATTGTTGACCACGCTCCTGATGTCCTGCATCTCCAGCACCATCTGCGAAGCATAGCTGACCTCGTAAGAATCTGCGATGACGATTTTATAGTCAAAGTCCGTTCTCTCGCCATCCTTGATGAACTCCCTCGTTATCTGGTTTATCCGCAACACCTTGTCAATTCCCAACGCGGAATCCCTCACATTCAGCAAGTCGCCAATCTCAGGCAGCTTGTTAAGCAATTTAAGGTAGGATGCATCAATCTGCAAGTCGTACGAAACTTTTGCCTGCTTCATCAGGTTGAACTGCTCCTTCGCCTTCCGCAACAGCTCCGCCTCTGCGTTCGTGATGTAGGTTTCGGGCATCACGATGTCCAAAAGCACATACTCGTCGCCCACCGAAAACTGAAACGCCGCACTGTCCTTGTCAGGAAACTCCCTGCCCTGCTCGTTGTGGAAAGGTATCAGCGTGAACTCCTTCGCATCGTGGTCATACTTGTGGATTTCAAACTCGTATCCCGCCAAATTCCCCGTGTTGAAGTGCATCTTGGCAGTCTGCCCCGCCACGAGGTACTTCGTGCTTCCATCGGCTTCCTTTGCGTTCAAGTCAAAGTCCATGGAGGCATCCGCAATCTTCGTCAGTCCGTTTACCGCCGTTATCTTGCCAGTCCTCTTGGGATAGACTTCCTCAAAATTAATCGAGCCTTCCTTCAGCCCGTTAGCCGCTATCATCTCCGCATCCTCCAGATAGGAATTATCACTTATTTGTAACCGCTTGGCGAAGTTTCGGTAACCCGCTGGGATGTTCTCAGAGCCGCCGTAAGCATACAGACGGTTGATGATTTGCTGCTCGTCAACGCTTCTGCGTGTGAGTTGGTAAAGCCCTTTCCCTTTGCCGTATTCAAAAGGTATCGGCAGGGTGGAGCCGAACTGCCCAGTGTGGATTTTAAACCGCCCATCCTCCCGCTTTATCCAGAATTCAACCTTGTATTCATTGCAAATCTTCTGCAAAGCGGAAAGGCACGAATCATCGCTGAAGTTTATCGTCTTGGTCTCGGTATCCTGCGGAATACTTCCCACCTCCCAGTTTCCGCCGAAGCGCAGCATATTGTTCTTCACGACCGTTAGGAATAATTCCAAGTCGCCGATTATCGGGAATTCCAAGTCGCTCTTCCAGCCGTTGCCATCGGAGTTGAAGAACTTGCAGCGCAATAAGTCAAACATCACGCCCTGACCCACGATGGTGTAGTCGTATTCAAAACTGCTGTTCTTTTGAACGGTAGGCTCCTGGTTTATCCTGTAGACTTCCCCGAATACCTCGAAGGTATCGTTCACCTTCACATCCAGCACCGACTTGGAAGCCACGCGGAGCGTAACGGAGTCATCGGACAATATCGCCCTGTTCTGCGATGCCGATACCACGGTGCTGCTGCCCCTCTTTACGAGATTCAAGTGGTTTTGCCCGTTCCTCCTTATCCACATCATCCCACGAATGTTTCCGTTTCCTCCACGAATGAGCCGTTCTCTGGAAGCCAGCCCCTTACATAGCTCAGCGAGGTGATTTCAAAGACATAGTGCTTCCCGGGGGTAGGGGGGATGGACTTGTTCTGCACGGGGTCGAAAACCATCACATCGCCATCCGTTTCCAGGGTGTAGCCGTCCAATTTCTTAAACCTGCCGTCCCCAACCTTCTTCCCGTTGTCGTAGAGCTGCCAGATGCCGTAGCCGCTGATTTCCTCGTTGTCCTTCTTCTGAAGTATCACGCGCATCTTGTTGCCCACCCGCTGGAATTCCAAGTTCGGGTAACGGTACCTTCCCTCTATCTTCACCGTGGTGGTGTAGGAGAGATCCGAGCCATCGTTGAAGACCATACCCAGCGTAAGCGGCTGTTCGTTAGCCTCCATTATCTCCCCTTGGTACTTGTAGGTAAAGCCGCCCTCCACCTGCGCATAGCTGTCCCTCACCAGCTCCATCTTGCTCCTGCCTATGAACAAGGATGTGGCAGACACGCCCAGCCTGCCCTCGCTTCCCTTCACGGTCACGGTTATCACATTGGTTTCGTTCTTCCTTAGCGGGTTCTGGGATTCTATGCCCGCAATGTAGGAGCCGTTCTGCGCCGTGGCGAGCTGCCCGCTTAGCGAGATGCCAGCGCCAGCGTTCGGCTGCGGGCTTGGGTTCGGCTGCGGAGTAGGGTTGCTCGGGCTTGGGTTCTGGTTTCCTCCCGTGTTTCCGCCCGTGCTCGGCACGCCGCCATCTATAAGGTATACGATGTTCAGCAGGATTTCCCGCATCGGTGCCGCCTTCAGCCTCGCCCCGCTCACCACGGTGCTGCTGATGTGCGCTATTAGTTCGTTCTTGCTTAGTGTTGCCATATTGTTTTTTTTGTTTAAAATTCTATCATCCCCGCCAAAATCATCGGCGTGTCAAACCGCTGCGTGTTGGCGTTGGTTATCACGAAGCCATCCGCAAAGCCGTATGCCTTCGTCTGCGAGTCCCCGCCGTTCGGGAAGAAGTCGTCCTCCCATACCCTGTGGAAGTTGTAGCCGTTCCAGCTGATGTCTATGCTCGGCTCTTGGAACGGGGATGCGCCCTGCTGCGCATTGTAAACTATAATCGGGGATTGCTCGTCAAACTTGGTGAACACTGGCACCACCGTGAGCGAGCCGTGGTGGTACACCATCGTTTCCCTCGGGTTGTTGCTTTCCTTACCCACGCGCTGCATCCTCGCCAATGTCGTGGGGTTCATATCGGCACCGAAGAGTACAGCGTCCTTTATCGGGAACACCGAGCACCACTGCTCGTAGCCTTCCGCTGGCTTGAGCTCCTTCTGGTATATCCTTCCCTTGTCGAAGTTGTAGTTCATTATGTTCCAGGTAGGCACGGGGTCTCTGTAGTTGTCCGTCCAGTAGATCTTCCCAGGGGTGGAGGATTCGGAGGAATCCCCGTTCACCATCCAGAGCCTGTCCCAGTAGGGATCGTAGGCGTATCCGTGGATGTGGAAGGCGTTCCCAAGCGGTATGTAGCCGCCGTACTCCTTTCCATCCCTGCGGACATCGAACACGGTGCTCCAAGTCTTCCCAGCGTCGAAGGTGGCGACGATGCGCCCGTGCCCCCTCGTGCCATCCAGGTCGCTCCTTCCCACGAAGTAGCCCCCGATGAACGCCATATCCCCGTAGGAATCTATCAGCCAGCCGTTCACGGTGCCGCCCATGGTGTCTGGGTGCTTATAGTGGTGTATGGTTTTTAGGTCCGCCTCCAGAACATAGGCGCTGCCGTATACGAAGAGGATAATCTTCCCGCCGCTAAGGCTCCGTATGCCCTCCGCGAATGGCAGCCCATCCACTACCGTGATGTCGCTGTCCAGTATCTCCGCCCACATCTCTGGCTTCCTTATCTTCTCTACCTTCCCGCTGCCTGCCGGCATCTGCACCGCACGCTGCATCATCTCCCTGAATTTTGCGTAAGGAATGTATCCCGTGCCTTTCTTCAGGTTGGTGAGCCAGATGTTCTTGTTGTCGTCAATATGTTTAAAAGCCCATCCGTGCGCATCAAAGTACACGGGCTTGAAGCCTCTCGGCTTCCTGTCGTTCAGCGTGCCGTTCAGCAGCTCGAAGTCGCCTGGATTTACAGTAGGCTTGCCAGTTATCTTTCGGAACCTGTTCACTCCCACGGAGAATTCTCCTTCCTGCCTCGCCTCTATGGCGTCCATAAGGCTGGTAAACACCTTCTTCGGTCGGGGAACGATGTTCATTATTTCGCTTGGTGGTACCTCCGTTACCGCCTCGTTCTTAATCCAGAACGGGCGAGGGGTGAGCCTGTAGGGATTGTCCCTGTCCTCCGCCACATCGGCAATCAGCGTAAGTTTGCTCATTTTGTCGTCCAGGGCGATGACTATCGGCGTCCACTGGTCTTTCACCACGGGGTAGAAGGCGTTGGCGGTGTCGTTGAATTGTACTCCGAAGTCCTTCCCAGTCTCGCTGAATACATCCACTCGGTAGTAGAATGTCTTCCCCGCCTCCAGCTTCATGCTGTAGAACGGGGTTCCCGTGATTCTGGTGGCGAGTTCCCCGCCGATGTACCTGGCTTCGTACAAGTCGCTGTCGGTGAATCTTCGGAAGATGTTTCTCTCCCTGTCAATATCGTACACTGGCTCGGGGTTGTAGCTTACCGCCTCCCTGCCGTTCGTTGGCTCCTTGGTTATTATGATGTCCTTCAGGTAGCCGCCTCCTTCCTCGCCGAAGCAGTTAACTCGTATCATCTGGTGCTTATCCTTAGCGCCGATGCGGAAGGTATTGTCGCTGCCGAGCGCAATCCCCGTTGGCGTGGTGCCTGGCTGTATTACGGGATTCCAATAGTCCGCACCCTTGTCGAAGATGAAAACGGTAACGCGGATGTTCTCGCCATCCACACGGAGATTGATCTCTTGGTCGAAGAGTGGCGATTCAAATTCTATATTTCCGCCTTCCTGCTGCCCGAAAGGTATCGTGCCATCGGGGTTTACTTTAAAAGTCCCCGAGAATCCGTGGTAGCGGCTGCTGCGCCAGCCAATCGGCGTGTAGTTCCGCATAGCCCCCGCTGGTATGTCCTTTGGTTTCGGCGCTGGCAGGAAGTTCCTGCGCTTGAGTGTCCGCGCCCTGAACTTCCCGATGGAGCGGACGCTCTCGCCTGAAGTGAATTCCACTTCCACCTCGTACTCGGTGTCGCTGTCAAGGTTGGAAATGCTGGCTCCGCCCGTGTTTCCGCGGCTGATTCGGGAGTAAACGGAGCCGTTTACCTTTATGGTGTAGCCGTCGTAATCGCTCTGGCTTTGCGGCGTCCAGTATACGGAGATGCTGGATTCCGTGGTCACCACGGTCATTCCGTTGTCCAGCTGTATCTCCGCCATCGTGGCGTACTCGTCCTCCTGCGGATTCGGTATGGCTGGCTCGGGATTGTTAGGTTTCGGCTCCGGGTCGGTAGGGAGCGGCTTTGGTGCTTCAGGCTGTGGGTTTGGCTGTGGTGCGGGGTACAGCTGGGTTATTTCCCGCTCCATGACATAGAAGTCCTCGAAGAAGAAGTCCTCGCCGTTGAAGTCGTACCCCAGGTACCTGCCGCCCCAGACGATGCTGGCGTTGGTTTCAAAGCGTCCTATATCTTCCATGTTTCCCATAATAATCACATATCCCGCGGGCATAGCAACATCAAGGCTCACATCCCCGCTGCCGTACTCGTATTCAAGGTTTGGGAATGAGATTTCCGTGTCATATTCGCTGGTGTAGCCCACCTTCAGCCTTCCGCCCCCGTGGAAGAGAACGACCTTCACGGGATTTGGCTCTATGAGCTTCAGTTGGAATGTGCCGACCATATCGCCATCCCTGAATCTCTTCTCCAGTTTGACTTCATCCTGCAGGTAGACGCAGTAAGCCAGTCCCTCGTAGCCGAATGGCTCCACGACCACCCTCGGGGTATCGGCCGTGTAGAACGACTGCCAGAATTCCGAGAACCCACTCTGTATGGTGCGCCAGTCCTTTCCCACGATGAAGCAGTCCAATACTATTTCCCGTGCCTCGTACCTCGGTCTGTCCAAATCCACTGAAATACCGTGATATTCCGCCCACTGGTAGGTTTTAGGCTGCCTGCGCTTCAGCCCGTCAATAAGCCCGCGGGATGCCGAAACATAAACCCCGAAGTCCTTGAAATTCCTGCCCTGAATACTGTACCTTACCTCGCTCATCCTTTTGCAAATTTCCCTATATCCTGCGCCTTCTGCGCTGTTTTATAAATAATTAGCCTTTAAAATCTGTTTTTGTAACGGAAACATTTCCGACCGTTTCAATCTCGCAGGAATCGGAATATTTGAACACCGAAACGAAGGAATCCTCCGATGCGATGATGTTCACCTTTGCGCTGTCCAGCACATTTATGAACACCTTTGCGTTTCCCTTAGTCCTGATGCTCACGATGGAGTTGTGCCGTGCGTACAGCTGCGCTACATTGTAGCCATCGGCGTAGAAGTCTGCGTGCGAGTTGCCGAGGAATGCGATGTTTCTCCTGTTGGCGATTACGCCCTCGTAGTCCACCAGTAACCCGTAAGGCTTTATGGCCCCCTTGTGCCTCCGTGCAAGCTCCAGGCGTGGAAAATCATTCTCCATCGCCCAATCGTCGCCCTCGAAGAACATTTCACAAAGCGCCCTGTAATCGCCTATTTTCAGCATCCTTTTATACCATTTGTCGCACAAGCCGTGTTTTATGGCTTCCAGCGCTATTTCCTTTCCAATTTTCATATCCCTGCCAGTCCTTGTTTCGTTTTTTGGTTTAGTTCCTTTAAATCCTTTCTTATTTCTATCAGGTTCCGTGTGTTGGCTTCAATCTGCGAGAGTTGCAGAAGCGAGCTTCTCATTACCTCAAGGCCGCTTACCTGATTCACCCTCATCGCGTTCATTTGCGCCTCAATCCCACCTGCAGTTTTCTCCGTTACGCCTTGGATGGCACCTTTCAAGCCTTGCAAGTTTCCATCCTCCAACCCCTGGAAAAGTTGCTGATAAGCCTCCAGAAAAGCCTGCTGCTGTTGACTGATTGCTACAACCTGGTTTTGAAATTCCTTTATCTGTTCTGGCGATAATCCCTTAAAGCTTCCTACGCCTTTCTCGTCAAAACCCATTTGGGATAGTAGGCTATCCAGCAATGGCTTCATCGCGGTTTCCAGTCTCATCTTCAGGGCGTTTTTAACAATATCTTTAATCATATTGTTAGCCACATCCCTCATATTTTTACTCGCATCCTCACCCCGTGAAAAAGCATCAACAAGCGCATCGCCCAATTTCGAAGCAGCATCCTTCGCGTCTGTCTGCAAGATGTTCCGCACGATGCTGTTCTGTATGTCCTCGATCTGCTTTTGCAATGAAAGAATCTGGGAGTCGTAATCATTGAGCTTATTTTTGTCCGTTTTCTTCTTTTCATCCTCTTTCTTGCGCATCTGCTGGACGACCTCCAATTGTTTCTGAAGATTCTTTATCTGCTCCTGCTGCGCTGCGTAAACATTACTGCCTAAAGCCCTCTCTACAGCGTGTCCAAGTGCCTCATACTCGGTCTTGAGCTTGTTCACTTCGATAGCCATCTGCTTTATCTGCCGCTCCTTCTTCTTCTCGCCGTTCAGAGCCTTTACAACAAGCCCTATGCTTTTGACGATAGAAAGCACCATTCCGACGACATCTCCGTTCATATAAGACTGGAATCCTTCGTCTAAAGATTCCATAATCCCGAATATGTCATCCATAGTGTTTTGAGCTGCTTCGGAAAGCCCTCCGAAAGCATCCGCCCACACATTTACCGCCTCCCTTGCTCGCTGTATCCACTTAGCAGTATTCTGCCACGCAAAGCCCATCTGTTGCAGGGATTCTGCCTGTGCCTGCTGTTTCTGGGAAAGGTTTTCCTGAGCGTTAGCCAACTTCCTGCTCGCTGAAACCGCCTGCTCGCTTTTGTTTCCGTAAGTTCCTACGGCTTTGTTATATTCTTCCTCAGCTTCCAGCAACTCCTGCTTAGCTTGTGCGGCTTCTTCGTTCGCTTTCGCATAGTTCCTTATACTATTTATTAGATTCCTGAAAGGATTCGCTGTTGCCTGCCGCTTTAAACGCTCTATAGCCCCGTTTAACTCCCGTATTTCCGATGGGCTTAGGTTTTCCTTATTTGCTCTTCTAAACTCCTCAAAACGCTTTATAAGCCGTTCAATTGCGTCCCTGCTGAGCCCTTCTAAATTCCCAAAAGCTAAAGACCAGTCGTTTGAAGCCTTCAACATCTCCGAAGCCAAAGCCCCTGCCTCCTTCTTGTAGGCTTCCTCAATCTTCGCTTTTTCCAAGTCGGTCTTAGCCATTGAGCGCATCCTCGCATACTTCTCATCCAGTGCCTTCTGCTTCTCAAGGAAAGTCTGTTGGTCTTTCAGCATTTGGTCATAGGCGTCCTGCTGCCGCCTTATCTCCTCCTCCTGAGCCTTGCGGAATATCTTGTCAGCCTCGTTCCTCTGGCTTTCCGTTGGTGCCTTCCCGTTGTATGTGGCGCTTTTCTTCAGCTCTTCCAACCTGCTTATAAGCTCCTCGCCCTCGAATTGCTTCTTCAGTTTCTCTATGCCTTCGTTGATGCCGTCAATGAATGTCTTGTTTCCCTGCCATTCATCTATAATGTCCTGAAGCCTTGCCAGTTCCTGCGCCGCCTGCGCCGTGCTTACATTTTCCAAACTCTTCTGCAAGTCCTTCAGGTAGGATTCAAAAGTTTTATCCTTCACTTCTGGAAACATCTCATCCACGGATTCCTTGGAATATCCCTGCTGCAAGAGCTTGTCCCTGACTTCTATCTGCCGCTTGGCTTCGTTTATCCTTTCCTCTAACGACTGGCTCTGGAGCCTTCTAATCTGCTCGTTTATCTCGGCAATCCTCTCGTATGCCCGCTGCATTGATATGACCTCGCCCGTAAGGTAGTGGTCGCCGTATTTGTCTTTTCCTCGGAGTTTTACCTTGTCGTCCACCGCCAAGTCCACAGCCTCCTGAATAAGCTGCGCACGCTCCTGTAATTCCTTGATAGAGCCCTTTGGGTAAATCTCTGCGAGCTGCCGCTCCGTCGTCCTCGCTGCGTTCTTGGTTTTCTCTTTGTTTTTTTCTACTGATGATTCTACGCTGTTTGTTATTGTGTCTGTTGATTTTGAAATGCTGTTTGCTACATCCTTTGCGTTCTTATCCACCCACTTATCTATTTTTTTGGACTGCTTTTTATAGGTTTCAATTTCAGCATCTGCTATACGGCTTAACTGAACATCGAATTTATCCGTGATACCAGCCCAAATGGAAGCGCCTGTAACTTTGCCATTCTTATCCCTGTAGGTGTTCGTATTGAGCATTGACCCCGCCGCTTCGGTAAGTTTGTAGTTACCTTTCTTATACTCTTCCTTCTTCAGTTCAAGTTCAGCGATTTTCTTATAATTATCCGCCTTGATATCAAGCATTGCTTTAGCCCTTGCTTCTCTATCAAGAGCATTTACATAATCATTGATTGCTGCAGTTGCTTTTCCTGTTCTGATTGCCTCAACGGAAAGTTGACTAAGTCTTCCATTTGAAATGGTATGAATTTGTTTTAAAAGCCTTTCCCTTTCTTCGTTTGTTGTGTTCTCAGACTTTATTGCTGTTACTAAGGATTCAATCTTAGCCTTTTGTTCCTCCGTAGTTTGTTTGGCTTCTGAAAGCCTTTTATTCATCCTTTCCTGCGCTTCTTCCGCAAGTGTAGCCTGAGTTGTGAAGTTATAGATAACATACAGCAGCCCAGCCAAGGCAGCCATAGCAAGAGCGTAAGGATTTGCCAATATTGTTGCGTTCAACGCTTTCTGCGCTTCCGTTGCTGCTATCTTTGCGCCAGTGCTAAGTTGCTGTACCGCCGTAAGTGATGCTTCCGATGTAGCAGCCACTTTCGCTGTTAAGCTCGTAACAATCAATGCTGCACGATAGGCACCATACGCAACCACAAGCCCCTCAATCACTTGAATTACGCCCTCATAATGCTCAACCAAGTATGTGACCTCCTCAATAGCATCATTCAGAATTCCTTCATTTGCTTCTCCAATCTTGTTCAGCATCTGATCCCAGGCATCTCCGAGGTTGGATATCCGACCGCTCAATGACGCCGACTGCTTCTCCATCAGGTTGAAGAACATCCCCCCCTCGTCGGTCATCGAGAAAAGCACATCCTTGACATCGTTGAAGCCAATCTTGCCCTCGGAAACCATCTTGCTGATTGCCGCCGTAGTGGTGTCAAACTTTTTGGCGAGTTCCGCCACCATGGGAATCCCCGCCTCGGTAAACTGCCTCAAGTCATCACCCATCAGCCTGCCCTTAGCCTTCACCTGCCCGTATACCAGGTTTATGCGCTCAATTGGCACGCTGAGTCCAGCGGCGATGTTCCCCATCCTCGTGAGAGTGTCCACGACTTCCTCGGCGGGCACCTGGAATGCAAGAAGCTGCTTAGCCCCGTTGGAAACATCCTGCAAGCTGAATGGCGTCTTGGCTGCCAACTGCACCATATCGTTCATTAGTGACTTAGCCTTTTCCCCTGAGCCGAGCATTGTTGCAAATGCTATCTCTGTCTTTTGAAACTCTCCACGGATGTTGATGACTTGGTCTGCAAACGATTTTAAAGCCGAAACGGAGAAGTAAGCGGCTAACCCTGCCTGCATCTTCTTCAAAGCACGATCCAATTCATTTGCGCCGCCTGCTGCGCTTCGGAAGGATTGGTCAATCTTAGATGCGTCCTTTTCCGTGTTGGAAGTCAATCTGCGGATGTCATCCTGAATTCTCTTAATCCCGGCTTCAAAGTCTTGCGTTTTTAGTAACGCTTCAAAATCTAAGGCACTCATCTTTTTAACTGTTGGTTGGTTTGCTCAACGAATTGCTTAAATTGGTCAGCTGTCTGCTCCGTTAGTTCTATCTCCTCTGCATTCTTCTTTACCTGCCTTGGTAAATCACTTAGTATTCTCATCACGATAGGGTAGGGGATACCCCATAAGGCTTCACGATAGGAAATATTCAACTCCTTCATCAGCATTCCAATCGTGCCATATATGCTTCGGAGCCCTTCGGTTACCCATCTATCAGCGGCTCCTTGCTCGTCCTCGGTGCCGTTATCGTTTCCGCCGTGAGCAATCTGATAGAGGTTATAAAATTTGTTAAGTCATACATCTGCAGGATTGCTACAGCGATAGCTAATATATCCTTCGGTTTTAGGTGTTTTTTAAGGTGATTTTCAAGCATTTTCCTGAAAAGCCTTATTTTTATATTACTACCCAATATTGCGCACGAAATAAAGGCTAAAATCGGCTGAATATTATTGTTTAGCTCCTCGTAGAGTGAATCGCCTTTATCAGTCATCAGATTAAACTTCATCTGCACCGCATACTTGTTGCAGTGGAGTATCGTTCCCAATGTTAGTGGCTTTATCGTGAATTCCCTTTTCCCCGCCTTAAACTTGAATCCGTTTTCAGTGAGCAGTTCCGCTTCTGATTTTTCCTGCCGTATCTGTTTCTCGTTCATAGAAAGAAAAACCGCCTCCGTAAATCAGGAAGCGGCTTTGAGATTTAGTTGGTTATTTTTCCTGATAAGTCAGAGCATCCACGCCTGCTTTATCAGGCTGCTGAACGGCTACCCTGACTTTCATCGTCATCACATTTTCCGTTCCGATTGTTCCGCTCAGTGGCGTAGCCGTAACCTTTCCGTTCGGAATGACGATGTCATATCCGCTCTTAGTTTCAATTTTGAACGATTTTTCAATGCTCTGAGAATTGGTCGGTGGCGAGTAGGATTTCTTCCCGTTAGCCGTTTTTACCGCTCCGCCGCAATAATATGCTTGTGTTTCAAGAGAAGGGTTAGCAACCTCAAATTCCAGAATGGTTTCTGCGTTGCTTTGAGATATTGCAAGCCTTTTACCTCTTTCCTCTGTTTCAATCCAGTTGATATCCTCATCGCTTCTCGTGAGTTGAGCCGTTCCTTTCAGCGTTTCATCGTGTTCTGTTAACGCTGTTCCAAGTCCACCATCGGCGGCTTTGTCGCCTGATAGAATTTTTGCAATACCGAATGTAAATGCCATAATGTTAAGTTTTTTTAAGATTATTCGTTAATTGTTCTTGTCTTTAATCTGATTACGGACACCCACTCGTGAACGCCCTGCACCTCGTAATCTGTTTGGTATTCGATGTCAATCCAGGTCTTGTGTTCCTCAAGCCACCTGTCCTTGAACAAAGGCATTAGAAACCTTGTCGCATCCTTCAGCTTCTTTAGGTTAGGTATATGGTTTTTCCCATCGAAAACATCCCTTGCGTAGATGTTGACCAAGGCAGTTGATTTTTGTAGTTCTACATTTGCTACCGAAAGATTGCCAATGACGATATCATCTTTATCAGCGTTTAACGGTCTGTTCCTCAGATAAACGCCACCGCCAGTGACTGCAGTAATTCCGCTGTTTTTAACGATTTTATAGACGATACTCGCAAGCTCAATGGTTGTTATCATAATCTGCTTAGTCTTGCTTCTACACGGTTTTTTAATGCCTGCTTCATCTGCTCTAGTACCTCGGGTGCGAAGTTCTTTGAGTGCTGTAAGACATCACGATGGTGAACATCCTCCACATAGCTCGCATACTCCATCCCAGCAACTATTATCAAAGCCCAATCACTATCCGCAAACTGCGTTGCAAGCCGATGGGCATACCCCCTCCCAGTTGCTTCGCCCTCCTGACCGCCCTCAAATCCTTCCTTTATCACTCTTCCGTTCCTGACAACGATATATCCTGTGGAGTTGAAGAGGTTTTTAGTTTGGTCTTTGTACTCTCTATTGTCTTTAGCATAGTTCACGATTTCCATACCTGCAAGGTTAAGAAACTGCTCGGTCTCAAATTCGAGTATGTCTCTCGCTTCCTGAAGCCTTCTTTCAATTGCCGATTGGTCAAATTTCGCTTCTATACCCATAATCTGCAATGAAGTTGCTTTCGTGTGAACCTTATCACTTCGCCTGATAACCTTGTTCCTTTCCCATCCGTTACCTTTATCTTCGTTCCTGCCTCAATCTCCGCAGTTCCCAAAGGCATCACTATGGTGTAAGAGTAGTTTATCACATCTCCGCTTTCCGTTTGCCCCCTACTTCCGCCACTTGCTGGAATATCCCTGCACTTGCTGTGATATGCCCACTCGTTAGGATTTGAAGGCAGCGCAAAGCCATCATCATCAAATCCTCTTGGTTGAGCGTTGAAAACATAAAGGTTATATGGATATTGGACGATCACGCAAGGAAACTCATATCTTTAACCTGTAATGCGCCCTGCATTAATGGATTTTTGACACCCAGCCTGATACACTCCGCATTATACCACCTCACAATAGCGTCACGGTCGTATTTTACTGAGTAGTCATCTTCAGATATGTCAGGTCGAACGAGCAGTGTAAGGATTATTTCCAAAAACTTCTTGTCGGCTTCCTTAGCAGTTTCAGCGTTTATAGCTTCATCTTCGTTGATTTCCCACGGGAGTAACCTCATTGACAAATCACTTTCCGACATCTCTATTCCGAGGAATGAAAGTTTACTGATGAAATAATCCTTAACCGTCGTCCGCATCTACAAATCTTTTACGCTTCTGTTTTCAGGATGAAAATGTTATTAATTGCATCTAGCGATGGAAACGCGTTACATTCTGCCTTAGTATACTCGCGCCAAGGCTCGTTCTGCGACCATTTGGACACCAATATACGACCTTGTGTTGCGTATTCGATGTTCTTCACTGGATTCATCTCTTCCACCGCCAAAGCATTCTTAATCGTTCCCAGCTTGCCATCAGGAATAAATACTATGTTCTTCGCTTCAAATGGATTGACCGCCGTAGGGATTCCATCCTTCTCAATTGCCACCCTTCTTTGAATGATTTCAATTGTAGGCATTTGGTTTTCCGTGAAGAATTGGTTTACCCTGTTTAATGTCGCTGGAACATTAGCGCCGTTAGTTCTGTCGTAACCACTGAACGCGTTTAGTGTTTTCAACACATTCCCATTGGTTACGAATGAAGCGAATTTTGAAGCATCCATAAGGATTTTTCCAAAGGTATATCCGTTGTCCCCTGCTGCGTTTACCAACGACTGAATATCAGCTATTGGGTCTGCATCTGCTGCTGTCCAAGCCTTCTTCGCATCCTGCTTGTTGGCGTCAGGCATCAGAAGATTAATCTTCGGTACTACGATTCCATCAGGATTATTATCAATGTTAATATCAATCATACCTGTTGAAACCGCCTGCAGGCAAAGCAAATCCAATCTGTTGTGGATGCTGTCCACGGACTTCTTAACATCATCCCAAACCAGCTTCAGAGCCTGGTCTCTGCGCTGGGTATCGCTAACGCCCTGCATAGACTGCAAAGCACGATAGTTACGATACTGGTTTTCGTTAAGCGTAAGCATTTGCTTAATAGCAGGAATTTCACCTGTTAGTTTTGCCAACGCCGCGCGGCTTCTCAGTGGCGTCTCAGCATCACGAGCCACGATAGAGGCAGCGACGCTAATAACACTCTCTCCAAGCACGGTAGTAAAGTCTAAGTTAATCTGCGGAATATCCCAGTCAAAGTAGTTAATATACCACGGTTGGTTGAATTTCTCGCTGCGAGAATCAATCAGATACTTCATTGACTGACCACTCGCTAAATTTCCAAATACTGATAGTTCTGCCATTGTCTTTTGTTTTAGAATGATTCAGAGAAACGAATTAGTGGCAGAGCCTTGATGATGGCTTCCGCACGACTTGCCTCAGGAATTCTGTTCTTATATACTGTTCCTCTCACTACGATTGCTACGGGAGCGTTTTCAACAATTTTTACGCTGTCATACAGCAGTCCCTTAACATCGCTTCCATCCGCCTTTGCCTTCTTGGCAACTCGGGTTTTCTCATCAAAAGTCATCGCTGTTCCTGCTGGAAGGATTTCTCCTTCCGTTAGCCCCGTTTTGCTCAGCGAATAGCCGCCCCTATCGGTTTCCAATACCTTTTGAAATATTGGAATAACTGATACGCCTTCGGCTTTCTGTGGTTCAAGATATTTAGCCATTTGTTTTTAAAAGTTTTTGTTAAAATGGTCAATTGCGTTCTGAATTGACTCCTTGGAAACACTTCCATTTGATGACTGCGGAAGGAAACCATTTCCAGCCTGTTCTTGCGCCCTATCTTTCAGTATCTCCTTGTAAAGTTCTTCCTGTTTTTCCACGAATTCTGTCATAGACTTTTCCGTTTCAAAGTTGCGCCCAAACATTGCCGCTTCAATTTCCCTATCGCTCATTTTCAATTCCTTGAGCCTTTGCACCGCTTTTTCATTGTTAGTCTTAACGGACTGTCCCTTCTCAAGCGTTTCAATTTTCTCAAAGAGTTTCTCAATGAGTTCTCGCTGCGTTAATCTCTTCTCGGAAGCCGAATGTTTTGGCTGTTCTTCTTCCTCTTCGTCTGCCGCATCTTCCGACATCGTTTTCTCTTTAGCCTTGGATACTCGCTGGTCAATTTCCGATTGGAAGGATTTAGCGATTGGCTCGTAGGCTTTTAGTTTTTCCGCCACTGCTTCATTTGTGAGTTCGTCATCTTCATTGAATGAAGATTTTACCAATGCCGCAATTTCGGAAAGCACCTTTTCGGAGAAGCCGAATTTCAGGAAATGCTTCTTGACGATTTGTAGAAACTCCTCTTTTGTCATTAGGTTTTAAAATTAAACTGCATCAAAGGTAAGTGTATATCTGCTGGATATAGTTAGATTATAAATAATTCGGTTTTTGGCATTAAAAAAAGGCGCATCTCTGCGCCCTTCGGTGTTTACTCGGTTAAATCACTTCCTCCTGATGCCGTGCCACTCCTTACAAGAGTAAGCGAATAATAACTTTGAAATAAATCCTTAAATTTGGAACGGAAATCAGAACAGCAGGAGCGGATGCTCCTTTCGCTGTTTTCAAGAAGTACCACCTTATTATGAAAGACGAAGATATTAGAACTTATTATCCTGTGGAGGATGAATTTACCGAGGCAATGCACGAGGAATTTACAGTTCCCGATGAAGTTGATGTGAAACACCGTGTTTGGTCTTTGATTTGGTTTTTGGAAATCGGAGAATTCACACTCGAAGAACTATTGACGGAATTCAGGCTTACGAGAGAACAATATGAAAGATATAGGAATACTTAGTGATATAAGTAATCCAAAAACACCCTCATTTGTTTTTTATTATTGAAGTCTAAATAACCTCTCCAATCACTTCCGAGTAGTAGTTTTTTTCCAAAAGACAAGTCTGAAAGTTTACGCATATCAAAATCATTCTCTTTGATGCTTCTATTGAACCAAGCATCAAACTTTTTCTTTTCTGATTTGCTTAAGCCTTTTGCCTTATCAGCAATACCAAGAATAGTATTTCCATCATCTGCTTTAAATCCGTACCTCGCCCAAGCATATCCGCCAACTTTGTCACTTGCCACTAATGTTATTTTCTCCACCCCAAAGGCTTGATATTCCCTGAACATACTTCTAAAAAATCGTTTTCCATATCCGCTTTTCTGCGCATTTTCAGGTATTTTTAATTTTTGATGGGATACGGTCTTAATGCCGCTATTGTTTATAAAGTTTCTGATGACATAAAAACTTTCATCTCGGGACTTTGCCGATACTGTAATATAGTTTGTATTATAGGTAATTTCTTTAATATCTATTTTTGCACCAACGCCGTTGGCGAGTGTTTGAATTGCATCATCTATCTTCAGTAGGTTAAGATTGTTAAAATTTGAATCAGAAGGTGGTAGTTTTCTGTATCCTCTCTCTTTCAGTTGAGAAAGCATCTTATCATCAATCCTTATTGTTATTCCCAAGTGTCTGGCATTTTCACCAACAAAATACGGCTTTACCCTCGCTGCATCAATCTTATCCTCATTCGCCGCAATCCAATCCTTCATCTGCTGGGGAACATCGGTAATCTCGTTCTTGGAAGTCGGGATTTCTCTTCCCTCCCTGATTGCCTTAGTATCCTCATCAATCTCATCCGAAGATTTCAATATCGGTTGGCTGCTGCACATACACTGCGGATGCCATCCTTTAAACTTGAAGTCCTTGGGATATTTGCCTTGCATCGCCACACAGAATGGACAATGCTTTGATAGATTGTTACTTACTTTAATCTCTTGACCTATTACGAAGTCAAACTGCTGATACTTCTCATAGTTTGCCTCGTGATAGGCGATATTTATCTCGGTTCTTGCTAATCTTTGAGCATTCTTCACGCTTGAACGGTAAACGCCTCTGCCTGGATTGTAGGTTTCTGCAGGTTGGGAAAGTTTTAACTTACCCTCGTTGTCCCTTACTTTTCTGAACAATCTGTTTGGCTCTTTCAGGTTTGCTCTTAGTTCCCTCGCCAGTTCCGCTGCCGATTTACCTTCTGCGATGCCTACCGACAAGCCCATTTCTATTTCATTCTTGAAATGCTCGGTGTATTTCCAAACACGGTCGGAGAGTTCCATTCCTTCTTCCTTCCTATTAAGGAAGCCATTCATCGCAACCCTGTTGTGTTGTTTGTATTTCTCAATCTGCTCTCGGCTGAATTTTGAACGATTTGCTATTAAATCTACCAGTGCGTCATTCTTCGCCTCCGCCAAAAACCACGACTGCCTTACGCCTGATTGAATGTGGTTGATGGTGTCCTTTGCGAGAACCTCGAACATCTTGTCAAATTCCTTCTTTAAGGCTGGATAATCACTGATATTGAAGTTGTCCGCATCTATATCTACCAATGAAGAAAGCCCCGTAATCTTGTTGATTAGGGACTGATAGAGTTCTTCAATCTTCTTTGCGTTCTTCTCTATCCTTTGGATATGTTCCTTATCGTATGAATTAAGCATTTTAAATGTGTTTTCCGTGCCTACTCATCTTGAGCGATAATAGGAATAGCATCAGGGAAATAAGTGCGAAAATCACAAGTTTGTAGGTTGGAACACTTCGGAATAGTTCTGCTCACTCTCTTCGCTCTTTATCAGCAGCCAGTCGGAATCAGGATTAGCGGTCAAACCTGCCAATTCCGCCGCCTTCTGCTGTGAAATCAATGGCTTGTTCCCATTCGCTGAAAGCAGTGTGTTAATCCATTCCTTCGTGTCGTCAATCATATACGGCTTGAAACTTGGCGTTAATTCCAATTGGCTTGCAGCCTGGGCAAGTGAAGGATTGAGCAATTTGCCGACATAGGCTTTAAGTATGTTGAACCTTCGGGTAAAGTATTCATCCCAAATTTCTTCCTTCTCCATTACTTTCAGGTGGGCATCCATAAACAGCATCTTTAGCATCACTCCACTAATCTGATTAATCGCCTTTACCGACTTAAAAGAAACATCGGGCGTTCTGGTAAATTTATAGATATTTTCCAGCCTCGTTTCAATCTCTAATCGTATGCTTTCGGGTGAATCATTCCACGAGAGGATGGAAGCCTTGCTTCCCTGCGTTCCCACGAGGATGCTGTTGGCTTCTCCTGCCTGCGGTGCCGATATTAGTTCGCCTTCGACGAATGTCTTAGGCGCAGCGTGATAGTCGTTGATTTCTGCGTGTCTGCTGAACAGTAATTCCAAGCGGTCTATATCGGTCTGCACATCCTGCCATTCTGCCGTGTCCTGACTGCCGTAAACGATGGGAATCTTTCCTAAGATATTACCCTGCGATACAGATACGACATTGCCATTGGAATCGGTGTAATAATCCTCTGTCCAAGCGTTATCAGATTTCTTGAGCCGCCTTATCTCATCGGAAGTAAAGACATCCAAGTATTCAATCTTATTGCCTTCAGAATCGGTAACGGAGTAATTCCGTGCGAATGCCTTCATATTGTCATAGGAGTCAAAATGTGGCAAAAGTTTGTCGCCGTTCCACGGCGTGATTAGTTTTACCTTGATTCTGAATGAGCAAGTAAAGCCATAGTCATCGTGCGGCTCTGTTTTTTCATAGTACCAATACTCTGCGACCTCGGTAGAGCGGTATAGTTCCCTCGCCATCTTTCTGTTGAAGGAAGAATCCTTATTATCGTAAAGGATGCGATAAATAGCGGTTAAAACCGCTTCCCTGCCGCTATCTCCATCGGCATTATCTGCAATCTCCACCTCGTTAGCGAAAGCGAAAGCCACGGAAGTGTTTACAATCATTTTCTGGAAAGGCGCAGCGATACGATTTACCTTCTTCATTCCCACTAAGTTGCCATCAGCATCCTTAATTTCCTTATCCTTAAGGTATTCGCTGTCCTGCATCACTCGGTGCTTGGAAACATCCCATTGGTTTTTCAACCTCTCCAAATCGGGCTTTTCCGTTCCTTTTAACAGAAAATTAACCTGCTCATCAATGACTTCTGTTTGTGTTAGTTCTGATATTTTCATTACCAAAGTATGTTTTGATAACCATCCTTTCCGATGGCGTTAGTTTTAAGTAGGTAGTCAGCAGCATAGCACAGCAAGTCCACATCCTCATCGTGTGGAGCATTCGGAAATCCTGAAACTTCATCCAAGAATTCCTCGTTCCATAATCCTTCCACGAGCCACACCCTTCCGCTCTCAACCATCGGGGATATTGAGTAAAGCCGTGTTTTCTTACTATCTTTCGGTGTTGGTGTTTCCGTTACATTAAGTCTTGTCTCCCTGCGCATTACCTGCACCACTGATTTACCCGATGCCTTAGGCTCAATGCGGATGGTTGAAAGGTTGTCATATCCCTGAGAGGAAACATATTCAGGAATGAATTTCAGCAGTTCTGGAAACTCCTTGTATAACTTCCTGCGGTCAATTATGTAAAGGTTTTTGTTGATCTCACAAGCCGCGATGATGCCTGTTGGGTCGTTCTCGCTGTCATCGGTGTATGCCGTGTCAATGAAGAAATGTATCGGTGTTCTCTTTGTGGCTTTCAGCGTTTCAAAAGATTGCTTCGTGATGATGTTAAACCATTGTCGTTTGACAATATCGCCTTCCTCTGCCGTTGGATTTTGCAGGAATTGACCGTTGTAAGCACGAGTTCCCAAGTCAATTTTCGCTTCCTCAATTGCGCTGGTGTTAAGTCTTATAGGGTCAAGCAATCCGTTTTGATAGTTCTTTTCTAAATGCGCTGGAATAGGCTTAGTGTGCTCGGTTATCTCGGCTGGTAGTTTTATGTGTTTTAGGTGTTCTCCTTTCTTGTCCAGTAGATAGCCCGATACATCCTTTGTATGCAGTCTTTGCATTACCGTAACGGTAACCGTTACCGCTTTATCAACCTTCCTTGAAGCCAGTGTCTTAGTGTGTTCAACGGCTTGTTTTCTATGAGCTTCGGATTCCGCCTGTTTCGGATTCTGCGGATCGTCGTTGATGATGATGTGGGCGTGTTTACCTGTAATCGCACCTCCTGTTGATGTGGTATATCTTGCTCCGTTCGCAGTGTTGTCATAAGCGGACTTGCCCGATTTATCCTTTCGGATTCGCACTTCGGGAAACAACCGCTGGTAATGTTCGGAAAGTATAATATCACGGCTCTTAACAGCGTGTTCCATAGCGATATCGCTGGCGTATGAGTTAGAGATTATGCGCAGGGTAGGGTCTTTAGTCCAAAGCCACGCAGGGAACATAATCGTTGCGATTGTTGACTTTGTTGTCCCAGGCGGAATGTTGATGAGCAAGTCGTGAAGTTTCGGCTGTCTTGGCTTGTCTTTGGTTTGAATCACTCGCTCGGCAACCTCTTCAAGCTCCCTACATAGAATGCTAATATGCCAATTAACGACTAATGGTTCATTGACTATCACACCCCAGAAGGTTCTGAGAAATTCAAGCAGCGAACGCTTTAGTCTAAGCGCATTTATTCGTTCTATCAATAACTCCTTTTCACTCACTATGTAAGTTTTTCTAAAAGACTGTTCAATTTTTCATCTGTGAATGTTTCAAGAACCTCATCAATCTTCTTAAGATTCACGGTAATATCCGCTTGAACTGTTTCAAAATCTCCTTCAATCTTTGATAAGTACTCCATTGCCTTTACTCTCTCACTTGCTGATGGCGCAATTAAGTCATTTCCCGCTTTCCATACAATTCCTCTGGCAATATTACTTGCTATGACCATTCTCTCCTTCTTATTGAGAATATGCCCTTCAATTTTCTTTCTTTCTTCCTTGATCCCTGATTTTATCTTCTCTTCATTCCTTTCAGTCTGAATCTCAAAGTAGAAACGATCATACAAGTCAAGTGAACGCTGTTTTTCAATCTTGTATTTAGTTCGCAAAAGTTCGTAGAAGTTCGTTTTGGTCAACGCGCGTGCATCTCCTGAATTTAGAGAGTCAATCAACTCCTCCTTAAACTTCTCGTCCGAAATCTGTGTCTTCATTTTATTAGCCCAATCAATTCCGCTCTTGCCGAATCATCGAGAAAAACTCCTCCGATTTTTGACGTCGTTGTGCTTGAACTTATATCTTCTATTCCTCGGGACTTTACGCAGTAGTGTTCTGCATCAATAATTACTGCTATATCTTCTGTTTCAAGAATAAAGGATAATGCGTAGTAGATTTGCTCCGATAGCCTTTCTTGAATCTGTGGTCTTTTGGCGAAAAACTTTGCAATTCGATTGATTTTTGACAATCCAATAACTTTTTCCTTTGGAATGTAAGCGATGTGACATTTGCCATCAATTGTTACGAAATGATGTTCGCAGGTTGATGTGATTGAAATGTTTTTCACGAGTACCACCTCATTGTACTTCATTTTATTTTCAACCGCTGTTGCTTTGGGAAAGTTACCATAGTCCAATCCATAGAATATCTCATTTACGAACATTTTAGCCACACGGTGTGGACTGTCTTTCAGTGAATCATCCGATAAATCAAGACCGAGGGTCTTCATGATGTTTGTAAAGTTCTTTTCAATGATCCTTATTTTAGTTGTATTTGACTTATCAGTCATAAGTACTGGCGTTTCCACTCCTTTTTCAACAAGGTATTCCTTAATAGCGTTTCCAAGTGCTGCATCCTTTGAGTACTTCATAGTATATTCCATATTTTATGTTGCTGAATCGATAGTTTCCATTTTGGATTCTTCAGGGATAAACTGATACAATGTTTCAGATTTTCGGAGTTAATCTCGAACCCGTCTGAATGAGGAGAAATCCAGTAATTTTTCGCCTCGATGCTCGGTTGTGGTATCTCTTGCCCTGAATGACGAACATATCTTAACTCATCAACTCCATTCGGGAAATTCTTTTTGACAATATGCTCAGCTACTTTAGGCGATACACAAATGAAATCAATTCCTTTCGGAACTGGATTTAAACCGCTCGTCTCGATTGCCTGAAAAAAACCCTGCTCTTTGAAATAGTAAATAATTTCCTCGTCGAGTTGATCAGTCGGCTCTCCTCCCGTCCAGGTTATCTCTTTACAATTTGGGGCGATGGTATGAATTTTCTCGAGCAGTGTCTTTACACTCCATTGAGAACCACTTTCAAACTCGGTATCACATTTTACCCCCATTGATGCACAAGCGTGTTTTGCTTTGCATCCTTGTAGCCTCACAAATATTGTTGGAGTTCCCGCTCTTGCTCCTTCTCCTTGTAAGGAATAAAATACTTCGGAAATACTTAGTTTCTGATTTGGTAAGTCGCTGAACATTTTCTTGTTTCCTCTATTTTGATTTCTATTAATTTACACTTTGTCCCTTTAAGCAGCTCAGGTGCTTTATTCACACAAAAATCCTCTGCTATATTTTCAGCGGTAGGATTAAACTCTGTAACCACAATACTCTCTCTGAAAACACTTAACAAATCGGGTAGATGGGGGTCGTTCTTCCATATCAGTGTTTTGTGGTCATAATAATCCTCCAGCCACTGGCACAGATGGGTCTTAATAACGCTGAAGTCAATTACTCTCCCTAAATTATCAAGTCCATTTTCACTTGCGATTTTAAAATGAAATCGGTAATTATGTCCGTGAAGGAAACGGCATTTACTCTCGTGTCCAACAACGCGATGACCGCAAGAAATATCGTGATAGCGTTCCGCTGTTATCAATCCTTTACTCATATCCATCCTTTCATTTTCGCCTCCCTATAACCTTCTGCTCTTAGTTTACTTCCGTTATTATCTTCATCTCCAACACCCCATTCATTCATCTTAGAAGTATTTCCGTTATAGTCAGTCAGCGTATCATTAACTATAACATCAATGCAACCCAGTTCTTTTGATAGCTTCCAAATCTCCGCTTTGCTCAAGTACATCAACGGTGAATGAATCCGAATATCACCCATTCCCATACCGAGAGATAGAGAAAGTTCCATTGCCGTTATAGTATTTCTTCTGCAGTCAGGGTAGCCATTGAAATCTGACTGACAGGCACCAATTACAATATCGTTTATCCCAAATTCAGCACAGTAAGATGCTGTTATCGTTAGAAATAATAAGTTTCTTCCCCCTACAAATGATGCTGGTAGATCGCTATTTATAGAACTCTTACTGTTATGATTTTCTCCTGTGACCAAGGAACCAGTCCTTAAAATACCTGAGATATCAAAGACCCTATGTTGAGATTTTGCCTCCTTCGCTATTTTTCTCGCCCTCTCAACCTCTTCAATATTAGTTTGACCATAGTCAAAACTTACTGCGTGGACATCTTCAAACCTTTCCTTTGCCCAGTAAAGGCAAGTGGTACTATCCTGACCACCACTTAGTAATACAACTGCTTTCATATTTAATTTTGATTTCCTACTCTCTTCCTATAATCATTCAACCTGTGATACACTCCCAAACTTGCACATAGGCTAGTCTTATTCTTAGACAAGAATTTATCGTTGAGTCTATCAATGTCTATGTTTTTAATACTTTTACCACCGATATATCCATACCTGACGAAAGAAAGATGAGATGTGCTGTCGGCGGATGTACAAAATTTTAACCGACTCAACACATCTAAGTCAGTCATCCCGAGCAAATGTATGTCTATTTCAGGCTTCTTACTCTTAATATAGTTACTTGCTTTAACGAAGTATTCTTTCATCCTATTACATCTACTAATTGGCAGGGCTAACGCTATATAGTCGCTGAATTCAATCATTCTATCCATCCCTTTTTGACCATCATCTACATGGAGAACATTTATCTGCCTAACTCCTGGTAAGTCTTTCTTCATCCTTTCCCTTAAATCCCAAGCGTGTTCTACCCCCGTTATCTTTTGACAGTCAACCTCTACAACGATTGGCTTTTTTTCAAGTGAGTTGGTAAAATCAACCAGCTTAGCATACCATTCCTCAATCTCTCTCTTAGGACTTACGATTTTATGGCTGCCATACATCAGCGTAAATAGACCACTATCTTGTATGACTCTTCTTTGATTTCTAATAATATAATCTGGGATGTCACTTTTCTTGAATCCTGTCTTGATGAAACCGTAGGCAGAGTATAGTGAATATTTTACTCCACAATTTTTATACACTTCAAAATGTCCCTTATTTTCTGCTCCTGCAAAAAAGACTTTAAGATTCTCCTGACCTTCTACTATCATTGTATATCTCAATGAGTTTTAAAACAGATGCTGATTTATTATTTTCTAACGAAAACCTCTTACTGATTTCTGCGAGCACATTGGATACTGATTCAAACGTTTCTTTATCATACTGGAGTACAATCTCTCTAATTTCTCCATCAATCGGTTTCTCGTTACCACCTTTGTTGTCAAAATAGTCATCAAGGTTAAAGTCAGTGTCCCACACAGTCTGTTCAACTCCCAGTTCCTCAATCTCAATTCCATATTCTTCAACCGCCACTTCTTCTATCAGCGATAAGTCCAAATCAATATTCTTTTTCGCCACTGTGTTAGCAAGTAGTGCGGCTTCGTGAAACTGCTTTGTATCGGACTGAATGTCTGTTCTTTTGAAAATTACGGGTCTTGTCCCATCAGTTTCAATAACTATAGGCTCAACACCATCAAACTTCCTCCCCATCACCTCGTGGCGTGCATTGCCACTAATGATTTTATCGTCCGACGAAACCGTGATGGATTCTATTACTCCTACCTTTTCAATGGATTTCTCAAGCAGCGCCATACCTCTTTCAGTGTGCTTGTTGAAGTTCTTGTCATCCTGATGCAAGTCGCTGATTTTAATTTTTCTACTCATATAAAAAATATAACTAATGGATATAGATTATTTTAATTTTTTTTTGCAATCTTCAAGCCTTTTTTTTAAATTTTTATCATATGTAAGTTCGTTTCTCATCGTTCTCAGATAATGCGCTACGGCTGGTTGCTTAACATTAAGAAACCTCGCTGTTTCGGTTTGTGATAGCATATACTCCACCACGGCGATATAGGAGAGAAGAATCCGTGCGTTTACCACTTCCTGCCTTCGGATGTTCTTTCTCATCTGCTCTGCTGAAATCCCTGTTTCCTGCTGTATAGCCTCTGCGATTTGACTTAATTTCTTGAGGGCTCTCATATCTCTTAGAATGGTAAGTCATCATCTTCATCATCTAATAAATCCTGCGCTGAATTTTTAACTGTTGCTGATTCTGAAGGAGTGCTACCTTTCTGAAACTCCAATTTTCTCACTCGGAAGTCCTGCCAATATCTTCCATCCTTCTCGGTGTTTGAATACCAGTCTATATGGAGAATGACAGCCTTTCCTTTCGTTAAATACTGTACAATCTTATCCGATTTAGTCCAATAGGTGCAGGGTAGGAAGGTAGCGTTTTCCTTGTCGCCGTACTTTTCATTGATAGCGATAGTGAATTGAACGGCGAATGAATTTCCCTTATCGCTGATTACCTCCCTTGCGTTCGCATCCTTCGTTAAATTTCCTGCGGCAATGATATTGAGCATATAGTTGTCGTGTGGTATGCAAATATAGGAAAAATGGGGATAAAAATGGGGATAAAAATAAAAAACCGCCCTGTTCATCGGGCGGTTTGTAGCGAAGACGGGAATTGAACCCGTGACCTCAGGGTTATGAATCCTGCGCTCTAACCATCTGAGCTACCTCGCCAATTTTTGGTGGTGCAAATATAGAAATTTTTCACGAATTAGCAAGTACTTCTTCCGTAGGAAAATAATCCAGCCGAAAAGATTTCCGATGATGCACCGTAGGCCCGAATTTCATCAGTGCTTCGCGGTGCTCCTTCGTGCAGTAGCCCATATTGCGGTCCCAGCCGTATTCAGGGAATTCCTCGTGAAGCCGCATCATCAGGCTGTCGCGATAATTCTTCGCCAATATGGAGGCGCAGGCTATGCTCAGGAATTTGCTGTCGCCCTTCACGATGCATTGGTGCGGGATGAAATTGTACGGGTGGAAGCGGTTGCCGTCCACCAGGATAAATTCCGGCTGGGTGTGCAGGTTCTCCAAGGCCAGGTGCATAGCGTGGATGCTGGCGTTCAGGATGTTGTGGCGGTCGATGGTTTCCACGCCAACTTCCGCAATGGCAAATGCAAGGCAATGCTCCCTGATATATTGGTCGACTTCCAGCCGCTTTTTCGCGCTGAGCATTTTGGAATCCGTGATGTAGCCCGCCTGGAACTTCGGGCTGAGAATCACGCTTGCGGCAACCACCGGCCCGCAAAGGCAGCCTCTGCCCACCTCATCACAGCCTGCCTCCAGATATTCCTTCGTAAACCTCCGCCGCAATCTCATCGGGCAAAGATAGGGGATAATGGATAAATAATTAGTTTTATGCCCAGCAAGTCCAATACAGGTGCAATACTAGAGCAATAGCATATTGCACTTGTAATGCATTTGTAATGGTGTCGTATTGGAGTTTCCGAAAGGCAATCTCCGAGAAGGCAATTTTTAAACCGCAGAACCACACAGTTTTTAAATTGTTAAGAAATCCGTGCCGCCGTGTTTAATTTAAACCACGGAGACACAGCGTTTAGTTGATTGAATCTTCAGCAAACACAGAGACACGGAGTTTTTATTAATTGTTAAGAAGAAATCCGTGTTTTCCGTGTTTTTACAAGAGTAAAGAAAAAAAACCGTGCCGCCGTGTTTAAGTTTAAACCACGGAGACACAGAGTTTCTTTTATATTGAAAAGCCCTTGACCATTTTTAAAATATGCATTAGCAGACTGTATCCTCAACCTTAGCCTTAACCTGAACCTAATCCTCAACCATCCTTAGCATCAATCTTATTATCTTTGCGGGAGAATTTTTGCAGATGAGTATAAAGGCGACGATTGCTTCGGTAATTTTGAGTGTGCTGAAGGATGATTTTCAGCTGGAGAATGCTGCGCCGGAAGTTCAGCCGACGAAGGATGGCTTCGAAGGCGATTTTACGGTGGTGATTTTTCCGCTGGTGAAACTGCTGAAGAAAAGCCCTGATGAAATCGGGAAGGAATTGGGGGGCAGGCTTCAGGAACGGCTGGTTTTCGTGGAGAGCTTTAATGTGGTGAAGGGCTTCCTGAACCTTAAAATCAAAGATGAACACCTGCTGGAAGATTTCCGCCAAGGCATTGAAAACCTTCGCCAGAAACCACAGCGCAACGAAACCGTAATGGTGGAATTCTCCTCGCCGAATACCAATAAGCCGCTGCACCTTGGGCACATCAGGAACAACCTTCTGGGCTGGTCGGTTTCGCAAATCCTGCAGGAAGACGGCTACGATGTCATCAAAACGCAAATCATCAATGACCGTGGCATACACATCTGCAAATCGATGCTGGCGTGGGAAAAATCCGGCAGAAAGGAAACGCCAGAAAATTCAGGGATGAAGGGTGACCACCTTGTCGGGAAATATTATGTGGAGTTCGACAAGGTTTACAAGGATGAAGCCAGGGCCTTACAGGAGAAAGGCCTTAGAGAAGACGAGGCGAAAAGGCAGGCGGCAAGCATACTGGAAGCGCAGGAAATGCTGGTGAAATGGGAGCAGAACGACAAAGCCGTGCGGAATCTTTGGCGCGAAATGAATGCCTGGGTTTATGCCGGTTTCAACGAAACCTACCGAAGGCTCGGCGTATCTTTTGACCAGATTCAGTACGAAAGCGAGACCTACCTTCTCGGCAAAGATTTGATTCAGAAAGGCTTAGATGAAGGTGTGTTTTACCGAAGAGAAGACGGCTCCGTCTGGGTGGATTTGGCGGATGAAGGTCTCGACCAAAAATTGCTGCTTCGTGCGGACGGCACCTCGGTTTATATGACCCAGGATTTGGGAACGGCGGTGCAAAGGTTTGAACAAAACGAGATTACCCAACTCATCTACACCGTGGGAAATGAGCAGGATTATCATTTCCAGGTGCTGTTTAAAATCCTTAAAAAACTGGGCTACAAATGGGCGGACAGCCTTTACCACCTTTCTTACGGGATGGTGGAATTGCCGGAGGGCAAAATGAAATCGCGCGAAGGCAATGTGGTGGATGCCGACGACCTGATGCAGGAAATGTACGAAACGGCCAAGGCTAAGGCGCAGGAACTGGGCAAGATGGAAGGCCTGAGCGAAGCGCAAAAGGAGGCATCCTACGAGATCATAGGGCTTGGTGCGCTGAAATATTTTATGCTAAAGGTGGACCCGAAGAAAAAAATGCTCTTCGACCCGAAGAAAAGCGTGGATTTCGAGGGCAATACGGGGCCGTTCATCCAGTACACTTACGCACGGATTCAGTCGCTTTTATCCAAGGCAGAAGGTGCGGGAAAAATGGATTTTGCCAATGTTTCGCTGAATGCGTTTGAGAAGGAACTAATGGCGCTGATTGGCAGCTACAGAGAAACGGTTTCCAAGGCGGCGGCAAGCCTGAGCCCCGCACTCATCGCCAATTTCGTTTATGATTTGGTGAAATCTTACAACTCGTTTTACCAGAACAACCCGATTCTGAACAACGGCGATGAGGCGGTGAAAAACTTCCGCATTGAACTTTCGCGGCAAACAGCGGCGGTGATAAAATCATCGCTGAAACTGCTCGGGATTGAGACTGTGGACAGGATGTAGGGCTTTTGAGCTAAGGCTTTAGATCTGAGAACCAAGACTTGAGAGCCAAGATGCCCATTGGCTAAAAGAAAGCTGCCATAAGCTTTTGATTTAACAATTCCTTAACAAATTTCTTATCGAAATTCGGCAGTTTTTGATGATTTTTGCGTTTCACAAAAAATTGCAATGAAACAAAATCTGCTCTTTAAAGGCCTGGTGATGACGGCCTTTGCCGCATCGTCTTTCGGCACGGCACAAACCCTGGTGCACTACTGGAATTTTAACGACAATTCCACAGAAGCTAAATTGCTTGCGCCCAATGTAAGCCTGGTAAACGGCGCTTCCATCGTGGCTACAAATACCGCAGTGAGTAAAATCGATCCTGCCGGCGGAACGAAGCAGAACTTCGATGTTGAAAATCTGAATGCGAGAAACGGCGATCCTGCGGGTGCGCACCTTCGCTATAACAACCCGATTGATGGCATTCTCACTTTTTCTTTGCCTACGACAGGCTACGATAACATCGTGGTGAAATTTGCCACAAGGCGTTCTGGCCAGGGTGCCGGCACGCAAACCTGGTATTACACCACGGATGGTAGCAGCTGGACGAACTTCCAGACGGTAAATCCTAAGGACGGCAACCCTGAACTGATAACGCTGGATTTTACCCAAATAGCTGCGGCGAACAACAACCCGAACTTTAAGCTAAAGGTAGAATTTTCCGAGGCTGGCGGCGGAACAAAAGGGAACAACCGCTTTGATAATTTCACGCTGGATAGCGGCATCGCGCAGCAAAATACGCCTGCGACAGTTTCTTTTGATAAAAACTTCATTAGCGTGAAGGAAAATGCCGGCACGCTGAATTTCATCGTTAAAGTTGAAAATCCTGTAGCTGGAAGCGTGGACCTGGTGCTGAAACCTGCGGAATTCAACACGGCGGAAAACGGCAGCGATTTTTCATTCAGCAATCAGACCATTACCATCGTACCGGGGCAAACGGAGTATGCGGTGAGCATCCCTATAATCGATGACAGCGATGCGAATGAGCAGCATGCCGAATATTTTAACCTGGAACTGCAAAACCCTGTGAATGCGGAAACTAAGGGCAATACGCTGGCCACGGTTTACATAGTGGATAATGACAAGGCTGCGCCGCAAAGCACCACGGAACTTACGATGAACTACAAGGGAAGCTTCGATCCTTCAGGCGCGAACAAAAGCTCTGTGGAGATCCTGGCGTTTCACCCGGGAACCAAGCGGCTTTTCGCCATCAGTGCTATAACTGGCGTGGTAGACATCATCGATTTCAGCAACCCTGAAATGCCGTCGGTTTTCAAAACCATCGATATGAAGCCTTATGGTGGCGTAACGAGCGTGGCCGTGAAGAATGATCTGGTGGCCATAGTTTCGCCAAATGCGGACGAACAGCAAAATGGTTCCGTGGTTTTCTTCAATCCAAACGGTGATTTCCTGAAGCAGGTTACCGTGGGTGCGCTGCCTGATATGGTGACTTTCTCGCCAGACGGAAAATTAGTTCTGACGGCTAATGAAGGCGAGCCAAACGCTGCGTACGACAATGACCCTGAGGGCACGGTGAGCATCATCGATATTTCCGGCGGAATTTCGAATCTTTCGCAAAGCCAGGTGACCACTGTGGATTTCAAGAAATTCACCCAGGATGAACTGATTGCCAAAGGCCTGAGGCACCTGAAGAAAGACAACACGATTTACCAAGACATTGAGCCGGAATACATTACGATAACGGCGGACAGCAGGAAGGCCTTTGTAACGCTTCAGGAAAATAACGGCATCGCGGAAATCGATTTGGCGACTAAGACGCTGACTGATGTTTGGGGCCTTGGCAAAAAGGATACGAGCCAGCCGGGCAACGGTTTTGATGCGAGCGATAGCAACGGTGAAATCCTAATTGCCAACTGGCCCGTGAAGTCCTTCTACATCCCTGATGCAGCGCAGACTTACCAGGTGAACGGCGTGAACTACATCATCACCGCCAACGAAGGCGACGAGAAAGAATTCAGCGCTCTGAACGAAAGAACCACGGTGGGCAACGCCAATTATAAACTGAACCCTGCGAATTTCCCACAGGCTGAAATGCTGAAACAGAGCTACAACCTGGGCAGATTCCGTGTAACGAACCTGAATGGCGATAACGATGGGGACGGCGTTTTTGAAGAAATCAACAATGTGGGCGCAAGGTCGTTCTCGATTTTCAACGCCGATACAAAGCAGCTGGTTTTCGACAGCGGCGATCAGATTGAGCGCATTACGCTGGCGAAGTATCCGAAGTTCTTCAATTCCGACCACGAAAAAGTGAAGATAAAAGGCAGGAGCCATTCCAAAGGCCCTGAGCCTGAAGGCGTAGCGTTGGCGGAAATCGGCGGGAAAACTTTCGCGTTCATCACGCTGGAAAGAGTGGGCGGCGTTCTGGCGTACGATGTTACCAATCCGCAGAGCCCTGTTTTCGTAGATTATCAGAATGCGCGTGAAAAAGGAGACCTTGGTCCGGAAGGCGTGCTGTACATTTCGCAGGAAGATTCTGGCAACGGCAAGGGCTATGTATTGGTGGCCAACGAAATCAGCGGCACCATTTCGATTTATGAATTGGGCGGCTCAATTTTGAAGACGAATGAGCGCAGCGTGAGAAACGGCCTATCCGCTTATCCGAACCCTGTGAATCAGGGTGCTGATCTGCATTTCAGCAAAGCGGTGGATTTTGAGATTTACGATATGACTGGCAAGCTGGTGAGGAAGGGCGCTAAAGCTTCTGCGGTGAGCACTGCCGGTCTTCAGAAAGGCATCTACATCATCAAAACCAGCGAAGGCCAGAGCCTGAAAGTTGTGGTGAAGTAATCGAGTTTTTTGCATTAAGAAAAGCCATCCTCATAGGGTGGCTTTTTTTTGTGGATTGCAATCTCTTAAACTGGAATCATAATGTTTATGATAAATGTCATTTCTTTCAAAATTTAACAAATATGTAAAAAAACAGCCGATTAATTTAATAATTTATTAATATGATATTCGCTCAAAAAAGGTTTTGCCGATATAATTTTGCCATGAAAATTTTGAGCAAATCTTTATGAACAAACTATTCATCCCGGTTTCGCTGCTGTGCATCGGAACCATGGCGGCTCAGACGGCAGACAGCCTCAGAGAGAAAACAATCGAAGAGGTGGTGGTAGTCGGATACGGCAGCCAGAGGAAATCCAAAGTTTCGAACGCGGTATCTCAGGTAGAGCTGGATAAAATCGGCTCCAGATCGCTCTCAGGAGTAGGTTCCGCACTTCAGGGGAAGGCTCCTGGCGTCACTGTGATCAATGAGGGCGGTGATCCGACTTCCTCACCGCGCGTAAATATCCGCGGCCTTGGGGGCATCAATGGTGAGGCTCCCCTGTATGTGGTAGATGGCGTAGTTTTCGAAGGTACGCCGAACATTAACCCGAATGATGTTGAATCCATCTCTGTGCTGAAGGACGCCTCTGCCGCCATCTATGGAGCGCGGGCTTCCGGTGGTGTGGTTCTTATTAGCACGAAACAAGGCAAAAGAGGCGCTCTAAATGTAGAGCTGGATGCTAAATATGGGATTTCCAAGGCCTGGAAACTTAGGCATTCCCTAAATGCTTCTGAATTCCAGAGCGTGATGACGCAGGCCTACCAGAATGAAGGGAAGGCGGTTCCAGATGCTTTTGATCCTGCTAAATATCCTGATGGCGCTATTACGAGAACTGACTGGGTGGAGGAAATATTTCGCACGGGTGTTACTCAGGAGTACAATATCAACCTGACGGGCGGTGGGGACAGCTCTCGTTTCTTCGTTGGTATGAACCACCGCTCTATGGAGGGAATTTTAGACAACACCCAGGCTAAAAGGTATAGCTTCCGGGTAAATTCCGACCACACGGTAAATGATTGGCTGAAAATCGGCGAAAATATGTATTATCATTTTTCTGACGGCAATTCGGCCAACACGGCCAGCGGCTATACGGGCGCTATTCTCGCAGCAATGTATTACCCGTCGAATGTTCCTGTCTATGATCAGAACGGAAATTTCTCCGGCCTGCCGATCAGCGTGGCAGGGAGCTACGGCGATATGATCAACCCCGTGGCCTACCTGAAAAGACTTACCTATAAAAACCCAACCCACGAGATTCTTATCAATCCTTATGTTGAGATCTCCCTGCTGGACGGGCTGAAATTCCGTTCAAACTTTTCACAAACCTTCCGCCTGGCAGACAGCAAGGAATTCACGCACCGTGTGTTAGAGGTTGGAAAGATATTCGACTTCAACAGGCTTGAGCAGAATTCCAGCAACATGTCCAGCAGCCTTGCCGAACAGATTCTAAGCTATAAAAAAACATTCAGCGGTCATACTATAGATGCTACGGTAGGCTATACATTCCAGAAAAACATATCAGATGGCTTCTCAGCAAGGGGGGAGGATTTTAGAAATGAGCACCCAAACTACCAATATCTGGTAAATGCCAATGATAATAAAAATGTATCCAGCTATAAATATTCTGATGCGCTCACATCGCTGCTTGGCCGCGTGAATTACGATTATAGAAGCAGATACATTATAAGCTTGCTGGGCCGCCGCGACGGATCCTCTATGGTATCTAAAGATAACCGTTATGAAAACTACTACGCTGTTTCCGGGGCATGGGGCCTTGGCAGAGAGAGCTTCTTTGAGAATGTAAGCTGGATGAGGGATTTCAAATTGCGTGCGAGCTATGGTGTGCTGGGGAATCTCGGCGGCATATCGTATGACGCTGTAAATCCAGTAATGAGGAGGGAAAATTACATCATATTTGGCCAGGACCCTCAGCCGAATGTAGCATACTTCCCAAGTGTATACCCGAACCCTAATTTGAAATGGGGTAAATCTGAGCAGACTGACTTCGGTATCGATATGGGCTTCCTGAACAGCCGCCTGACGCTCACCGCAGATTATTTCATCAAAAAATCCAAAGACCAGATTTTTGAAGTGCCTTTGCCAATCACGGCGGGTTACAAGACCACCTTCATAAACGCGGGGCTTTTTGAGGATAAAGGATACGAGATCGGCCTCAACTTTCAGGGACCGCGCGCAAGAGAGATTTTTTACAGCTTTAATGCCAACCTGAGCCACCTTCAGAACAAGGTGAAGGAAATGCCGGTACAGCAGATTGCGATGAACAACAGTGTCCGCGGCGTGCTATATCCTACCAGAGTAGTCGTGGGCGATGCTTTGTACTCATTCTACGGTTATAAAACTGCGGGTCTCTTCCAGTCTCAGGAGGAAATCAATAATTACAAGGATGCCAATGGAGTGCTGATCCAGCCGAATGCGAAGCCCGGCGACATTAAATTCCTTAAAAAAGAAGGCAATACCGGCAGGCTGAACAACGATGATATGGTTTACCTCGGGAATCCTTATCCTAAACTCAACTACGGCTTCAGCGCTAATTTCAGCTATAAAGGCTTCGACATCAACGCATTCTTCCAGGGGGTGTACGGTAGCAAGATTTTCAACGGGCTGAAATTCATCACCCTGAACCCGGGCGGTACAGGACAGAATTACAATATGGATACAGATATCCTCAACGCCTGGACGCCGAACAATACCGGTGCCTCTATCCCTCGCTTGGCGATTGGGGACCCTTCCGGGAACTACTCACGCGTGTCGGATTTCTACATTGAGAAAGGAGATTATCTCCGCCTGAAAAACCTTACCGTGGGCTACACGCTCCCGCTGAAATACACCGAGATGATCGACATCAAATCAGTCAGAATTTACATCACGGCAGATAACCTTGTGACCTTTACAAACTACAAAGGCTTCGATCCTGAAGTGGGGATGAATAACTATGGTATTGATATTGGCCGCTATCCACAGGCGCGCACCGTTCTCTTCGGGTTAAATGTTGGACTTTAAAAAATAAAACTAAATATGAAAAACTGGAATAAAATAATTGCCGCATCTTTCTTAGCAATTTCTCTTACATCCTGCGACAGGGAGCTGGACATCGCCCCCCAAGGGCCGCCCACAGAGGCTACCTTCTGGAATACCGAATACGATCTGATTACCGGTGCCAATGCAATGTACCGCCTGATCTACGATTCTGAATTCTACGGCAGAGGCTTGTTTTGGTACATCAACGCATCTGATGATATGATTACAGGCCGCTCCAAGGGCGAGGCAGATAATGCTAAAAACTTCAGCAGCGCCTACATCGGCGCCGGTGATCTGGACAAGCAATGGGATATGCGCTATACGATAATATTCCGCGCAAACCAGATTATTAAAAATATCGACCGGATTCAGGCAAGTCAGCAGGTTAAAAACAAATATCTCGGAGAGGCGCTTTTTATGAGCTCCAGGATGTATTTTGAACTTGCTTCAAACTACGGCAACAGCAAAGCCGGCGTGCCGATAGTAGATCCCACAGCTGAGGCATCGCTGGAAGCCATCCCGCGTGCCGCAAATGTGATGGAAAACTACAACATGATCGTCCGAGACCTGAAACGAGCAGTAGACCTGCTCCCGGCGCAGGAAGCCCTGCCGGCTACCGATTATGGCCGCCCTCATAAAGTGGCCGCGATGGCGCTTCTCGCTAAAACTTACCTTTTCATGGAAGATTGGAAAAATGCTGAATATTGGGCCGGAAAGGTAATGACTGATGGCAAGCGTGCCCTTCTCCCAAAATATGCCGATGTATTTAAAGCAGAAAACAACTATGGCTCCGAGTACATCCACTCCGTACCTTCCACTCCCGGGTTCGGGGCGTGGGGCAGCATCTTGCCCGGGGTAATGCTGGAGAACAAAGGCTGGGGCGAATATAATGGCTGGGGCTATTTTCAGCCCACCAAGGAACTTTACGATGAATTTGAGCCGGGAGATGAGAGAAGAGAAGTCACCATTCTGAAGCCTGGAGACAAATTTATGTTCAACGGCAAAGAACGCTCATACTCTTCCACGAACTCACTGAGTGGCTACCAGTTTAATAAGTACATGGATGCCTTCAAATATGATCTGAAAGCCGGCCATGTAAGCCCCGATGGAGACTATCCCAATACAGACCTCGCCGTACCCATCATGAGATATGCAGAAGTAATCCTCATCAAGGCTGAGGCACTACTTAAACAAGGAAAAAATGCGGATGCAGAAATTAATATGATCCGTCGCAGAGCAGGGCTATCTCCTAAAACCAATGCCACAATGGCAGACCTGAAACACGAGCGCAGATGCGAACTTGCCGGGGAATGGGCAGACCGTCACCGCGACCTTGTACGCTGGGGCGATGCTCAGGCGGCCTACGCCAAACCACTCCACGGGGTGGATGGCAAAGTAGTATGGCCGGCAAGAACATTCAACCCGAGTGTGCATAATGTGTGGGCGGTGCCGCAGCGCGTGATCACAAACAGTAAAGGTATCATCAAACAAAACGAGGGCTGGTAAAGGGCTGTAGTGTCATGAAAAAACTATTTTTCTTTATATTTTTGGTTTCAGGATTTTGCGCAGAACTTTCTGCGCAAAATTTTTCCGATTATTCCGTGCGGAATGCGCATTCCCACAACGATTATCATCAGCCCATACCTTTTTGGACGGCCTATTATGCGGGTTTTGGCTCCATTGAGGCAGATGTGTTTTACCAAAACAATCAGCTTTTGATTGGCCACGACCCGCACGAGCTCACTTCAGATCGTACCCTGGAGAAGCTTTACCTGGAGCCCATCGCCGTCTTACTCCGCGAAAACAATGGCAGCATCCGCGCAGATAAAATGGAGAAGCTGATACTTTTCATAGAAATGAAGAGCGATTACAGATCAGAATTGCCCGCGCTGGTGCGCCTGCTGGATTCTAAGTATCAGATTATTACGCAGAATAAAACTGTGAAACTCATCATTACGGGCAATGTGCCGCAGCCTTCAGAGTTCAAAAATTACCCTGAATATCTTTTTTTTGACGGAGATTTAACGAAAGAATACTCGCCCGATCAGCTGGGAAGGGTGGGCATGTTCAGTGCGCCGCTCAGGGATTATACCAAATGGAATGGTAAGGGCATTATGCGGGATGAGGAATCGGCGAAAGTGCGGGAAGCTGTTCGGCAGGCGCATCTGCAGGGCAAGGCCATCCGCTTCTGGGGTGCGCCGGATTTTGCGAATGCCTGGGTAAACCTTATGGATGCAGGCGCGGATTTCATCAATACCGACAAAATCCCCGAGCTGGCAGCCTTCCTCAACCAAATTCCAAAGAATGAGTACCGCAGCCACACTTCCTTTGAGGCTTACCACCCGAAGTTTCCCAAATTTAAAACACGGGCTAAGAATGTCGTTTTAATGATTGCCGACGGCGTGGCGCTACCTCAGCTTTACGCGGCATACACAGCCAACCGCGGCAGCCTGAATATTTTTAGAATGCCTTACACCGGGATCTCCAAAACCAACTCTGCCAATGCTTTTGTCACGGATTCCGCGCCAGGTTCCACGGCGTTTTCCTCCGGGGTAAAGACCAATAATAATTTCGTAGGGGTAGATCCTCTGGGCAAGCCGCTGCGCCTTCTGCCGGAAATTTTGAAAGAAAAAGGTATCGTGAGCGGGCTCATCTCCACGGGCGATGTTACAGATGCCACGCCTGCAGACTTCTACGCGCATACGGACAACCGGGACGACAGCCGCACGATCCTTCAGCAGTTCGCGGATTCTGGAGTGAAAATCCTCGCCGGCGCACCGGCAGTGGAACTTTCCGAGGCGGAGAAGGAAAAATTTAAATCACAAAAAATTAACATCTTCAGTAATTCCGAAATTGCGGATTTTCAAGGGGAAAGAGCATTGATAATGGATCCCTTGGCTTCAAAAAATTTCGCCGAGCGTGGCAACTGGCTTATTAATACTCTTGAAAAAACTCTAAAAGTTTTAAGCCGGAATAAAAAGGGTTTTTTTATAATGGCAGAAGCTTCCCGCACGGATATCAATCTGCATTCCAATGAATTCGGCAAAATGGTGGACGAGCTGCTCGATTTTGACGAGGCAGTGGGCAGGGCGATGCGATTCGCAGACGAGAACAGGGAAACCCTCGTAATCGTAATAGGCGACCACGAAACCGGCGGCGTCACGCTGCTGGATGGAGATCTGAAAACTGGGCGCATATTTGCTCAGCAGAGCACCAACGACCACACCGCGCTGCCGGTATCCGTTTTCGCCTATGGCTCCGGGGCAGAGCGGTTTGTCGGTTTTTATGAAAATACCGCAGTTTTTTATAAAATCTTGAACGCGCTAAATATTAAACCATGAAAAAATTCTTTTTTGCATTGTTGCTTTCTGCCGTAGCAATGGCGTACGCGCAGAAAAATCAGCTAAAATTTAATTCTGATGGTGAGCTTAAAATCCTCCAGTTTACGGATATACACTGGAGCAATGAGCCGAAATATACCAATAAAACTACGGAAACCCTCCGCAGGATAATAGCGGCTGAAAAGCCTGATTTCATCGTGCTGGATGGCGATAATGTCAACTGTATCCCGATGAGGGACGGCTGGAGAAACCTGGGCAAAATCATAGAGGAGGCAGGCGTGCCGTGGACTTTGGTCTTCGGAAACCACGATGGCGAGCAGGACTGGACTAATGCACAATCTTTTGATTTTCTGAAAACTTTCCCGCATTTTGTTGGTGAAAAGGGCTCTGTGGCAGGCGTTGCAAATTTCTCGCTCCCGGTGCATTCTTCAAAAACCAACAAACCGGCCGCTACGCTTTATTTCTTAGACAGCGGGGATTACACCCGCAACCCTAAGCTTGGCAACTATGCGTGGATTAAGCGCGACCAAATCTCCTGGTACGCCGAAGAAAGCGAACGGATTGAAAAATCTGCAGGGAAAACTTTGCCCGCGCTGATGTTCTTCCATATCCCGTTGCCGGAGTTCGCGGTGGTGGCGAAGGACCCGGCAAAAGTGGGAGAAGCAAATGAAGATGTATCTTCGGCGGCGGTAAACAGTGGCTTGATGGCCGCTATCCTGGAGCGCAAGGATGTAATTGGCGTTTTCTGCGGGCACGACCACGATAACAATTATATCGGAAGCTACCGCGGGGTTGCGCTTGGCTACGGTGCGAAGACCGGCAACGATGGCTACGGCAGGCTGGAGCAGGGCGGCAGAGTGATAACTTTAAAAGAAGATCAGTTTGCTTTTTCATCCTATCTGTCGCTGCCTTCCGGCAGGAAATTTCCTTACAGTTTCCCGTCCGGGCTTTCGGAAATTAGCGAAAAAACCAAAGTTCTGAAAGCGCAGAATGTGAAACCAAGTAAAGAAGGCCTGCATTACAGTTATTACGAAGGAAAAGTAAAATCGGTAAAGGAAATTGGGAACCTGAAAGAACTGAAAAGCGGTACTGCAACTAAAATAGACCTTGAGAATGCCGCCGCAGATGACCACTTTGCTCTGTCCTTTAGCGGGTATATCCGCATTCCCGAGACTGCTTTTTATAAATTTTACAGCTACTCTGACGACGGCTCCGTTATTAAAATAGATGGCCAAACCATTGTAGATAACGATGGCGGACACAGCGCGCAGCGCAAAGAGGGCATAGTGGCGCTGGAGGAAGGTTACCACAAAATAGAGGTGCTATACTTCGAGGACTATATGGGGCAGGTGCTGGATGTGGGCATCTCCAGCATCGGGATCCCTGAGCAGAATATCCCGGCTGAGATGCTTTCGCATTGAAATTTTTTATGACTATATCGCCGCCTGCCGCTATGGCTGGCGGTTTTTTTATTAGGATAAAAAGATGGTTGGATAAGGCTAACAGCCTTGTATACGGATAAATTTGCGATGGGCAATATTAAATTTTTGCTTTGAGGCCTATCCTGCTGAGCCTTAGAAGTTTAAACTATTAAAAGTTGCTCTTTTTTGATTTTTCCCAAAAAAATGTTAACCTAAAATTAAACATCCATTAACATTCGCCCCAGAAATGCGCTCTAACTTTGCTTTCAAAATTTAAACAAGTGAAAAAAAGCGTTCAGAAGATTATTGTGCTTGCAGCGGCTGGATTGTTGTCCTGTGAGCTCGCAGCACAGACTGCACAAAATCCTCCCGTGCAGGATACCCTTCGGGAAAGGCAGATCAAGGAGGTAGTGGTGACGGCCCTCGGAATAAAACGGGAGCAGAAAGCCTTGGGCTACTCGGCGGAGAAGCTTAACGAGGAGGTTTTTGAAACCGCCCAGTTTAACAATTTCGCTACCGCAATGGAAGGTAAGGTAGCTGGGCTGAAGGTATTAACGCCGAATGCAGGCCCGCTGGAAACCGCAAGAATAAAGCTCCGCGGGGAAACTTCAATGGTAAATGCGGATAATGCTGCTTTGATTGTAATAGATGGGATTCCCATTGACCAGCAGATTGTGGGGACTGGTGCCCCTGCTTACGGCTCAACCACAGAAGTGCCTATTGATTATGGAAATATTCTTAACAGTATCAATGCAGAGGATATCGAATCTGTAACCGTGCTAAAAGGTGCCTCTGCCTCTGCCCTCTATGGTGAAAGAGGTGCCAATGGTGCCATAATGATTACGACCAAATCCGGCAGGGGGAAAAGTGGAAAATTGAATATTGGATACATCGCGAACACCAGCTTTGAGACAGTACTAAAGTGGCCGGACTGGCAATATGAGTACGGTCAGGGCGGTAGCTCCAGTCTTACATATTACTCTTACGGAGCATCGCCTGATGGGGTAAGTACTGGGGCTACTTCAAGTGCTTTTGGCCCTAAGTTCGAAGGGCAATATTATTTCCAGTATGACCCTAATGTAGAAGGGCAGGGCGCTGAGCGTACTTTATGGAGGCCATACAAACGGAATGTAAAAGATTTCTTCCAAACAGGTACAAATTACAGTAATACACTAACTCTAGATGCAGGATGGCAAAGAATGAATTTCCGCTCGTCACTAAATTACACTAAAAACGAGTGGATTATGCCAAATACCGGCTTTGAGCGCTTTACTACCAACAACACCTTCAATGTTAATATTACTGATAAGTTCAAGGCAGCCTTTAAAGTTATTTACTCTAATACAAATTCGGACAACCTTCCGGCTACCGGTTATAATAACCATTCAATCAATTATTTTATGATTTTCCAAAATCCAAATATAGACCTTGCCTGGTATCGCCCGATTTGGAAGAAGGATAAATATCAGCAGGAGCAGATTCACCCATTTAGTTCGTACATTGATAATCCATATTTGATTGCGTACGAAATGACGAACGCCATGAACAAAAACAATGTTCTCGGTGGTGTCACTCTAAATTATGCCATCACCCCAAACCTTGATTTAATGCTTAGGACTGGTGCGGAATTCACCAGAGACAACCGCTGGGAACGCAGGCCATGGAATTCTGCTAAATTTGGAAAAGGACAGTTTACTGAAACCAAAATTGATACGCGCGATTTAAATCACGATTTACTTGCAACTTACAAAAACGATTTTGGGAGATTTGATATGCGCGCTTCTATTGGGGGGAGCTTGAGGGATTTCCGTCGTCGCACCAAGAGAAATGTGGCTAAAGGACTTGTGGAGCCTGGTATCTACACATTAGAAAATGGTGTGTCCGTGGATAGGAGATACCTTCCTTATGACAAAAAGACAAACTCTGTTTACGGTATGGTGAATGTTGGCTTTGATGACAAAGTATACATTGACTTCACCGGAAGAAATGATTGGACAAGTACATTGCCAGAGAAAAATTGGTCATTCTTCTACCCTTCTGTAAGTGCTAGCGTTCTTTTGAACAATATTTTTGAATTAGGAACAAAGATCAATCTCTTCAAACTTCGCGGGAGTTGGGCTAAGACAGGTTTTGGTACTTCGCCTTATCAACTGACGAGATATTATGATCCGATTGAATTTTATGATGATTCATATGTACTGCAAAGCAGGATGTATAATCCGGATTTGAAGCCAAAATTTAACACCAATATCGAAGGAGGTTTTGACTTAAATATGTTCAGAAACCGATTGACATTCAACGCTACTTATTATGAAAACCGCACTAAAAACGAGGTATATGCGGTACCTGTGCTCATAGAGACCGGTTATACGAGGAGATTAATTAATAGTGGTTTGGTAAGAAATCGCGGCGTAGAATTGAGCACTGATGTAGTGGCTGTAAAAACTAAAGGCGTTCAATGGACTATAGGCGCAAACTGGTCGATGAACAGAAATAAGATACTTGAAGTCCCTGAAATATACGCGGATGATCCACAAGGCTACACCTACGCCACAGCAGGTACCGTATATTTTAACGCTGTAAAAGGCGGCTCTCTAGGGGATTTGTACGGATATAAGCTTGTGCGTGATCCACAGGGCAATGTAGTATACGGCTCCGATGGATTTACAGCACGCAATTCTTATGTAGAAAAAGTAGGCAACGCCTTCCCAAAATGGCGTGCAGGAATCCAAAACTCTTTACGCGTGGGGAATTTTGATTTTGCCGTGTCGTTCGACGGGCAATATAAAGGTATCGTATATTCTCAAACACACCATAAGATGTCCGAGCAAGGCAAATTGAAGCATACGCTTCGTTTTAGAGATAATCCGGGTGGAATGATGGTTGGAGAAGGTGTGGTCCAAAATCCGGATGGCTCTTATTCGCCAAATACAAAAGAGGTGCTGGTTAGCAGATGGTATAGTGACTATTATCGTCGTGCCAATGTTGAAACCAACTCGTTTGACGCATCATTTATCAAATTAAGAGATGCAAGAATTGGCTATAGGTTCAATAAGAATGTGACGCAAAGTATGAAACTTCAGGAGTTTTCCATCGCTTTGTACGGTAAAAACCTAGCTATGTGGACAAAAGACTTTCCAATTTTCGACCCGGAAACTGCAGCTATGGACGATGCCGATATCACGCCCGGCGTAGACATAGGCGCACTTCCATCTACCAGAACCTTCGGCATAAGCATTAATGTAAAATTCTAAAACACTATGAAAAAGAAGTTTTTAAATATAATAGCGGCTGTATCACTTCTTACAGCATCGTCTTCCTGCACAAATGATTTCGAAGAAACGAATATCGACTTTTCGAAGCAGGTTGAGGCCAATTCTGAAAACCTGCTGAATCCTGCGCTGTTTGAAATGGCGAGCGAAGCGTATATGCGTGCCAATAATTTTGGATTTGAAATAATGCAGTACAGCATTCCTTTTCCCAATGAGGGCAATACGGTGTCAAGATATTATTTCACCGAAAATACTGGCGTAGGCTACTGGAACAGCACCTACAGATGGCAGATGCAGATAAATGAAATGTTGAAACTTGCGCAGAAGGAAGGGAATAAAAATAATGAGGCAGTCGCCTTGGTTTTAAGGGCGTGGGGCTTTCAAAATCTTACTGACAGTTTCGGTGATGTCCCTTTCAGCGAAGCCTTCCGCCAGGAAGAAAATATAAGGACGCCAAAATTTGACCATCAAAAAGAAGTCTACATCCAGCTGCTGAACGACCTGGAAAAAGCGAATTCACTTTTTTTACTGTCGGAAACTCTGAAAGGCCCGGATCAGATGTATCATGCCAATGAGAATGCTGCAGGAGTTTTAAAATGGAAGAAATTCTGCAATTCACTCTCGCTCAGGATGTTGCTAAGAATTCTTAACAAAGACGGCGAGATAGATGTAAAAAACAGAATCAATAAGATTATCTCAAATCCCGCTACTTACCCCATTTTTACTAATAATGATGATAGCGCCTTCGTATTAGCTACCGGCGTTGCTCCTTTTGATGCGCCAATTGTTCGTCCACAGGATTTTACGACTGGGCGCGCCGCCGCAGAGTTTTTTGTGGATTATCTTAATAAAACGGAGGATCCACGGCGCCCAACATTTTTCAGCAAGGCAAGAGAACTTGGCTCTAACAAGGATATAGGATATAAGGGCGCGCCGGCTGGCTATAAAAGCGGAACGAAGTTCACTTACAACCCATCCAATCTCAATCAGGCTCTGGCCAAGACGCCACTAACGCTGAAAATTATGGGGTATTCTGAGCTACAGTTTATCTTAGCTGAGTTAGCTCTAAAAAATGTCATCCCTGGAGATGCAAAAACATTTTATGACAGAGGTGTTCAGGCATCCCTGGAGCAATGGAATGCCAAATCAACGCCTGAGTATCTTAATCACCCTGATGTGGCATACAATGGCACCTTGGAGCGTCTTATGATGCAGAAGTATGTGGCTCTTTTCTTTGTCGATCAGCAGGCTTGGTATGAGTATCGCAGAACCGGATATCCAAAATTGCCGAACAATGGGGGGCTGCTAAATGATGGAAAAATGCCAGTACGATTTATGTATCCTCCGGTAACAAGACTGCAAAACCCCGAACAGTACAACGCTGCCGTTCAGAGTATGGGAGGTGACACTTACAATACAAAAGTTTGGTGGGAGAAATAGTTATGAAAAAGTTTTTGCTAATATTTGCCTTAATGCTCTCGGGTGCATACTCCGCGCAGACGCAGATCGTGGCGCATAGAGGTTTTTGGAAAACGGCTCCTGAAACAGCACAGAACTCCCTCTCTTCATTTAAAAACGCGGTACAAGCCGGCGTTTACGGGGCGGAATTCGATGTGAGGATGAGTAAGGATGGCAGGTTAATCGTAAATCACGATGAGGACCACGCAGGATTGGTGATTGCTGAAACCACCTTTAAAGACCTGAGAAAAATTCCACTGAGTAATGGGGAGCGCATACCCACATTGAGAGAATACCTCAAATTAGGTAAAAGGCATCCGGCGATACAACTGATTATGGAAATAAAACCAGCAAAAACCAAGGTGTTGGAAGATGAGCTGGTGAGGAAGGCCGTAGCAGAAGTCAATCGATTAAGCCTTGATAAGCAGGTGCAAATCATTTCCTTTAGCAAAAATATTTGCCTGGAAACCAAGCGGATAGCTCCACAGATTAAGGTTCAATATTTAAATGGCGAATTATCTCCGCAGGAAGTGAAGGCATTAGGTTTGGATGGCATCGATTATCATTATAAAATTTTCATTGATAAGCATCCCGAATGGATACGGCAGGCTAACGAATTGGGTTTGATTACCAATTCTTGGACTGTAAATAGCGAAGAAATTGCCCGTACGCTAATGGAGATGGGAATAAAAGTAATTACAACTGATATACCGGAAAAACTTAAAAATTTATAGAAATGAAATTAAGATTAACTGTAGCCACTTTAATTTTTACGGCGGCATCAGCCTTTGCTAATAATGTGACAGGCTATGTGTTCGATGATGCTAACCGCAACGGGAAAATGGATCGCGGTGAAAAAGGAATTGCCAGCGTTTCGGTTTCAAATGGCATTCAGGTAGTACAAACTGATGCTGCGGGAAGATACACTCTCCCAATTAATGACGACCAGATTATCTTCGTAGTAAAGCCAGCAGGATACCAGGTTCCAATGAATCATTTGAACTTACCTCAATTTTACTATAACCATAAACCTAATGGCTCACCATCAGGCTTTAAATATGAAGGTGTTAAGCCTACAGGCAAGCTTCCAAAGAATATCAATTTCGCGCTACACCGCCAGCAGGAAAATCCGAATTTTGAGATTCTCGTTTTCGGAGACCCACAGCCTTACAACCTTCGTGAGTTAGATTATTTTAGAAGGGCTATTGTAGATGAAGTAAAAACTAATAAGAAAAATGCTGTTTTTGGAATCACACTCGGTGATTTAGTTGGTGATGATTTGACGCTTCATCCGCAGTACGCACAGGTAATGAAGGAGATTGGCTTGCCTTGGTATAATGTGATGGGCAACCACGATATGAATTACGAGGCCAAGGAAGATAGGCATTCCGATGAATCTTTTGAAAAGACTTTTGGGCCTAGCACATATTCTTTCAACTACGCTGATGTGCATTTTATCATCCTGGACGACATACTTTATCCGGATCCAAGGGATGGTAAAGGTTATTACGGAGGTTTTAGGCCAGATCAACTGGAATTCATTAAAAACGACCTGAAATTTGTAGATAAAAATAAGTTGGTGGTTTTGGCTTTCCACATCCAGATGGAACCGGAAAGACCGGGGGAAGATCATTTCAGGATGGAAGACAGAAAGGCGCTTTTCGACATACTGCAACCTTACGACAACATTCTGATGATGTCCGCCCATACACACAAGCAATCTCAGATTTTTTACACAAAAGATCACGGGTGGCAGGGCGCTAAAGATCTCCACGAAATCAATATGGGAACTACTTCCGGCGATTGGTTTTCAGGAACTGCAAATGAAAGGGGCCTGCCTAAAAGTATGATGAGAGATGGTACGGAGCAGGGCTACTCTTTTGTAAACTTTAGCGGGAACAAGTATAAAATTCAATACAAAGTAGCAGGAAAACCTGAGAATTACCAAATAAAACTCTATGTACCGAAGGTGGTGCAGAATGTGAGAAATAACGCCAGCATCGTAGCCAACTTTTTCAGCGGAAGCAAAAACGATTCGGTGGAATACCGCATAGACGGCGGCGAGTGGAAGCCGATGCAGTATGCGGAAACTTTTGATCCGGAGTATATTCAATCTGTTCTGAAATGGGACACCACTGAGACGCTATATGCCGGCAGAAGACCATCTTACCCAGAGAATTCCCGCCATATCTGGGTGGCGAGATTTCCGAAGCTGGAAAATGGCGAGCACAGGGTAGAAGTTCGGGCAAAGGATATGTACGGCGACACGCACACCGCCAATGCTCAATTTACCGTTAGCGAGCTGAAGCCAATACCGTAAATTCTTTCTTTATATATTTCAGAATCCCGCGAGGCTGATGCTTTGCGGGATTTTTAGAATTATACAATACTGATGAGGGTGAAACGAGACTGTAGTTGATTTTTCGATAATAAGGGGATTAAAAATCAAACTCCATCTCTCTATAATCCTGCGGTAGTGCGATGCGGAAGGCCTTTCCCGGTGTTCCGCTGATGGTGTAGTACTGGGCTAAATCTTTGCCCAGCCTGGATTCCAGATTTTTGTGAAGCCGGGATTTCGTAGGGCGGAAGGTGGTACCGTTCGGATTGGCGAGAAATGCGATTCTGTCAGGGTCAGGGTTGAAACGGAGCTTTTCGTAAATGCGGTTCATTTCCTGCTCGTAATCTCCGAGATTGCGCAGCACGATGCCTTCGGGATGCCGCAGGAATAGTATGAAGATCACCTTTTCCAGCGGCTTTAGTTCAATTTCATCTTCGCCGATGAAGATTTTGCAATCGTGCGTAATCGTCAGTTTTTTCGGCTGAAGATTTCCTACGAAACCTTGTGCAAACTTCATTGCCTTCCGCACGGATTCGAAGATTTCCAGCGATTGCATCAGGATTTCCGGCGTGATGCCGTGGGCCTTGGCGCGCTGCAAGCAATCTTGGCAGATGTCTGCCGTACGCAGCTTCAGTAGGATTTCGGTTTTGTTCTCGCAGAAATCGTTGATGCAGCCCACAGGCTCCATATGGAAATTCATTTCAGGCGGCACCTCTATGTCGAAGTTCATCAGGATCTGCAGCACATTGGCCACGGTTTCGTATGCCGCGGGAAACACCGGCGAAGCCTGCAGGAAAAATTCCCAGTCGCTGCACTGCACGAAGGCGTTGCGCTTTCCGCCTGTATCGAACATGCTGAAGAAGTTCATCGAATTTCGGCGGTTGGTAAGCAGGATTACGAAATCATTATCCGGAATTTTCAGGATTTCGCGGGAGCGATCGCAGAGGGAGAACAGTTCCCGCCAACTGAGCGGATAGCCAAGTTCAGGGAAATATTCCTGGCGGTAATATTCTGAATCGATATCAAAGGTTACCAAGTCTGAAAACGGCGTCTGGCAGGCTTTCCGAAAGTCATCCTCCGTCCATTTTGGCTTGGAGATTACGAATTCCATCGGGCCTTTCTCTGCGCAGAGCTGCTCGTGCACGCTCTCCAGCAATTCCTGCGGAAGCTCCGGCGTTTTTATGAGGTGGATTTTCATTCAAATTCTGAGAGATCGTATACTGCCAGGTTCTACTTCTATACCTAATTTACAGTAGCCCTGGCAGTCGATAATTTTGCTGATTCTTTCTACAGCGTATGCATCTAGATTCATAATGTTTATTTTTCTACTAATTTACAAATACATTTACAATTTTCAAGTTTTAATCAAATAAAATCCCAGGTTAAAGTTTCCCTGTTCAGCACGATGTTTTCCAGGATGTTTTCAAATGTCTGGTTCTTGGAAAAATGGATGTAGATGCTGTCCTCATCCAAATCATAAATGTCGGCATAAACACTAGCATTGTGAATTTCCTCCAGTTTTAAACGGAATTCTGCTAAAACATCAATTTCCGGCTCCAGCAGAATCTGGTAAACTTCCGGGCTAATGGCTGTGCGTGGGTGTGCTTCCATTTCGTTTCAATTTTTAGGTTAACATTAAGGTTAAATTTCAATTAAAATCTCTCCTCAAATTCCAGCACGATGTCCTTAAGTTCTGGCGGCAGTTTGCCCAGTGCATATTTCCGTATATCGCCAGGGATGCCGCCGTAAAAAGCCGCCGCAATTCCGCCGGAAATGCAGGCTATGGTATCGGAATCTCCACCGATGGAGATGGCGTTGCGCAGCGTATCCTCATAGCTGCTGCCATCCAGAAAAGCCACTAAAGACTGCGGAACGGAGCCCTGGCAGCTTACATCAAAGCCATATTTCGGGCGGATTTCATCGCAGGTGAAATTCAGATCGTAGCCGAAACGCTCGCCGATTTCTTCCTGTATCTCGTTTTTTGTGGCGCCGTTCTTTGCCAGAAACCCGGCTAAACTTACAGCCTGCGCACCTTTTATTCCTTCGGGATGATTGTGCGAAACCTCCGCCGTTTTCCTTGCAAGCTCCAGGCATTCTGCCACAGAATTTACCATAAAACCCACTGGAGAAACACGCATCGCAGAGCCATTGCCAAAGCTGTGGTAGGGTGTCTTTTCATCCGAAGAAATCCAGCGCGAAAATCTATCGCCGTAGCCAGCATCAGGATATTTTCTGCCGTAGGCTTTCAGCGTTTCGGCTATATCTTTTCCGTGCATCAGGGCATCGGCTACCGCCAGCGTCATCACGCTATCATCGGTGAATTTTGCGCGCTCATCAAACAGCGGAAATTCCTTGCTTTTATGATTGCGGCGCTCATAAACCGAGCCGATAATATCGCCTGCAATTGCACCGAGAATTGTGGAGTTTGACATTGTTTTAGATTTCCTCAGATTGACAGGGGTTTATTTTTTTTCGATTAAATTTCTATTACAAATGTATAGAGCGAAACCGAGCTGTGGAAGTTTTGCAATGTTGCAAAATTAAAATCAGGGAAGTTTCTGCCGTAAGTTTGCAAAGGAAATCATCAGGAGCGCCGCAAAATTGCGGACACCAACCGAGAGACCAAAATCCACGGTGGTTTAGTATGAGGGCTATCGCCAAAATATAAGATGCATACGCTGTTCCTGCTGATAAAAATGAGTTTCAACCAAAACCAGTTTTTATGAGCAAAAGAAAATCCAAAACGCAGAAATAATTGCCGACCTGGAAACTCCGGCAGCTTAATGATGATAAATCTCCTAATTTTTTTAATCTCTTAAATCAACTTAATTTTTTTAAAAATGACTTACGAAGAATACCGGGCGAAACTACGCCCCCTGACCAACGAGGAACTCATCGGAAAAATCAACCAAGAAGTAGGGAAGCCAGGCTGGGTAGCAGCAAGAGGAAGATACCTTTCCGCACTTCGGGAAACCGTGCTGGAAAGAGGGATAGACGGTGGAGAAGCCGTGAAGCCAACAGGGCTTTCCCTGAAATACAAGGTGAAACTTGTGGGCAACAGAATTGTGCAACTGAAAGAATCGGGAGAATTTGGACAAATTTAAACAAATGAACAGAAACCTTTTAACCATAGAATTGCAGGGCCAAACAATCATCGGCAATGTGAATTTTTCCACGCCCTTTGCTGTGGAAGTCAAGATTTTTTCGCCATACCAAGGCTTGGTTTTAAGCAAAATCAACAAAGGTGAGGACTGGAACGCCGAGCAGCAATACAAAATTGCGGAGCACCTGCTGGAAGATTGCTACCGCTACAGCACAGACCTGATGAGGCATCGGGATTTGGCAAGGATGGAATTCGTGAAAATGCTGGGAATTCTAGACAAGTTCAACAGCCAGAACCGCTACGATTATATGAGAAACCGGGAGCAGCTGATGCGTGTATATGCGAAAAGCCAGCTGCCGCACTACAAGCCGGAAGAAGATGTGGACGGAAGAACGGCGCTGGAAATTTTCAACTTTATGGCGACTTGGATCGTGGTGAACGGGAAATTCCCGGATTTCAACATCCATTCCAGGCCGAAAGACAGGGTGCCGCCAAGATTCAGCCAGCTGGAAGAAAAGCTGAGAAACTATAACTCGAAAAGTACGGAGGAAAAGCTGCAGCTGCAGTTTCGCGAGATAGCGACAGAAAAGGCTACAGAATTTGCGTGGTTCCTGGAGCAGGAATTTGGCAGAGGAAGCTTGCCCGGCGAATTTATTGAAAGAAGAAAACGAAACGAATTGAAAAATGACGCGTAAACCTGCTGAAGCTGCTGCAGAATAAAGGCACCTATTCCTACGGGATCCCGAGAAGTAAATACCAAGGAATACTGCAGTATGAGCGCACGAAAATACGGCCCAATCCTCGGCTTGAATCCGGAATTGTCGTATAGGTTGTGAGGTTCCATATCTCTGCATTTTTTGATTTTGCAGAATTTAATGTTATTTTTGTTAAATTAATATTATGCAGATTTACAAATTATTTTGCATAATTTCCTTTCATTAATCACATTATAAAATGACCTACGGTACAGCATTTTTCAGTCTTGATGATGTATTAAAAATCCTAAGGCAGCCCAACAAGGCGAAATTGGATGACAAAGCCAGACAACAAATCCTCAAATCCCAGCAGAATGTGCGGGAAATCGTAGAATCCGACCGTACGGTATACGGCATTAATACCGGCTTCGGCCCACTCTGCGATGTGAAAATTTCCGAATCGGAAACCGCGCAGCTGCAGCACAATCTCATCATTTCCCACGCCGTTGGGGTGGGGCAGCCCCTCAGCAAAGATCTTTCTAAACTGATGATGATTACCAAGATCCACGCACTTTCCAAAGGCTTCTCGGGAGTTTCGCAGGAAGTGATCGAGCGCTTGCTTGTAATGCTGGAGAAAGACATCATCCCCGTAATCCCGGAGCAGGGCAGCGTAGGAGCATCTGGCGACCTCGCGCCGCTCTCCCATATGGTGCTGCCGCTGCTGGGGCTTGGCAAAGTTTGGCAAGGCAAGGAAATCCGCGATGCAGCACAAATTCTTCAGGAACACGGGCTGAAGCCGCTGACGCTAGGGCCGAAGGAAGGGCTAGGGCTCATCAACGGTACCCAGTTTATCCTGGCGCATGCCATCCTCGGGCTGGAAAAAATGGATTATCTGCTCGACCTTGCCGACCTCGCCGCCGCAATGTCGCTGGAGGCATACCTCGGCAATGCCAGTCCGTTCAAAAAAGAGCTCCACGAGATCCGCCCCTTTAAAGGTTCCAAAAAAGTGGCTGCCAGGATGCATAAAATTCTTAAAAAAACCGAGCTGGAGAGGGATGAGGAATACTACCGCGTGCAGGATCCGTACTCCTTCCGGTGCGTGCCCCAGGTGCACGGCGCCAGCAGAAATGCATTTTACCACCTCCGAGATCTTACTGAAATAGAGCTGAATTCGGTGACCGACAACCCCATAGTGCTGAGTGCGGAAGAATCCATCTCCGGGGGCAATTTCCACGGGCAGCTGCTTGCGCTGCCGCTCGATTACGCCACATTTGCCGCGGCAGAGCTGGGAAATATTTCAGACCGAAGGAGCTACCTCCTGCTCGAGGGCAAATTCGGCCTCCCGCGGCTCCTCACCGAGAGCTCCGGGCTGAATTCCGGATTTATGATTCCCCAGTACACCTCCGCGGCACTGGTTACGGAGAACAAGACGCTCTGCTTCCCGGCATCCGCAGATTCCGTGCCTACAAGCCTCGGGCAGGAAGATCATGTATCGATGGGCAGCATCTCCGGCAGGAAATTCCACAGGGTTCTGGACAATCTCGTGAATATTTTTGCCGTAGAACTGATGTTCGCCGCGCAGGGGCTGGAATTTCGAAGGCCCTCAAAATCCTCGCCGCTCATCGAAGAGAATTTTGAAATCATCCGTAGCGAAGTGCCAAAACTTGAAGACGACCGCCTGATTGGCGAGGATATGCTGAAAATCGCACAGATGATCAGAGAAAGGAAGTTTAAGGTTTCAGTTTAAATATTTTAGTCAGAATTAATTTTTAACCAAACAAAGATGACGCACAAGCCGGTTCAGGGTTTTTCCAAACTTAGCAAGGAGCAGAAGATCGATATCATTGTTAATGAATATCTGTCAGGAAACCAGGAGTTTACGAATATCCTCAAACAATATTGGAACGAAGACGAAAGCCTTCAGAAACTTCACGATGAGTTTTCAGAAAATACCGTGTCCAATTTTTATATGCCTTATGGCATAGCCCCTAACTTCTTGATTGACGGGAAATTAATGGCTCTGCCGATGGCCGTGGAGGAGAGCTCCGTAGTGGCAGCGGCATCCAAAGCAGCGAAATTCTGGCTGGAGCGGGGCGGCTTCCGCACCGAGATTCTCGGCACCACCAAACTGGGGCACACGCATTTTATTTTCCATACTTGTGCAGCGAAGCTTAGCGATTTTTTTCATAGAAATTTAAAGCAAAAACTTTTTGAGGCTACCGATCCTATCACCGCTAATATGCGCAGGCGCGGCGGCGGAATTCTCGATATAGAACTTATCGATAAAACCACGGAGCTGGCTGATTATTACCAACTTAAAGTTAGTTTCGATACGAAGGATTCAATGGGTGCCAACTTCATCAATACCTGCCTGGAGCGCATCGGCAGTACTTTGGAGGTAGAAATTCAGGCATCGGAGGAATTTTCTGACGAGGAAAAGCAGTCGCTTCAGGTGGTGATGAACATCCTCTCCAACCTCACTCCGCAGTGCCTCGTGCGTGCGGAGGTCAGCTGCAAAATAGAGGAACTGAAGGACGACAGCGGTATGCCGCCGGAAGTTTTCGCTGAAAAGTTCGGGCAGGCAGTCGCCATAGCTGAGGCGGAGCCCTACCGCGCTGCCACGCACAACAAAGGCATCATGAACGGTGTGGACGCCGTGGTGATCGCCACTGGCAACGATTTCCGCGCTACGGAAGCCTGTGTGCACGCCTACGCCTCTCTTGGAGGGAGGTACAGCTCGCTTTCGCACTGTACGGCAGAGGGCGGAATTTTCCGCTTCTGGCTCGATTTGCCCGTTGCCGTGGGCGTGGTGGGTGGCCTCACGGGGCTTCATCCGCTAGTAAAATTTTCTCTGGAGCTGCTGGGCAGGCCTTCAGCGCCGGAGCTTATGAGCATCCTTGCAGCCTCCGGGCTGGCGCAGAATTTCGCAGCTGTTCGCTCCCTGGTAACCACCGGCATACAGAAGGGACATATGAAGATGCATATGATGAATATCCTAAATCAGCACGGGGCAAATGCCGGGGAAAAAGAGGCTGTGCTGAAGCTGTTTCAGGACAAAACCGCCAGCCACCACGAGGTAATCGCCGCGCTGGAAAGTTTGCGGGGTAATTCTTAAAAATTTTTAATTTTAAATCCTATTTCTAAATCCTCAATTTCAATGAAAAACACAGTGTTGATATTCGGTGCGCTGTACGGGATGCTCTCGGTAATCTTGGGGGCGTTTGGTGCGCACGCATTCAAGAAGATTCTCTCGCCGGCGCAGCTGGAAAGCTTTGAAACCGGCGTACGCTACATGATGTACTCCGCATTTTATCTGCTGCTCGTAGGCTACATTTTGAACTTCCAGTCCGGGGCGGAGCGCTGGATAGGCTGGCTGATGATCATCGGCACACTGCTCTTTTCCGTAAGCATTTATCTGCTGAGTTTCCAGGAGAGCTGGGGTGTGAATCTCAGATTCCTCGGCCCCGTAACGCCCATAGGCGGCCTGATGATGATCATCTCTTGGGCTATGCTGATGTTCTATTTTTTCAAGTTAAAAAATTAACTGTAAATTCTTAATTTCGCTCAGAAACTTAACTCTAAAATTATGTTCTTCTTCATAGCAGGAAATTCTTCCAAACTTGCGGGTCAGGAAACGGTTCGCATCAACAGAAACGGCCAGGAGGTAAATGCCGAAGTCCGCGTTTTTAAAAATTATATTTCAGTATTTTTCATCCCGCTGATCCCCACAGGCAGGCGCTACAGCATCTACATACCCCATACGGGAGAGTATTATGAGCAGGGCGCCTTTTCTTCCATGCCGCCGGATTTGCTGGAGGTCTGTAGGGAGGTAGGCAGGAGATATTAAATTTCCGCACGGTATTTCTTCATTGCCAAACTTTTTCTAAATTTGTAAGCAAGAATTTGATTTCGAAATTTTAACATCATTATATTATGAATCTTCACGAGTATCAGTCCAAAGAGATTTTGGCTAATTACGGTGTAAACATTCAGCGCGGTTTCCTTGCCAACGATGTGCAGGAAGCGAAAGATGCCGCAGGAAAGCTGAAGGAAATGACCGGCAACGACGGCTGGGTTGTAAAGGCGCAAGTTCACGCCGGAGGCCGCGGAAAAGGCGGTGGCGTAAAGTTCTCGCCTACGATGGAAAAGCTGGAAGAAAATGCCAACAACATTATCGGGATGCAGCTCGTGACGCCGCAAACTTCCGCGGAAGGGAAGAAGGTGCACTCTGTGCTGATTGCGGAAGATGTGTATTACCCTGGTGAATCCGAAACGAAGGAATTTTATGTATCCATCCTTCTGGACAGGGCTCAGGGGAAAAATACCGTGGTTTATTCCACAGAAGGCGGTATGGATATTGAGCAGGTTGCAGAAGAAACGCCGCACCTAATCCACAAAGAAACCATCGATCCGGCCCTTGGCCTGCAGCCTTTCCAGGCGAGGAAGATTGCCTTCAACCTAGGGCTTTCCGGCGCTGCGCAAAAGGATTTTGTGAAATTCATCACCAGTCTTTACAATGCATACATCGGCATCGATGCTTCGCTTTTCGAAATCAATCCGGTGCTGAAAACTTCGGATGACAGAATCATCGCTGTTGATGCGAAAGTAACGCTGGACGGCAACTCGCTTTACAGGCATAAAGACCTTGCGGAACTTCGCGACAAAAGGGAAGAAGATCCGATGGATGTGGAGGCCGGTGAAGCGGGGCTGAACTTCGTGAAGCTGGATGGTAATGTAGCCTGTATGGTGAACGGTGCAGGGCTTGCAATGGCAACGATGGATATGATTAAGCTTTCCGGCGGAAACCCTGCAAACTTCCTGGATGTGGGCGGTACGGCTGATGCAGCAAGAGTAAAAACAGCGTTCGACATTATCCTGAGAGATCCAAATGTGGAAGCTATCCTCATCAATATTTTTGGTGGAATTGTGCGCTGCGATAGGGTGGCACAAGGTATTGTGGATGCATACAAGGAAATCGGCGAATTCCCTGTACCGCTGATTGTAAGGCTTCAGGGAACTAATGCCGAAGAAGCGAAAAAGCTTATCGATGAAGCAGGCCTGCCGATTCACTCGGTTATCACGCTGGAAGAAGCAGCAAACAAGGTGAAGGAAGTCGTAGCCTAATCATTAGCACTTATCAAAAAAAAATTTCCGCTCATAAATTGGGCGGAATTTTTTTTGCAAAATATTCAATGGAATCAGCTCTGCTCGCTATTTGAAATACTGACGCTCAGCGGCGTTATCAGGCTGATGCCATCATTCTTTAACCTGTTGTGAATCAGGACGATAGCCTCATTTCTGGCATTGAGGAAACTTGTGGTAGATGCCACGGAAAAGCTGACATTTAGATAAAACTTACCATCGGTTACCTTCGTGAAAAGCACCTGCACAGGATCGTCGATTTTATTTTTCCTATTAAGGTTTTCCAGTTCGCTGATGATGCTTTGCTGCGCCTTGTTTACATCCACATCCACCGGAATTTCCAAATCCAGAACCACGCGGCGCTGCGGCGATGCAGAAATGTTGAAAAATGGCGCATTGAAAATCACTTGGTTCGGTATGAAGACCACCTTGCCATCATCGGTTATCAGCTTGGTTGTAAGAAAACCGATATCGCTCACAGTTCCGGTGTAGTTCGCAAGCTGGATGTAATCGCCAGCACGGAAGGATTTATCCACACCCACCAAAATCCCCGAAAACATTGATGCCACCAAGTCGCGCAAAGCCACACCGGCAATCACACCGGCTACACCAAGGCTTCCGATGAATTTCCAGAGAACGCTGCTGAGGCCCATAATTTCCAGCGAAAGGAAGGTGCCCAGAAGCACGAACATAAATCTGAATAAGCCCACCAAAGAGACTGCGGTGGTGCGCCCCTGCCCCTTAGGCAAAAATTTGTTCAGGAGTTTCACGGTGGTTTCGCTGAGCCATCGGCTTCCCTTCAGAAAAAGGAAAAACACGATGAGCCCGGCAATAAGGTTGGGCGTGAATGCCGCAAACTGCTTGTACCAGCGTTCCAGCGTGTGATAGACGATGTCGATGTAGGACATCGTTTGTTGCGTAATATCGTTCATCGAAAAAATTTGAGCAAAAATAGTGAAAGTTTAGCCAAGTACTTCCTGAAGCTCCAGCCAGCGCATTTCGTGCGCTTCCAGCCGTGAAGAAATTTCTTCTAATCCTGCGGAAAGTTCGGAAATTTTTTGGTAATCGGTTTCGTTGTTCAGCGCATTAAGAATTTCGCCGCGCCTTTCTTCCAACACTGGCATTTCTCTCTCAATCGTTTCCAGCTCGCGCTTTTCTTTGAAGGAGAGTTTGCGGCTTTGCTTTGGGGTTATTTCCGTAACGCTCTCATTCTCAGTATATTTCTTAGCAATTTCTGTATCCTGAGATTTGTTTTCGGCTGGCTGGTTTTTCGCAAATTTCTCGCGGTATTCCGTGAAATTCCCTGTAAAGTCGCGGATTTTTCCATCGCCTTCAAAGGCCAGGATGTGATCCACAATTCTGTCCATAAAATACCGGTCGTGCGAAACGATGAGCAGGCAGCCCTGGAAATTCTGCAGAAAATTTTCCAGCACGGTGAGTGTCGGTAAATCTAGGTCGTTCGTTGGTTCGTCAAAAATCAGGAAGTTTGGGTTTTCGTACAGCACCTTCATCAGCTGTAGCCGCCGCTTTTCGCCGCCGGAAAGTTTGGCAATGGGTGAATACTGCGTCTGGTCGTCAAACAAAAACATCCGCAAAAACTGCGATGCGGAAATCACTTTCCCGTTGGCCAGCGGAAAATTTTCCGAGATTTCCCGGATGAAATCTATCACCCTTTCATCCTCGTTGAACTGAATTCCTTTTTGGGAAAAATGCCCGAAGCTTATCGTTTCGCCGGTTTCAATTTCGCCGGAATCTGCAGGCTCATTACCCAGAATAATGTTCAGCAGGGTAGATTTTCCTGCGCCATTTTTCCCGATGATTCCCACCTTTTCGCCGCGCTGAAAATGGTAGCTGAAATCTTTTAGCAGCACTTTTTCGCCATAGCTTTTGGAAATATTTTTTAGTTCAAGAATTTTTTTGCCCAGCCGTTTCATCTCAAAATCCAGTTCCAGGCTCTGCTTTCTCGTATCGGATTTCGCAATTTTTTCCGTTTCGTAGAAGGCATCAATCCGTGATTTCGATTTTGTGGTGCGGGCTTTTGGCTGCCGCCTCATCCACTCCAGTTCCTTGCGGTACAGGTTGTTCGCCTTGTCGATTGTTGCGTTCAGGTTTTCCTCCCGTATCATTTTGTTTTCAAGGTAGGTGGCGTACGAACCCTGGTGTACAAAGAGCTGGCGGCCTTCCATTTCCCAGATTTTATCGCATACTGCATCCAGGAAGTATCGGTCGTGCGTTACCAGCAGCAGCGTAATTTTCGCCTTGTTCAGGTAGTTTTCTAACCATTCCACCATATCCACATCCAGGTGATTCGTCGGTTCATCCATTATCAGCAGTGTGTGGCGGTGCTCCGCCCTTGTTTCGGTAAGCAGCTTGGCAAGCGCTACGCGTTTCACTTCACCGCCGGAAAGATGCCCCATTTCAGCATTCAAGTCGTTGATTTTCAGCTGACTGAGAAACTGTTTCATCTCCGTTTCCAAATCCCAGGCTTTATGCAGTTCCATTTCTGCAAGTGCGGTTTCCATTTCTACGGCGCTTCCCGTTTCTAAAGCTTTTCGGTAATTTTTCAAAGCTAAAATAGGTGCGGAATCCAGCGTCATCATAAATTCTTCCACGGAAAGTTTCGGGTCGAATTCAATTTCCTGATCGAAGAGCACGATTTGGATATCCTTGCTAACGGAAATTTCGCCGGAATCTGCAATTTCCCTGCCCATCAGAATTTTCAGCAGGGTAGATTTTCCGCTGCCGTTCTTCGCCACGATTGCGATTTTATCGCCCTCATTCACATTAAACGCAATCCCTTCAAACAGGACTTTCACGCCAAAAGACTTCGTAAGGTTTTCTGCGGAAATGTAGTTCACGCCTTAAGATAAAAGATGATGATAAATGATGATTGATTCTCTTCTAATTTGTAAAAATACGGATTTAGGTTTTCATCCGTTGTTGTAAACTCAGCGTCATAGATTTTTACTCTTCTATAAGCTTTAGGTTCACAGCGTTTCCTTATCAATTGTCAATTTTTAATTGATTGTTCATTAATCAATCCCCATTCGTCGCAACGCGAACATTCCGCCGTTGAACACATTGAGGTCAACCTTGGTGTTAATACCGTGTACGATGCCGTTTTCCGAAAATTGCCAAAACCGCCATTCATCGCTTGGTGAAGGCGTTTTCACGGGATTGTAATTGGCGAGCCACAGTGGATAATCGTCAAATTCGCCGCGAAGGTTGTCCTTGTAAAAATGGTAGTAGGTGTATATGATGGGCTTTCTGCCGTAGGCATCTTCCATTATGCGGCACCAGATTTTCAAATCCTGTATCAGCTGTGTCTTCGTCTTTCGCAGCGGGGGTTTTTCTATGTCAAGAACTGGCGGCAGATCACCTGTTTCCAAATTTACCTTAGCCAAAAAGTTATTAGCCTGAAGCACAGGGTCTTCATCCGGCCGGTAAAAATGGTAAGCGCCGCGGATTAAATTGTGCTGCTTGGCTTTCTGCCAGTATTCCGGGAAATGCCGGTCTGCACTGTGGTTTCCCATCGTAGAGCGCAGGATGATGAAGCGTATCGGGATGCTGCCGCTGCCAATGCTCAGGCTGTCCCACTTTATATCTTCCTTCCTTTGGTAGTGCGAAATATCGATGCCGAAAACCTTGTCCGTATTTTCGGAAATGATGGTATGGATTCTGTTCCGCTCAAACTCCGTGTTCGTCAGCGTTTTATGCTCAAATTTATTGAAACAGCTCGCCCAGTGAAACGCGATTTTATCCTTAAAAGTAATGAACAGCCCGGCGAAAAAGAACACCAGCAGAAATGCACCGAAGAGTATGATTTTCAGTCGGTTGCCTTTGGCTTGCGGTTTCGCCGGCTTTTTCTTTTTCCTTGCTTTTTTCTTCGCTTGGCTCATCGGCTGCAAAAATATCGTTTTATCTTTAAGAAAAATTAACATTAAAAATCTTTAAAACCAAGCCTAAGAATTTTCAGCCGCGAAAATATCAGTATTTTTGTCCCATGAAAAAGAGGGAAAAAATTGTAATAGTAGGAGGTGGCTTTGCCGGGCTGCAGCTGGCGCAGAAGCTGAACAACCAGAAAGGTAAAAAGGTGATAGTGATAGACAAGGTAAACCATCATATGTTCCAGCCGCTGTTCTACCAGGTAGCTTGCGGCCGTATCGAGCCGAGCAACATTTCCTTCCCGTTTAGAAAAATCTTCCAACGCTCCAACAATATCCAATACCGGATGACGGATGTGCAGAGCGTAGTGCCGTCGGAAAATAAAATCATCACCTCCGATTCTGAATTTACTTACGATAAACTCATCATCGCTACCGGGTGTAAAACTAATTTTTTCGGTAATAAAAATATGGAAGATAATGCCTTCGGGATGAAAAACACTCAGGAGGCAATAAAAATAAGGAACCATATTTTGATGACTTTTGAGAAGCTGATCATCGAAAGAGGAAGAAGTGATGAGGGCAACTGGAATATCGTGATCGTAGGAAGCGGCCCTACCGGCGTGGAGCTGGCAGGAGCCTTCGCGGAGATGAAGAACGAAATCCTCCCGCGGGACTACCCGAATATGAATTTCCGGAAGCTGAAAATCATCCTCGTAAGCACCACCGACAAACCACTCAGCTCAATGAGCACACAATCTCAGGACGCAGCGGAGAAATACCTCAAAGATTTCGGCGTGGAGCTGGTAGTGCAAAAGGTGGAAGACTACGACGGCAGCACGGTTTACCTATCCAACGGTACGCAGATCCCTGCCTGCAATGTAATCTGGGCGGCAGGCGTTACCGGCAACATTATCGATGGCTTTATGCCGGAACAGATTATGCGCAACCGCTACATCGTAGACCGTTTTAACAAAATAAAAGGTACGGAAAACATATTTGCCATCGGCGATGTCGCCTATATGGAAACACCGAAATATCCGCACGGGCACCCGCAGCTCGCCAATGTGGCAATTAATCAGGGCAAAAATCTTGGCGACAATTTACTGAAAGAATCCCAAGCAGATTGGCAAGAATACGAATATACCGACCTAGGCAGTATGGCTACCGTGGGGAAACACCGCGCCGTGGTAGATCTGCGGCATCTCAAATTTCAGGGCGTGCTGGCGTGGTACTTCTGGATGTTCCTCCACCTTATGCTTATCCTTTCAGTGAAGAACAAGCTTGCAGTGTTCTTCAACTGGATGTGGGCGTACTTCAACAGGGATTCTTCGCTAAGGCTGATCATCGCCTCTGCCAATAAAGAGAGCGCAACAGAGCAGTGAGGATTGATATAATATCTGCCGTACCGGACCTGATGCTGAGCCCGTTCCGCACCTCCATACTGAAAAGGGCTATGGAGAAAGGCCAGGCCGAGGTCGTTTTTCACGACATAAGAAACTGGTCTTCAAACAATTACCGCCAAATAGATGATGCGCCATACGGTGGCGGCGCAGGAATGGTGATGATGGTGGAGCCTCTGGACAAATGCATCAGCGAACTGAAATCTCAGCGGCACTACGACGAGATTATCTACCTCACCCCCGATGGGGAAACGCTGAATCAGAAGACGGCGAATACCCTCTCCATCAAGGAAAATCTGATATTTGTCTGCGGGCATTACAAGGGCATCGACCAGCGCGTGCGCGACCTGCACATTACCAAAGAAATTTCCATCGGAGATTATGTGCTCACCGGCGGAGAGCTCGCAGCCTGCGTGCTTGCGGATGCCGTAATCCGCCTGCTGCCCGGTGTGCTGAATGACGAGCAGAGCGCCCTTACCGACAGCTTTCAGGACAACCTTCTCTCGCCGCCGATCTACACCCGGCCGGAGGTCTACAAAGGCTTAAAAGTTCCCGATGTTTTGCTGAGTGGGAATTTCTCGAAAATAGAGCAGTGGCGGCACGATGAGGCACTACGCATCACCGCGGAAAGGCGCCCGGATCTTTTGGATTAAACAAAAATTTAATGATGAAAATCCAGGATTATATTGATTCCACCTATCTGAAACTTCCTGAACAGGCTGGAATTTCGGAAGAAGAAACCTGGCAGAAAGTATTGGACTTGGCTGATGAAGCCGATGCAGAAAATTTCTATGCCGTGATGATCCGCCCGAATTTCGTAAGACCGGTGAAGGAATATTTAGCAAAAAAAGATTCCAGAGTAAAAGTAGGAACGGTGATAGGTTTCCACGAAGGAACGGCTACTGTAGGGGAGAAACTTGCGGAAGCCCGCCAGGCGATAGATGACGGGGCCGATGACTTGGATTTTGTGATAAATTTCGAAGCATTTAAAAATGGACAGATCAATTTCGTCCGCGATGAGGTGCTTCAGTGCACCAAACTGGGAATCGAGAACGGCAAAACGGTGAAATGGATCATCGAAATCGCCGCACTCCGAGAGGCGCAGATTGCAGATATTACCAACCTGATTCGTGAAGTCGCAGAGGCAAACTTCACTGCCGACGAGCAGGAGCATATTTTTGTAAAAAGCTCTACCGGCTTTTACAAAACTGAAAACGGAAAGCCCAACGGCGCCACCGTGGGAGGCATTAAAATAATGAAAGAAAATGCAGGCCCGCTGAAACTCAAGGCGGCGGGCGGCGTGCGAAGCCGAAAAGAGGCGGAGGAAATGATCAAACTTGGCGTTACCAGAATAGGGACTTCTTCTGCGGCGGCTATATGTAAGGACCTGGGCAGCGCATCCGGCTACTAAAAATAAACGCTCAGTGTTTGCTGAGCGTTTGAGTTAAATTTTTACTATCTGCGATACCTTCTGAGTACCGTCTTCCAGCGTGTATTTCATCAGGTATTTGCCGGAGCGCAGCTTATCAAGAGAAATTTCCGCACTGTTTCTGTTCACATTTACCTGAAAAACCTGCACACCGAGTATGGAATAAAAAGCCACTGTCTTTATTTTCGTATTACCGTCCTTTACCTTTAGGATTATGAAATCCCGGGCGGGGTTGGGGTATGCCACCAGAATCCCGTCATCCGCTTTCTGAACTGCCGGAGAAGGCTCGGTGGCGGGATTGGCATTTGCATTAAACCCGCTGAAAAACAGTGCAAAAAGGAAAAACGAGTATAAAAATTTTTTCACACGCTTCAGATTTATTCGCACAAAAATATTAAATTCCAAAATAAGATTCAAGCATTTTTATCATTAATTTTGCATTAACAAAAATTTAATAATGCAATACCATAGAAACCGACGCCTGCGCGCCAGCGAGGCGCTGAGAAGCCTGGTGAGGGAAACAGTTTTATCCCCGGCAGATTTTGTGCTGCCGGTGTTTGTGATAGAGGGCAGCAGCCGCAGGGAGGCCATTAGCTCTATGCCCGGCGTTTCCAGGCTGTCCATAGATCTGTTGGTAAAAGAATGCCGGGAACTGTATCAGCACGGGGTGAGGGCAGTAAACATTTATGCAAAAATTTCCGAAAACCTGAAGGACAATGCCGGCACGGAAGCCTGGAACAGAGACGGGCTGATGCAGCGTGCCATCCGGGAGGTGAAAAATGCTGTCCCGGAGATGGTTTTGATGCCGGATGTGGCACTTGATCCTTACTCGATGTACGGGCACGACGGGATTATCACCGAAGGGAAAGTGGATAACGATTCTACCAACGACGCTCTGGCGCGTATGGCGGTATCCCAGGCGGAGGCGGGCGCGGACATCGTGGCGCCGAGCGATATGATGGACGGCAGGGTGGCGGCTATCCGCGAGGCGCTGGAGGAAAATAATTTTAAAGATGTGGGCATCCTGAGCTACAGCGCGAAATATGCGAGCTCTTTCTACGGCCCATTCCGCAATGCGCTGGACAGTGCCCCGAAGGATTTTGAAAACATCCCGAAGGACAAAAAAACTTACCAGATGGATTTCCACAACTCCCGCGAGGCGCTGAACGAGGTTTATAAAGATGTGGAGGAAGGAGCAGACATCATTATGATAAAGCCCGGAATGCCCTACCTGGACATTGTGGCGAAAGTTCGGGAAGCCATAGATTTGCCTATCGCCGTGTACCACACCAGCGGTGAATATGCTATGCTGAAGGCAGCTGCAGCCAGCGGCTGGGTGGATAATAACCTGGCACTGATGGAAAGCCTGACCTGCATAAAGAGGGCCGGAGCGGATATGATCTTCACCTATGCCGCGAAAGAGGCGGCGAAGCTTCTGGGCTAAAATTTATGCCGACCTCCGGCGGCGGAGGTTTTTTGGGGAAAAGAAACTCTTAAATCCGTAAGTTTGCAGGTATGATACTCCGTGGGGAAGAACTCGTAAAAGAGTATGGCCAGAAAAAAGTAGTAAAAGGCGTTTCGGTAGAAGTCGCGCAGGGGCAGATCGTCGGCCTGCTAGGCCCGAATGGCGCCGGAAAGACTACCTCGTTCTACATGATTGTGGGCCTCGTGAAGCCTACTTCCGGAAAAATTTTCCTTGACAATAAAGACATTACGCGCGATGCTATGTACCGGCGCGCGCAGAAGGGCATAGGCTATCTGGCGCAGGAAGCCTCGGTTTTCCGCAAACTTACCGTGGAAGAAAACATTATGGCGGTACTGCAGCTCACCAAACTTCCGAAAAAGGAGCAGCGCAGAAAGTGCGAAGAACTGATAGAAGAATTCTCTCTCGAGCATGTGAGGAACAACCGAGGAGACCTGCTTTCCGGAGGAGAAAGGCGGCGTACCGAAATTGCGCGCTGCCTGGCAACCAGCCCGAATTTTATATTGCTGGATGAGCCGTTCGCCGGTGTGGACCCGATTGCTGTGGAAGATATTCAGAAAATCGTACGGAGCCTTGTGGATAAAAATATCGGCATTCTGATTACCGATCACAATGTGCAGCAGACGCTTGCCATTACCCATAAAACTTACATCATGTTCGAGGGGAGGATCCTGAAGGAAGGTTTGCCGAGAGATTTGGCAGATGATCCTGAAGTGCGTGCCGCCTATCTCGGAGAAAACTTTGTTTATCAGGATATTTTGGGTAAAGATACAGAAAGCAGTGAAAATATACACGAAAACCGGCGATAAAGGTGAGACCGCGCTTTATGGCGGCACAAGGGTTTCCAAGGCTTCAGCACGGGTGGAAAGCTACGGCAATATCGATGAGCTGAATGCTGCCATAGGCTTTGCGAAAAGCTGGATTGCCGATGAAGCGGTTTTAAACCAACTGAAAAAAATACAGTTTGACTTGTTCACGGTGGGTTCAGAAGCTGCCACACCAATCGACAAATTGATGCTTGCCAACGGAAAACCAAGACTGCCGCTGACGATTTCGGAAAAGGAAACCGAGGAGCTGGAGCAGTGGATGGATGCCCTGGATGAACAGCTGGAGCCGCTGCAATTCTTCATTCTGCCAGGCGGCGGAAAAGCTGCCGCGGCGCTTCACCTCTGCAGAACCGTGTGCAGAAGGGCGGAGCGCAGCCTGGTTTTCCTGAAGGAAACTGAGGAAGTTCGTGCGGAATTGGTGCAATATCTCAACCGGCTTTCGGATTATCTCTTCATTTTGGCGCGCTACATTTCGAAAATTGAAGGTGAAGCGGAAGAGTTTTGGAAACCGAGATAACTAAGGTAAAAGTAAAAATACAAAAGGTAAAAGGTAAAAGTAAAAAGTCTTGCTTCTTGGCTCTCAATCCTAAGTCTGATTTAGTGAAGAAATCCCTGCTATTTATAAATGGAACGCCGCCGGAAGTTTTGCCGCAGGTTACCGGCTATGATTTAATCGGCTGTACAGACGGTGCGTTTCATTATTTGAAGGCGAAAAATTTTCCGCTGGAGGAGTTGAATTTTATTTCGGGAGATTTCGATTCCTGGGAGGGTCTTCCGGAGGAAGAATTTGCGGAGAAAATCATTAAAACGCCAAATCAGGACTTTACGGATTTTCAAAAAGCGCTGCAGATTTTGCAGGAAAAAGGCGCAAAAAGCGTGGATGTTTTCGGTGGCAGCGGAAAGGAAATGGATCACTTTTTGGGAAATCTTTCGGCCGCGTTTCAGTTCAAAGACAAAATGAACATCCGCTTTTTCGATGAGTTTTCGGAATATTTTTTTGCGCCGAAGCATTTGGTAATGGAAAATGTTGCAGGCAAAATGATTTCGCTTTATCCGTTTCCAACGGCGGAAAACATCACCACCAAAGGTTTGAAATGGCCATTGAACAATGAAAACCTGAGCCAGACCGGAAGAATAGGCACACGAAATCTGGCGGTAGAAGATTTGCTGGAAATTTCGTTTGAGAGTGGCGCTTTGCTGGTTTTCATCGGGAATGATTAATTTTACCGCCAATGCAAAAACAGAGAATTTACATAGATACATCGGTAGTTGGCGGGTATTTTGATGAGGAGTTTAAAATTCCGACCGAGGCTTTTTTCGAAAGGGTTTTTCAAAGAGAAATCGTTTTGATTGTATCGGATTTGTTGGTATCAGAGCTTCAGCCTGCACCTGAAAGAGTGCGGAATTTCTTTGACAATTTTGAGAATGATTTTTTCGAAAAGGTACGGGTCAATCAAGAGGTAAAAGCATTGGCATTGAAATACTTGGAAGCTAATGTTGTTGGAAGAACGAGTTTGGCAGATTGTGAGCATATTGCAATGGCCACAATTTCCGGAGCAGATGCGTTGGTCAGCTGGAATTTCAAGCATATTGTAAATTTGAACAGAATCCGTGGCTACAATGGTATCAATTATCAGCTGGGCTATAAAATGATAGAAATTCGTTCACCCAAAGAATTATTGCATTATGGATAAATCGATTGAAAAAAAACAGAAGATAAGTATGGTGAAATTGTTGAGGGAAATCCGTGACAAGATGAGCCTTGAAATGATGGATATGACTTTTGAGGAACAGCGTGAATATCTGGATAAAAAACTGGAGGGTACAATGTTCGACAAAAAGCTGAGAGAAAAGCCGCAGGATAAAACTTTTTCACCAAATTTGCAGACTTAAACCACGCGATTTTTACGATGAAGATAAAGTATTCCGAACTGATTGACCAGACGCTGTACTTCCCAACGGAGGAATTTCACACCGAGGAGAACAACCTGTTTTTCCACGATATTCCATTGATGGAAGTGATTGAGGAGTTTGGTACTCCATTGAAAATCAGCTATTTACCGAAAATTTCTCAGAATATCAACCGGGCTAAAACCTGGTTTAAAGAGGCCTTCGAAAAGCACGATTATCAGAAGAAATACACCTATTGCTACTGCACGAAATCATCGCATTTCAGCTTCGTGCTGGAGGAAGCGCTGAAGAACAGAATCAGCATTGAAACTTCGTCGGCATACGATATGGACATCGTGAAATCCCTTTACAATAAAGGGAAATTCGGGAAAAGCATTGAGGTAATCTGCAACGGTTTCAAGACGGATGATTATCTCGATAAAATTTCTGACCTGATAAACGACGGCTTCGAAAACATTATCCCGATTATCGATAATTACCGCGAACTCGACAGATTGACGGAGAGCATCGATAATACTTTTGACATCGGCATCAGAATAGCTTCCGAGGAGGAGCCGAAGTTCGAATTTTATACATCCAGGCTGGGCATCGGGTACAAGGACATCATCCCGTATTATTCGCAGAAAATCGCGGAGCATCCGAACGCACGGCTGAAAATGCTGCACTTCTTCATCAACACTGGCATCAAGGATACGGCGTACTACTGGAATGAGCTTTATAAATGCCTCAGGGTTTATGCCAGGCTGAAGAAAATCGCGCCAGAAGTGGATTCGCTGAATATTGGCGGCGGTTTCCCGATAAAAACCTCGCTGAATTTCGATTACGATTATCAATATATGGTGGATGAGATTGTTTCCCAAATCAAAAAATTCTGCGAGGAGGAGGGCGTGGAAGAGCCGAATATTTATACCGAGTTCGGAAGTTTCACGGTGGGAGAAAGCGGTGCGAATCTTTACCAGGTGATTTCCCAAAAACAGCAGAACGACAGGGAAAAATGGAATATGATAGATTCGTCTTTTATGACGACTTTGCCCGATACCTGGGCAATTTCCCGCCACTTCATAATGCTGCCGATAAACCGCTGGGATGATACTTATGAGCGCGTTTTCCTGGGCGGATTAACCTGCGATTCCGACGATTATTATAATTCCGAGCAGCATACCAATGCGATTTATCTGCCGGTTTTCAGCGACACGAAGCCTTTGTACATCGGCTTTTTTAACACCGGAGCTTATCAGGAAAGCATCAGCGGTTATGGCGGCGTACACCACTGCCTGATGCCGCAGCCAAGGCACATCCTGATTGATAAGGATGAGGACGGCAACTTTATTTATGAAATCTTCCGTGAAAAGCAGGAGCCGGAAGATGTGCTGAAACTGCTGGGCTATTAAGTATAATTAAGCCCTGTAGTGATTAAAATTCTTGTTGGACTTTACAATTAAGAATTCCTTTCTTAATATTTATAGTAAGATGAATATTGAGCCTTTACTGAAAAATATCTCGAAACATGTTATTTTAAATGACACAGAGATTGAATTGGTATCAAATTTTTGGCGTGAGAAAAAAATAAATCGCGGAGAATATATTTTAAGAAACGGAGAAACCTGTAAATACGATTCATATATTTTAAATGGTGCCGTAAAAGCGTTTTACATTGATAGCGGGCGGGGTACTGAAAAAATTCTCTTTCTTGGAGTAGAAGATTGGTGGGCATCAGACATTCATAGTTTTTCAACAAATACCAAATCAATCTTTAATATCCAAGCAATAGAAAATACAACACTACTTCAAATTTCTCAAAATAGTTATGATAAAATGATATTGGAGATTCCAAAACTTGAAAAGTATTTTAGAAAAATTCTTGAAAGCTATCTAGGCACTTTACAGAGAAGAATTGTTGCTAATAATACACTCTGTGCCGAAAAAAGATATTTGGAATTTATTATACAATATCCAAAGTTATCAGAACGATTCCCTCAATACCTTATTGCTTCATACCTTAACATATCACCGGAAATGCTTAGCAGAATAAAAAATAGACTTCCATTGAACTAAATCAATATTTTCAAAAAAACTTTCGAATAATTTCGCAGAGAAAAATCAAAACTATGCGAAAAATTTTAATTGTAAATTCCAGCACAAGAATCCATGCTTCTCAAAGCAGAGCTATGACAGGTTTTTTTCAGGAAATATGGAAAATGAACAATCCAAACGATGAGTTTATTTTTAGAGATGTAGGTTTACAGCCAATTCCTCATATTGATGATAATTGGATAAAGGCTGCATTCATCAAACCGGAAGATAGAACCATTGATAATCAAAAACCGCTCGAGCTTAGTAATTTATTAGTTGATGAAATAAAATCCGCTGATATTTATGTAATCGGCGTTCCTATGTATAATTGGTCTATACCAAGCTCTTTGAAAGCGTATATCGACCAAATAATGAGAATTAATGAAACATGGAAGTTTCGCTCTGGAGAACCTGACGGTGATTATGTTGGCTTACTGGAAGATAAAAAATTATTTGTGCTATCTGCCCGTGGTGATAATGGGTATGCATCTAATGAACATAATGCCCATATGAATTTTCAAACTACCTATCTTCAAACGGTTTTTAAGATTATGGGTGTTGCAGATATTAAAATCTTCTCCATTGATAATGAAGAATATGGTGGCGAAAAGTTAGAAAATTCTCGGAAAGAAATTTTTGCTAAAATAGCTGATATAAAATATTGATTATCCTTCACGCAAATATTTTAAAGTAAAAGGTATCAGGATTTTCACCCAAAAAACCTTTCCAGCTTCCCAACTTCCAAATCCGCGAAATCATCCACAATGATGTTGGCAAGTGCATAATCCTGACCCTTGCTGTGCGGGCTTCTGTACGCCGCGCAGAAAATCCTGGCACGGTGGGCAGCCAGAATTCCATTCGTAGAATCTTCGATAACCAGGCAGTTTTCCTTCGGTTCGGTGGCAATTTCCGCAGCCTTCTCGAAAATCTCTGGGTGCGGCTTCGATTCCCGTAAATCCGCACCGGAAATTTTGCCGATGAAAAAGTCGCCTAGCCCAAAGCGTTCGAACACCCAGTCAATCGTCGTCATACTCGCCGAAGAAGCCAGCACCAGCCTGATGCCGTGCTCAAAATAATGCTCAATCAGCTTTCGCACGCCTGGCAAAAGGTCAAAATCCGCATCGTGGTCAAAACAATGCTTGAAGTACCGCCGCTTAATTTCCGCGATTTCCTCCGGCGATTCCTGCAGCCCGAATTTCTCAATCAGCGCATTGCACACACGCTTCGTGGAAGCACCGGTGAAGGTGGCGTAGAACTCTTCCGAAACCTCAATCTTCAGGTCATCAAAAGTGCGGAAATACGCCTTCCGGTGCAGCGGCTCGGTATCCACAATCACCCCATCCATATCGAAAAGCACAGCTCTCAGCGGCATCGTCAGAATTTTCCTGCAAAGGTACGGCAAATCGTGATTTTAGAAAAAACGGGTTGAATTATACTTTTGGCGTGCCGCTGCACTTCGGTCGTTTCGGCGCTCGCTTCGCTCGCGCGCACCACTCCCTTCGTTTGCGTCGGGCTATCCGCTGCAAGTCCTCATTCCGCTGCGCTGCATTGCGGGCTTTCCGCTGCTATCCCTCACGCAGAATTCCGCAGTGTTCTTAGAGGTTCATTTTAAATAGTAAATCTCAAAAACATTTTCTTCCCTACCTTTGTAGAAAATACCTTTATGAAAAAACTTCTTCCTTCAATCATCGCAATCAGCGCCCTTTGCAATGTGGCGTGCTCAACTTCAAATATGGAAACTACACCGATAAAATACACCGCGCAAACCAATCCCTATCTGGCTCCGGCTGGCAGCGCAAGTATGCACGCCGACGGGCACTCCTCCGATGCTACGCCTGCGAAAGGCCCAGGCGCTACGGAATGGGATATTCAGTTTTTCAATCTCGAAGGCACCTGCCCAACCGTGATGGTAGGCACCGATGGCTTCATCCTAACGATGAATACTTCGCCAACCCGTGAATTCCCGCCGAGAGTCTTGCTACTCGATCCGGAAACTGGACAAGTCCTCAGCAAAATTTCCGTGGCACAGGGCTCGCTGCTTGGCGGCACCTATGCCTATATGGATCACAAAAACCGCGTGGTTTTGGTGGATGGCAATTCGCAGCTTCTGCGCATCGCTCACAGTAATGATGGTAAAAAATTATTCATAGATGAGCAGACCGACCTTTCAGAATTTATGAAACAGGTGGAAGGCGATGCCGCAACTTCCCTGATGCCCGATTTTAAAGGCAGAGTTTGGATTGGCACAGGAAAAGCCCGCGTAGCAATGGTGGATGAGAACGGCAAGGTGCACGGAATTGACCTTGGCAGCAAAGAAGAGACGATTGATAATTCCATATCCACGGCGCCGGAAGGTGTGGGCGTTACCACTTCGCACGCGATGTACCTGCTGAATGTGGATGAAAACGGCGCGCCGAAAATCCTTTGGCGCAAGGCTTACGACCGTGGCTCTCACCGCAAACCAGGGCAGTTGTCCTGGGGGACAGGTGCTTCGCCGACTTTCTTCGGGCCAAACGGTTCTGATTTCGTGATGCTTACCGACAATGCCGACCGTCAGGAAAATCTCATCATCCATCGCACCAAAGACGGCGAAATCCTGCACACCACCGGCATTTTTGAGCCTGGTGCTTCCGGTACGGAATGCTCGATGATCGGCGTGGGCAATATGGTCATCGGCGAATCCACCTACGGTTATCCGTACCCTGCCTATCCGGAAAGCGCGGGCAAATCCGTTCCGGAAAATGCGCCCTTTGCACCCGGACTTGCACGCTGGGACATCACGCCAAGCGGACTTCAGCTGAAGTGGAAAAAAGACATCTACTCAGCTACTGTTCCACGCCTGGCTTGCGGCGATGGCATCGTGTATCTCTATGAGCGCAAACCTGAAAAAGATGGCAAGCTCGGCAAAGTTTTACAGGCACTGGCAGTGGATGCAGCAACCGGCGAAATCCTGCACGCACAAAGCATTCCGGGCGATATTGACGGGCAGGGCTTAGACCCGATTCAGATGGTGGGCGTCATCACCGAAGACGGCGTTTGGTGGCAGGGCACACTGATGGGAATGCTGCGGATAAAGGCGAAGAAGAAGTGATATATTACTTCTCATAAAAACTTTAAACTCTTAGGGCGTGCCCGGTCTTTTGCTGCCAACGCCATTCAGCAAAAGACCGGTCGGGCTATCCGCTGCAAGTCCTCATTTCGCTGCGCTTCATTGCGGGCTTTCCGCTACTATCCCTCACGCATTATTGCCGCAGGAAGACCTGAATAATCTTTTTTATTTTTGCCAAATCTTCTAACTTTTGTACATTGAACCTTAAACTTTTTAAACCTTAAACCCATAAAAGATGACTTACGCCGGAATTCCTGAAGAAAATGCCACGCTGGAAAATTCAAAAGTGATGCTGCTTAGCGTGCCTTACGACGGCACATCAACCTGGGGAAAGGGCGCCGATAAAGGCCCGGAGCTTTTCCTAGATGCATCCGAAAATATGGAGCTGTACGACATTGAAACCGGCACGGAGCCTTACCTGGAAGGCGTTTGGTTTGCCGGGGAAGTTGCCGAAAATTCTTCGCCAGAAGCGATGACCGATGCCGTTTACCGAAAAACCAAGGAGCTGATGCAGCACGATGGCAAGCTGTTCACGCTTTTCGGCGGGGAGCATTCCGTGTCGATTGGCTCTATCAGGGCTTTTGGCGAGAAATACCCTGACCTTACGGTGTTGCAGCTGGATGCCCATACGGATTTGCGGCCGGAGTTTCACGGCTCGGCGTGCAATCACGCCTGCGCAGTTTTCGAAGCATCGCAAAAGCTGAATTTGGTGCAGGTGGGCATCCGTTCCTGCGACATCGAGGAAATGCAGTTCGTGAAGCCGGAAAATATGTTCTGGGCGCACGACATCGCAAAAGATGCCAACTGGATTGACAGGGTTTTGGAACGTGTTTCTGGAAATGTGTACATCACGATTGATTTGGATGCCTTCGATCCTGCCATTGCACCATCTACCGGAACGCCAGAGCCAGGCGGCTTGCAGTGGTACCCAGTCCTGAAATTGCTGAGAAAAGTTTTCGAGAAATGCAATGTGGTAGCCTTTGACATTGTGGAACTGATGGATTCTGCAATGCCGAAGCCTACGGCATTTCTTGCCGCGAAACTCTATTACAAAATGCTGGCGTACTACCATAAAGCAGGCGGCCGAAAGCTTTAGGCAGGAAGAATCTTTGTGAATTTTTCAAGCCGCGCAGTTTTTTTTGTGATTTTAGCGTAATACTTCTTCTGAAATATGTCAATCAGGAGGGCTAACGGCTTGTAATTTTCTGTAATGCTGTAATGAGGGCAAATATGGAGAGCTGCATTAGTGCAATATAGGGAGCAGATCTGATGCCTTCGGAATTATATAAAACAAAATAAATCATCACAAAAGGTATTTGAACAAGCCACGCCCACCAATTTCTAAGCAGAGCATCAAATCCTCTTATAATAAAAGAACTACCGAGGAAGAAACCTGAAATACCAACATTAAAAGCGAATACGATTAGTAGAACTAAAATGTAGGCTAAAAGGATAATTCCCAAAACAGTAAAAATTGCAGAAAGCATAATGGGTTACAGTTTTTCAATATTCCTTAAGGATTTTGCTTCTTCTTCACTGGCGACGCTTTCTCAGGGTATTGGAAATTTTGAGAACAAGCTTAATGCCAGCCAGTCAAAATTACAAAATAATTTAGTAATACAAGCCTTAACCTCAACCTTATTAATCATTTACCCTTGAAAAACCTTCTTCCAAAAGATGGCGATGCGGTTTATTTCGGAAAAGTATTTTCCTCGGAGGAATGCGAATTTTGGATGGATTACCTGCTGAGGGAAATTCCGTGGAGGTGCGATGAGGTGCTGATGTTCGGCAAGACGATTTTTACCAAAAGAAAAGTGGCGTGGTTTGCCGATTGGGAAATGGAATATCGCTATTCCGGGAAAACAAGGCGCGCGGAAATCTTCCCGGAAAAATTGCGGGAACTGAAAACTGCTGCCGAAGAAATTTCCGGTGCGAAATTCAATTCCTGCTTGCTGAATCTTTACCAGGACGGCTCCCAGGGAATGAGCTGGCACAGCGATGATGAGAAGGAAATGCTGCACAGCACGGGCATTGCAGCGCTGTCTTTCGGTGCGGAGCGGAAGTTTGTATTTCGGCATAAAATCACGAAGGAAAAAGCGGAGCAGGTTTTGGAAAACGGCAGCCTACTACTAATGAAGGGCGATACGCAAAAATTCTGGCAGCATTCCTTACCAATTTCGAAAAAAATTAACGCACCGAGGATCAGCCTGACTTTCCGTACCGTGGCCAAGATTTGAAAAAGTTTTCCACAATATTTGCAGAATTGGAATTTATTCCTACTTTTACAGCATAAACGAAAATTAAATTTATCAAAATGAAAAAATCATTCGTAGTTTCTGCATTGGCATTGGCAATGTCTTTCGGCGCAGTTTCATGCAAGAAAAAAAAGGTAGATACCGTGGCGCTGCAAAACCAGGCGACAGAGATGGTAGCCGGTAATCCTAATGCAAGTGTAACTGTAGACCAGAATGGTGTGGCTCACCTGCAGGGTACTTTCTCGTCTGCTGAGGAGCGCGATGCGGCGATCAGTCAGCTGAAGGGGATCAAGGGTATCAAGGATGTGATGGATATGACGACGGTTGCAGAACCTGTTCAGACTGCTTCTGCGGTGGACCCTGCAGTTCAGCAGCGCGTACAGGACGCAGTGAAGGACTACCCAGGCGTGAAAGTGGAGGTGGTAAACAACGAGCTTACCCTTACAGGAAATGCCACGCCTGAGCAGGCAAGAAAAATCAAGGAATCCGTAGATGCCTTGAAGGTGGGAAAAGTTAACTATAATTACGAAGTAAAATAATGAGCGCACTACAGGATAAATACGCAAGCGTGATTTCTGCGGCTAAGACTGCAGGCATCACCGGCCTACAGGTACAAGAGCAGGACGGCATCCTATATGTTTCCGGAAACGCGGCGAACAGCACGGCGAAGGATTCCGTGTGGAACGCTTTGGGCGCCATAGATCCTACATACACTGCCAACGATATCAACCTGGATGTGCAGGTTTCCGGCCTGGCTTCCGGCACCAACCTTACCGTGGCTACCGAGGAAACTGGTCTGAATATCCGCAGGGAGCCTTCTACAGAAGCCGATGTGGTGGCAAAAGCCGCTAAAGGATCGCTGGTAACGCTGGTTGAGCAAACCTCTGACGACTGGTGGAGAGTGAAAACTTCCAACGGCGAAGAAGGCTACGCATATGCGCGCTATCTGAAAGCTTAAAAATTCAAAATTTTCTTAATGAATCTCCTTCTGCAGCGGCAGGAGGATTTTTTTTAGCAAAACTCGATGAAAATTCCTTATTTTGTATCGAATTATTATTTATGAAATCTCAGAACAAACTCTTTTGGGCTATCATTATTGCTTTAGTTCTTGGTGTGGCCCTGGGCGCGGTAGTCCATTTTTATCAGCCTGAAACTGCCGACAGTTTCTCGAAAAATATTAAGCTGCTCGGCGTAATATTCATACGCGCGGTACAGATGATTATTGCACCGCTGGTTTTTACTACGCTGGTGGTGGGCATAGCGCGGATGAGCGATATGAGCATGATCGGCAGGGTAGGCGGCAAGGCAATGCTTTGGTTCATTACGGCATCGGTGGTGTCGCTTTTTATCGGGCTTATACTTGTCAACTGGATGGAGCCGGGAAAGGTGATGAATCTTAGTATCGAGGATACATCTGGTGCAGGTGAGCTCATTTCTCATACCAAATCTTTCAGCCTGGAGGATTTTGTAAACCATGTAGTGCCGAAGAGTGTTTTCGAGGCATTAGCTGTGAACGAAGTTCTCCAAATTGTAGTATTTTCCGTAATGTTCGGCATCGCGCTCGCCAGCCTCGGCCAGCATTATTCTAAGCCAGTAGTAGAATTTCTTGACATATGTGCGCAAGCCATCCTGAAAATGGTAGGCTACATTATGTGGCTGGCACCGATGGGCGTGTTTGGCTCTGTTGCGGCAATAGTCGCTACTAAGGGCTTTGAGATATTTACCGTTTACGCCGTTTATCTAAGGGATTTCTTCTTTGGGCTGCTGGTGCTTTGGCTGGTACTGATGCTTGCGGGGTATATCATCTTAGGAAATAGGCTGTTCTCGCTTCTGCGCCACATCAAGGAGCCGCTGCTGATCGCATTTTCCACCACCAGCTCGGAGGCAGTATTCCCAAAGCTGGTGGAGGAGCTGGAGAAATTCGGCTGCAACAAACAGATAGTCTCTTTCATTCTGCCACTGGGCTATTCCTTTAACCTGGACGGGAGTATGATGTATATGACTTTCGCCTCCATATTCATCGCGCAGATATACGGTATCGAGATGAGCATTGGCCAGCAGATAGTGATGCTCCTCGTGCTGATGCTCACTTCCAAAGGCATCGCAGGGGTGCCGCGCGCCAGCCTCGTTATCATCGTGGCTACCTGCTCCATGTTCGGAATCCCACCGGAGGGGATTGCTTTGATTCTCCCGATCGACCATTTCTGCGATATGGGCAGGAGTATGACGAATGTCCTCGGCAATGCCCTGGCCACTACCGCAGTCTCCAAATGGGAAGGCGAGCTCGCCGAAGAGGTGGCATAAGCTGATGCGCAGCCCATACTTAAAAACTGCATAATATTACTTAAATTTGTAACAGTTAAAAATTACAATGCTTACAAAGTCCAGAGTACAGGAATTCTTAAAAGAAATAGAGGTCGATGACCTGGTAAATAACCTCCAGGTAATGGGCGATGATGTTTACATCGACATGACGGCGCACTCCCCCGCGATGCACGAGAAGAAGAAGCTGGAAGTCGCGATGAAACAAGCCTTCGCCAGCGAGTTTGGGGAAGATGTGGTGCTGAAGCTTAAAATCATCTCCCCGGAGCCTACGGAAGTCCAGCAGAATCAAATCAAAGGAAAGCAAATTCCCGGGATACAGAACATTATTGCCATCGCTTCCGGCAAAGGCGGCGTAGGGAAATCTACGGTGGCGGCTAATCTTGCAGTAACGCTGGCCCAGATGGGCTTCAAAGTCGGGCTTCTCGATGCCGACATCTACGGGCCATCTATCCCAACTATGCTAGATACCGAGGGCGGCAGGCCTCTCTCTGTAGAGGTGAACGGCCGCAAACTGATGCAGCCAATAGAAAACTACGGCGTAAAAATGCTTTCCATCGGGTACTTTTCGGGAGCAAACCAGGCGGTGGTATGGCGCGGCCCGATGGCAAGCAAGGCTCTGCACCAAATGATCCGCGATGCCGACTGGGGCGAGCTGGATTTCCTGCTCATCGACCTGCCCCCGGGCACTGGCGATATCCACCTTTCCATAATTCAGGAGGTGCCGGTAACCGGCGCAGTAATAGTAAGTACGCCGCAGCATGTAGCCCTTGCGGATGTGCGCAGGGGTATAGCGATGTTTACAATGGAAAGCATCAATATCCCCGTGCTTGGCCTTATAGAAAATATGGCTTACTTCTCACCTGAGGAATTGCCAGAGAACAAATATTATATCTTCGGCCGCGGCGGCGCACAGTATTTGGCAAATGATCTCGGCATCCCGGTACTGGGCGAGATACCGCTTATCCAAAGCATACGCGAAGCAGGCGACTTCGGAAGGCCGGCTGCCCTGCAAGAGAATAGTAAAATTGCAGAAGTTTATAAAAACACAGCAAGGAAGATGGTGGAAAGCCTCGTAGAAAGGAATAAAAATCTGCCACCTACAGAAGCTGTGAAAATTACCAATATGGCGGGCTGCTCCCCCAAAAAATAATTGCAAAAAATGAATACTGAAACCCTTACCGGGCGCGTGATGAATGCCCTGGAAAACGCAAGACCTTTTTTAAATAAAGACGGAGGCGATATAGAACTCGTCCGCGTGGAAGGAACCAAAGTTTTCGTGCGGCTGATTGGGAACTGCAACGGCTGCCCGATGAGCTTTTCAACCATAAAGCTTGGGGTAGAAAATATGATAAAGCAGCACGCTCCGGAAATTACCGATGTCATCGAGACTGGCGAAGTCTGAATAAGATAATAAAATCCAAAGGCTCAGCAAAAGCGCTGAGTTTTTTTATACTCATTTTAAATAAAATACTTTTTGGTGTTTTATTTAAAAAACTTCCTTAACTTTGTTGAAGAAAGCAATGAGCATATTATCCAAAACTTGTGAGTATGCGCTGCGCGCCGTGATATTTTTAGCACAGAGATCCGCGGAAGGCAGGCGCTACAGCACTGCAGAAATTGCTTCCGGCACGGGCGCATCCGAATTCTTTGCAGCCAAGATTCTGCAGAATCTCGGGAGGGAGGGTATCATCAGCTCTGCTAAGGGACCGCGCGGCGGATTCTTTATGACAGAAGAAAATACCCGAAAGTCACTGGGAGATGTGGTGCGGGTGATAGACGGAGAAAGTCTCTTTGCGCAATGCCTGCTCGGCCTGCCGCATTGTTCGGATAAAAATCCCTGCCCTATGCATCGGGATTTTAAACCGATACGGCAGCAGATCATCGCGATGATGGATGGAGTGCCGCTCGCCAGGTTTGTGGAAGATGCAGATTTGCAGACTACATTTTTGAAATTGAAAATTTAACATAATGAAGAAATCATTTATTTTGAGTGCAGCAATGGCAGCCCTCTTCGGTACTTACTCTTGCAAGGAAAATAGCAGCAATAGGTCTGCCTCCGCTCCAGAAGACATAAAAGTGGAAGGCGAGGCGATTACTCATAAAAGAGTGGCACCCCCATTTCTGCCAGAGCCAGTGGGCGACAGACCTGCGAGAAAGGTGGTAGTGCGTATGGAGACTATAGAAAAAGTAGGCGAACTTGCTGACGGTACCCAGTACACTTTCTGGACTTTCGACGGCACGGTGCCCGGAAGTTTCCTGCGCTTCCGAGAAGGGGATGAGGTGGAGCTTCACCTTAAAAATAATGAAAACAGCACCCTGCCGCACAATATAGACCTGCACGCTGTAAACGGCCCAGGTGGCGGCGCCCAGGCGACTTTCGTGGCACCCGGAACCGAGAAATCTTTCACCTTCAAGGCGATGAACCCCGGGCTGTACATCTACCACTGCGCTACGGCGCCGGTAGGGATGCATGTAGCCAACGGGATGTACGGGCTTGTGCTGGTAGAGCCGAAGGGAGGCTTGCCCAAAGTGGATAAGGAATTCTGCATCGTGCAGGGAGATTTTTATACCAAAGGAAAGTACGGCGAGAAAGGGCTCCAGGAGTTCGATATGGCCAAGGCTCTCGACGAGAAACCTGAATATGTGGTGTTCAACGGGAGCACCGGCGCGCTGGTAGGTAAGAATGAGCTCCAGGTAAAAACAGGGGAGACAGTAAGGCTATTCGTGGGGAACGGCGGCCCGAATCTCAGCTCGGCATTCCACGTCATCGGTGAAATTTTCGACAAAGTATATGTGGAAGGCGGCGACCTCATCAACCATAATGTCGGCAACACGATGATCCCAGCAGGTGGCGCGGCCATTGTGGAGTTTAAAGCTGATGTTCCCGGTGAGTATGTGATTGTAGATCACGCCTTGTTCCGCGCATTCAACAAGGGGGCTTTGGGTAAAATAAAAGTCACCGGACCGGAGAATCCGAAAATATTCAATGCTGCGGGTGATAAAAAAAGTTCCGGGTATTGATAAGGAAAAATGAGAAATTTTCTGCTGGTGTTTTTCGCCCTGCTGCTCCAGGGTTGCAGTGATAAATCCGGAAATCCACTGCCCGAGCGGCGGGAGCTGCAGCCCGCGCATTCCGACAAGCCTATGAAAGTGGTGGAGGCGGGCAGCTATAAGGGTTTCTTTGGCAAAGATTCAGCAAATACAATTCAGGTAAAAGGCTTCCAGATGGACGAAAGCCCTGTGACAAATGCTGAGTTTCTAGAATTTGTAAAAAAAAATCCGCAGTGGGCGAGGAGCAAAGTTTTGAGAATTTACGCAGATTCCACTTACCTCAAATCTTGGCAGGGAGATTTTGAACTGCCAAAGGACAAAGATAAGAACGCACCGGTGACCAATGTGTCCTGGTACGCGGCAAATGCCTACGCCAAAAGTGTTGGCAAGAGGCTCCCGACCATAGATGAATGGGAATTTGCAGCGATTGCGGATGCAAACCGGAAGGATGCCTCCAAGGATCCGGAATTTACAAGATATATCCTGAGTACCTATGCCCAGAAGATGGAGCCCGGCAAGCCTGTAAAATCCGGCAGACCGAATTTTTATGGGCTTTATGATATGTACGGCTTGGTCTGGGAATGGACGGAGGATTTTAATTCCGTGATGGTGAGCGGAGAAAGCCGTGACGATAAGGTGCCGAACGAATCTCTCTTCTGCGCAGGGGCGGCCGTCACCTCCTCCGATCTGGAAAACTATGCTGCATTTATGCGGTTTGCGCTCCGCGGAAGCCTCCGGGCAGACTATTGCCTTAATAATCTGGGGTTTCGGTGTGCGAAGGATTTGAACGAAAACTGATATGAAATTTTTAAAATACTTAATTTTATCCTTAACTTTGATAACCTGCCAGCGCAAGGACCACGGCATCCCCGCGGATTCTCTGTACCAGGTAAGCTCAAAATGGGAAACGCAGAATGGGGAGAAAATTCGCCTGGCAGACTTTCGGGGCAAGGTGCTGGTAGTATCGATGATCTACACCTCCTGTACCACGGCTTGCCCGCGCCTCACGGCAGAGATGAAGGCGCTTTGGCAGAAAGTGGGGGTAAAGGATCCGGAGAGGCTTCAGTTCGTGCTCATCTCCATTGATCCAAAAAATGATGCCCCAGAGGCGATGCAGAAACACCTGGAGACCTACGGCCTTGCAGACAGCAACTGGACATTCCTGCGCGGGAGCGAGGCGGATACGCGGGAGCTGGCCAATATAATGGCGGTAAAGTACAAGGAAATAAGCCCGATGGAGTTTTCGCACAGCAACATAATCACCGTGTATGCGAAAGATGGGAGGCTAGCCTATCAGCAGGAGGGCCTGGATAAAGATAGCGAAGAAAAACTCGTAAAAGAAATAAAAAACCAACTTAAAACCAGATAAAATGAAAAAACTTGTGATGATGGCAGCCCTCGCGGCTATGACTGCAGTGAGCTGCTCGAAGAAAGAAACCCAGCCTACGGAATCCAATGTAATGCTGGAGGAGCCAAAACCGGAAACGGCACAAAATGGAGAAATGGCATCAGAAGGTGCCGGCACCCCCGAGGCGGAAGGCGAGGCGCTGGTAAAGGGCTCAGACTGCCTTTCCTGCCACAAGGTGGATGCGAAACTGGTAGGCCCATCTTATCAGGATATTGCGAAAAAATATACCGAGGCGGATACGGAAATGCTGGCACAGAAGATCATAGAAGGCGGCCAGGGGCACTGGGGCGATATTCCGATGACGCCTCACGCCGGGCTTAGCAAAGAGAATGCTACCAAGATGGTGCAGTATATCCTTTCACTGAAATAATTTTAATGATAAAGAAGCGGCAGATAAAATTCTGCCGCAGTTTTTTTGCAGAAAATTCTTACGATTTAATTTTTTTTCTGAATAAATGAAGCGAAACGAGAACCTGATCCCTTTTTCCAGAGACCACCACTACGGCCTGCTCTGCGTCTGGAAAATCCGGCAAGGAATCCGTAAAAATGTGGAGAGCGACCGCATACGGGCATATGTCATGTATTTCTGGAAAGAGCATCTGGAGGAACATTTTAAACTGGAAGATGATCTGCTGCCAGAAATTCAAAATTCCGAAATGAAAAATATGATGGACGCTGAGCATGCGGAAATCCGCGAGCTCATTAGCAAAATCTCAGCCTCCGCAGATTATGATTTGCTGGAGACATTTGCGAAGAGCCTTCAGCAGCACATCCGTTTCGAGGAACGCAAACTCTTCCCCGAGTACGAGGAGTCCCTGAGTGAGGAGCAGCTGGAGGGGATAGGAAGGCAGCTCGCGCAGCAGCATCACCCGCACGATGATGCGTATCCCGACGAGTTCTGGCTTTAATTTTCCTGAACAGTACCGGCAGCCAGGCGGTGCAGGCTATGGATGATGCCGTCCGCCACGGAGATCTTCGGTACAAAGATTTTGTTAATGTCCGCCCACTGCATCACGCTCACGAAGATCTTCAGCGCCGGTACAATCACATCCGCCCGATCTTCGCGGAAGTTGTATTTGCTCATACGCTCCTCCACAGTCAGCGGAGAGATTTCCCGGTAAAAATTCTTCAGCGTAGAGAGTGCCATAGGTTTGCCTTCCTTCGTTTTGCTCATACTGAAGATTTTGTTGATATTCCCTCCCGAGCCTATTGCCACCACAGGTTTTTTGCTGTTGATATTCTTGCGGATTTCCTCCTTCATTTCCTTCCACATATCATCCGTCACCAGCCCGTTCAGCAGGCGTATCGTCCCGATATTAAACGAGCGTTTGTACCTCATCGTATTGTTTTCGAAGAAGGTAAGCTCTGTGGAGCCCCCGCCCACATCGATGTAAAGATAGGCATTTTGCGTATCCATCGCTTCGGCAATCTGGTTTTCAAAAATGAGCCCCGCCTCCTCGTCCCCGGAAATTATTTCTATGTTAATGCCCGAGCTCTCCAGCACTTTTCTGCGGATTTCCTCTCCGTTCGCAGCATCCCGCATCGCTGAGGTGGCGCAGGCGCGGTAGTTCTCCACCTTGTAAATCTTCATCAAATCAGAGAAGACCTTCATTGTGTCCAGCACCATCTGCTCCCGTTCCTCGCCTATATTGCCGTATTTAAAAACATCCATTCCTAGCCGCAGCGGTATCCTGAGGAGGTTCAGTTTAATGAATTCCGGGGCGGAATCCGGCGATTGTTTCACCTCGTTGATCAGTAGCCTTGCCGCATTACTGCCGATATCAATTGCTGCCAGCCTCATCATTCAGTTTGGATTTCAGGTAGTTATAGGTTTCAATCTGCGAGCGCACTTCAGGTTCTCCCTCTTTACGCTTCACATATCCGTTTTTCAGGTTATTGTCCAGTATCCGCGCTTTTACATTGTCTTTTAGCTGAATTTGCAGGATGTCTATCAGTTCCTTTTTAAGATTTTTCTGGTTAATTTTTACCGCAGCCTCTATGCGGTGATCCAAGTTGCGCGTCATCCAGTCGGCAGAGGAGATGTAGACATCCTCATTCCCGCGGTTGTAGAAATACATGATCCTTGCGTGCTCCAGATATTCATCCACGATACTGATGGACTGGATTTTAGATTTAAAATCTTTCTGATTTACAGCGCAATAGATGCCGCGTACTACCATCTGTACCTGCACCCCGGCGCGTGCTGCCTCGTACAGCTTGCGGATGCAGTACTTGTCGCTCAGGGAGTTTACCTTTACGATGATATGCGCCTTCCTGCCGGCTTTCGCCTCGGCAATCTCCCGGTCGATGTATTCATAAATGCTCTCCCTCATAAAACGGGGACAAACCAGCAGATTTTTGCAGCCCTGCAGGTATTTTTCCGGATCTTCCTTCGGGTGCCGCAGCGCATCAAATACCTTGTTGATGTCTGCCATAATGCGCCTGTCGCTGGTCATCAGCAGGTGGTCGCCATAGATGCGCGCAGTTTTCTCATTAAAGTTTCCGGTGCTGATGAAGCCATACTGTATGGTCTTGTTATTCTGCCTTTTTTTGATGATGCAGAGCTTGGCGTGCACCTTCTTATTCGGGATGCCCGTTAAAACCTTAATGCCCTCAGGCTCAAGAATTTCCTTCCACATCAGGTTGCTTTCCTCGTCAAATCTCGCGCGCAACTCCAGCATTACGGTCACATCCTTGCCGTTCCTAGCGGCGTTAATTAAGGCATTGATAATCTTAGAGTTAGAAGCTAAGCGGTACGCCGTGATCTGAATGGACTTTACATCCGGATCCATCGCGGATTCCCGCAGCAGGTCTATCACTGGGCGATAGTCGTGGTACGGGAAGGAGAGGAGCACATCTTCCTTCAGGATCACCTCCGTTATGCGGTGGTCGTTCGGGAATTTGGGGTGGAGGAAGGGGCGGCGCGCCTCATTTGCCGGTTCTTTGGGGAATACCTCGGGGAAGTCCATAAAGTGACGGAAGTTGTGGATTTTTCCTCCCGGGATGATGCTGTCCTTTTTGGTTAAGTTCAATTTCCTTATCAGGAATTCCAGCAGCGCCTTGTCCATATCCTTATCGAAAACGAATCGCGTAGGCTTGCCGCGGCGGCGGTTTTTTATCCCCTTTTCTATCTTCTCGGCTAGGTTGGTTTTAATATCATTATCCAGGTCAAACTCCGCATCCTTGGTCACTTTGAAAGCGTGCGCTTCAAAATCATCAAAGCCAAAAAATCCGAAGATTTCCGGCAGCATAAAGGTGATGACATCCTCCAGCAGCATTACATGCTTTTCCCCGTTGTCGGTAGGCAAAAGCACGAAGCGCCCGTTGAAGCGGGAGGGAACCTCGATAATGGCGAAGCTGCTCTCGTATAGCCACTCTTTCTTGCGCATCGCCACGCCGAGGTATAGGGATTTGTCCCGCATATAGGGCATCGGCTTGTTTTCGCTGAGGAGAATCGGCACCACATTGCTTTCCACGCTTTCGTCGAAATATTTTTTTACGAAAACTTTCTGCTCCGGCGTCAGCTGCTTTGGTGTGCGGATGAAGACGCCCTGCTCCGCCATTTCCTGCTGGATTTGCTCCCAGGTAGTGCTGAAATTTTTCTGCTGGGCGATGGCTATGTCGGTAATGCCTTCGAGTATTTTAGAGGGCGCATCGAAAAAGGATTCCGCCCAGTGTTTGTCCTTTATTTCCAGGGCGCGTTTAAGGCCGGCGACTCGCACGCGGAAGAATTCATCAAGGTTGTTGGAGAAAATTCCCAGAAAGCGGATGCGCATCGGGAGCGGTACCGTAGGGTCCATCGCCTCCTGCATCACCCGCTCATTGAACGCCAGCCAGGTGATATCCCGCGGATTAAACTGCTCTGCCATTAGATAACTTTTGCGTAAAAATACGCTTTTCTTTTAGAGTTACGGTTTTAGATAGTTAGAAATTCAAAATTTTAAAAAACTGTTGAGTCTTTAAATAAACAATTTCCTCGCTTCCTTCACATCGTGAACGCGAAGGATTTTTGCGCCGAGTTTTAAGACTTTTCGGTGAAGTTGCTGGGTTTCATCATTGATGTCCAAAGGCGATTTTCCGAGCGGTTTGTAGATGAATGATTTTCTGGAAATGCCGATTAAAACAGGGAATTTCCCAAACCCGATTTTATCCGTATTGTCCAAAAGTTCGTGCTGATTTTCCACTGTTTTCCCAAAACCAAAGCCCGGATCTAAAATAATATCCTTTACGCCCAATGCCAAAAGTTCTTCCGTTTTTTCGGAAAAATATTTGTTAACAGCAGTGGTAATGTTCTGATAATCAATCTTTTCGTGCATCGATTCGTAGGAAGGATTGATGTGCATCAGGATGTAGGGCATCTTTGTTTCTGCCGCCGTTTCAAACATTTGTTCGTCAAACTGTCCGCCTGAAATATCGTTAATAATCTCTGCACCTTGCTGAAATGCAAACTTCACGGTTTCAGAATAAAACGAATCTATGGACATGGGAATTTTTGGGAACTCATTTTTAATTTGCGAAATAATTCTGCCGAGCCTTTTCATTTCGTCCTTCGCTGAAAGTTTTTCAGCGTTCGGCCTTGTGCTTTGCGCTCCGATGTCAATGATGTCCGCACCTTCTGAAATCATTTGCTCAGCGTGTTTCAGCGCAAATTTTTCTGTGTTGAATTTTCCGCCGTCCGAAAAAGAATCCGGTGTAATGTTTAGGATGCCCATAATTTTCGGCGTGGAAAGATTTAGCAAATTTCCGCTGCAGTTCAGCGAAAAATGAGAATCTGGCGTGTTCAGAAATGTGTGCATTTCGCAAAAATAAACATTGCGCCAAAATTCCTTATTTTTGAAAAATCAACAAAAACGATGCTCAATACAAGGCTTCAGTTCGATCAGATTATTTCGCGGTGCAGAGATTTGTTCAGCAAAAAACTTCAGGATTATGGTGCTGCTTGGCGTGTTTTGCGGCTGCCATCGGTTACCGATCAGGTTTATATCAAGGTGAAAAGTTTGCGGAATTTTCAGGAGACTGGAATTTCGAAGGTCGGTGATTCTCAGGAAGATAACTTCATCGCCATCGTCAATTATTCAGTGATTGCCCTGATTCAGCTGGAAATTGGGGTGGCGGAAAACCTGGATTTCAGCAGGGAAGAAATTCTGGCGCTTTACGATAAATTTACCAAAGAAGCGGCCGAACTGATGGAGCGGAAAAACCACGATTACGGAGAAGCCTGGCGTGAAATGAGAATCTCATCCATCACTGATTTGATTTATCAGAAAGTATTGAGAACCAAGCAGATAGAAGATAATTCTGGGAAAACTATAGTGTCGGAAGGTCTGGATGCCAATTTTTTTGATATGCTGAACTATGCGGTTTTCTGCCTGATTCGGTTGGATGAAGAATCGCAAAAATTTAAACCAAATTTTGCATAAATGATAAAAGTGCTTCGCATCATTGTCGGTTTGGTTTTCGTGGCCTCAGGATTTGTCAAAGTGGTAGATCCTGTGGGATTTTCTTTCAAAATGGAAGAATATTTTGCGCCAGGTGTTTTCAATCTCCCTCTCCTGATGCCGTTTTCACTCATCTTTTCGGTGCTGATTTCCACGGCAGAAATGCTTTTAGGCGTGGCTTTAATTTTTATGATTAAAATAAAATCTACACTGTGGCTTTTAATAGCATTGTGCGTTTTCTTTGCATTTCTCACATTTTATTCCGCATTTTTTGATAAAGTTACAGATTGTGGATGTTTTGGCGATGCGATAAAATTTACACCTTGGCAAAGCTTCATCAAGGATATTATCCTTCTCGCCGCCTTGATTATTTTATGGTTGAATTACCGTAAAAATTTCGATGAAGAAAAACCGCTGAATTTCGCAATGCCTGCATTTTTAGGAAGCGTGGCAATTGCTGCGGTTGCCGTTTATTTCGGTATCCAGCACGAACCGCTGATTGATTTTCGTGATTATAAAATCGGGACAGATCTGAAGGAAGAGAAGGAGAAAATTGCGCTGGAAAGTATGGAGTGCGAAACGCTTTTCAAACTAAAAAATAAAAAATCCGGAGAGGTAATCGAGAGGAATCAAGAGGAATATTTAGGTGATAAATCTTTGTGGGCAGAAGATTCTCAGTGGGAAATTTTTGAGACAGTGAATATTACGAAATCCGCAGGATATCAGTCAGAAATTTCAAAATTCGTCATTTTAGATTCTTCGAGTGAAGAAATTACGGACAGGATTTTGAATGCACCAAAAGCCGTCGTTCTTTTCTGCTACAATCCGAGAAATGCCGATAACCTGCTGATTAACAGAACCTGGAGCAAAATTTTGCGTGAAGAAAACGCGATGAAACTGCCGGTTTCTACGGTGCGGAATTTAATTCCTGGCGTGGAAAATGCAACGATGGATGGCTCGGCGATAAAAACTATTGCGCGGAGTAATCCTTTTGTGCTAATTTTACAGAACGAAAAAATCGTGGAGAAGCGCTCTGCGAAAGACTACATTAAAAACTGATTATGCAAAAATCAAACAAATCGATTGCCGGCTATCATTTGCTGATGATCCTTTCGTCGGTTGATGGCGAATTTGCGCCAGAAGAAGGGATGATGATTCAGGAATACCTGGCGGAAGAGTTTCCTTTCAGGATGAATCTGGACAATGAGCTGGAGATAATTGCCACGCTGCATCCTGAGGATTGGAAAGACCATTTCGAATTTCACGCCCGTTGCTTTTACGAGGATTCTACCGAAGATGAGCGCAAAAAATTCGTTCAGTTTGCCAAAACTTTGATTAAGGCCGATGATTCCGTTTCAAATGATGAGCACCGTTTTTACAAGCTTCTGAAAAATCTTTGGAAGTACGAATAATCTGATAATCAAACACTTACAAATATGAGAAAGAAAATTGTAGCTGGAAACTGGAAAATGAACAAGGATTTTTCCGGCGCAGAATCGCTGATTAATGAAATTACGGAATATTTAAAAAATAAGCCTTCAAATTGCGAAGTTTATATTGCGCCGCCTTCACTTTTTACAGCAATGGCTGTGGATTTAGCGAAGGATTCTTCCGTGAAAGTTTTCACGCAGGATATTAGTGCGCACGAAAGCGGCGCCTTCACAGGAGAAATCTCTGCAGATATGGTAAAATCGGTGGGTGCTGAAGGTGCGATTATCGGGCATTCTGAACGCAGACAGTACCACGGAGAAACGGACGAAAATTGCAGCAGAAAAGTTAAAATGGCTTTGGATAAAGGCCTTACGCCGATTTATTGCAACGGTGAGACTTTGGAGCAGAGAAAGGCTGGGCAGCATTTGGAGGTTGTGAAAAAGCAGACCGAGGAAGCGCTTTTCAATCTTTCGGCCGACGAAATCAAAAAAGTGGTAATTGCCTACGAACCTGTGTGGGCGATAGGAACTGGTGAAACTGCAACGCCGGAACAAGCGCAGGAAATTCATTCGCACATCCGAAATCTGATTGCGGAAAAATATGGCAGTGAAGTTGCCGATGAAATTTCGATTTTGTACGGTGGCTCTGTGAAGCCGGATAATGCGAAGGAAATTTTCTCTCAGCCGGATATTGATGGCGGTTTGATCGGCGGTGCAGCGTTGAAATCGGAAGATTTTTCAAAAATTATCGAAGCATTTTAATTGAATTTATGAAAGTCCCACACCAAAAGTTCGGGACTTTCTTTTTTGTATAAATTGAACTGGGCAGATGCAGTATTTAGAATTCCGCTTCGAAGTTTCGCCGAAAAATCCGTGGGATGAAATTCTGATTGCAAAATTGGCAGAAGTTGGTTTCGACAGTTTTGCAGAAGATGGTGATGCGATTTTAGCTTATATTCCTAAAAAAGAATTTGTTAAAAAATCGTTGGATTCATTGAATATCTTTCAAAATTATTCGATTGAAATTTCGTATGGTTGTCAGGTAATGCCAGACATCAACTGGAATGAAGAGTGGGAAAAAAATTTCGAGCCAATTGTGGTGGAAGATAAAGTTTTGATTCGTGCGGAATTTCACGAGCCACAGCCTGAAATGCACGAAATTGTAATCCAGCCAAAAATGTCTTTTGGCACTGGCCATCATCCCACAACTTACCTGATGCTTCGCCAAATGCTGCAAATGGATTTTGCTGGGAAAACGGTTCTGGATATGGGTTGCGGAACATCCGTGCTTGCGATTTTCGCAAAGCAGCAGGGCGCCGAAAAGGTGCTTGCCATCGATATTGATGAATGGTCTGTGGAGAATTCCCGGGAAAACGCAGCGAGAAATCGGGCGGAAATTGAGATACAGCAGGGCACCGCTGAAAATTTGGGCACGGAAAAATTCGACATCATTTTGGCGAATATCAACCGCAATATTTTAATCTCGGACATTCCGGTTTACACCAGGGTTCTAAATTCCGGCGGACAACTTTTGCTGTCCGGAATCTGCTATTTCGATGAGGCTGATATATTGGAAGTCTGCTCGGCTAACGCATTGACTTTCAATGAGAAACATCAAAAAGAAGAGTGGATAAGCCTGCTGCTCGAATATTAATCGTTCAAAAACTGCATCAAATCGATGAAGTTTTTCTGATTGATTCCGTGGCCAGCCATATACTCCCGAAAAGTGAAGAAGCAGCCCAAATCGTAAAGTAAATCTGCGCCTTTTCTCGCCCATTCTAGCGGAATTACGGCGTCTTCAGTTCCGTGAGAAACGAAAAATCTCAGGTGCTGAAACTTCTTTTTGTCTTTTTCAATATTTTGCAAAATTCGCATTTCTGGATAGCAGCTCAACAATATGACTTTCGCAAAAAATTCCGGATTTTTTAAGGATAATGTATAAGACAAAATTCCGCCCTGCGAAAATCCTGCAATATGCGTTGGTGCATTTTCGATACCGTAAAACTTTTTAATCTCGGTGATTTTTTCCAAGATTGCCGATAAAGATTCTTCCGCCTGTTCAACATCGATAAAGCGTTCCGCACTGCTGAAATCAATGTCGTACCAGCAAAAACCTTCGTACGGCGTATTTCTTGGCGCACGAAAACTCACGACAATCCAGTCTTTCGGAAGTTCCGGCGTGAACGAAAATAAATCCTGCTCATTGCTTCCGTAGCCGTGAAGCAGAAAGATTATCGGTGTATGTTCCGTGATGTTTTCAGGCTCACGAACCAAATATTTCAAGTCCATTAGATTGCTTTTACAATGAAATAATTTTTCTTCCCTTTCTGCAGCAGCAGGAATTTTCCGTCAATCAAATCGCTTTCTTTCGCGGTGAAATCAGCGGTGATTTTCTGTTTGTTTACGGAAATAGAATTGCCTTTCAGTTCTCTCTGCGCTTCGCTTTTTGATTTCAGAAAGCCAGAAGTTGAACTTAATAAATCCGCAATATTTTCGCCGATTATTGAGTTTTTCGCAATTTCCTTTTGTGGAACGCCGTCGAAAATTTCCAGGAATAATTCTTCGTCCAGACTTACCAAATCTTCCGCTGTAGACTTTCCAAAGAGAATATCCGAAGCCTTCACCGCCTTTGCTAGCTCTTCTTCGCCGTGTACCCACAGCGTTACTTCTTCCGCAAGTTTGCGCTGCAGTTTTCTTTCGTGCGGCGCTTCTTTGTGCGTAACTATCAGATTTTCAATTTCTTCCTTGGGCAAGAAAGTATAGAATTTTACGAATCTTTCCGCATCTTCATCCGTTGCATTCAGCCAGAATTGGTAGAATTTGTAGGGCGAAGTTTTCTTCTTATCAAGCCAATAATTTTCGCCGCTTTCAGATTTTCCGAATTTCGTTCCGTCCGATTTGGTGATGAGCGGAACCGTCAGCGCAAAGGCTTCGCCCTGAGTTTTCCGGCGGATGAGTTCAGTTCCAGTGGTAATGTTTCCCCACTGATCGGAACCACCCATTTGCAATTTCACATTTTTTTCCTGAAAAAGATGAAGGAAATCGTAGCCCTGAAGCAGTTGATATGTGAATTCCGTAAAACTCATTCCTTCTGCACCGCCTTCACCGGAAAACCGCTTCTTCACGCTATCCTTCGCCATCATATAATTTACGGTGATGTTTTTCCCGACATCCCGCGCAAAATCCAGGAAGGAAACATCTTTCATCCAGTCATAATTGTTCACCAGTTCAGCGCTGTTTTCAGAGTTTCCGCTAAAGTCCAAAAACCGCGAAAGCTGCTTCTCAATGCAGTCCACATAATGTTTCAGCGTGGCTTCGTCCAGCAAATTCCGCTCGGAAGATTTTCCGGAAGGATCGCCAATCATTCCCGTTGCACCGCCCACCAAAGCTATCGGTTTGTGGCCGTGCTGCTGAAAATGCGCCAGGATTTTTATCGGGATAAGGCTGCCGATGTGCAGGGAATCAGCCGTAGGATCGAAACCGATGTAGCCGGTCGTCATTTCCTTATTCAGCTGCTCTTCGGTTCCTGGCATCGCATCGTGGAAAAGTCCGCGCCATTTCAGTTCTTCTATAAATGGATTCATTTTTTTCAATAATTGATAGGTGATGAATGGTGGTTGACTTTGCAAGTTGCTTAAAATCAGATCGTTAGGTTTTCCTAATATTTTAGGCTAATTGAAAATCTCAATCATCAGGTTTTATAAATGCAAAAATGCAAATTTCCAGTGGAAATCTGCATTTTTCGTGAGCTCGACAGGATTCAAACCTGTAACCTTCTGAGCCGTAATGAATTGTCTACTAATCTCAAAAATGCAAATGATTGAAAATCAACTATTTCC
>NZ_FQYI01000006.1 GCF_900141665.1 Cruoricaptor ignavus | reverse complement strand
TCAATGGACTTAAATTCAGCCAAAATAATCAAGCCAATCAACTCTATATCAGATAGTTTTGGTTTTATAGGTTTAAAATAAAAATCTTCAGTTTCGGAAATGTCTCTTAAATTATTTAAAATTAAGTTGTAACTTGCCTCAAGGTTGCTCATAATTGTATTTGATTGGTAGTCAATACAATATACTAATTTTTAGTCACTTGAGCAACCTATTTTATAATGCACTACGGGTTTTACATTTAACATTTATGGTGAAAGTGGTTGCTAAGCATTAAATTCTTTGAAAAAACTACTTGTCATTTGCATTTTGGTATGCTCATCTGCTCAGGCACAATACACCAAATATTCAATACGTAATATCGGAACTATAACTATTTCCAACGATCTGGAACCAAGAGGTGGTTCCTACAAAAAATTTTTGGATGAGGTTTCTAAGCAAATAGTTGTCAAACAGGATGCTGACAGGGTGGTGTTTCAGCAGAAAGGCTTGAATGAATTTACCGAAAAAGGTTTCTCGGAATATGTGAGAGTTATTATTGAAACAGAATATGGCAGACCTGGCGATTTCGAGAAAAGCACCAGAACCGCAGCACTTCCATCAAGTGAATTGACCGTGCTAAATAATGAAACCCGAAATTATATCAGTCAATCCTTCCGTGGCACTGGACTGAAACTTTTGAAATGAAAAGGTGCATCTGCAATCAAAATTAATGGTGTTTTCGCTCTGAAAATATCATATCTCAGGCAGCTGAATGATAATCCGCCGGTTACTGTAAATATGTATCACTTTCCTAACAACGACAGGGCGTACACCATCACATTGTCCTTCCGTCAAAATAAAGCAGCAGTATGGTAGTCAAAAATGAATAATATGATCAGCAGCTTTGTGCTGACAAATGTGCGTTAAAGATTATAAAATAAACAATTTTGCTTACTTTTACAGGTATGGAAGCGGCAAAATTAAAGGGAATTCCTGCGCACGTATTTCTTAAGAGAGAAATGAAGAGAAGGGGGTTTAGCCAAAGGAATCTGGCATTGATAGTAAACGAACATCCGCAAACACTTAACTCCATTCTGAAAGGTAGGTGAAGAATTCCGGTTAGTTTAGCTCTGAAAGTCGAAAGGGCAATCGGCATAGAAGAGGGCGCTCTATCCGTCCTGCAAACATTGATTTGTTCAGCGATGTACCGTATGGCACAATAGATTTTGTTGAGATAAACAATTATTTAGAGGAGGTATTCTCTTATGTGGATCCCCACCAGATTGCGGCGGCTTTAGGAAAATTGTACCGGATAGGAAATTCCTGGGATGAATCCGTGAAGCTGGATATTTTTTATACCGATGACTTCATTTTTGAACGGTGGAAATTGATGGAATTAGAATGGCATCAGTTAAAGAGATTGCCGCAATGAAGATGGAGGTAGTGCAGAAGCGGAAGAGAAAAGGATTTCTGGGATTTGCATAAAATTTTGGAGGAGGTGCCCTTAAAAAATCTAATTGCACTGCACGAAAAAAGGTACCCTTACCATCATGATAAGAGTTTGCTGGTTAAAAGCTTTCAAACTTTACAATTGCAGACAACGAACCAGATCCCATATGCCTTGAAGGAAAATATAGAGAACTGATAAAGCTGGATTTGCCGGAAGTAGCTAAAAATGTTTGAGCTGTGGCTGGAATTTCCTTCATTTTTCATCTCCATCTCTTCCCCACCATTGTAATCATTGGTGCTTTTAAATGATAGCTGATGACAACTTTAAATTTATTAATTGATTGATTTCAGCCATTTACTTATATTAGGTTTTCATAATAGATCATTCGTCTCTCCCTGTGGGTCTACTCAATCACTCGCAACGCCTTGATTTTCAGGGCGTTTTTATTTATTTCACTAGCAGAATTTTATTATCTGATATCCGATTGATATTTTTGAAGAAAGATAATTGAAAAAATCATTATTTTTGCAAACTAAAATTTTGAACATATGAATGTTACAGCTACTAATCATGACGATGTCAGCGCTAAGTTGACCGTGACGATTGATAACGCAGATTATAAAGATAAAGTTGAAAAGCAGCTCCATAACTATGCGAAAAATGCACAGGTCCCTGGTTTCCGCAAAGGAAAGGTGCCGATGAGTATGGTGCGCCGCCAGTTTGAGGCTAATGCGGCGCTGGAAGAAATCAACAAGCTGGTTTCCGAAGCTGTAAATAACTATATTTCTGAGAATAATCTGCGGCTCGTAGGCCAGCCGGTCCCCAATCCTGTGGAAGATTTTGATTACAAAAAGGATCAGCTGAGCGTTGAATTTGAAGTTGGTTTTGAACCGAACATCACGATAGACCTTGCAAAATATGAGGCGCCGTATTTCAAGGTGGAAGCTTCTGATAAGGAGATCAATACCTCGATAGAAAATATGCAGAAGCGCTTCGCGGAGCAGGTTCCGCAGGAAGAAATAGGCGAGGAATCTTTCGTCAACCTAGAAATTCAGCAGGTGGTGGAAGATGATGCGGAGGGAGAGCATCACCACGCTCCAAAAAACGCCACGATAAATGCGCAGACTAAAGAGGCTTTTGAGCTGGTAAAAGGTAAAAAGATGGATGAGGTTTTCCGGATTTCAAAAGAAGAATTGGTTAACAATGAAGATCTTGCGAAGCAGCTGGGTTTCAGCAAAAATGAGGTTGATCATCTACATCATAATGAGCTGGAAATCAAAATTAAAGATTTTTACGGCCTGAAAGATCACGAGCTGAATCAGGAACTTTTCGATAAGGTTTATGGTGAGGGCAACATTGCGTCCGAAGAAGCTTTGAGGGAAAAAGTAAAATCCGAGCTGGATGAGTATTTCCAGCAGAATGCCGATGTGCATTTCGTGAACAAAATTCTTGAGCAAATTGTAAAAACAGAAGAAATACAGCTGCCTGAAAATTTCCTTGTGAAGCATCTGATGTTTACCAACCAAAATGTAACCTCCGAGCAACAGGCACGCGAAATTCTTGAAAGGGAAAAAGACCAGCTGAAATATCAGATCATCGAGGGTAAGCTGATGAATGATAATGAGGTAAAGATCGATTACAGCGATGTTCTGGAGCAAGCGGAGCAGTTGGTGAGAAACCAGATGGCGATGTATGGCATTCACAACCTGGCGGATGAAGAAGTTCAGAAATACGCAGTGGAGATCTTGAAAGATCAGAACCAGCTGCAGCAGATTTCCAGCGAGGTGGCGATGGCCAAGCTAAAAGATGTAATTCTTGAAAAGGCAAAAAAAAATGAAAAAGCCATCTCCCACGATGAGTTCCTAGAAGAGATAAAAAATAAAGTGGAGGATACAGCTGACAATGCTGAAACTTCAGGAAACTAAAAAAACCGCCTCAAAAGAGGCGGTTTTCATTTTGAAAAGAGGCAGTTTTTAGTGGAACTGCTCGGTTTCAGTGGAGCCTGCCATCGCCTTTACCGACGACTGACCTGCAGTGACCACAGTCTGGATTTCATCAAAGAAAGATGTACCCACGAAGTTTTGGTGTTTTACGGCGCGGAACCCTTTTTCCTGAAGTTTGAATTCTCTCTCCTGCAGTTCGCTGTAGCCTGCCATTCCGCGGTTTTTGTAGGATAGGGCCAGCTCAAACATTGAGGTGTTCAGCGCGTGGAAACCGGCAAGCGTGATGAACTGGAATTTATAGCCCATTTTAGCAAGTTCCTCGCGGAATGTTTCCATCTCCGGAACGGAAAGCTTTGCCGCCCAGTTGAAAGAAGGCGAACAGTTGTAAGCAAGCATCTTCCCAGGGAATTTTGCGTGGATACCTTCAGCAAATCTGCGTGCCTGCTCTAGGTCCGGGTTGGAGGTTTCCATCCAGAGCAGGTCGGCATACGGCGCATAAGACAGCCCGCGGTCGATGCCTTGCTCCACTCCGTTTTTCACGCGGTAAAAGCCTTCAGAAGTTCTTTCACCGGTGATAAATTTGTGGTCTCTCTCGTCGATGTCGGAGGTGAGGAGGTCGGCAGCATCCGCATCAGTCCTGGCGATTAGCACGGTTGGTACTCCGCAAACATCCGCGGCAAGCCTTGCAGCAATCAGCTTATTGATGGCCTCCTGAGTAGGTACAAGAACCTTCCCGCCGAGGTGTCCGCATTTTTTCGCAGAAGAAAGCTGGTCTTCAAAGTGAACGCCTGCAGCGCCGGACTCAATCATTTGCTTCATAAGCTCGTAGGCATTCAGGTTGCCGCCAAAGCCGGCTTCAGCATCCGCAACGATTGGAACGAGGTATTCTTTCCGCTGGTCCTCGCTTACCCCGTTTACGCTTTGTATTTGATCAGCACGGAGCAATGCGTTGTTAATTCTTTTCACTACTGCAGGTACGGAATTAGCAGGGTAGAGCGACTGGTCCGGATACATCTCACCGGAAAGGTTGGCATCTGCCGCTACCTGCCACCCGGACAGGTATATCGCCTCGAGCCCGGCATCCACTTCCTGAACCGCCTGGTTGCCTGTAAGCGCTCCCAGGCCAGCTACGAAGTCTTTCGAATTTAGCTTGCTCCAAAGCGTTTCAGACATTTTGGTGGCAATGGTGTAGTCCAGCTTATAGGAGCCTCTAAGTTTCAGCACATCCTCCGCGCTGTACGGTCTTTCCACGCCTTTCCATCTCGGGCTCTCGTTCCATTCCTGCTGCAGTTTTGCAGCTTCATCCTTGTTGGTCATTTTATAAATTATTTTATGTTAAAATATGGTTGATTTAAATATATTGGTAGGCTTTAGTGGTGAGGAATTCCTCAAAATCATCATCCAGAACCAGCTCGTTAAAAAGCTCAGTGGCGAGTTGGAATCTGCCGTTTTCGAAGCGCGATTCACCAACATAATCCTTTATTTTTTCTAATTCCTCATTTTCCCATTCTTTCACTATTTCAGGGCTAAGGATTCTTCCATCGTCCAGCTTGGCATTGTTTTTCAGCCATTGCCACACCTGGGTGCGGGAAATTTCGGCTGTGGCAGCATCCTCCATGAGGTTGTAGATTGCTGCGGCGCCGGCTCCCATAAGCCAGGATTCGATGTAGAGGATGCCTACATTGATGTTTTCGCGAACGCCCTTCTCGGTGATGGTTCCTTGAGGAATTTCCAGCAATTGCTCCTCGGTGATTTCTTCCTGAGAAATAGGCCTGTCGATCTGGTTTTTTTCTGGCATCTTGTCATTAAAAACTTCCATTGCTACCTGCACGAGCGCCGGGTGGGCTACCCAGGTACCGTCGTGCCCGTTATTTGCTTCGCGCTCCTTGTCTGCCCGCACCTTGGCGAAGGCGGCATCGTTCGCTGCATCATCACCTTTTACGGGGATCTGTGCTGCCATACCGCCCATAGCGTGTACGCCGCGTTTGTGGCAGGTCTGTACCACAAGCCTGGAGTATGCGCTCATAAATGGGGCAGTCATCGTTACCTGGCTGCGGTCCGGAACAATGAACTCCGGCTGATTGCGGAATTTTTTGATGTAAGAAAAAATGTAATCCCAGCGCCCGCAGTTCAGGCCGGCACTGTGCTCCTTCAGCGCGTGGAGGATCTCGTTCATCTGGAAGGCGGCGGTAATGGTTTCAATAAGCACGGTGGCTTTTATGCTGCCCTGGGGCACTCCGAGGTAATCCTGCGCGAAAACGAAAACATCATTCCACCACTGCGCCTCTGCGTAATGCTCCAGCTTGGGGAGGTAAAAGTAAATGCCTCCGCTGTCTTCTATGGCTTTTTTGGCATTTCTAAAGAAATAAATTCCGAAATCTACCAGCGAGCCGGAAGCGATTTTCCCGTCTATCTCGATATGCTTTTCGTTTAGATGCAGCCCGCGCGGTCTTACGAGCAGGGTGGCGGTTTTTTCGGAGAGTTCGTATTTTTTTCCTTTTTCGTTTTCGAAAGAAATCGTTTTTGCAACCGCGTCGGACAGGTTTTTCTGGCCCACCATACAATTTTCCCAGGTAGGGGAGTTGCTGTCCTCAAAATCTGCCATAAAGCAGCTGGCCCCGGAGTTCAGCGCGTTGATGATCATCTTTCTGTCCACCGGTCCGGTGATTTCCACGCGGCGGTCCTGCAGGTTTTCCGGAACTGGGGCGCACTTCCAGTCGCCGCTGCGGATGCTTTCGGTTTCGGGGAGGAAGGTAGGTTTTTTTCCGGCATCAAATTCTTTTTGCTTTTCTTCTCTTGCCCCGAGGAGCTCGAGGCGTCTTCCGTCAAACTTTCTGTGTAGCTCCGTGATAAAATTTGAAAGCTCTTCGGTGAAAATCTCGCTGTATTTTGCATCAGCCAGAATTCTAAAATCAGACATAGGATTAAAATTTTGAATGCGACAAATGTAGTTAAAAATATTCACAAACAGCGAATGTTCGCTAAATTTTATAAAAAGTTTTTTGGTACATTTGCATCTTGCATTTATGACAGATAGCGAGTTTATAAGAATTGTCTTCGGGCTGAAAGTACGGCAGTACAGGCAGAAGCTGGGACTTTCGCAACAGCAGCTAGCAGGCGGTACGGGGCTTTCCAAATCTTACATTAATGAGATAGAGAGCGGGAAAAAATATCCAAAGCACGAAAAAATTGTCCAGATCGCGGATGCCCTAGCAGTATCATACGACCAGCTGGTATCCACGAAGCTGGATAAGAGCCTGGAGCCCCTGGCGGAAATCCTCCGCTCAGATTTCTTCAAGCAGATACCGCTGGAGCTTTTCGGTATCAATAAAATCAACCTTATCTCCATCGTGAGCGAGGCGCCGAAGGATGTCACGGCTTTCATCAACACCATTATTGAGATATCGCAGAATTACAACCTCAGCAGGGAAGATTTTTATTTCGCCGTGATGCGTAGCTATCAGGAGCTGCACGAAAATTATTTCCCCGAGATAGAAGAAAAAGCATCGGCTTTCTTTGCAGAAAACCAGCTCCCTTCAAAGCCTTCCGCGGAAAAGCTTAGGGAAATTTTAACTGAAAAATTTCATTACAAGATCACGGATCAGGATTTCCAGAAATTCGGCGCTACGGGCAAGCTGCGGTCGCTCTATTTCCCCGACAATAAGCTGCTGATGATGAACGAACTTCTGGATGAAAACCAGAAGGCCTTCATCCTCGCGAAGGAAATCGGATACAATGTCCTGGGCATCTCCGCGCGGCCGAGCACCTACTCCTGGCTGGATTTTTCCAGCTTTGATGAGCTGCTGGGTAATTTTTTCTCCTCCTATTTTGCGGGCTGCTTGCTGATTTCCAAAAGTGATGTACTGCCGGAGCTATCCGCCTTTTTTGAGGAAAAGCAATGGGATGCTCGGAAGTTTTCTTCGATGATGGCAAGATTCACGGATTCCCCGGAGACTTTTTATTACAGGCTTACCAATCTATTGCCGCAGGAGTTTGGGTTTAAGGATATTTTTTACCTCTGTTTTACGAAGAAAAAAAAATCTGATAATGTGAAGATTATCAAAGAAATGCATTTGAACAGGAAGCAGTCTCCCCGCTCCAGCGCGGTGAACGAGCATTACTGCAGGAGGTGGGTGGCGGTGAAGAACCTGGGCAGTTTGCAGCGCCGCGGACAGTATTCGGACATCCAGATATCCAATTATGCGGAAAGCGGCAGGCGCTATCTCGTGATCTCCACCTCGGAGCAGAATCCCTTCTCAGACGGTACCAACCGCAGCTACTGTATCGGGATCCTTATCAACCCTGCGGTGCAGAAAAAAATCCGGTTCCTGAAAGAAGTCCCCGAGGTAAGCGTAGGCACCACCTGCGAATACTGCCCGATCCAGAATTGCGAAGTGCGGCAGGTGCCGGCGGTACGCCTGGAGAAGGAAAAATTTAATGAGGAGCTGAAATCTGCGATCGAAAAAATTAAAGAGACTGCAGATCCGGATTAATTTTTCTTTCCGAACTCCCGGTGCCATTCTTCTGCGGCATCGCTTAGTGTTTGGAAAAAATCCTCCCCGTATTTCCTGATTATCGGCGTTTTCAGGAATTTGTAAACTGGCACCTTCAGTTCCCTTCCCAGGGTGCAGGCATCGCTGCAGATAGGCCATTCGTGATAGTTCAAAGCGGTAAAAGTGCGGTATTCTGTCACGCGGATCGGGTATAGGTGGCAGGAAATCGGCTTCTGCCAGCCGACAGCGCCGTCTTCAAAGGCCTTCTCGATACCGCATTTCGTGATGCCATTCTCATCAAAAGTCACATACGCGCACTCTCTGCCCTCTACCATCGGCGTTACAAAATCGCCATCCACAGGGTCGGTAGTCCAGGTGCCCTGAGCCTCCAGCGCCTCAATTCCTGCGGGGGTGAGGTAGGGTTTTATCTTTTCGAAAATGTTCTCTAAAATTTCGGATTCCTCCTTCTGCAGCGGGGCTCCCACATCGCCCTCCACACAGCAGGCGCCTTTGCATTTGTGCAAATTGCAGACGAATTCTTCGCTGAAAATCTCTTCAGAAATCAGTTTGTCATCAATCTGGATCATATGATCTTTATTAATTTGTAAGTTTCTGCTCTAAAAATTACTAAACTCAAAACAATCAGCCAGAGGCAGGCTTCTTTCATCCAATATTTCGGTAGGAACCACAGCATCCGGCTGAGAATTATGGAAAACGGCAGCGCAAGCAGAAGCAGCAGCTCAAAATGATAGCCCATGTACAAGAAGATGCTCACAAGCTGCGCCCCAGTGAAGGTGAGAAGGAAAGTGTATTTGTAGCGGCTGGAGGGGCTCTTTTCGCTGTAGTGCCGGAAGTGATCCAGCAGGGCGTAGATGCCCATCAACAGCAGGGGCGCGAGGCAGGCGATCGGGCGGAAGTCAGAGATAAAATTTTGCTCCGGGATTGGGAAATAGTCGTAATTTATTTCATTTAAACCAAAAAAATAGGCGATGCAGAAGTAGCTGCCCAGCGTGAGCGCGATCCCGAAAAAAAGCCTCAGCAGATTGAGCCCTATCCGGCGCGAAGTGGCGACAATGTGGATGACGAGGAACAGGAGCATCGGCCACGCGGCAGGCAGGAAAAGGTAGCCAAGGCACTGAACTACCCCCGCCAGCACATAATTTTTCCGGCTGATGTTGTCATCCGGATTGGTGAGCATCAGCAGCAAAAATGAGTTGGTGAATAGCGCTGCGGAGATACCGATATCCAGCCCGGGACTATAGAATGCGAAGATGAAAAATGTGTACAGAAACAGCGGCAGATGCGTACTGTAAGTAAGGTTCATCTGAAAAAAAACATAATACCCCAGCGATGCACCGCATAATGCGATGATGGAGGATGTGAGGTTTAAGTAATTGAAATCCAGTATGTTGAACCCGATGAGCATCAGCAGCAAAAAACCGATGTAAAAGGGAATTGAAAAAATTGTTGACTCTTTAGAGAGCAGTTTAAACATTTATTTCTAAATTTGTGCAAAGTTAATTCAAAACCTAAAAAAATGACTTCATTCTGGCTTGCTCTGAGCAATTTCTTTAAGTGGACCTTCGGATTTTTCGACTTTGCCGGTTATGTGTTGAACTGGATTCTTTTCCTCGCGGCATCCGCAATCTTCATCTACTGGTGCTACACGCTGGTTGTAACTTTGGGTAACAACAAAGACAAGGAATATTTTTCGCCAACTGAAGGGAAGCACCCATACTACGATCCTGAAATTTATAAGAAAAATTAATCCAAAAAAATAACGCCACATCCCAAGATGTGGCGTTCAGGTTTCAATACTCTGGTTAACTGTGCATCGGGATTACCAGCACAGGAATTTTGGAATCCCTCGTCAAAGATTTTGTAAGGCTGCCCACGAAAACATCGTACATATTGCTTCTGCCGTGGCTTCCCATCACTATGTAGCTCGCCGATTTTTCTGCGGCGTATTCCAGGATGATGTCTTTCGCAATGCCCTGCTTCAGAAGGTGCTCGCAATCCACGCCAAAACCTTTGATTCTCTGCTCAATATCGCTCAGCATCTTCAGTTCTTCGCGAACTTCCATCTGCTCAATTTCCGGGAAATACTGAAATCCCATATCGCCGATTGCAAAGCCGATGTCTGACGGCGTTACATGAATCAGGCAAATTTTTCCGTTGATATCCTTCGCGAAATTCACGCAACTTTCAACGAGCAAATCGGTTTTTGCGCCGAAATCGATGGGCAAGATGATGTTTTTCATAGCACTGAATTTTGGTTAAAATTAATGAAATTCCGCCAAAAATCAAAATATCCGAATGTCCAAAACCTTCTCATTTTCCAGAAATCCTTGGAGCATATCGCCTTCGGAAATTTTCCCAACACCTTTCGGTGTGCCGGTAAATATCAGGTCGCCGGCTTTCAGCGTGAAAAATTTTGAAGCAAATTCAATGATGTCTTCCGGCTGAAACATCATCAGCGATGTGCTTCCCTGCTGCACGGTTTCACCGTTTTTCAGCAATGAAAAGTTTAGGTTTTTCAGGTTTAAATTTTCCTTCGGAAAAAATTGGGAAACTACCGCACTTCCGTCGAAAGCCTTCGCTAATTCCCAAGGTAAACGCTTGGTTTTCAGTTGGTTCTGAAAATCTCTCGCCGTGAAATCTATTCCCAGACCTATCTCGTCGAAATGCTTTGCCGCGTTTTCTTTCAGGATGTATTTTCCGCTTTTGGAAATTTTCAGCACCACTTCCAGCTCGTAATGGATTTCCTGCGAAAATTCTGGGATGTAGAAATCATTTCCCTTTAAAACCGCGGTATCAGGCTTGATGAAAATCACCGGGTCTTCCGGAATTTCATTGCCCAGTTCCTTTGCGTGATCGGCGTAATTTCTGCCAATGCAGATGATTTTCATTTTCTTCGTATGATTAAAGATTAATAATTTAAGAATTGAAAATTAAAAATATCCAACTCTGTTTCCTTTTTCTCAAAACTTGCTTCGCAGCTGAATTTTGGTGAAAATCTTCTTAGTATATAGCGGGAAATCAGCGTTTTGCAGCCAGCCAAAATAGCCCGGGTCTTTCGTGAAAATATCCTTCACCCTCATCCCTTTGTATTTCCCGAACGCAAAAATTTCCTGCCCAGCTTTGTCGAAATGTATCATTCCGGCAAGGTCGGCAAATTTCTGATGGTGCGAGAATTCGCTGAGCGCATTCACATCCTTCGGCAGATCAGGATAATGCCCAACCTGTGCATCCAGGATTTCGAAAGTTGCCTGCACATCGGCTTCCGCAGAGTGTGCGTTTACCAGCTCTTTTCCACAGTAAAACCGGAATGCCGCCGAAAGATTTCGCGGTTCCATTTTGTGAAAAATCGTTTGTGCATCCACCAGTCTATGCTTGCTCAAATCGAAATCATAGCCTGCGCGAAGCAATTCTTCCGCAAGAAGCGGCACATCAAACCTGTTGGAATTGAAGCCTGCCAAATCGCTGCCGGAAATCATCTCCACAATCTTCGGCGCAATTTCGCGAAAAGTCGGTGCATCCTTCACATCGTCGTTCGTAATGCCGTGAATTTCAGTAGCTTCCGCAGGAATATACATTTCCGGATTTACCCGCCAGGTTTTCATTTCGCGTGAACTGTCCGGGTTTACTTTCAGGATGCAGATTTCCACAATGCGGTCTTTGCCGATGTTGTTTCCGGTAGTTTCCAAATCGAAGGTGCACAGCGGCCTGTGGAGTTTTAGGTTCATTAAGGTTTAAAGTTTAAGGTTCAAAATCTCAAATTTGGTTTTGGTAAAGCAGCGATGTGAAGATGTAAAACACGATGACGAGCGGAATTCCCGTGATGCCGAAAAGTGCGAGAAGAAGGATGGCGCCAGTTGCTAAAACAATTTTCGAGACATTATCCCGAATTTTCATCGACTTGAATTTCAGCGAAAGCATCTTCACCGGGCTAACTAAGAGCCAACTGCTGAGTAAGGTAAGCAGCAGTAAAAGTGCAGGGTTTTCCGTTAAAAACCGAAAGCTTCCGGATTCTTGATTGGCAAGGTAAATTCCGAAAATTAAAAGCGTGTTGCTGGGCGTGTTCAGGCCTTTGAAGTGAAATTTCTGCTCGTCATCCAGGTTGAAAATCGCAAGCCTTAAACACGAGAAAAGCGTGATGAAGAAGCCGAGATATTTGATTTCAAAACCGGCATTCATCCCAAAAAAATCGCTGCCGAAAGGCTCCAGCATTTTGTACATAGTGAGTCCCGGTAAAAAGCCGAAAGTTACCATATCTGCCAAAGAATCTAATTGCACACCAAGCTCAGAATTGGCCTTCATTGCCCTTGCCACAAAGCCGTCGAAAAAATCCAGAATCAATGAAATGGCGATGCAAAGCGCCGCCGTTCTATAATCGCCGCCGAAAAGGTGAACAGCACCGATGCAGCCGGAAAAAAGATTTCCCAGCGTGAAAGCGTTGGCAAGATTTTTTCGGATGAAGTTCATCAATCGGATTTCAGCTGTAAATTTAATTTTTTTGCCTGAAAGTAAACGCCAAAAAGCGAGAAGAATGCCGTAATAATGGTGAAAAGCAGCGATGCGGAAACCGAAAATTCCGGCGAGAATTCGAAGAGTTTGGATGCCTGGAGAAACAGCATTTCGCGAATTCCAAGCCCGGCAAAAGAAATCAAACTCAGCACCGAGCTCAGAAGGAAAACCAGCGAATAAACGCCGTATCCATCGGAAACGCCGAGGCTTTTTAGCAAAAGTGCAAAGCAGATTAACTGGCAAGCTTGAACGCCGGCGGAATACAGTAGGCCTGACCAAAAATTGACGCTGAGAATCGGGAAAAGTTTTTTGATGAAAAACCAGGAAATTGCCAGGCCGATGAGGAAAAGCAACACTTCATAAATCCAAAATTTCGGCAGAAAAAAAATTGCTAAAATGCAGATAATCAGGCAGATGCAGATTAAGCCAATTAACCTGTCGATGAAGATTGCGGCGGTCAATCTTTTGGCATTCCAGCCAAATTTTTTGTTCAGGGCAAAAACTTTGTAGGCATCACCACCAATTCCACCTGGTATGAAAAAATTGTAGAACATTCCTACGAAATACAGTTTCAGATTGCTGTGGAAACTCAGCGGAAAATCGGCGGTTTCAAAGAATTTCTGCAACCTGAGCGCTGAAATGATTTGCGAAATCAAAAATAAAATGGCCGCAGGAATCAGGTAAAAAAAATTCACCTGCCGCCAAAGATCCGTGATGTCTTTCAGCGGGATTTTGCGAAAAACGAAGAACAACAAAGCCAGGCTCACAAGGATTTTCACGGCATTCAGCGCCGATTTTTTAATGCGCTGCTTTGCCAAAATCTGTGATTTTCCGGATGTTAAACGGCCGTTTGTTCTGGGATTCGTAGTAAGTTTTCATCAGCATATCCACGATGATACCCGTCGTGAAAAACTGAATGCCGATGAACACGAGCAAAACGCCGAGAATCAGCATCGGTCTTCCGCCGATTTGTTCACCTAAAATCTTGAGAATCAGCAGGTAAAGGTTGATGAGCATACCCAGCGAAAACGCAAGAAGCCCGATGTTCCCGAAAAGGTAAATCGGTTTCGAAAGGTATTTCTGATTGAAAAGCACCAGCAGTAAATCGTTGATTACCTTGAAGGTACGGTTCATTCCGTATTTCGAAACGCCGTGCTGCCTTGCGTGGTGCTTCACGGGCATTTCCGCAATTTTCGCGCCGTTCAGGTGGGCCATCAGGCTTATGAAGCGGTGGTTCTCGCCGTATAGGTTCAGTTCTTTTGCCGTTTCCCGCGTGAAAACTTTCAGCGCGCAGCCTTGGTCAGAAATGTTCAGCTTCGTCGTATTTTTGATGATGAAATTCGCAATTCTCGACGGGATGGTGCGCACCGAAGAATCCTGCCGGTTAGCCCGTTTTCCCACCACCAAATCGTAGTTGCCGCGCTCAAGCAGGTCCACCATTGCAGGAATATCGCTCGGGTCGTTCTGCAGATCGCCATCCAGGGTGATGATGTAATCGCCCGTTGCAAAATCGAAGCCAGCCATCATTGCGGAGCTTTGGCCGTAGTTTTTCTTCAGCTCGATGAGCACCAGGTTTTCATCCGCCGCATCACGGATTTCCTGCACCGTACCATCGGTGGAGGCATCGTCTATCAGGATGAGTTCGTAGCGCAAGCCCTGCATCGCTTCGCGGATTTTCCGGATGAGCGGCGCAGCATTGCCCTGTTCGTTGTACATCGGGATTACGAGCGAATACGATTTCATCAAGTCCATAATCAGTAAATTTGTGGCAGCCCTGCAAAAATAAGACTTTGGAACAAAAAATTCTTTCGCGGCGCAGCATCGCGCTTTTTTACGCTGGCTTTTTAGCGGTTTACCTTTGCGGAATGCTCGTTCCGCTGATGCAGAACGATTCGGCGCAGCACGCTTCAATGGCGATGAGAATGGCTTTGAGTGGCGATTTTCTGAACATTTACAAGGGCGAAAACCCGTACCTGGATAAGCCGCACCTTCATTTTTGGCTCGCTGCCATTTCGATGAAATTTTTCGGGATAAATCATTTCGCTTACCGGATTCCTGCGGTGCTTTGCCTTTTTATGGCGGCATTTTCCACAAAGAAGCTGGCAGATTTACTTTATCGAAACGAAAATCTAAGCCATTGTGCCGCGCTGATTTTTCTTTCGGCGCAAACCATCATTCTTTCTGCGCACGATGTACGCACCGATGCGGTTCTCACAGGTTTTATCGCCTTTGCAATCTGGCAGTTTGTGAAGTTCATCCAGACGCAGAAAATTTCTTCAGCAACTTTGGCAGGATTTTCAACGGCGATGGCTTTTTCGACGAAAGGCCAAATGGCAGTGGTAATCATCGGGCTGTGCATTTTCTCGTATCTGCTTTATTCAAGGGAATGGCGGCGATTTTTCAATGCTAAAATTTTCTTTTCTGCCGCTGCATTTTTGGTTGGAATTTTCCCCGTAGTTTTCGCTTACAATCATCAGTTCGGTTTAGAAGGCGTGAAATTTATTTTGTTCAACCAGAGCTTGAATCGCCTTACAGCAAGCGGTTTTACGGAAACTTCGCCGGATTATTTTTTCTTTTTCCACACTTTGCTGTGGGCATTTCTGCCGTTTTCGCTGCTTTTTTACTGCGGCGTTTTTCAGCGCACTTTTTGGTTTTTCAAAAATAAATTCCAAAAAACGGAAGGCGCGGAATTTCTTACGCTCGGTGGATTTTGGCTGGTGATGCTGCTCTTCAGTTTTTCCAAATTCAAGCTGCCGCATTATCTCAACGGACTGATTCCCGTGATTTCGGTTTTTACTGCGGCTTATTTATTTTTAATCCGAAAAGAAAACCGGCAAAGATTGATAAAAGTTTTGTGGAAAATTCAATTGGTTGTGATATTTTCAGGAATAGTCGGAATTTTTATATTAACCGAAATTTTTACTGGAATTCCAAAGCCTATATTATATATGGTGTCGGTTTTTGTGCTGATGATTTTGCTGAACCGAATTTTCGTGAAGGAAAATTTATTCTCAAAATATCTGAAGGCATCGCTGCTTTTTTCCATCGGGATGAATTTGTTTTTGAACTCGCAGTTTTATCCGGTTTTAACGCAATTTCAAGGGCCATTGAAACAGGCAGAATTTGTGAATTCCCAAAGTTTACCCAAGGAAAAAATCTTTATGCTGAAGGATGATGAATCCTGGGCGTTTGATTTCTACACGAAAAGAAATACGCCGCGCATTATACCTGAAAATCTTCGGTATGGTGATTATCTTTTAACTGATGAAGTTCACCTGGAGGATATCAACCGACATTATAAAATAATCAATTCAGAGAAAGATTTCCGCATCACAAGGCTATCCCTTAAGTTTCTGAATCCACAGCGGCGAGAATCTCAATTGGGAAAAAAAATATTGATTCAAATAACTGACTGATTTATGTCGCGAAGATGAATCAATAAAAAAATGAAGGTGTTTAATTTATGTTTAAATTTTTTTCCTACATTTACCGCCAGGAAACTTTTTAACAATTAACATCATACATTATGAAAAAATCAGTATTTGCATTCTCAGCAATGCTCATCTCAGCACTTTCATTTGCGCAAATCGAAGGTAAGTGGCAAACCGTAGACGATGAAACCGGCAAGCCGAAAGCAATTGTCGAAGTTTTTAAAAAGACTGACGGGAAGTATTACGCTAAAATCGAGAAACTGCTGGTGAAGCCTGCCAACAACAACTGCGTAAACTGTACGGATGACCGAAAAAACAAGCCGCTGGAAGGGATGGAAATCATCCGTGGGCTGAAGAAGGAAGGAGATAAATTTACCGGGGGAAGCATTGTAGATCCGCAAAACGGCAAGACTTACAAGTGCGCCGTATCCCGCGATGGTAATAAACTTAATGTTCGCGGCTATTTGGGAGTTGCGGCACTGGGCCGTACGCAGGTTTGGAATAAGCTGTAAATATCCCTGCCATCATATTTTAAACTGATAAATCTTATATTTTTTAATCTTCTCGTCCATTATTTTCCAAGATTAAAATCTTAAATTTGTATTCAAAATTAAAAGACTGATGGCTGAATATACTTTCCGGGAAGTGATCGCGCAGGCGATGAGCGAGGAAATGCGCAAGGACGAGTCCATATACTTGATGGGCGAAGAAGTGGCGGAGTACAACGGTGCTTACAAGGCGTCCAAAGGGATGCTGGATGAATTCGGGCCGAAGCGTATAATCGATACGCCGATTTCTGAGCTCGGTTTTGCGGGAATTTCCGTGGGCGCTGCAATGAACGGCAATAGGCCGATTGTGGAATTTATGACCTTCAACTTCTCGCTTGTCGGCATCGATCAAATAATCAACAATGCCGCGAAAATCCGCCAAATGAGCGGCGGACAGTGGAGCTGCCCTATTGTTTTCCGCGGGCCTACGGCTTCTGCCGGCCAGCTTGGCGCCACGCACTCTCAGGCGCTGGAAAGCTGGTACGCCAATTGTCCCGGGCTGAAGGTTGTAGTGCCTTCCAACCCTTATGATGCGAAAGGCCTTCTGAAAACCGCCATTCAGGATAATGACCCCGTGATCTTTATGGAATCGGAGCAGATGTACGGCGATAAGATGGAAATTCCGGAGGAAGAATATTACATACCGCTTGGAAAGGCGGACATCAAGAAGGAAGGTAGCGATGTAACTTTAGTATCCTTTGGCAAAATAATGAAGGTGGCGATGCAGGCAGCAGAAGACCTGGAAAAAGAGGGGATTTCTGTAGAAGTTGTGGACCTTCGCACCGTTCGCCCTTTGGATTACGACACCGTTCTGGAATCGGTGAAGAAAACCAACCGGCTTGTAGTCCTGGAAGAAGCCTGGCCTTTTGCAAGCGTATCTGCCGAGATCGCCTATATGGTACAGCAAAAAGCGTTTGATTATCTGGATGCGCCTATCAAGAGAATTACAACGGCAGATGCTCCTGCGCCTTACTCCGCGCCGCTTTTCGAGGAATGGTTCCCTAAGGTAGAGAAGGTAAAAGAGGAAATCAAAAAAGCGATGTACCTCCCTGCTTAGGGCTACTTATTAACTATTTTCCCGGCACTTCGCCGGGTTTTTTCGTTTGGGCTACTCCGGAAATTCGCTTAATTTTGCACATATTTTTTTGCTATGTCCCCATCCTCGAAACACCTGGATATCACCCGGCTCTCCGCCCTTGGCGTGCTCGTCTCTCTCGGTATAGTTTTCGGGGATATCGGTACTTCCCCGCTATATGTGATGAAGGCGATTGTAAATTCCCGCCAGGAAAGCGCAAGCCTCCCGTTTAATGAATACATTGAGGGAGCTCTATCCTGCATCATCTGGACGCTCACGCTGCAGACTACTGTAAAGTATGTCCTCATCGCGCTCCGGGCGGATAACCGCGGAGAAGGTGGGATACTCGCGCTTTTCTCCTTGGTGAAAAATCTAAAAAAACGCTGGCTCTATCTGATTGCCATCATCGGAGCATCGGCACTCATTGCAGACGGGGTAATAACGCCCAGCCTTACCGTAATGTCCGCCATAGAGGGGCTAAAAATCTATAACCCCCACACGCCGGTGGTGCCCATCACCATCGGGATACTCATCGGGATATTCGTGGTGCAACAGTTCGGGACATCGTTCATCGGTAAGTTTTTCGGCCCGGTGATGATGTTGTGGTTCCTGATGTTGGGCGTCCTCGGATATATTCATATGATAGAAAATTTTGAAATCCTGAAGGCTTTCAACCCGTATTATGCCTACAAACTCATCGTAAATTCCCCGAGTGCCATCCTGATTCTGGGGGCGGTTTTCCTTTGTACGACGGGCGCGGAGGCGCTGTATTCGGACCTGGGACACTGCGGCGTGAAAAACATCCGCGTCAGCTGGTTTTTTGTAAAAACAATGCTGATATTGAACTACCTGGGGCAGGGCGCGTGGGTTTTGGCAAATCCTGATGCCGTGCTCGGTACCGGGCTCAATCCCTTCTTCGGCATAATGCCGGAGTGGATGCTCATTCCCGGCGTGGTGCTGGCTACTGCGGCGGCTATTATTGCCTCGCAAGCCCTCATCACGGGCTCTTTCACGCTTTTTTCCGAAGCGATGTCGCTGAGCTTCTGGCCCAATCAGAAAATCAACTATCCCTCCGGTGTGAAGGGGCAGATGTACATCCCGAAAATAAATTGGGGGCTGCTGGTATCCTGCATTTTTGTGGTGTTATATTTCAAAGAATCCGGCAGAATGGAGGCGGCGTACGGGCTTTCCATCACCGTTACTATGTTTATGACCACCATACTGCTGACCTTCTGGCTGCTGAAGCGCCGTGTGAACAACCTACTGGTACTGCTGTTTTTCCTTTTGTACAGCGCCATAGAGCTGGGCTTTTTCGGCGCCAATATTATAAAGTTCTTTGACGGGGGATGGATCTCGGTAATCCTCGCCGGCTCTATCGCGCTGGCGATGTATGCCTGGTACAACGGGCGCAGAATCAAGATGAAGTTCATCAAATTCGTACCGCTGGCCAAATATATCACCATTATAAAAGATATGAAGCTGGACGAGACGATCCCGAAATACGCCACCAACCTTGCCTTCCTCAGCAATGCGAAAAAGGAGGGCGAGGTAGATGCGAAAATCATCTACTCCATCATCCGGAAGCAGCCGAAGCGTGCCGATCATTACTTTATTCTGAGCATAGTAAACCAGGAAGATCCGTACACTTTTGAATATACCGTGGATGAAATAATGCCGGGCACCATTTTTAAAGTCAATTTCCTCCTTGGGTTTAAAATAGACCGCAGAATTAACGATTATTTCGATGATGTGCTGAAAGACCTTATGGAGCAGGGCATCATACCGGCGCGCAGCAGCTACCCGTCGCTGCGGGTTCACAACATCCCGCCGGACCTTAAATATGTGGTGATAGATAATACCTATATCAGCGATGCGCTGCTGACGCTGAAGGAAAAGATAACCCTCAAGATCTACAACCTCGTGAAGGTAATAGGCAGCGACGACTTCAAGACCTGGGGCGTATCCCCGCACAATGTGGTGGTAGAATCTGCGCCCATCTGGGATCAGAATATAGTGGCCAAGAAAATCCGCCAGAGGGAGATTCACTCGGTATAAAATTTCGCCCTGCAGAAATTATTCTGAAAACAATAAATTTGTAGAAATATATTTTGATGAACCAAAATCAGAAGATTACGGATCAGGCGGTGATCAAAGAAGTGCTGCGGAAATACCTTCAGGAAAAGGGGCTGCGCAATACCCCGGAGCGCTACACCATTCTGGAGGAAATTTATAATATGGATCAGCACTTCAATGTGGACGACCTGTACCTGCTGATGCTGCAGAAAAAATATCATGTATCCAAGGCCACAATTTACAACACCATAGATATTTTCCTGGATGCGGGGCTGATAAGGAGGCACCAGTTTGGCGAAAAAGCTTCCACAAGCACCTACGAGAAATCTTATTTCGACCGTCAGCACGATCATTTAGTAATTTACAGGGATGAAGGCGCAAAGGAAATCCTGGAAATCATCGAGTTCTGCGACCCAAGAATCCAGGGGATTAAAGATTCCATAGCGGAGGCGTTCGGGGTGAATATCCACGCACACTCGCTCTACTTCTACGGTTCAAAAAAATCCTGATGAGCCGCATCCTGCTCATTATCCTACTGATTTGCAGCGGATTGCAGGCGCAGGTACGGCAAAATCCGCCTACCAAGGATCCCTTTTTCTCAAAACCGCCTCAGCCGAAAGAGAGTGAGAAGATCCAGCATATACATTCCGACCTCTTTGGCGTGGATCCTATGCAGTTTGAAGGCAATCCTTACTTCTCCGGCAATGTTCAGTTTTCGCATCAAGGATCAGATCTTTTTGCCGATCTGGTGGTGCTTTACAAAGATCAGAATTTCGTAAAAGCCATAGGGAATGTGCGCCTCCAAAATGCTGACGGCTCTGTGATTACCGCCAGCGAAATGGAGTACGACGGCAATTCCCAACGCGGCATCGCAAGAAAAAATGTAGTGCTGACCGACCCGAAACAGACCATAAAAACCGAAACCCTCTACTACGACCGTGCGGCGAATACCGCTTACTTCAATTCCGGAGGGACAATTTTCGCCAATAATGCTGTAACTTACACAAAATCAGCTACTTACTTTGTTGAGAGCCGCACCGTGGATCTTTCTGGAAATATCAATATAGATAATGGCCAGTACATCGTGGAGGGCAGCAACATCCGGCAGAACCAGAATACGAACATTGCCGATATTTTCGGGCCTACGACAATCATTAACAAGCAGAACCCGGCCAACCGCGTTTACACCGAAAGCGGGAAATACAATATGAATACCCGGGAGGTTTTTCTGAATAAAAATTCCACCATTTTCTACAACGGGAAAACTCTGAAGGGTGATAAAATGTTTTACAATCAGAACTCTGGCTACGGCCGCGCCACGGGCAATGTACTGCTGAACGATCCTGCAGAAAGGCGCTTCATCCGCGGGGGGTTCGGAGAGGTTTATGAACGAAAAGATTCAGCGGTTATTACCGAAAAACCTTATGCGGTGAAGGTTCTTGAAAAAGATTCCATCTATTTCTCCGCTCAGAAAATCATCGCCTACCAGAAACTTGCCCCCGAAGGGAAGAAAAGTTTCCTGCGCGCCTTCCGCCAGGCAAGATTTTTTAAATCTAATGCCCAGGCGAGGACCGACTCGCTATCCTTCAACGAGACTGATGGAATCCTGCACCTGCACGGCAGTCCGGTGCTCTGGAGCGGGGCGCGGCAGGTCACGGGTGAGGAGGTCCAGGCGTACTTCGATCTGGAGCGAGAATACCTCGATTCGGTGAAGGTCAGTGGGAACGCTTTCGCCATTGTAAAGGTGGATTCACTCAGTAAAAAAGATGAGTTTCATCAAATAAAGGGCAGGCTGATGACGCTGAAATTCATTCAGAACGAAATTCACACCGCGGCGGCTATTGGCAACGCACAGGCAATTACCTATGCCGACAATGAGGATTCTAAGACAAGGGAAATGGAGCGCATCGGCGTTGCAATTTCTGCGTGCGGCAACATCGAAGCACTGTTCCAGAGCAGGATTGTGCAAATCATCTCCTGCAACATCGGGGCTAGCACCGATATTTACCCGATGAGTTTCATCAGCAGAGAGCAGAGATTCTTCCCCGATTTCAGCTGGAATACCAGGGACCGCCTGCGCCGCTGGCAGGATATTTTTCTGGAAAGTCCCAACTATCCCGAAGAAATTTACATCTCTGATGATTCCCTATACGAGGCAGCTCAGGAGGAAATCCTGAAAGAGCAGGAAAAAAATAAGGCGAAGCAGCCGAAGCGCAACAAACGATAAAAATGAAGGAAGATTTTTTCAAATACCAGGCGCAAACCACACAATTTGCCTCCGCATTTGAAGTGGATAGGGCAGAAGGCAGCTACATCTACGGAAAGGATGGGGGGAGATATTTGGACTTCGTGGCAGGGGTATCCGCCAACACCCTTGGGCACTCCCATCCGAAAATCATCAACGCCATAAAATCTCAGGCAGAGCGCTACCTGCACACGATGGTGTATGGCGAGTATGCGATGGAGAAGCCGGTGGCGCTCTGCAGGCTGCTTGCGGAATCCACGCCCGCGCCGCTGGAGGTCACTTACCTCGTGAACTCCGGTGCCGAGGCAATAGACGGCGCGCTGAAGCTCGCGAAAAGATTTACCGGTAGGGAAGAGATCATTGCCTACAAAGACGCCTACCACGGGAATACGCAGGGCGCGCTGTCTGTAGCGGGCAACGAGGTGCATAAGCGAGAATTCCGCCCGCTGCTGCCGATGGTAAATTTTATTGAGTTTAATAAACTTTCTGATTTACAACACATTACCGAGAAAACTGCCTGCGTTATTGTAGAAACCATACAGGGAGCCGCAGGATTTATTTTACCAGAAGAAAATTATTTCCGAAAACTGAAGCAGCGCTGCGAGGAAGTGGGCGCCCTCCTGATTCTTGATGAAATCCAGCCGGGTTTCGGAAGAACGGGAAGGCTATTCGCATTCGAGCATTACGGCATAGTGCCGGACATCCTGGTGATGGGCAAAGGCATGGGCGGGGGCGTGCCTGTGGGCGCCTTTATGTCCTCCGCAGAGATTATGCAGTCCCTCTCGCACTCGCCGAAACTGGGGCACATCACCACATTTGGCGGCAACCCGCTGATCGCGGCTGCGTCCCTCGCCACGCTTACAGAAGTGCTGGAAAGCGGCCTGATGGATGAGGTAGGGCGTAAGGAAGCGCTTTTCCGCGAGATGCTCTTACATCCAAAAATAAAAAAAATCAACGGCAGGGGGCTGATGCTCGCCGTAGATCTCGGCACCCCGGAATTCACCCTAAATGTGGCGCAGCGATGTATGCAGAAGGGGCTCATCGTGTTTTGGCAGCTGTACCGAAACGAGTTTATGAGGATCTCGCCGCCGCTGACAATCAGCGAGGATGAGATACGGGAAGGCTGCCGTATCATACTGGAAGTACTAGATGAGGAATTTGTTTGAACCTCCGGGTGGCGAAGTTTAATTTAAAATTAAATTCCGCCTGAGCCTTGCGGAAAACAAAAAATTAATCTTTATATTGCGCCTCGAAAAAAATGACAGTCCAAAATGGCTAAGCAAAAAGTGCAGTACGAATTCCCGATGCGCTGCCAGTCTGAGATTCTTTACGAATATCTCGCCAGCGGGGAGGGGCTTTCCGAGTGGTTCGCAGATGAGGTGACGGAGAAGGGCGATGATTTTTATTTCAGCTGGAATGGCGGGCCCGAGGAAAAAGCGACGCTGATCCGCTACAAGCCGGAAAGTTTCGTGCGCTTCCGCTGGGAGGAGGACGAGGGCACCAAGAACTTTTTCGAGCTTTCCATTGTGATAGATGATATCACGGAGGATTTGGCTCTGATGGTTACAGATTTTGCAGAGGAGGGCGAAGAGGAAGAGAACCGCCTGTATTGGGAAAATCTTATTGAAAATCTGAGGATTAAGCTCGGTGCGGCTTAGTTTTTTTAAAAAAAATTAATCTTTGAGTGAGCGATTTTTTTTCGTTCATTTATTTTTACAATGCAGGGGCATTTTTATCCGGAAAATTTTGAGGCGGCAAACCGGGCGTTTCTCTTTGGGGATGCGGTAAAAGCTTATTTTTTCGTTCGTGAGGGCAGGCTGGTAATGCACGAGGAATGCTATTTCTTCCTGATGGCGAGTATGCGCAAGATGCGTATGAACATTCCGCTGGGCTTTACGCTGGAGTTTTTCGAAAATCTGTTTTCAGAGAAGATCATCGCCGGCGGTATTTCGGATGCCGTTATTACATTTCTCGCGTACCGCGCGGAGGGGGAGAAGCTCTGGAAGTCCGACATCCACTACTGGCTCCGCGCGGAGCCGGGGAATATTTTCGATCTTCGGCAGCCGGCAGAGCTGGATATTCTGAAGGAAATAAATGTAAACGCCGGCCTGCTGAGCAGCCTCCGTGTACACTGCCCGGAGAATATTTATGCAGAAATTTACGCGCGCGAAAATGATCTGGACGATGTAATACTTTTGAATCCCCATAAAAGGATCGCGCGAAGCATCTGGGGAAATCTCCTCTTCCTGGAGGGCAATGATGTAAAAATCCCAAAGCAGGCAGAGGGCGCCTACATTTCTCCGATGATGGAGAATTTCGTTACTTTTCTGCATAAAAAAAGCATAGCGCTGATTACTGAGGCTGAATTTAATCCGTTTGAATCGCAGAAGGCGGACGAAATTATTATTTTCTCGGATGAGCGCGGCATCACGCCCGTCCGGAAAATCAGAAGCAAGGAATTCCCGATGGAGAGGTTCCCCGAGATGATCCGCGAGTGGCAGTCCAGCTTTGCCGTTACGGATTAGTTCATCATTACATTTTCGGGAGCGTTGGCATAAAGCAGGAACTCTCCGCCGAGGTTCTGCATAATATGCTTCCAGAGCGTCTGGTCGTTCGGCGCGGTATAGTCCATATTGAAGACTTCTACCACCGTCCAGGCACGGCGCGCGATCTCGGATTCCAGCTGCATTGCTGCCCAGCCGCTGTATCCAGAGAAAATCTTCACATCCTCCGCATTCAGCCTCCCGCTGATTATTTCGGCTGCTATCGCCTCCACATCCTCGGTCAGGTAATAATTTTCGTCAACCTTCAGGAATGCTTCCGTAAGCGGTACGCCGCGGACGATAAAAAAAATCTTGTCATTCTCCATCGGGCCGCCCTCGTACACAGCGACATCGAAACCGAAAATCTGCCGCATATGCGCGCTGATCTCATCGTTGCGCCGGTTGAGAATCAGCCCGAACGCCCCTTGCTCATTGTGGTCAATCATCAGTACCACAGCCCTTGAAAAGATATCGCCGGAGAGATCCGGAGCGGAAATTAAAATTTTACCTTTGTAAGAAAATTCCATATTCCGAATTTACAAAAATTTGAATAGATGAAAAACCTGCACGACAAAAGACAAGTTTACGAAAAATTTGAGCTAAAAGAAGATGAAATCCTTCCTGATCCTATGGCGCAGTTTGCCGCCTGGTACGGGGAGGCGGAGCGGGATTCCGGCATTGCCGAAGCCAATGCGATGTGCCTCTCCACCCTGGATGCGGATGGGTGCCCGCGCACGCGGGTAGTTTTGCTTAAGTCTTTTGACCAGAGCGGGCTGGTATTTTTTACCAATTATCAATCGAAGAAGGGGAGGTCCCTGGCAGAGGCGCCCCTCGCTTGTTTAAGTTTTTTCTGGCCAGATATGGAGCGGCAGGTGATTTTTAAAGCTCGTCTGGAAAAAGTTTCGCCCGCGGAGAGCGATCGGTACTTCGGTGAGCGCCCCCGTGGCAGCCAGTTGGGCGCGTGGGCTTCTCCCCAAAGCACAGAAATCCCGAGCAGGGAATACCTGGAGGCTAGTTTAAAAAAATACGAGATTGAATTTGAGAATAGCGAAATCCCCCGGCCCGCCCACTGGGGCGGCTACATTGCCCGCCCGTACGAGGCAGAGTTTTGGCAGGGTAGGCCAAACCGGCTGCACGACAGGATTTTGTATAGCTTGGGGGGCACTTCCTGGAAAGTGCACCGCCTGGCACCTTAAAATAAAATCCCGCAAATAATGCGGGATTTTATTTATTATTTATTTCTTTTTCTTGGAAGTGCTTTTTTTCTTCATAGAATCTACAGCTTCAGCGAGCTCTGCGCCAGGCTTGAATTTCGCTACCATTTTAGCAGGAATTTCAATTGGCTGCTTTGTAGATGGGTTGATGCCCTGTCTCGCAGCTCTTTCGGATACGGAGAAAGTTCCGAAACCTACCAATGACACTTTGCCGTTTTCCTGGGAAAGAGTCTCCGTCACATGCTTGATGAAAGATTCAAGCGCGGATTTAGCAGCTGCTTTTGTGATTTCTGCATCCTGTGCAATCGCTTCGATTAGTTCAGATTTGTTCATAATATGTTTGTTTTAAATGGTTTCTGTAGCGACAAATTTAAGATTTAATTTTAAATGTGCAATATAGGGAATGAATTTTAGCACGATTTCAAATAATATCCACATTCACGATATTTATTTTCCAGATAATTTCCCGGATTTTGGTATTTCAGGGATATTTACTGCCCACAGGCTGGTGCCGTTAAAAAGATATAGTTTATTTTTATGAATGGCGCCATTCAGGATGCTTGCAGTTCGCTCGCCCTTCGGCGTTCCCAGTTTATCGGCACTTAGGCGAAAAGCCGGGGAGTTTTCCTGATTGAAGACCTCGCCGCCCTGGTGCTCGTGCGCGAGGGAAGCCTCGGGAAATAAAAGTACGCCCTCCCGCGTGATGAAAAGAAATGCTGAGCGGCCGGTATTCAGAATGTTGTAGATTTCGTTCTCCTTACTGCCTACAAAGGCGAAAGACGGCATTTCGCCCATCATTTGGCCGCTTTTGCGAAACGCGATATTATCGGGCATAATGATCCAAAGGTTGGACTGATGGTCTGAAAAAAGTTTTTCCACATAATTATCCGGCAGCCCGTAGCCGCTGTGTGCTTCCTCCGCATAGCGGATGAAGGTATTGTCCGGTCTGATGCTGTAAAGGCCGAGATTGGTGCCCGCATTCACCAAGCCATCCGGCGTGGCACATACCACATACCCTGCGCCTGCGCTCAGCACTTGGGTAAAGTCATTTTTTTCCGATTGTTTATATATTCCGCTGAATTTGGTGGACGCCCAGATTTTTCCGTTGGAATCCTTTGTCAGCGATGTCACATCCAAGTCGCTCAGCAGCTGCGATACTGCCTTGCCATCGGCTAAACTGTAGGTTATGATGCCCCTCTCGGTAGCTGTCCAAAGCAAGTTGTCCTGGATAATTGCGTCATTAGCGGGGCTTCCAAAATCTGCAATCTTATCAAGTTTACCCTTTTTATTTATGAACAGTGCCTGCTCGGTAGCTGCATACTCCTTTTTCCCGTTAAAAAGGATTTTACTGAAAGACTGGGCAGAAACCGGAAACAAGCCTAAAAGTGCCAGCGAGATGCTTATTAGTGCTTTCCTCATTTTTTTAAAATTTTACTCCGCAAAACAAAGAATTTATTTTTAAATATCACATAGTTTAAAAACAAAAAACCGATAGCTTATACCTATAAATATGGGAGTTACATTTAACAAAAATTTAATATTAGGCTGTTTTCACACTCTGGCTTTTAGGTTAAATTTGTCAGTGTAATTGATAAACTTAACCCCCTAAAACTATATTTATGAAAACAAAATTATTTTGCGTGGCAGCATCTATGGCAGCAGCCGTAGCATTTGCACAGAAGCCAAAGCAAGTGATCATGTACATCGGCGATGGCTACGGTACATCCTCCAAAGTAGCGGCAAGGATGGCGATGGGCCAGGGTACTGAAGGCAAGCGCGTAACCAGCGATGCAAACTTTCATGTACTGGCTATTGACAAATTAAAATATCAGGGCTCCCTTACCACCCACTCGCTAAACTCTTGGATTACGGACTCCGGACCTGGCGCATCTTGCTATGCCGCCGGCGAGGCTGGTAAGCTGGATAACGAGGCCATCTCCTTCAATGTAGGAAAGGGAGAATCCGTACAGACTATTCTTGAAAAAGCAAAAAAAGCCGGCTATGCCGTGGGGCTTATCACCACTACGCGTATCACCCACGCTACTCCGGCTACCTTCGGATCCCATATCTGGTTCCGCGACCTTGAGGATTACATCGCTGCTCAATATATTTCCACCACCCAGCAGGAGTATGAGGACATTTTTAACAACTCCGCAATCAAGCCTTACAACGAAGGCAGAGACTGGATCCTCCCAGAGCCGAAAAAAGGCGTGGAGATAGATGTACTGCTGGGGGGCGGAGCAAGGCACTTCCTTCCGAAAGGCTACAGCGACCCGTACCTAGATTCCAAAGGAAATCCGATTATGGATAAAAACGGAAAAGCCGTGGCTCAGGCAGGCCGCAGGGTGGATAATGTAAACCTCGTGGAAGTGGCGAAACAGCGCGGATATTCTTATGTAAACAGCCGCGACGCCCTGATGAACCTGGATCTTTCAAAGTTTAAATCTGATAACAACGCGAAACTTCTCGGCCTCTTCAATGCATCCCATGTAAACTACGAACAGGATCGCCAGATGAACGCCGATTGGGAACCATCCCTTCCTGAAATGACAGAAATGGCGATCAAAGTTTTGCAGGCGAAAGGCGGTAAAAAAGGCTTCTTCCTGATGGTGGAAGGCGGAAGAATAGACCACCTGGAGCACGCCAACAGCGGCGGTATCTCCGTAATTTCTGATAACGGGAAAAATGTATACACCGTAGATGCCAACAAACCATCCTACATGGGCGGTGGCGAGGCTGTATACAGAGCCACGCCGGATACTCCGCGCCATACGGATGTTTTCGGATCAGACTATATGATCAAAGAAGTTCTCGCCTTCGATTATGCTATTGCGCAAGGCAGAAAGCTACTCGCAGATAACACAGCAGAAACGCTAATCTTCTCATCTTCAGACCATGAGTGCGGCGGTGTAGCGATCGTAGGTCTGAACGATGCCGCAAATGCACAGAACAACGGCACCTACATCCGTACCTACGCTATGGGGCCACGCCAGAACGGCGCCAAAGCATCCTCTGGCGGAGCCGCTACAGCAACTACCGTAGCAAACCCGGCCGGTGTAAAGCGTGGGGACATAGACTTCGGCACCACGAGCCCGAACGGCTGGTACCCGAACTATACGAACTATATATTCCAGAACAGAACCGAAGAGCCGTGGCCGAAAGTAGACATAAACGGCAGAAGGATCGTCATCGCCTATGCATCCAACCCAATAACCAACGGCAATGGAAACCTAGCCGGCGGAACTCCGGGTAACCACACCCCGATGGATGTATTCGTAGGCGCAGAAGACAATGTGCAGGGAGATTTCGCAAGAAGAATCACCGGAAAAGGGCAGCTCGACAATACCTACCTTACCCAGATCATGGCAGATTTCCTTCAGGTAGGCGCCCTATCCGCAAAAGAGGCGAAGGCAGAATCTCCGGACGCTGCAGGCAAGGTATCCGTATACCCCAATCCTGCAACCTCCAGCGCCACTCTGGACATCAACCTTAAAAAACCCTCCACGGTAGTGGTAAGCGTGTACGATATGTCCGGCAAGCTCGTAACCACCGCTGCAGAAGGCAAAAACGCCCAGTCCCACAAGATCGAAATCAGCACCCAGGCGCTCACCTCCGGCTCCTATGTTGTCAATGTAAAGTGCGACGCGGGCAGCTTCTCCACGAAACTAATCAAAAAATAACCAACCCTTTAAAATTCTGAAAAGGCCGGCACCCCGCCGGTCTTTTTTTTTGGCGGCAATTCCCGCTATCCGCTACTACTCCTCGCTTCGGCGCTCCGCTTCGCTCCGCGCCCTCGCTGCGGGGTATCCGCTACTATCGGGGCCGCAAGGGATTCCCCAAAATTCTCGCCTCAGAAAAATCAAAACCAAAAAGCTTAATTTTGCCCCATGCTAATAGAAGTCTTTAAATCCAAAATACACCGGGTGCGTGTTACCGAATCCGACCTGAACTATATCGGCAGCATCACAATAGACGAGGACCTGATAGACGCCGCCGGCCTCATCCCGGGCGAAAAAGTACAAATCGTAAATGTGAACAACGGCGAGCGATTCGATACCTATGTCATCCGAGGGCGAAGGAAGTCGGGAGAAATCTGCCTAAACGGCCCCGCGGCACGCAGGGTACAGCGCGGGGATGTCATCATCATCATCGCCTATGCGCTGCTCACGCCGGAAGAAGCCAAAGACTTTCAGCCCAAAATCATCTTCCCGAACGAAGAAACCAACCTGCTCTTCTGATGCCCGCCTCTGGAAAAACCAACCTGCTGAAAACGGTCCTTACCATTGTGCTCTCCATCGCCGTGGCGGCATTCTTTATGTGGCTTGCCTTCCGCGATCTGGATTTTCGGGAGATTGCGGAATATTTTCGCCGCGCAGATTACCGCTGGGTGGGCATATCCGCTGTATTTGGTTTGCTTGCCTATTGGTTCCGCGCGGTGCGCTGGAATCTCCTTTTCGAGCCGCTTGGCTACCGCATCACCACAAAAGCCTCCCTATGGTCGCTGTCTTTCGGCTATCTTATGAACCTTACCATTCCGCGCAGCGGGGAGCTCGCCAGGGCTACGGCACTCTACGGCGTGGAGCAGGTACCTGCAGACAAGTCTTTCGGAACCGTCATCCTCGAGCGCATCGTCGATCTCTGCTGCCTGCTCTTATTTTTGCTGCTCACCATTATTTTTAAATACGACGCCATCCTGTCCTTTGGCAGATACATTAGCGAAAAGCGCGCATCCGGCGAAGGTGGCGGCTGGTTTCGCTGGGTCATCGGCGGTATAGTTTTATTGTTTATTTTAATTTTCGCTTTCCGGCAGAAATTAGCACAATATTCATTTTTCAACAAAATTTTCAATATCGCGCGGGGGCTGGGGCAGGGCATTACCTCCATATTCCGCCTGAAACAGCCCGGGAAATTCCTAATTTATACAATCTTAATCTGGCTCTGTTATTACCTTGCTTCATATTTGATAATTTTTGCTTTGCCGGAGACCTCCACCCTTTCTCCGGCGGACGGGCTGTACATCATTGTAGTAGGCACGCTCGGGATGATTATTCCCGCATCGGGGGGCATCGGGGCATTTCACTATGCACTGAAGATCGGCATCGGGGCGCTTTTCCTCTCTATGGGCCTTGCGCTGGAAGACGGGGAGAAGGCCGGCCTTGCATATGCCTTCATTTCGCACACAATGCAGCTTGTCCTCATCGTGGTGCTGGGCTTTATATCGATCCCCGTGCTGGCTTCGATGCGCAAAAGCCAGGTTTCATAAAATTATTTCATTGTGATAGTCGGTATCGGGCATCTTATTGTCACCGCTGGTCGCTGTCCGCCATCATAAAGTAAAAAACGCAAGCCTCCTATGCCTGCGTTTTTCATCATCCGAAAGCCCGTTTCAGCAGGCTGTCAATTTTAGGTTCGTCCCCCCGAAATTCCTTATAAAGCTCCATCGGATCTTTTGTGCCGCCTTGCGAGAGAAGGTGCTTAAACTTGTTTGCGATATTTTCATTAAAAATACCGTTTTCTTTAAAATAATAAAATGCATCGGCATCCAACACCTCAGCCCACTTATAGGAATAATAGCCTGCTGCATAGCCGCCCTGGAAAATATGAGAGAAGGTAGGGCTCATAGCCGTATCGGGATTTTCAGGATAAAGGCTTAGATCCCTAAGTATCTCATTCTCAAATGCTTTGATGTCTTCCACTTGCTCTGCCCTGGTATGGTATGCCAAATCTAACAATGCGAAACCTACCTGCCGCATAGTTTGGTATCCTTCCATAAAATTCTTGGAAGCTGAGAGTTTTTCAATTTTTTCATCGGGAAGGGTTTCGCCAGTTTGATAATGTTTAGCAAAAGTCTTCACGAATTCCGGTTCGTAGCAGTAGTTTTCTAGGAATTGACTTGGCAATTCCACAAAATCCCATTCTACGGATGTGCCGGAAAGGCCGGGATACTGCGTGTTTGCCAATATGCCGTGCAGGGCATGACCAAACTCGTGGAAAAGCGTGGTGACCTCCTGAAATGTCAGCAGGCTAGGGCGCTCGGCGGTTGGCTTCGTAAAATTGCAGACAATGGAAATATGCGGCCGGGAATTTTCTCCATCCTTCTGCCACTGGTCTTTATAGTTCGTCATCCAGGCGCCGGCCTGCTTACCTTCCCGCGGAAAATAATCTGTATAAAGGATAGCCACCAACTCGGTATCGTCCCTTTCATCATAGACTTCAAATACCTGAATATCAGGGTGATACTTTTGATATCCGCTGCTTTGTTTAAACTTAAGGCCGAAAAGTGTCCCCGCAAGTCCGAAGACTGCCTCCTGCACACTTTCCAGCTCAAAATACGGGCGCAGCTCCTCGTCGTCTATATCAAATTTTTCTTTGCGAAGTTTCTCCGCAAAGTAAGCATGATCGTAGCTTTGCATTTCGCTGATGCCTTCGGCGGCTGCCATTTTCTTTAGTTCGGCGATTTCCTTTTCTGCAAATGGCCTTGCTTTTTCGAGTAATTCATTAAGAAATTCATAAACTTTTGCCGTGCTTTTTGCCATTCTTTCTTCGAGAATGAAATCAGCGTAATTATCATATCCTAAAAGCTGAGCTTCATTATTTCTCAATGTGATAATTTCGCGGATCAGTTTCTGATTATCCCTTTCCGAATTATCAAAGGCGCGTCTTCCGCTCGCCAGGGCTATTTCTTTGCGGAGCTGGCGGTTTTTGGCATATGTCATCAGCGGGAGGTAGCTTGGCGATTTCAGCGTGATTACAAAGCCATCCAGCCCGCGCCGCTGCGCCTCCTCGGCATATTGCTGCATTATGCTCTCGGGGATGCCTTCCAGCTCACTTTTTTCCGTGATATGCCGAAAATAGGCGTTGGTAGCCGCCAGCACATTCTGCCCAAACTGGAGGGTTTTGGTGGAGAGTTCCTTGTCGATGTCCTCAAGTTTTTTCTTGCCCTCTTCGTCCAGGAGGGCTCCGCTGCGAACGAAGCCCAGGTAGGTGTCTTCCAGCAGCATCTCCTGCTCGCCCGAAAGTTTTAAGCTCGCCCTATTGTCATAAACGGATTTAATTCTGCTGAAAAGCTCTTCATTTTGGGAAATTTTGGAGGAAAACTCTGAAAGCATCGGGGATACTTCCTGGGCTATTTCCTCAATTTCGTCGCTGGTCTCTGCGGAGCTCAGGTTGAAGAACAGGCTGGATACCCTGTCCAGCTGCTGCCCGGAGTAGGCCAGTGCCTCTATGGTGTTGGCAAATGTGGGCGGCTCCGGGTTGCCCGCGATTTGCTGAATCTCCCCCTCAGATATTTTAATTAAATGCCGGAATGCAGGCAGGAAATCAGAGGTTTTTACCTCCTCGAAGGGCGCGGTTTCATATTTTGTTTTAAATGGCGCTGTCAGAATATTTTCCATCAAAAATTTTTTGTGCAGATGGTGGCAAAATTTGTTCCGTGAAAAATTTAGCGGACAAATTTGCAGGCCGTAATTTTTTTTGCCAAATAAATCTCAAATCTTGAAATTTGCCGCATGCAAACTGAAAGCCTTACAGAATACCTCCCGCTGATTCTCGTGCTGCTTGTGCTCATCATCGTGCTGGTGCTTTTGGCACAGCGCATCCGTGTGGCATATCCCATCTTACTTGTGCTTGCAGGCCTTGGGCTCAGCTTTATCCCGAATCTTCCCAGGCTGCATATAGATCCGGATATCATATTTTTTATGGTGCTGCCGCCGCTACTTTTTGAGGCGGCCTGGGCCATCTCCCAGAAAGAATTGTGGAGGTGGAGGAAGATTATCCTCTCCTTCGCCTTTTTGGTGGTGTTCTTTACCGCTACCGTGGTAGCCTTTGTGGCGGAGCGCTTCATCCCGGGTTTCTCCCTGGCGCTCGGTTTCCTGCTGGGCGGCATCGTCTCGCCACCGGATGCGGTAAGTATGGGTGCTATTTTGAAATTTGTAAAGGTGCCCAAGGCTACATCCTCCATCCTGGAAGGGGAGAGCCTGATGAACGATGCCTCGTCATTAATCATCATCAAATTTGCGCTGATAGCTATCGGCACCGGGCACCTGGTATGGGGCGAGGTAGCCGCCAGCTTTAGCTGTATGGTGATAGGCGGGCCATTGGTGGGGATAATCCTGGCGTATCTGTTTCTTATTGTTCACAAATTTCTTCCGAATGACAAGAGTGCCGATATTTTGCTCCTGTTCATACAGCCATATTTAATGTATCTGCTTGCTGAAGAGGTGGGCAGCTCCGGAGTACTGGCAGTGGTGTCGGGAGGCTTGCTGCTCTCGCGCAAGCAGTATCGCAGCCTTACGGCATCTACCAGGGTGGGCCTGGGAAATGTCTGGGAAAGTTTCTCGTTCCTTCTTAATGGGGTGGTTTTCATGGTGATAGGTCTGGATCTCCCGGAAATAATTGAAGGACTGAAGGAGGACGGCGTCTCCATAAGCAAGGCCATAGGCTTCGGCGTGTTAATTACTGTAATCCTGATATTGGTGAGGATTGTAAGTTACTATATTTCAATGCTTTCCGCGTTATTTATGCGGAGGAAGAAAATTACCAAAGGTATGCTGAACGGCTGGCAGTTCTTCCCAATCGTAATGGGCTGGACGGGGATGCGCGGCGTGATCTCCCTTGCAGCGGCGCTCGCCATCCCGAACTTTATCGGCGGTAATGAGTTTCCCCACCGAAGCCTTATAATTTTCATTTCATTCACAGTAATTGTATTAACCCTCGTGGTTCAGGGGCTTACCCTTCCGTATATGATTAAAGCCTTCAGATGGCCCGAGCCGGAGATTTCCGATGAGGATCTTTCCATAGAGATCGAGCGGGAGAAACTTAAATTCTCCATCGCTCGCGTGAGGGAAAAGTATGGCAGCGAGATAGAGAACAACCCAACACTCAGCCGAGTTCTTTCAGATTGGGAAAAAAGGATTGCCCTGCCCGACGAGAGATTTATGGACCAGGAAAAAATCAACTTTTTCCTCCGCCTCTACGATGCCCAGCGGCAATTCCTCCTAAGGGTAAATGCAGAAAACCCGAATATGAACGAAGATATAATCCGCGAAAAATTATATGTCATTGATCTTGAAGAGGAAAGGATTCGGCACTTTAAAGTCGATTGATATATGCTGAATGCCGATTATGACAAATCCGAAATCCGGAACTATATCCTGGAAATGCTTTCCGGCAAGGTGAAGACGCTGGATTTCTACCGCAATTTTACGCTGGAAGCAAGCCGCGATATTAAGAAAACGCCGAAGTACGACAGCTTCCGCGAAGAAATGCAGCAAGAGATTTATCACCTTGATAAACAGCGGTTTGCCTTGGCAACGATGCAAAAGGAAATGACGAAAGTTCTGAACTTCCCGGCGAAAACTGCAGGAACAGGTGCGCTCGTCATCACGAACAAGGCGCGGTTCTACATTTCCGTAGCGCTCGGTGAGTTTTTCTTCAAAGGCGACAGATTCTACGCGATTTCGCCGGAAAGCCCGATGGCAAAGATTATGGAAGGGAAAACCGCCGGCGATGAATTTACGCTGAATGGGATTCATCAGAGGATAGAGAAGGTGCTTTAGTTCTTATTTTAAGGTCAAGTCATGAAGTTTAAGGTTGCTTAAACGAGCTTGAAAATTTGTTAAAAATTCACAGCTGGAAAAAACTTTGATCTTCAAATTTTAAACTTTGAACTAAAAGTGTTATCTTTGCACGCTTAAAATTACTAATCGGGACGAGTTCCCAAAATTTAACATTTATGGTAAAAATCAGATTGCAAAGGCACGGGAAAAAAGGCAAGCCCTTCTATCACATCGTAGTGGCAGATTCCCGCGCGAAAAGAGACGGCCGCTTCATCGAGAAGCTGGGCACTTACAACCCAATCACAAATCCGGCAACCATCGAACTCAATGTGGATTCTGCCGTGCAGTGGCTGAACAACGGTGCGCAGCCTACCGATACAGCAAGGGCGATTCTCTCCTACAAAGGTGCGCTTTACAAAAAACACCTTTTGGGCGGTGTAGCTAAAGGTGCTTTCGATGAGGCTGAGGCAGAGAAGAGATTCAACGCTTGGCTTGAGGAAAAGGAAGGAAAAATCAAAGGTAAAACCGAAGGCCTGGCAAAGGCGAAGGCTGATGCCAAAGCTGCAGCGCTGGAAGCCGAGCAGAAAGTAAACAGCGACAGAAAGGCTGCTCAGGATGCGGTTCGTGCAGAAGCTGAGGCAGCGAAAAAAGCGGAAGAAGAAGCGGCGAGAGCTGAAGAGGAGGCCGCTAAGAAAGCTGAAGAGGCTGCTGAGGCAGAATCTTCAGAAGAAAAAACTGAGGAAACTGCTGCTGAAGAAGCGCCACAAGCTGAAGATAAAGCAGAAGAGCCAAAGGCAGAGGAAGAGCCTGCTAAGGAAGAAGCAGCGGAAGAACCGAAAGCTGAGGTTGAAACTGAGGAGAAATCTACAGTGGAGAAAATCGCGGAGGGCATAGGAAGTGCAGCTGCAGCGGTAACTAAAGCGGTAGAGAATGTGGTGGACGCTGTAACCGGCGGAAACGACGAGGAGAAGGCAGAAGGAGAGGAGAAAAAAGAGGAAGCCTAAATTCTGTATAAAAAAATTAATTTTGCAGAGGCGCAGTATTGCGTCTCTGTTTGTTTCTGAAGAAATGCACAAGGATTATTATTTTCTCGGGAAAATCACGAGGACGCACGGTCTGGCGGGCAATGTGATTTTAAAACTTGATACAGATCAGCCGGATTTTTACGAAAAACTGGAATCTTTTTTCGTGGAAATCAACGGGCTTTTGGTTCCGTTTTTTGTGGAAAGGCAGCAATGGACGAAGGATAATTCGAAAATCATCACCTTTAAAAATGCTTCGCTGCAAATGGCGGAACAAACCGTGGGAAAGGATGTGTACCTGCCACTTTCCACTTTACCGGAACTCACTGGGAATCAGTTCTATTACCACGAAGTTCTGGGATTTCAGGTTTTGGATGATGAGGGAAAGGAAATCGGCAGCATTCAACAAATCAACGATCAGACTTCGCAGCATCTGTTCATCGTGGATTCAGGCAAAAAGGAAATCATCATCCCAATCATCAAAGACTGGATTGCCGAGGTGAACCGCGAAAAGCGTTTCATCAAAATGAATCTTCCGGAAGGATTGGTGGAAGTGTTTGGGTAAGAGCCAAGACACAAGACTTGAGAACCAAGATTAAGGCAAATTGCTAACGGCTAAAAGCCATCAGCAATTTGCTATCTTTGCATTTTCCACGAGAATTTCGGCCTGCCGAACTTTTTCCAAAAAAGTTAGGAAAGTCCGGACACCAAAGAGCGGCATAGCGGGTAATGCCCGTCCACAGCGATGTGAGGACCAGTGCAACAGAAAGCAGGTACAGGTAAGGCTGTAGTGAAATCCGGTAAACTCTATGCGGTGCAATGCCAAGTATATCATCTGCTAAGGCCTGCTCGGCCAAAGATGAGGGGTAGGCAGCTAAAGCCGCGCAGCAATGCACGGCTCAGATAAATGGCAGGCACAGGTTTTATTTTTTTCCTGTACAGAATCCGGCTTACAGATTTTCTCGTGGTTTTATTTTTCGCTGAGCAGCCGCTGCTTCGCTTCCTGTAATTTTAGCGTAACATCCTGAGAAACAGCGGGATACTTCGGGTTCATACTTTCCAAAGCGTTGATGATAATTTGGATGGCTGCCACTCTTGCGAACCATTTGTCATCGGCTGGAAGCACGAACCACGGCGCAAAATCCCTGGAGGTTTCATTGATGGCTCTTTCGTAAGCCGCCATATAATCGTCCCAAAGTGCGCGCTCTTCCAAATCGCCAAACTCAAATTTCCAGTTTTTCTCCTGCTCATCTATCCTGCTCAGGAAGCGCTCCTTCTGCACTTCTTTGGAAACATTCAGGAAGATTTTCACGATTTTCGTTCCGTTCAGGGAAATGTGCCTCTCAAAATTCCGGATGCTTTCGTAGCGGTTTCCCCAAAATTTCTCGTCAAACTGCTCTACCGAATTCCAGGTTTTTTCGTTAAGATTAAACTGCGGATGAACCTTCGTCACCAAGACGCTTTCGTAATGAGAGCGGTTGAAAATCCCGATGTAGCCTTTTTTCGGCAAAGCCAGATAATGCCGCCAGAGAAAATCGTGGCTGTATTCCAAAGTGGATGGCCGCTTGAAACTCGTGACATTGCAACCCTGCGGATTTACGCCGCTGAACACATGCTCAATTAGCGAATCTTTTCCGGCGGCATCCATCGCCTGAAGCACGATGAGAAGTGCCTGGCTTCCGTCTGCATACAGTCTTTCCTGCAAGTCGTAAAGTTTTTCCTTCTCTTCGGCAAGCATTTTTTTGCCGGCAGATTTATCGAGATTTCCACGGTATTTCGTGGGCCAGTCTTTGATGGAAAATTTTTCTTTTACTAAAAAATCATCGGTGAAATCTAAATCCATTTCTGAAATTTTTAACAAAAAAACCGCTCGTGAAAGCGGTTTCAGTCAGTGAAGAACTCAATTATTTTCTTGTGCGTGAAACTTTTGTTGTGGTAGTTGTGCGCACAGCCTTGGCATCCGCCTTTGTTTCGGCAGCCTTTGTAGGCGCTGCAGTGGCAGCTTCCGGTGCATTAGGGTCAATTTTCCCGGTGATGTAAACCGTAGCCCTGCCGTTCTGCGGGTCGTTGGAAAATACCTCGATGATTTTGCGGAAACCGTTCGGATCCACGATGTTCGTATCGTAGCCCACCTTGATTTTCGCCGATTTACCCGGCTGAATCGCTTCTGTAGGCCAAACCGGTGTGGTGCATCCGCAGGAAGCCTTCACATTGGTAATGTTCAGCGGCTTATCACCAGTATTCGTCACGGTGAAATAGCGCTGGCCATCAGAGCCCGGTTTAATCGTTCCGTAATCGATAATCGTTTTATCGAAAGTAATGGTTTGTGCCGTTCCAAGCACGAAAGCGCCAAGCAACGCAGCGCCTGCAAACAATTTTTTCATAATATAAATTTTTTGCAAAAATGCTATAGTTTGATACAAATTCAACGCCAAAGTTAAAAACATTTTTACAAATCGCTTTCAATTGAAATTCCGTTCCATTATTTTTGCAAAAGTTATTTCAGATTTATGCAGATTTCAGACAAATACAACCCGCAGGATACAGAGCGGAAGTGGTACCAGTACTGGTCGGAAAACGGCTTCTTTCGTTCCGTGCCTGATGACAGGCCGCCTTACACGATCGTAATTCCGCCGCCGAATGTTACGGGAATTCTTCATATGGGCCATATGCTGAACAACACGATTCAGGATGTGCTGGTGAGAAGAGCGCGAATGACGGGCAACAATGCCTGCTGGGTTCCCGGTACGGACCACGCTTCCATCGCCACCGAAGCTAAAGTGGTGGCAAAGCTGAAGTCAGAAGGCATCAGCAAAAATGATATTTCGCGTGAAGAATTTATGAAGCACGCCTGGGAATGGAAGGAGAAGTACGGCGGTACAATCCTGGAGCAGCTGAAAAAATTAGGTTGCTCGTGCGACTGGAGTAGAACGCGCTTTACGATGGAGCCAGAAATGTCTGCACAGGTGATTAAATCCTTCGTGGAGCTATTTAATAAAGGTTTAATCTACCGAGGATACCGGATGATTAATTGGGATCCTGAAGCTAAAACCAATATTTCTGACGAAGAAGTGATCTTCAAAGAGCAAAATGGCAAATTGTATTATCTTAAATATAAAATAGAAAATTCTGAGGATTTCATAATTGTGGCCACTACAAGGCCAGAGACGATTTTCGGTGATGTGGCGGTTTGTGTAAATCCAAATGATGAGCGCTACCTTCATCTGCACGGAAAAAAGGTTACAGTGCCTATTGTAGGCAGGGAAATCCCAGTAATTGCGGATGAATATGTGGATGCAGAATTTGGAACCGGAGCGCTGAAAATCACGCCGGCACAAGATGTGGCGGATTATGAAATCGGCAGCCGGCACAATCTGCAAATCATTGATTGTCTGGATGATGATGCAAATTTGAATCATCACGGATTGCATTACGAAGGCAAAAACCGTTTCGAAGTTCGGAAGGCAATTGCCAAAGAATTGGAAGAAAAAGGCCTGCTGGAAAAGGCGGAAGATTATGTAAATAAAGTAGGCACATCTGAGCGGACGGGCGCTGTAATTGAGCCGAAAATTTCTCAGCAGTGGTTCCTGAAAATGGATGAAATTGCGAAGCCTGCGCTGGATGTGGTGATGAACGATGAGATAAAATTTCATCCCGAAAGATTCAAAAACACCTATAGGCACTGGATGGAGAACATCCGAGATTGGAATATTTCGCGGCAGCTTTGGTGGGGGCAGCAAATTCCGGCGTATTATTATGGTGATGGGGAAGATGATTTTGTGGTGGCGGAAAATGCGGACGAAGCCTTGGCATTAGCCAAAGAAAAATCCGGCAATGTGGAATTGAAACCTGAAAATCTGAAGCAGGATGAAGATGTGCTGGATACTTGGTTCTCATCGTGGCTTTGGCCGATTTCAGTTTTTAATGGCTTGATTGATGCTGAAAATCAGGATGTTAGATATTATTATCCGACTACTGATTTGGTGACAGGGCCAGATATTATTTTTTTCTGGGTGGCAAGAATGATAATGGCAGGGCTGGAATTCCGCAATGAAATTCCGTTCCGAAATGTGTATTTTACGGGAATTGTGCGGGACAAACAGCGGCGGAAAATGTCCAAATCTCTCGGGAATTCGCCGGATCCTATTGAGCTGATCGATAAGTACGGCGCAGATTCCGTTCGTGTCGGCATTTTGCTGAGTTCGTCGGCAGGAAATGATTTGCTTTTCGATGAAGATTTGATGCTTCAGGGTAGGAATTTCGCCACGAAAATCTGGAATGCATATAAATTAATTCAGGGCTGGGAAAAAGCGGATAAAGGGCCAAGAAATGCAGAGCTGCAGGCTATTCAATGGTTTGAAAATCAGATGAATAAGAGCATCGCAGGAATTCAGGAGCAGTTTGAAAAATTCCGGATTTCTGATGCGTTGCACATTGTTTACAAGCTGATTTGGGACGATTTCTGCAGCTGGTATCTGGAAGCCGTCAAGCCTGATTTTGGCGAACCGGTTTCCCAAAAGGTTTACGAAAAAACTATCGGGTTTTTCGGTGAGCTGCTGAAAATTCTGCATCCATTTATGCCGTTTTTAACGGAGGAACTTTGGCAAAATTTAGCAGAAAGAAAAGTGGATGAAGCCCTAATCATCGCTCAGCAAAAGCCGGCGGGAAATTTCAACGAAGAATTGATTTCCAAATTTGAAACTACGAAGGAAATTATTTCGGGTGTGAGAAATTACCGGCAAAGCAAAGGCATTTCGCCGAGAGAATCAGTGGAATTTTATACCGGCTCGTCAAATTTTGTCAATGAAGATTTGATAAAAAAACTGGCGAATGTTTCCGAAATTTATTTCTCCGAGAAAACGGAAAAACCAAGCTTTTCGTTTTTAGTTGGTGCGTCGGAAATTTCAATTCCGCTGAGCGAAAACTTGGATTTGCAAGCAGAAAAAGAAAAAACGGAAGAAGAGCTGATTTACCTGAAAGGCTTTTTGGCTTCGGTGGAAAAGAAGCTTTCCAACGAGAAATTCGTGGCGAATGCCAAGCCTGAAATCGTAGAGAACGAACGCAAAAAGCAGCGTGATGCCCAGGAAAAAATTGCGCATCTCGAGGCAAAACTGAAGTCTCTTGGCTGAGAATTTTTTTTGCTAAATTAGCAGTAATGAATTTAAGAAATCCACATCCTAAAATCATCGTGGTGGGCAGCTGCTCTATCGACCTTGTCTTAAATACTGAAGATTTTCCCGGCACGGGGGAGACGGTTCTTGCCACGCGATCCGAGAATTTTTTTGGCGGAAAGGGCGCCAACCAGGCAGTAGCCGCTGCGCGCCTTGGGGCTACCGCATATTTTGTGGGTGCTGTCGGTATGGATCCCAAGGGCCAGCAGGTGCTGCGGCATCTGGTAGAGGAGGGCGTGAATGTAGGCTTTGTGGCAGAAAAAGAAAGCGTGCCTACGGGCGCTGCTTATGTGGCGGCGGCAGGAGGCCAGAATACCATCATAGTGGTGCCTTCAGCCAATCACCAGGTAAGACCAGAGCAGATAGATTTTGCAGAAAAACATTTTGCAAGCTGCGATATGGTGCTTCTTCAGCTGGAGATCCCGATTGCGGTGGCAGAAAAGGCAGCAGCTTCTGCCCTTTATCACGGAAAGAAACTCGGAATATATGCCTCCCCGGGGATTGCTCTGCCTCAGCAAATGATAGATGCTGCCACCTTCATCGTAGTAAAACAAAAGGATGTCCCAAAAGTTTTCGGTATGGAGACGGAGGAAGCCCTGCGCCGCTATCCAAACAAAATATTCATCCGCGAAGATGCGCTCACCATAAAATATTCTGATGGTTTGGAGGTGCAAAGGGAGGACGGGGAAAGACCGGATCCGGTGCACGCTATGGGGGCAGGGGATGCCTTCACCGCCGGACTGGGTGTGGCGCTGTGCCATGGCAGCTCGGTGGCAGACGGCGTAAAATTCGGTCTCGCGGTAGCGTCGCGCGCAGCTGCAAAACGCGGGTCGCAGGCTGGTTTACCTTTTTTAAAAGAATTGAAAAACGCCGACGGAATATGGAAGAACTGAAAATAAGATCTGCAAATGGCTGTAGGCTCTCGGTACACCTCTTCGAGCCGGAGCGGGCTCGGGGTAGGCTGCTCCTCATCAATTCTGCTACGGGTGTGCGGCAGCAGGTTTATTTTAAGTTTGCCCGTTTTTTTGCAGAGAAAGGCTATACAGTTTTAACTTATGATTATGAGGGTATCGGGAATTCCAAGCCGGAAAATCTGAAAAACTGCACAGCCTCGATGAGGAGCTGGGGGACAGAAGATTTTGCCTCCCTGCTCAGCTTTATTAATGAAAAGTATCCTGACCACCGAAAATTCTGCCTCGGGCACTCGGTGGGTGCGCTGATAATGGGGATGGCAGACTCCCGGATGTTCGAAAAGTTCGTGTTTACCGCCACTCAGGACAGCTGGTACCGCAACCTTCCTAATAATGTAAAACCTATGGCATTGATATGTTTCGGACTGCTGGTGCCGCTTCTTACCGCGCTTTTGGGATATTTTCCGGCGCATCGTTTTGGTCTTGGCGAGAGCTTGCCTGCCGGTTCGGCGATGGATTGGCGCACGCTCATCCTTAAGCAAAAAAGTACTTTTGAATTATATTTAAAAATAGGGAAAAATTTTGCCAAATCCTTAACTCATGAAACACTGATGCTGAGTGCGGAAGACGATGCGTGGGTGACGAGGGCGGGGATGGAGAACCTCTTGAAGCATGTGTACCCAAACCTCCGGCCGGAATGGCACCAGCTAAAAAAATCCGAGTCGCCTATGAACGACATCGGGCATATAAACTTTTTCCGTAGCTACAACAAGCCGCTGTGGGAAGTGCCATTGCGGTGGCTGGAAAGTTCAGATAGCATTCGTTAACGGCGGGTATCAATGGGATATATTCTTTTTACAATTTTCGTTCTGCTTTCCCTTTCGCTGCTGCTTTCGTTTTTTAAGGAAGGGAGGCGGGCGAGGATTTTCAGGATTATCCGTTGGGCAGTAGTTTCTCTTACCATACTTTTTTTTGCCTGGAAGTTCGCCGAGGATTTTTTTAAACAGCCCAGTAATGAGGATGTTTCTGTACAGGTTATCAACAGCCTCCCTCAGCCGCTAGACTTTTACCTGATCAGCCGCGATACTGTAGGGGCGGGGCCAGTCATACACCTGGGAAAAATAAGACCCGACCATTACAGAATGGAGTATCTCCGCTTCGAAAGCGGTGGAGAACTATGGCTTGCAGGCTTTTTAGGGAATAAAAATATGGTGTATCTTTCCCGGCATCCGATGGTAAGCCGAAATCTCGACCCTATTATCGAGGTCCGCAGCTACGAGGACCTGGGTCAGGTGTTACACGCCCGTGCTGAAAAAGAGATTGGTTGGTACCGTACGCAGGCTACCCGGAGGGCGGTGCTTGCCGTTCTGTGCCTGTTGCTGCTATTTGTGAATGTTATTTCGCTATGGCGCAAAAGCAGTGTTTAATTTTAAGTTACTGTAAACCAGATAGTTGAGAACTTGGTTTAATTCAAAATTTCATTTTAGGGCTCTTAGAAGTCTTAATATTTTATAAGTCGCTAAGAATTAAGCACTTACAGTTCCTTGTGGATAACTCCTTTTTCTCAATCGGAGTATCTTGGTTACTTTTGTTCACATTCATCTGAAAACTATGGGAATTTTTGACAAAAGAATCAGCTACAAGCCGTTTGAATATCCGGAAGTTCTGAAGTTTGTGGAGGCGATAAATAAATCCTTCTGGGTGCATTCCGAAGTGGATTTCACTGCAGATGTGCAGGATTTTCACTCGCAGCTTCAGCCGCACGAAAAGAATGCCGTGAAGCACGCTTTGCTTGCCATCGCACAAATCGAGGTTTCCGTGAAAACCTTCTGGGGAAATCTGTACAACCACCTGCCAAAGCCAGAGCTGAACGGCCTTGGCGCAACTTTCGCAGAATGCGAATTCCGCCATTCCGAAGCGTATAGCCGCTTGCTGGAAGTGCTGGGCTACAACGAAGAATTCCTGAAAGTGGTGGAAATACCGGCCATTAAAAAACGCATAGACTTCCTGAGCAATGCGCTTCGCCACGCCAATTCCACAACGCCGAAGGAATATGTATCATCCCTGCTGCTGTTCTCCATCTTGATTGAAAATGTATCGCTGTTCTCGCAGTTTGCCATCATTCTGTCATTCACAAGGTTTCAGGGCTATATGAAAAATGTAAGCAACATTATTGCGTGGACTTCCGTGGATGAGCAAATCCACGCCAATGCAGGCATTTACCTTATCAACAAAATTCGGGAAGAGCAGCCGGAATTGCTTTCTGAATCGGACATTGAGGATATCTATACGCTGATAGACCATTCTATTGATGTGGAAGGGGAAATCCTGGACTGGATTTTTGAAATGGGAGAGATTGAGAATTTGACGAAGGAAAATCTTCTGAACTTTATGAAATTCCGGGTAGATGATTCCCTGAAGAAAATCGGGCTGCAGCCACGCTACGAAGTTTCGCCGGAAGAATACAGGCCAATGAAGTGGTTCGAGGAAGAAGTTTTCGCCAACTCGCTGGACGATTTCTTCGCGAAAAGACCTGTGGACTACACGAAGCACGACAAGAGCATCACTGCGTTTGATTTGTTTTGAGTAAATTGCAGAAAGTTCAACTAAAAAACTTTAAAAATGACAATCGAAAGGGCTAATGGTGAAATTCTGCTGAAAGTCTCTGATAATGTTGATGTTATGAGTTTGCAGAAGGTTGTAAATTTTTTGAAATATAGGGAAACACTGAAAAAAAGTAAAGCTTCTGAAACTGAAGTGAATGAGCTGGCTGACGAACTGAAACGGCACTGGTGGCAGGAAAACCGTGAAAGATTTCTGCAGTGAATCTAGTTGTAGATGCCAATATCATTTTCAGCGCGCTTCTGAATCCATCATCGGATATTGGCACGATGCTGCTGAGTTTTGATGCTGAGTATCGGCTTTTTGCACCAGAGTTCATCAGAACTGAACTCAGCAGATATTCGGAAAAAATCAGAAAGTATTCTAAACTGGATGATGACGAACTGCAATTAATCTGCCGTGAAGTTTTCAGCACGGTGAATTTAATTTCAGAAGACCTAATAAGCTTGGAGAGCTGGAAAAGGGCGCACCATTTATTAAAAGAAATTGATGAGGATGATACGCCGTTTTTAGCTCTGGCATTAGAACTAAATACAAAAATTTGGACAGGAGATAAGAGACTTCTAACAGAATTGCAAGACCATACGGTTTCAAGCAGGGAGCTTTTATCTGGAAAATTTTAACTATGGAAGAACAAAACACAGATATTTGGTGGCTCAATGATGAGTCTGAGCAGATGCTGAACCGTGGCTATCTGCTGAAGGGTGAAACCGTGAAAGGTGCGATAGAGCGCATCACAACTGCCGCGGCGAAAAGGCTCTACAAACCGGAGCTTCAGCCAGCCTTTGAAGAGATGATTACCAAGGGCTGGATCTCCTTTTCGTCGCCGGTTTGGGCAAATATGGGTACGCAGCGTGGCCTGCCGATTTCCTGCTTCAATGTGCATGTTCCGGACAGCATCGAAGGCATTACGCACAAGCTCGGCGAAGTGATTATGCAGACGAAAATCGGCGGCGGAACTTCCGGGTATTTCGGTGAACTTCGGCACCGCGGAACAGCGGTGACGGACAACGGAAAATCTTCCGGCGCCGTATCGTTCATGAAACTTTTCGATACTTCTATGGATGTAGTTTCGCAGGGCGGCGTTCGGCGCGGCGCTTTCGCAGCTTACCTGGATATCGATCACGGTGATATCGAAGAATTCCTGAGCATCAAAGACATCGGAAGCCCGATACAGAACCTGTTCATCGGCGTTTGCGTTCCGGATTACTGGATGCAGGATATGATTGATGGCGATATCGAAAAGCGCAAAATCTGGGCGAGAGTTCTGGAAAGCCGTCAGCAAAAAGGCTTGCCGTACATCTTCTTCACAGACAATGTGAACCGAAATAAACCGCAGGTTTACAAGGACTTAGGCCTTACGGTAAACGCTTCCAACCTTTGCTCAGAAATTATGCTGCCGTCCACTCCGGAAGAATCCTTCATTTGCTGCCTCTCATCGATGAACCTGGAGCTTTTCGATGAATGGAAGGATACCAACGCCGTGAAACTTGCGATATATTTCCTGGATGCCGTGCTTTCGGAATTCATCGAAAAAACGGAGGGCAACTATTATCTGCAGGGCGCCAGGAATTTCGCAATGCGCCACAGAGCGCTTGGGCTCGGCGTTTTGGGATATCACTCTTACCTTCAACGCAATATGATTCCGTTCGAAAGTTTCGAAGCCACGCAATTCAACGCTCGGGCTTTCCGTCACATTCGTGAACAGGCTGAGCAGGCTTCGGCAGAACTGGCCAACATCTACGGTGAGCCGGAACTTCTGAAGGGCTACGGAAAGCGCAATACCACGCTGCTTGCCGTGGCGCCAACTACTTCCAGCTCAGCGATTTTAGGGCAAACTTCGCCTGGAATTGAGCCTTTCGCCTCCAACTATTACAAGGCTGGCCTTGCGAAAGGAAACTTTATGCGGAAGAATAAGTACCTCGCCAAACTGCTTCAGGAAAAAGGTCTGGATAATGAAGATACCTGGCGGGAAGTGATGCTGAACCACGGTTCCGTGATGAAAGTCCAGGGATTGACTGATGAAGAAAAGGCGGTTTTTAAAACCTTCCAGGAAATTTCTCCGATGGAGATTATTTCTCAGGCAGCGCAGCGGCAGCAGTACATCGATCAGGCACAATCGCTAAACCTGATGATACCGAGCACGATGCCTGTGAAGGATGTAAATTACCTCTACATCGAAGCCTGGAAGAAAGGCGTAAAAACGCTGTATTACCAGAGAAGTTCATCCGTTTCCAAAGAACTGATGGTGAATTTCGTGACTTGCACCAGCTGTGAAGCGTAATATTTAGAATAAAGACACAAGAGCCAAGGCAAAAGTAAAAAGTAAGTTAGCGAAGGTTTAAATTAAGTTTTAGCTTAAACAAGATGAAATTCGGACAAGTAGAAAATCCTTCAGAGATAGATTTCAGTTTGCCAAAAGATGATAAGCGGACTGCGGAAATCCTGAAGCAGAATAAAGAGCCGCTGGAAACCATTTCCGTAGGCTGCGCAAAATGGAACAAGGCTGATTTGAAAGGCTTTTATCCGCGCGGCACGAAGGATGAGCTGGCATACTACTCCACGCAGTTCAATTCTGTGGAGCTGAATGCTACATTTTACAAAATGCCTTCGCCTGAGCAGGTAAAAGAGTGGAAGGATAAGACGCCGGGCGATTTTAAATTCTTCCCGAAGGTTAATCAGAGTGTGTCGCATTACCGCAGGCTGAAGGATGTGGAAGAGCCTGTAACGCGCTTTACCACGGCGGTTTTGAATTTCGGTGAAAAATTAGGGATGAGTTTTCTGCAGCTGCACGATAATTACAAGCCGAAAGATTTCGACCGGCTGGAAAGCTTCGTGAAAGATTGGCCGCAGGAAATTCCGCTGGCTGTGGAGCTTCGCAATCAGGAGTGGTTTGATGACAGGCAGGTTTTCGAGGAAACGATGTCGCTTTTCGAAGCGCACAACATTACCAACATCATCGTGGATACGGCTGGAAGACGCGATATGCTGCATATGCGTCTTACGACGCCCAATGCGTTCATACGCTATGTAGGCGCCAATGCGGAAAGCGATTATACGAGGCTGGATGATTGGCTGGAAAGGCTGACGGAATGGAAGGATGCCGGCCTGCAGAACCTGTATTTCTTCGTGCACCAGAATGTGGAAAAAGCATCACCGCTGCTTTCCGCCTACTTCATCGAGAAAATGAACAAGGCCTGGAACACTGACCTGAAAATTCCCAAAATGGCAGAGGTGAAGGAGAGGTTTTAGGGACAAGGTTTAGATTTAGGTTGAGGGATTCTCGTTTATGAATAATGGCTCTTTTGTCCTTCATTTTTTGTCTTGGTTCTTGGCTCTTGATTCTTGTGTCTAAGTCTGCGCCCCGGATAGAAGCGGCTACCCCGCAGTTTTTGCCGCGGAGCGAAGCGGAGCGGCAAAACGAGGAGTAATAGCGGATAGCCGGAAAAGGCGCCCAAAATATCTGCACAGAAATGCTGCGCTGAAGTTTCTTTTTGCTAATTTTGAGGGATAGAATTTTTTTGTGATGAATGACCAAATCTTTGAGCTGATTGAGAAGGAAAGACAACGGCAAACGCACGGGCTGGAACTGATAGCATCGGAAAATTTCGTGTCCGATAATGTGATGAAGGCGATGGGCAGCGTGCTGACGAATAAGTATGCCGAGGGCTACCCAGGAAGGCGCTACTACGGTGGCTGCGAAGTGGTGGACGAGGTGGAAAACCTGGCGATAGAGCGCGCCAAAAAACTCTTCGGCGTGGAGTACGCAAATGTTCAGCCGCATTCAGGCTCTCAGGCGAATGCCGCGGTGTACCTTGCCGTGCTGAAGCCCGGCGATAAGGTGATGGGTATGGATCTTTCGATGGGTGGGCATCTTACGCACGGCTCATCGGTGAATTTTTCAGGAATACAATACGAAATCTGCTCGTACGGGCTGAGCAGGGAAACCGGCCTGATTGACTATGAGCAGATGCACGAAACGGCGCTGCGCGAAAAACCGAAAATGATAATCGCCGGGTATTCCGCGTATTCAAGGGATTTGGATTACCAAAAATTCCGCGAGGTTGCGGATGAAATAGGCGCTACACTTTGGGCGGATATTGCGCACCCTGCAGGGTTGATTGCGAAAGGTCTTTTGAACTCACCGTTTGAACATTGCCACATCGTGACTACCACCACGCACAAAACTTTGCGCGGACCAAGAGGCGGAATGATAATGCTGGGCAAGGACTACGAAAACCCATACGGCCATAAAACGCCGAAGGGCGAAGTGAAAATGATGAGCGCAGTGATGGACAGTGCAGTATTCCCAGGAACGCAGGGCGGTCCGCTGGAGCATGTGATTGCTGCAAAAGCCGTGGCTTTCGGCGAAGCGATTGACGGAAAATTTGAAACATACGCCAGGCAAGTGATTGCCAACGCACAGGCTCTGGCGAAAGCAATGGTGGATTTAGGCTTCGACATTGTGAGCGGTGGAACAGATAACCACCTGATGCTCATTGACTTACGCAATAAAAATGTGAACGGCAAGGAAACGGAAAAAGCGCTGGTAAAGGCAGACATTACCTGCAATAAAAATATGGTGCCGTTCGATGATAAGTCGGCGTTTTTGACTTCCGGAATTCGTTTGGGAACGGCGGCAATTACAACGAGAGGCCTTAAGGAAAATGATATGCCGAAGATTGCCGAGCTGATTTCTGAGGTGGTGGACAATATTAAGGATGATGCCGCAATTTCCGGCGTGAAAAAGAAGGTGAATGAGATGATGGAAGAATGCGTGCTTTTTGAAGGCTAAGGCTGAGTTTGATATTCAGGTATTAAAATTTCAAATCAAAATATGTACACCGATTTTACGCAGATGCCAGTCTGGCAAAAGGCGATGGAAATCGGTGTGCGTGTTTTTTTCCTAAGCAATGAACTTCCAAAAAAGGAGGATTACGCACTCACCGCTCAAATCAGACGCAGTGGAGAAAGCATTTCAGCAAATATAGCAGAGGGATTCGGCAGAAGCAGCACCAAAGATAAGGCGCAATTTTACCGAATTGCACGAGGCTCAGCTTTTGAAACGAAAAGTCATTTAATTTATGGAAATTTAGTAGGGTATTTCAATAAAGAAGATATTGACGAAATTATTAGAAATATCCACGAACTTCTGCGGCAAATCAATAGCATCTTAAAATATCTGAAATCATCAGCAATTTAAGTGTTAATCTCAACCTCAACCTTAACCTTAACCTCAACCTTTGAAATCTTACCCCTTCAACGAAATCAAGCAGAAAATGGCGAACTACTGTGCGTATCAGGACAGGTGCCATAGCGAAGTGGAGCAGAAGATGCGGGAATTCGTGCTGATTCCGGAAGCGAAGGAGGAAATTCTGCTTTACTTGATTCGGGAAAATTATCTGAATGAGGAGAGGTTTACGCGAAGCTTTATCCGTGGAAAATTTTACCAGAAACAGTGGGGCAGAAACAAAATCCGGCAGCATCTGAAAATGAAGGGCATCACGGAAAAGCTGATGAACAGTTGCTTTGATGAAATTGATGAAGAAGATTATTTAGAAACGGCAAAGAAAGAGTGGGAGAAATATCACGGCAAGCTGAAGGGCCTGCAGGATTATCAGAAGAACATTAAAACTACGCGGTATTTGATGGGCCGTGGTTTTGAGTGGGAGGTTTTACAGGAAATCTTCTAATTCTACTGCATAAAAAAACTCCTGCAATCCGCAGGAGTTTTTTCAATTACTCAATAGTAAATTTATAATTATGCTTTTGCGCTCTGTTTTCTACCCATATAAGCTGCAAGGGCAACACCCGCAATTATTAGAACCGGCAGGTAATCATTAATCGGGGAAGGCGGTACATTTGGCTCCGGATCATCATCTCCAAAGAATACACCATCATGCCCAGGGTTAATACTGTTTGCCCTTTCTGTGTTATTTTCATAAATATTCGGCTCTCCGGCATAGGAGCTTCCCAAGCCTGCCACGAGCATCAGAGTTGCTAAAATCTTTTTCATATTCTTATAGTTTTATTTTTTTGTTAACCTTATTTCCGTCAGCAAGTTCTACATTTACCAGTACAAGTTTGCTGCCATTCACTCTTACTTCAGCTTTTTTAGCATTTACATTCTGAGAAGTCAATAGTCTGCCGCTAAGGTCATACACGCTGATCTTCGCAATTGTCTCCGCTGAAGTTACATTCACTTTCCCTGCGTTGCTGTAAATCTGGATGCCGGCTTTCGCTGCTTCCCCAGTTGCCAGTTTTGCATTATCATAGTATACGGTAAAGCGGCCAGGGTTAGATTTCTCTGCAGTAAAGCTATACTCTCCAGCTGAAAGTTCAGCGGTTGCGCCTGTTTCATTATCGCGGAGGTAGATTTTCTGGATATCAAAAGCACCTTCTTTCTTCACTAGGGACAGCTGATAAGTACCCGCCTGCTCCACATCTACTCCAAGAGTGATGGCATCAGCTGCATCGAAGGATCCTCTGCCGTCGATGATGAGTTTCTTACCCTCCACGCTGCTGTAGATATCGGCACCTCCGGAAGGGATCAGCTCAGCATCGTACCCTCCCTCGTAGTTTTTGCTGCCGCCTTTGTAGCCTACCAACAGGTTTTTCGTTAGCCCTGCATCATTCTTTATGTTCAGCCAGAAGCGGTCCGCAGTCTTGGCACCTCTGTTGAAAAATTCATAATCAATCAAGCGCATATCGTTGGTGAAATTCACCGACTTTACGCCCTCCTGGCGGGCTACAAGGAAGCCTTGTGCCGGCGGTACAAGCTCATTCCCGGTGATTTCGGTAGAGCCTGTAATGGTGTATGCGAAGTACAGCTGCTCCATCGGGGTTTGGCCTGCTGCCACATTGTTAGCCTCCACGCTGTTCCAGATGTAGGTCGCGTTGATCTTAGGATTTGCCGTCAGGAAGGCATCCAGGTCCAGAGTACTTGGGTATGGGTTTCCTACGAAGGCATAGGTACCTTCTACAAAGTATAGGCTGCCGTTGATATTCCCGTTGTTCGGATTGGATCCTTCGAATCTGCCAGTAAATACTGCCGTCTCTGGTGCCGTAGGGAAATCGTTCGGTACGCGGATCAGGTAGCCCCTTCCCACTCCGAACTTAGTCCTGTGGGCATCTACTGGCTCAAACCTACCGTTGTTATAGTGATAAAATCTCCCATCTACCGTTTTTGGCGAGAAGTCTTTAAGCGTAATATTGCTCACCACTGGGGTGGACCAAGCAGCATACTGTAGGCGGGATAGAGGCTTAGTATTCTGCTCATATACAAAGACACCTTCAGAGTAGTTGTCATCCGTACCTTCTTCGTTGGTGTTCCTCTGCACGAAGCTCGCGCCATCCTTTACCACTATGGTACCGAAGTTCTGCAGCGCGCCTTTCATCTCCATAGAGCGGTTGATGGTAAGGCTCACGCCCGGCTCTACGATGATGTCCTTCGCCCTGCTGAAGCCAGCCTCAAGGTCAGATTTTACCACGATGGTGTTCCTAAAGGAGCTGGCAGGCTCCCGCGGGGTCCATTGACCGTTTTCGTAAGTATAGGTAGTCTGTGCAAAGGCACCCGTGAAGGCAAGTACTGCAGCCGCCGCCGCAGCTTTTCTTGTCTGTTGTAGTTTCATCTTCATATTATATTATGTTTGAGTTCGCAAAAGTAAGGAAATTTAATAAATTATCAGCTATGACAAAAATTTTTATTAAATATTTAATGTGCTCTGCATATTATGCTTGCAGATCTTATAAGCAAAGTGCATACCACAGCCGCCCGATACGCGGATTATAAAAATGTTACCAGAATCTCAAGAGCTTTTTACCGGCAAAATTTTATCTAAGTCCAATACAAAGTCCAATACAAGTCCAATACAGATGCAATAAAATATTGGAGTTGTAATGCAGTTGTACTACTGAAATAATGGAGTTTCTCAGAATATAGGGCGGGAAATGATGCGCGCAATGGCCGTGGCGGTGGACACTAATTTTTAGAAAATATGAACAAAAGTTAACATGCTGTTAATATTAAGTTAACATACGCGTGCGGGGATAAAAGTATTTTTGGCATGTAAAAAACTGTAAAACTGATGATTACAATTCTATCCCAAACACGGAACGCTGCGGTGGCGGCATTCCTAGTGACCTCGGCGAGTATGTTCTCGCAAACCGTGATTTTTGAACAAGACGGAAAAAATGTACCTAACGATTGGAAGGCAATTAATAATGTATCCACCCAACCTATCAGCCAAACTGGTGGTAATGGGTACTGGTTGTTGGAAACTAAATCTGCTACGGAAAAGGATGAGCTTACCAGCAGTATGTATAATTTGTCATCCTATGCAACTGCTACTATTACCTTAGAAGTAGCCACATATGGCAACGGCGATAACAACTCTGCCAAGGTTGAAATCTCCAAGGATGGCGGTACTACCTGGTCTGAAAGTGTGTTGTCAAAAACGCCGACATCATCTAAATATATTGATGGCGGAACATTTAATATTTCGAACCCCGGTAATTTCGTAGTTCGCCTTACCAATAACGGTGACAAAGGTAAGGGTGTAAGGATTCAGAATTTTAAAATCACAGCAACGGGACAGGGCACCACTACCCCAGCAGCACCGGTGCTTACGGCGCCTGCCGCTCCGCAGCAAGGTACGGTAGGGCAGGAGTTCTCCTATGAGCTGGATGCGTCGGACGATGCCGTATCTTTCCAGGTAGTGGCAGGCAGCAGCCTTCCCGCAGGCCTATCCCTAAATGCTGAAAGCGGGGAAATCAGCGGTACGCCTACTGCTGCGGGCACTTTTACAACCAAGTTCGTAGCGGCTAATGCGGGCGGGCAGAAATCCAACACCATTGATGTTACCTTCATCATAAAAGAAGAAGATACCACCACCCCGCCTGAAAACCCTATGCCGGTGGGCGGCACCATCTTCAAGCAGGGCGAGCTGTTCTTCGTAGGCTTTGATGGGAAATATGAAACGAAAGGTCCGGCGGACAGGTTTCTGATCGCCACGCTGGTGGACATAGCGCCGGGTACGCACTTCGGCATCGCCAATTCTCGCTACGAAGCCGGCGCAGCAGCGAATGTAAGAACGGACAGGTGGGGTGGCCCAGGTGATAAGCCACACACTGAGCCCGGCCTTATCACCTTTAAATATACGGGTGACACCCCAATAAAGAAGGGCACCGTGATGGTATTTGATCTGAATGGTACTTCCAACGGATTTAATAAGATTCATTTCGTAAGCCCGCAACAAACGGTAAGCACTGAAAGTAGAAACTTCTCATTCGAAGTTGTAAAATCCAATAAACCTAATATTAGCAACGACGATCCGGATCAGATGTATCTTATCCAGGGCGGTTTTGAGCTGGATCAAAAAACGCCTACAACTGGCGCTGCGCGCTACATACTGAGAGGTAAGCTGCTGCACGGCTTTACCAACGGTAATGACTGGGTGCCATTAACCCAGGCAAACAGCGGTGCAGATACTACTAACGGAAATAAAACTGAGAAAAAGAAAAGGTCTTCCCGCCTTCCTGCCGCTCTGGAATGCCTGAACTTTGCCTTGCCTAACGGTCAGGGAGCGGCATACTACAAAAACAGCGAAACGCACGAGGGTAGCTTCAGAAACATCCTAAGCTCCGTAAACACGCCAAGCAAATGGACTATTGGTAAACCTACTATAAAACCTACCGTAGCTAATGCGGATGCAAAAGCCTTCACAGAGAACGGCACCGTGCAGCCGGGAACCTGGCTGGGTTCCAACGGTACCAACTGGTTCTACTGCGAAAACTGGGAGAACTATCAGGTGCCGGATAAGACTACGGATGTCATCATCCCAGCCACCGCTGTTAACAAGCCTGTGGTAAAGGCTGACGATGCCAATGCAGCGAAGTATAAGAACACCGCTACCTTCAACAATATCACTATTCAGGAGGGCGCTAAGCTTACGATGAACGGCACCACGGAAATCGAGATGCACGGCAACTGGAATAATGAGGGAACTTTCGAGATGGGCAACAGCACCATTACCTTTGCAGGAACAGGTACGCAGGTAATCAACGGCAACGATACTGCGAAGGCAGAAACCTTCTACAATGTAAACCTTGCGAACAACTTCAACACCCAAGAATCCAACAACCTGATTGCCAAGGGCAAGCTTAGCGTACAGCCGGGCTATAAGGTAACCGCTGCAGACGGGCGCTACATCTCCGCAGGAAACTTCGAAAACCAGGGAGACGGCAGCAACTTCATCGTGGAGAAGGACGGCAGCTTCGTAATTGATAATGCGGCGGCAAGCGTAAGCGGGCAGATCACCGTACAGCGCGAAACGAAGAACTCTGACGGCGAGCAGTACAACTTCCTTTCTGCGCCGGTGAAGGGTCTGAACATCAAGGCTTCTACAGGTTCTCCAAGAGTGCAGGCATACGAGGAAGCTACGGATTTCTTCCAAGATTCCGAAGGGGAATATATAGTGGGCAAAGGCTACGCTGTGAAGGATGCTGCGGCTGAGAATCTTTACAACTTCCAAGGAGAGGTGGTACACGGCAACCAAACCTACGCAATGGAGAAAAGCGGCGAAGGCTACAACCTTCTGGGCAACCCATACGCTGCGAAGTTTAGCCTTGAAAACTTCTTCGTGGTAAACAATAATCTAGATACTACATTCTATCTGTGGGATAGCGCGGTAAACAAGGAGGTGCAGCAGTACGGCGGTGCATACAACGGTAACTCCTACGCTACCTACAATGTGGATAACTCTACCGGTGCGAGAGCAACCGGAGGGGTAGCACAATCCAACGCGCAAGCGGAAACAGCGAATGATAAAGTACCGAACGGCATCCTGAAAGTAGGGCAGGGCTTTATTGCCAAAGCTACTACGGCAGGCAATGCTACATTTACCAACGAAATGATGGTGAAGGAAGGCGGTGTGGCATTCTTCGGAAATACCGCTAAGAAGCAGGATAAAGACCGCTACTGGCTAAGCCTGGACACACCGACTGGCGTAAACAACCAGATAGCCGTGGTATACTACGGCGGCGGCTCCAACGCATTCGGCAAGGATGATTCCGAGGATATCAGCAATGCTTCCGACCTGCTTTATACCGTGGCAGACGGGAAGAAGCTTATCATCCACGGTAGAGCGCCTTTCAGTGCAGAGGATTTGGTAAAGCTTGGCGCTAATGCCTTCGCAGACGGTACATATAAAATCAAGGTGGACAGGGCTGAAGGAATATTTGCCGGTGCCCAGGGCATCTACCTGAGAGACAAAGCAACCGGCGCGGTAGTAAACCTTTCGGAGAAGCCTTACAGCTTCCGCGCAGAGGCAGGCTCGCTTGCAGACAGGTTCGAGATCGCATATACCGACGCCAGATTCCTCGCTGCTGCAGAAGCTGCTGTGGCAGATCAGGTGAGCGTTTATGAAGACAACGGCGGCTTTGTGGTTGCTGCTCCTGAGAAGATCTCGGAGATCAGGGTGTACGACGCGGCAGGCAAGCTGGTACAAGTTTCCCGCCCTGCAGAAAGGAAGGCAGCGGTTTCCGCATCTGCCTGGGCAAAAGGGGTATACCACTTTGTAATCAGCGCGGGACAGACTACCGCAACTAAGAAAGTTCTTAAGAAATAACCGAAACTCAGAATAAAATGAAAAAGTTGATAATCCTACTTTCCTTGGCTGCCCTGTCGCAGGCATACGCTCAGGAAGCATCCGCGAACAGATTTATCTATGAGGTGCCAGAGGCGGAATACGCCCAGGAAGAAACCGAAAGGGGACCGGGCAACCCGGGGAACCTTCCTACCAGCCCGATAGATCAGTACATACCGTTCCTTGCGGCGGCAGGGTTGGCAGCTGCAGCCTACGGCGCAAAAAAAATGAGAAAGGCATAAGGTTTTTTTATAAAGCTGTTCTACAAGGTAGTTGAAGTGCCGCCCCGACGGGGCGGCACTTTTTTAGTTTGTTTTTTTTCATAAAGAATAGGACGCAGAGCGGTAAATATATTTGTTAATTTACTACATTTGTAGCCGTTTGTACAGCTATTAAATATAGCATACTGCGGAGCGAAATACCCTCCGCAGAACATTATGACTAATAAGATTAAGTTTGCGGTATTAGGCTGCGGCCACATCGGCAGGAGGCATTTGGAGATGATAATTTCCCACCCGGACTGCGAGCTCCAGAGCATCGCGGATGTCCGGGAGGAGGTTTCGGAAATTGCGCAGTCCTACGGAGCAGCTTTCTTTTCCTCCCTGGAGGATCTGCTTGCGGGCGGATCTCTGCCCGATGTGGTATGCATCGCCACGCCAAACGGATGCCACTACCGGCACGCAAAAAAACTTATAAATGCAGGGTGCCACATAGTGCTGGAGAAGCCTATGGCGCTGCACACCTGGCAGGCGGATGAGCTGCTGTCCCTGGCAGAGCAAAAGGGAGTAAAACTGTTTATGGTAATGCAGAACAGGTTTTCGCCGCCGGCGGTGTGGCTGAAATCCATTGTGGAGAGCGGGATGCTGGGTAGAATATTCATGCTGCAGCTGAACTGCTTCTGGAACCGCGACGCGCGGTATTACCAGGCAAACGGCTGGCGGGGCACCGCTGATCTGGATGGGGGGACTCTCTTCACTCAGTTTTCCCATTTTATTGATATAATGTACTGGATGTTCGGCAGCATCAGCGACATCACTGCGCGGATGGAGAGCTTTAATCATAAAGGGCTTACCTGCTTCGAAGATTCTGGGATGGTGAACTTCCGCCTTCGGGACGGGGGAATGGGGTGCCTGAACTTTACCACAAGCGTATGGGACTGCAATATGGAAAGCTCTATGACGGTGATTGCGGAGAAAGGCTCCGTGAAGATCGGCGGGCAGTATATGGACAGGGTAGATTACTGCCACATAGAGAACTACCGGATGCCGATACTGGCGGATACGCCAGCCTCCAACGACTACGGGAGCTACAAGGGATCTGCCGCCAATCATCACTTCATCATCCAGAATGTGGTGGATGTCCTGAAGGACGGCGCAGAAGTGGCAGTATCCGCGGAGGACGGCAGAGAGGTGACGAACATAATAGAAAACATCTATGCCGCGGCAGGAGCGGCACGCCAGAATAATAAAACTGCCGCATCACTTACTGAAAATACACTCTATGGAAAATAAACCGAAGATATGGCTCTCGTCTCCGCATATGGGCGGCGGCGAGCTGAAATACATCCACGAAGCCTTTGATGAAAACTGGGTGGCGCCCCTAGGCCCCAATGTGAATGAGTTTGAAAACAGCCTTTCGGACTTTCTCGGCGGAGATATGAGGGTGGCGGCACTGAGTGCCGGAACGGCAGCCCTGCACCTGGCGCTTATCATCCTCGGTGTAGGCTATGGTGATGAGGTGATCTGCCAGAGTATGACCTTCTCCGCTTCTGCAAATCCTATCACCTATGTAGGAGCGAAGCCCGTGTTTATAGACAGTGAGCCGGAGACCTGGAATATGTGCCCCGAAGCCCTGCGGGAAGCGGTAGAGTCCGGCATCCGGCGCGGCAGGAAGCCGAAGGCCATTATCCCAGTTCATCTTTACGGTATGCCCGCGAAGATGGACGAGATTCTGGCGGTGGCGGCAGAATATGAGATACCGGTGATAGAGGATGCGGCAGAGGCGCTGGGCAGCGTGTATAAGGAGAAAAAATGCGGCACGCTTGGCGATATGGCTATCCTGAGTTTTAACGGGAATAAAATCATCACTACCTCCGGGGGCGGCGCACTTGCCTGCAGTACGGAGGAGCAGAAGCAGAAGGCGATATTCCTCTCCACGCAGGCGAGGGACCAGGCTCCGCACTACCAGCATTCGGAGATCGGGTACAACTACCGGATGAGCAACATAGTTGCCGGCATAGGCAGGGGGCAGATGGAGGTGCTGCAGGAGAGAGTGGAGGCACGCAGGCGCAACCATAGCTTTTATGAGGAGATATTCCGCGGGTGGGGCGGCGTGAGCCTTCTTACCGAGCCGTCGGATGCTTTTTACTCCAACCACTGGCTCTCTGCGATAGTAATTGATTCTGAAAAAACGGGCTTCACAAGGGAAGACCTCAGGCTGAAATTTCTAGAGGATAACATAGAATCCAGACCATTGTGGAAGCCTATGCATATGCAGCCGGTGTTTTCGGATGCGGCATTCTTCGGTGGAGGCACTGCGGAGCAACTGTTCCGCGACGGGCTGTGCCTGCCGTCTGGATCTAACCTGACAGAGGATGACCGGGGAAGGATCCGGGAGGTGCTTGAAAACTTCAGATAAGCAATAAAATAAATTCGACAAGGAGCAGCAGGATGAAACGGATGAAATCTGCCTTTTCGCACATCTACAAAGGCGATAATATGATAAAGATATCAGAAATGCGGTATATGCCCCGTTGGGCAGTACTTCTGTTCGATATCCTGCTCTCCTTGTTGGCGCTGCTGATTTCTTCTGAGATCATCCTCCGGCTGAATGTCATTCCCCCGGATTATATTTCCCACGAGATGAAGGGTGCCATCATCATCGGCACCACGGTAGTGTATATGTTCGTGTTCCGGACCTATGCGGGGATCATCCGCCACTCTAATTTTTTTGACCTGTTCAAGATCCTGCTTGCCTGTTTCTGTACTTCGGCTACGCTGCTGGCGCTGAATTATGCGGTCTATTTTACCACCCGCCAGAAGCTCTACCTTACCACTGTACCGCTGGTCTATATGCTGGTGCTGGTCATTTTGCTTTTCCTTTTCCGCATCGTCATTAAGCAGGTTTTTCATTTCCTCAATGAGTTTAAGCGTGCCTCGTCCAAGAAGAGGGTGCTGGTACTGGGGATTGGCGAGTCCTCCGTGGCGGTGGCAAATGCGATACTGGACAATCCTGTGGTGCCCTACGAGCTTGCGGGCTTTATTACTGCACGAACGGATCATAAGCGGGCGCAGCTTTTGGGAAGGAGGATCTATTCCAAAGAAATTCTGAATAAGGAGAATGCCGGGGAGAAATTTGATGCGGTGGTAATAATAAAAGAGCTGATGTCCCCGGAAGAGCTGGAGGAGTGGACCAACCTAGCCCTGGGGGCAGGCCTACAGGTACTGAAGGCCCCCGTGGTGCAGGATATGCGCGCCGCCGACCCGGCTGCGGGAATCCGGCAGCTGCAGATTGAGGACCTGCTGAACCGCAAGCCCATCTCCATAGAAAATGAAGAAGTAAAGAAACGGCACTACGGGAAGGCGGTACTGGTAACCGGCGGTGCGGGCTCCATCGGCAGCGAGATAGTGCGGCAGGTGGCGGGCTTCCGGCCGTCGCTGGTAGTGGTGCTGGATCAGGCGGAGACGCCTCTTTACGATGTTGAGCTTGAGATGAGCAGCAAGTTTCCGGATGTGAATTTTAAGTTCATCCTTGCAGATATATCCAACAGGGAGCGTCTGGAGCCCATTTTCCAGCAGTACGATATCTCGATGGTGTATCACGCGGCTGCCTACAAGCATGTGCCGCTGATAGAGGAAAACCCGCACGAAGGCGTGCTGGTGAACATCCTGGGTACCAAGAATCTTGCAGACCTAGCCTGCAGGTACAACATCAACCGTTTTGTAATGGTATCAACGGATAAAGCCGTGAACCCTACCAATGTAATGGGTGCTACGAAGCGCGCCGCGGAGCTCTATGTGCAGGCGCTGCAGAAGCATACGGCGGCGCGTACCAAATTTATCACCACGAGATTCGGGAATGTGCTTGGCTCCAACGGGTCTGTAATCCCTCATTTCAAGAGGCAGATAGAGGCGGGGGGGCCAGTAACCATCACCCACCCGGAAATAGTGCGCTACTTTATGACCATACCTGAGGCTTGCGAGCTGGTGCTGCAGGCAGGGACCATGGGGCAGGGCGGGGAGATCTATGTCTTCGATATGGGGGAGCCGGTGAAGATTATCGATCTCGCCCGGAGGATGATCCGGCTTTCCGGAATGATACCGGAGGTGGATATACCTATCACCATCACAGGTTTGCGCCCGGGTGAGAAGCTATATGAAGAGCTGCTGAGCGACAATGCCAAAACGATGCCTACGCACCACGAGAAAATAATGATTTCCAAGGGCCCCGGAGTGCCTTACGAACGCATAGATTTACTTTACCAAGAAATTATAACCGCTGCAGGGCAGGAGGACAGAACGGAGGTGGTAAAAGTTCTCAAGGCTATGGTGCCGGAGTTCATCAGCAGAAATTCGGAATTTGAAATGCTTGATGTGGCGAAATAAATATTTATCTTTGACCGCAGAATACATAAGGATGAGTAAAGTTTTTAAGCTGATATTGCCGCTTATCGCCTTGATATTTGCAGTACTATCGTGTAGGCCGCAGAATGATATAAATTATATGCAGGACATCGAAAGTATTGCGGTGGAGGCGTCGGTGAAGAATACGGTAAACACCATTCAGCCCGGCGATCAGCTGGTAATCTTTGTAAGTGCCAAGGATATGGATGTGGTGCGGCCTTTCAATCAAACCTACTCCTCCAGCGGAAGCGTGGCGCAGTATTCCCAGAGCAGATCCGGGGCGCAGGCGGCATCTACCTCCGGGCCGGGGACTGTATATACGGTAGATACGGACGGATATATTAACTATCCTGTGATAGGAAAAATCAGCACTACGGGGCTTAATCAGGAACAGTTCCGCGAAAAGCTCACACTGCTGCTTACGGAATATGTGAAAAACCCCGTGGTAGATCTGCGTACGAACAATTTTAAAGTTACCGTACTGGGCGAGGTGGCCAACCCAGGCACTTATAATATCCCAGACGGTTCGGCTACAGTACTCAGCGCGCTTGGCCTGGCGGGCGACCTCACGATCTACGGAGTCCGCACGAATGTACTCGTGGTAAGAAATAACGACGGCGAGATCACGCGGCAGCGGCTGAATCTTACCTCTGCGGAATTTATCAATTCTCCGTATTATTACCTGAAACAGAATGATGTAATCTATGTGGAAGCAAATACCACAAAGCAGAATACCGCCAGAACCAACCCCAACATCGGGCTGTACCTCTCCGGCGCGTCCCTGCTGATTACATTAGTAGCTATTATTTTAAGAAAATAACAAATTTTGGAGAACAGCTTACCAGCGCCTCAGCTTATTGCGGAAGAGGATAAAAGAAAAAACTTCAGGGAGGTACTCAGGCCTTATCTGCACAGATGGCCTTGGATCGCCCTCAGCCTTCTGATAGCCCTTACCATTGCCTGGCTGAAACTGCGCTACAGCAGTACCGTATACAGGACGGAATCTACCGTGCTCATCAAGGAAGCCAACAAATCTGTGGGGAGCGGGCCGGAGCTTTCTGTGGCGAACCAGATTGGCGCTATCTCGGGTATGGGTACGAATTCCGTGGATAACGAAATTGAAATATTCCGCTCCAGGAAGCTGATGTTGTCGGTGGTGCGGGAGCTTGGCCTGGAAACCGTGATATATAAGCCAGGCAAATTCAAGCGTACAGAGCTGTACAAAAGCAGCGCACCGTTTACCGTGAGGGTACTGCAGGAGATGCCGAAAGCCGCGTATCCAGGGCTTGTGAAAGCTACCGTAACCAACAGCAATATCACGCTACATTCCGAGTACTTCAAGGGAGGAAAGATCACGGCGCCTCTCAACAGGGCTGTAAAGCTGCCGTTCGGGGTGTATATGTTCCAGGCCAATGGTGATTATAAAGGCAATGACGACCGCAATACGGTGTATGAGCTAGAGTTTATGTCCGGGATGAACCGCGCAAGGCAGTTTCTCGGGCGTCTCAGCGCATACCTTACGGATTTAAATACCACCGTAATAGTACTAAGTATGCAGTCCGAACTGCCTGAGAAAGCTGAGGATATCCTCAATAGGCTTGCAGTAGATTATAACAGGGATGCCATCCTTGACAAAAATTCTGAAGCGCAGAAAACGGCTGATTTCATCGATGAACGCGTGCGGATCATAGGGCAGGAACTCGGTGATGTGGAAAATCAGAAGGAAAGCTTCAAAAGAAACAACAATATTGCTGATATCGAGACGGAGGCAAACCTCTCGCTGCAGAGCGGCGCAGCAGCAAAGCAGAGAGAGATGGAGAACGAGGCACAGCTTCAGCTTACCGACGGACTTCTGGGCTACCTTAACAGGCAGGGGAGCTATCAGGTGCTCCCACTCAATATAGGGCTGCAGGACAATGCCATAGCTGCAAATATTGCTACCTATAACCAGCTCATAATAGAGCGGAACCGTTTGCTGGAGAACTCCACGCCGGCAAACCCCGTAGTTCAGGATGTTACCAAGCAGATCAACTCTATGCGTACGGCGATCCAGCAAAGCCTGCAGAAGAGCAGGCAGGCACTGGTGGTAGAGCGCAATGCCCTAGCGCAGGAGCAAAGCAGACTTGCCGGAAGGATATCGAAGATCCCGCAGCAGGAGAAGCTTTTCCGCAGCATCGAGCGGCAGCAGACTATTAAGGAGCAACTGTACCTGCTTCTCCTTCAAAAAAGGGAGGAGGCTGCCATTGCCCTAAAGATCGCAGCACCGAAAGCCCGCATTGTAGATGATGCTCTTACCACGGGTATCGTGGCACCCAAACGCAATGTATACTATGCTGTGGCTATGGCCCTGGGGCTTCTAGTTCCGCTTGCGCTCATCTATCTTTCGGAACTGCTTAACAATAAGATTAAGACCCGTGCCGATCTGGAGCGGCTGGTACACGGCATCCCTGTGGTAGGGGAAATTCCTTCCGTACCTTCGGGGCAGAAAGACCTTGTTTCCGCGAACGACCTTTCTCCGCTGGCGGAAGCCTTCAGGATATTGGCAACCAACTTAAACTTTATGCTGCCGCAATCTGGAGAGGGCAGGGTGGTGATGGTGACCTCCTCCGTGAAAGGGGAGGGAAAAACCTTTACAGCCGTCAACCTCGCGCTTATCCTCGCCAGCGCATCGCGCAAGGTATTGCTGATCGGGTCGGACATCAGAAATCCGCAGCTATCGAGATATGAGTCGGGACAACTGGGGAAGGGACTTACAGAATTTCTTTACGACCCCTCAGTAACGCCCGCGGAAATTATCAACACAAGCAGAAATAACTCTTTTCTGAAAGTGATTTTTTCCGGAGCCATCCCTCCAAATCCTGCGGAGCTCCTCGCCAACGGGAGGTATGCCCAGTTGGTGGAAGCGCTGAAAAGGGACTACGATTATATAATACTGGATACAGCGCCGCTGATGCTTGTTTCGGATTCCTTTGAAATTGCCCCGCTTGCGGATGCCACGGTGTATCTTACCAGATCGGGCTATACAACGAACGACCTCATAGAGTTTGCGGAGTACAATATCAGGAGCAAGAAAATCAAGAATACAGCCTTTGTAATTAATGACCTGAATAAGCGATATTTCGGCTATGGCGGTAAGTATGGCTACGGCTATAAATATGGCCAGTCAAGGCAGAATTTCTGGGAAAAAATAAAAGCTAAATTTTAATGGAACACGATCTTAGACCGTGGGGCGAGTATTGGGTGCTAGAAGATGCATCCACGCACAAAGTAAAGAAAATAAGAGTAGCGCCGGGCGGAAGGCTTTCCCTGCAGTACCATAAGCACAGGGCCGAAGTCTGGACCATCATCACCGGTGTGGGTACCGTAACGCTGAATGATGAGGTAAAACAATACCTGCCGGGGGAGGTGGTCCGCATTCCCCGCGGTGCCAATCACCGTATAGAAAATGCCGGCAGCGAAGATCTGTTCTTTATAGAGGTGCAGTACGGCGACTACTTCGGCGAAGATGATATTGTAAGAATCGAAGACGATTACAGCAGGGCGTAACAACAAAGCTAACAGCTGAGTAATGGATATTTTTATAAAAAGCTTCAACCGACCCTATTTGCTGGATAAATGCCTGAGGACTGTCACAGAAAATATTTCAGGCTACGACCGAATAATAATTCTGGACGACGGGACACCCGAGAGATACCTTGCCCGTCTCCTGAAATCTTATCCTGACATAATTATCAGGAAATCTGAATATTACGAGCAGAAATCTGCAATGATTGAAAGCGGGAATATTGTAAAGTCTGAGTTGAAGTTTCCCGGAGATTTCTGGTACCGGGAAATATCTCAGACAGATAAGCCTTTTTTTCTTCTTCTGGAGGATGATATGTACATTACCAATAAGGTAGATTTGGAGGAGGTGAGAGAATTTATGGAAATGCACGGGCTTTTAATTTATAAAATGCTCTGGTTAGGATCACCGCTACTGCTTCAGGGGGACATCCGCTCTTTCGGAAATCACGAGATATTAACGCCACTGACATCTGTGAACCTAAAGAATCTGCGGCTCCTGACGGAATCTCCGGGAAAGTACTTTTACTATATTCTGATAAAACTTGGATTTATTAAAAATTTAATTGTCGAGAAACTGTCTAAATTTTATGCTGTATACACAGTAGCCGGAGCAGTATTTAGCACAAATTATTTTAAAGAATTGTGGCGGGGCATCCATACACTTGATGAGAACGAACAGATCCTGCGCACGCTTACATATTACCGCGACAATCAAATCCCTTTGCAGGCAGGGAAAAGCGCCGAAGAGCTGGTGAAAACTACCTTCAGCAGCTCCGCAACCAACGAATTTGAAGAAGTGGATTTCTCGATCTTTGGTTTTAACAGCAATCTCAACGAATTGTGGTACTCAGGTAAGATGGATATGAATACCGAAAGTTTTGTTTTTAAGGATTTTATTGAAAAGCACTTCAGCCGGGAGGATTTTCGGAACTGGCAGGAGTGGAAAACAAAGTTTACGGGAGGATACAAACTACTAAATTGCGAATTAGACTGACCATAAGATGAAGCAAACCCCTCAGTATATCGATCTTTCAAAAATCGGTAATCCAAGCTTAGGCTATATCACCATCGCAGAATCTTTGAAGAATGTACCCTTTGAAGTGAAGAGGGTATACTGGACTTACTACACGCCACAGGATGTGGTGCGGGGTGGGCACGCCCACAGGGAACTGCAGCAGCTAATTTTTGCAGTATCCGGCACCATTACTTTCAACACCGAGGATCTGGACGGAAACCGCGATAGCTTCGTGCTGGATCATCCTTCCAAGGGCCTGTACCTCCCCAGGCTGATATGGCGGGATATACATTTCACGCACAGCGCCGTATTGCTTTGCCTCGCCTCTGAATATTACGATGAAGCAGATTATTTCAGAGATTACGAAGAATTCAAAAGTTTTAAGAATGATTAAAATTCACCCTACCTCAGATGTGCAGACGCGGAACATAGGCGAGGGCACTATGATATGGCAATACTGTGTGGTGCTGGGCGGGGCGGAAATCGGGGAAGCCTGCAATATAAACTGCCAGGTATTCATTGAAAACGATGTGAAGATCGGCAACCGCGTTACTATAAAGCCCGGCGTGCAGCTATGGGATGGCGTGACCGTGGAGGACGATGTGTTCATAGGCCCTAATGTCACCTTTACAAACGACCTGATGCCGCGATCCGGAAACAGAGATTTTAAGCTGGAAAAAACTGTTATAAAAAAGGGTGCCTCCATCGGTGCGAATGCGACAATAATTGCAGGGAATACCATCGGCGAAAATGCTCTCGTGGGAGCAGGGAGCGTGGTGACCAAAGATGTGCCGGCTAACGAAATCTGGATTGGGAACCCGGCAAGATTTTATAAAAAAATATAGACAGATGATAAAATTCCTGGATCTTCAAAAAATAAATTTAGCTCATCATCCCGAAATAGAGGAGCGGCTTCTTCAGACATTCAGAAGCGGGTGGTACCTCCTCGGCAAAGAGACGGAGACTTTCGAAAAAAACCTTGCAGGCTTTATCAACGCCCCGCACGCCATCGGCGTAGCCAACGGCCTGGATGCCCTTCGCCTGATCTTCCGCGGCTATATTGAGCTGGGGATAATGCAGCCCGGCGATGAGGTCATTGTCCCGGCAAACACCTATATCGCCTCCGTGCTGGCAATATCTGATAACGGGCTCGTGCCCGTTTTTGCTGAGCCCGATCCGAAGACCTTCAATATTGATCTGAATAAGATTGAAGAAAAACTGACGAGCCGCACAAAGGCTGTAATGATAGTACACCTATACGGCAGGGCGGTATTTTCTGACCATCTGCGGAAGCTCGCCGAAAAATACCAATTAAAAATCATTGAGGATAATGCCCAGGCAATAGGCGCGGAATGGCAGGGAGTAAGAACGGGCAATCTTGGCGACGCTGCGGGCTTCAGTTTCTATCCCGGCAAGAACCTCGGCGCGCTGGGCGATGGCGGCGCTGTGACTACCGGAGACAGCGAGCTTGCCACAGCAATCCGCGCGCTGGCGAATTATGGCTCCAACCAGAAGTATGTGAATATTTACAAGGGGCTGAACTCCCGCCTGGACGAGATTCAGGCTGCCGTGCTGGATGTAAAGCTGAAATACATAGACGAGGAAAACGCGCACCGCAGACGCATTGCGGAGCGCTATGCCGCAGAAATAAAAAATGACAGAATTATTTTACCAGAAATTCCCACAAGCGGTACCGAGCATGTCTACCATCTGTTCGTAATAAGGGCAGAACAGCGTGATGCGCTGCAGAAGCATCTCACGGATAGCGGCATTCAGACGCTGATACATTACCCAATCCCGCCGCACAAGCAGCAAGCCTATGGCGAGTACAGCGATCTGAGCTTCCCCATTACGGAGAAGATGAGCGGCGAAGTTTTAAGCCTACCGATCAGCCCGGTAATGGATGAAAGTGAAGTTGAGGAAGTCATCAGCGCGGTAAACAGATTTTAGTTGGAAAAGAACCAATCATCCTCCTATCGCCAAATTTTTAAAGGTACCTCGCTGTTTGGCGGGGTGCAGGTTATTACCATACTTATCTCCATCGTAAAATCTAAGTTTGTAGCGGTTCTTCTGGGGCCATCCGGTATGGGGATAATGGGGCTACTTAGCAGCAACTTGAGCCTGGTGGGAGAGCTCACGCATTTCGGGCTGGGTACCAGCTCTGTAAAGTTTATATCTGAAGCGGATGCGAGCGGAGACTCCCGCCGGCTGTCCCGTGTGGTGAAGGTTCTTCGCCGTCTGGTGTGGATCACCGGCCTCCTTGGGTTTGTCGGGGTATTTTTTCTGAGCCGTGAGCTTAGTGTTTACACTTTTGGTAATGATGACTATACCACAGCCTTCCGGTGGCTTGCTGTCACGCTTTTTATAGATCAGCTGGCATTAGGGCAGAAGGCAGTGCTACAGGGTACGCGCAAGCTCCGTTTGCTTGCCCGCGCCAATATTATTGGCAGTTTATTGGGCTTGCTGGTCTCTGTCCCGTTGTATTATCTGTACGGTGAGCGGGGGATTGTCCCTTCACTGTTGTTTACTTCTGTCTCTGCAATGCTTATCGCCTGGTCTCTGTCTCGCCGGGTACCGCTGCAGCAGGTAGAGATCAGCAGGGAGGATATCAGGAGCGTAGGCGCCGAAATGCTGAAACTCGGTTTCTTTTTAAGCCTAACCTCCCTGATAGGTGCAGTGGTCAATTACCTTATCCGGACCTATATATCCCGCGAGGGGGGTGTGCAGGATGTTGGCCTGTACAATGCAGGTTTTACAATTATTAACAGCTATGTGGGTATTGTTTTCACGGCTATGGCTACAGACTACTTTCCCCGCCTTTCCGGTATCGCCCGAGACAATAAGGAATCCAGCAGTTTAATTACTCAGCAGTCCGAGGTGGCCCTGCTTATTCTGGGGCCTATCCTTTTTCTGTTTATACTGATGGTAGGGGTTGTGATTACGCTGCTCTACTCAGCAGAGTTCACCTCTATTACCGATATGGTGGCCTGGTCTGCCCTCGCGATGTATTTCCGCGCGGTGTCCTGGCCGGTAGCATACATCATTATGGCTCGTGGGGAAAGCAAGATATATCTGCTTACGGAGACCTTCGGAAACCTTCTGATGTTGGTATGTAACTATCTTGGGTATAAATATTACGGCATTACAGGCGTAGGAATTTCATTCTTTATTTTCTATATAATTTACACAGTCGTGATTTTCCCATTTTGCTCGTGGAAATATAATTTAAACCTTCGTGGAGATATTTTAAAGCTCCTCATACTGGAGCTGAGTACGGGGCTGGTGGCCTTCGCACTGGTAAAGTATGCGCCGCCCCTGCTTCGCTATATTTTAGGATTTCTTATCTTCGGCGGTATTCTGTATTACTCTGTAAGATTGCTAAGCAGAAAAATGAATGTAAATATTTTAGAGAAGCTAAAACTCCGAAAGTAAACTACAAGCCTAAAAGTAATGGAGCCCTTAATATCCGTAGTCGTAATAACCTATAATTCTTCAGAATATGTTCTGGAAACGCTGGAGAGCATAAAAAACCAGACCTACGGCAATTGTGAGCTGATAGTAACCGATGACGGTTCCTCGGACGATACAGTAGCCCTGGTAAAAGAATGGCTGGGCAGCCACCGGCAATCTTTCGTCCGCGCCGAGGTGCTTACAGTGCCAAAAAACACAGGCATACCTGCCAACTGCAACCGTGGCATACGCGCTGCAAATGGAGAGTGGATAAAGCTTATAGCGGGAGACGATCTCCTGGAGCCGGACTGCCTGGAAAGCTTTATTGCCTACTCAATAAAAAACCCCGATGCTAATATAATGGCGGGGAGAATGCAGTATTTCTCTAAATCAGGGAAGGAAAATCGGATCGCTCCGCAGCAGCATAACCTTCCTTTTTTCTATTTGAAAGCCAAGGAGCAGTACAAGTGGCTTTTGAGAAAAGGAGCCAATTTTGCGCCGGCGGCGTTTTATAAAAAAGATTTGGTAGAGCGCGCCGGCTGGTTCAACGAGAGATACCGCTATTTTGAGGACTTGCCGTTCTGGCTTGCCGTCACCGCCCTGGGTGAAAAGATTCATTTTGTAGACCATATTGTAGTGCGGTACAGGGTTGGGGGAGATTCTGCGGTTAATAATACCTCAAGAAGCTATAATATTGGCTTTATGGAGTGCTATTATCAGTTTAAAAAAGATGTTATATACAAAGAAGTTCCATTTTATGATATTGTTTTCTATCAGCATGAATTCGTGGAGTTTCTTTCTTATTATATTATAACAAATTTTTTTGGCAATAGGAAATCTCCTGAAACTACTATGATTGGCGGGATTTTACACAGGCTTAGTTTTAAATATTATCTAAATTTAATACAGAAAAAATTAGCGGAAAGATGAAAGTACTCCTCTGCTCGGGCAGGTTCCATATGGGCGGCATAGAAAAATATGTGCAGGATCTGGCTATGCAGCTACAGCAGCGGGGCTATGATGTGAGGATACTTGTATTCTTCTATACCGTGCCCGACGCCATTGCGCCGCTTAAGGAGGCAGGGATACAGGTATCCGCACTGAACGGAAAGAACGGCAGGGATCCCCTGATGCTCCTGAAGTTCTGGAAAGCGCTTCGTGACTTCCGGCCGGATATAGTCCATATGAACTATCTGCCGCTGCTCGCAGCACCCATACTCCGGCTTTCTTCTGCCGTGGTGCTGTACACCGTGCACCAGATGGATTATATCAAGGCTTTCAGCACGATGTATAAAAATACCGTAAATGGCGTGATAGCCGTGAGCAATGCCGTGAAGGAATACCTTACCTCAAAGAACTTCCTGCCAAAAAGCGAGTGGCGCGTAATCCACAACGGGATAGAGCTGAAGCCCGGCAGGAAAACCGCGGAATACCGCCCGGGAGAGCCCATCCGCCTGGTGATGGTAAGCCGCCTGGCGCAGGACAAGCAGCCGCACCTCGCCGTAGAAATACTGAACCTGCTGAAAACCAACAGCCCGCGCAGCTACCGCCTGACATTCATAGGATCGCCAGATAAAGACGATGCCGAATACATTGCCGGCATAAAGGCCAGGGTCGCAGAGCTGGGTCTGGAAGCAAGTGTGGAATTTGCCGGGATGCAGAAGGATGTATTCCCGTGGCTGCAGAGTGCGCAGGGCCTCCTGATGCTTTCCCGAAAAGAGGCTTGCCCGTACAATGTTCTGGAGGCGCTCTCCGTGGGCGTGCCAGTATTCAGCTTCAATGTGGAGGGCGGGTTACAGGATCTGCATCAGGATGGCGTCTCCGGAGTGATGACGCCCGGCAGCGATGCGGAGGAGCTCGCCCGAAGAATTGATGAGGTATTCGCAGAAAACCTGTGGGAAGGGCTGAGCCGCGGCGCGCTAAAGAATGCTGAAAAGTTTTCTGTGGAGAAAATGACTGAGAAAACGATGGGCTTCTACCGAGAGATTTTAAACAAAAAAAATTCCAGATAATGAAATACCTACTTGAAAAAAGATGGGAAAATACATTGTAGTACACGCCGGCAGGCGGGATGATTATCAGGTGGCGCTGGCCCTTGCGGAGCAGGGCTTGCTGGAGTGCCTGGTTACAGATTTCTACGCACCGTACGATCATCCGTTGCTCGGGAGGATGTTGCGATCCTTGCCGGCAACAATAAAATCCAGGCTGGATAAAAGGTACAAACCGGGGCTGCCGAGCACGCTGGTGAAGATATCGCTGATGTCCGTATTCTGGCAGATGCTGCTGAGCCTTACCAAAAATCTGAAATACAGCACAAAAAAAGACAATGCGCTGGGGTATGCCGCCAGGAGATACGCCCTGCGGAGGGGGATCCCGGTGCTGAGTATGAATACCTATGCGAAGGCGGCTTTTACCGATAACCCCATACGCCCGAAGGTGCTGTTTCAGTTTCATCCGCATACTACTTTCGTGAAAAATATTCTGGAGGAAGAGATGGCGCTCAACCCTGCCTCGGTAAAATCCCTTTCGCAGGAGTACGAGTTTTCTGTACCGGAGGAAGACCTTAAAAATCTTACGGAGGAAATCCACCTTGCCGATAATATTATCTGCGCAAGCAGCGTAACTGCCAACTCGGTGGCTGCCGAGGGCGTACCCCGTGAGAAGATTGCCGTAATCCCCTATGGTGTGGATGCGGCTAAATTTCCTTACAAAGCCCGCGAACCCTGGGACGGTAGGGAGCCATTCCGCATTGTGTTCATCGGCAGCCTCAATCAGCGCAAGGGCATCACCTATCTGCTGGATGCTCTGCAGGATATGCCCGATACCGAGCTGCACATCATCGGCAGGGGTATTTTTGATGAAGAAATGCTCGGCAGGTACAATCTTGATATAAAAATCCATAGGAATATACCGCTGGAGGAGATGGTGTCGCTTCTGCACGGGTCTCATTGCTTTGTGCTGCCCTCCGTGGTGGAAGGCTTCGGGCAGGTGATACTGGAGGCGATGTCCACAGGCATCCCGGTAATAGCTTCAGAAAATACCGTGGCGGCGGATATCATCCGCGATGGGGAGAACGGCTTCGTTGTACCCATCCGCGATGCGGCGGCCATCCGCAGCAGGCTGGAACTTCTGAGGAAAGAGCCGGAGAAAACCCGGGGGATCGGCGATGCCGGCAGGCGCACTGCGCAGCGCCTCAGCTGGGAGCAGTTCCGGAAAGAAATCGTAAATTACCTCTCCAAATTAAATTAAATCTTGCTCTACCTCTTAGGTTTGATTCTTCTCTCGGGGATAGTATTTGCGCTGCAGGACTTTCGGCGGCACTTTCTTTTATTATTCCTGCTTATCAATTATTTTATCTATTTCTTCCTCGGTCCGCTGAATTCCATCAACCGAAATATGTGGACGCACCTGAAGGCAGACTTCCGCGGAGGTTTTGAAGATACGGTAATGATATATACCATAGGCATTGCCAGTATGCTCTTGGGCTATCTTTTTATGTATGTTTTTACAGATGCGAAGAGAAGGAACAGGGCAGTTTATACGCTGAATCCGAAGTATCCGTTTTATATGTGGTTTTTCTTCCTCTCCCTCGTGCTGATGATTTTCCGGAATGTCTCAGAGGGGGTCTACGGCGGAGGGTTTTATAACTACCTCGTATTTCTCGGAGACTCGCTGATTCTTGCCTTTATCATTCTTATTTATGAAAAGAAATTCAACCGCCCCTGGCATTGGTTTATCCTCGGGGCGGCGATTTTCTGCTATCTCATCCTGGGCTTCCGCTACCGTATTCTCCTTCTCATCATCGGGGTGCTTTACCACTTTCTGGTGACGAACAGGCTGTCCCTGGCTTCGCTCGTGCGGTGGGTGGTAATAGGGATCTCCATTGCTTATACCATTAACTTTATCACCGTAAACCGCGAGGCGCTCAGTACGCTGAATTTTAATGAGGTGACTTTCGAATCGGATACCTACGGCAACCTCTCGCCTTACCAGCTGATGCTGCACCAGACAGACAACTACAAGACGGAGATGATGGTGATGCAATATATGAACCGCAACCATATAGAATACGATTATGGGGAATCTATGTTTCTGCATATCTTCATCAGAATTATCCCTGCTTCTTTTTTCGAAGGGGGGGTAAAGCCGAGCATCCCGCAGCTGGAAATTATCAAAAACTCTTTTGGTACCAAGGCGGGCTATTTCGCAGGAGCCGCGGTTTCCAATGTTACGGAATACTATATAGCATTCGGTAAGGCGGGCGTGGTATTTTTTATGCTGCTGCTGGGCGGCGGGCTGGGATACATCTCGAAAAGGACCGACCTGGAGGTGCCGCGGGACAGGGTGGTGATCGTGATGATAGCCATGGTGCTTTTCCAGGAATCTACGCGGGGCTACCTGCCGCAGAATGTTACGCTGCTGGTATTCCTGCTGATAACGCTTCAACTCTTTTACAGAAAGAAATATGTTAGTTACCGTTACCAATATCCCCACGCCGTACAGGACCGCATTCTTTAATGTACTCCAACAAGAGCTGGCGAAAATCGGCGAAAGCCTGCATGTGCTGTACTGTGCGGAGACAGAGCCGGACCGCCACTGGCAGTTTAAGCCGGAAGAAAACATTTATGACTATACCTTTCTCAAAGGGCTGCATTTCGAAATCGGGGGGGTGTACCCGCATATAAATTTTGGACTGGTAAGAAAACTAAAAAAGCTAAACCCGCGGTGGATCCTGCTCGCCGGAAGCTGGATTGCGCCGGCGACCTTCAGCATCCTTGCCCGAAAATCTTCCCTGGGCGCACCCGTTATCTTCTGGAGCGAGGGCCACGCCGATGCGCAAAGTAGATCTGGGGGGTTAGTAGAATTTATGAGAAGAAAGACATTTGAGTCGATCGACTACTTTGTTGTGCCAAACAGCAGATCTGCTCACTATGTTCAGTCTTACCACTTCGGAGCGAAAACATCATTTCTGCCCAATACTATAGATGAAGAATTTTTCTCTAAAAATATTGGGGATAAAGCGGAAATTAGAAAGATGCTTAATATACCGTCAGACAAAACAGTTATTATATTAGTTTCAACCTTGAATGCTAATAAATCAGTATTAGAATTTTATGAAGCTTTTAAAAAACTTAAAGCAGAAAATCTTTACGCAGTTCAAATAGGACAAGGACCATACTACGAAGAACTGAAGGCCAGGATAGCCCGCGACGATATGGGCGGGCGCTACCGGCTTGCCGGCCAGCAGGAGAGGGATGCCGTGCGAAGCTACCTCGCCGCGGCAGATGTGTTCGCCCTGCCCACAAAATCCGATGCAAACCCGTTGAGCCCCATAGAAGCAGCGTTTCAGAAGAATGCCTTGCTGCTGTCTTCCAAAGCGGGGAATGTGGGCGAGCTGATACCGAGCGGAGGAAACGGCTGGGTAATCAGCGAGATTACTGAGGAGAATATTCTGAATGCGCTGGCAGAAGTAGCCGCAGCAGACAGGGGAGAAATTGAGCAAATGGGGGAGGAATCCTATAAAATAGTCTCGGAAAACTTCACAAGGGAAAAAGCGGCGGCAGGGCTGATCCGCTTCTTGGAAAAGATAAACTGATGAAATTATTAATTGACAACTCGAACCTCTTTGCTGGCGGCGGGCTGCAGGTGGCGGCGTCCTTTCTCCGGGATCTGAAGCGGCTTCCTACCGATGATGAGTTTGTGGTGGTAAATTCTGTGAAGTGTACGGAGAGCCTGGGCAATGAGGATTTTCCACGGAATTTCAAATTCTACAGGCTGACCAAGGCGGAGGAAACTTTTAAAAAGAAACGCATCAGGAAAGTCCTTGAGATCGAAAATGAGGAACAGCCGGATATTATTTTTACACTGTTCGGCCCGTCTTATCACAAAAGCGGGCGGACAAAAGTGGTAGGTTTGGCGATTCCTTATATCATTTATCCCAAATCTCCGTTCCTTAAGAATATTTCTCTGAAAGAAAAAATCTACTACAAGCTCCTGGCACTGCTGAAAACCTACAGTTTTAAAAGGAATTCGGATGCACTGATATTCGAAACGGAAAGCGCCCGCAGGATTTTTACAGAGAAATATAACTACAGCAAGCCCACCTATACGGTAGGGAATACTTTGAACGAAATCTTCGGCTCCCCGCAGCAGTGGGAAGAGATGGAGGGCATCCCGGAATCTGCGGTGAATATACTTTTCCTTACGGCGAACTATCCTCATAAGAATATGAAGATCCTGCCGGAAATGATCAGCATCCTGAAAAATGAGTACGGCCTGCAGGATTTCCAAATACTCCTTACCCTACAGCCTGAGGATGTGAATTTTCCTGAGGAGACCAACGCACACATCACCTACCTCGGCAGAGTGCCGCTGCAGAAAATACCGTCGCTGTACCGGCAGTCCCATCTGGTGCTGATACCTACGCTGCTGGAGATATTTTCTACCACCTACCTGGAAGCGATGTTTATGAAAAAACCGATAATAGCATCCGATATGCCGTTTGCAAGAGATATTTGCGGAAATTCTGCGTACTTTTGTGCAGCCACAGATCCGGCAAGCTACGCGGAAGCGGTGGTAAAACTCCACCGAGATGCAGAGCTCCGCAAAAGGCTTACCGATATAGGAACAGAGAATTTAAAACGCTTCGGCAGCAGCATGGACAGAACAAAGGCTTACCTGAAAATTACTAATCAAATCTATGAATCAAATTCAAAATAAAACCCTGCTCATCACAGGTGGTACTGGCTCGTTCGGAACTGCCGTGCTAAGGAGGTTTCTGAATACGGAACACTTCAGCGAAATCCGGATTTTTTCTCGGGATGAGAAAAAGCAGGACGATATGAGAAATCAGTTTAAAAATGACAAACTGAAATTCTACATCGGCGATGTACGCGATTTTTCAAGCATCGAAAGAGCAATGCGCGGAGTGGATTTCGTGTTCCACGCTGCCGCGCTGAAGCAGGTGCCTTCCTGTGAATTTTTCCCGATGCAGGCGGTGCAGACCAATGTAATAGGCACGCAGAATGTGATAGACGCAGCCATCAAAAATAATGTGAAAAAAGTCATCTGCCTGAGCACGGACAAAGCAGCCTACCCAATAAACGCGATGGGAATTTCCAAAGCGATGATGGAAAAAGTAGCGGTGGCAGCCTCCCGAAACGCCGGCGAAACCGTGGTTTGCCTTACAAGGTACGGCAATGTGATGGCCTCGCGCGGTTCGGTAATTCCGCTTTTCGTGAAGCAGATCAAGGCTGGCGAAGCATTGACAGTAACTGATCCTAAAATGACGCGATTCCTGATGTCGCTCGAAGAAGCGGTGGAGCTCGTGCTGTTTGCATTTGAGCACGGCAATCCGGGCGATTTGTTCGTGAACAAGGCTCCGGCAGGAACCATCGGTGATTTGGCGCAGGCCCTGAAAGAAATGTACAATGCCGATAATGAAATTAAAATCATCGGCACCAGGCACGGCGAAAAACTTTACGAAACACTCTGCACCAGAGAAGAAATGGAAAAGGCGGAAGATATGGGCGATTTCTACAGAATTCCGGCGGATAACCGCGATTTGAATTATGCCAAATATTTTTCCGAAGGTGATGCAGATACTTCGGAAATTGAAGACTACCACTCCCACAACACGGAGCAGCAGGATGTGGAAGGAATGAAACAGCTGCTGATGAAACTGCCGCTCATCAGGAAAGATATTATGGGTGAAGATGTGATGCAGTACCCGGATTAATTTTTAAACAAAGCAAAAATGAAAATCGGAATTACCGGGCAGAACGGCTTTATCGGCTCGCACCTTTACAGAACGCTTGGGCTTTTCCCGGAAGAATTTCAGCGGGTAGATTTCCGCAATGAATTTTTCGAAGATGAGAAAACGCTGGATGAATTCGTGCAGCAGTGCGATGCCATCGTTCATCTTGCCGCTGTAAACCGCCACGAAAGCGAAGAAGCCTTGTACGAAACCAATGTGGCATTAGCACAGAAGTTGGCTGATGCGCTGAGCAGGACGAAATCGCCGGCGCACATTCTGTTCTCCTCGTCTTCGCAGGAAGAGCGCGAAAACCTTTACGGAAAATCGAAAAGGGAAGGGCGCAGAATTCTGGCGAAAGCAGCAAGAGAAAACGGCGGGAGATTTACAGGGCTGATAATCCCTAATGTTTTCGGGCCTTTCGGTATCCCGAACTACAATTCCTTCATCGCCACTTTTTGCCATAAACTGACGCACGGCGAAGAGCCTACCATCTTGAATGATGGCGAAGTGAAGCTGATCTATGTGGGAGAACTGGTGAATTTGATTCTTGAAAAAATTCGGGAAGGCGAAACCGAAGAAGAATTCGTGGTGCCGCACACTTCCACGAATAAGGTTTCCGAAGTTTTGCAAAAGCTCAACAATTTTAAAAAACTGTATTTTGAAAACGGCGAAATTCCGGCCTTGGAATCATCGTTCGATTTGAACCTGTTCAACACATTCCGTTCCTACATTGATTTGCAGGACTATTTCCCGAAGAAATTCGTGCAGCATACGGATAACCGCGGTGCTTTTGTGGAAGTTATAAGGTTAGGAATTGGCGGGCAGTGCTCATTCTCTACCACGGTGCCTGGAATTACGCGTGGCAACCATTATCACACAAGGAAAATCGAGAGATTTGCCGTGATAAAGGGCAGAGCGAAAATTCAGCTGCGGAAAATCGGGACGGATGAAGTGCTGGATTTCCATCTGGATGGCGCCGAGCCTGCCTATGTGGATATGCCGATTTGGTACACGCACAACATCACCAACACCGGTGATGAAGAACTTTACACGATTTTCTGGATTAACGAGCCGTACAATCCTGCCGATGCGGACACTTATTTTGAAGAGGTTTGATATAATAATAAATCAGAGTAATGAAAGATAATAATCAACTCACAAAGAAACTCAAAGTAATGACGGTGGTTGGCACCCGTCCGGAAATCATCAGGCTATCCAGAGTGCTGGCAGCGTTGGACAGCTCTGACGCCGTAGAGCACATCATCGTACACACCGGCCAGAATTACGATTACGAGCTCAACCAAATTTTCTTTGAAGATTTGGGACTGAGAAAACCCGATTATTTCCTAGAAGCTGCCGGGAAAACCGCCACCGAAACCGTAGGAAACATCCTGATAAAAATCGATCCTTTGCTTGAAGAATTAAAGCCGGAAGCCTTCCTGGTTCTGGGCGATACGAATTCCTGCCTGTGCGCTATTCCAGCAAAGAAACGCCATATCCCTATTTTCCATATGGAAGCAGGGAACCGCTGCTTTGACCAAAGAGTGCCGGAAGAAACCAACCGCAAAATCGTGGATCACACTGCGGATGTTAATTTGACATATTCCGATATTGCACGGGAATATTTGCTGCGCGAAGGCTTGCCGGCAGACAGAATCATCAAGACCGGTTCGCCGATGTTTGAAGTGCTGAACCATTATCTGCCGCAGATTGAAGCATCGGATGTTCTGCAAAGGCTGAACCTTGAAAAGGGAAAATATTTCGTGGTAAGCTCTCACCGTGAAGAAAACATTAATTCCGAGAAAAATTTCCGCGGATTGATCGACAGCTTGAATGCCGTGGCAGAGAAATTTGGCTATCCCATCATCGTCTCCACCCACCCAAGAACGCGGAATATGATTGAGAAAATGAAGGTAGAGGTCCGCGAAGAAGTGCAGTTCCTCAAACCGCTCGGCTTCCACGATTACAACGCGTTGCAGATGCACAGCTATGCCGTGCTTTCCGATTCGGGCACGATTTCCGAAGAATCATCCATCCTGAATTTCCGCGCGCTGAACATCCGTGAAGCGCACGAAAGACCGGAAGCGATGGAGGAAGCAAGCGTGATGATGGTAGGGCTTTCGCCGGAAAGGATAATGCAGGGCCTTACGCAGCTGCAGCGGCAGGAAGTTGGCGAAAGCCGAAATTTCCGCAGGGTGGCAGATTACTCGATGCCGAATGTTTCGGAGAAAATGGTGCGCATCATCATCAGCTACACCGATTATGTAAAACGCGTGGTTTGGAGCGAGAGGTAAGTTTTAAATAAAAGATTTTGAATATACTTTTTCTCACATTGGTGGAAATCAGTTCCGTGGAAGAGCGTGGAATCTATCAGGATTTGCTGCGGAAATTCCGTGATGAAGGGCATTGTGTTACTATAATTTCACCCGTGGAAAGGCGCAGGAAAATTCCATCCAACCTTAAAAATGAAAACGGTGTGAATATTCTGCAGGTGAGAACCTTGAATATTCAAAAAACGAACATCATTGAAAAAGGCATCGGCACCTTGCTGATTGAATGGCAGTTTTTGCGCGGCGTAAGAAGGTTTCTGTCTGATATAAAATTTGATTTGGTTTTGTATTCCACGCCACCTGTCACTTTTGCAAATGTTATTTCCTTTGTGAAAAAAAGGGACGGTGCAAAATCTTACCTTTTGCTGAAAGACATTTTCCCTCAAAATGCGGTGGATATGAATCTGATGAAAAAAGGCAGTCTCATACACCGTTTTTTTCAGAAAAAAGAAAAGCAACTGTACAGAATTTCTGACAGAATTGGCTGTATGTCTCCTGCTAATGTACAGTTTCTCCTGAGGCATAATTCAGATCTGAGTTCCGGAAAAGTGGAAGAAAATCCCAATACGATAGAGCCCATAAGCATTAACTATTCGGATTCAGAGAAACAAAGCATCAGGAAAAAATACGGAATACCTGCCGATAAAACCGTATTTATTTACGGCGGAAATTTGGGCAAACCGCAGGGTCTCGATTTCCTGCTAGAAACAATCTCTGCCACCAATAATAGCCGTGCTTTCTTCCTGATCGTGGGCGATGGGACGGAATATTCCAAAGTCGAAAACTGGTTTAAAAATCACCAGCCGAATAATGCAGCGTTGCTGAACAAACTGCCAAAAGACGATTACGACAGGCTTCTTGCCTCGGCAGATGTAGGATTGATTTTCTTGCATAAGGATTTCTTGATACCTAATTTTCCTTCACGGCTTTTATCCTATTTGGAAATGGAAATGCCCGTAATTTCTGCTACGGATCCTAATACAGATATCGGCGATATTATTGAGGAAGCAGCATGCGGATTCAAAGTTTTAGCAGGCAATCAGCAGCAGATGCAGCAGGCAATTGAGAAACTGCTTTCCTCGGATTTGAAAAAAATGGGAAAAAATGGCAGAAAACTTTTGGAAGAAAGATACACGGTGGGAAAATCCTACCGACTGATTTCAGACTTTATGGCTGAGTAAGATTTGCTGGGAAATTTTAAATTTGCAAAAACTTAGAGGGTTTGCTTTACAAAAATCTTTTAAAACCAGTATTAGACTTCGCTCTGGCGCTCGTCGGCTTCGTCGTTTTATCGCCGCTGTTTGTGCTGGTTACGGTGGCTTTATTCTTTGCCAACGCAGGCAAGCCCTTCTTTTTCCAGCTTCGCCCGGGGAAGGACGGAGAGATTTTCCGCATCATAAAATTCAAAACGATGAACGACCAGAAAGATGCGGAAGGAAACCTGCTCCCGGATGCCGACAGGCTCACGAAGGTGGGCGCCTTTGTACGCAAAACCTCTCTGGACGAAATTCCGCAGCTTATCAATGTCCTCAAAGGGGACATGTCTTTAGTTGGGCCAAGGCCTCTGCTGCCATCTTACCTGCCGCTTTACAACGATTTCCAGCGGAGAAGAAACGAAGTAAAGCCGGGAATAACAGGCTGGGCGCAGGTGAACGGCAGAAATGCGATAAGCTGGGAGCGTAAATTTGAGCTGGATGTCTGGTATGTAGATCACATCAGCTTCTGGCTTGATTTTAAAATACTATTACTTACCGTGAAAAAGGTTTTCGTTCGGGAAGGCATCACGCAGGAAGGCCACGCAACTTCTGAAGAGTTTAAAGGGAATAAATAATGGTACTTTTCGGAGCCAGTGGCCACGCTAAGCCTATCATTGATATTGCACTCTTAAGAGGGGAGGAGGTAGAGTTAATCTATGATGATAACCCAAAGTGCAGTCATATTTTTGGCATCCCTGTGGAGAAATGTAACGGAATATTCCCATTGCATAAAAAATGTGTGATTTCTATCGGAAATAATCATGTCAGGCGCAAGATTGTTGAGCGTCTCAATTTCAATTACATATCATTAATTCATCCGAATGCAGTGATTTCATGCTATTCAGAGGTGGGGGTAGGAACAGTTATAATGGCAAACGCTATTGTAAATCCTGCCGCTCAAATCGGAAGGCACTGCATTATCAATACAGCGGCTGTTGTTGAGCACGATTGCATTATTGATGACTATGTTCATATCTCACCAAATGCAGCCCTAGCAGGTGGTGTAAAAATTGGTGAGAATACCCACATTGGAATAGGAGCATGCATTATCCAGGGTGTAAAAGTGGGTAAAAACTGCATCGTGGGAGCAGGTACTGTCATCATCCGCGATGTACCGGATAATTGCACCGTGGTGGGGAATCCTGCCCGGATTATCCGTTCAGAATAAGATGATACTTACTTAATCAGCGCCACGATAAGCCCAAGGATACCTACGGATACGGAGGCTACGGAAAGCCAGATCGGCAGGTTGGGGTTCTGCTTTGCCACTATTTCCCGCGTCTCGTTCGGGGATACATAGATCACATCGCCCTGCTTCAGGTTATAAAAAGGAGAGCTGATGAATGAAGCATCCGTAAGGTCGATGCGCTGGCGGATCAGCTGCCCATCCTCATTGCGGATTACCAGCACATCATCCCTTTTACCGTAGATGGTGAGGTCCCCCGCCATACCCAGGGCGCGCAGGAGCGTGGTATGCCCGTCCGCTACGGTGTACTCCCCGGGCCTTGCCACCTCGCCCAGCACCGTAACCTTGAAGTTGATGTTCCGCATCGTGATGGTGGGGTTGATGATGTACCGGGATACCTCCGCCCTTACCTCATCCTTGAATTTTTCTATGGTTTTCCCTGTGGTATTCAGCCTTCCGATGATCGGCATATCGATATTCCCGTCATTATCTACCAGGTAGGTAGGGCCGGATACGGGTGCCACGGTGGGGCTTAGGTTGCCCCCCGCCTGCACATTCTGGAGCATCTGGCTGGAGCTCCAGTTCTGGTTGAAAGGTTTTACCACATCCAGGTCCTTCCCGGATACCACTATCATCAGCTGGTCACCCGGCTGTATGGTGCTGTAGGAGTACCTCATCGCAGTTTCCTCTGCCACCTGCTCTATGTTTTTCATATAATCAAGGCGGGATTCCTGCGGCTTTCGGGACTGGCAGGAGAGTAGGGTAAGGGCTGCAACCAATGTGTACCAAAAATTCTTCATTCTGTATCGCTGTAGGTTTGCAAATATAAATTATTACATTTAAGCGCAAAAGCCTTTGCAGAAAAACTCCTCATAAACATTAAAAAATCTGCGGAGGAAATAATTTGCAGGCTTGTAATTTCGTTGTATATTTGGCAACTATTATAGAATTTCAGATGGAGAAAAGCCAGGTGGCAGAAGTCAGTTCAGAAAATGAAGTAAATATTCAGGAAGTTCTCAATCCTTATCTCCGGCGGTGGCCGTGGTTTCTGCTCAGTGCCTTGGGCGCGCTGGCACTTGCCTGGATTGCTTTAAAATTTGTAGCGCCAGCTTATAAAATAACATCTACCGTACTGATAAAAGACGCCAAAAAAAGCGGCGGCGGGATGGGCGATATCAGCGATATTGTAGATATATCATCACTTACGGGGATGAACACCAACAGCGTGGAGAACGAGGTGGAGGTTTTCAAGACCAAAAAACTGATGCGCGATGTGGTGAGGAGCCGCAATATGGAAACAGTAATAAAGAATGATGATGATATTCAGAAAAAAGAGCTTTATGGGAAAAACTCGCCGATTTTGGTAAATGTATTAAGCGAGAAGGACACGCTGAATTACCCAAAAAAGCCATTCAAGCTAAACATCAGCGGATCGAGGATCAGGCTGTCTTCCACAGAATTTGATAAGGAAATAGTAGGAGATTTCAACAGGGTTATTAGCCTGCCGTTTGCAAACATCGTGATAAGGAGGAACCCCGAGTTTGTACCTCCAAAAGAAAAAATAGAGAATATCCGCCTAGAATTTTCCCCGATGGAAATGCGTGTTTCTGAACTGATGGAAGCCCTGTCCGTAGATCTCGTAAATAAGGATGCCACCGTAATAGCCCTGGAGCTTAATTATCCGGATGTAAACAAAGGCAAGCAGATTGTGAACGGACTGGTGCAGGCATACAATAAGGACGCTATAGATGATAAGAACTCCGAATTTAAAAAATCTCTGGACTTTATCGACAACAGAATCGGGATCATCTCCGGAGAGCTGGGGGATGTGGAGAACCAGAAGGAGCGGTTCAAATCCCAGAATAATATTTCCGACATCCCGACCGAAGCAAAAATAAATCTCGAAAGCTCTGCCGAAGCGCGTGCCAAGCAACTGGAGGTAGGCGCGCAGCTGGAGCTTACCAACGCCCTTCTTTCCTATATGAAGCGCGGGGACAACGCATCTGTTCTCCCATCCAATGTAGGATTAGGCAGTACGGAAGCGGCAGGAAATATAGCTGCGTATAACCGCCTGGTAATGGAGCGAAACAGAATTCTGGAAAGTGCAACGCCGGAGCACCCCGCAGCGAGGGAGCTGGCATCGCAGATTGCCTCCATGCGGCAGTCGGTAGTGCAGAGCCTTGAAAAAAACCGCCAAGGATTGCAGCTCGCTGTAAATGCCTTCCAGAATGAGCAGAATGTAATGGCGGGCAAGATTTCCCGCCTGCCGGCGCTGGAGAAGATGTTCCGTACCATAGAGCGGCAGCAGCAAATAAAAGAAAACCTCTACTTATTGCTTCTTCAGAAGCGCGAAGAAACCGCCATATCTCTGGCGGTAACGGCGCCTAAGGCAAGAATCTTGGATTCTGCATACCCGAGTGCCAAGCCCGTTTCTCCAAAAAAGGCACTGATCTATCCGGTTGCTCTGTTACTTGGTCTTCTGTTGCCTTTTACAAGCATATATCTACAACAGCTGCTTGATAACAAGATAAAGACGAAAGAAGATCTCAGCAAGGCTGTGGGTGGAAGAACCATACTTGCAGAAATACCGAAGGTAAGCAGCCGGCAGTCAGAAATTATTCAGACAAACGACCTTTCCCCGCTTTCCGAATCCTTTAAGATCCTCGTCACCAATCTTAATTTTATGCTTCCTAAATGGACGGAAGGCAAGGTGATATTTGTGACATCCACTGTGAAGGGAGAAGGCAAAACCTTTGTATCCTTTAATCTTGCCCTTTCCCTGGCTCGGCCGAACAGGCGCGTCATCGTTATCGGGTCGGATATCCGCAACCCTCAGCTTCAGAGGTTCAACCCTGAAAACAAAGGGGTAAAAGGACTCTCGGAGTACCTCTATGATCCCGAGGTAAAGCCAGAGGAAATCACCCACCATTCCACCTATAACCCTAATCTGGATGTTATCTATTCCGGAACCATACCGCCCAATCCTACCGATCTGCTCGCCAGCCCGAGATACGGGGAGCTGCTGGAAACTCTTCGGCGAAGATATGATTACATCATACTGGATACCGCGCCGCTGCTCCTTGTTACGGATTCATTTATCATCTCCCATCTTGCTGATGCTACGGTATATGTGACGCGTTCTGGCTTTACCGAGAAAAATCTTACAAAATTTGCCGTGGATACCATCTCGAGCGACAAAATAAAAAATGTAGGCTTCGTTCTGAATGATGTAGACAGGAACAATTTCAGCTACGGCAATAAATATGGCTACGGGTATGGCAGGAACGAACAGACTTTCTGGCAAAGATTTAAAAATAATTTTAGGAATTGATAAACACCATTCTTCAAAAAATTAAAATTATCAGCTGGTAGTATGGAACACGACATAAGACCTTGGGGAGAATATTGGGTACTGGAAGATGCACCAACTCATAAAGTAAAGAAAATTCTTGTGAAGCCGCAAGGCAGACTTTCTTTGCAATATCACAAGCACAGAGCGGAAGTCTGGACGATTATCACCGGAAAGGCTACCGTGACGCTGAATGACGAGGTAAAGGATTATCTTCCCGGTGAAGTTGTGCGCATTCCAAGAGGTGCCAACCACCGCATTGCAAACTATGGTGAAGATGATTTGTACTTCATCGAAGTGCAGTATGGGGATTATTTTGGTGAGGATGATATCGTAAGAATCGAGGATGACTATAATAGAGATAATATATGAGCAAAGTCGCTTTAATTACAGGTATTACCGGGCAGGATGGATCTTATCTTGCTGAATTGCTCCTAGAAAAAGGATATAAAGTCCACGGCGTAAAACGCAGGGCTTCTTCATTCAACACCCAGAGAATCGACCATTTATATATCGATCAGCACGAAAAAGATGTAAACTTCAAGCTGCATTACGGGGATCTTACCGATTCCACGAATTTAATCCGCATCATTCAAGAAGTCCAGCCGGATGAGATCTATAACTTGGGGGCAATGTCCCATGTGAAGGTCTCCTTTGATTCGCCGGAGTATGTGGCAAATGTGGATGGCATCGGCACGCTTCGTCTTTTGGAGGCAGTTAGGATTTTGGGGTTGACAGAGAAAACGAAGATTTACCAGGCATCCACATCTGAACTTTACGGAGGATTGGAGGAGAATAAAAACGAGAACGGTTTTTACGATGAAAGCTCGCCCTTCTATCCGAGGTCGCCCTATGGCGTAGCGAAAATTTACGGCTTCTGGATTACGAAAAATTACAGAGAAGCCTACAATATGTTTGCCTGCAACGGAATTCTCTTCAACCACGAATCTCCGAGAAGAGGCGAAACCTTCGTGACGAGGAAAATTACAATGGCGGTAGCTGCTATAGTTACCGGGAAGCAAGATTGCCTTTACCTTGGGAACCTCGATGCACAAAGAGATTGGGGGCACGCTAAAGACTATGTGGAAGCAATGTGGCTGATGCTGCAGCAGGATAAGCCTGATGATTATGTGATAGCCACAGGAGTTACAACTTATATTCGGGACTTCGTAAAGATGGCTTTTGCCGAGGTGGGCATTGAGCTGGATTTTGAAGGTTCAGCCGAAAATGAGGTGGCCAAAGTAAAATCCTGCAGCCATCCTGATTATCAGCTTGAAATCGGGAAAGTGGTAGTGCGGGTAGATCCTCAGTACTACAGGCCTACGGAGGTGGATTTGCTGATTGGCGATCCTTCTAAAGCTAAGAACGAATTGGGTTGGCAGCCAAAGTATGATTTGAATGCTTTGGTAAAAGATATGATCTCTTCCGACCTGGAATTGGCAAAAAAAGATTTGATAAACAATGGATTCCACCAGTAAAATATATGTGGCGGGGCACCGCGGCTTAGTAGGATCCGCTATTTGGAAAAACCTGCAGGCAAAGGGCTATTCTAACTTGGTTGGGAAAACTTCGGCAGAATTGGATTTGACGGATTCAGCAGCTACCGAGCACTTCTTTAAGAATGAGCAGCCGGAGTATGTATTCCTTGCCGCCGCTTTTGTGGGAGGAATCCACGCCAATAATACTTACAGGGCGGATTTCATCCTCAGAAATTTGCAAATCCAAAACAATGTAATTTCAAGTGCCTACAAACACGGTGTGAAAAAGTTGCTTTTCCTGGGCAGCACCTGCATTTATCCGAGAGAGGCCAGGCAGCCGATTTCCGAAGATGAGCTCCTCACGGCACCTTTGGAGTACACGAATGAACCCTACGCCATTGCTAAAATCGCCGGAATAAAATTATGTGAAAGTTTCAACCTTCAGTACGGTACGAATTTCATTTCCGTAATGCCGACCAACCTGTATGGCCCGAATGATAATTTTGATTTGGAGAATAGCCATGTGCTTCCTGCAATGGTGCGGAAGATTTTGCTTTCAAAGGCGCTTGGTGAAAGCGATTGGAGCTTCATACGGCAAGATTTGAAAAAGAGACCGGTGAGCGTGATTGCTGCCGATGCAAGTGACGAGCAGATAAGGCAGGGACTGAGCCAATTTGGAATATTTGATAACAGGGTGGAGCTTTGGGGCACAGGAATGCCAATGCGCGAATTCCTTTGGAGCGAAGATATGGCCGATGCCTGCGTTTATATTATGGAGCGGGTGGATTTCCCTCAGCTGGCGGAAGGAAAGCGCGAGGTGCGGAATACGCATATTAATATCGGGACGGGAACCGATATCACCATCAAAAATCTTTCCCAGTTGATTGCGGAAAATACCGATTATCAGGGTGAAATCTTATTTGACAGCGGCAAGCCAGACGGTACAATGAAGAAACTTACCGATGTATCCAAGCTGCATTCATTAGGCTGGGGGCACAGTGTTGAGTTAAAAGAAGGCGTTCAGAAAATCATTGAGTGGTACATCACCCATTGATTGTACAGGTTATTGCTAAATCCTGCAAATTTTTGTGAAAAGAGGGATTTTTACATTTCTTACATCAATTATTATTCTTGCAATTTTCTTGCAGGATGGTGATTATTTTAATGCCGGTGTTGCTTTTACATCTTTTGCAATATCAATTTGGTCTGTAATAGCGATTTTTAACAGCCGCAACCTATCCTTCAGCCTGTACAAAATGTTCCATACATTTTCTCTGCTTTTTTTCGGGATTTCGCCTTATTTGCAATACATAAATGGAGTGAAATTCTGGAAGGTAGGTTCTGGCTTTACTGCAGAGGATTACTTAATCACCAATCTTATCCTGCTGTTTTGTTTATTGATTTTTGAAGTCGTTTACAAATGGGGGTACGGCACCAGAACCCTGACCCCGGAAACCAGCAAAAAGGTGCTCTACACCACCAAAATTTCACTTCCACTTACTACTAAGCTTTTATTGCTCGTTTTATCAGCCGTTTCAGTGCTGACAACGCTGATAAGTTATGATTTTAATTTATTAAAATTATTCTTGCGAGGCTCAGATCTGTTTGAATCTCCGGACGAAGTCACGCCTTTAGATCATATTGTTACAAACTTTTTCCGGCCGCTATCTATTTTTGTTTTTACCATTTACTTCTATTATACGAGGTCTTGGGATTTTTTTTCAATCATATTTTTACTAGTAGGTCTATTCTGTAATTTTCCGACAGGTCTTGCAAGATATAATGTTGCGGCGTTGTACATACCAATGTTTTTGGCAGTGATCCCATCTTTAAGGTATGGTTTCAGGTTCAATGTGATAATGATTTTGGGTTTCCTTGTTGTTTTTCCATTATTAAATACATTCCGAACCTTTTCCAAGTCTCAAGCTGTCAAAATAGGTTTTGATTTTGAAATGTTTACAGAAGGGCATTTTGATTCCTACTCCAGTTTGCTAAGGGTTATAAAATATAATATGATCACCTATGGGGATCAATTGTTAGGGGTCATATTTTTTTGGGTGCCAAGAAAGTTTTGGCCAGAAAAAGCCAGGGGGTCGGGGGCATATATGGCTAAAGAATTAAATTTATATTATGATAACCTTGCTATGAACTATTACGCTGAAGGTTACTTAAATTTCGGGATTTACGGGCTGATTCTTTTTGCGGTGGCCCTTCCTGCGGCATTTGCATTTTTTGATCGTAAGTTCATAGAAAATCTTAATACCACACGAGATTTTTCTATACTTTATTTTACGCTTGTCGGCTTTTCCATTTTTTTGCTTCGAGGGGATTTGCAAAGTTCCACAGCATATTTGCTTGGATTTCTGTGTATGGTATTTTTCTTAATGCTTGTAATTAGGCTTGGTAATAAAAAATTTACCGCTGATGGAGTTTCTGCGAAAGTTAAGGAATAATCCGCTGTTGCGTAATTCGCTATTTGCCGTTTTGGGCTCTGGCTTCGCTAAAACGGCCGTTCTTTTTTCGGGGATTTTGGTAGCCAAGATGTTGGGTGCGGCAGATTTTGGCGGCTATAATATGATCAAAAATTTTGTTTACTCATTAGCTATTTTTTCAACTTTCGGCTTAGGCTATACAGCAACCAAATTTATTGCAGAAAATAATGCGAATCCAGCAGTTTATCGTGCCATAATGCGGAATTGCAACCTTATTACAATGTTTATATCGGGAATATTGTCGGTACTCATACTACTTTTCCCGCATTCTGTTTCGATCCATTTGTTCAAGAGGGAAGATTATTGGATAGCTACGATGCTTATGGCCTTCTGGATATTTTTTCAAGCAATAGTTACCTTGCAAAATGCCTATTTGGCAGGTCTTGATAAATTTGGTTTCATTGCAAAGATTAACATCATATCCGGCCTCCTGACGATCTCCTTAAGTGTTGTACTTACCTATTATTATAATTTAGACGGAGCTGTAGCCGCACTTCTGCTGGTTCAGTTTTTTACCGCTTTTGTAAATTATATTTTTCTGCGCAAAGGCAAGGAAACTACTTTGCGTGCGGAAACAGCAGGAAAACATTACAATATTTTTTCAATGCTGAAGTTCAATTGGCCTATTGCACTTTACGATTTATCAATTGCCGTATTTACTTCTGCATTTTCCTATTTAATGGTGTTGTGGTACGGCTACGAAGAACTGGGTAATTTCTCGGCTGCAATGCAATGGTTCTATATCATTATTTTTATTCCCAATATTTTGAGAAATGTTCTTCTTAGCGCCTTGTCTTCAGGAAACAACTCCGGCACTATGAAGAAAGTAGTGGTAATGAATATGGTGATTACCATCCTTATATCTACGCTTATTATCGGGTTCTATCCTTTAATAATGAGGTTTTACGGAAATACTTATTACAGTGGAAGGCTCATTATATCCCTACTGTCTGTGGCAGCGGTATGCACTGGCATCATAAATATCCTGTTGCAGTCCTTTATCTCATCAGGGAATAATGTAATAATCCTGGTACAGCGGATTCTTGCCGATGCAGGCTGCATATTTATATTTTTTTTTCTTTCCCATTGGAAGAAAGATTGGCCTGGTTCTATTAATCTGTCAATAGGATTTTTTATTTCCAATTTGCTATTGCTATTAATTACCGTCATATCATACAAAAGGTATATCGTTGCTAATGAGAATCGTACAAATTAACACCTTCCAGAATTCCAGGGCACCTGGAAGAATTGCAGAAAGCATCGGTAAACTGGTTCTGGCAGAAGGATGGCAGAGCTATTTTGCCGCAGGGCCAAGGCACCGCAACCCTACAGCCTCCCAGGAAATAAAAATGGGAGGATTGGCAGATACGCTTTTACACGGTGCGGGAAGCGTTTTGGCAGATGCACACGGGCTTTTCTCAAAATCCGCCACAGAAAGATTGGTAGAGAAGTTGGAAGAAATAAAGCCAGATCTCATACACCTGCATAATCTCCACGGCTATTATCTGAATATCAGCATACTTTTTTCATATTTACAGAAAAAAAACCTGCCGGTAGTTTGGACGCTTCACGACTGCTGGGCATATACCGGCCACTGCGTCTATTATTCCTTTGCGGGATGTGAGAAGTGGCAGACGGAATGCAACAATTGCCCGCAAACCTTTACCTATCCTAAAAGTATTACGGACAAATCCCGAAGGAATTTCCTGCTGAAAAAAGAATTGCTAAGCAAAATTGATAATCTCACAATCTGTACGCCCTCACAATGGCTAGCCGATGAGGTGAAGAAATCCTTTTTGGGAAGTAAAGAAATCAGGGTTATTCGGAACGGTATCAACTTAAATGTTTTCAAGCCAGAGGCTAGCGAGCAGGTTATAGCAAAGTATAATCTGCAAGGCAAGAAAATAATTCTTGGCGTGGCCTCCACCTGGTCCAAGCGGAAAGGCCTGAATGATTTTATACAGCTTGCAAATATGCTGGATAATAATCACTTCCAAATCGTCTTGGTAGGGGTGGATAGGAAGCAAGGAAAGACATTGCCAGAAAATATTAAAACGATTCCGAGGACTGAAAGCCAGCAGGAGCTTGCGCAAATCTACAGTGCAGCAGAGTTTTTCTTCAATCCAACCTATGAAGATAATTATCCAACAACAAACTTGGAAGCTTTAGCCTGCGGAACCCCGGTGGTTACTTATAGGACAGGTGGTTCGCCTGAATCGTTGCAATGCGGCGGTGGTTTTGTTGTGGAACAGGGCGATATTAAGGGAGCGGTGGAAGTCTTTCTTTCAAATGAAAAAAAATTTTTAAGCTCTGAGTGTCGTGAAATAGCCAGTAAATTTTTCGATGAGGAGAAACTTTATAAGAAATACATAGATTTGTATCAGGAGCAATTGATTTCTAAACAATAAATTTAAATTATGCTAAAGTTTTCTCCCGTGCATTTTCGATACATCATATTATGTGTATTTTTTCTGAGTTCAAATCTACTGGCTCAGAAGAAAATATTTGTTTCTACCGATGGGGACGACGCTGCACCGGGCACATCGCAGAAACCGGTGAAATCTCTACAAAAAGCTCTCGATTTAGCAAAAAGTTATTCCCAGGACTCGGTTAGGATTATTGTGGGCTCCGGTGATTACTATCTTTCCCAACCAATCCTGCTTGATAAATCTTTTGCAAGAACGGAAAAAAACAGGATTGTAATAATGGGCAACGAAAGTAATCCTCCAACTTTTTACGGCGGACAAAAACTAAAAGCCCGACTGGATAAAAAATCCGGATACTGGATTATAAGCCGGACCGGAAGCAAATCCTTCACCCAAATGCTTTCCAGGAATGGCAAGCAGAAACTGATTTCCTCGCTACCGAGCCAGGGTTATTTCAAGATTATTAATCCAGAGCGCACTGAAACATTCATCAGTACTAAGGCAGAGAAAGAACTCGCAAAAAAAATCGAATCTTTCAGCCCTGCCGAAATGGCTAATATTTACGGTGTGTTCAATATCCAATGGAGCAACATCATAAGGTTGCTGTCCCATTATGATGCGAAAAACCGCAGATTACAATTCAACGGGCCAAACTTCGGACCCTGGTACAGCCTGAAGGATAAACAAACGGAGTACCGATTGATAAATGTGCCGGTTTTGGATGAGGGTAGATGGTACAATGCCGATCATCAAACCGTGATATACAGGCCGGAAAAAGGTGAAACGATTGAGAATTCAACTTTTATTGTTCCGGAAGTTGATAAATTAATAGAATTTACCGGAGATACTTCTACCAAAATTACAAATATTACGCTCAGCAATATCTGTATAGAGCAATTTGGCAAAGCTTTAGGCAGGCAGGGCTTCGAGCCTTCGCAATCTGCAGTTTCGGTGGATGCAGTGCTTACCTTAGAAAACGCGTCAAAAATATCGCTGAAAAATCTGGTAGTACAAAACATTCAGACCCACGCCGTTTGGATAAAAGACAACTGCGACTATATTTCGATTTCTAATAACAATTTTAATTCCTTGGCTGCAGGCGCTATAAAGGTAGGCAATGAGCAGGCGCCTCCTAAAAATATGGCATCCAGCAATATCCTTATTACTGATAATGTCATAAAAAATGGCGGCTTATTTTATACTTGCGCTGCAGCGGTAAATCTTCTTAATGCCAGAGATTGCAGAGTACTTCATAACGATATTTCGGATTTTTTCTATACCGGAATTTCTGTTGGCTGGGTATGGGGCTACGGTGAGAGTGTCACGAAGAATAATGAGATAGCGTACAATCATATTTACCATCTTGGTAAGGGTGTTTTGGACGATTTGGCGGGGGTCTATACATTAGGCATTTCCGATGGCACGGTAATTCATCACAATATTGTGCACGATATCAACTCCAAAGAGTACGGCGGTTGGGGTTTCTATACGGATGAAGGCTCCAGCAATATACGCATTATTAACAATCTGGCATACAATTGTTCCGATGCAGGTTTTCACCAGCATTACGGAAGAAACAATTTAATTGAAAATAATATTTTTGCCTGGAACGGAAAGGCTGCGGTAGAAGCGAGCAGAGTGGAGGACCATAATTCGTTCAATTTCAATAATAATATTCTCGTAATGAGGAATAACGACTTTACCGGAAGGAATTGGCAGCATATTAAAAAGAAGATGAAAGGAAATGTTTACTTCTCCTCACAGATTAAAAGCTTAGAAGGTAGCAGGTTTTCGAGCGGAGATGCTAACTCCGTTATTATGGATCCCAAATTGAGGGCTGATGGCTTCGTATTGCAGCCAGCGAATACGGAAATTTTCAGCGCCACAGATTTTAAACCGATTGACTTCAGAAATGTGGGTACACGCAAATAATTTAGAATAAGCAGAATGAAAATCTCCGTCATTACGGCCTGCTACAACAGGGCGACCACCATCCAGAGCGCGATAGACAGCCTCCGTGCGCAAACTTACCGCAATATCGAATACATCGTTGTAGATGGCGCTTCGAACGATGGCACAGTGGATATTTTAAAAAAGAATACTGATGCGATTGATGTTCTGATAAGCGAGCCAGACAGCGGTATGTACAATGCTATAAACAAGGGGATAAAAAAGGCTTCGGGAGATATTGTAGGGGTGCTGCATTCAGATGATTTCTATTATGATGATGAAACTCTTGCAAAAATTGCTGAAGTATTCCGAGAAACGAATGCAGATTTGGTGTATGCCAACGGGATTTATGTGGATGAAAATAATCTTTCCAAGGTAAGAAGAATCTATGGCTCCTCGTTATTCCGGCCGTTGAGGCTTTACTTCGGCTGGATTCCGCTGCATACCACGATTTATGTAAAAAGAAATGTGTTTGAAAAATACGGCCTTTATAGAGAAGAATTTAAAATCGCTTCCGATTACGATATTTCCCTAAGATGGTTTCAAAACAGAAATATCAAAAAAGTATTCTATGATGACTATGTAGTAAAAATGAGAATCGGCGGGAAAAGCACCGACTTGTCTCAGCAGGGAAAAAAGTCTTCCGAGGATTTGAAAATAATCAAAGACCATAAACTATTAGGATATTTCACCTTGTTTTTTAAGATTTTGCGTAAAGTTCCCCAATATATTTTGCCTAAATTTTTCCACCAACAATTTGCACAAAAAATTTAAAGGCTAATGTTTGCGATTTCTTTTGCTATATTTGCTTTTTAATGCTCTGCCACAATGCGAATGCGGAAATTATACAATGATTTTGCAACGCTTTTAAAAATTTGTGATGCGCTGTCCATCATCATTGCGTTTTTGGCGATTATTTTTTTTGGGCATTTTACTAAGCCGTTTGATGAGCTTTTCTTCATTGCTGTTTTTCTTTTAATTGCCTGGTTTTCAGTGAGTTGGTTCACTCAACTTTACGCTAATGCATTTACGAAGGAGGCGCAGAAGCATTTCGGCGAACTGGCAAAAACATTTTTCATTTTTACCGCGCTGAATTTCAGCATCTTATATTTTTTTCCTACACTTAATTTCGGACGAAATTCAGCGTTTTGGTCGGTGGTCATTTTCGCATTTATCATAGGTTTGGCGAGAATCGCTGCGCTGCTCTACCGCAAAAATTACCGTGTTTACCTGAACCGTAAACTTTCGAGCGTTCTGGTGGGACGCAATGTGGATATAGAAGAATTTTTACAGAATAAAAGCTTCCGCCAAGGTTTGGGTGTGAAGGGATTTTATACTGTGACTGAGGGTGTTGGCATTAAAAAGGGAAAATATCTCGGAACTTTGGACGATTTGCTTCGCGATTTGAATGGTGAGAAGATTGACAATATCATCATTTGTGACAGCGGTGATGTGGAGGAAATTTATCGTCCTATTTTGAAAAAGGCTGAAAATCAGATGGTTAGGATTTTCTTTCTACCTGGGTTTTCAAGTTTTCTACCGGCTACTTCGCTGAAAGTGGTGGGCGATGTTCCCTTGTTCAAACTAATGCCAGAACCCTTGCAGATTCCCGAAAAAGCCTTCGTAAAAAGGGCGTTCGATATTTTATTTTCGCTGTTTGTCATTATTTTCATTCTTTCATGGCTTACGCCGATTATCGCCATCATCATCAGGGCAGAAAGTAAGGGCCCAGTGTTTTTCACGCAGCTCCGTTCCGGTTTGGATAATAAGCCGTTCAACTGCATTAAATTCCGCAGTATGACTATAAACAAAGACGCGGATTTAAAAGTCGCTACTAAAAATGACAGGCGGGTTACCAATTTCGGGGCCTTTATGAGGAAAACGAGTATCGATGAATTGCCGCAGTTTTTTAATGTCCTCGTAGGGGATATGTCCGTCGTAGGGCCGCGCCCGCATATGTTGTCCCAAACTGAAATTTATTCAGAAATTACCGACAGGTATATGCTGCGCCATATGGTGAAGCCCGGCATCACAGGTTGGGCGCAGGTTACAGGTGCCCGTGGAGAAATTTTCAGCGAGAAAGATATGCAGCGCCGCGTCGAAAAAGATGTGTGGTACATCCAGAACTGGTCTTTCTTCCTGGATCTGAAAATTATTTTCCTTACCGTTTATAATATTTTCCGCGGTGATGAGCAGGCTTACTAATAACCGATGGCGGCTTTAATTATTTGTTCATTTTGCATATTTGCCTTTTCTTTGTGGCAATTATAATATTATGAAAGATAAAAAAGTTGGAATCACATTCTCCGCGTTCGATTTGCTGCATGCCGGGCACATAAAAATGCTGGAGGAAGCTAAAACAGTTTGCGATTATTTAATTGTAGGTCTCCAAATAGACCCCTCAATGGAGAGGGCGCATAAAAATAAGCCGACGCAGACCATCGTGGAGCGCTACATCCAGTTGAAAGCCTGCAAGGATGTGGACGAAATTGTACCCTATGTTACCGAGCAGGATCTGGAGGACATCCTGCGCTCTTTCATAATTGATATCCGCATCATTGGTGACGATTATAGAGACAAGGAATTCACAGGGAAAAAATACTGCGAGGAAAAAGGCATTGAAATTTACTATAACAAACGCGACCACCGGTTTTCCAGTTCCGGACTGAAGAAAGCCGTTTACGAACAGGAAGCCGAAAAACTAAAAAAACAGGATGCCAGCAAATAGTTAAAATCGTATGAAGCTGATTGAGACACCTTTAAAAGACTGCTACATCATCGAGCCCACAATTTTCGAGGATGATAGAGGCTATTTTTACGAAAAGTTCAACGAGAAAAAGTTCGAGGAGCTGACAAGATTGAACGGCCACTTTGTTCAGGATAATATTTCAAAATCCTGCTACGGCGTTTTGCGCGGCATCCATCTGCAGAAAGGTGAAAATGCCCAGGCAAAATTAGTTTCCTGCCTGGAAGGGAAAGTTTTCGATGTGGCTGTGGATTTGCGAAAAGATTCGCCGACTTTCGGTAAATGGTACGGCGTGGAACTTTCCGCGGAGAACAAGCTGCAGTTCTATGTGCCAAGAGGTTTCGGCCACGGATTTTCGGTGCTGAGCGAAACGGCGATTTTCGCTTACAAATGTGATAATTTCTACAACAAAGAATCGGAAGGCGGCGTGCTTTGGAACGATGCCGATTTGAATATCGACTGGAAACTTCCGGCTTCTGACATCATTCTTTCAGAAAAAGACAAGGTTCAGGCAAAATTCTCGGAGGGGAATTTTTGAGATTAGATGTTGCCATGATGCAAGACATAAGACTTGTCATACAAACAACAATAGACAGTAAAAATCTTTTAATCGTTAATTTGAATTTTTTAATCCTAAAATAGAATGCAGTCCATCATTATCACCGGAGGAGCCGGTTTCATAGGTTCGCATGTTGTGCGGGAATTCGTGAAAAACCTTCCCGATACGAAAATCATCAATCTGGATGCGCTCACATACGCCGGAAATCTGGAAAACCTGAAGGATATTGAGAACGAGCCTAACTATATTTTTGAAAGGGCGGACATTACCAAAACCGAAGAACTGCGCCGCGTTTTTGAAAAGCACAAGCCTGATGCCGTGGTGCACCTTGCCGCAGAAAGCCATGTGGATAGGAGCATTTCCAATCCGAATGCCTTCATCAATACCAATGTTTTCGGCACGGCAAATCTGCTGAATCTTTGCCGCGAATTCTGGGAGCTGAACCCTGAGCATACGCACGGAAATTTCCCGGATGAGAGACGCAAAAACCTGTTCTACCACATTTCCACGGATGAGGTTTACGGTGCCTTGGGAGAAACCGGATTCTTCACGGAGGAAACTGCCTACGATCCGAAATCGCCGTATTCCGCAAGCAAGGCAGCTTCCGATCATCTGGTGAGGGCCTACGGCAATACCTACGGCCTGCCGTTCATCGTGTCCAACTGCTCGAATAATTACGGCCCGAACCATTTTCCGGAAAAGCTGATTCCGCTTTGCATCCATAACATCCTGAACGAGAAGCCTTTACCAATTTATGGCGATGGAAAATATACCAGGGACTGGCTTTTCGTGATTGACCACGCTAAAGCTATTTTCCAAATTTTCCACGAAGCGAAAACCGGCGAAACCTACAACATCGGTGGCTGGAATGAGTGGCAGAATATTGACTTGGTAAAGGAATTAATCCGCCAGGTTGATGAGAAAACCGGCAAGCCTGCAGGCTATTCCGAAAAGCTGATAACCTTCGTGAAAGACAGGCCAGGCCACGATAAGCGCTACGCAATAGACGCTACGAAACTTCACAAAGACTTAGGCTGGAAGCCTTCCGTAACCTTTGAGGAAGGCCTTTCCCAAACCATCGATTGGTTCCTTGAAAATCAGGAATGGCTGGAAAATGTGACCAGCGGAGATTATCAGAAATATTATAGTGAGCAATATGCTGAAAGCGGTAAGCTGTAAGCATCAAAATTAAAAATAAAAGGTGAAAAGCTTCCTGCCTAAAGCCTAAAGCAGTTTTAAAATGAAAGGAATTATTCTCGCCGGGGGATCCGGCACAAGACTTTATCCGCTGACCATCGCTGTTTCCAAGCAGCTGATGCCGGTGTACGACAAGCCGATGATTTACTATCCGCTTTCCACGCTGCTTTTGGCGGGAATCCGTGAAATATTGGTCATCACCACGCCGCACGATCAGCAAGGCTTTAAAAAACTTTTGGGCGATGGTTCGCAAATCGGCTGCCAGATTGAGTATGTGGTGCAGCATTCGCCAGACGGCTTGGCGCAGGCGTTTATTTTGGGTGCAGATTTTATCGGGAATGATTCCGCAGCACTGGTTCTTGGCGATAATATTTTCTACGGCTATGGTATGGGCCAGCTGCTGAAGGAGAAAACCAATCCTGATGGCGGCGTAGTTTTCGCCTACCATGTCGCCGATCCGGAAAGGTACGGCGTTGTGGAATTTGATGAGAATTTCAGAGCGGTATCCATTGAGGAAAAACCGCAGCACCCAAAATCCAACTATGCAGTTCCCGGGCTTTATTTTTACGATAATGAGGTGGTGGAAATTGCGAGAAACATCAAGCCTTCGGCTCGTGGCGAACTGGAAATTACCGATGTGAACAATGTCTATCTTCAAAAAGGCAAGCTGGAGGTCGGCGTTTTGGACAGAGGCACAGCCTGGCTGGATACTGGCACTTTCGATTCCCTACACGATGCATCGGAATTTGTGCGCGTCATAGAAAAGCGGCAGGGCTACAAAATAGGCTGCATCGAGGAGATTGCGTGGCGCAATAAATTCATCACCGACGAAAAACTCCTGGAAACCGCCGATAAATACGGCAAGAGTGGGTATGGGAATTATCTGAAGAAGCTCGTGAGCGAATAGTACAAAAAAAGATATTTATATTTGTAGCCAAACTTCGCGGATGAAATTCTATATCACAGCGGCGAGCCTTTTTGCCGCGTCCTTCTTCTCAGCGCAGTCCATCAAATTTGAAGAACTGCCAATGAGTGAAATACTCGCAAAAGCAGGCAGGGAGGGCAAGCCCGTATTCCTAGATGCCTACGCAAGCTGGTGCGGACCTTGTAAAATGATGGAGCGGAATGTATTTGTAAAGAAGGAAGTTGCAGATTTTTATAATGAAAATTTTATAAACGCCCACCTGGATATGGAAAAGGGCGAGGGCAGGGAAATTGCCCGAAAGTATCAGGTATACTCCTATCCCACCTATCTTTTTTTAAATGCTAATGGCGAGGTGCTTTATCGCGGCGGCGGATATCTTGAGCCTGATGATTTTATCAGCCTGGGTAGGAGGGTGGCAAACCCGCTTGTAAAAGAAGGAAACGCAAAAGAGCGCTTCGAAAAGGGTGAAAAAGATCCGGAATTCCTGAAATCTGCCGTACAGCTCTTTGCGGCTACTGATCCGGAATTTGCCAAAAAGGTAAGCGAGCGCTATTTTGCCAATAAAAAAGACCGCCAGCTAAGCAGGGAAGAATTATCGATGCTTTTGTCTTACATACGGTCAACGAACGACGCTAATTATAAATATTTCTTTGAAAACAAGGCAGAAATCACGAAGTTGCTCCCGGAGGAAGTGTACCGCCAATTCAATGAGCAAATCTTAATAAGCGATGCGCTGGCGAAGGCCATCAACACCAGCGATGGCAGCATAAATGCCGGGGTATACCTCAAGGAAATAGCAGGGAAAGTACCGGCGGACGAGGCTGAAGCAGGCTTAGCAAGGTATGAGATGAATTTCTACCTCACCTCAGGTAATTTTGAGAAATTTGAAGAAACAGCCTTGGCATTTTTTAAAGATGGAAATGGCTTTGATCCTGCTGATCTTGTGCAGCCGGCAATGCTCATCTCCGAACACAGCAATGATGCCCGGTCGCTAAAAACTGCCTCCGCCTGGCTGGAAAAATCTGTGATGTCGCGCGAAACCGTGCAGAATACCTATGCCTTGGCAAAGATTTATCTGAAAACAGGAAAAAAACAGGAGGCCAGGATGTTTGCCGAGCGCGCGCTGCAGCTTGCGGAAAGCGGAAACCTCGATACCAACCCCGTGAAAGAGCTGCTCAATGAACTTTAGAATCTGGGTAAGTTTTTTTGTTGTTTGGAGTGGAATTCTTTTTTCCCAGCAAGCAGAGGAGCGGCAGGTTTTCGTAAAGGGGAATGCCCTACTGCTGCCGGTCGGCATTATTAATGCGGCAGCGGAGTTTCAGTTAGCGCCAAAAATCACCCTGCAGGGTGATGCCACACTTTCTCCCTGGAAGTCTTTTGCGGGGCACAATGCCCGCTTTATGATCGCAGGGGTGGACGGGAGATATTACTTTAAAGAAGCCTTTAGCGGCTGGTATGTAGGTGCTAATGTCTCGGGTGCCGCATTCAACATATCAAAGTGGAACTACTGGAACAATGAATTCTACAAAAACAAACAAGGCGAGATTACCCCGTACATCAACTCAAATCTTTACCAGAAGGGCTACAGTTTTATAATCGGTGCTGTCGGTGGCTATCAGTTTAGCTGGAAAGAGCGGTGGAATCTGGATGTGTTTCTTGCATTCGGGAACGCGCAGGATAGATATAAAGGCTACGACAAGCTGAGTGGCGACCGCTACGATACAGACCACGGGGACGGCTGGAACCGCAGCGGAGAGTGGCTCCCGTACCGAGGCGGCATTATGGTTTCCTATAAAATTAAGTAAAATGAAACTCTTTGGCAGAAATCATATCGTAGTGTCAGTGCTTACATTTATCATCGTATTTTTGATGAATTACCTCGGTAGTGAAGCTCCCGACCGCCTTCCGAGGGCGTTGTTGAATGCCGTAGCCGGCGTGTTGGGCCTCAGCATAGGGCTTTTTATACTTTATAAAAACAGAGACTCCGGCAGGGGACCAGATTTTGATTAAATTTCCTGGATTTTGAGTTTTCCACTTTATTACGCCAATAAAATTGCTTTAGCGAAAAGTTCTAAAAATAACCTTTCGCGGGTTATCATCTTTATCGGGAGGCTTTCCGTAGCGTTGGGCGTCATCGTCTCCCTCATTACAGTATCTACGGGGCTTGGTTCCAAATACGCTATCAGGGACCGGCTGGCGGATTTCACCGGCGAGCTTATGCTGAAATCTACCCGGTCTAATACCTCGTACAACTCTTCCGCCCTCAGTACGGAGGCATTGAATCTTCCTGAAATAAAACGGCTGCAGGGGGTGGAAGGAATGCAGAAGTTTGTAACCGCAAGCGGGATCCTGCGCACGAAAGACAATTTTGCCGGGATTATTTTCAAGGGAGTCGGTAAAGATTTTGACCACGCACGGTTCAAAAAATTCTTGGTAGCGGGGGAGACTCCTCAGGTCACAGAAGATGGATTCAACGGGAATATCGTGCTTTCGCAAAAAATTGCTGTGGATTTAGGCAAAAAAGTGGGCGACAGCGTGGTCGCGATTTTCTCGAAAGAAGACCAGAAGCCGCTGTACCGAAAATTCCGTATCTCTGGGATTTACAGCACCGACATCAAAATGATTGATGATCTCTACATCATTGGAGGTATTAATCACGCCAGAAAAATTACAGGTTTGGGCAATGACGATGTTGGTGGTTACGACATTTTCCTGGACAACCGCTCCGGGACAGACAGACTTGCAGCGGAGATCCAGCAATTGGCTGGCTACAAAAATTATGTTGAAAAAGTCACAGACAATTACCCGCAGATAGTGGACTGGATCAGTATTTTTGATGTCAATATAGCGCTGATCATCGGGATAATGCTTGCGGTGGTAATAATCAACATTATAATGGTGCTTTTGATTCTCATTATCGAGCGCACCAACAGCATCGGGATCCTAAAAACTTTGGGCGCAAATAACCGCTGCATACGGCAGATTTTTATTTATTACACACTTATCATCATGCTGCCTGGGCTGCTTTTCGGAAATCTCATCGGGATTGGCTTGCTTCTGCTTCAGAAATATTTTGGCATAATAAAGCTCAATCCGGAAAATTATTATGTCAGCGAAGTTCCTGTGGACTTAAATCCGATACTTATCCTTTCCATTTCGCTCGGGATGCTGATTATATCGGCTCTTACACTGATTTTGCCCAGCTATCTCATCAGCAAAATCTCACCCGTACGCTCAATTCGCTACAGTTAATTTTAAAGCGATAACTTTGCGGCTTTAAATTTTCCGAATGAATTACGCAAATAATATTCTTGAAACCATTGGGAATACGCCACTTGTAAAGCTTAACCGAGTTTTGGGCGATGATTTTCCTGCGCTTGTTTTGGCAAAAATCGAAACTTTTAATCCTGGAAATTCTGTGAAGGATAGGATGGCGCTGAAAATGGTGGAAGATGCAGAGAAAGACGGAAGGCTGAAGCCCGGCGGAACCATTATTGAAGGGACTTCCGGCAATACCGGTATGGGTTTGGCGCTAGCTGCCATCGTGAAAGGCTACCGCTGCATTTTCGTGACGAACGATAAACAGTCGAAGGAAAAAGTAGATGTGATGAAGGCTATGGGTGCGGAAGTTGTGGTGTGCCCAGATGATGTGGCACCGGATGATGAGCGCTCGTATTACTCTGTTTCTCAGCGACTTGCAAATGAAACGCCGAACAGCTGGTATGTGAATCAGTATGACAATTTGTCAAACCGGCAGGCTCATTACGAACAAACGGCGCCGGAAATTTGGGAGCAAACTGAAGGGAAGCTCACGCATTTCGTGGTGGGTGCAGGAACCGGCGGAACGATAACAGGTTGCGGAAAATTCTTCAAGGAAAAAAATCCGGACATCAAAATTATCGGTGTGGATACCTATGGCTCGATTTTGAAAGAATTCAAGGAAACCGGTGAATACAGGCCGGAAAATGCGTATGCCTACATTACCGAAGGCATCGGTGAAGATATTATTCCGCAGAATTATGATTTTTCAGTAATTGACCATTTCGAAAAAGTAACTGACAAGGATGGCGCACTATTTACGAGAAAATTAGCAAAGGAAGAAGGGATTTTTTGCGGATATTCTGCGGGAAGTGCGATTTCGGCAATCAAGCAAATGCAGTCGCAATTTACTGAAAATGATGTAGTTGTGGTTTTACTTCACGATCACGGTTCGCGGTATGTGGGCAAGGTTTACAACGATGATTGGATGAAGGAAATGGGCTGGCTTTAAGATAAGCCGTTCAAAACTTCCGCTAATTTTTTCGTGAGATTTCTTCTTGAGAATTCTTCAATATTGCTCGTCTTATTTTGAGAATTTCCTAATTTCCATTGATTGTAGGTTTTTAAGATAAATTCTTCAATCTTTGCGGAATCATTAAATTGGAAGTGTTTTCCAGAATTTGTTTTTTCAAGAATTTTTTCAACATCTGCATTTTTTGGTCCGAAGGAAATAATATGGTTTCCTGTTGACAAATATTCGAAAAGTTTTCCGGGAATGATTCCACGGGAATTTTCCTGGGGGAAATTTGTAATTAACAGTAAATCAGAGCTTTGCATTTCCCGATAGGATTCGTCGTGAGAAAGATAACCCAAATTCTTGATGTGGTTTTTTAAAATTTTTCTTTCCAAATCCTGTAAAATTTTCTCATCTATTTTGCCGACAAATTTGAGTTGAAAATCATTGGCAAATTCAGCATTCTGTTTTATCAATTTCTCTAAGATCTGCCATAAAATTTCAGGATTTCGTAATTGCTCCAAAACACCGATATAGCTCAGCGTAAATTTTTCAGTTTTATAATTTGAAACTCCTGGTACAAAATCGAAACCATTAGTTATGGTCACAGACTTTGCGCCTCTTTCTCTGAATTTCTCAGCATCTGTAAAGCTGGTGGCAATTGTAATATCGGCAGTTTTAAAAACTTTCCGCTCAAGTTTATGGTGAATGGAATTGGCTAGCTTGCTGAGCCTCAGATGTTTATAGTATGAAATTTCTGTCCAGGGATCACGGAAATCTGCAATCCATTTTAGTTTGAGATTTGCCTTTTTCAATGCTAATCCGATGAGATGCAAAGAATGTGGCGGACCGGTTGTGATTACTGTATCTATTTGATTTTTAATTAAATACCTTTTCAGAAAATTTACGGATGGCTTCACCCAGAAAACTCTTGCATCCGGAATGAAAAAATTGCCGCGAATCCAAACTGAAAGTTTTGATTTCCAGGATTGGTGTTTCCCGACATCAAATTGCCCAGCTTTAAATTTTTTATTTTGCGGATTTAATTTCTCTGCAAAACGGTACGGTTCCCATATTTTTTTTCTTATAACTTTCAGGTTTTCAGGCACTTCCTTCAAAAGTGATTCGTCAGAAATCGGGTAGCTTGGATTTTCCGGTGCGTAGATTACTGGCTCGAAACCAAACTCCGGAAGGTATTTCGCAAACTTTAGCCAGCGCTGAACACCTGGTCCGCCAGCAGGCGGCCAGTAGTAGGTGACGATGAGGACTTTTTTACTTTGCAAAATTTTTCTGTTTTCTGAAATAGAAAATTCCGGCAAGGCTCAGCGCTAAAAATAAACCGAAGGAGATCCAGGAAAAAAGTTTGCCGCGCTGTAAAACTTCCGGCTCGAAAATCATTTTCACATCGTGCTTTCCGGCTGGAATGTGCAGCGCACGAAGCAAGTAATTCGCCTTGATGTACGGCACTTCCTCACCATCCAAAAACATTTTCCAGCCGTGCGGATAAAATATTTCTGAGAAAACTGCCAGTTGTGATGTGGAACTGTTAGTTTTAAAATGCAACTCATTCGGTTGGTAGCTTGTTAGTTGGATGCTCGCCAAAGAATCACGCTGCAAATTTTTCCCATTGAAATATTCCTTGTCATTTGCCGAAATTATTGCGAATTTTTTAGTGTCGATTTCACCGATTTTTTCAATTTCTTCGTTTGGTGTATTAGCAAACTGAACTTCGGAAACAAGCCACGCATTTCCATTGTTGTTCGGATTGGCAATCACCTGTCCACTTTCAGTGCCAAGCACAAAGTATTTGGCGTTCAGCATATTAAGAATCTCCAACGTCTTTTTTTCTTCGATGGAATCCTTCGGCGAAAAGTATTTCCCGATTAAATCATCGTACCGCCTAAGCTTTGCAGCAGAATATCCACCCACCGAAGATTTAAAATAGGAGGTGTTTGTTTCGCTGAAAGTGCCCAAAGCCTGATTGTAAATTCTGTAATGATTCTGGTCTTTTTCTGCGATTTCTTCAAGGCGTCTGTTGATTCCGATGCTTGCTAAAAGTGGTTCAAGTTTGGGATTTTCCATCATACGCTCATCGAATTCAGTTTGGAAAGGATGATCGGCGAAAACTTTTTCCACGAAATTATCATTGTTCAAATAGCGCCTATTCACCGTCCACAAATCGAAAGTGCTCACGAGTGCAATGACAATAAGCGCCACATTCCCTGAGATTTTTTTGGAAACAGCAAGGAGCATCGCAGCGGCGGTTATCACGATATAAATTATGGCTTTCAGAGTATCTGCCTGAAACATTCTGTGGCGCTCATCTATCAGATAATCAAGCAGATAGGGTGGAAGGTAAGTCTTTTCATTCTCGCTGTAGAAACCTAAAATAGGTTTCCCAAAAATCATCAGCAAAAGCAAAAATCCTACAAATCCAGCAGTCAGGAAAACCAGCGTTTTAGCTTTCGGGTTTTCTTTCAGATTGATGAATTTAGCATTACTTTCTGCTTCAAATTTCAGCTTTTCATTTTTTGTAATTTTTTGATTTTCATTGGGTTGGAAAAAATAATAAAGCCCGACCATTGCAATTAATGGCAACAATAATTCTGGTACTACAAGTATGGAACTTGGCGCGCGGAACTTGTTGTACAGCGGCACAAATTCGATGAAGATATCGGATAGCCACATTAGATTGCTGCCCCAGGCCAGCATTATGGTGAGAATTGTGGCGGCTAAAATCCAGTAGCGGTAATTTTTCGGTGCGAAGAAAAACCCTAGACATGCCAGGAAAATCACCACCGCACCCTGATAAGCCGGTCCGGAAGTTCCCGGCTGCTCACCCCAGTAAGTCGGGCTTTGAAGGCCGCGGTAAATGTTCTGTAACTCGTTTTCAGATTTTACATTGTCTTGCACAATCTGCGATATCTCCTGCATCATTTTTTCCGAACCTGGCTCATCACTTGCACCACCCATCAGTCTGGGTATCAATAAGTTAAGCGTTTCCATTTTGCCGTAGCTCCACATTAGCATACTTTCCTTATCCATCCCGGATTTTGTGGAAGAGCCGCCTTCATCCTGCAATATTTTCTTTCCGCGCACAGTTTCTGTCACATATTCAGCGTTCGCCATCAGGCGCTGTGCATTCATCCCAACACCCAAAACGCAGGCGATGCCCACGATTCCGGTGGAAATCAGGAAGTGCTTCCACGAGGATTTTTTCTGAATGGCGCGGATTAACTCTGAAATGAACAGAAATGCCAGCGCAATGAACAGATAATAGGTCATTTGTGGATGGTTGGCAGCCACCTGAAGCCCCATAAATAAAGCGGTGACGATGAAACCGAGCAAATATTTTTTGCGGATGTAAACCAGCAAGATACCGGCTAAAAGCGGTGCAAAGTACGATATGGTGTGCACTTTGCCGTTGTGCCCTGCCGCTATGATGATGTAGAAATAGGTGGAAAGCCCGAAGAATAAAGCGCCGAGAAGTGCGTACTTCCAGTTTCGCACGGCCACCATTCCCAGAAGGAAAAAGCCTGCAAACAGCGTGAACAGGTAGTTTACAGGTTTCGGGAAAATGTTCAGCACATTGTCAATTTTGTTGATAACATCGCCGCTGAAACGGGCACCCATTTGATAAGTGGGCATTCCGCCGAACATACTGTTGCTCCAGTAGGTTTCCTTGCCGTGCGCTTCGCGGTAATCCAGCAGTTCCTTCGCACCGCCTTTGTACTGGATGATGTCGTGCTGGAAAAGCTTCTGCCCGGAAAGCACAGGGTTAGCATAAATGAAGCCCAGCAGCACGAAAAGCAGTAGGCAAGCGAGAATGTACAGCCAGTTTCGTTGGTTCTTTTGCATAAAAAAACTTTGGTCTCGCAAAAATAGCAAACCAAAGTTTAAGAGTTTAAAATTAAATTACAAATCTAAGAAACGTTTTTCGCGCAAACTTTTGGCGTGAAGCACGGCGAGAATTACTACGGTTTCATCCATCACCACAAAATAAATTTTATAAGGAAAATTTTTGACAAGTACAGTGCGGATTTTCCCGCTAAATTTTATTTCGTAGCCTAAAGGATTTACAAGGATTTTTTCAACGGTTTTATGAAAACTGATGATGAAACGCCGCGCTAATTTTGGCTCGATGGCAAAATAATAATCCGCTGCTTCCTCGATGTCCAGATAAGCTGATGGACGGATGATGGATTTCCAACTAAAATCCATACTTTTTCTTCAGGCTCAGCATTGCAGCTTCAAGCCCGGTGCCTTCCGCACCGTCTCTATCCAGTTCTTCCAGCCGCTGTTTCAAAATTGGCTTGTGGAATTCCGGGATTTCGTCGGTTAAATCTTCGCCAAGGAAATCACTAGAAATTACCTTCCATTCTTCCGCCGGAATGTAAACGCCGGTTGTATTTCCCTGAGAATCCTTCAAATACTGCATCGCCACTTTTCTGCAAAACTAAAAAAAAACAAAATCACTTCTCGGGATACTTTATCCACATGTTTTTCTCGAGTGGGTTTTGGCTGTTTCTTATCGCTTTCTGCTGTGCCAGCCTTCTTTGGTCCAGCTGTGTAGGCGATGTAATCGGCTGATTGTCAATCGTTACCGTGCCGCCATCTTTCAAAACCCGAATCAAATTCTCGAACGGATTTTCATAATCATCCAGCTTTATTTTCTCGTACTGCTTCCAGCTTACCGCTATTGGCTGTGCGCCGTAGTGCGTTTCCACGAAATCCGTAGTGTTGTAGGTTTCCTTCAGCATCTTGTTCTTCACAAGTTTGTAGATGAATAGCTGCTCATCATCGGAAATCTCGAAGATTAAGCCGGGCAAGCCGCGGAATTTGTACGGCCCTTCGTTGATGTTCACATCGTGGGCAAACCACGCCGTCCAGTGCCTTCCGCCGAAATCCGTTTCCGCTTTTTGCAGCTTGTAGCCGTCCACCGTTTTCGTTTCCTTGCCCAGCTTCCATTTCATTTCGTCCTTGGTTTTCAGCTGGAAATAATCGCCACGGTTGTTGGTGAGGTAAGAAATGTTTTCGTTGGAATTTCTCTTCCGCTTCAGCACCTGTCCGCTCTGTGAGTTCGTGCGGAAGTTATGCCCCGGCGTTTTCTTTGTGAGAGAGTCCGTCTCGATGAATTTATAATCGTAAAACTTCGTCTCATCAGGGTTTACATCCAGCGCCATATAGAGTTGGGTGTAGTTGTTCCAATCCGGTTTTTTGCTTTTGTATTCATAAACGAAGCGGTTGGTTTGCGCGAAAACATTCGCGAAAACAAGGCTTAATGCCATTAGCAAAATTTTTCTCATAATTCTTTTTTTTTGATAAATTTATAATGTTTAGGTTAAATCCTTCAAGCAAATTTAATGCAATATTATAAAATTTTAGGTTAAGGTTGATATTAAGTTTTAGGTTAAGTCTTAGGGTGGGCAAAATTTTAAGGTAGAAGCAATGAAACGCAATTTGCTCTTGGCTCTTTTTCCTATCTTTACGAAAATTTTTTCCCAATGAAAAAGTTGGCATACCTTCCGCTGTTTTTCGCCCCGCTTTTCTCGGCGCAAATTCAGGATTACAAATACATTGCCGTGCCTTCCGAAATGAAGGACTTCCGAAAAAATGATTACGGCCTACCGAAAATCCTGAAGCAAAAACTGAACGCGAAAAACTATGCCGTGCTGGAAGGAAAGCAGCAGGAATGGCCTGCCGAAGCGCAGAACAACTGCAATGTCCTCAGCGCAGAAATCGCCAATTCTTCCAGCCTGCTGAAGAATAAAATCACCGTGAATTTCTCGGATTGTAATGGCAGGCAAATCGCAAGTTTCACGGGCGCTTCCAACGATAAGGATTACGACACCGGCTATCCCGATGCGCTGAACAAGGCGCTTGCCAGCCTTCCGGAATCGAAGCCTGTGCAGAAGGATTTTGCCAAAACCGAAGCTCCGAAGATAGCTGAAACGCCGGCGAAAACGGAACCGAATTCCACCACGAATTCCAAAGCGGAAATCTACAGCAATGGCACCATTTCTCTCAGCAGAATCAATCTCAATTCCAAACAATTTATCTTGTCGAACGCTTCCAGTTCTGTGCCTTTTGCAACTTTCACGCAGTCCGGAAAGCGCGATGTTTACCACTGCAAATTGGAAAACGGCAATTTTGCGCTGGGCTATTTCGATGGCAATGATTTAATCATCGAAATCCCAACAAACGACGGCAATTTTGCGAGAACGGTTTATAAAAGGGCGAAATAAAAAGTAAGGTTTGGGCTGAGGTTAAGTTTTAGGTTAAGGTTGAGATTGAGGTTTAGGCGGAGATTAAGTTTGAGCGGATTGTCACCTGAGCTTGTCGAAGGGCAAAAAATTTTTAAGGTTTAGATTGAAAAATTTAAACGCTTCGGCAAGTTCAGCGGGACGACACTTTTACCTTTTACCTTTTACCTTTTGCCTTTTTCCTTTTTCCTTGGCTCTGGGCTCTTACCCATTAAAATACTCCCACACCACTTTTCCTTTGCTTTTGCCCAGGATTTCTTCCAGCGTTTCCAGCGGTGCTTCCTTTATGCGCTTCACGGATTTCAGCTTCGTGAAAAGCAGCTGCACGCTTTTCGGACCAACGCCCGGAATTTCGTCCAGCTCGGTTTTTATCGTTGAATTTTTCCGGCGCGTTCTGTGGTGCCTTACGCCAAACCTGTGCGCTTCGTCTCGCACTCTTTGCAGGATTTTTAGCGTCTCAGATTTTTTATCCAGATATAGCGGAATGGGATCTTCTGGGAAGAATATTTCTTCCAGCCTTTTCGCAATGCCGATGACTGTGATATTGCCGTACAGCCCAAGTTGCTTCAGCGATTTTACTGCGGCGGAAAGCTGGCCCTTCCCACCATCTATCACGATGAGCTGTGGCAAAGGCTCTTCCTCATCCAGCAACCTTTTGTAGCGGCGGAAGATCACTTCTTCCATCGTGGCAAAGTCGTTCGGCCCTTCCACAGTTTTGGGATGGAAGATGCGGTAATCTGCCTTGCTCGGTTTGCCGTCCTTAAAAACCACGCAGGCTGAAACAGGGTTGCTGCCCTGAATGTTCGAGTTGTCAAAGCCTTCTATATGCCTCGGTTCTTCGGGCATTCTCAGGTTTTTCTGCATCTCTGCCATTATTCGGTTGGTGTGCCTATCGGGATCTACGATTTGGATCTGCTTCAGTTTTTCGATGCGGTATTCCTTCGCGTTTTGTGCGGAAAGCTCTACCAGACGCTTTTTATCGCCAATTTGCGGCACTATGAATTTCACGCCAGGTATTTCGAAATTCAGGTGGAATGGCAACAGGATTTCCTTTGATTCTGAAGCGAATTTCTGCCGGATTTCTATCAGCGCTTCTTCTAGGATTTCCTCGTCGCTTTCTTCCAGCACCTTCTTTATTTCCGTAGTGTAGCTTTGGATGATGTTCCCATTCTGAATTTTGAAATAATTGACATAGGCAGCCGTTTCATCACTCGCCATCCCGAAAACATCCACATCGTTTACCGCTGGGTTTACCACGGTATGCTTCGCCTGGTAGTTTTCCAGCAGGTCCATCCGTTCCTTCACGAGCTGTGCGTTTTCAAATTCCAGGTTTTCGGCGTAGCGCATCATTTCCTCCGTAAGATAGGCCTTCGCCAAGCGGAAATCCCCCTTGATAATTCCACGGATGGCATTGATTTTCCGGTTGTATTCGTCCTCCGCTTCCAGCATTTCGCACGGCCCGGCGCAGTTTTTTATGTGGTACTCCAGGCACACCTTGTATTTTCCCTCGGCTATTTTCTCTGGGCTAAGGTTCAGGTTGCAGGTGCGGATTTTGTAGATGTGCCTTATCGTATCCAGCAGCACCCTGGCTGGCTTTACCTTGGCGTAAGGGCCGTAGTATTCGGAGCCGTCTTTTATCACCCTTCTTGTCAGGAAGATTCTGGGGAAATGTTCGTTCTTGATGCAGATCCACGGGTAGCTTTTATCGTCCTTCATATTTACATTATAGAAGGGCTGATGTTCCTTTATCAGGTTGTTTTCCAGCAGCAGGGCATCGTACTCGCTTGGTACTATCGTGGTTTCCAGCCGGTGTATTTTCCCTACCATTATCCGCGTTCTGTAGCCGGAAAGGTTTTTGTTGAAGTAAGATAATACCCTGTTTTTCAGGTTCTTAGCCTTTCCTACATACAGTAGCTGATTGTTCTTGTCGTAATATCTGTAGACGCCCGGTTCATTCGGCAGAGATTTCAATTGAAGTTCCAGCTCAGAATTCATAGGGCAAAATTACGAAGTATGCGCGCCATCCGCAATTCTGTGGATTTTGGCAGTCGCCAAAAAAAAGACCGCGAACCCGCGGTTTTATTTTGTATTGTTCGGTTCATTAGGAATTTCCTCGTACTCAGCCGTCTCCGCATCCCACTTGATTTTACCCGAAGTTCCTTTCGGAAAATTTTCTTCCTTCGGTTTCCTGCTGAATCTTCTCTGGGGAAAAAAGCCCTGCAGCCAGTTCCAAACAAAGAAGACGATGGCAGTACTCAGGATAAGTTCCAGGATGTATTTCATGGCGTCTATTTATTACCCGGGTTTACGATTACTGTGGTCACCGCATTGTTTTTTATCGTCTGGCTCTGTTTCCCATCCGAGATGCTTTCGCTCTGGCTAGTCTTCACGGCGATGTTCTGATTGTAGACCCACCCCGTATTCCGGTCGAAAATTACCGTGCCGCTCTGGCTCATTTCCGAGCTGATGCTGTGCGTCATCCCGTCTTTGCTACGCTTGTCAGACTTCTTCGGAATCCCTCCGGATACGCTGAGGATAGCTCTGGTATCATCTACCGATTTCAGAGTGTAGGTAGTAGTAAGTTTTACGGAGCCATCAGGAGAGGCATTTTCCGTGTGCGTCCAGCTTTCCCCGATTTTCGCCCCCTTTTTTGGTAAAACATTCAAGTTCTTTTCCAGCTGCTCTTTTAGCGACCTATCACTTAAACTTTGTTTAAAACCAGCCATAAAATTTTGCTGCTGTTCGGCACTTTTCAGGTGTTTTTTTATCACACTTTCCACCTTAGTGTAAATATTGTCAAAACCAGAAACGGACAGCACTGTGCCATCCGGCTTCATCATCATTTTCAGCTGGTTGCCAGCCAGTGCCTTGTTCACCGCCCACATCAGTTTCAGGTTCTCGTCCTTCGGCTCGGGGGAGTTGGTATCTATGGAAATTTTCTGCCCGTTCGCTGTTTCAGAATTCTTCTTCCCGATGAGGTTTATCGTGATGTCATAAATATTATTTTCAAATTTATTCACCCTAAAGCTCATCTCGTCAGTCGCCTCCGAAGTTCCGGAGACCGCCTTGCCGTCTGGAGCGGTAAGTGTCTGTACATTTTTCGTATAAGTCGTCAGCGGGTAGCTCTGCCCCGGCACCAGTTTGTAAGATTGCGTGTAGACCCCCGCAGAGTCGGAAATAGCGGGCTTCACTTCGGCTATCTCGGGGGCAGGCTCCTCCGTCCGCTCCGTATTTGCGGGCGCTTCTGCACTGGCTTTTCCTGCTTTATTCGTCTCCTTGCTGGCGGTTTGCCCGTCCTTTTTGCACCCGGTGAGAGCTATGCCGATCAGCGCGATTGCTGTTATTTTTTTCATTCTGATGATTTTTTTTAGATTGGCAACTCTGCTATTTCTATGCCGAATTCTGCAGGAGAGCCGGAGATTTTTTATTTTAAATTTCCGCCGCCGGATTTCTGCCGTACCGCCTCGTAGAGGATCGCTCCGCACGCTACGGACACATTCAGGCTCTGCGTTTTGCCAAGGAGGGGCAGCTTTACTTTTTCATCGGCGTGATGCAGAACTTCCTTCGAGATTCCCGCCTCCTCATTCCCCATTACAATGGCGCAGGGCTCTCGCAGGTCGGCATCATAGATGTATTTTTCGGCCTTTTCTGTAGCCGCAAAAACCTGGACGCCACTCTGCTGCAGGTAGTCCAGAGTGTGCGCGAGATTGCTTTCCTTGCAGATTTTAAGGTTGTAAATGGCACCCGCAGAAGTTTTTATCGCATCGGAATTTACCGGCGCCGCGCCCTTCTCCGGGATGATGATGGCGTGAACGCCCGTGCACTCCGCCGTGCGGCATATCGCCCCGAAATTCCGTACATCCGTAAGCCTGTCCAGGATGAGAAGGAAGGGAGTTTCCCCTTGCTCAAAAATACCCGGCAGCACATCCTCAATTTTGTAAAAAGGAACATCTGAGATGAATGCCACCACGCCCTGGTGGTTCTTCCGGGTGAAGCGGTTCAGCTTTTCGGGGGGCACAATGTTCGGCTTTATTTTCTGCTTCGCCAGAAGGGCTTTCAGCTCGGCATAGTTCTGCCCCTGGAGGCCTTGCTGAAGGAAAACTTTGTCAATAGTTTTCCCAGCATCCAGAGCCTCCATCACGGGGCGGATCCCGAAAATGAAGTCTTCTTTTTTCTCCTTATTCAAATGTAAATTTTTCGCAAATTTCGGGATTTTTTAAAAATATGGATCACTCCTCCCAGCTCCTCTCGCCGAGGATGGCCCTTTTCTGCGCCAGCGCGTAGCCGTAGTGCTGGCATTCGTGCATATTGTTGAAGATAATGGCTTCCTGAATGTCGTGCAGTACCAGCCCGAAACTGGTGGTATATTTCTGGTATTCCGGGAAGAAATCCGCATCATAGTCCTTCAGCAGTATCTTCGATGTCTCCGTCAGCAAAAAATCCAGATCTTCAATCTCGGATGCATTTACGCTCAGGTTCGGCAGCGTACCCTTTTTGTAAGTCTCGATCCAGTATTTATCTATACGGAAGGGGTTCCCGCTAAGGTAGTAGTGCAGCAGCTGCTGCGTGGCCACGCTGTGCGCAATGTTCCAGTACATATTGTTATTGAATCCGTCCGGGATCAGCAGAAGGTCTTCCGTAGGGGTCTCGCGCAGCAGCTGGCGGAGGTTTAGTCTGATCTGCCGGTGCGCCTGGAAATGAAAATTCATCGGGAAACTTTTTCCAAAAGTAAGGATAAAGTTTTTAGAAAATTAAAATCAATAGATTTGTAAATTCGGCAACGGAAATCAGGCTTCAAAATTGGGTTCTGCATATTAAGATTCCGAGGGAGTTTTAGAAAATCTGGCAGGAGCGTTAATTGGCTTTAACAAATTTTAACCAAAATTAGACTTTGCCAGCTTGATTAATAGCGGGAATTATCGCAATTTTACCACTTATTTTTTAATAAAAAAATGGCAGAAGCAAATCAGTCCGATGATATTCGGCAGCTGACTGAACGCGTACGCGAGCAGAATTATTTTTTCAGCCTCCTAAGGCAGGAGATCAATAAGGTCATAATCGGGCAGCAGTATATGGTGGACCGCCTGCTGATCGGCCTTTTGGGGAACGGGCATATCCTCCTGGAAGGCGTACCCGGGCTTGCGAAAACGCTCGCAATCAAAACTTTGGCAGAGGCGGTACACGGGGAATTTTCCCGCATACAGTTTACGCCGGACCTCCTGCCTGCTGATGTGGTAGGCACGCAAATTTATAACATCAGGGAAAATAATTTTTCCATAAAAAAAGGGCCTATTTTTGCGAATTTCGTATTGGCAGACGAGATCAACCGGTCACCATCCAAGGTGCAGTCGGCATTGCTGGAAGCTATGCAGGAAAAGCAGGTAACCATCGGGGAGGAAACCCTTCCGCTGCCGCGGCCTTTCCTGGTTTTGGCTACGCAAAACCCTATAGATCAGGAAGGTACCTACACGCTGCCGGAAGCGCAGAGCGACCGTTTTATGCTGAAGTGCCGGATAGACTACCCCGAGCTGGAGGATGAGAGAAAGGTGATGAGGATGGTTTCCACTGCGCATCAGCCGAAGATCCAGCCTGTGATTTCGCTGCAGAATGTGGTGGATGCCAAGGCGCTCATCAACCAGATTTACCTTGATGAAAAAATAGAGACCTATATCCTCGATATGATTTTCGCTACGCGCTACCCGGAGCGGTACGGCTTGCCGCATTTAAAAAATTACATTTCCTTCGGCGCATCTCCCCGAGCGTCCATCAACCTTGCCATCGCTGCCCGAGCCAATGCATTTCTGAAGAATAGGGCATTTGTAATCCCGGAAGATGTGAAGGAGCTCGCCGTGGATGTTCTGCGCCACCGCATAGGCCTTACTTATGAAGCGGAGGCGGAAGATATTTCGGCGGAAAACCTTGTGTCTCAGATTCTTGCGAAAATTCAGGCGCCTTAATTTTTTAATCCTCAAAGCAAAAAGTTGCAGTTGGAAATCAGGGAAATCCTCAAAAAAGTACGCCAGATAGAAATCCGCACCCGCAGGCGAACGCACGCCGCGATGATGGGGCAATACCGGAGCACCTTCCAGGGGCAGGGGATGAGCTTTGCCGAAGTGCGCCAATATGAGCCGGGAGACGAGGTTCGCAGGATTGACTGGAATAAAACCGCAAGATTCCAGGATACCTTTGTGAAAGTAATGGAGGAAGAGCGGGAGCTCAGCGTTTTCTTCCTGGTGGATGTTTCGGCATCGATGGACTATGGAACTAAAACGGCGCTGAAGAGGGAATTCGTGGCGGAGATCTGCGCAAGTCTCGGCTTCTCCGCCGCGGCAAACAACGACAGGGTGGGGCTGATTTTATATTCGGATAAAGTTCATAAAATCATTCCGCCTAAGAAGGGGCGCTCGCACATTCTTACCATCATTGCTAGCATCCTCTCTGCCGACTATCGGCCTGCCGCGGCAAATCTCGATGAAGCCCTGAATCTCGCCGTAAAACTTAACCGCAGGAGAGGTTTTTTATTCTTGTTTTCCGATTTCGGAGAAGATTTTGACAGGAAAATCCTGAAGATTGCAGCCAAGAAAAACGCGCTCCTCGCCATAAGGATTTTCGATGAAAAAGACGAGATAATCCCTGATGTAGGCTATGCCTTGCTGCGCGATGCGGAAACCGGCAGAGAATTTTGGGCAAATACCTCCAGCCCAAGGTGGCGGTATAATTTTGCCGAGCAGCAGAAGCAGAGGGTGAGAATGCTTGGCAGCGAGTTCGAATCCGCATCCGCTACTTTCCTTAATCTGGCTACGGGCAGCGACTATGCCCGCGAGCTTTACCGTTTTTTTCAAAAAAGCTGAGGAAAATGAAGCTTTTTCGCATTTACATATTATTTATTTTTTCCTTTGCCGCCTCTCTTCGTGGCCAAACCCTTTATTCCTCCCTGGACAAGAACATTGTGGAGGTTGGCGAGCCCAATGTTTACCGGATAAAAATAGATGGCGTCAACGCTAAAGATGTAGCTGCAGCACCAAAGAACGAGCTGCTGCCGTTTCATTTTGAAGTTATAAAGGATTCCATCATACGGTCGCAGGATCTGTACGAGCGCACTGTGGAATTCTCAATTTTCCAGGAGGGGGATTTCCGAATACCGCCGCTGGATTTCGTGATCGACGGACGAAAAATCAGCACCATCCCTTACGAGATTAAAGTGACCAATCCCGCGCAGGCGGGCGACCCCATCATCGATATAATGAACAACAAGGAGCTGCCGCTGGGCATCCGCGACTACTGGGAGATGTACAAATGGTATGTTCTCGCGACGCTCACTGCTGTGGCGTTGGCTGTCGCAATATGGCAAATACTTCGTTATGGAAAGAAAATGCGCCGCCCGGAAGTGCGAGCCACCAACTCCACGCTGCGGCAGCTGGAAGATTTAAGGAAAAAAAATTATCTGCAGGCAGGGGATTTCCGCAGTTTTTATGTGGGTTTAATAGAAATTACGCGCCACTTTCTTTCCACCCAGTACCACTTTCCCGCTGAGGTGCTTCTCACAGAAGATTTAATTGAATATTTGCAAAAAAACAGTACGATTTCTGAAGAAAACGAAAAAGCTGTCTCTGGTGTTCTGCTGCGCGGAGACAATGCGAAATTTGCAAAAATATTCCCCGAGCCTCAGCAGGCAGTTCAGGATTTTGAGAATATTAAAGCCTTTGTGAAAAGATCATCAAAAGATTTGGAACTTCAAAACCTTAGGCAGGATGTTTAGATTCGGGAATTTTGAATTTCACTCCCCGTGGTTTCTGCTGCTTTTCGCCCTGATGATTCCGCTATTTCTGCGGGATATTTCCGCGCGCGAGAGAAAGGGTATTCCCGTACCGGCCACCGCCGGCATGCAGGAATCTGCCGGTATCCTGGGGGCGCTGGCTTTGCTGAAACTTTTAAAATATATCATCCTCAGTTCAATGATAATCGCCATGGCTAGGCCTAGAAGCTTTACGGTGATGAGCGCTCAGGACGATAACAAGGGGGTCGACATTATGCTCACCGTGGATGTGTCGCTCTCCATGCTCTCCCGGGATCTGGATCCGGACCGCCTCACCGCCCTGCAGGGCATCGCCAAGGATTTTGTAAGGCAGAGGCCGAACGACCGCATCGGGCTGGTGACCTATTCCGGCGAGGCCATTACGAAGGTGCCCGTAACCACCGACCACGATGTGATGCAGGAAGAGCTGGATCTGCTGAACCCGATGGAGCTTGAGCCTGGCACGGCGATAGGTGAGGGGCTCATTACCGCCGTGAACCACCTGAAAAACGGTAAGTCTAAAAGCAAAATCGTAATCCTGATGACCGATGGCGTGAACACCGTCGCGAACGCGATGCCGCCACACACCGCCGCGGAAGTTGCGAAAAACAACGGGATTAAGGTTTACACCATCGGGATTGGTACCAATGGCTTTGCGCTGATGCCCACCGCGATCGATGTTTTTGGAGATCTGGTGTTCAATCATACCGAGGTGAAAATTGATGAAGGTGTGCTGCGCGATATCGCTGCGATGACGGGCGGCAGATACTTCCGGGCGACTACTAATAGGAGCCTTGCGGAAGTGTATCAGGAGATCAACCAATTGGAAAAAAGCGATGTAAAAAGCCGGAAGCTCTACAGCTACACGGAGTATTTCCGCCCGTTTCTCTGGGTAGCGCTCCTCGCGCTGCTGCTGGACGCGCTGCTGCGCTGGGTAGTTTTTAAGACACTGCAATAATGAATTTTTATATTGACAATTACCGATATCTCCTTCTGCTCTTGGTGCCCGCGCTGGCTGGGCTGCTGCTTCTGCGCTTCATCCGCTGGCGGAAGGCAAAGCAGGATGCCTTCGCCGAGCCGCGCTTTCGAGAGGCAATTTTCGGGAAGGCAGGGCGTTTCAGAAAGCTTTTCCCGATGCTCTATTTAGCTGCGCTGCTATTTCTAATTTTTTCGATAATTGATTTCCTTGCAGGCAGCGAGGAGGCCATTGCCAAACAGAAAGTAAACAATCTAGTGTTTGCATTGGATCTTTCCAATTCAATGAATGCCGAAGATGTAGAGCCCAGCCGGCTGGCACAGGCGAGGAACATTATCACCAATTCCCTGGATAAATTCCAGAACGACCGCGTAGGCATCGTGGTTTTCGCCGGGCAGGCAGCCAGTGTAATGCCGCTTACCACCGATTTCGCAGCTGCAGAAAATTACATATCGGCGATGGAGACCAGCGTGCTGAAAGTACAGGGAACGGATTTCCTGCAGGCTGTAAAGACAGCGGCAGAGAAGTTTAAAAAAATCCCTCCTGGTGCCAGGCAGGTAATCCTCATCAGCGATGGGGAGGATAATGAAGGCAATGATGCCGAGGCGGCGAAACTCGCAAAAAAGGAGGGTATAAAGATAATAGCAGTGGGCATAGGCACGGAAGAAGGCGCGCCGGTGCCGGAATACCTCTACGGCCAGCTGATGGGCTACAAAACCGATATGAACGGGAATACGGTGATTTCCCGCCGTGCCGTATCTGCCCTGAAGGAAATGGCAGCTGCCACGGGCGGAGAATACATCGATGGCAATGATATGGAACAGGCGGTGCAGAAGCTGGCAGCGGAAGTTGCCAAGCAGTCGTCGGACTCCTCTATTATGGTAAAATCGCAGAATCCTGTACATTATTATCAATATTTTCTTGGCGTGTCGCTGCTGCTCTTTTTCGTGCTTTATCTTACCAACCCAAAGAGAGATCTGAATTTTTAAACCAGATTTTCTGCCAAAATTTTTTGCTCATTTTAACCCTATTTTAACAGTAGGAGAGGTGGTTTTTTAACACATAATCAAATAAATTTGCATCCTGAATATGGTGCATCTTTACAGGTTGTTTCTCTTTTTTTCGTTAATATCTTCCGGGCTGGCTACTGCCCAGAAGAACTATAATGCCCTGATTTTTGAAGGCAACCAGGCATTCCGGAATAAGGATTACGAAGGCTCTTCCTCAAAATTCGGCGATGCGGCGAGGCAGCAGCCCAATGATTTTGCCGCGCACTACAATCTGGGAAATTCATTTTACAAAAGAAAAATGTTCGCCGAGGCGGAGGCGGAGTATGCCAAGGCAGAAAACCTTGCCAAAACCCGGGAAGACAAAGCTGCCGCAACCTACAACCGCGGGAATGCTCTGATGCAGGCGGGCAGGAATATGGAGGCTGCGGAGTTTTACAAAAAAGCTCTGAAGATGGATCAGTTTAATGAGGCGGCGAGGAAGAATTACCAGATTGCGATAAAAAAACAGGAGCAGAAGCAGAAAAAAAATAAGCCTGAACAACGGGATCAGGATAAATCTCAGGACAACAAAAATGGCGATTCTCCGCAGGACGGCAAAGGGCAAACGCCTCAGGATGGCGGCGAGAACGGCGGCGAGAATGGCAGGGACGGCAGCGGGAGAATGCCGCAAAACAATGGCGAAGAGAGGAGGGGAATGCCGAAGGAGCTGGAGGACCAGCTGCTGAACCGCGCAGGAGATAAGGAGCGCGAAACTGCGAGAAAAATTTTAAACAACAATGCCTATTCCGCGCCGCGGAGCAGGCCGAAAGACTGGTGAGGGGAAGTTTACATTTCATATTCTATTTGTTTTTTGCCGGCATAGCGCAGGGGCAGGTTACGCTCATCACCGCTGTGAAGGACAGGGAGTATAGGGTTGGCGAGCAGGTCACGGTAAATTTTGTGCTGAGGATAGAGGGGCAGGATCTGGTGCAAGAATCGCCCCTGTATCTTCCTGATTTTTCGAAGTTTCAGGTGGTGGGGAATGCTTCTGAGCGCAACGCTTTCATTGATCCCGCAAAGAAAATAGCTGTGAACCAAGTAGTCTATCAGTGGGTGATTTCTCCTAAAAACCCAGGCAGGCAGCGCATAGGCTCCGCAATGGTGGATGTAAGCGGGGTGCGCTACAAGACTGAGCCCATCGATATCCTGGTTCGGGAAAATATGGCGCCGGAAAAACCGGCGCGCCAGGAGGGGGGGCAGGTGCACCTCGCGATGCACCTCAATAGTAAAAACACCTTTGAAAATCAGCCGGTTGTGGCTACAGTACGCGCTTACAGCACAGATTACAACAAACTCAGAAATGTGGGGAAGGTGCACTGGCAGGCACAGTCCGGCGTCACGGTAACGCCCGTATCCCTCGAAAAGGCGGAGATAGAGCAGGACGAGGAGAGTAAAATGGCTTCCCAGGTGATAGCGGTACTCACGATTATTCCCGACAAACTTGGAGAAATAGAGCTGAACCCCGTGATGGCGGAATACCGCACGGAGCAGAAGCCGGTGAAACTCTTTACCAATAAGCAAAAATTGGTGGTGAAGACATTGCCCGGGAAGGCACCGAAAACTTTTGACCAAACCGTAGGGCGCTACAAGATGTCGCTCACCGGCAAAAATGTCCGGAAAAAAGTGCCGCTCAATAAGCCGATTGATATCTACCTGAAGGTATCGGGCGAGGGAAATCTCAGCGTAGATAAGCTGCCGGGGCTTCTGGAGTCGGATGACTATACTTTCTACAAACCGAAAATCAGCACAGAGCTGATAGACACTGAAATGGGGAAAAGCGGGGTGTACACGGCGCACTATATCGTGGTACCCAAAAAGTCGGGAATGCTCAGTATCGGAACAGAGGGTTTAACTTTTTTTAACCCAAAACGCGGCGAGTATAAAGAAATTAGCGGGAAAACGCTGATAGTGGAGGTGCAGGAGGAAGCAGTGGGCAGTAATACGGCTGTGATGCAGCGCGTGAACGACTATTCCAACTCCGTACTGCAAACCGTAGAAACTCCGGTGCTTGGGACGCGGAAACTGATAATAGACCGGGATGAGGGGATCAGCTGGAGCACCGTGCTGGGGAATTTTGGTATTTTCGCAGTTGCGGCGGGGGCGCTGGGTGCAGGTTTTTATTATTTCCGAAAATCCAGAGCGAAAGTTCCCCAGGGCGAAGATAGCGCTTTAAGCCTTGCCGAAACGGAAAAACTTTTGCGCGATCGGCAGGCTCCGGATATTTCTGCCGATCTGGAATATCTTTCGAAATTAATCAGGGAGGGAAACATTGAGGAATTTTTCAAAACTTTCTATACGATGGATTTTGAAGTAAACGAGTTCCTGGTACGGAAATATCGCCAGAATACTGCGCAGTATCTTGAGGATAAATATGGATACGCCCTTGCTCAGCGCTATGCCCAGCTGATCAGCCGAGTAAAAATCGAGAAATATTCCCCGATGAGAGAGGCTGATACTCCAGCTTACCTTCTTGAAGAAGCTAAGGATATTTTTTCTCAGATTAAGTAATTTTTACCAATTATATTCTATTTTTGCGAAAAATTAACTGTATGCTGCAACAGCTCTCTTTCCGCGAAATTCTCACCTGCACCATGGTGCTTTTTGCCCTCATCGACATCATCGGCTCAGTGCCGATCATCGTTTCCCTAAAGCAGAAATTTGGCCGAATAGAGGCGGAAAAGGCGTCGATTGTTGCTGGCGTGCTTATGATTTCCTTTCTCTTCATCGGGAAGCAGATCCTCGGGCTTATCGGTGTTGATGTAAACTCATTTGCCATAGCGGGAGCACTCGTGATTTTCGTAATTGCACTGGAGATGATTTTGGGCATAGAAATACAGAAAAATACCGAAGCCTCCTCAGCGAGCATAGTGCCCATAGCGTTTCCCCTGATCGCCGGTGCCGGCACGCTTACCACTATACTTTCGCTCCGTGCTGAGTATCACGATATTAACATTATCCTTGCTATCATTATCAACTGCCTTATCGTTTACCTTGTTTTGAAATCTGCGGACTGGATTGAGAAGAAGCTCGGGGCAGGTACCCTGCAGGTACTCCAGAAAGTCTTCGGGATTATCCTTCTGGCTATTTCTATCAAACTTTTTACTGCTAATTTTGCACAATTGGTACAAACTTATATCGAATTTAATTAATTTGCATACTTCGCATCAAAATATAATAAATGAAAACGGTTTACAAAGTATTTTTAATAATTTTTGCAATAATTATAGCTGCCAACCTTTATTTTTTCGATTGGCAACTGGGAATAATGCATACTGAAAATACCAAATTTGTATTCTCAATCGCTGCAGCACTCATCGGGATGCTGCTGACGGTGGTGATGAACACCTGGTCTCAGTTGGGGGCTAAAAGATAGCGAGATTATCCAGTATGGCACGGGACTTCAGCTCTGTTTCGCGCCACTCCTTCTGCGGGAGGCTCTTGCTGGTTATTCCCCCGCCGGCGAAAAGCATCGCTCGATTCCTAAAAAGTTTTGCGCAACGCAGATTTACAAAATAATAAACTGCAGTTTCCGTCTCCGTTCGGGAATAGCCGGCGTAAAGTTCGCGGTTAAAATTCTCCAGGGACTTTATTGCGGATTTACATAGGTCTTTAGGAAATCCGCAGACCGCAGGCGTAGGGTGAAGCTCAGAAATAAGAGTTTCGAGATCCTCAAGATTGATGTCCGCACTAAAATCTGTACGGAGATGTTTGATGCTGCCCGAAATGTGATCATAGGTTTCGGAAACCTCTACATCATCAGCGTATTGGCGCAGAATTTTTAAGATAAAATCTGTAACGGGTGCCTGTTCCTCAATTTCTTTCGGAGTCCACTGCTCCTCCACGGGCAGGGTTCCCGCAAGGCTCATAGTGGTAAACTTTTGGCTTTTTTTATCAAATTTCCCGAGAAGTTCGGAAAATGCACCAATCCAGCTTTGGCTCTCATCCCGGAAAAAATACACAAATGCATTGGGATAATTTTTGGAAAGATTGAGGAAGCTTTCGGAGATATTTATATCATTAAAATCAACCCCGATTTTCCTCGCGATGACTATTTTCTGAAGCTGGTTTTCGTTAACTACACCAATTGCCCGGTTGATTTTTTCAAGATAATCTTCCCTGCTCTCCTGGCTAAATTCCGGGGTTGCCGGCAGCTGCTTGAAATCCAGAGCCCGGATTTCATCTGCGCTTAGGGGCTTAAATTTCCCTTTAAATACGGATGATCTTTCTCCACCGAAGGTATGAAATGCCACAGAATCTCCGCCTTCTCCATAGCAAGTATGGAAAACCCCATCGGGTAAACGGAAGATAATCAAGGCTTTGTGATGATATTGTTGGTCATCACGATATGAGAGATAAGGTTATCGTTTTCATCCTTTACCATTATTTCCGATACATGCATCGTGTTGCCTTTCCGGATAAATCTCGCAACGCCCGTTACCAACCCGGAAGTGGCGGAACGCAGGTGGTTGCAGCTGAGGTTGGTACCTACCGGAACCTGTTTTTTCTGATCTATGTGCAGGAATGAGAGGGTGGAGCCTAGTGTTTCTGCAAGTGCTGCTGTGGCGCCGCCGTGCAGCAAGCCCATCGGCTGGTGTACGCGCGGGCTTACCGGCATAGTAGCTGTGAGGCTGTCTTCGCTTATATCTGTAAAGCGGATTTCTAGAGTATCCAGCATTGTTTCGGATCCCCAGGTGTTCAGCCGCTGGAGTGTTATTTCTTTTTTCTGCTCAGTCATTTATAGTAAAATTTGGGTTCCAATTCTCAGGGACGGCAGGCACAAGATTTTTTTCCTCTACATAATCGCTTATTTCCTGCAGCACGCCTGCATAGCCGATTTTTAAAATTCTTTCGTAAGGAATTTTATATCCGAGGTAAACGGTTTTTGTGGCATAATCTCCCGCACCTATTACGATGGGTACTTTTGCCGCAAGCGCCATCTGGTAAAAGCCGCTGCGCCAGCGCTCTACCCGCGTCCTTGTGCCTTCCGGGGCTATCACGAGGCTGAAATCTTTATTCTCCAGCTGCTCTGCCACGAAGTTTACGAGGTCATTTTTTCTGCTCCGGTCTATCCCGATGCCGCCGATGCTCTTTACCAGCCCCCCGTACCAGGCGCGCGTGTGTTTGTCCTTTATAATGATTCTCAGGTCTTTGCCTAGCGCCATATAGGCAAAATTCCCAATGAGGTAGTCTGAGTTATGCGTATGCGGCACTACCACGAGGATGCACCTGTCCAGGTTGTCCGCATCGCCGTCCAGCACCACTTTCCAGCCGATAATTTTCAAAATGGCTTTGCCAAGAAACTTTCTCATCCGAAAAATAAAAAAGTATAACCATAGCGGTTATACTTCACAAATATAAGAAAAAAGGAAATGCTACCTGGCCTTTATTGTGATTTCTTTTTTGCCGTTTTCGATTTTTACGCTCACGCTTTTGGCTTCACTGTTTTTGGCATCACGCAGCATTTTTTCTGCCTGATTTTCAGTCACTTGCTTTCCGTTTACAAAAATGCTGTCTCCGCTGATTCTCAGCGTAGTGCCATAATCTTCGTCGCCGTTTTCGTCCGCATTGTCATCATCATAATCATCGGCAGAATCTTCAATTATTGATTTTGGAAAATTGTTGATAATGGTTTTATTTGCCGGAATTACCAGCTCATAATTCGTGCGGTACCCTCTCCCAATTTCAGAATATGGATAGCTTATGTAATTGGGAATCAATACTTTATTATCCAAAACTTCCACCGCCACTTTGGATTTTAGTGGAAGATTATAGCCGTCGGCTTCTTTGGTAATGATAAGGTAGGGCTTCACATCGCCTTCCTTTCTGGTAATGCGGATTTCCGGCGTTTCACCATCGTAAACCGTTTTTTTATCACTGAAATAATCGTGGCCTACCGCCTTGAAATTTACCGGAATCTGAATTTTTTTCTGCTCGATGAAAATCGAGTCCGATGCTGAATTTATCGCCACATTCTGCACATCGCTGTTTTCGCCGGAATAGCGGAATTCCTTGCGGAAAAATAGCGCCGAAAGCACGATGAGAAGCACGAACCAGGAAATCAGCATTCCGCCGAAAACATAGCCTGTGGATTTTAGCGTGGTTTTTGGCGAGAGCAATTTTATGGCGAAATAAATGAAGAGCGATGCCGGAAGCAAAATGCTGATGAGCGTGAATGCCAGGAAGAGGTAGCGCAAAAGCGGGTCGTCCAGATAGAAACGAAACTTGCCCGGAAGCTGCAGCATATTTTCGGAAAATGATGCGAAAACTACCGACATTGCACCGAAAATCAGGGCGATGCCAACCAGCGCAAAAATACCGCCGATAAAGTAGCGGAGAACATTCCAGATGCTGCTGAACGCCTTTTGGCTGCCATTTTTTCTCACCGCATTTCCAGAATTTGGCTCGATGATGAATTTTGCATTTTTCGCAGATTCCGCTTTCAGATTGTCAAAACCCAAGGGCTGCCCTTTCATTTTCAGGAAGTCTGACGCCGTTACAGCATTTGGGATGATAATCCATAACAGGCAGTAAATCAATACGATAAGCAGTGTGGAAATGTGCGCCGTGAAAATTCCAAGCACGGCAACTGCCGCCCAAATCAGCTGCATAATGTACGGCTGTATGCCGAAATAATGCGCCAGCCCGGAACAAACGCCGCCGATTTTTGCGTTGGTAGGATCGCGGAACAGCGGTTTCTCGTAAAACTTTTGCTGCGCTTGCTGCACTTCAGGATTTGCGGTGTAGCCTTCGTTCTGCATCTCTATTTCTTCGGGGTTTCCAATTTGTGTGATGACTTTCTGCACATCGCTTTCGTTGATAACTTCCCGTTTTCCGAGTTCTTCGCGGAAGATTTCCACCATCCGTATTTCGATGTCGTGCATTACCTCGTCGGCTTCTGCAGCATCCAGCGTGTTTCGCAGCGCCGATAAATAGTCACTTAGCTTGATGTAAGCGAATTCATCGATGATGAAAGAGTAGCCTGCAAGCGCTACCGATATTGTCTTATTCATGATCTTTAGTTTTATTTTGTGAAGTGATTGAATTGATCGCCGTGCTCAGTTCGGTCCAGGTTTTCTCCAGCTCGGTTAAAAATTCTCTGCCTTTTTCCGTGATTCTGTAATATTTCCTGGGCGGTCCGCCCGTAGATTCCTCCCAGCGGTAGGCTAGGATTTCAGCATTCTTCAGGCGCGTCAGCAGCGGATATACGGTGCCTTCCACCACTTGCAGCCCTCCCTTTCGAAGCGCTGCCAGCAAGTCGGCTACATACATTTCCTGAATGTTTATGAGGCTAAGTATCGCGTATTCCAGGATGCCTTTGCGCATTTGTGCCTGCGTGTTTTCCAAATTCATCTATGCTAATTTTCTGTTGCAAAGATATAAAAATTAAAATGTAATATGCAAAGCAAAGTATTAGAATTTTGATATTTACTAAATTTATGCCGTGGATTTATTCAGCACAAACATAGATACACCGATTGGGGAAATGCTGGCAATAGCAAATGCCAATGGCGTGCTGCTACTGCTTTTCAGGGATGATGAAAAGCTGGAAGGGGAGACGGCAAAAATAAGGCAGCATTCCCAAATGCAAATATCAACACAAGAGAATCCAGTGCTCTGCTCATTGGTATCAGAGCTTGAAGAATATTTTTCCGGAAAGAGGGAGGGTTTCAGCGTGAAAGTTTCCCCTCGTGGCACGGATTTTCAGCAGAAGGCGTGGCAAGCTCTCTCGGAAATCCCTTTTGGGAAAGCCGTTTCCTACCGGAGGCAGGCAGAGATGATGGGCTCTGCGTCGGCGATCCGAGCCGCTGCTGCAGCCAATGCCGCCAACAGAATTTGCATCCTCATTCCCTGCCACCGCGTGCTCACATCCTCGGGGAAGATCGGCGGCTACCGAGGCGGCGTCTGGCGGAAAAAGTGGCTGATAAATTTTGAACAGAAATCGCATCATATCCTCTCCAGCTCATCACCCGAAATCTGAGTTTTGAAGCTGCCGTAGTTCACGGTTACTTTGCCGTTTTTGTCGATGTTTTCTATGGTGCCTACAGAAGTCGAGCCTTTTATGCGCACTCTTTGTCCGGGTTTCAGCCAAACTGCCCGCTCCTTCTTTCGTTTTTCCTCGAGTTTCTCGTTTGTTTCCGCGATTTTTTCTTGAACATCCTGCTTCTTCAGCTGCTGCGTTATTTTCCGCTTTATCACTTGTAGCCGTTTGCTCTCATCCTTGTCTGCACCAAGCTTTCGGAATTTTTCCTGCTCCAGGATTTTCACGAAATCCCGTACCAAATCCTTCCGCGGTTTTCCATTGATGTATGATTTGATGAAGCCCTCAATTTTGTTCCCGAACTGCAGCTTGCGGTGCTCCTCCTCGTAAAGTTTTTGGAAATTAAACAGCTTCTGCTCCAGTTGCTCATTCAGTTTCTGCAGGTTTTCGCGCTTATCCTCCACAGATTCACGCTGCTCCGTAAGGTTCGTTTTCAGCTTCTCCACTTCAAACTTCTCCTGCTGCAGTTTCACGATGGTTTTATCCAGGTTCACCACATCTTTCTCCACCTTTTTCCGCGCATTTTTGATGATGAATCTCGGGATTTTATTCTTCTCCGCCACTTCAAAGGTGAACGAACTTCCTGCCTGCCCTATTTCCAGTTTGTACAGCGGCTCCAGCGTTTTTTCATCGAAAAGCATCGCAGCATTTGTAGCGTTCGGAAGCTGCTCCACCAGCAGTTTTATGTTGGTGTAATGCGTGGTGATGATGGCGAAGGATTTTTTATCGTAAAAGAATTCCAGGAAACTTTCCGCCAGAGCGCCACCCAATTCAGGATCGGAACCTGTGCCAAATTCATCGATGAGAAGCAGCGAATGTCTGTCGGCTTCGCGAATCATCGCTGCCATTTTTTTCAAGCGGGAAGAATAGGTGGATAGGTGATTTTCAATCGACTGATTATCACCAATGTCCGTCATTATTTTCCCGAAAAAGAACATTTCCGATTTTGGATGTACCGGCACTAAAATTCCACTTTGAAGCATCAGTTGAAGAAGCCCTACGGTTTTCAGCGTGATGGATTTTCCGCCGGCATTTGGTCCCGAAATTGCGATTATCCTGTTGTGCTCCGTTAAAGTCAGCGATTGCGGAAGAATTTTTTTGCCCTCATTTTTGTTCTGGATGAAAAGTAGCGGATGATAGGCATCGCGAAGCCTGAGCGTTTGGTGGCGGTTGATTTTCGGCAGAACGCCGTTGATTTTCAGGGCAAATTTCGCCTTTGCCATCGTTAAATCCAAATCGAAAATGTAGTGCTGATAATCCGAGAGCTGCGGCTGAAACTCCGCAATTTCGGCAGTTAGTTTCCGTAAGATTTTATCAATTTCCCGCTTTTCTTCTTCCTGGTTTTCCCGAAGTTTGAAGTGATGCTTGATCACGCTTTCCGGCTGAATATAGGTGATAGAGCCCGTTTTCGAAATGCCGAGAACTCTGCCGGAAACTCTTTTTTTGAAGCCTGATTTTACCGCCAGAACTCTCTGGTCATCAATGATGGTTTCCCTTATATCTTCCAGAAAATCAGCGTTTTGCGACAAGGCTCTGCTGAAATTTTCATCAATGGCTTTCCTCGATTGCTGAATTTCCGTGCGGATGTTTTTCAGGCTGGGCGATGCATCGCTTTTCACCTCGGCAAAACGGTTGAAGACACGGTCTATTTTTTCGATGATTTCTTTCCTGAATTCAATTGCGGAAATTTCTTCCGAAAGAATCGGGAAAGCTTCCTTAAACGATGAGAAAAATTTCTGAAGTCTGCCGATTTGTTCCGCCAGCTGTTTTATCTTTACAAAACTCTGATTATCAAGCCGATAGTTTTCAATCAGCATCAGCTTTAGCTCCGTTTCAATGTCATCAAATTCATTAAACGGAATGGTGTTTTCGCTCTCAAAACTTGCGAGAAATTCCGAAGTTTTTTTCAAAGAAATTTCCGCTTCATCGATTGGCATCGGGCGAAGCTGCGCAATCATTTCCGCTGTTTTTCGGGAAAAGGCAAATGGCGAAATTTCCGCAAGCAATGCCGGAAATTCAAGCTCGTCCAAATCTTCCTGCTGAATAATCACAACGCAAATTTAGGCTTTCGCCGCCAAATAAAATTTCGGTTTCATCAGATTTGCTCTAATTTTGCAGTTGATTTTCTGATATGAACTGGACTGAAATTTTGGCGCCGGTAAAGAATTCCGACGAGTTTAAAACGCTGTGGGCAAAAGTGAAAACCGAATATGCCACGGCTAAAATTTTCCCGCCAAAGCATCAGATTTTCCGTGCCATTGAGCTTACGCCGTTTGATGAGGTGAAGGTCGTTATCATCGGTCAGGATCCGTATCACGGTGATTTTCAGGCAAATGGGCTCTGCTTTTCCGTTTCGGAAAATGTGGAAGCGCCGCCTTCTCTCAAAAATATTTTCAAAGAACTGCACGCTGATTTAGGAATTTCGCGAACTTCCACAGAACTTGACGACTGGGCAAAACAGGGCGTCCTTCTGCTGAATTCTACGCTTACAGTACGGGCTTACAGCGCCAATTCGCACAAAGATTTGGGCTGGGAAAATTTCACGAACTATATCATCCAACAAATTTCTGAGCGGAAAGAAAGCGTGGCCTTCGTTCTTTGGGGTTCATTCGCACAGAAAAAGGCAGAGTTCATCGATGAATCCAGGCATTTCGTCATCAAATCAGCGCATCCTTCGCCGCTTTCTGCGCACCGTGGATTTTTCGGCAGTAAGCCTTTCTCAAAAATCAATAACTATTTGATTTCCAAAGGATTTCAGCCAATAAATTGGTGAAAATTATCTCACTATTACAGGCTGCTTTGTTTCGCCTTTTTCAATTTTCAAGGTCGCGGAATACAGCCCGTTGATTTTCCCGTCAGCATTTTTCGTAGGTTTCAGATTTGTAAGCGTGATGAGGTTTCCGTTAAAACTTGCCGATGAAAATTGCTCTTTCGCCTTGTCGTCAGAAGTGCTCAGCTGCACCTTTATCGGCCTGGAATAGGTGGCCATCAGCTCAAGCTCGATGGTTGCATTTCCCGCGTGAACGCAGTTTACATTTTCCGGGCAGCGTGAATCCTGCACAAGGCGAAGGAAGGTGATATTCATTTCGGCTTCCTGCACGAACTGGTTTTCGCCCAGTTTCAGCGTGATTGTTTTAGCCTTACTCTCTTCGTATTGAGAATTCTGCACTGCTGCTTTTTTTTCGCTGGGGTTTTCCCGGGGGTTGGCGGTGCAGCAGAGCATCATCATAGAGGCGGCGAGTGTGGCAAGTGGCATTTTCATATTTTAAAGTTTGGTTAAAATTAGAAAAAAATATAAGTCAGCAATAAAACTTTGCTAAATTTGTAAAAGTGAAAGACGAGTTAATAGGTACGCAGGGTCTCCTTCAGACTCTCAGTGATGAGATCCACCGCTGGACTTTCCGCGCAGTGCCGGAAGGCTTTATACTTTTTTCTCAGATATCGTTAAAAATTCTGCTCCTGCTGGCGGTTGTAGCCATTTTTAATTTTATCGCCTGGTATTTTCTGAAGAGTTTCCGCTCGCTGTTTTATAATAAGCTTAAAGACAATGCCGTGGTGGCGGCGCTTTACCAAAGCAAAGTGCTGGATTCCGTGGCGAATTTTATTGCGCTTTTTATAGGCAGGGCTTCCGTTCAACCGATTTTTTACCGCCACCCCAATAGTTTTGAGGTTCTATCGAGGATTTTTGCTGTGCTAATGATCATCGCCGGTTATGTCCTCTACCACAGGATTCTTACTACTGTAGACCGATACTTTATCATTAAAAAAGATTTTTATCGAATGACGGCGATGCGCGCAGTGACCTCCTCACTGGACATCGTGGGGATCTTCATCTTCGGGTTCATCGGCATTACAGTGCTTTTCGGCGTTAGTGCCAGCGCCATTCTCGGGGTGCTCGGTGCCCTTACGGCGGTCATCCTCCTGGTATTCCGCGACACGATTCTGGGATTCGTTACCGGCATCCATGTCTCCACATCGAGGATTGTAAAAGTGGGCGATTGGGTCATTATCCCGAAATATCAGATTGAGGGAAATATTGAAGACATCAGCCTGCTGACGACTAAAATAAAAAATTTGGACCGCACGGTTTCCACGATACCGACCTATGATCTGATGAGTACCGAGATTAAAAACTTCCAGGTGATGCTGGACAATAACCGGCGGCGCATCAAGCGGTCCATAGTACTGAATGTCAAATCTTTCAACTTTTTGGATGAGGAGCTGCTTGCGAGGCTCAGCAAAATAAATCTCATTAAAGATTACCTCTCGGAATCGGAGACAATTTTGAACAGAGAGCGCGCCCTGCTGGACAATCAGGAAGAAATCATAAACGGCAGGCAGCTTACCAACATCGGGGTCTACAGACATTATATTTACCGATATCTTGAGAGTAATCCCTACATTGATCAAAATCTCAACCTAATGGTAAGGCAGCTGGAAGTCACGCCCACGGGTATGCCCTTGGAGATTATATGCTTTACAAAAACCTCCGAATGGAAAAAATATGAAACTATAATGGCAGACATTTTCGACCACCTGCTTACTGCAGCCAAAGAATTTGATCTTGTGATTTTACAGGTAACACGAATTAACGGAATTACAGAAAATGACTAAATTATCGGTAAATATTAATAAAATCGCAACGCTGAGAAATTCACGCGGGGGAAATCTTCCGAGCGTTACGCAGGTTGCAGTTGATGCGCAAAAGTTTGGCGCTCAGGGAATTACGGTTCATCCAAGGCCTGATGAAAGGCACATCACGAGAAGAGATGTCTATGATTTGAAACCGCTCATCACCACGGAATTTAACATAGAGGGAAATCCGCACAGAAATTTTGTAGAAATGGTGCTAGAAGTGCAGCCTGAGCAGGTTACGCTGGTTCCCGATGCAGATGATGCGCTCACTTCAAACGCTGGCTGGGATTGCAAAACGAATCAGAAATTTTTGCGCGAAGTCATTTCTGAATTTAAAAATGCAGGCATCCGGACTTCCATTTTTCTCGACCCAAATCCTGAAATGGTAAAATATGCAGCCGACACAAACACTGATAGAATCGAGCTTTACACGGAATCTTACGCGAAAAATTTTACGCAGAATAAAGCAGCGGCGATTGAAGATTATATCAAAACTGCTGAAGAAGCGGCAAATTTTGGATTAGGTCTTAATGCAGGCCACGATTTGAATTTAGAGAATATTCAATATTTTGTCGAAAATATTCCGAATTTGTTAGAGGTGTCCATTGGCCACGCTTTAATTTCAGAAGCCTTATATTTAGGGTTGGAAAATACCATTCAGGCTTATCTAAAACGGCTTTCGCTAGCTTAACGACAACTTAGCAAGTTAAAAAAATGCAACAAATTTTGCACTCAAAAATTTATGGGAAAAAACAGGGCGGAACACCGCTGCTGGTTTTGCACGGGCTTTTCGGAATGCTCGACAACTGGGGAAGTTTCGGCAAAGAATTCGGTGAGAAAATGCCGGTGCACTTGCTTGATTTGCGGAACCACGGCAGAAGTTTCCATTCCGATGAGATGTCGCACGATGCAATGGCGGCGGACATCCTGATTTATATGCAATCGAAAAACATCGAAAAAGCCCATCTTCTCGGGCATTCTCTCGGCGGAAAAGCAGTGATGCAGTTTGCCATAAATCATCCCGATAAAACGGAAAAACTCATCGTGGCAGATATTGCGCCGAAATCCTATCCGCCGCATCATCAGGGAATTATCAAGGGTTTGCAGAGCGTAAATTTCGATGAGGTGAAATCGCGAAGCGATGTGGATGAAGTGCTGAAACAGTACATTCCCGAAGAATTTGTGCGGCAGTTCTTGATGAAAAGCCTTTACTGGACGGATGACAAGAAGTTGGCGTGGCGTTTTAATCTGGAAATTCTCGACAAAAAATATCAGGATTTTGTGGCGAATAATATAAAATTTGGAGTTTTTCCCGGGAAAACGCTTTTTATCCGTGGCGAAAATTCCAACTATATTTTGCCACAGGATGAGCTGGCGATAAAGCAGCAATTCCCTGATTATAAGATAGTTAGCATCGCTGATGCAGCGCACTGGCTTCACGCCGACAATCCTGCGGATTTCAATGCGGCGGTTGCCGATTTTCTCGGCAGTTAATAGCATTTGCCTATCTTTGCGAAGATGGTTTTAGTAACGGGTGCTACGGGAATTTTGGGCAGGGTGATTGTGCTGCAGCTGCTGCAACGCGGTATGAAGGTGCGTGCCACCAAAAGGCCGGGCAGCATACTTTCCGAAGTGCAGGCATCGTGGCGGTTCTACACCGAAAACTACGCCGAACTTTTTGCGGAAATTGAATGGGTGGATGTGGATTTTACCGATGTCAATTCGCTGGAAGCTGCGCTGGAAGGCATTTCCGAAGTTTACCATTGTGCGGCGGCAGTTGGTTTTGATCCAAGGGACGATAGGAAAATTTTCGACACCAATATTACAGGAACTCAGAATTTGCTGTATGCCGTGGAAAATTCTGCGGTAGAAAAATTCCTTTTCGTGAGCTCGATTTCCGTGCTGGATGAGCCGAATGAAAAGGGTGAGCTGGACGAGGATTCTGCCTACAATCCTAAGCTGGATCACGCTGCGTACCCGATTTCCAAGCACTTCGCAGAAATGGAAGTTTGGCGTGCCTCAGCGGAAGGCCTGAAGGTCATCGTAGTGGTGCCAGGAATGATTATCGGTAGCGGAAACTGGGGGCAGAGCAGCGGTAGCATATTTTCCACTTACGAGAAAAATAAACTGATGTTTCCCGGCACTGGCTCTTTTGTAGATGTTCGCGATGTGGCACACGCATCTATAGAACTTATGGAAGGAAACCACTTTGGCGAGCGCTTTATTCTCATTTCCCAGAACCTTCCTTACCTGCAGGTAGGGAATATGGTGAGGAGAAAGTTAGGACTAAAACCCGCAGCAAAAATACCAGAGAAACCGCTGCATATGCTTGTGAAAATCAGCCCGTTTCTCTCTTGGCTCGTTCCGCCACTGAGGCTAGCAACGCCTTACAATATCAACGCTATGACGGGGATCAACAGGATTTCCAATAATAAAATCCGCGAGACTTTGAAATTTAATTTCATTCCTGTAGATCAAAGTATTGACTTTCATGTAAATAACTATATCACTGATCATAATTCCAGGAAAAAATAAATCAATGAACATAGCCGAACTTCTGAACATCAACGCTGAAAAATTTCCGACAAGGCCAGCCATCGGTTTCCAAAAAAACAATGCCTGGAATGATTTGGACTGGAAGAGGTTCCGCATTCTGGTGTTCAAAATTGCGAATGCGCTGAAGAATGCCGGCGTTCAGCAGGGCGACCGTGTGGCGATATTTTCGGAAAACTCTGCCGAATGGATTTCCTTTGATTTGGCAGTATTGAGTTTGGGCGCAGTTACGGTGCCAATTTATGCCACCAACGGCAGGGAGGAGGTAAGATATATTTTGGAGGATGCAGATGCCAAAATAATCCTTGCCGGCGGGCAGGCTCAATATGATATTTTAATTGGTTTGCTAGCGGAAGGTGTTGATATTCAGAAGATAATCATTTCAAAAAAATCTGTCTGGCAAAAGGATAGAATCGGCATTTACCTCGAGGATTTTATTGCTACGATGCCGGAGACTTTTGAAATTGTCTCCAAAAATGCGGAAGATCTTGCCACCGTGATTTACACCTCTGGCACTTCCGGGGAGCCGAAAGGCGTGATGCTTTCTCACGGCAATTTCCGAAGCACCTTCCGTGCGCACCACGAATATTTTCGGTTTAAAAACTTCGAGAAGGAACATTCGCTGGCGTTTCTGCCGCTCACTCATGTATTTGAGCGTGCCTGGACGCTGCTCTGCCTGGATGGCGGGGCGAAGGTTTCGTTTCTGGAAGACCCAAAGGCTATTGCCGACACACTGCCGGAGGTACGCCCAACGATGATGTGCTCCGTGCCCAGGTTTTACCAAAAAATATATGCCGGCATCCGTGGAAATATCAATAACGGCAGTAAGGCTATTCAGAAACTTTTCCGCTGGGCAATGGGTGTGGGAGCACGAGCTGCTGAACTGAGGAGAAAGGACAGAAAACTGCCGCCAGTATTAGCAATGCAAAAAAAAATAGCAGATGCTCTGGTTTTCAATAAAATCAAGATTAAACTGGGCGGAAAACTTAGGTTTCTGCCGTGCGGCGGCGCAGCCATTTCTCCCGAAATCACGCGGTTTTTCGATGCAATCGGAATTCACATCATCGCGGGATACGGACTTACGGAAACCACTGCCACTGTAGCCGCCAGCCCGCTCACAGGCTATGTACACGGGACTAACGGCGCTGCATTCGGGAAAACGGAAATACGGATCGGGGAGGAAAATGAGGTGCAGGTGAAGGGCGAAAATGTGATGCTGGGCTACTGGAAGAAACTTGAGGACACGGCGGCTGCTTTCACCCAGGATGGCTGGTTTCGCACCGGGGATGCCGGAGAGCTAGATGAGAACGGGTTTCTTATCATCACAGACAGGATTAAAGATTTGATGAAAACCTCCAATGGGAAATATATAGCACCCCAACCTATTGAAAATCAATTGACTGAGGATGATTTCATCGAGCAGATAATGCTTGTGGCTGAAGGCAGGCCTTATCTGTCTGCGCTGATAGTGCCGAATTTCCCTTTGCTGGAAAAGGAACTTGCTTCGCTGAATGTAGAATTTACCAATTGGAAAGAAGTCTTGTCGAATTCTGCTGTTAATGAATTTTATGAAAAAAAAATTGGGTACCTTCAAGCCGCTGCTTCCAAGGTGGATAAAATAAAAAAATTCAAGCTGATGCCGCAGGAATTTTCATTGGAAACCGGCGAAATAACGCCAACGCTGAAAATCAAGCGTAGGATTCTGATGCAGAAATACGCCCAGGAAATTGAGAATTTATACAAATGATTCAGGACACGGAATTTATTGGAAATCAGGAATTTACAGTGAATGATGCAAAGGTTTCTGCATCCTGCCCAAGCAATATTGCCATCATAAAATATTGGGGGAAATATGAGAATCAGGTGCCTGCAAATCCGAGCATCAGCTATACTCTGAACAATTCCAAAACCAACACGGAAATTGAATTTAAGGCTGGCGAAAATTTCTCTGTTCGGACATTTTTGGCAAATGAAGAAAATTCAAAATTTTCCGAAAAAATTGAGAAATTCTTCAAAAGTATCGAACGCTATTTACCGTGGATTTTGCAGGGAAGTTTTGTAATCAGAACTGAAAATACCTTTCCGCATAGTTCCGGAATTGCAAGCTCAGCATCAGGTTTTGGTGCGATTGCAAAGTGCCTGATGCAGCTTGATGGGTTTTTTTGCGGAAAGGTTTCGGACGAATTTCATCTGAAAAAAACTTCTTTTCTTGCAAGATTGGGCAGCGGAAGTGCGGCGCGAAGCATTGAGAACGGACTGATTGTTTGGGGCGAAACGCCTGTGGTGAAAGGCAGTTCGGATTTATTTGCCGTTTCTTTTCCGCCAGAAAAAATCCATCCGATATTTAAGAATTTCAACGATTGGATTCTGCTGATTCACGAAGGCGAAAAAGCGGTTAGCTCTACCTTAGGCCACAGTTTGATGAAAACTAATCCCTATGCAGAACGGCGTTTTCAGGAAGCAAGAGATAATTTTTTCACGCTTGAAAAGATTCTGAAAAGCGGTGATTTACAAGGGTTTATAAAACTAACCGAACACGAAGCGCTCACGCTACACGCAATGATGATGGTGAGCGATCCGGCTTTCATTTTGATGCAGGCAGGCACCGTGGAAGTCATCCATAAAATATGGAATTTCCGGAAGGAAACAGGCTTGCCACTTTTTTTTACTTTGGATGCCGGTGCCAATGTTCACCTGCTTTTTCCTGAAAATGAAGATTCTCAAAAAATATGTGATTTTATTGTAAATAATTTAATTAAGTTTTCGCAGAAAGGAGGCATAGTTCGAGACTTTATGAAATTTTATTGAAACTTCAATTTTATGAAAATTGGCATTTTAGGCGGCGGGCAATTGGGCAGGATGTTCATACAAAACGCCCTGAAATACGACGATGAATTTTTTGTTTTGGATCCAAATCCGGAATGTTCCTGCGCGGGAATTTCGAAATTAATGGTTGGCGATTTCAATGATTATCAGGCAGTTATGGATTTTGGTCAGGATAAAGATGTGGTGACGATTGAGATTGAGCACATTAATGCCGATGCGCTTTTCGAGCTGGAGGCTCAGGGTGTGAAGGTGATTCCTTCGCCGAAAATCATCAGCATCATCCAACAGAAAATTTTGCAGAAGCAGTTTTACCAGAGCAAAGGCATTCCAACGCCTGATTTTCAGATTGTTCACAGCAAATCCGAAGTGGATTTTCCGCTGCCGTTCGTTCAAAAACTAAACACCGGCGGTTACGATGGAAAAGGTGTGCAACTGATTAGAAATGAGGAAGATAAGGCGAATCTTTGGGATGAGCCTTCCGTGATTGAAACGCTGATTGCTATTGACAAAGAACTTTCCGTAATCGTGGCGAAGAATGAAAGCGGCGAGACGAAAACTTTCCCGGTAACTGAGATGGTGGCGGATCCGAAACTGAACCTGCTGGACTTTAATATTTCGCCGGCTGAAATTTCGGAAAGTGTTCAGAATCAGATAGATGAGATTGCAGCGAAGTTTATTGAAGCGGCAGATTCTGCGGGAATTTTTGCAATTGAATTGCTTCTGGACAAAGCCGGTAAAGTGTGGGTGAATGAAACTGCGCCAAGGCTGCACAATTCCGGGCATCAGTCTCAGGAAGGTAATTCCAACTCGCAGTTTGAGCAGATGTACCGCACACTGAAAAATTTGCCTTTGGCAGATACGGACAATCTGAAATTTTCTGGGATGGCCAACTTGGTTGGTGCCGATGGTTTCAGCGGAAAAGTGAAGTACGAAGGGCTGGATGAAGTGCTGAAAATGCCGCAGACTTTTGTGCATCTTTACGGAAAAAACATAACAAAACCGGGCAGAAAGATGGGGCACATCAATGTTTTGGGTGAAAGCAGGGCAGAAGTTTTGGAGAAATTAATGAAGGTGAAGGAACTTGTGAAGGTTGTATCAGAATAATTTTTTAGCATTTATTGAATTCTCAATAATTCGTAATATTTTGTAAAAATTCGCAAAGGTATGATTGGTATAATAATGGGCAGCAAGAGTGATTTACCCATGATGTCTCAGGCTGCAGATTTTTTAAAATCGATGGAGATTTCGTTTGAGCTGACGATAGTTTCTGCACACAGAACACCGGAACGAATGTTCGATTATGCGAAAACAGCTGCAGATCGCGGCATAAAAGTCATCATCGCTGGTGCTGGCGGCGCTGCGCATTTGCCGGGAATGGTGGCAAGCTGCACCACTTTGCCTGTGATTGGCGTGCCGATTTTGTCTTCCAATTCGATTGACGGCTGGGATTCTATATTGTCGATTTTACAGATGCCGTCTGGAATTCCAGTGGCAACGGTTGCGCTGAACGGTGCGACAAACGCCGGGATTTTAGCCGCGAAAATCCTCGGAACCTCAAATGAAGAAATCGCAAAAAAACTGAAAAATTATCAGGATTCGTTAAAGCAAAAAGTTTTAGATTCTGTTGGGGAAATTCAGAACGAGCATCCTAACTTTTTCGATAAATAAAAAAGCGGCTTGTGAATGCCGCTCTGAAAAGTTTTTAACTGAAATTATTTTAGCGCTTCCAAAAGTGCATCTGCCACTTTCCCTGAAGAAAGCGGATTTTGCCCGGTAATCAGGTTGCCATCCTGCACGGAATGTGGCGCAAAAGGAATCACAGAATTATCAATCTCAGCGCCAAGTTCTTTCATACGGTCTTCTAGCAGATAAGGCACATTGTCTTTTTTGAAAACCAATGCTTCTTCGGCATTGCTGAAGCAGCTTATCTTCTTGTCTTTCAGGAAATTAGGCTGATGTTTGGTTGCTGCAATTAGTGCCGCAGGTCCGTGGCACACTGTGGAAATCGGTTTGTTGTTTTTGTAAAATTCCAGAATAATTCTTCCTGTGGCATCGTCATCTGCCAAATCGAACATTGGGCCGTGCCCTCCCGGAAAAAATACCGCGTCATAATCGGCAGCGTTGATTTCGGTAAGCTTTAAAGTATTGTTGAAGGCTTCCTGCGCAGCATTGTCATCGTTGAAGCGGCGGTTAGCGCCAGTAATATTTTCTGTTAGCTGGCTTGTTTCATCAATGGGCGGACGACCTCCAGCCAAAGAAGCTAGTGTGACTTCGTGTCCGGCATCCAGGAATTTGTAATAAGGTTCAGTAAATTCTCCCAGCCAAACACCAGTTTTGGTATTGGTGTTGAGCATATCAGCGTGAGAGGTAATGATAATTAGGATTTTTTTCATAAAATAAAATCTGCCAAGACCTCAGCAAATATTATACCTCTGTTATTATTGCTTCTGAATCCGCAATTGTAGATTTTCACACAACAGAAAAAAGATGCACTTATATTTTGAAAATGGGAGCAGTATTTTAGTATATGGATATTAGAAACAAGCTCACAATCCATCCAGACAAAAAAAAGGTAAAACTAAAGTGGTAATATCTTATCAGTACGAACAGTAGTTAATCCAAAAGAATTTAAGCAGGCACTGTAAAAAAAATAAGATGACAATAAGCGGTGGGACTCGAACCCACTCCTACTGGCTAGGCCAGCCGCCGTTCCGACATCATGACTCTACTATATTGCCATCTTGTTTTGCAAACTTATAAAATATTTTACATTGCCAATTATAGCGCAAATTTTTGAAACGAAAAAAACCGATCCTTAAAAAAGCGGCTTTTGTGAGCGCGATAGGATTCGAACCTATGACCGTCTGCTTAGAAGGCTGTAATTTTTTATTTTCTCTTGTTTTCCTTTATTTTGTAATTAATTGATATTTAATCGATTGTGTAATTTGTTTTTTTTCTTATGTTATCTATTTTTATCTTTTATTTCGTAAATTTGTGTTACCTATGTGTAACCCAAGATATGAGATTGAACTATGGCAACATCAAAATTAGTTCTTAAAGATAAAGTTCTTTCAAATGGATTGTATCCAATTTTTCTTCGAATTACTAAAGATAGAAAAAGGAAATATATTTCTACCGGATTTTCATGCGAAAAATCTCAATGGAATGATAAAACTTCAGAATTTAGAAAAAACTGTCCTGAATATCAACAAAAAAATGCATCTATTCTTAAACTTAAAAATAGATGTGAAAAAATATTTCTGGATAGTTTTTCTGATGGGAAGGATTTGTCAATAAACGAATTTGAAGAAATTTTTTATGATTTCAAAAGGAATAAAAAAATTACTGTTAATCAATTTTGGGAGAATAAAATTGAAATGCTGGTTAAATCTAAACAAACCGGAAATGCTAGAGCTTATAAAGATGCAAAAAGAAGTTTTTTCAAATTTCTTGGATCTGAAAAAAGTATTGATTTCAAATATATCACCCCATCGCTACTTAATAATTATGAAGTTTTTTTAAGATCAAATAACGGGACTGATGGAGGTATTTCTGTGAAAATGAGGACAATTAGAGCCTTGTTTAATGCTGCTATTAAAGAAAAAATCGCTTCCAAAGATGATTATCCTTTTGATGTTTATAAAATATCTAAATTAAAATCTTCTAGCAATAAGAGGGCTTTAGCAATTGAGGATATGGAAAAAATTAAAAATTTTAATTGTGAAAATTATCCAACATTGCTTAATTCGAAAAACTACTATTTGTTTAGTTATTTTACTAGAGGAATGAATTTTTATGATATGATGATGCTTACTTGGAGTAATATTGAAAATGAAAAAATTATCTATAAAAGAAGAAAGACAAAAACAAATTTTAGTATTAAAATTACTCCTCCTGTGAGGAAAATTTTAGATTTTTATAAAGAAAATAATAAGAATAATACAAGCTATATTTTCCCAATTTTACTAAGTGATAACTTAACTCCGATGCAAATTGAATATAGAAAAGATAAAGTTTTAAAGAAATTTAATAAAGATTTGAAAAAAATAGCAGAATTGTGTGGAATTGATGCAAAAATTACCAGTTATGTAGCAAGACATAGCTTTGCAACAAATCTAAAACAGAAGGGTATTTCGACAGATATTATTTCTGAGGCAATGGGACATCAAAATGTTTCAATTACGCAGGTCTATCTTAAAGATCTTGAAAGTTCGGTTATTGATGAGGCGATGGAAGTTTTATTGTAACTAATTCTTTATACCTCTATCGTGTTGTAAAATAATTTACTATTCTCTTTTATTACTTAAATAGTCTTCCATCTCTTGCTCTATTTCTGAAGTGGATTTAGTACTATTACTTGTTAGCCATAAATCTATTTTTTTTCTTTCAAAAAATAAGACTTTTCCATTAGGTTTAGAGTAAGGGATAAGGTTTTTATGGACTAATTTGTATATATAGGATTTTCTTAATCCTGTATAGTGTGAAAGTTCTTCCACATTTAGAATATCTTTGAGTCCGAAAATATATTTCTCTATACGATCGAGCTTTTTTATTATTATCTCATTTTCTATTTGCATAGTTTTATTTTGAAGTTTATAATTTGTTTTTGATTGAAAAATCGAGAATAGTCTTTAATAAATTATAGAAAGTTTTCTATTTTTTAATGAGTTCAATTAGAGAAGCTACTTGTTTCATACTATCTGATAGCTGCTCCTGGCAGGTCTTCAATCGATCGCTAAGCTCACGCTGCATTTCCTGATAACCTTTCTGGATGTCAATCATATTGGAAAACTCACTATGGGAAATAGTAACATTTCCACTGATGTTCCCATTAATATTGCTGTTTACATTGTTGCCGTTACCGTTATGGTTAGACTGGTGATTGGTTTTTAGCATTGATCCAATTTCAGAAATAAACCACTCCGGGCTTAAATCGTCGTAAGCAGATAGTATTTTTTCTATAGTGTCAGAGTTTAATCCGGAGTTATTCTTAATCGCCCTTCCGATTAACCCGTTCGATAACCCCGCCTCCACAGTAATCCTGTTCGGGTTTAAGCCTTTGTGCGCCATATAGGCTTGAAGCCTTTCTGTGATTGTCATGATATGTAAGATTGTATTTTTGTTTAAAAAGCTTTATTTACATAGATTAAAATCTATATATTTGCAATGTTGTACAATGCAAATATAGTTAAAATAATATATTACAATGCAAAATAACATGAAAGTATCTTTTTTTAGACAATTAACACTATTTTGTAATATAGGAGCTAAAGTTAAGATACTGAGGAACGGAATAAGCTAAAAATAAAAAACATAAATGGAAGATTTAAGCAAGCCTTTATGGCAATTAACCATTGGAGAGTTTGTAGAATTATTAGACTCCAAAATTCCTTCAACAAAAACAGAAGAAGCAGACTCCGAAACTCTGAATAAAAACTATGTCTACGGGCTTGCCGGCTTAGCCAAAATTTTAGGCTGCTCAAAAAACCATGCCAGCAAGCTCAAAAGCACGGGGATGTTTGATGAGGCCATCATCCAAAACGGCAGAAAGATTATCATTGACTCAGAGAAGGTATTAAAATTATTCAATAAAAACCTATGAAAAACATAGACCCTAAAACCCCGATTTGGAAGCTTACTGTAGAGGAATTTATAGATGTTTCAAATCAGATACAGAGAGAAAGTAAATATACCTTTGGCTTGCAAGGTTTGGCAGATCTTTTAGGCTGTTCTGTTTCCACGGCATCAAAAATAAAATCATCAGGGATATTAAAAGGTGCCATCTTTCAGAGAAAGCATTTAATCGTTACCAATAAGGAGAAGGCGTTAAAGCTTTTTGACGAAGCATCATAGGCGATGTATTATTCGGAACTCATCCATAAATTTTGGAAATTCAATGAAAAAATCAACATCGGGGCCACTGCCATTGCGATGTACCTCTACCTTTTAAAGTTAGCAAAAGATGCCAACGGATATGCAGTCACGGCTTCCGATGTCGCAGTAGGCAGGGCTTTGGGCATAACCAGAAAAACCGTGAAGGCCACCAAGCAGAAATTAAACAAACTCGGACTCATTGAGTATGGGACTAAAAATGGCATCTCCGGATCATACAGGATTATTGTGGATTATCCTTTCCGGGAGGCCGGGGCTGTTTGTCGCAAAGAGACAGAGCGGAAGAAATATAGCAGGGATAAGAAGCCTGAAGAGGAAACTGCTTTAACGCCTTACCATCAAAAACAAAAGCGAAATGATAAGGATAGCAATAGGAATCTCAATTCAAGTGAGGGAGAACTCCCGCAAACCAGTACGCCAAATATTGGGCATCAATCCTGCATTCCCACTTTGGATGAGTTTTTAGAATATGCCCAAACCCTGGACGCCTTCGTGCCACCGCTTCACTCTGAACTAATCCAAAAGTATAGCTTCTGGAAAGGCAATGGGTGGAAGAACAACTCCAATCGTCCCATTACCAATTGGAGGCTAGCCTTAAAACAGCTATTGCCGTATATGAGGGAGAATTCAAATCAAGAATTAAATGCAATTCTACCAATCCCCGACATCAAAGTCCCCGAAGAATTAGGCCATAATTAGAAATTATAATAGACATTATTCTATATCGAGATAGCAGAATGACCGTGCCAGAGAAGGATTCAAAAATCATCCGAAAGCAATTTGAATCGCCCAAAACGACCGAGCCAGAAAAAATTCGGTTGGGCAATTCTTTTGCAGATGATTTCCTTTTTGAAGGGGCGGAAGCGGCGGATATTCCCATCAATGCCTTACGGGTTATATTCAATATCGTTTCTATAATCGGCAGCGAACAGTTTCGCCCGCAGGACAGGCCTAAGCAGCTTTCATTGTTTGAGGATGAATTTGAAACCGAAAACAATATTTTTGTATCCCTTAAAATCCCGAACCATAAAATATCTCCTAGCGGTTCCACGAAACAGGTGGTAGAGGCTTATGAATTCCTCGCCAGGTTTAAGATGGGCTGGTATAAATCTACAAACCGGCAGGGTAAAGAAATCAAAACTTTCGGGGGGTTGATCTCCACGCCCGCCTACGACCAGAGGGGATACACCCGCTTTCTCATAAGCAGCTACTGGCTCAAAAAGCTCTTGGTCATTCCTGAATATAACTATGTTCTGTATAATCTGGTGTACCATATCCGGAATAATAAGCACATCCTTCTGGCGATATGGTTAACGAAACTTCCCAAGGAAGGCGTCCCGCTAAGACTTTCCACCTTAAATAAAAAATTCGGATTAAACTATAGAACCGCCAACGACTTCTGCTCCAAATTTTTAAAACCCGCAAAGCTCAAGTTTAACCAATACAACGACCGCTCGTTTCTTTACCATTATAAAGGCGATTTCATTACGATAATTCCTTTTGCCAATCCAAACCCTATGGCCGAAAAGAGCATTGAAATTTCGCAGGATAAAAAGTCTGTCAACAGAAGGCTGCTTTACTTCCGTAAGCGCTATGGACTAAAAACAGAGGAAATGCAGCGGTTTTCCTACCAATACCAAAACATTGCACAAACCAGGGAGCTTATCGAGAAAGCTTTTAAACGATTTGTCAGGATCAGCCGGCAGAACAATATCAAGTCAACAGAGTGGCAGGGAAAAGCGTTCTTGCAACAGATGCAGGGCTTCATTATTGAAATTTATGGGGAGACCAAAATGGGACAATTATTACCGAACGGGTATCCCGTTATTGTATGAATTCGGAATTGCACTCCTGTGCTTTTCGGAATTGCACTCTTAAAACTTAAGGAAATGTTAAAATCAAAATTTTTACCGACCTCTTTTCGGAATTGCACTCGTGTCCCGATTGAAGAACCGAAAAAACCTGTGGATAACCCCATGAAATTGTGGATAAAATCGGAAATTAGGCCAAAATTAAAAAATCAATTCGGAATTGCACTCCTGCGAAAAACAGCCTTTTTTCGGAATTGCACTCTTGATTTTTCGGAATTGCACTCCTGCCAAAAGTGGCTCTATCGCCTTGCTGAAAGGCGATAACGAGAATCATTAAAAGTATTATAAAAGTAATAAAAAAGCTTTTTTTATTTAAAAGGAAAATGTGGATAACTCAATTGCTCTAAAAACAAAAAAAATGAATTGTAAAAACATCAAAGAAAAAGTCGACATCCGTACGGTTTTGGAGTCCTTTGGAAAATTTCCGGCGAAAAAACATTCAAAGACGGCATTTTATTTCGCCCTGGATCGCGAAGAAGAAAAACCCAGCCTTTGTGTAGATTTTGAGAAGAAAATAGCATTCGACTTCGGAACCGGCAAGAGCTATGATGTAATTTCCATCGTTCAGCAGTTAAAAAAATGTTCTGTTTCGGACGCTTTGAAATACCTGTCTCAATTTGTGGTTCTCAACCAGAATTTTACTCCAAAAACACTCACTCCCAAACCGGAAAATTATCAAATTCTCAACGTTCAGGAAGTTAAACATCCGGCATTGTTGGATTATCTGAAATCCCGCAAAGTCCTTGAACAAAAAGATTTAGTAAAAGAAGTCCATTACCAACTTGGCAGAAAACAAGGCTTTGGAATTGGTTTTCAAAATAATTCCAAAGGCTTTGAAATCAGGAATGCTTATTCAAAAATTTGCCTTGGGAAAAAGGATATTACACTGATTCAATCGGAAATAAAACATAAAGAAATAGCTCTTTTTGAAGGTTTCTTTGATTATTTAACCTTCCGAAATTTAGAACAAGACAATACACCGAGTTGTGATTATTTGATTTTAAATTCTACGGCGATGTTTTCAAAGCCGAAGAAATTTTAAGGGGATATGATAAGATCTTACTGTTTTTGGACAACGACAACAATGGAATTTCTCTAAAAACAAAAATCAAAAACCTTTACTCAGATGTGGAAGATTGCTCCCTGATTTACCACAATTGTAATGATTTGAATGAGTGGTGGTGTAGGGAAAATTAATATTAAGTTGTCTTAAATATTTAGTCAATAACACATTTAAAATGTTGTTTTTAGGATTTTAATACTTATATTTGTAAATGAATTACAAATAATAAACTTAAAATGATTTCAAAATTCACTGTAGAAAATTTTGGTTCGATAAAAGATCGTGTTATACTATCTATGGAAGCAGATAATTCTACCCATTTGGAAGACTATTATATTGTAAAGCCGAATAATAAAGACCGTTTATTGAAAATGGCTTTTATTTATGGTGCCAATGCGTCAGGAAAAACTAATATTATAAAGGCAATTACATTTTTAAGAGCTTTTGTTTTAGCAGCTCCACGAGTTAAAAATCAAGAAATTAATTTTATGCCTTTTTTATTTCAAGAAAATGCGTTGGAAAAGTTATCACGATTTGAAGTTGAATTTTATTCAGATCAGACGAAATATCTTTATGAAATTAGCTTAACCAGAAAAGCGGTTCATAGCGAGAGGTTATACAACCTTAAAACTAGAAAATCCTTAGTTTTTGAAAGGGTTTCAAATCTTAATTCAGAAACGACAGTAATTACATTTGGATCTACTGTAAAAATCAGCAAAACAGATAGGGAGATATTGGAAGCCAATACTCTGTGGAATAATTCTGTATTAAGTGGGTATTTAAAAACAAATTTGGAATCTAAGGATCTACAAAATGCCGTACATTTTTTCACTCAATATTTGGGGGATATTATAGTTCCAAATACCGACTTAATGGGGTTCACCAATAACCTGTTAAAGAATAATTCCTTTTTAAAACCCAGTATCATTGAATTGCTTCAGAAAGCTGATTTCAAAATTTCTGATGTGAGCATAGAAAATGTAAAAATACAAGTTACAGAAGAATTGCGTTCATTGGTTCCCAATAAATTTAAAGAGATTTTTGAAGAAAATGTTGTCCGGGGGGCCAACGAAATTGAAGCCCAGCAATTGATGTTCAAGCACACGGTTGAAGGACATACCTACAATTTACCTTTTGATATGGAATCAGAAGGAACCAAGAGATATTATGAATTCAGTGGAATTTTATCGAGTCTCATTCATTCTTCAGCAGGATTAATGATCGATGAAATAGAATCCTCCCTGCATCCGGACTTACTAAAGCACTTTCTACTGCTATATTTAGTAAATTCCAAAAATTCGCAAATAATTTGCACTTCGCATTATCGTGAATTTTTGATGGAAAAAGACCTTTTCCGCCCTGATGCTGTTTGGTTTGCAGAAAAACAGGAAAATGGTTCTACGGATTTATACAGCTTAGTTGATTTTGATACTTCGGTTATCAGAAACACGAGTTCTGTTTACAATGCGTATAAAATTGGAAAATTAGGTGCGGTTCCCGAATTGTCTGACCCTTACATTAATGGAAATGGCAAGGAGGATTAACCATAGAGAAATAAAGAAAAAATCTGCAATTATTGTAGATGGTGAAACCGAAAAATGGTATCTCACAGCATTGGCTCGTATTGAGCAGCCAAAATATTTTGATATTAAGCCTGATTTGGTTTCTCGAAAAGATATTCAAACCTGCTTCTATGATTTAAAAGAAAAGTTGCAAGTCTATGATAAAGTTATCTGGATAGTTGATTTGGATGTGCTATTAGCACAAGAAAACTCCGCAGGTAAAGGAGGAGAAACGCCATTGAAAAAATTTTTGAGATTGAAAGAAGAATTTGTTAAAAAATATACTAATGATAAACTTGAGATATTGATCAATAACCCATGTTTAGAATATTGGTTTCTTTTACATTTTCAAGAAACTGCTAAGCCCTACAAAGGCTGTTCGCAGGTTCATAAAGAATTAAAAAAGCATTTTCCTGAATACGAGAAAAAAGAAGATTTCTTTGTCAGAAAGAATATATACAATAGGCTTAAATCAAATTTAGCCACCGCTATTAAAAGCGCTGAAAAAATAGGAGAATTTAATAAAGAGAATGAAGAAATGAGCGTTGCTGAAATTTATAAACTTTTTCACTTTTTAAACATCGAGCTTTAAAGTAAAAAAAACCAAAAATTTATCACGGATTATAATGACGGCTGAAATGAATGGTGGCAATTACAAAATCGTTTCATTTGATTATTTGAAGTTTTTAAAAGCCTTTGCCATCAATTCCTGTTCGCCTCTTGAAATGCCTATTTCTGTAGCGACATTTCTCCAGTTTTTTACGGAACCGAAAACCTCATCAATGATTTGATTCATGTCGGTATTATTTAATCTGAAGTATTCTCCAACGCTTTTGGCTAATTCTATATCTATGTCATTTTCATCATAGTTGATGTTGAGTGATAAGCCATTTTTATCAACAGAAGGGTTAAGGTCGTAAGCCGGAGACAATATCCAGCCGTTTTCAGTTAGGATAAATCCGTGGTTTCTCAAATGATCATCGGTGTTGGAAATGGCAATATTAAAGACAATTCTTCGCCAGAGTTGTTTGAGGTTGTTGTCTATATCTGTACCGTTGTTCATGAGAAACTCTGCAATATCAAGATAACTCGCTGTGTGTTCTTTCAATTTTTCTTCATTATTTCCTGTCATCGTCATTGCAGAAGAAAAGTGGATTCTTTGCCTTCCTTTTCTGTCAAATCTTTTGGTAAAAAAAGTATGATGAGGGTGGTTTATTTTCTCTATTTTGCTTTCAGACATTTCAATACCGCAATCCAGGGCCAACCGATAAGCCAAAAATTCCCAAGCACCTTTGTTGATGGTGTCATTTTTTGAAGGAAATTTTGCAATCCAAAGTTCGTTCTTTTCATCCAAGATATTAGCTTTTGGTCTTGCACCGCCGAGGGAAGAACCCGGAGCAATGAGAATTTCCAACCATTGTTTAATGTGCTTTTCGTCTTCGTTTTCCAATTGAGATACGGCATATTGCAATTCTCTAACAGATGTCCAGGGCGGAGTTGGATAATCTTGATTATTATCCAAAAAATCTCCGTTTAAATCAGTTTTAAAACGAAGCGCTCCAATTCTGGTTTCATCATAAACACCTAATAGATAATCAATATCGTATAAAATTTTAGGGGTTTCATCGAGTTCTTTAGCAATTTGTAAAGCTCTCCGCTTCATCAAAGTTCTGCCCCAGGTATCTGGCATACTGTCTAAAAAAACACCAAAATTTTCTTTTCCATTAGGAAACTGTTTCCCTGAAAATAACTGAATATCCGGATCTAATAAAAATTTATGAGGAGATAATAACCATTGTTTATCATACCCGAAACTAAAGGATTTTCTCCCCTTTGCGAACTGTGCTGTAAGGACTCCGATAAGCGTAGGTTCTTTAATACCCATCCAATCGGCAAACACGAAAATATCTGTTTTTATTGATGCAGCCATTCTTTGTGATTATAAAAGTTCTAAATCCTGTAATCTGCGTCCGAGTTCATCATCTGATGCTAATTTCAGAAAATCATCCTGCAATCCTAATACTCTTAACACATTGAAATATGCCCCCATAGAAACCTTTGCATCTCCCTTTTCAATAAGGTAAAGTGTTGACCTGGAAATTCCGGCCCGCTCGGCGACTTGTATCGTTGAAAGATTTCTCCTTTTCCGGGCAAGTTTAAAATTCTCACCCATCTGCTGTAAGGTGGATTCATATTTGGGCAGTATAATTTGTTTCTTGACTTTCATTTGTCTTATATTATACACAAAATTACTAAAAATGTTTATAATAACAATCAAATTAATTTTTTTATAAGGATTTTAAAATCTTGGAGTAGTTCGACTTGAAAAACGTCCGATCCTAGTATAAAAAAGACAGCAATACTTTCGGTTAATTTTACAAGAGCTGGGAGGCTTATCACCGGTGATGTGGAAAAATGGACAGCAAGCCATCCCAAAGGCAGCCGCTTTTCTTGGCCACTTTTCCATATCATTTAACAACAAAAACTAAAAGAAATTAATATTTTTGAACAATACTGAAAAGGGGAGGTGCCTACACAAAACCAAGGAGCCGAAAAAATCCACGATTCTGAAAAATTCATACTTATTGTTGCCAAAAATTCAATTACTAAATCGTCAAATAAGTTTAAATACAGATGGTAAGTGGTCTACTTTTTTGACAGTTTGTAAATATAGTTTTTTCATTTGAAATTTGTACCCGCCAACCGAAACGGAATCGGGCTCTGCTGAGGAGCAACCCGAGAACTAAAATAATGAATGTTTGAATAAAAAAAATAGTGTTTCAAAAAACGGTCGTTTATGAAAACTTATTTTGCAGGAAAGAACTACACTTTTGTGTAGCAGTTAAACTTCCTAAGCTCCATAATTTTGAAGAAAAATTACAATGGACGAAAGATATTCCAGAAATAGGTTATATATAACTGGCGAGGAGCAAGATAAAATAAAAACAACACCGATATTACTTGCCGGGAGTGGTATAGGAAGCAATATTGCCGAATGCGCACTAAGATTTGGATTTGAGGACATAACTGTTGTAGATGGAGATGTAGTGGAGCTTTCCAATCTAAATCGCCAAAATTATACGGAAGAAAATATATCCGAAAATAAGGCTGAAGCACTTTGCAACCGTTTAAAGGCTATAAACCCAGCTGCGGATATTAAATTCCATTCCGAGTTTATTACTCCTGAAAATATAGATGAAATAGTTGATAATTGTCAGATTGCAATAAATGCATTAGACTTTACGAGTGATGTGCCTTTAGTTTTTGACGAGCTTTGTCAAAAAAAGGGAATTACCGTACTGCATCCATATAATCTTGGATGGGGAGGACTTGTAACGGTAATTACTCCCGACAGTTTGAAACTGGATAGCTTAACTTCCGGAGAAAACTTCAACGAGCTTAAGATGGTGGAGTATGTTTCTGGCTACACAAGATTTTGGGGAAACCCAAATATTTGGTTAGAGAAAATTATCGAGGATTATAAATCGGAAAAAGAAAATTTACCGCCCCCACAATTAGCCGTTGCTTCGTGGATAGTGGCAGGTATGTGTACCCACATAATGTTCAATATAGTCACGCAAAAAAAATATAAAAAGTTTCCCGAGTTTTATATCAATTCAATATCAAATTAAACTATGAAAGCAGTCCCTAAGAAGGCTGCTTTTTTATAACAATTTATTGTTAGTAGCATATGCCAGTGCTTCCGTAATATTTTGCACGCCTATTTTTTCAAACAGTTTCCTCCGATGGAACTTAACGGTATCGGCCGATACAAATATCTGTTCTGCAATTTCAGTAATCGTAAGACCTCTTGCGTAAAGCCTTAATATCTCAATTTCTCTATCCGATAGTTTAGCCTTCGCCTCCTCAACCCATTTCTTCCTTTCCAAATTGTATTTCCAAAATGTTTCCGACCCCTGTTTAGAGATGGTTATATTTCCTGCAGTATGATTTGGGGATAATGCCACGATGCACATCGCCTTCCATATTTTGCCATCCTCGGTAAGAAACATCGGTGTTAGCTTATGGTTGATGAGTATGGAGTTTTTCTTTTCATTTATAATATGGAAGTCATAAGAAATTGTGTAGTTTTTCCTATCCTCTAACGGCAACTTTTCGTAAAAATCAAATCCTACCTCGTTGATTTTTAGTAACAGCGGTAAATCTTCCTGTTTTACATTCCGGAAATAAAAGCCATATCCTAACTCCTGTACTTCGTCAGGAGTCAGACCGCAAAGAAAAAGAGGATTATCGGATACATATTCAAAACCTTTATTTTGATAATCTATTACATAGATACTCATATAGGTGACTCTTGCAAATGCCTTCACTATTTCTAAATAATTGCCGGTTTGTACAGCATCTTTTTCGGAAATAGACTTTACCGTGTTTTTATCTGAAAAGAATTGATTTTTTTCTTCCATAACTCTAAAATTCAGAATACTACACAACAGTGTAGTATTTAGCTTAATTAAACAAATCTACACAAAAGTGTAGCATATAACAACATGATAGAGAAATATTTTTGATAAAAATTTAACGATTTAAAAATATTACTATATGCTCAACTATTATTCTTTAGACAGGCAAAACCTCTTTGAATTGGCAAAATTTGTTGTAGAGGAAAATTACAGCCATCATCTTATAAACAACCGATTACTTGATAAAGAGGTTGATGAAATATATCTTGAAGAGTTGAAGCTGGATAATTCAAAAATATTTGTTTCGATGGACCAGCATTCAATAGTAGGTTCCATCAGGGTTTCAAAATGGAATGGAAAAGAGGTTCTACCAATGCAGAAGTTATTTAACATCAACATTGATGGTCTTAGGCAAGATAATAAATATAATGTTTGGCACATTGGAAGATTCGCCATAAAAAAAGGGATCGATAAAACGGGATTCAATGTTTTTAAAACCTTAATGGTTTGTGCTATAAATGAAGTTTGCCAAAACGAAGACTGCTTTGCATTGGCAGAATGCGACGCAAAGCTTCTAAGAGTACTAAAGTTATTAGGGATTGAAGCAATTACCCTTGCCGATTCGATAGACTATTTAGGCTCTGAGACTATTCCTGTCCTGCTTACCTATACAGGGCTTAAAAAATTTCTTGATAACAATAGTCATTTGCTTCCACAAAATATGAATTCGACCAGAGCTTGGGCTACACTACACCAAAGTGTAGTTTTTCAGGCGACAGCATAGAACTACACCAAAGTGTAGCAAAAATGAAAGCATAAAACTCCATTTTTGAATCAGAAAAAAACAATAAAGATTTATCTAAAAAATATTCCAGTAGCTACAGATTGCGAGAGTTACACTCAAAGAAAAAAGTAAATAGTGAGACTATGTGAACACGAAAAATTAACATAAGGTCACCGGAAGCTCAAGACCAAATGGAGCAATAATTAAACAAAAAAATCAAAAAAGTTAAAAAAATGAAAAAACTATTTTTTCCGCTAGTAGCGGTAGTGGGTTTGACAGCGATGTCATTTACAAAGGCAAACACCAAACAGGTAAGCGCTCAAGAAGTATCAGTGCAAAGTTTAATGGATATGGATTCTGAAGGCGCTAGTGTGGCTACCAAACATTTATGTATGGACTTTTTCACAGAACATATCTATAATGTAGTGGAAACAGAATCAGGAGCTAAAATGGATAATATTCTGTCCAAATACTAAAAACAATCATACTGAGCGGTGTAATATTAAATTCCGCTCAGTATTTTAAAAAGGTAAATCATGAATAAATTACAAAAACTATGTGCGGTAATAATAGTTAGTGTGATATTTATTATCATGTGTTCTTTTTCTATTTTGTCAGATTTAGAAAGTTATTATTCTTTTTACAAAAAAGATAGACCTAAGTTTTTAGACAAAATGGAAGCTTTTAGTAAATGGGCACCTATTGATTTTTTTGGAAAATATACCGGTTTTGAAACAGGATATGGATTTTTCGGACCAAATGTATCAAGCGACTTCGTTTTTAATATTCGAATCTATGATGAAAAAGGAAATATAATAAAACAATTGAATGAAATCCCGACTAACTCGAAAGAAGGAAAATTGAGATTGTCATGTATGAACCATATGTTTTTAGACAAGCTTGACAAAATTGATGAGAGACATGACCGGTATTTGGATATCGTAATGAAACAGGTGGCGATAAAAATTAAAAAAGACCACCCGAAAAGCAGTAAGGTAGAACTGAAAATGTATCTGTTTGATTATCCATCGATCAAAAATTTCAATAAGCAATCTGCACCGCGAATAGCAATGATAAAAAAATATGAGGTATGATAGCACTAACCCATAAATTACAAAACTTCTTTTTTCAAGAATTAAAAAATCAGAGGTGGGTCACCTTTTTTAGACAATCTATAGGAGTATTACTAATACTACATTTAATCTCTATACTTCCAGATTTTAATAACCTATATTCAACCAAGGGTTTTGTTCCTAGCGATATAATGGATGTATTTGTCCCTAACTATCTGTTAACGCTACCTAAGATAATTTCCTATTTAAAGACTTTTGGTATCCAAGAGGATCAAGTTCTTATAGGATTCAAAATGCTATATATTTTATTAGGAGTACTGTTAGTAACAGGAGTAAGAACAAGGATAGTAGCCTTTATATTACTTGTAATGCAAATTGCAATGGTAAAAGGTAGCGGATTTTACACCTATGGGATAGACTTTTTTATGAGTATGTCACTATTCTACCTGATTTTAATTCCTTGCAATAATATGGAGAAAACCCCATATAGGAGGTTATTTCAAGTCCATTTAAGTATTTTATATTTTTTGTCCGGCTTAGGAAAAGTAACAGGGTTTAACTGGTGGAATGGAGAAAGTATTTGGAAGGCGATACATCTTCCATTTGCTAACCAGGATTTCCAATTTGATTTTTCCTTTTTAGGAAATAATCCAACGCTACTGATAATTATAGGCTGGGCAACAATAGTGATAGAAATGGCATATCCACTTTTTATATGGATAAAACAAACAAGAAATATATGGCTGTTTCTGACGATATCAATGCACTTAGGCATAGCGGTATTCTTAAACTTATATTTCTTTTCTGCAATGATGATAATTTGGAATTTAACCAATTTTTACAACTTTAATATAACAATAAACAATAAAAAATTATGAGACATTTATTAGTATTTGTATTCGTTACAATGTTCAGTGCATTTGGTTTTGCACAATCACAACAAGCGTTAGGAAGAGAGTGTATCTATAATCTTTATCAAAAGAAAGATTATAATAAGGTCACCACCTATTTTAGTGATAATCTTAAAAAGGATCTTACAGCAAGCAAACTTTCGCAAACAGATTTGCTATTACAGAAACTAGGTGACTACAAAGGTATTATAGAAATAAACAAAGATGAAAAAGGAATTTATTACTACTATGTAAGGTTTGAAAACCAACCAATGGATGTAATCATGAAATTTGATGATAAAAATAAGATTACAGGACTGACTATGAGTTCGGTTCATAAGGAATTTAAATCCGCCAAAAAGTAGAATTAATTTAAAAAAGAAAAGCTATGAAGAGAAATATCATATTTACCCTACTTATACTAACAGGCACTCTCGCTTTCGGACAGTCTAATCAAAAAGAAAAGACAATAGAAGAAGTTGTGATAAAGACGGAAAAGACGACAAAAATTGTAAAAAAAGAGGGTAAATATGAAGTTTCTGTTGTAGGGAAAGATTTCCAGGATACACCAAGTGTCTGGGAGGGAATGAAACAAATTCCATTATTAAGCATTTCTGACGGGTCACCAATAAAAGTTCAGGGGAAAGTAGCCATATTGGAGGTGAATGGAATACAGATGCAGATGGATGCTGCAGACTTAGAAAGTTATCTGAAGACACTAGACCCTAAAAGTATTAGAAAAATAACTATTGATACCACACCCGACTCCTCTTATGGATCAGAAGTATATGCCGTAATCAATGTCCAACTTACTCAAAGAGAGGGAAGTTACCAAATGGGCATTAATACAACCAATGGGATAAAAACTAAATTTTATAATTCAACGGGGGTAAATTATGGGCTTAGCGGAACAAAATTAAGATTCTATACTAGTTATAATTTTGGATATACACCTACAAATAATAAGGCAGAAGTTCAACAGATTATCGAGGAAAATCCTTTAATATCAGTAGGGTATAAAGACAATAACACCTTTAGAAGCCATCGATTTTTCATCAATGGAACTTTAAATATAGGAGAGAAGAGTATAATAGATTTTTCAGGAACCTATGCCCTCTCTAATTCTGATAAAGTAGGAATAAGTAAAAATGAAACCTTCAACAAGGGGATAGAAATAGATTCAAAGAGTAATTTTTTTCAATTTTCGGAAACACTCAAACATAATTTTAATGATGATAATACGCTGAAAATAGGTAGTCATCAAGTTATTAATAAAGGGAAGTCTGATATTTTGGGAACATTTAATGGGTTGCAAACAGATCAGCAACAAGTGGACACGAAGACCCCGATAATAATTGTTTTTGCAGATTATAAGAACAAGAATAAGCTTGGAGAAACAAGTGCAGGTATAAAACTACATAATATAAATGTTGAAAATAATAATAAGGATATATTTACAAACTCTATACTGGATGCCCCATTCAGATATAATGAAAAAGTGCTAGCATCCTACATCAGTCAATCTTTTTCATTTTCTAATAATCGTTCATTAAGGATAGGCCTTCGTTCAGAAACCTCTTATATCAATTACTCTTTCAGAGAAGGAATAAAAGAATATCAAAATAAGAAGGATTATACAAACTTACTATATGATGTAAGTTATAATTGGACATCTTCTGGCAAATGGGAAAATAATATTACTTTTAGAAAGCAAATATTTCGCCCTAACTATAATTATTTGAACCCTTTTAAACGGGTGGGCAGTGATATCACCTACGAATCGGGAGACTCGGATATTAACCCTACGAAGTTTTTTGCAGTAAGCTATCAAACAATGAAAAATAAATGGTCATTATTTTCATTAGCAGGATATATGAAAGATTTTACAAGCTCTTTCTATGATTTGGAGAATGGGAGGATAAACTCAACATACAAAAATTTTGAAAATTTATATGTAGTCCAGGCGGGGACGGAGTATAATAATGCCTTTCTCAATAGGAAGTGGATCTTAAAAGCATCTGCAGCAGTGCAGTATGTGAAGATAGATGATAAAGAATACAACCGAATGCTTTCTAAAAGCACCCCATCGTTAATTTTCGAAACCAATAATATAATCAATATAGGGAGAGATTTTAAATTAAATGTGAATTATGAGGTTAATCCCACGAATAAAGACGGATTAATAAAACATTATACAAATCAAAAACTAGATATAACCCTGTCAAAAAAGATAAATTCAAATCTAAACATTATGTTTTTTGCTTATGATATTTTAAAAACAAATAGGACATGGGAGGAAACAACGGTTCCGAACTACTTTTATGGAACAAAAAGATACGCGGATGTAAGAAGCTTTGGAGTAATTTTAAAATGGAATGTTACAGGAAAATCTTACAAGCCGGGTAATCAAGAGAAAACCAATGATGACACCATAGATAGACTGAAATAATATGAATATAATATATGATGACAAGTGTGGTTTCTGCACTAAATTTTCAGAATGGTGTGTAAGGAGCAATAACAAATTTATTACTCTTCCTGTAAGGAGTAAGGAAGCTCGCCAAATTCTTAGAGCGCGGGGGATTCAATTTATAGACTTACAAACCATATATTTTGTAAACGGGGGTAGGGTCTTTAACAGGTCGCAGGCGGTTTTCAATATTTTTAAAAACTTTAAATTTCCTTACTATTTTATAAGTTTTGGGTTGTTACTTCCTATATCTATCACCGACTATTTATATAAAATTGTTGCGAAAAATAGATATATTATATCCTCCAAAATTTTTAACTAAAATATTCTTTGTCAATGGGCGGCATTAATAAGAACTTTCAAAAATGTTTTTTTGTCTGCCGCCAATTTTTAGAGTGGTTGGTTTATTCCTCAATATAAATGAAGGTTCCCTTGGTGACTGGTTTGACAGTTCCATTGGTTTCTTCTTGGATCGGAGTATTAACTGGCTGCTGTATGTCTTCAAAAGAAAGTGTACTTTTACTTAGAGAGTATTTTTTGTTTATTATGAATAAAACTATCTTAGTTCTGAACTAAATCAGTACACTTTTTGCTTATAATCTTGATTATTATCCAAAAAATCTCCGTTTAAATCAGTTTTGAAACGAAGCGCTCCAATTCTGGTTTCATCATAAACACCTAATAGATAATCAATATCGTATAAAATTTTAGGAGTTTCATCGAGTTCTTTAGCAATTTGTAAAGCTCTCCGCTTCATCAAAGTTCTGCCCCAGGTATCTGGCATACTGTCTAAAAAAACACCAAAATTTTCTTTTCCATTAGGAAACTGTTTCCCTGAAAATAACTGAATATCCGGATCTAATAAAAATTTATGAGGAGATAATAACCATTGTTTATCATACCCGAAACTAAAGGATTTTCTCCCCTTTGCAAACTGTGCGGTAAGGACTCCGATAAGCGTAGGTTCTTTAATCCCAATCCAATCGGCAAATACGAAAATATCTGTTTTTGTGGTTGTTGCCATTCTTTGTGATTATCCGAATTGGTAGAGACTACAGACATTAATGATGGAGGGAAGGTTTTAGCAAAAGTTTTACTTAGCGGCCAATTTGATGAATTAAAAAAAAATAAGGAGCTTCAGAAGATAATTCTTTGGGAATTGTCCGAGTCAAAATCTGCATTAAGGAAACTAGCTGATGAACGGGAGGCTGCCGGAGAGGAAATGTTTGTTAACATTGCAGACAAGCATTTTGGCTCAGAAGCAAAAAAGTTTAGAGCTTTAATGGCGATACTTGTTTCATCCAGTTATTATCTCAATTTGCATACAGATTTTAATGGAAGTGCTTTTTGCGGGCTAGATTTAAAAGATGATGAAGATCGGAATGTCGTCAAAGGCGTGATTTCCGAAATGATAGATATG
>NZ_FQYI01000019.1 GCF_900141665.1 Cruoricaptor ignavus | reverse complement strand
TCAATGGACTTAAATTCAGCCAAAATAATCAAGCCAATCAACTCTATATCAGATAGTTTTGGTTTTATAGGTTTAAAATAAAAATCTTCAGTTTCGGAAATGTCTCTTAAATTATTTAAAATTAAGTTGTAACTTGCCTCAAGGTTGCTCATAATTGTATTTGATTGGTAGTCAATACAATATACTAATTTTTAGTCACTTGAGCAACCTATTTTATAATGCACTACGGGTAAATATAATAAAAAAACATCTCATAAAGTGAGATGTTTTTTTGAATGTAATATTTTTTTGGGTTAATTTTTTAAGAGTGTTTGGCTGTGTACAATTTTATTGTTTTTAATGATTCTCAAATAATACGTACCCGGCAACTGGTTGGAAATGTCGAATTCTAAATTTGATGTGCTTATTATTACATTTCCCCTTATATCACTTACTTCCGTTTTGATATTGCTTAATTTATTATTGCTTTCTGTTGAAAGGGTTCGGTTTGTTGCACAAGGATCAATTATAATGTAGGCAGTATTGCCTTTTCCTGATTTTCCAACATTATAGCCGTCGCAGCCTGCAAATGGCGGAGGTAAAATAGTAACAATATCTTCGGTGGTTCCGCAGGCATTGGTAATTTCTACTTTAACCTGCATTGTCCAAGAATTGTCATAACCTTTTGCTGAACCTGAAGTGGCGTTTAAAGGGGCATATAAACGGGCGGTAGGATCTGTAGATGAAAGTTTTGTCCATTTGATTTGAGTGATGCCTAATTCCGAAGTAGAAGCAGGTAAATCTAGATTAAAGTGTGATTGATTATAATAATCAGGATTATTTATTTGAGTAACGGAAACATGTGGTTTCCCAATCCATATATTTTTAGTTACTGTATTACTGCTACCATCTCCGTACAAGTATGCTTGCAATTTTACAAAACCACTTGCACCTGCTTTTGGTGTAAAACTTATTTGAGGCTGGTTCGTAGTGCTTGTTATATCTATTAAATTTGCCCCGCTGATTACCGACCAGCTGATATAAGGAGCAAAACTAGTTGTGTACGTTGAATTATTATTTCCGCACAAAACTGCATCACCACCAATTTGGATTTTACTTCCACATAGATAGGCTGTAGTAATTTTTTGATTCTGTATAGCGGTATCCGTTGAAAGTTGATTGATAATAAATTGACCGTTTCTTTGGCTGAAAAAAATATGATTATTATTAGCACTGTAATCATCTACCTTCTCTGCAACAAAATTAACAAATGGAGTGTTTTGAAGATCATCGAAAGGAGAGAATGTTTTTTGGTAATCAGATTCGATTAAGGACTGATTGCCAAACTTATAATCTAATGCACTTGGAGTTGGAACAAATGAAAAATACGACACAGTTAAATAGTCACCTATAAATCTTGGTAAAGAATTTTTTGGAAATCTATATTTACCACCGCCATATTTGTCAATAGGCAAAATTCCTTGTGGTTGATAGTTGCTACCCGACAAAAGCGTATTTTGTGAAGGAATAAACCATAAAATATCTTTTTTATAGACAATCTTTCCGTTGTATAATTCTTTATTTTCGTTAAGATTAGTCATAGGTCGTACTACAAAATCATAGTGATATCTTGATTTGCCTGGTAATATTGATAAAATAACCTGACCGGGATCAAGGGTTACCCCACCAATCAGCGCGCCTATAAAATCAATAAACCATCCTTTGCTAACATGGTGCATCGTTACTAAATCCTGTAGGTTTTGATCTGTTCCACATTCGCTTCCATTAGAAATGGCAACATTTCTTGTTTGTTGTGGGTAGCCTTTTGTTTTAAGTGTTGATTGCCATGAATTATGAACCGAATTATCAATATTATAATTTTTGTCCACATAATTGATAAGCATTTGTCTTGAGGCTGGAGTGTCAGCAACGGTTAGTACTTCACTAATTGGGACACCGAAAACTACAGGGCTTAATATGTAATTTATACCTGCAACGACAGGAGATTTTAGAAATGTTTTGGATACATTTCTTAGCATATATTGAATTCCTAATGGAGTGTTGGCTCCTAAATGAGGTGCGTCGTGTGATATGTATAATTTGGTATCATGATTTTCACCTTTATCTTCCATGTCTTTTAGGGCATATCTTGCTACCAAACCACCCATGCTTTGCCCCATAACGATATTTTTTTCTGTGCCAACCTTATTTTGATTAACCCATCGTATGGCTTTTTTTAGGAGTTCTGCGTTATTCTGTATATAGTCTGTGCCTATTCCCCAGTCTACATATATAATATCATAATTCTCTATGAGATAACTTTGAAGTTCAGAGTTTTTCATTCCTTTTCCATTTAGAAAATCATCAATATTATTATCACCTCCTTCTTGTCTAGGTGCGGTAATATGCCCTGCATCAAATCCTTCTGCAACAATAAAAGGTTTAGTGATTTGGGTTTGTCCTGAACGGTATTTTATGTATAAAGTAAGTTTCGGTCTATTTACTACCATAGGAGGAAACGGAATGAAATATTGAAATTTTTCTAGCTCAATTTTTTTATATGGAGCACTCACTCTGGAAGTAGCAGTAGCATCTTCATTAACATATTTCCCTAAATCTCCAGTAATTAGGAATTTGTTTTTAGAATACAAAACTTGACCGTTATTTAATGTTAGCTTGTATGTCCAAATATATTCCCCAATAGCAGGATAATATACATTCATTAACTGTCCATAATTTACCGTTTTAAATGCTTCGTTGTCAGAAAATTTCACTTCTAATTTAGAAATTTCATTGTCGTAGTTACTTTGGAATAAACTTTGGGCAAATACTACATTGAAGTTTAATTTGTTATGAGAGTTTGCAATAGGCGCCATAGCAAAAACGTCAGAAATTTCGTATGGATTTTGCCAAACTCTATTAGTATATACGTCAGTAACCACATTGTTTGGAGAAACGGTGAGTGTTGAAGTAGAAATATTGGCAATTCTCCCAGTTGCGGATGCGGTTTTTGCAGTGGCTTGAAAATAAGCATTATTACTTTCTGAAAACTGATTATATCTGTAGTATACACCACCTACAGGAAGTAGATCTGTAGCTTGAGCCTTAAACCATTCTGATTGAAAATCGGCAGGAGGTTTAAGTGTACCTTGGTTAGCAGAAACCTTGCTCATTACAATAGTGTTATAAATATCTCCAATAATTTTTGAGCTGGTATATGAGCTATCCGTAGGAATGCCATTATATTTTTTAAGGTCTACAAATTCAACCGCCGCATCTAACAATAGACCTGTTTCAATCTTTGATTTATCCAAGTTATTAAAAATGTTTTGTAAAGTATTTTCTTCTAATACAGCATTTTCTGGTAATGCTTGATTTTGTGTAGAGTATAGATTTGTTTGGGCATTGGCATAAAGAGAAAAAATAATAGCCAATGCAGAAAGTAGTTTTGTTTTCATGATTTAGGGTTTTAAATAAATTGTTAATCAAATTTTTTATCAAATCTGCCATCGGTAATATTGATTACATTCCCATCTTTATTTACTGCCTTAAATTCAAAAGTACCAGATACAATATTCTTAGGGATGTCTAACCGAGTAATTTTGATTTTTCCGGGAACGACTGTTGATGCGTAAAAATCGTCTCCATTAATATCTTGATAATTAGCGAAGTTCTCACTTGTATTATCAGAATACGGAAGACTGTATTCTTTATCAAGTACTAAATTATTTAACGGAAGTTTTATAGAAATGCTATTACGGTATGTTTCCTCTCTGCTTTTTAAAGTCAGACTAATTATATAGTGACCATTATTTTGTTCAGCGTAATTACTAAATGGCGTTAAATATTTCGTTGTAGCCACCCAAACTTTTCCATCAACCAAACACCCTGCGGTATTGGCACCTGTTTGTGTAGCTTCTGGTAAAACATTGGTGTCTTGTTCACGGTCATTACAAGCAAAAAGGCTTAATAGTAGCAAGCCTGTGGTAATTACTGTTTTCATATTTTATATGTATTTTGGTTGAAGTAAAGTTAAGAAATAATGTGGATTTTTATATTATATTTTGTTAACAAGCATTGGGAAATCAGCTCTTTTGCAAAATAGGTGTTGGGCTTAGCTTTGGCTTTTTGCAAATGTGCTGATGCGCGTTGGAAAAAAAGGTGCTGGAAAAAAAGAATAAATTTTGCGTTGGGAAGATTATTTATTCCTTATTTTTTGATTTCTATTATTTTCTATTGTTGTACACTGTTTTGGCAGCATAGCATATAACGGGAAATGGCTTTGCGAGGTGCGGGCTACTGCAACCGAAAGTGGAGAGGAGAACCAATCTCTAGCAAAAACTTTTTCCATTTTTTAAAATTACGAAAAACCTAAAAAATGGAAAAGTTTTTTGCGGCTACTTAGACTAAATTTTCAAAGAAGGCTTTTCAACCCCGCATCTTGCAAAACCCATGTTGAACTAAACCTCCGGTAGTTTTTCCCATTCGCCGTTTTAGTAACTTTACCCGTAGTGCATTATCACGCGAGATTTATTTTTAGCTTGTTTATATTTCTGCCGAAAAGAAATTTATTCAGATATTGAATAGTTGTTAGTGTTGCAATTTTAGCCAAAATTCTGGTTTTAAAACCTTGAAAAGTTTTGGCATAGTTCCTTCTAATCATAAATTGGTCACAAAGTTGGGAAAATAACGTTTCGATTCTTTTCCGATATTTTTTGAACTGATAAAACTGTGGCTTGTAGTCTTTTTGATTTTTCCTTTTAGGAGTTTCTAATTCTATATTTACCTCATTGAATAAGTCTAACTGGATGGTTTGGGACAAATAGCCTTTGTCCCCAAGCAACACACAGTCAGACATTTGGAGTTTTATATCTTGCAAGTAGTGGATGTCGTGAACGGATGCGGGAGAAATATCAAAACTCTGAAAAACCCCAGAAATGGAACAGACAGCATGTAGTTTATACCCATAAAAATGCAGGTTCTGCGAAGCACAAAATCCTTTGTTGGGATAAGCATAATCTACATCCTTGCAAATCCTGCTTCTGGAGGAACGAGATAGTTTACATACTTCCAAAGGCATGCTGTCTACTACAAAGTAATTTTCAGATTCATTCAATTTATCCACCATTTTCATTCTTATTTCTTC
>NZ_FQYI01000007.1 GCF_900141665.1 Cruoricaptor ignavus | reverse complement strand
CTATCTCGCTCCTCCAGAAGCAGGATTTGCAAGGATGTAGATTATGCTTATCCCAACAAAGGATTTTGTGCTTCGCAGAACCTGCATTTCTATGGGTATAAACTACATGCTGTCTGTTCCATTTCTGGGGTTTTTCAGAGTTTTGATATTTCTCCCGCATCCGTTCACGACATCTACTACTTGCAAGATATAAAACTCCAAATGTCTGACTGTGTGTTGCTTGGGGACAAAGGCTATTTGTCCCAAACCATCCAGTTAGACTTATTCAATGAGGTAAATATAGAATTAGAAACTCCTAAAAGGAGAAATCAAAAAGACTACAAGCCACAGTTTTATCAATTCAAAAAATATCGGAAAAGAATCGAAACGTTATTTTCCCAACTTTGTGACCAATTTATGATTAGAAGGAACTATGCCAAAACTTTTCAAGGTTTTAAAACCAGAATTTTGGCTAAAATTGCAACACTTACAACTATTCAATATCTGAATAAATTTCTTTTCGGCAGAAATATAAACAACCTAAAAATAAATCTCGCGTGATAATGCACTACGGGTATTAAAATGAAATCTTATAGCTTCCCGTGCTGGAAACTGCCGCCCGCTCGGCTTTTACATAGCGCTTCACCCAATCGATGGAGGTGGATACCACGCACGGATCCGAAATACCACCGCTGCGCCGCGCCGAAACCACATTGCCCGCCTTATCCACGGTGTACGCAATGGTGATGGTGCCCGTAGCCGTGCAGCTGTGCGTAGGCTGCGCGCCGCCACGCCCCATCGTACCAGGTATGAAGCCCGTAAGCTGCCTATCCACACCTATTTTGCTGTCGCCGTTTCCATCGCCACCAAGCGGATCGCCGGAATTTCCCGCGGCATTGCTGCCGTCACCCTGGCTGCCCTGCTTGGTTCCGCGCCCGCGAAGCAAATTGCCAACGGCTGCGGTGCCCTGCCCATCGCCTTTTCCTGTGGGGGCATTGGCTGCGGCAGCATTGCTCCCTGGCTTTTTTGCAGATGAATTTGCACCGCTACTTTTAGCGTTCGGTTTCCCGGCTGGCTTTGAATTCTTGCCAGAAGTTGCTACCGCTTTATCCGTTTTTTTTGACGGTGTTTCGGTGGTTTTTATCTCGCGCTTTTTATCTTTTCCTGTTAATATTTTTTCGGGCTGGGCTTTGGCTTTCGGTTCAGGTTTTGATGCCGGTTTGTCTTTGGGTAAATCTTTTGGCGAAGCTTCTGGCTCAGAAATGATTTGGGTAGAATTTTCCGCCGGTGATGAAGGTTCCGCCGCTGCATCTGCCGCCAGACTTCCTTCCTGATTGGCCGGCTCTTCCAGGCCTGTGCCTTCCCGGTTATCTCCGAAGTTGATGAGCATTGCGGATACCGTTTCGGTTTTCGGCACCGGAAGCGTTTCAGTAAATTTATACAAAAACAAGAAAAGCAGCAGCCCGGCAAAAACTACTGCGGTGATGATGCCGCTTTTCAGCCGGTCGGTTTTGTTCTCGCTGTCGTAACTGAAACTTCTCATTTTCTTACTGCGCTTTCTGCGTGGCTATCGCGATGCTGTACTTGTGCTTCTCGGCAATTTCCATCACGAAAACCACATCCTTGTGCATCGCGTTTTCATCGGCACGAATCGTGAACGATGGTGATGGGGCGTTCTGCATCCTTGCCAGGATTTCTCTCTCCAAATCCTGCTTCTGCACCGGCAGTTCATCTACAAAAAAACTGCCATCGCTGCTGATGCTTACCGCTAAAGGATTCGGGATGTTCGGCGCTTCGGAATTTCCCTGTGGCAATTTTACATCTATGGCGCTCTGCTGAGACACCGCAGAAGTTACCATAAAGAAAATCAGCAGCAGCAGGAAAACATCCACCATCGCTGCAAGGCTGAATTCCGGGTTGGAGGTATTTCTGCGTTTCAGTTTCATTTTCAGGAAGGATTGTTGATGATGTCCAGAAAGTCCGCAGTAAGATTCTGAACTTTCAGGGCAAATTTATCTATCCTCGTAAGGAGCAGATTGTAGAAAAAATTGGCAGGGATAGCCACGGCGAGCCCCATCGCCGTATGGCCGAGGGCGGTGTATATGCCTGCGGAAAGCGTCTGCGGCGAGAAGGTGCCTTCTGAATTTGCCATACTGAAAAACGCCATAATGATGCCTATCACCGTGCCGAGGAGCCCGAGCATTGGGGCTATGGATGGCACTGCGGATAGCAGGCTGAGGTTTTTTTCCAGGCGTGAAACTTCTATTTGTGCCTGGTTTTCCATCGCGCTCACGATGTCGGAAACCGGCCTTCCGATGCGCGATATTCCTTTTTCCAGAATTCTGGCATCGGGGCTGCTGCTCCTTTTGCAGTAATCTGCGGCGGCTTCTACGCGGCCTTCATTCAGGAGGTCTTCGATGTTCTGCAACATATTTTGCTCCGGGGTTTTCGCCATACGGTTGATGAAGAAGAGCCTCTCCAAAAAGAGGTACAGCGCAAGGACGCCCAGCAGGATGATGGCTACCATTACTGCATTGGCAAAAATATTATCGTGAAACAAAATTTCCCAAAGGGAGAAACTGCGCTGCTGCACGGATGCTGCAGCCGGCGTGGCGGCCTGTAGAAACATAAAAAACTGGTTTAAAAAAATAAATAATTGGTGGCTAATCCTCTACCTCGATAAGTTCCGGCCTGAAGTTGCACTTCAGCTTGAAGGGAATTTGCGTGCCGGAGCCCGTGTAGAAATCATCGATTTCCCCCTTCCATACCAGGTGCAGCACCTCCTCCTCATCCTTGGTGAAGCTCAGCTCGTTGTCGTACAGGTAGGCCTCCTCATCATCGTGCAGGTCCACCTCGGTATAGTCATCCTCATCAGAATCATTGATGAGGATTGGCTTTCCGCAGAGCTCCGCAGAGTCGGTCGGGAAGTCGTAAATGTGGAAGGAAAGCTGCGGGTAGTTGTACTGCAGGGAATCATCATCCACATGATCCAGGCAGTCGTCTGTAATAATCTCCACCTCCAGCAGGTGCTGCCTGTTGCTGTATACCGGCTTGCAGTAGGTACTTTTAATGTTGTACTTCAGAGTTTCCTCCGGATGGTAGATTTTCAGAATCCCTTTCATTTTTTTCAGGATAAATTTGGTTTTGGTTTTATAGTTTGAGCAAAGATAAAAAATTGCAGCAATGCGGAAATTTAAAATTAAAATTCCCGCAGAAAACCACAAACTTTTTTAAATTTGGCTAAAAACCACGATGAAAATTGCCGTACTGGGTGCCGGGAAAATGGGCACCTCCTTTTCCAGATCCTTCTTGAAATTCGAACTTGTAAAGCCGGAAAACCTGCTCCTCATCACAAGAAACAAGCAAGGCAAACCGGAAGTGGAAAAGGAATTTCCAAACTGCAAAGTCCTGGCTTTCAGCGAGGTGGAAGAATGCGGCGCAGATCTGATCATCCTTGCCGTAAAGCCGCAGGATTTCGCTGCCACCGCGGAAAACCTCCCCTTCAAAATACCGGAGGAAAGCATTCTACTTTCCGTGATGGCGGGCATCTCCATAGAAAACATCCAGCAGGCCTGCAACCATAGCTTTGTGGTAAGGGCGATGCCCAATACTCCCACGATTTTAGGCCGCGGGATCACGGGGTATACCGCAGCGAAAGGCATCCCGCTGGAAAAAATAATGCAGGTCGAGCGCCTATTAAATTCCACGGGCAGGTCGGTTTACCTTGAGGGGGAAAGCCTTCTGAACGGCGTCACGGCACTTTCCGGCAGCGGCCCGGCGTATTTTTACTACATCGTTTCGGCGATGGTACAAGCCGGAATTTCGATGGGCATCGATGAACATCTCGCGAAGCTTTTCGTGAAGGAAACTATGCTGGGTGCCTACCACCTCATCAATAATTCTGAAAAATCCCTGGACGAACTGATAAAGGATGTGGCATCGAAGGGCGGTACCACGGAAGCGGCTCTGCGGACTTTCGAGGAAGGCGGCCTGAAAGAAATTCTGCAGAAAGGCATCATAGCCGCCAAAAAACGCGCCCAAGAGCTGAGCAGATGAAGAATATTTTCTTTAAGAAATAAACTTTACTTTTGCTAAGACCAGGCTCTTCTTAATTTTTCCTTGAATTTAAAAACTAAATAGTGAAAACAATTCTAAAATTTGCCCTTCTGCTATGCCTTGCTGCAGCCTTCTCCTGCAAAAAAAAAGATATGCCCCTCGCCAAGATAACCCCGATGAACCTGGACAGTATAGCGGCTAACTACTACGAGCAGTACCTGAAGATGCACCCGCTGGAGGCCACCGCACAGGGCGACTACAGATACAATGACCAGCTGCCCGTAGATATCGACAAAGATTTCATCGACACAGAAGTGGCTTTTTATAAAGGTGTCCAGAAGCAGCTCGAGAAAGTGGGTTATGAAAAACTTCCTGATGATAAAAAGGTGATATTCGATGTGCTGGAATATACGCTGAAAGACAAGATAGAGCGCTTCGCACACCACCCGGAATACATCCCTTTCACGCAGTTCGAAGGCTTGCCCCTCACATTCCCACTGCTTGGAAGCGGCAGCGGAAACCAGCCTTTTGAAACGGAAAAGGATTATGACGACTGGCTTAGCCGGATGGAAAAATTTCCCCAGTGGATGGATGCTGCGGTGGAAAATTTTAACGATGGCATAGCGGCAAAAACTGTGCTGCCGAAAAAGCTGGTGCTTAGGATGATCGCGCAAACTGAAAATCCGGACATCATTTCCGATGATTTTGAGCGGAATATCTTCTACGGACCGGTGAAAAATTTTCCAAAAAATTTCTCCGATGAGCAGAAGGAAAAATACACGAAGCTTTACAAAGCGGCAATTGCCGAGAAAATCATCCCTGCATATAAAAATATGGCGGGCTACCTTAAAACTACCTACCTGAACGCTGCGAGAGATTCCGACGGGATAAACGGCATTGCCAACGGCGATAAAACCTACCGCTACTATGTAAAAAGCTGGACGACTACCAATCTTTCTCCAGAAGAAATCCACGAAACAGGGCTGAAAGAAGTGGCGGAACTTCGCAGCGAAATGGAAAAAGTAAAGGCAGAGCTGGGCTTCCAAGGCTCGCTGGAAGAATTTTTGGCAAGCCTGAAAACCGACCCGAAAGCTATGCCCTACAAAACTGCGGACGAAGTTTTAGGTGCCTTTAATTCCGTTTTGAAGAAAATTCAGCCTAAGCTGAAAACGATGTTTTCCGTAACGCCAAAAACGCCGTTCGAAATCCGCCAGACAGAAAAATTCCGCGAAAGCACGGCAAGCGCAGAATATATGCAAGGCTCTGCAGACGGCAAAAGGCCAGGTATTTTCTACCTTCCGCTGCCCGAACCAAAGGCCTTCAATGTAGCTTCCGGGATGGAATCGCTCTTCCTGCACGAAGCAATTCCCGGGCACCATTACCAAATTTCCATTCAGCAAGAAAATGAAGATTTGCCGAAATTTATGCGCTTCGGCTGGCTCGGCGCTTACGGCGAAGGCTGGGCGCACTACTGCGAAACGCTGGGCCCGGAACTTGGGCTCTACACGGACCCTTACCAGAAAATGGGCTACCTGAGCGACCAAATGCTGCGGGCTGTACGCCTGGTAATCGATACCGGCATACATTCCGGCAAGATGACAAGGGAAGAGGCCATAGCCTATTTCCTGAAAAATGTGGCGTACGACGAAAATTCCGCAACGGCGGAAATTGAGCGCTATATGGCTTTGCCTGGCCAGGCTTTGGCTTACAAAGTGGGCTCTTTAAAAATCAAGGAATTGCGTGGAAAATATTCCGCGAAGCTTGGGAAAAATTTCGCCTTGCCGAAGTTTCACGACGAGGTTTTAAGCCAGGGCTGCTTACCGCTTGCTGTTTTGGAAAGGAAGATGGAAAACTGGGCGGCCAAACAAGATAAAGGTAAAAAGTAATTTTAGAGGCAAGAGTTGAGAGCCAGATGCAAGATTTAGCGGAGCAAAAACTTTTGCCATTGCCTTTAAAGTTTTTCCTTAGGTCTTAAATTTCAAGTCTTCTGGTAATGAAATCCTGTTCCCGCTTGCCTTTTGCCGGCGAATATTCCCTGCCGTAATAGATGATTTGCAGGTGAATTTTATTCCAGCGGTTTTTCGGGAAAAGTTTTTTAGCATCGGCTTCAGTTTGCGCCACATTTTTCCCGTCGCTCAGTTTCCACAGCTTCATCAGGCGGTGAATGTGCGTATCCACCGGGAAAGCCGGTACGCCGAAACTTTGCGCCATCACCACCGATGCCGTTTTATGGCCAACACCTGGCAAAGCTTCCAGCTCCTCGAAAGTTTGCGGCACTTCGCCGCCGTGCCTTTCCACAAGAAGTTCGGACATTCGTTTTAAATTCTTAGCCTTTTGGTTGGAAAGCCCGATTTCGCGGATAAATTCCTTGATTTCATCCACTTCCATCGCTGCCATTTTCTGCGGCGTATCAGCCCGTTTGAAAAGTTCGGGCGTTACCTGGTTCACCTTTCTGTCGGTAGTCTGTGCGGAAAGCGCTACCGCAACTAGCAGCGTGAACGGGCTGTAGTGGCTGAGCGGGATGGGAACTTCCGGGTAAAGTTTTTCGAGCTCATCCATCACGATTTTTGCGCGCTGCTTTTTCGTCATCCTCCGTAAATTTGCCCAAAAATAATTATTATGCTAAAAGTTGGCGACAGACTGCCGGAGTTTGAGGGCGTAAACCAGGATGGTGAAAAGGTGTCGTCCGAAGATTTTTCGGGAAAGAAACTCATCGTGTTCTTTTACCCAAAAGCCAATACGCCGGGCTGCACCGCGGAAGCCTGCAACCTTTCGGACAATATTTCCAGGCTGAAAAATCAGGGCTTTGAATTGATTGGAATTTCGGCAGAGGCAGTGAAAGCGCAGAAAAATTTCCACGAGAAATTCAAACTTCAATACGATATAATCGCTGATGAAAGCCGCGACATCGTTGAAAAATTCGGTGTTTGGCAGCTGAAGAAATTTATGGGCAGGGAATTTATGGGCATCGTGCGCACCACTTTTATTTTCGATGAAAGCGGCATCTGCACGAATGTTATCGGCAAAGTGAAAACCAAGGAAGCTGCGGAGCAGATTCTGGAAACGGTAAGGATCCAATAAATTTAAAAGCGGTTCAGCTTTATTACTTTTTTCTTGGCTCTTGGTTCTTGTGTCTCAGCTCTCTTACGCATTCCAAAACTCCCTGTCCAAAGAGCGGTACTGGATTGCTTCGGCGATGTGTGGCGGCGCGATGTTTTCGGAATTATCCAGATCGGCAATTGTGCGGGCTACCTTCAGAATTCTGTCGTAGGCTCTCGCCGAAAGGTTGAGTTTTTCCATCGCTGATTTTATTAAATTCAGCGAAACATCGTTCAAGCCGCAGAATTTCTCGATTTCCTTCGGTCCCATTTGTGCGTTATAATTAATGTCCAAATCGGCATAGCGCTCGGTTTGGATTTTCCGCGCATTCAACACTCTTTCCCGAATTGCCGAGCTGGATTCACCCTTGCGCTTATCGGAAAGCTGCTCAAATTCCACCTTCTGCACCTCTATGTGGATGTCAATCCTGTCAAGCAGCGGCCCGGAAAGCTTGTTCATATACCGCTGCATTTCGTAGGCGGAAGATGTGTTGTTCGGGTCATCTGGAAAATAGCCGCTGGGCGAAGGATTCATACTTGCCACAAGCATAAAGCTCGCAGGGTAGTTCACCGAAAACCTTGCCCGAGAAATCGTAACCACACGGTCTTCCAAAGGCTGCCGCATCACTTCCAGCACGCTGCGCTTGAACTCCGGCATCTCGTCCAGAAAAAGCACGCCATTGTGCGCCAGCGAAATTTCGCCGGGCTGTGGGTAGCTTCCGCCGCCTACCAGTGCCACATCGGAAATCGTGTGGTGCGGATTGCGGAAGGGCCGCACCGTCATCAGCGAAGTTTCCGTACCGATTTTCCCGGCCACTGAGTGAATCTTGGTGGTTTCCAGCGCTTCCTTCAAAGTGAGCGGCGGCAGAATGCTCGGGATTCTCTTCGCCAGCATCGTTTTTCCACTTCCCGGCGGACCGATCAGGATGATGTTGTGCCCGCCTGCTGCAGCCACTTCCATTGCCCGCTTTGCCGTTTCCTGCCCTTTCACTTCCGAAAAATCGAAAGGGAAGCGCTGCGCCTTTTCCTGAAATTCTTTCCGCGTATCTATCACCGTCCTTTCCAGCGGCTTGCCTTCGTTGAAAAAGTCAATCACTTCCCGTATGTTTTCCGCGCCGTACACTTCCAGGTTGTTCACAATGGCCGCTTCCTTCGTGTTTTGCTTCGGCAGGATGATGCCCTTGAAGCCTTCTTCCCTTGCCTGAATGGCTATGGGCAGCACGCCTTTGATGGGCTGCAGTCCGCCATCCAGCGAAAGCTCGCCCATTATGATGTAATCGCCGATGTTTTCTGCGGCGATGAGGTTGGATGCCGCCAGAATTCCGATGGCGATGCTGAGGTCGTACGCCGAGCCTTCCTTCCGAAGATCGGCCGGTGCCATATTGATGGTGATTTTCTGCTGCGGAAGTTTCAGGCCTACATTCTTCAGCGCGGCAGAAATGCGGTGGCTGCTTTCTTTGATGGCGTTGTCCGGAAGCCCTACCAGATGGTAGCCCACGCCTTTATCCACATTCACTTCTATGGTGATGGTTTGCGCCGAAACACCGTGGATGGCACTTCCGAAAACTTTGACGAGCATTTTGTGTAGGGTTAAAAGTTAATGGTTTAAAAGTTTAAAATATTGCTGGGCTGTTTGTTTGGGAATTTGCAAATTCCTAAATCACCAAATTTCTAATCTCTCAATTTTCCCACATACTCCTTTATCAGCTGGTCGTTTTTCCTTGGGCAGATCAAGAGTGCATCCTTCGTATCCACCACGATGAAATCCTGCAGGCCGTCTATCACCGCTACCTTTCCAGCTGGCATTCTCACCGTGTTGCCTTCCGCATTGTAAAGGAAAATCTTTTCGGAATTTACCGAATTTCGCTCGGCATCTTTTTCAGCATTTTCAAAAACGGAAGTCCAGGTGCCAAGGTCCGTCCAGCCTAAATCTGCCGGAATTACGAACACATTGTCCGCCCTTTCCAGAATGCCGTTGTCAATTGAAATATTCTCAACCTTTGGGTAAATTTCCGCGATGCATTCCGCTTCTTTTTCCGTGTTGAATTCGCACTTTTCAAATTCCTGCAGCATTTCGGGAAGGTGCTTTGCAAAGGCTTTCAGGATGGTATTGGCATTCCACACGAAAATTCCTGCATTCCAAAGATACTCGCCGGACTGTAGGAATTCCTGCGCGATTTCCAGCTTCGGTTTCTCCGTGAATTTTTTCACCTTGGAAATTTCGCCGCCGTTTTCTGCAAAATTAATGTAGCCATAGCCGGTATCCGGCCTCGTTGGCTGGATGCCCAGCGTTATCAGGCACTCGTTTTCTGCGGCGGCTGCCAGTGCGCTTTCAATTTTTTCGGCGAAGGCATCTTCCTTCAAAATCAAATGGTCTGCCGGAAGAACCACGATGTTCGCTTCCGCATTTTTCGCCAGGATTTTCTTCGCCATATAAAGGTTGCAGGCTGCGGTGTTCCGCATCATCGGTTCGCCCACGATGTTTTCCGCAGGAATTTCCGGCAGCTGTTCCCGGCAAAGTTCGATGTACTCTCTGTTCGTGATTACCAGGATGTTTTCCGGCGGAATTACTTTTTTAATTCTGTCGAAAGTCTGCTGAATCATCGTCCGTCCTATGCCCAGGATGTCCTGAAACTGCTTAGGGTTTTGCTGCGTGCTCATCGGCCAGAACCTGCTTCCAATGCCTCCGGCCATTATCACGCAAAAGTTGTTTTGCTTCATCGTTCAGAGTTTTTGCACCGTAGCCAGCGGCTTGAAAAGGTACTGCTTTCCGGTGCGTGCTTCCCTGCAAAGATAATTGATTTTCCGCCGTGCCAAAACTTCGTAATCCCTGCCTTTGTAAGAAAATCTTTCTCCGGCGGAAAGCTCTTCCACCGTCACCAAGTTTCCCTCCGGATTGTGGAAGTAGCGCGCTATGCCGTGGCTTGCTAGGAAATTGGCCTTTGGCGATTTGGCGAATTTCAAGATTTCTGGCCGAAGGTCTTCCGGATAAACGGCAAGGCTTTCCACCAGCATTTCTCGGAAGGTATGCTTCCACTCTTTTCCGTGCGGAAGGATGTTTCTGCCGAATTTTTCAAAGGCGATGAGGTGCGCTATTTCGTGCGTGAGGACGAAGAAGAACAGCGGCCTTGGCAGCGTGGAATTGATGGTGATTTTATGGCTGCCGTCCTTCAGCTTGCGGTAATCGCCCAGCTTGCTTTGCCGCTCCTTCGTAATCCTGATGTGTAGCGAAAAGCTGCCGCACCAGCCTTTCAGGTACGGCAATGCATTTTCCGGTAAAAATTCGGGAAGTTTTCCGATTGGCATTCTGCAAATTTAAGCAAGGCTAAAGCATCACCAAAATTGAAAATCCCTAAATTTGTTTCCCTATGGCAACGAAGGCGCTTTTTAATTCCGTGGTGAATTGGTTCATCAAGCAGAGAATGGATGATATCGAAAAATTCATCCAAAACCCGATAGATACGCAGGATGCCGTGCTTCTCTCGCAGCTTTACCGTGCGGAAGATACGGTGTACGGCAGGAAGTTCGGCTTTAATGACATTCGGAATTACGAGGATTTTCAGCGGCAGGTTCCCATAGTGGCCTATGAGGAAATAGAGCCATTCATCGAGAGAGCGAGGCAGGGCGAAAAAGATGTGCTTTGGCCAGGCAGCGTGAAGCATTTTGCCAAATCTTCCGGCACTACGAATGCCAAGAGCAAATTCATCCCCATTACGCAGGATTCTTTGGACAGGTGCCATTACAAGGCAGGGAAGGATATGGTATCCATTTACGCGAACAATCATCCTGATAATCAATTGTTTACGAATAAGAATTTGCGGCTTGGCGGAAGTGCGGAGCTTTACGAACATTTCAACACAAAATACGGCGACCTTTCTGCCATCCTGATTGAAAACCTGCCTTTCTGGGTGGAAATTACCACCGTGCCAAGCAAGAAAGTTTCCCTAATGAGTGAATGGGAAAGCAAGATGAAGGCGATAGTTTCGGAAGTGCGCGCTGCTGATGTGGGCAGCCTTGTAGGCGTGCCAAGCTGGATGCTGGTGCTGCTGCAAAGGGTGCTGCAGGAAACCGGCGCGGAGAACATCGGCGAACTTTGGCCCAATCTCGAAGTGTTTTTTCACGGCGGCATCAGCTTCAAGCCGTACCGTGAGCAGTACCGGAAAATCATCGGCAGGGAAATAAATTATTACGAAACTTACAACGCCTCCGAAGGCTTCTTCGCAATACAGGACAGGCCGCACGAAACGGATATGCTGCTGATGCTGGATTACGGCATTTTCTACGAATTCCTTCCGATGGAAGATTTCGGGAAGGAAAATCCGAAAGTTGTGAGCCTTGCAGATGTGGAGCTTGGGAAGAATTATGCTGTAATCATCAGCACAAATGGCGGCTTGTGGCGCTACCTGATTGGCGATACGGTGGTTTTCACTTCGCTAAGTCCTTTCAGAATCAAGATTACGGGAAGAACGAGGCATTACATCAATGCCTTCGGCGAAGAGCTGATGATAGATAATGTGGAAACCGCGCTGCAAAAGGCCTGCGCAGAGACCAACGCCGCCGTTTCGGAATATACCGGTGCGCCGGTTTTTATGCAGGGTGGTGCTTCTGGTGCGCACGAGTGGATTTTTGAATTTGCCGAAAAGCCTGATGATTTCGGAAAATTCTGCCAAAGCTTTGATGAAAACCTGAAGGCGTTGAACTCCGACTACGAGGCGAAACGCTACCAAAATATGACGCTGGATGAGCCCGTAATCCACATTGCGCGGGAAAACCTTTTTTACGACTGGATGGAATCCCGAGGGAAACTGGGCGGGCAGAACAAGGTGCCAAGGCTCAGCAACGAAAGGGACTATATAGAGCCGCTGCTAAAAATGAACAACTGATCTAATCCTCTATCATCCCTAAATCCTGAAAATGCTTTCGGAATTTCTGGATTTTAGGACCCACCACCGCGCTGCAGTACGGCTGGCTGGGGTTGGCTTTATAGTAACCCTGATGATAATCCTCCGCAGGATAAAACTCCGTAAAAGGTACCACTTCCGTCACTACTTTCCCGGCATATTTTCCTGAAGCATCGATTGCTGAGATTTCTGCCTCGGCTACCCTTTTTTCCTCCTCGTTATTATAAAAAATCACAGAGCGGTATTGCGTCCCGATGTCATTCCCCTGCCGGTTTAGCTGGGTAGGATCGTGAAGGAAGAAAAAAACATCCAAAAGTTGCTGGTATGAAATTTCCTGCGGATTATAGGTAATTTGCACAACTTCTGCGTGGCCGGTACTCCCTGTACAAACTTCTTCATAAGTTGGGTTTGGAATGCTTCCGCCGGAATATCCGGAAACAGCGCTCTCCACGCCCTTCAGCATATTGAATGCGCCCTCAATACACCAGAAGCAGCCTCCTCCAAATGTGATTTGTTTTAAATTTCCCACTTTAACTTTCTTATTTTGAATTGGTTTCGCCAGGTTTTTCTCCGTTTGCCCACTGCAGGAGATGAGAAAAAAACAGGCCAAAAATTTGAAAATATTCCTCATTAAATCCTCCCTTACTTCTCCCAAACAAGGGCGCTAGCGCCGAGGATCGCGGCATCCGCCTCGCTTAGCTCGCTGAAAATAAGCTTTACCTTCCCCCGGAAGTGCGGGAAGAGGTTTCGCTCCATATGCAGCCTCGTAGGCTTCAGCAGAAAATCTCCCGCCTGAATGACCCCGCCGAACAGCAGAATAGCCTCCGGGGAGGAGAACATCACAAAATTCGCCAACGCTTCTCCGAGTCTCTGGCCCGTATAGCGGAAAACCTCGATTGCCGTAGCATCACCCCGCAGCGCACATTCGTGTACGGTTTTTGCGTTAATTTCCTCTTCAGGATATTCATTCAGGACGGACTCTGGGAACTCAGCGCGCATCTTCTTCGCTGTGATGGCTATTCCCGTTGCGGAGGCATAGGCCTCCAGGCTGCCCTCCGAGCCGGTGTTCCAGTGCTTGCGCCCTGCAGGTTTTACTATCGTATGCCCCAGTTCTCCGGCGAATCCATCGTGGCCGTAGATCAGGTTACCGCCGCTTACGATGCCGCCGCCCACTCCCGTACCGAGGGTAATCATTATAAAATCCTTCATCCCGCGTGCCGCCCCGTACATCATCTCCCCCAGCGCTGCCGCATTGGCATCATTGGTGATCTTAGCCGGCACACCAAACTTCTCCGTAATCATCCCAGCAAATGGGATGGTGCCACGCCAGGCGAGGTTTGCCGCATCCTCTATCGTGCCCTTGTAATAGTTGGCATTCGGGGCGCCTACCCCTATGCCCCGGAGGGTCTTTCCATTTAAAAACGGACTTATTACGGGCTGTATTTTTGCGTGCAGCGCATCTACAAAATCCTCTACCACGGGGTACTGGTCGGTACGCATCCAGCCTTTCACTAAAATCTCGCCTGTAGGCGTTACCAAACCAAATTTCGTATTGGTGCCGCCCACATCGATGCCGAGGGCTACTTCTTTTGAAAATCCATTTTCAGACATTTGGGAAAATTTAAAGCCATAAAGTTACTGAATTTCGTGTTAATTTGCGGCTCTGGCATTAGATTTTCTCTGTTAAAAATTATGGAAAACCCTGATAAAGCTTTTTCAGAAAACCTCATCATAGGCACTGGCTACAGCGGCGCGGTGGCTGCCCTGCGCCTTGCAGAAAGAGGCAAGCCCGCTACTATGCTGGAGATGGGCCTGGACTGGGGCAAGGCAGGCATCCCGTTTTCGCGGATGATAAGGCCCGGGCGCTCCGCAGCGTGGCTCCGCAGGAAAACGATAGCACCATTTTTGAATATTTTCCCCTTGAAAAAATTCACCGGTACGCTGGACCGCTGGGATTACCCTTTCATAAAAATCTGGATGGGCAGGGGCGTGGGGGGAGGCTCCCTGGTGAATGGCGGCATGGCGGTACGCCCGAAGCAGGATTGGCTTAAAAAAATACTTCCCGAGCTGGATGATGAACTTATTTACCAAAAATACTTCCCCCTGGCAGAAAAAGAGCTAAAAGTAAATACAGCGGATGAAGACTTCCTGAGCCGCTGCGACTATTACCAATTCTCCAGGGTGGGCGAGATGGAGGCGCGCAAGGCAGGCTTCCGGACCGTGCGCGTGCCGAATGTTTATGATTTTAAGCATATGGAGCAGGAGCACGGCGGGGGCAAGCCTGGCTCGGCTTTCCGAGGGGAGGTGATTTACGGAAACAACCACGGGAAAAACTCTCTTGACAAAACTTATCTGGAAAAAGCCCTGGCTACGGGAATCGTAGAAATCCGCGAGCTTCATCACGCGCAGTCCATCCGGCAGGAGGCGGACGGCACCTACACCGTTTTTGTGAATAAAATAAATACTCTGGGCCAGGTGAGGGAGAAAATTGAGATGCGCTGCAGGAACCTGTTCCTCTGCGCGGGCACTATGGGCACGCTGGAGCTTTTGTTGCGCTCCAAAGCAGAGCACCAACTTCCGATGAATGAGGAAGTCGGAAAAAACTGGGGCAATAATGGGAACTTTATGACCGGGAGGAGTTTCGTTCAGATGTTCCGGGGCGGTACCGGCACCCGGCATTCTACCATACCCGTGGGCGGTATAGATAATTGGGACGATCCAGAGCATCCTTTTTTTGCGGAAATCGCGCCACTGCCTACCGGCATAGACCTGGCTACATCGCTTTATCTGATGATCATCCCGCCAGATAGGCCAGGCAGTGTGTCTTACAATGCGGTGACACGGAAGATTGATGTGCATTGGGATGCGAGCAACACTGCGAAAATGCGCAGAACCGCGGACTATTTTATCCGAAAAATGAATGCCGCCAACGGCGGTATGCGCTCGCTGCTGCTTTTCAAAAACGGGTTCGGGGCGGATATCTGCTACCATCCTCTGGGTGGTGCCGTGCTGGGCAAAGCCACTGACCTTGACGGGCGGCTGAAGGGGCATAGGAACCTCTTCGTGCTGGATGGCTCCTTGATTCCGGTGTGCGTGGGTGTAAATCCCTTCCTGACAATTACGGCACTCGCGGAATATTGTATGGAAAAAATCCTGAGGAACGCATAAAAAAACTCCGCAGTTTTCTTTGGTGCGGAGTTTTTCATTCAAAAATTTTAATTCTAAGCCGGGATCTCTCCTTTGTAAAGGAAGCCGATGATTTCCCTGTTCATCTTGTCCACCATTTCGCTGAAAAGGTAGAAGGACTCCTGCTTGTAAATTACCAGCGGGTCTTTCTGCTCGTACACCGCGCCTTGTGATGAACGGCGAAGGTCATCCATTTCGCGAAGGTGCGTCTTCCAGTTTTCATCGATGATGGCCAGCGTCACATTCTTCTCGAAATCGTTAATCAAACTTTCGCAATTCGTGTCGTAGGCTTGCTTCAGGTCGGTTACTATGGTCATCGTTTTATGCCCGTCGGAGAACGGCACCTGTATCATCCGGAATAGATTGCCCTGATTTTCGTACACATTCTTGATGATCGGCATTGCCTTTTCCTTCAGTAGTTCCAGGCGCATCCTGTAGTCTTCCTCCGCCGCTTTGTAAACGATGTTGGCAAGGTCTGCCACAGATTTATTTTTGAAATCCGCTTCGGAAACCGGTGAGCCCATCGTGAAATGCTTGATGATTTCAAACTCAAATTCCTTGAAATCTCCGGCGGCTTTCCCAGCTGAAACGATGGACTGCGCCACATCGTAAATCATATTGGAAATATCGTACTTCAAGTGGTCTCCAAAGAGCGCATTCTTGCGCCGCTTGTAAATCACATCGCGCTGCTTGTTCATCACATCGTCGTACTCCAGCAGCCTTTTACGGATGCCGAAGTTGTTCTCCTCCACCTTTTTCTGCGCCCTCTCTATCGATTTGGAAATCATCGAGTGCTGGATGACCTCGCCTTCCTTATGGCCCATCCTGTCCATCATTTTGGCGATTCTTTCCGAGCCGAAAAGCCTCATCAGGTTATCCTCCAGCGAAACATAAAACTGCGAGCTTCCCGGGTCACCCTGCCTTCCTGCACGGCCTCTCAGCTGCCTATCCACACGGCGGGAATCGTGGCGCTCCGTACCGATAATCGCCAAGCCGCCGGCTTCTTTCACGCCTTCGCGAAGCTTGATATCCGTACCTCTACCTGCCATATTCGTTGCAATGGTTACAACGCCCGGCCTTCCAGCTTCCGCTACGATTTCTGCTTCTTTTTTGTGAAGTTTCGCGTTCAGAACCTGGTGCGGAATTTTCCTCATCTGCAAAGCCCTTGAGAGCAATTGCGATATTTCCACGGATGTTGTTCCCACAAGCACCGGCCTTCCCTGCGATGTTAATCTCTCGATTTCCTCGATTACCGCGTTGTATTTTTCACGGTTGGTTTTGTAAACTAAATCGTGGCGGTCGTCCCGCTGAATCGGCTTATTGGTAGGGATTACCACTACATCCAGCTTGTAGATCTGCCAGAATTCTCCGGCCTCCGTTTCCGCAGTACCAGTCATTCCCGCAAGCTTGTTGTACATCCGGAAATAATTCTGCAAGGTAATGGTGGCAAAGGTTTGCGTAGCCGCCTCAATTTTCACATTTTCCTTCGCCTCTATGGCTTGGTGCAGCCCGTCGGAATACCTTCTGCCCTCCATAATCCGGCCGGTTTGCTCATCCACGATTTTCACCTCGCCGTCTATCACCACATATTCATCGTCTTTTTCGAAGAGCGTGTAGGCCTTCAGCAGTTGGTTCATCGTGTGGATGCGTTCGGATTTTTCGGCAAAATCTGCGAATAGCTTTTCCTTTTCGGCAAATTCTTCTTCCTTGGTTAAATTCTTCGCTTCCAGCTCTGCAATTTCAGTTCCGATGTCCTGAAGCACGAAGAAGTTCGGGTCAGAATTTCCCTGAGACATATAGTCCACGCCCTTATCCGTCAGGTCAACCTGATTATTTTTCTCATCTATTACAAAGTACAAATCTTTATCAACAATCGGCATATCGCGGTTGTTGTCCTGCATATACTTCGCCTCGGTTTTCTGCAGCAGCGTTCTGTTTCCGCTTTCGGAGAGGAATTTTATCAGCTGCCTGTTTTTCGGCAAGCCTCTGTAAGCCTGCAGAAGTTTGAAGCCGCCTTCCGTGGTATTGCCCTGGTTGATTAGCCTTTTGGCGTCGTTGAAAATGGTGGTAATTGTTTTGCGCTGCACTTCCACGATTCTGTCCACCGAAGGTTTCAGCACATCGAATTCCTGGCGATCGCCCATTGGTACGGGGCCTGATATGATGAGCGGTGTCCTTGCGTCATCCACCAATACAGAATCCACCTCATCCACGATGGCGAAGTTCAGCTCCCGCTGCACCAGTTCTTGCGGAGAACTTACCATGTTATCCCTCAGATAATCGAAGCCGAATTCATTGTTCGTACCGTAGGTAATGTCCGAATTGTAGGCCTTTCTTCTCGCATCAGAATTGGGCTGATGAAGGTCGATACAATCGATGCTCATCCCGTGGAACTGATACAATGGACCCATCCACGCTGAGTCCCTTTTGGCAAGATAATCGTTCACGGTAACCACATGGACGCCTCTTCCAGGAAGCGCATTCAGGTAGATGGGCAGCGTGCCCACCAGCGTTTTACCTTCTCCGGTAGCCATCTCGGCTATTTTGCCGCTGTGCAGCACCACGCCGCCTATAAACTGCACATCGTAGTGAACCATATCCCACACAATCTGCGAGCCTGCGGCGTTCCAGCTGTTTTTCCAAACCGCCGTATCACCCTGTATTTCCACGAAATCGCGGGTTTCCGCCAGCTCTCTGTCCCAGTCTGTAGCCGCCACGCGTATTTCGCCGTTCTGTGCCCAGCGCCTTGCCGTTTCCTTCACCACGGAAAATGCTTCCGGCAGAATTTGGCTCAGCACTTTTTCTTCCACAGCGTAGGAATCTTTCTTCAGGGCTTCCACACGGCTGAAGAGCGCTTCCTTCTCGTCCACATTCTGCGTGGTTTTTATCTGCTCACGGATTTGCTCAATCTGCGCTGTGATGTCTTTCGTAGCGGTTTGAATCTTCCCTTTGAACTCGGCGGTTTTAGCGCGAAGTTCATCATCGGAAAGCTGCGCAATGGCAGGCTCTGCCGCTTTTATTTTGGAAACTATTTTCTTTACTTCCTTCAGGTCGTTCGCGTTTTTATCGCCGAGAAAGCCTTTCAGGACTTTGTTTAAAAAACTCATTGTTTTGATGCTTTAGGCCATAGCTGTATGCCGTGGCACTGCCGAAAAACGGCATTAATATTAAATGTAAAAAAGCTCTAAGCCTGCTGCCTAAAGCCTTTGGCTAACTGCCTTTTTTAGTATTCATCCTCGTTCCAAAGGAAATCTTCCTCGGTAGGATAATCGCTCCAAACTTCTTCGATGGATTCGTAGATTTCGCCCTCATCTTCTATGGCTTGCAGGTTTTCCACCACCTCCATCGGTGCACCGGTTCTTATGGCATAGTCTATCAGCTCAGCCTTCGTCATCGGCCAGGGTGCGTCGCTAAGGTATGAAGCGAGTTCAAGTGTCCAGTACATATTTTAAATCGTGTTTTTAAATTTTTGCAAAAGTATAAAATTGAGGCCTACAAAATCCGAGAAATACCGTTTTCTGAAGAATTTTATTTGCGGCGGCTCAAAAACCATTCCACAAAGATTTTTATGCCAGTTTGGAAGTCGGTTTTCGGCTCGTAGCCTATCAGGCTTTTCGCCTTCGTAATGTCTGCATTCGTCAGTTTCACATCGCCAGGCTGCATCGGCAGCATTTTCCGCTTCGCTTTTTTGCCCAGCGCATTTTCGATGGTTCCCAGCATTTCTGCCAAATTGACCACCTGGTTTTCGCCAAGGTTGATGATTTCGTAAACGCCGGCATTTTCTTCCAAAAACTTGATGGACTTCGTAACGCCATCGATGATGTCATCAATGAAAGTATAATCCCTTGCCGTAGAGCCATCGCCATAGAACGGGATTTCGCCGCCTTCATCGATGATTTGGGTGAATTTATGAATCGCCAAATCCGGTCTTTGCCTCGGGCCATAAACCGTGAAAAATCGCAGCTGGACCATATCGATGTGGTAGAGATGGTGATAGGTGTGCCCGATGATTTCCGCGGCTTTCTTCGTTGCAGCATAGGGTGAAATCGGCTGGTCCACATTGTCGGTTTCGGAAAATGGCACCTTTTCATTGTTCCCGTAAACGCTTGAGCTGGAAGCACATACGAATTTTTTAATGCCTAATTCTTTGCAGAGCTCCCAGAGATTCATCGTACCCTGGATGTTCACGGATTCATAATCCAGCGGCCTTTCTATCGACGGCCTTACGCCGGCCAAAGCTGCAAGATGAACGATTAAATCAATTTTATTTTCGGTGAAGATTTTCCGCAACGCATCTTTATCGCGAAGGTCATTATAATAAAGTCGGTAGTTTTCCGAGCTGGTAATTTCCGCTAAGCGCTGAATATCAGCATCTTTCGAAGAAAATCCAAAATCATCTGGATTTTTCGCCACGGATTCCAGCGTGTTTTTTACCTTGATTTTATAATCGTAGAAATCGTCAAAATTATCAAGATTTATGACAGAATGTCCGCTTTTCAGAAGCGTTTCCGCAAGATGCGAACCGATAAATCCGCTTGCTCCGGTTATTAGGTAATTCATTGAAAACTAATAAGTTGCAGATTTTCAATGTGCTGAAAATCTTTTTTGTTAACAAAAATACAAATTTGCTAAAGAACTTATTTGCTATTTTTACCAATTAATTTTTTGGGGAAATGATTTTTGAGGGCCTGCTGAGAAAGATGTGCACACAGAACGGAAAACCGGTGCAGTATTACCTGAATCTTTCCGGCGACCTTATTAATATGAACCAATTGCTTGGCGAGAAAATAGCCTTGCAACACATTGGTTATCAATGCTTAAGATGTAATTCTGTCCGGAAAATTTTCCGGATGGGCTTCTGCAAAAAATGCTTCTTCGAAAGTCCGTATGCCAGCGAAACCATCATCCGCCCCGAACTTTCCAAAGCGCATCTTGGCATTGGTGAAAGAGATTTTGAAGTGGAAAGCGCGATACAGCTTGTGCCGCACATTGTGTACCTGGCGTACACAGGCGATGTGAAAGTGGGCGTGACGAGGGAGAGCCAAATCCCTACAAGGTGGATAGACCAGGGCGCTACCTTTGCGCTGCCGATTGCACGCACCGCAAACCGCTACGAAGCCGGAATGATAGAGGTGGCGCTGAAAGAACACCTGCCAGACAAGACGAATTATAAAAAAATGCTGCAGTGCGAATTTGAAAGCGAGGTGGATCTGCACGATTTCCGCGAGAAAATCAAGGAATATTTCCCGGAAAATTATCGGAATTTCTACCGGGATGATAACGAAATCTGGCGCATCGATTACCCATATCAGCAGCCGGAAAATGTCTCGGTTTGCACGCTAGAAAAATCGCCGAAAGTTGAGGGAATTCTGAAGGGAATCAAAGGGCAATACCTTGAGTTTCAGGATGATACATTCATCAACATCCGTTCGCACGAAGGCTTCGTGGTGCAGCTGTGCATCGGCTGAAAACTTAAATTTCGTTTAACTACATTTGCCCCATGAAAAAGTGGCAAAAAATTACGCTCATCGTGCTGGGCAGCCTGCTCGGGCTCATCATTCTCCTCAACATCGGGCTTAATCTTTGGCTGAAATATGGATTGCCGGATACTATAAAGAAAAATTCTGACTATCGGGTAGATTACAGCCGGCTTGATGTGGACCTGATGACAGGCAACATACTTGCCGAGGATATTAAAATTGGAACCAAAAATCCGGAAGATAAAGAAGTCCTTGGCATTGAGGGAACTGTAGATACGCTGAAAATCAGTAGGTTAGGATTGATAAAGGCAGCCACGCAGCAGAGGATTAATTTCAGCGATCTGCAGCTTGCCAAGCCAAATCTTAAGATTACTCTTGCCAAAAAGGATCCTCAAAAAGAGAAGAAAAAACAGAGCATCCCGGATTTCGATAATGTGAAAATCACAGGGGGGAATGTAGTGGTTTTGAATGAGCGGCAGTCCAAGGTATTCTCTGGTAACAATCTGAATATCAACTTACAAGATTTGAATTTCGTTTCAAAGCCATCGCTTAGCATTATCCCCTTTGTTTTTGGGAAATTAGACATCCACGGGGATAATATTTTCTTCCGTTCCGATGACATTTATGCGATGAAGGCTACAGAAATCAATACCGACGGGGGGCAAATCCAGATAAAAAATTATGAGCTAATCCCGCTGCTTACTCACCAGCAGTTTATGAAATTTTATCCTAAAAAGCGAAATTTATTTGATTTAAAAACAAAAGAGGTAATTTTTACGGATTTCAAAATTGACAAAGAGAAGCTGAAACTAGAAAATGTCACCCTTTCCGAGCCGCGTCTGAAACTCTACACCACCACTGCGAAAACCGAAAAAAAGGAGCAGAGTTTTAAGTACAAAGTCAATCTGGAAAATGCTAAAGTACTGAATGGCAAGGTGGATATCATCTATCCCGACGGCAATACGATGATGGATGTGGAAAACCTCGGGATGGAAATTACCAAGATTTTTATGGACGAACAAACCGCCAAGGGGAACATTCCGTTCAATTACGAAAAATTCAAAATAACCGGAAAAGATTTAGATTATTTCAGCCATACCCAGCACATCGCCGTCAATATTTTTGCCATCAACAAAAAATCTGCAGACCTGCGCCAGATCAGCCTGAAACCGCTCGCCAGCAATGCTACCACTACAATCTTTGACCTTAATATCTCCCGCGCCCGGCTGCTGGTAAACGATTGGAGCCTGGAGAACGATAAGCTGAAGATGGATGCTGAAAAAGTAGAAATCGATGAGGCTAAAGGTAAAATAATGCCGGCAAGAAATCCTAAAAATAAGAAGGCAGACTATTCCGGAATCGCCTTCCCGCTGAAGCTAAAGACTTTCGCGCTGAGAAATTCTGACATAATCCTCAGCGGGGACAAGCAGCCGCTAGCTATGGCTGATATCAACGCCACGCTCTCGGATATTATAATGGATGAGGCTTCGTCAAAAAACAAAATACCGTTCCGCGCCGGGGATTACAACCTTGATCTGAAAAGCATTAACTATGAAATGCGCCCGTTCTACCGCCTGAGCTCCGGCAAATTTATCCTCAAAAAACACAGCGCGCAGCTGAGGGATTTTAAATACACCCCGCTGGTAACCAGGGCACAGTATGTGCGCATGATACCGCACGAGCGCGACCTGTACGACATCAAGGCGGGCAGCATAAACATCACCGGCGACTGGGACCTCTTCTCCGATACGAAAATATTCAACGGGGAAAGCGCCTCCATCGATGGGGTGGTGGCAAACATTTTCCGCAGTAAAATCCCCCCGGACGACCTCTCGGAGAAGCCGATGTATTCCGCCGCGCTCCGGAAAATAAAGTTTCCTTTTTTCCTGAAACAGACAAAGATCAACAACGCCTTCCTGGAGTACGAGGAGGATACCAAAAACAGCGACGGGCCGGGGAAGCTCACTTTTTCTAACCTGAATATGGACATCCGCAACCTGAATTCAGGCAAAATGAAAGGTAAACCGACGGAGGTTCCTATTGATGTCTCCGCATCTTTTATGAAAGCCTCTCCGCTGAAGGTAAAATGGATTATGAACACCGCCGCAGCGGATGATGCCTTCTCTATTTCGGGTACTATCCACGACCTGCCCGCGCCCCGCATCAACCCTTTTGTGGAGCCCTATCTCGGTATACGCACCACGGGCACCATTGAGCTGCTGAAATTTGACTTCCGGGGGAACAAGGAGGGCATACGCGGCACGGAGCAGCTACACCCCGTGAACCTGCGGGTTCAGTTTGTAAACGATGAGGGCGGCGTGAAGAAACTAGCCACGGGGGTGGCGAATATCTTCATCAGCGGGAACAAGAGCGAGCCGAAATCTGCGGACATAGGCTATGTACAGAGGGATAAGACCAAGTCTTTCTTCAATATGTTCTGGAAGGGCGTACAGGAGGGGCTGGCGAAAATACTCATCAGCAAGAACCTCAGCGTGAGCAAATTACAAGGCAGGAACACACCAGAAGGACAGAGCAGCAACGATTCCGGGAAGAAAAGTAAAGCTGATAAAAAAGCCGAAAAGAAGGCGCGGAGAAACGAATCCAAAAACAGTAGTCTTTGGAACTGATGAAGATTTTTCCCAAAATAAAAATCCCGGCTCTAGGCGGCCGGGCTTTTTAAAACTTTCTGATATCTATTTGTCAAAATCATATTCATCATCTTCCTCTACAGGGATGCTGCGTACGAATTCATCAAACTTATCGCCAGGGTAGTTGCTGTCCGCCCCATAGGAGTCAATCATATAGCCTTTGTTGCCATCATTATCTTCGAGGAGATAGAGCACCGCATTGTCCGACGGATCACTCATTCCCTCAAATCTGTAGGACTTTAAGATTTTCAGCTCTTCGGGTGTGTACTGGTGTTCGGAGTCTTTCAGTAGCATCTCGCCCTGGGCGTTCATGCAGAATTCTCTTGTTACATTCTTGTCTTTGGCAAGCTTTGCCATCACCTGGCTCAGCGTAAGCATTGGTTTCGGTTCTTCCATTGTTTTTATTTTTTAGGTCAAAATATTTCAGCAAAATTTAAACCATTTCCCTATTTCTTCGGCAAGTTTCTGACACCCATTTCCCAGAGTGCGAAGCTCAGCATATCGGCATTTTCACCGATTACCTGCTCTGTGCTGCGGCCTGCACCGTGGCCTGCATCCACCTCTATCCTTACCAGAACAGGATTTTGGCAAGCCTGCTTCTCCTGAAGCTCTGCACCGAATTTGAAGGAATGCGCCGGAACCACCCTGTCATCGTGGTCACTGGTGATGATCATCGTGGAAGGGTAGCAAACGCCGGCTTTCACATTGTGCACCGGTGAATACGATTTCAGATACTCGAACATTTCACGCGAATCCTGCGCCGTGCCGTAGTCGTAAGCCCAGCCTGCACCCGCCGTAAACTGATTGTAGCGAAGCATATCCAAAACGCCAACGCCTGGGAAAGCAACCTTCGCCAGATCAGGGCGCATCGTCATGGTGGCACCTACCAGAAGGCCACCGTTTGAGCGGCCGGACATCGCCATATATTCCTTCGATGTGTAGCCGTTTTTATGCAGATATTCGCCGGCTGCTATGAAATCATCGAACACATTTTTCTTCTGCAGCTTCGTGCCGGCGTCGTGCCACGCCTTACCATATTCACCGCCACCACGGATGTTCGGCACGGCATAGATTCCACCATTGTCCATCCACACAGCATTCACCACGGAAAAACCGGGACGAAGGCTGATGTTGAACCCACCGTAAGAATACAGAATCGTCGGGTTCTTGCCATCGCGTTTCAGACCTTTTTTATAGTTGATCATCATCGGAATTTTCGTGCCGTCCTTTGATGTGAAGAACACCTGCTCGGAAACATAATCATCCGGATTGAATTTCACCTTCGGTTTTTGGTAAACTTCCGATTTGCCGCTGTCTGCATTGAATTTGTAAATGGTGCCCGGCATTATGTAGTTCGAGAAAGAGTAGTAAAGCTCTTTATCCTGCGCCCTTCCGCCAAAGCCAGAAGCCGTACCGTTCCCAGGGAGGGAAATTTCGCGAACCAGTTTTCCATCGTGGTTATACTGCTTCACATAGGTGAGCGCATCACGCATATAATTTGCGAAAATGTAGCCACCTCCTGTGGAAACGCTCAGTGCATTTTTCGTTTCAGGGATTACTTCCGTCCACTGTTTAGGGTTGTTGATGTTGAATTTCACAACGCGGCGGTTTGGCGCATCCTTATCGGTGAGGAGGTAGATCCAGTCGCCTTTTGTATCGATTACGCTGCTGTTGTGATCAAATCCTGTTTGGAGGGCTATCCAGTCCGATTTTGATTTTAAATCCTTGATATACAGCTCATTACCATTGGTAGCCACCGAAGCGGAATTGATAAGATAGCGCTCGTCCTCCGATACGGAAATCCCCATATACCGCCGCTTCAGATCGCCGTTTCCTCTCACGATTTTATCATCACTCTGCTTCGTCCCGATTTTGTGGAAATACACCTTCTGCTCATCGGTTATCCCGCTCAGCATACTTGCATTTTTCGGCTGTTCGTAGGTGCTGTAGTAGAAGCCCTCGTCACCAAGCCAGGATGCACCGCTGAACTTCATCACGATGGGCTCATCCAGAATTTTCTTGCTGATGGCATCCATAATGATGATTTTCTGCCAATCTGAACCGCCTTCCGAAATGGAGTACGCCACCAGGTTACCCTTCTTGTTGAAGCTGATGCCTGAGAGCGATGTGGTGCCTTTTTCGGAAAATTTATTCGGGTCCAGGAAGATTTCCGTCTTGCCGTTCTTATCCGTTCTGTAGAGCACACTTTGCGCCTGAAGCCCGTCGTTCTTGTAGAAATAGGTATAATCGCCACGCTTGAAGGGCGCGCTGATTTTCTCATAATTCCATATTTCGCGCAGCTGATTTTTTATATCATCGCGGAAGGTAATTTGCGAGAGATAATCATTGGTGAAGGCTACCTCCCGCTTCACCCAGTCTTTCGTATCGGCCGCCCTATCGTCTTCCAGCCAGCGGTATGGGTCTTCAACCTTCATCCCGAAATATTCATCGGTGTGGCTGATTTTCTTCGTTTCCGGATACTTCATCGGTTGAGAATGTGCGGTTTGTCCTGCGGTTTGGCTTTGCGGAGCGCCTTCGTTCTGCGCGGTTTTTTGGCTGCTGCACGATGCCAGGAAGGCTGCCACAGCAATGCCGAGAAATGGTCTCAGTTTCATATCTGTAATTTTGTTCATCTTCAAAATTACCAAATTTTTAACAAAATTTTATTTCGGGGCCTTACGGTTTGGGAATATTTTTTGCTGATGCAGTTTACTAAAAGGTATTCAGATGAAAGCGAACAGGGTGATAGCAGTGGGCATTTTGGCAGGGTTTGTGGCTACGGCAGGTGTGATAATTTGGAAGAAGAATAACAAGGAGCTGCTCTACAAGAAATACTACGCCGATTTCCACAGGCTTTTCGAGCTAAGCAAGCCGGAAGAGCAGCACGGCTTAGAATACCTGCCCTGATATTTTCCATTTAATCAAAACAAAAACCGCCAACATTTGCTGACGGTTTTTTTAATTAAGTGCCTTTGTATTTTTTCAAATTAAATCCCAAACACCACCCCAAAAACCGGCGTGAATCCCGAACCGAATATCGAGGAGTCTTTTTTGTAAAGCACATTGTAGTAGGCGCCCACCTGTAGTGCCGCCTTGTTCCCGAGGCGCACATTGTATCCCGCACCCAGATTTAGCGTACCCTCGTCGCCATCGGTTTTGTAATCATAAACCTTGTCTTTCCAATTATAAAAATAATGCCTATAATCGGCGTGCAGGAAGAGATTCGGAAGTACATAGTAATTCGCAAAAGGCCCCACCCCGTACATAGAATGCGAATAATACTTGCCGCTCGCCCAGCCGGCACTGCCCATTAGCCCGGCTTCCAGCTCGGGGGATGCAAGGTATCCCACCCTCGGAGAAATGCTGATGCTGGTTCCATAGCCGCTACTACCTCCGGAAAGCCCAAAGCCGATGCCGCCGCCAAAAGTCCAGCGGCTCTCCTTCCCGGCTCGAACTGTAGGAGAAGAAACCGCCACCTGGGCGGATGCTGCACCGGCCGCCCACGCAAAAACAACGCAATAAAGTTTTTTCATAAAGTACCGAATTTTTGCTGAAGTTATTAAAGCGTAAATTTGCAAAAAATTTCCGGATGAAAATTGTGGTCGGGCTTTCTGGCGGTGTAGATTCCAGCGTGGCAGCCTACCTTCTGAAACAGCAGGGGCACGATGTGATTGGGCTTTTTATGCGAAACTGGAACGATGCTTCCGTAACGCTGGAAGACGAATGCCCGTGGATTGAGGACAGCAACGATGCGCTTCTTGTGGCCCAGAAACTCGGCATACCCTTCCAGGTTATCGATATGAGCGCGCTGTACAAAGAGCGCATCGTGGATTATATGTTTGCCGAATATGAGCGCGGAAGAACACCGAACCCTGATGTGCTGTGCAACAGGGAAGTGAAGTTTGATGTATTTCTGCAAACGGCCTTATCGCTTGGCGCTGAGAAGGTGGCCACAGGGCATTATGCGCAGGTTACCAGCTCTTTCGATGATAATGGTGAGGAAATTTTTCATCTTTTGGCGGGAAGGGATGCGAACAAAGACCAGTCGTATTTCCTTTGCCAGCTAAGCCAGCAGCAGCTTTCGAAATCGCTGTTTCCGATAGGGCATCTTTCGAAGCCGGAAGTTCGGGAAATAGCGCGGGAAGCAGGGCTTGCCACGGCGGAAAAGAAAGATTCCCAGGGGCTTTGCTTCATTGGGAAAGTAAGTTTGCCCGAATTTCTGAAACAGCAAATCGCGCCGAAAGAAGGAGAAATCGTGGAAATCTTCCCGGATTTTGAAGCCTATCACCAGCCTTTGCCAGAATTTGAAAACAAGCGTGAAGAGCTGGAATTTCTCTCGGCGAAAATTCATTACGATAAGTCTGACGGGAAAGTTATCGGCAAGCATCAGGGCGCGCAGTATTTCACGATTGGGCAAAGCAAGGGCCTTGGAATTGGCGGGCACAAGGGAAGCTGCTTCATCATTTCGCGCGATATGCAGCACAATATTCTGTTCGTTGGCGAAGGCAGAAATTTCCCAGGGCTTTTCCGTAAAGCATTGAAAATCAATAACGATGAAGTGCATTGGGTGCGTGAAGACTTGTGCCTTAAACCCGGCGAAACGATGGAAGTTTTAGCGAGAATAAGATACCGGCAGCCATTGGAAAAGGCGGTGCTTTATCAGTTTGAAGACGCCTTCTATATTGAGTTTGAAAATCCGCAAAGCGCGATTGCCGAAGGGCAATTTGCCGCGTGGTACCTCGGCGAGGAATTGCTGGGAAGTGGGGTTATTGCCTGATTATTAATTAATTACAGCCTTGTCTCAGCAATGCATTTTTCCAAAAAAATAATCTTTGCAGGGGGCGCAGGCATTATTGCCATTTTTCTCACTTTGGCGCTCTACGCGGTGTATTTCTCTCAGCAAACCGTGCGGAAAGTTCGTATACAAAACATTGAAAACGAGGCACATATCAACTCTGAAATGCTGCGCCACGAAATTCACAACCTGCTGGAACTGCCCCGCCAGATCCATTTTGCCATAGAAAATTCCTGGCAGAACAATGGGCAAATCCGTGATACCGAGCTACAGCCACTCCGGAACATCCTCGAGGCCAATCCCAATTTTTTAAATGCCACACTCTGCACGCCGGGTGGGAAGAATTTTGTCCTGAAAGGAAGGGGTTTTGAAGCGGAAAAATTGAATTCAACCCCTGCCGTATCCGTGGTACCGCCAAGCACCCTGAGATACAAAACCGCCGGTCCGCAGGCCTCTTTCTTTGTCTATGACATTTCTTTGGAAGAACTGAACCGCCACCTCGCAGAGAACCACCTGGGAAGCGATCAGCAGGCGGTTGTAATGCTCGGGAGCGGACAAATCCTCTTCTCGGAAAAGCCCGACGAGTGGGGCAAAATCCTCCCGAAAAATGCAGAATTTGAATGGCAGGGCCCTATCCGCACCGATCTCCCGGAGCCTCTGATTCTCTACCTGAAATTCTCCCCGGAAAAAATCAGCCGCGGCTCCGGGCAGATTTCCCTGATGCTGTACGGCGTATCCGCGCTGGCGCTCCTTGTGCTTGTGATGCTGTATCTTTTTTACCAGAGAAACCTTTCCAGGGAGCGCAGCGTGAGCTATCGGCTCTCTGAGAAAAACCAGCAGCTACAGCTGGAAAACGAGCGTCGCCTGAAGGAAAATGCGCTGCTCCAGCTGCAGCAGATCGAGACGCAGATTAATCCTCATTTCCTCTTCAACAGCCTGAATTCCCTAAAGGCGCTGATAGAGACGGAATCCCCGAAATCCAATGAATTTTTGCAAAAACTTGCCGATGTATACCGCTATGTTCTAAAAAATAATGAAGGCGCGCTCGCAGAGATTTCAGATGAGATTCAGTTTGTTGAGGAATATTTTTACCTTCAGAAGATCCGCTTCGGCACGGCGCTGGAAATGGAAATTTCCGGTAATTTTGAGCGGGGGAAAATCCCCTTCCTCTCGCTTCAGACTCTGGTGGAAAATGCCGTGAAACACAATGCGCTATCGAAAAACCTACCCCTGAAAATCGAAATCCGCTCCGATGGAGAAAGGCTAACGGTAAAAAATAATTTAAACCCAAAAAAGAATTCTCCGGATGCCTCCACGGGGATCGGGCTGGAGTACATCGCCAATATCTACCGCTTCCACGGCAGGGGCGGCTTTGGGTTTTTGGAAGAAAATGATTATTTTGTGGTTTTTGTTCCCTTAATTTTTTGATATGGAAATGAGAGCCTTAATTGTTGAAGACGAAGATTTGGCATCGGATTTATTATTGAATATCCTGCAAAACCAGCAGATTATTGAGTTTTATGAAATCCGCAGGGCTGACAGCTTTGAATCTGCAGCGGGCATTCTTGCCAATTTTATTCCGGATGTCATCTTCCTTGATATCCAGCTGGGCGACGGCACCGGCTTCGATCTTCTCGATACTATGCAGCCACCAGCCCCCGTGGTGTTCCTCACGGCGCACGAGGAATACGCTCTTAAGGCGCACAGCTACAACGCTTTAGGCTATATTACCAAGCCATTCGACAGGGGCAGCATATACAAACTTCTCACAAAGATCGGTGCGCGGCAAAAATCGGCTGCGCGCACTCAGCGGCGCTTCCTTGTTTCGGAAGGGAGCAAGATGCTGAGCCTCAAGGAGAGCGAGATTGCCTACTTCTATGCCGAGGGGAAGAATCTGTTTATCCACAGTATTTCCGGGGATACCTACCTCTACGGCAGCACGCTCGGGAAGGTGGCGGAGAGCCTGGATCCGAGACTTTTTTTCAAGATAAACCGGAATGTATGCCTGAATATCGAGGCGGTTTCGGAGGTGCACAGATATTCCGGGCAGCGGCTCTGCGTGGTGGCAGTGCCGCCCTTCCCGCAGGAGGAGATGGGCATAGTAGCGAAGGCTTCTCTTGCAGATTTCAAGCATTGGCTGAACCATTGACAAAAAAACTGCTCCCGAAAAGGGAGCAGACAAGGTGGAATTTCCTGCAGGTTAGTGTATCTCGCGTCCTTTCACGAGGGTTTCCTCTCCTTTCCCGAACTCGAATTCGCCCTGGTGCGTCCAGAAGAAATAACCTTCTTTGTCCGTAAATTTTGCACCGCTTGCAGATTGTGCGGTCTGCATTTCGTAGGTTTTTCCCTCTGCTTCGTTGGTTACTCGCGCGGTGCCCTGGTCAGGGTTGTACACCGCGTGAAACCTCGTACGCCCGTCTTCGCTCTGGTAAGCCATTTCGTTTGTGGTTGCTGGCGCTGCCTGAGTTTCCGTCACGGACGCGCTACCGGTTTCAGTGGTCATCGATTCTGATTCTTTCTTTGCGCAGGAGGACAATGCAACTGCCGCTGCGAGCGCCATCATAAAGTTTTTCATAAAAAATTTAGTTAAAATATTAAAGATCCCAAGGGATGTTGTTCTGGAATTCCAAACTGTATGCCGCTTTTTCCTCCGCCTTTGTATATTTTAGAATCATTATCGGCGAGTTCTTTTCTGCGGAGCTGTTAGAAATATAGGGTTTGGGGTTGTTTTTCCAGATGATTTCCCCGTTTACTTTTTTTTGAGGATTTCCCAGCTCGCGAATGAAGGTCTCATAATCTGGCACTTCCTCGTAATATCCCAGATCGTAGTTATAAAGCGTAAACTCGCGCGGCTTCCCCGCCGGATCGAGTTTATTTAGGCGGCTGTGGAAATAATCGAACACCTTTTTATAATCGGCTTCCGCAGCGTTGCTTCCGTCCTGATTTACGGGGTGGATCCTTATGCCGGATGTGCCCCTGTACCTCTGAACCGGGTTGCCGTACTTTACATTCCTATCGGTATCCACGAATTCTATTCTGTACCTTTTAAACGGTGATGCAGGGTTTTCAGCAAAGTAATGATTCCAGTCACCATAAGATTTTTCGGAAAAGGCTACCTTGTGCTCTATAAGCTTTTGCTTGAAAACTCCTTCTTCCGCGCCCATCATTTTGTAGAGTACTGGCAGCTGCATTGTGGCGAGCGTTTGCGGCGCATTTTCATCGAAGCCTGCTGCAGGCGCATCATCGTCCCTGCCGCAGGATATTACCGTGAATGGAACGCCAAGGGACAGCGTTGCCCATAGCAAAAATCTTTTCATATTTATATATTTATTTATCACATCCAGAAACCAGCGCTCTCGTCGTGTTCTGTTTGCAGATATTTTTTTACTTCTTCAGGAGAGATTTTATAGTAATCCGCTATTTCTTTTACATATTTTTCATAAGACTCCGGCGTGCCATCCAGGCTGAAATCTGCCACTACTACGAAAGGCACCGTCTGGCTAAAATCCGTTGTCCCGCTCGCAAGCAGAGATTCTGCCGGGCTATTGGCAGGGTACCAGGTTCCATTGTTGGCATATTTCGGGGTGAAAAGGTGCGCGAAGCGGATCTTCATGTCGAACCTTACGCTGCCTTTTGTGAATTTAAAATAGCCCTTCAGCCCCACGGCATCGTTCAGAAGTTGGGTTTGCTGTGTGGTACCAGGGATGAATTCGCCTTTCATCAGGTCTATAGGGTCGGTATCGCGGTAGGTATAGCTGTAGAGATTGGTGATGTAGCTGCTGCCCTGTGCATCTGTGGTGGCACCGGTTTTCAGGTCGGAGAAGGATTTTGTAGTAAAAAAGTGCTGATGCACAGGCAGCATTTCCTTGGTTACAAACTGGCTGTTCATCCGCTCCCCTTTGGCATTGTAATAATTGATCTCCATAGAGTAGCCCCAGAAGCCCGCCTGCACCACCACCGGCGATTCCCCGGGCTGAAGTATTTTCCCGTTTTCATCCTTGCGGACGATGTTCTTATTAGCATCCAGCTCGAAGGTAAATTTCTGGATTTTTGGTAAAATTGGCGTCTTCCCGCTGTTGGCGTGGAAATCATCCTTGTGAAAATGCCCCTCCCTAACGATGAATTCCACCTTGGCCCAGGTATCGTGCCCGCCGCCATTATTCTCGTTAGTCGGTGGCGGTACGCTTTCCTCATCGCTGCGGCACGCGGAGAGCGCCAGCGTCATTACCATCAGCAGCCAGGCTGCGAGCATTCTGCAAAATCTTTTTCTTGTGTTCATAATTGAAAATTGTTTTTGGTTTTAAAAATTAAAGCTTACCCGGAACTGCAGATTCCTGCCCATCTCGTGGGCAAAATACCGGAACCGGTTGGTGTAGTCCTTATAAAGTTTATTGAAAAGATTATTCGCCTGCAGCGAGAGCGCCATATCGTCCTTCCGGAAGGTGCTCACCTGCGTGCCGATGCCCGCCCCGAAAAGGTGGTAGCCCGGCGGAGAATCCGGCAGCAAGTCTGTTTCTGCGCTGAACCTGCGCTGCTTATTCACCCACTGGTGCTCCAGCCGGAGCCAGCCTCCCCGCAGATTGGTGAGCCTATCCAAGCTGAACTCTATGTTCTGACTGAGGCGCTCCGGGGAAATGTTCGGAAAATAAAATTCCTCCGTCCGGTTGTCCGCATACACAGATGAAAACACCGCCTGATATTTTACCCTCTCCGAAATCTGAAATCTCAGCTCCGCATCTGCACCTTTCAGCAGCGCATCCGACTGCCGGTACACGAATAGCGGGAACAGACCGCCCCAGGTGTTTTTGTATTCGCCGGTGGGCATTTCATAGATGAAGCCGTCGATTTTTTGCAAAAAACCTTCCGCGGAAAGGTAGAGCCTGCCCGTTTCGTACTGCAGCCTGGCAGTCCATTTTAGGCCTTTCTCAGTTTTGAGATTTTCATCTCCCAGAAGGTAGAGCGCGCTGCCGTGATCCAGCCCGTTGCTGAAGAGCTCCACCGCCTCCGGCGCACGCCAGGCTTTGCCAATGCTGGTGGCTGCGGAAAAGCCATTGCCAAACAGCCGCTGGATGCCAAGATCGTAGCTGATGCTGCTGTAATCGCGCTGGCCACCGTAGTACTCGCCGTAGCGGTTGTAGCCCGCCGCGCTGAAGTCCTTAAAATCATAGCGGATGCCGCCCGTAGCCACCCAGGAATTTTTTCTGAACTCCTCCGAGAGCCACACGCCGGCATTATTGGAAACAAAATTGGGGAGGATGGAATTCACGCCCGTACCGGGGATGTTGAAGTTTTTCTGGTGAGAATACGCCACCCCCGCCCTGGTTTTAAAATTCTCAAAGAAAACCCTCTCGTAGTCCAGCGTGCCGGAGTGTGTTTCCAGCTCCACATCCAGCACCGGGCGGTCGGCAAGGGGTCCCGTACGCCGGTCGAATTCCTTGCGGTGGTTTTCCTGATAGGCATAATTAAATTCTGTCTTGCCAAAAGGCCGGTCGCTTTGCAGGGAAAATTTTGCAAGATGATGGTTCACTTTCTGGTTGGGCGCCTGGATCTCAAATCCCTGCGGAAACACCACGGGCGGCCTTCCAAGGCGGAGCCGCAGATTCCAGTCATCTGCACTGCCAATCCTTGAACCCATAAAAACGCCGAGGTTTGTGGAGAACTGGCTGTAGAAAACCTCTGCCGTTTCATAAGGCATTTTATAACCCAATGCTCCGGAAAAATTTAGCTCCCTCGCTGCCGTATTATTCACATAATAGTCTGCGGTTTTGTAGTCGCCAAGGCGTTTCCCGCTGCCCTGGACGCGCCAGGCAAATGCGCCCGCGGCACCGTGCAGCATCAGGTTACCACCAAATCCGGAGTTGTTGGATTGCCCTACCATTCTCGCATTTCCTCCGATTTTCTCGCCAAAAAAAGGCAGGGGGCGGTTCTTCATCACGATTACTCCTCCCAGTGCGTTGGACCCGTATCGCACGGCATCGGAGCCTTTTATTACCTCGATCTGGGAGGCAAGATTCGGGTCTATTTCCGGCGCGTGGTCGCTGCTCCAGAGCTGGCTTTCCAGTTTTATTCCATTGTTGATAATGGCTATGCGCTGGTTGGTAAGTCCCTGAATTACAGGCTTGGAGATATTGGCGCCGCTCTGCAAAATATTCACTCCTGAGAGCTGTTTCAAGACATTGGCGAGGTTCTCTCCGGAAGCATTTTCCAGCTGCCTACCGGAGGTAATTTCTGAATTTTTTGGCTGCCGCAGTATTCTGCTTTTGCGGATTTTTACACTGTCGATCTGCGTAATTTTTGTTTCCTGGGCCTGCAGCCTGCCAAGGCTTAGCACCACGATAGCAACCAATATTTTTCCTTCGATGTTCATTCTCTGAAAATCCTCACAAACTTAGTTTTGGAAGTAATTTAAAAAAAATGGATTGGAGTGAAATGGAGGATTGGCGGTGTGGATAAAGAAAATAATGGCTCGGAAAAAAATGAATAAATGCGGGAGTTTTTCTAAATTTTTATAAATAAAATTTCCTTTTTAAATCTGCATAATTTTTGCTTTCTAAAAATCACTAAATATTAAAACTATGAAAAATCCAATTCTGATTGCAGCGGCTGCGTTGCTTTTGGCATCGTGCGGAACTTCGAAAAATTACCAAATTCTGTCAAAATCTGGAACGCAAACGCAGGGAACGGCGAAATTCACGCAAAGTGGCGAGAAAGTTTCGCTTGCCTTGAATGTGAAAAATCTGACACCGGGAATTCACGCGGTGCACATCCACGAAAAAGGCGACTGCTCTGACCCGAAGGCTGAAAACGCCGACGGACACTGGAACCCAACTTCCGAAAAGCACGGCAAATGGGGACACAGCGAGTTTCACAGCGGCGATATCGGCAACCTGACTGCTGATAACAGCGGCAATGCGAAACTGAATTTTTCAACTGATAAATGGTGCCTGGGATGCAGCGATGAGCAGCGCAACATCATCGGCAAAACGCTGATTATCCACGAAAAAGCGGACGATTTCCACACCCAGCCTACGGGTAATGCCGGCGGAAGAGTGGGCTGCGTGGAAATCAAGTAATTTTCTCTGAATTTAAACCGCATCGATGCTTTCAAATGCGGCTTCGATGTGGTTTATTTCCAAATTTCCGGTTGTGCTCGGCATCACGGTAATGATGTCGAACCTTGCCGTTTCTTCGGCGTCGATGCTTTGCAGAAAGGCATCTGCCGCAGAAATGATGCGTCTCATTTTCCCTTTCGTTACGGCTTCCTGCGGTTCCATCATTGCATTGTTCATCCGCGCTTTCACCTCGGCAAACACGATTTCGCCAGCCTTTTTGCAAACGATGTCGATTTCCGCTTTTTGAAAACGGAAATTCCGCGAAAGAATTTTGTAACCCAGCTTCTGCAGGAAATCGCAGGCCATATCTTCCGCCATTTTACCGAAATCGTTGTGAGAAGCCACGGTTTAAATTGATTAATTAGGGTAATTGAATTCTGCCTTTTTGCCGACTTTCATGCGGATCATTCCTCCGATGATGATTGGGCGATTTTCGAAAATATGGCCGTTCGGAAACTGAAACGCTACGGGAAAATCATACTTTTGCAACCGATGGTGTATAAGCTCGTAAGCCTTCTCATCAAAGCTGCTTTCGTAATTTTCGTTGGATTTTTCATCGCCCATATTAATCATTCCACCGACAATCAAACCGCTAATTTTCCTGAAAACACCAGCCAATTCCAGCGCCATCAGCATTCTGTCCAGCGTATAATACTTCTCACCGATATCTTCCAGAAACAGAATTTTATCCTTGAAATCAAAGCTGTATTTGGTACCTAAAAGCGCATAAACTAGCGCAAGGTTTCCCCCAACTAAAATGCCGTTCGCTTCACCTTTTTTATTGAATGGATGATCATCAACTAAAATTTTAGTTGAACCGCCTTTTAGGATTTTAAAAATTTCTTCATAGCCTTCCTCACAAACGCCGAAACTTGAAGTTTTTAAGGTTTGTCCATTCACTGAAGCAAAACTTTTTTTAAGTAAATAGCTGTGAATCACCGTGTTATCAGAATAGCCGATGTACCATTTCGGATTTTGCTTAAAATTTTTGAGCGAAATTTTTTGCAATAAATGCTGACAACCGTAGCCACCTCTTGTAGCCCAAACGGCCGAAATTTCCTCATCATTTAGCGCCCAATTCAAATCGTGAAGCCGCTCTTTTTCCGTGCCGGAATATGGATAGCCGTTCTCAAATTTTCCCAGTGCAAATTTCCCTAAAACTGGCTCAAAACCTTTGGCCTCAATCATTTCCAAGCCTTTGGCAATCTGCGATTCTTCCACAAATCCAGCGGGCGAAATCACGGCGATTTTTGCACCGTTCTTAATAGGTTTAGGATGTTGTATTTTCATTGATTATCAATCTGTTGCAGCGTTTCATCTTCACCAAGCGGTTCTGTTTCTGTAGTTTCTGCTTCTTGCTTTTTTGGCGAGATTACAGTTTCATTTCCTGCCTTTTTCTTTTTCTTCTTTTTAATTTTTACCGGCGTTTTTTCCGCCTTTTCCAACTGTTTATCAAAAGTGTTAAAGCGTTTATAACTTTGGATGAAAATCGTAAAGCTGAAGAGAATCAAAATCACGCCAACACCTTTCCTGAAGGCGTTTGCAATCTTGTCCGTCAGTTTGTAGTGGAATTGCTTGGCAAGTTTTATTTTCAGAAAATCGATGCTCAGAAAAGTGAGAATCACGATGCTGATGTACAGGAAAAAATTTTCCGGATCAGGATATTGATTGCGCACAGTAATTACGGTGACTAGCCAAAATAAAATTACGCTAATGTTTAACCCATTGAATAAGAAGCCGTTAAGAAAGGTGCGGAAGTAATTTTGCGCGATTAATCTTTCTTCGTTCGGGATGTGCATTTTCACTTTGGTGAGCATCATCACCACGCCGTAAATGAAGACCAGCAGCGCTGTGATACGATAAAAACCGGGATAAGTATCTATAAGGTGTACGATATCCTTGCTGGCGTAATATGCCAGGATGATGCAGACGATATCTGCCGTCACCACGCCAAAATCCAGCGCTAAAGCATGTTTTGGGCCTCTCGTAAAACTCGTTTCGATGAGCAGGAAAAACATTGGCCCGACGAAAATCAGGCTTAGCATAATGCCTAAAACTACCGCAGATAATACTAATCCCTCCACTAATTTTCTTTAAAACTAAATTTTTAGTTTAAGCTAATTTTTTATCAAACTTCAATTCGGAAGTCCAGCTGCTTCGCCACAAGATTAGCCTTCATCACCTTGATTTTCACCTTATCGCCAAGCTGATATTGATTACCTGTTCTTGCACCAATCACCGAATAAGTTTTCGGGTCAAACTGGTAGGAATCGTCCATCAAATCGCGCAATTTAATCAAACCTTCGGCACCGTTTTCAGGAATCTGCACCCAAAAACCGAATTCCGCAACGCCAGAGATCACGCCCTCGAAAACTTCTCCGAGGTGCTTTTCCATAAATTTCACCTGCATAAATTTTATGGAATCACGCTCTGCATCGGCTGCTAGTCTTTCCATTGCAGAGCTGTGTTTCGCTTGATCCTCGATTTCATCGCGGTTTACAGATTTTCCGCCGTCCAGATAATGTTGTAAAAGGCGATGCGCAATGATGTCCGGATAGCGCCTAATCGGCGATGTAAAATGCGTATAAAACTCGAAACCAAGGCCGTAATGCCCGATAGGCTCCGTGCCGTACACTGCTTTGGCCATACTTCGCATCGCCAGCGTTTCTATCATATTTTCCTCGCCTTTTCCCTTCACATCGCGCAAAAGCTTGTTCAGGCTTTCGGTAGTCCGTTTGGAATTTGAAATGTTCATTTTGTAGCCAAAGGTGGACACAAATTCCTGCAATGCCGCCAGCTTTGTAGGGTCCGGATCATCGTGGATGCGGTAGATGAAGGTCTTCTCACTGCGCTGGTTGTTGCTTTTCAGCGAAACGAATTCCGAAACTTTTCGGTTGGCCAGCAGCATAAATTCCTCCACCAGATGATTGGAATCTTTGCTGATTTTGAAATAAACGCCTACAGGCTCGTTGTTTTCGTCCAGATTAAAGCGCACTTCGCTTCGGTCGAAAGTTACCGCGCCGTTTTTAATCCGTTCTTCACGCATAATTTTCGCCAGCCTGTCCATCACCAGAATTTCCTGTGCCAAATCACCCTGCCCGGTTTCAATCCTTGCCTGGGCTTCTTCGTAGGTAAATCTTCTGTCCGAATGCGTAACCGTTTTGCCGAACCACTGCTTCACGACTTTGGCATTATCATCAATTTCAAAAACCGCCGAGAAGGTGTACTTGTCTTCGTTCGGGCGAAGCGAACACACATCGTTGCTAAGGACTTCGGGAAGCATAGGCACCACCCTATCCACCAGATAAACCGAGGTTGCGCGCTTAAAGGCCTCAGCATCCAGCAGCGTTCCAGGCTTTACATAGTGCGATACATCGGCAATATGCACGCCGATTTCCCAGTTGCCATTTTCCAGCTGCCGTATCGAAAGCGCGTCGTCAAAATCCTTGGCATCTTTCGGGTCAATCGTGAAGGTGAGAATTTCGCGCATATCACGGCGTCGCGCAATTTCTTCCGGGCGGATTTCCCTATCAAGCTCGTTGGCCTCGCGCTCTACATCGGCCGGAAATTCATACGGCAGGCCGTATTCAGCCAGTATGGAATGGATTTCCGTTTCGTGCTCACCGGACGAACCAAGCACCTCGATGATTTCGCCTTCCGGATTTTTTTCGCCTCTTTTCCAGGCGGACATTTTCACGACGACTTTCTCGCCATCTTTTGCACCGTTGATTTTATTTTTCGGGATGAAGATATCCGTGTTTATTTGCTTTTTATCGCAAATCACGAAGCCGAAATCTTTATGCTTGATGAACTGAAAAGTGCCCACAAATTCGCTGCGGCTGCGTTCCAGAACTTCCAGCACGGAGCCTTCTATGCGCTTGCCTTTGTAGTGATAGGTCACGATGAGAACGGTATCGCCCTGCAGAGCATCCTTCACATTTTTCGAGTGGATGAAGATGTCGTCCTCCAGGCCATCCACCTTCACATAGGCGTTTCCTGTCTGGTTGAAATCGATGATGCCAGTCAGCGTGCCGTCTATTTTCAGGTTAAGCAGGTACTTCCCTTTTTCGACTTCCTTTATCGTGTCATCGGCTCTTAGCTTGTGCAGTGCCTGTACTACCTGCTCTCTTTGCCGCGGATTTCTGTAATCAATGCCATCGGCAATTTGTTTGTAATTATAAATTTTCGTCGGGTTCTCGTTCATAAAACGGGTAATCAGCCGCCCGATTTCGCGCAGCTTATACTCGTTTTTCTGAGAAATATATCGTGATTTTTTTGGCATCGAAATAATAAACTAAATTTTTAGTTTAAAAACAAATTTTCCTTACGCGTTCGTTATGCCTGCCGCCCTCAAATTCTGTGCTAAGGAATTTTCTCACAATTTCCAGGGCGAATTCTTTTGCTATAAATCTTGCCGGAATTGCCACCATATTACAATCATTGTGCTGGCGCGAAAGTTCGGCAATATCCGGCATCCAGGCCAAGGCACAGCGTATGCCCTGATGCTTATTGGCGCTCAGCTGCACGCCCTGTCCGCTTCCGCAAATCAGGATTCCGAATTCATTTTCGCCGTTTTCTACAGAAGTTGCTGCAGGATGCACGAAATCCGGATAATCCACAGAATCAATACTTTGCGTACCGAAGTCCTGTATTTCAAATTCCGCGGAAAGTTCCTTTTTCAGAAATTCCTTGTATTCAAAGCCTGCGTGGTCGGCTGCTATTGCGATTTTCCTCATTGCGTTCGTTTATGTACAAATTTAAGTTTTTTAGCAATAACCGCAATTGAATATAATTTGTTGATAGTACAGATGATTTGATGTGGAAAACTTTGCGCAAAATTTTCTTGCGCCGTTAACATTTAATTCATATTGGAAACTTTTTCCGGCTCTCAAGGAATTTTTTTGACGGAATTTTTAGCGATGATATTCCAGCAAAATTCACAGCGCTTTCCTTCGCAAAAGGTTTTCCAAAGCTTATTCACAATTGTTGATAAACCAGAAATCCCGCTCATTTTCAATGCGTTGCAATGTGAATAAATCGTGAACGCAATGTAAACCAAATGTTACGAAATTCCCGAAAAAACTTTTCCCAAATTTCACACCGCATTACAACATTTACAATTTCTTTCTTTCTAAAATTTAAAAAAAATTGTTGATTAATATCGCTGTACCTCTGTTGAAATTTTTCGGGCAAAGAATTTTTTTTCAGGCACGGAAAGCGTAAATTTGCTAAAGTCAAATCCGCAAAATTCAATCTTATGAAAACCATCCAAAATTACGATTTCAACGGGAAAAAAGTGCTTGTGCGCGTAGATTTCAATGTGCCGCAAGACGATAATCTGAAGGTGACCGATAATACGAGAATTGTAGCTGCGAAGCCAACTATCGAGAAAATCCTGAACGACGGCGGTTCTGTAATTTTGCTTTCGCATCTTGGCAGGCCAAAGGGCGAAGTTTCCGATAAATTTTCGCTGAAGCACATAGTTTCCGAAATTGAAACCGTGCTTGGAGAACCTGTGAAGTTCTGTGAGGAATCTACCGGTGATGCTGCAGTAAAATGCGCGGAAGAATTGCAGCCGGGCGAAGTGCTTTTGCTTGAAAATCTGCGCTTCCACAATGAAGAAGAAAAAGGCGACAAATCTTTTGCCGAACAGCTTGCGAACTTGGGCGATGCCTATGTGAATGATGCGTTTGGAACGGCTCACAGGGCGCACGCTTCCACAGCCATTATCGCTGAGTTTTTCCCAGAAACTAAATTTTTCGGTGAACTGATGTCCAAAGAACTCCAGGCGATTGATAAAGTGCTGAACAGCGGTGAAAAGCCAGTGACAGCCATTATCGGTGGCTCTAAGGTTTCGTCAAAAATTACCATTATTGAGAATATTTTGCCAGCAGTTGACAACCTGATTATTGGAGGCGGTATGGCGTTCACCTTCATCAAGGCAAAGGGGGGACATATCGGAAATTCTTTGGTGGAGGAAGATAAAATGCAGTTGGCGCTTGAAATTTTGGAAAAGGCAAAAGCTCAAAATGTGGAGGTTCATTTGCCGGTGGACAGTGTGATTGCTGATGATTTCAACAATGATGCTAAAACTGATGAGGTGGACATTTACGAAATTCCGGAAGGCTGGATGGGCTTGGATGTTGGCCCGAAAACCCGTGAACTTTTCCACGATGTGATTTTGAAATCTAAGACTATTTTGTGGAACGGACCGGTTGGCGTTTTTGAAATGGAGAATTTTTCTGCAGGAACTAAATCTTTAGGTGATGCGATTGCAGAGGCTACCAAACTTGGCGCGTTCTCGCTTGTTGGCGGTGGAGATAGCGTGGCTTTCGTGAAGCAGAATAAATACGAGGACAAGGTTTCCTATGTTTCTACGGGTGGTGGCGCGATGCTTGAAAGTTTGGAAGGTGTGGAATTGCCAGGCATCAAAGCGATCAACGGTTGATATTTATTTATATAAATATTTATAAAATTATTCCGCTATTTCTTGTAGCGGAATTTTTTTGCTCGAAAATTGGCTTTCAGAAACAGGCTAAAAATCGGATAACTAATTTTTTTCGATAAAGTATATCAGACTTGAAAATTCGCCGGATTTTACCGCCTTAAAATTCGAAATTGCACCCATCGTCATCCCAAACAGGGGAAAAAATGGATTTTTCCGATATTTTTCACTCAGTATCGAAACATAGAATGCATCAAAATGCAATGGTTTCACTTTTGTGATTTTTAAATTTTTCCGCGAAAGAATATTCTGCATCCCTTCCTGCGAAAAATGGAAAAGGTGCCGTGGAACATCGTAGGCCGCCCAGTATTTTCCGTAGAATTTAGCATCGTAAGATTTGTAATTCGGAAGCGCGATAATCAGTTGGCCAGAATCCTTCAGCTTGCTCTTAAAAATCTCAAGCATTTTTCCCGGATTTTCTAGATGCTCAAATACATGCCAAAGCGTAATGGCATCCAGACTAAAATTTTCCAGTGCTTGAATATCAGAGATAAATTGCGCAGATTTGGCTTTTTGTTTTGCAATTTCCCGAGCTTTTTCATTTGGTTCGAAGCCAATCATTTGAAAATCATCCTTGCAAAATTCCAAAAAATCACCGGCACCACAACCATAATCCAAAACTTTAGCATTTTGGAAAAGCATCGCTGCTAAAAGATTTCGTTTATAATTCAGATTAATTTTCTGAAAGTATTTATAAATTTTTTCCTTGAAGCTTTTGCTGTCCTGGTTGTGCGAAATGTAATTTTTGCTGTCGTAATATTTTCCCAAATCTTTAGGCTCAGGCAGTGTCTTTAGTACGCCCGGAATCTGAGTTTCTGTAATTTCAAATTCTTCCTGAGTCAGAAAATAGTCTTTCAGTTGTAAATGTTTCACGTGAAACTATTTATTAAGGTAGATGAGCAAAACATTAATATCAGCCGGCGAAATACCGCTAATTCTCGATGCCTGAGCAATGCTCGCAGGTTTAATTGCAGAAAATTTCTGCTTCGCTTCGGAAGATAATGAGGTAATTTGTGAAAAATCAAATTCCGCAGGAATTTTGATGTTTTCCAGTCGTTTCAGTTTATCCACATTTTCCCGCTCTTTATCAATGTAGCCTTTGTACTTAATGTTTATTTCTGCCTGTTGCTGCGCTTCTGCATCGTAATTTTCCAGTTCATTTCCAATTTCGGAAATCTCTGAAAGCTTCTGTAAATCGATGTTTGGTCGAGTTAAAAATTGTGAAGCTTTGTAAGCCTGATCCACCGGATTACTCTCATTAGCTTCCAAAATCGGATTGATAACATTCGGTTTCAGCGACAAATCCCGCAGGAAATTTTCCAGTTTCTGGCTGTTTTCCAGCTTCTCTTCTACCCTTCTCATCCTTTCTTCGCTCGCCAAACCAAGCCTATAAGATTTTCCCGTCAAACGAATATCCGCATTATCCTGCCGTAAAAGCAGGCGATATTCCGCGCGCGAAGTGAACATACGATAAGGCTCTTCTGTACCTTTCGTAATAAGATCGTCGATGAGTACGCCAATGTAGGCTTCATCCCTACTCAGCACAAATTCTTCCTTTCCGTGAATTTTGTTGTGAGCATTAATTCCGGCCATCAACCCTTGCCCCGCAGCTTCTTCATATCCCGTTGTTCCGTTGATTTGGCCTGCAAAATACAGGTTTTCTACAAGCTTGGTTTCCAGGGTATGTTTTAACTGTGTTGGCGGGAAATAGTCGTACTCAATTGCATAGCCAGGACGGAAAATCTTCACATTTTCAAATCCGGGAATTTGGCGCATTGCTTTTGCCTGAATCTCTTCCGGCAATGATGAATTAAAGCCGTTCACATAAATTTCCACGGTTTTCCAGCCTTCAGGTTCCACAAAAAGCTGGTGACGGTTTCTATCCGAAAATCTGTTAATTTTATCTTCAATCGAAGGGCAATATCTTGGCCCAGTGCTTTGGATGGTACCGTTAAACATCGGGCTTCTTTCAAAACCTTCACGAAGAATATCGTGCACGGTTTCATTGGTGTAAGTGATGTAGCAACTTCTTTGCTCCTTCAATTTTGGCGTATCTAAATAACTGAACTTCAATGGATTATCATCGCCTATCTGCTCATCCATTTTAGAATAATCTAGGCTTCTGCCGTCAACTCTTGGTGGCGTACCGGTTTTCATTCGTCCAGCGTCAAAGCCTAAATCTGTAAGTTGTTCGGTCAATCCATAGGCCTTTGGCTCGCCCATTCTTCCGCCGCCAAATTGCTTCTCACCGATATGAATTAAGCCGTTCAAGAAAGTACCATTCGTAAGAATTACCGACTTTCCATAAATCTTGACGCCCATTGAAGTTTCCACACCAGCTACCCTATTTCCTACCAAAATCAGTCTCTTCACCATATCTTGGAAGAAATCCAGATTTGGTGTTTGTTCTAATGCTAAGCGCCATTCTTCGGCAAAAAGCATTCGGTCGTTCTGTGTTCTGGGCGACCACATTGCCGGTCCTTTGGAAAGGTTCAGCATCTTGAATTGTATCGCCGATTTGTCGGCAATAATACCACTGTAACCGCCCAATGCATCGATTTCCCGTACAATCTGCCCTTTTGCGATACCACCCATAGCAGGATTGCAGGACATTTGCCCGATGGTTTGCATATTCATCGTCACCAAAATCGTTCTGGAACCAAGGTTGGCAGCGGCGGCAGCAGCTTCACAGCCAGCGTGACCTGCCCCAACTACGATGACATCATATTTTTCTGAAATAACACTCATAAAATAAAAAATGTTTCACGTGAAACATTTAAAAATCCAATTGAGATAAGTAAAAATCTTCTTTCTGCCGCATTAAAATTTGCTCGTCGTCAGATTTGTCTTTGTATCCACACAAATGTAGGATGCCGTGAGCCAATACCCGATGAAATTCTTTTTCATAATCTGCGTTTTGCTGTGCGGCGTTATCCTCAATGCGCTGCAAAGATACGAAAATGTCGCCCGATATAATTTTTCCACGAACATAATCGAAAGTAATTATATCTGTGTAGTAATCGTGCTTGAGAAAATCCTGATTCACCTTCAGTAAATATTCATCATCGCAAAATATGTAGGAAATTTCGCCAGGCTTCCTCCCTTCTTCGATGATAATCGATTCCAGCCAGCTTTTAATACCTTTAGCCAGCTTGAACTCTGGTATTTCTTCAAAGTGAAAAGTAATCATAATTTAAAACCAATGACCCATTATTACACTGAATACGCCATTATATCCACTGTTCAGCGGCTGAGAAAAATCCACCCTAATCTGCCCGAACGGCGACCGGTAACCTCCGGAAATGCCAACGGAGTGATGAGATATCCGCAACACTTTTTTCATATCGCTGCCGGCAAATAAATTGGCGAGGGAGTAATGACCTGTAGCAAAGAAATTTCGTGCAAATTCTACCTGAAGACTGTTTTTAAATGAAAACAAATTATCAGTAGCAAGATCGCCAAAGCGGTATCCTGTAAAGGAGGTGAAAGTACCCAAAGGCTGCCCGATGACCGCCCCCGGCCGGAAGAGGTAAAAATGCGGTGCCTCTTTGCCGAGTGAAATGCCCGCAAAAGTATCAAGTGAATAGGTAAAAACTCTGGAAAGCGGGAAAAAAGCTCTAAGATCCAGGGTAGTCTGCAGAACCTCGTCCGACGAGTTAGAAAATATATCCAGATAGCGTGCGCCGGCATCCAAATAGAGACCCCGGGTGGGGAAATCTTTCTGATCGCGCGTATCACTTTTGATAAAAAAGTAAGGATTAAAGTAATTGTGGGACTTGTTGCCCTGCCATCCTGGTGCGGAATTTATTTCATAATAATCGTGGCTTAGGCCGCCGCCGATCGCATACCGGTCCAAGAATGTTGATTGCAGAAAGGCATTATTCCGTACCCAGCCCCACTTTTCCTTGATGTCGTTCTGCGAGTTTTTCAACTGAAGTTTAAAGCCTGTGGAGCTTACACCAAAGCCCGGAAAATAGCCATTGTCAATAAAATAATTGAAGTAATATCTAGGCTGATCCCCAATGATGAAGTCTGCGGAAAGAATAGCATTGCGGAAAAGTACACGCTTGCCCGTGGCATTGATAAGCAGACCGGTTTTAAAAACATCGTCATAATGCAGGCCGAATTTCAGGAACAGCCTCGTGTCATCCTCCTGAAGCTCCAGGTGCAGCGTACTTTCAGAACCTCTTTTTTCAAGGTCATAATTGATGAATTCATAATTGCCTGTGGTGTAAAGCTTATCAATTTTCTCGTTAATCTGTGGATAAGAAAGCTGCTCTGGGAGTTTAAGATTCATCTTCCCAAGCACATAATTTCTGCCGAAAATATTATTGCCCTCCATTACCACATCCTGTATCGGGTACCGCGCGTCCCTATCCGGGACTATAATCTTGTTGAGATTATTTCCTCGTTTCGGGAGCTTGTCGAGAATTTCGGCATATTTCAGCCCTTCCCTGTATCCTTGGGTCAGTAGTAATTCTTTTTCTCCGAAATCGGCAGAGGTCTTGTTCTTTAAATCGGGTTTTATGTTGATGTCGGTAAAGCCATACTGCCGCTGCGTTTCCCTCTGTATCTGGAAATCTATGACCTGGTTCAATATGTCTACCACAGAATTGAGCTCCTCCCGGGTTGACAGTTCTTGGCTAAGATCAACGCCAATTACGATATCCATGCCCTTCTTTTTAAGATGTTCCGAAGGATAATTCACAGTGATTGCACCATCGATATAAATGCTGTCGCCAATTTTCACCGGATCCATAAGTGAGGGAAATGCGGAGCTCGCAAGGATGGCAGAAGGCAGATCCCCGCTTTCGAAGACCCGCATTTTACCGGTTTCTGCATTCGTGGCTACACACAGGAACGGTATGGGCAATTGGGAAAAATCCTCCGTTTCTGATACATGATGAAGAAGCTCCCGAAGTTTATTACCCATTTTCTGCCCTTTGGCTACAGCTTTTGGTACGGCGTTAAATTTACCGTTTTTATAAGGCACCGTCAGCAGATATTTGTCATTTCCTTTGTTATAAAAGGTGTTTTTGCCCCACTCCTTTTCATTAAGGATGAGGTCAAAAAAATCCGTATCCCGCACCACTTTCTCAATTTCCTTGGCGCTGTAGCCACTTGCGTACAGCCCACCCACAATCGAGCCCATACTCGTGCCGGAGATATAATCCACCTTCACGCCCAGGGAGTCCATTACCTTCAGCACGCCTACATGCGCGAATCCTTTGGCGCCGCCGCCTGCCAGAGAGAGACCGATCTTAGCGTCTGGCGGTATACTGAGCGGTTCCTTCACCTGAGAAAAAAATCCGGAGGAGACGAAAGCAAAAAAAATAAACAGAAATTTTTTCATTTTAATCTTTGATGTAAATGCGTTTTACTCTTGAAGAAATGGATGTTAAAACTTCGTAAGGTATTGTATCACAATAATTTGCAAAGTCTTGGAGCGACGGCTCATTGTGAAAGATGATGACCTCATCACCCTCCCCCGCGGCAGCATCGCCGAGGTCTATCATCAGCATATCCATACACACGGAACCTACGATGGGGCAAAGTTTGCCACCTACGGATACACTGCCTTTACCCCCGCTCAGCGAGCGGCGAATTCCATCTGCGTAGCCCACTGGGATAGTGGCGATTCTCGTTTCTTTCGCAGCGGAGTATCTTCTGCCGTACCCTACGGTTTCGCCGGGTTTTAGCACCGATATCTGAGAGATTACTGTCTTGAACGCCGCTACCGGCTGCAGCTCATTCTGGAGCAGTCTGTTGGCAGAAATTCCATACATACCAATTCCAAGCCTTGCCATATCATACTGATATTCAGGGAATAAGCTAATTCCGGCGCTGTTGCAGATGTGGCGCATAGGCCTGTAGCCTAATTCCTCGCTTAGCTTTGCGGACATCCGTTCGAAATTTTTTGCCTGAAAGTGGACGAAACCACTTTCCTCGGGCATATCCGCGGTAGCAAAGTGGCTGAAAATACTTTTCACCACCACATTTTTAGTCTTTAGCAGCGCTGCGAGCTCCATAAGTTCCTTTTCCTCAAAGCCAAGGCGGTTCATCCCTGTTTCTAGCTTGATGTGTACCGGGAATGCCTCCTGAATCCCTTTTTCCGCCAAAGCCTTCGAAAAAAGCTCCAGCACGCGAAAGCTGTAGATCTCTGGCTCCAGCCCAAAATCAATTACAGTACCATAACTGTGCTGTTCGGGATTCATTACCATAATGGGTACCGTAATGCCTTTTTTCCGCAGTTCCGCGCCCTCGTCTGCGAACGCAACACCCAGATAATCAATATGATGATGCTGAAGAAATTCCGAAATTTCGAAACTACCTACTCCGTAGGCATTGGCTTTTACCATTGCCATTAGCCTGGTTTCCTGGCGCAGGAAGTCACGGTGGCGGTTGATATTGTGCAGCAGGGAATTAAGGTTTATTTCCAAAACTGTATCGTGCTTCTGCAGCTGGAGGAATTTTGAAATATCTTCCATCCGGAATTTCCTTGCGCCTTTAACAAGGATCAGTGAGTGGGAAATGAGCGTAAGGATTCCGCTTTGCAAAAGAGCTTGTGTGTCTGGGAAAGAATGGCTATCAGCAATGAGGCCGTGCTGGTATTTAGGAAATTCTTCGCCCACTAAAATAATTCTGCTGAAACTTTGAGCGTTGATTAATTTAACGATTTCCGGATAAAATTTTTCCGGAGACTGGACTTCTGCAAAATCGCTGATGATCAAAATTTTGTTTTCATTCTGATACTCCTGAAGTGACTGAAAAGCAACGGATAAAGAGTCCCTATCCAGCGTGTAAGAATCATTAATTATTAGGTTCCTGCGTATTCCTTTCACGCTCTCCATCCGCATTTCTATTGGACGAAGCTGAGAAATTTTTTGAGAAATTTTTTCTGGAGAGAAATTAAAATAATTTAATATTCCTGCGATGATAAGAACATTGCAAAGAAATTGGTCATCCTTGTAACAGATTGGTAATGAGAGTTTAACCTTAAAATTATTAATTACAATACAGATTGTTTCATCTGCGGCTTTTATCGGGTAAATGTCATTCTGGGGTGATAAACCGAAGCTAATAATTTTTTTTCTGCCGAATTTTCCTCGAACTGCTGCAGTGATTCGTGAATCATCTCCATTGTAAAAAATGACTTTTGAATTCTGAAAGAGTTTTATTTTTTCTTCTACATGTTGCTCAAAACTCTGAAAATGAGACGAGTGAGCGAAGCCAACATTCGTAAGCACCCCAATTTCTGGCTGCAGCACTTCTTCCTGCAATTCCATTTCGCCAGGTTGAGAAATCCCAACCTCGAAAATTCCTAGTTGATGTTGGGCATCCGCAAGGAGGATGGATAACGGCAGACCAATTTGAGAATTATAGCTTTTAGGACTTTTCACGGTGCGGAACTCTGGCAGCAGGCATTGGTACAGCCATTCTTTCACGACTGTTTTCCCGTTGCTTCCGGTAATTCCGATCTTCGTCATCCTAGAAAAATTATTCAGATGGGCTATTGCAAGCCGGCGAAGAAACGAAATTGCATCGTTACATTTTATCCATGTAATGTCCTGATTATCAATTTCTAAACTCTCAGAAATAATAACCTTGATACCCTTAGAAACAGCATCGGTGATAAATTTTTCTCCGGAATTCCGAGCCGTCCGTATAGCAATAAAAGCAGTTTTTTCAGAAGAGAAAATGCTTCGGCTGTCAATCGCGATATTTTCTATGACTAGTTCCGCATCCCCGGCAAACTGCGAATTGGTCAGCTCAGCGAGTTCTCTTACGCTGTACTTCATCCCCTTTTAGTTTTTACTTCCTTTACAAAAATTTTCCGGCTCACGGCTTCATATTTTTCGGTTTCCCCCAGCTCCACCAGTTGGTTGCCACCGCTGACTCTCATCGAGTAATTTGCCAAATTTCCTGTCCGCCTGCAAATCGCGTGAACCTTCGTCACATATTCTGCCGTTGCCATCAGGTAAGGCATCGGGCCGAAAGGGCGGCCTAAAAAATCCATATCCAAACCTGCAATTACCACGCGTATTCCGCTGTCTGCCAATGTGTTAGCTATTTCCACAATGCTCTCGTCGAAGAACTGCGCTTCATCAATTCCTACTACTTCACAATCGCTCGCCAAAAGCAAAATTTCGTTCGGCGAATGCACCGCCGTGGAACGGATTTTCGTCTGGTTGTGTGAAACCACATTGCTTTCATCATACCGGGAATCGATGCTCGGCTTGAAGATTTCCACGCATTGTCCCGCCATTTCGGCGCGCCGCAACCTGCGTATCAGCTCCTCGGTTTTTCCCGAAAACATTGAGCCGCAAATGACTTCCATCCAGCCGCTCTGCTTGCTGTGGTTTATTGTATTTTCTAAAAACATTTGCTATTTTAGCCGTAAAATAATCTCCAAAATTACGGAAATTTAAAAACCTCCTTGCCCGATGAAGACAGCCCTCGAAGAATCTGCCGAATTTATTTTCAACGAATGTCAAATACGGCTTAAACAATTGTCAGAACTCAATTCTCCGCAAGATTTAGTGGAAAAAATAAATGAGCTGAAGGAGCTGCCAAAGCTTGCAGAAACGCTTAGGATTCTCCTAAGTTTTGGAGATTTACCAATGGAAGATACGCCTATGTATCCCATTGAAAACCAATTATTAAACTCAAAAAAAATCGCTGAGAAGGAAGATATCAATATTGAAGGATTACAGGAAGATGTCGGATCTTTCACGAATGCAGAAATCTCAGAAAACCCAGTAGAAAAGGATGATATTTCTGAAGTTTCAGAGATAATTTTTTTAGAAACTGTTCGCGAGCCCGTGTCTCAGGATGAGCCTGAAATTTCCTCGGAAGATTCATTGTTTAGCGCTGAAGCTTTTTCTACGGAAGAGGAAGATACAGAAAAATTTTTGGAAAATTATTGGAAAAAGTACAGCACAGCGGAGCCTGCAAGGGAAATGAGTGCGGAGGAAGAAGCAAAAAAATTGTCCGATCTTCAGCAGGAAGAAATGCTCATTGAAGCTACAATTGATGAGAATCTATACGAAAAAAATGTTAGGATCCGTGAGGAGGAAATTTTGCAGGAAGAAAAGTTTCTTTCAGAGAATGCAAAGCAGGAAATTCCAGAACCCCCTGTTCAGCAAACAAGCAGCAAAATTAAGCTCGCCAATATCAAGGCTTTCAGCAAAAATCAACCTTCACTTTTTGATGAGCACACAGAGGATAATTTTTTGAGCTTAACTTCTGAAAATCAAACTCATACAAAAACTAAACCTGACTTCAAATTAGATTTGAACGACCGCATTGCCTTCACTAAAAATTTGTTTAATAATAGCCAAACCGATCTGAACGATACCATTAAAACGCTCAATTCTTTCGAGACTTTGGAAGAGGCGCAGGAATATTTGAGCGAAGTTTATTACGACCGAAATTGGAAGAAAGTTGATGAGTATGCACAGCGGCTTTGGTCTTTGGTGGAGAACAAATTCCTGTAGTTTTGTCAGGCACGCTCTACTTCGTTCCTACGCCCATTGGAAATTTGGAAGATATGACTTTCAGGGCGGTAAGTGTCTTGAAATCAGTGGATTATGTCCTTTGTGAAGATACGAGAACTTCTGGAATTTTGCTGAAGCATTTCGAAATTTCGCGCCCGCTGAAAGCCTATCATATGCACAATGAGCATCAGGCTACGGAAAAGGTGATTCAGGATTTGAAGCTTGGGCAGAACATCGCCATCATCACCGATGCAGGAACGCCTGGAATTTCCGATCCCGGTTATCTTCTCGCAAAAGCGGTGGCAGATGAAGGGCTGGAGATGATTTGCTTACCCGGTGCTACGGCATTCGTTCCTGCACTCGTAGTTTCCGGTTTGCCGAATAATGAATTCCTTTTCGCTGGATTTTTACCCCAGAAGAAAGGCCGGCAAACTAAGCTGAAACAATTGGCAGAAGAGAAAAAAACCGTGGTGCTTTATGAAAGTCCACACAAGATAAACTCAACTTTGCAGCAGATAAAAGTTTTTTTCGGCGAAGAAACAAAAGTAAGTCTTAGCCGAGAAATTTCGAAGAAGTTTGAAGAAACTAAAAGAGGGACAATCAATGAGTTAATTGAGTTTGCTGAAAGTAAAAATTTAAAGGGTGAGATTGTTCTCGTGATTAATAATTCGATATAAAAAATTTTGTAAATGGGATTACTTGAAGGAAAAGTAGCGATTGTAACCGGTGGAACTCGTGGAATTGGAAAAGGCATCGTGGAAGTCTTCGTGAAGCAGGGCGCAAAAGTAGCCTTCACTTACGCAGGCTCGGTGGAAAAGGCCAACGAAATTTCAGCGCAGTTTGGCGACAGCGTGAAGGCATACCAATCGGATGCTTCCGATTTTGAAGCAGCGCAAAAGCTTGTGGATGAGGTACTTACAGATTTCGGTTCGGTAGATGTACTGATTAACAACGCTGGAATTACCAAAGACAATCTGCTGCTAAGGATGTCCAAAGAAGATTGGGATGCGGTGCTCCGCGTAAACCTCGATTCCGTGTTCAATCTCACTAAAGCCGTTACCAAGCCGATGATGAAAGCCAAGGCAGGCTCTATCATTAATATGACTTCGGTGGTTGGTGTGAGGGGCAATGCTGGCCAGGCGAATTATGCCGCTTCCAAGGCCGGTGTCATTGGTTTTACAAAATCCGTTGCGCTGGAGTTGGGTTCCAGAAACATCCGCTGTAACGCGATTGCGCCAGGCTTCATTGAAACGGAAATGACGGCAGCGCTCGATGAGAAAGCCGTGCAAACTTGGCGGGATGGCATCCCACTAAAACGCGGCGGCCTGCCGGAAGATGTGGCTAATGCCTGCGTTTTCCTTGCCAGCGATTTGTCGGCGTATGTTACAGGCCAGGTGCTGAATGTGGACGGCGGGATGCTGACTTAAATCAAAATTCCAAAGTCTGGCGCAGAGTGCCGATATGTTCGTAAGCCGTAAGGTCGAACTTCACCGGAACAATTGAGATGTAGCCTTCGGAAAGCGCGTTCTCATCGGCATCGGCACTCTCATCCATATTGTTAAAATACCCGGTAAGCCAGTAGTATTTCTTGCCGTGCGGGTTCACGCGCTCGTCAAAATTCTCTTCCCATTTTGCATCGGCCTGCTTGCAGACTTTCACGCCTTTTATCTCATTTTCAGGAAGTTTCGGAATGTTCACATTCAGCACAACGCCCTTTGGCAAAGGGTTTTCCAGAACGCGGCGCACAATGCTTTGGATGAATTTTTTAGCCTGAAGAAAATCGGCATCCCAGGAAAAATCCAGCAGAGAGAAACCGATGGCCTGAAGCCCTTCCACACCAGCTTCTACAGCGGCACTCATCGTGCCGGAATAGATGACATTGATGGAGGAATTTGCACCGTGGTTGATGCCGGAAACCACAAGGTCCGGGCGGCGCGGCAAAATTTTATCCAGCGCAAATTTTACGCAGTCCACCGGTGTTCCGCCGAGGGAAAAATCACGCTGCGGACCTTCCAGGCTGATTTCCTCGAACATCAGGGTAGAATTGATGGTGATGGCGTGGCCTTTTCCGCTTTGCGGGGAATTGGGCGCCACCACGATTACATCGCCTATCTCGTTCATAAATTCGGTGAGGTGCCTTACACCTGGTGCCGTAATTCCGTCGTCATTCGTCACTAAAATCAGCGGTTTCTCTGTCATTTTTTCATTTTCCGCAAATTTAAGTAAATTTAAAGCCAAAATCAGGAAATAGGTCTTAAATTTGGTGGCTTAAAATTCGCGCCAGCAAAGCGCTTTTGCCTTTTATGAAAAATATATTTAAACAACTGAAACTGAACACCTTACTGCTGTTCATCCCGCTTACGACGCTGATGTTCTGCTTTAATGCGCCGAAGGATGATAATGAGAAAATGTCCACCATTATGGTGAGTGTGAAGAACACACTCTCCTATCTCCATTACAGCCCGAAGCCCATTAATGATGCCTACTCTGCGGATGTTTACAAGAAATATTTTGAGTATATCGACCCTTCGAAGCGCTACTTTCTGCAGTCGGATATGAATGAATTTGCAAAGCACGAAACAAAGCTTGATGATTATCTGAAAACAGGCGACCTTACCTTTTTCAACCTGACCCACGACAGGCTAATGAAGCGGATTGACGATGCTGAGGCGATCACGAAGGACATATTCAGCAAGCCGATTGATTTCGATGAAGATGAAAGCCTTGTGCTGGAACCAAAGGTAAAGACCGCGCCGAGAGACCAGAAGGAAATGTATGCCGAGTGGCGTAAATTCATCAAATACAATATCTTACAGGAAATAGAAACTCTGAAATCCCGCGAAGAATCTCAGCAGAAAAAGAAGGATTCCTTCCAGAGGAACAAACTGCCGGATACTGTAAATGTGAAAATCCTGACGCCGGAGGAAAAAATGACGAAGGCAACTTCCGAAGTGAAAGACCTGCTTGGCAATTCCTTTAAGAGGATAAAAAAAGTAAAAAAAATGGACTGGTTTTCCAGGTATATGAACTCCTACACGCTGGTTTTCGATCCACACACCAACTATTTTTCGCCAAGGGACAGGGAAGATTTCGATACGCAGTTTGTCGGGAAAATCATCGGAATCGGGGCGCTCATCAAGGAAAGCAAGGGCTACCTGGAGCTTGGCGAGCTTACCGTAGGTGCGCCGGCGTGGAAATCTAAACAGCTTTCGGAGGGGGATAAAATTTTAAAAATAAAATCCAAACCAAAAGAGCAGGCAGTGAATGCCATAGGAATGCTGAGCGAGGACGCTGTCCGCCTGATCCGCGGTGCCAAAGGAACGCCGGTAACGCTAACGGTACAGAAAAAAGACGGTACCGTGCAGGAGGTGACGATGATCCGCGAGGAAGTTTCCATAGAGGATACATTTGCACGAAGCATTATGATCACTGCCAAAGACGGAAAAAAATACGGCTTCATTTATTTACCTAGCTTTAATGCGGACTTCAATGATCCGAAGGGCAGAAACGCCAGTGATGATGTAAAGGCAGAACTCCTAAAGCTGAAGGCGGGAGGAGCGCAGGGCATCATCCTCGACCTTAGAAACAACGGCGGTGGCTCGCTCACGGAAGTTGGCGATATTATGGGCCTGTTTATGAACGAAGGGCCGTATGTGCAGGTAAAGGATGGCAACGGTAAGATTCAGACCCTCCGAAACAAGACTAACAGCCCAATATGGACGGGGCCGCTGCTCATTATGCAGAACGAATTTTCCGCCTCGGCATCGGAAATTCTTGCCGGCGAAATGCAGGATTATGGCCGTGCACTGGTGCTTGGCTCGCCGCAAAGTTTCGGGAAAGGTACGGTGCAAACCTTCGTGGATTTGAACCGTTTTCTAGATACCTCCGATGATTTCGGCTCGCTGAAAATGACGATTCAGAAATTTTACAGGGTAACGGGAGAATCCACGCAGAGAAAGGGCATCGAGGCTGATATCAAAATGAAAGACCTTTTCAGCCACGCAGAAGTGGGCGAGCGCTATGTGGATTTCGCATTGGCGTGGGATAAAATCCCGGCGGTAAAGTTTCAGCCAGTGGACAGAGTAAACCCGAAAGAATTGGCGGTACGCAGCGCGGCGAGGCTTGAGGAAAACCCTCAGTACAATCTTTTAATACAGTCTGTAGAGTGGAAAGAATTACTGGATAAAGAGGAACGCATCACCGTAAACCGGGCAAAATTTGATGAGCTGATGAAGCAACGCAAGGAACAGATTAAAAAGTTTGAATCGCTGCAAAAATTCAACAACGGCCTGCAGTTTACCTTAACAAAGGAGGAAATAGTTCGCGAGACCAAGGATGATATTTATAAGAAAAAAACCGAAAACTGGATTAAGAATCTTCGCAGGGACATTTATCTGCAGGAAGCGGTAAATGTGCTTTCGGATATGAAATAAAACTTTCACCGTTAATTTTTTAACAATTAAAATGACAGCATTAATCACCGGTGCAACTTCTGGCATAGGAAAGGCCACGGCAAGAATTTTCGCAGAGCAGGGCAAGAAACTCATCCTTTGCGGAAGAAGAGAAGCTTTGCTGAAAAGTTTGGCGGACGAGCTTTCCCAGAAAACCGAAGTGCACACCCTGGTTTTCGATGTGCGGAAATTCGAGGAGGTAGAAAAGGCGATAAATTCCATCCCGGAAGAGTTTTCCACCATAAATATTCTGGTGAACAGCGCCGGAAATGCGCACGGCCTGGATTTGCTGGAGGACGCTTCCATAGAAGATTTGGACGCGATGATTGACGGCAATGTGCAGGGGCTGCTGTATGTTTCCAAGTTGATAATTCCACGGCTGAAGGAGCAAAAAAGTGGCCATATTGTGAACATCAGCTCCATCGCTGCGCTCAGAACTTACCGAAACGGCATTGCGTACAGCGCTTCCAAAAGGGCGGTGGACGGTATTTCTGAAGGGATGAGGGCGGAGCTTACCGAGTTTGGAATCAAGGTGACGAACATTCGTCCTGGTGCGGTGGCTACGGAGTTTTCGGAGGTGCGTTTCAAGGGCGATAAAGCGCGTGCTGCCGCCGTTTACGAAGGCTACGAAGCCTTGCTGGCGGAAGATATTGCCGATGTGATTTCGTACTGCGTGAATCTTCCGAACCGCGTTTCCATTTCGGATTTAACGATTTACCCGAAAACCCAGCTGGAAGCGCAAACGATTTACAAAACGCTTTAGGTTTGAAAATTCTGCACCTGGAAACTTCGTCGAGAAACTGTTCCGTAGCCGTTTCGGAAGGAAGGGAATTGCTGTGCCTTTGCGAAGAAATTTCGGATGGGTACAAGCAGTCCGAAAAGCTGCATCGCTTTGTGGAATGGGCTTTGGAGGGTGCGGAAATTTCTCTACAGGATTTGGATGCCGTGGCATTGAGCCAAGGTCCCGGTTCATACACGGGCTTGAGGATTGGCGCTGCTTCGGCGAAAGGTTTTTGCTTTGCTTTGGAAATCCCGATGATTGCCGTGGATACGATGCTTACAATGGTGCAAGCTTTTGAAAATCAGGGATTTGATTACATTGTTCCGCTGATTGATGCCAGAAGGATGGAGGTTTACACGGCAATTTACGACGGGAGAACCGGCGCGGAAATTCAGGGTGCCACCAACCTTATTTTGGATGAAAATTCTTTTGCCGAACTAGAAAACCGAGAAATTCTTTTCGTAGGTGACGGTGCAAAAAAGGCGTCAGAAGTTTTAAAAGTGAAGGCGGAATTCAAGCCGGAAGTTTTTCCTTCTGCTGAATTTATGGTAAGAGCTGCCGCCGGAAAATTTGAAAAGAAGGACTTTGTGGATGTCGCTTACTTTGAGCCGTTTTACCTGAAAGAATTTCAGGGCGTGAAGAAGGCAGAAAAGTAATGCATTGTAAAGGTCAATCACCTTTGCAACTATTTGATTTACAATACTTAAACTAAAAATGAAATTCCAACTGAAATCTGATTTTAACCCGACAGGTGATCAGCCGAATGCCATCCAGAAACTTTCGGAAGGTATAGAAGTGGGAGAGAAGTACCAAACTTTGCTCGGCGTTACAGGTTCCGGAAAAACCTTTACCATAGCCAATGTGGTGAACAATGTGCAGCGGCCTACTTTGGTGCTGGCGCACAACAAAACCTTGGCGGCGCAGCTTTTTATGGAGTTCAAGGAGTTTTTCCCGCAAAACGCGGTGGAATACTTCGTGTCCTACTACGATTATTATCAGCCGGAAGCCTACATCGCTTCATCGGGAACTTACATCGAGAAAGATTTGAGCATCAATGAAGAAGTGGAAAAACTGCGGCTTTCCGCCACGGCAAGCCTGCTTTCCGGGAGAAGGGATGTGCTCATCGTGGCGTCGGTTTCCTGCATCTACGGTATCGGCAATCCCACGGAATTCCACAAGTCGCTGATTTCCATAAAGGCAGGCGAAAAAGTAACGAGAACGGCGCTGCTGCACGCCCTGGTGAATGCGCTTTATTCCCGCTCAATCAACGAGTTTCAGCGCGGAACTTTCCGCGTGAAAGGCGATGTGGTGGATGTTTTCCCGGCTTATGCGGATAATGCCATCTGTGTTCAGTTTTTCGGTGATGAGATTGAGAAGATCCAAACTTTCGACCCGATTTCTGGAAATGTGGAATCGGATTTTGAGCAAATTCAAATTTACCCTGCCAACCTTTTCGTGACGACAAAGGAAACGCAGCAAACGGCAATCCGCGAAATACAGGACGATTTGGTAAAGCAGGTAGATTTCTTCACCGAAGTGGAAAAACCGCTGGAAGCCAAGCGGCTACAGGAAAGAACCGAGCTGGATCTGGAAATGATGAAGGAGCTGGGCTACTGCAGCGGCATCGAAAATTACTCAAGATATTTCGACAGAAGGTTGCCAGGAACACGGCCGTTCTGCCTATTGGATTATTTCCCCAAGGATTATCTGATGGTCATCGATGAAAGCCATGTTACAATTCCACAAGTTCACGCAATGTACGGTGGCGACAGAAGCCGGAAGGAAGCCCTGGTGGAATACGGTTTCCGCTTGCCTGCAGCTTTGGACAATAGGCCCCTGAAATTCGAGGAATTTGAAGGGATGCAGAATCAGGTCATCTATGTTTCGGCAACGCCCGCTGATTATGAGCTGGAAAAAACCGGCGGCATTTTCGTGGAGCAAATCATCCGTCCAACTGGCCTCTTGGACCCGGAAATTGAAATCCGCCCGACGATTAATCAGATTGATGATCTGATGGAGGAAATCCAGAAGCGCGCAGAAATTGACGAGAGAGTTCTGGTAACCACTTTAACCAAAAAAATGGCGGAAGAGCTTACCAAGTATTTCACGAAATTTGGCATACGCTGCCGCTACATCCATTCCGATGTGGAAACGCTGGAACGCATACAGATTATGCAGGATTTGCGCACGGGGCTCTTCGATGTATTAATCGGCGTGAATCTTTTGCGCGAAGGCCTGGATTTGCCGGAAGTTTCGCTGGTTGCCATTCTGGATGCCGATAAGGAAGGGATGCTGCGCTCAAGACGCTCGATGATTCAAACGGTAGGCCGTGCGGCAAGGAACATCAATGGAAAGGCGATAATGTATGCTGATAGCATCACGGGCAGTATGCAGCGCACGATAGAAGAAACGGACTACCGCCGCAGAAAGCAGCAGGAATATAACGAGGCGCACGGCATAGTGCCAAAGCAGGTGAACAAGAAAATTTCCGAGGCGCTGGTTGGCAGGGCGAAAGATTTCCCTGATGAAAAGTACACCCAAAAGGAAATCCTGAAAAGCGTGGCGGAAGACCGCGCGAACTACAACGCGGAAGATTTAGAGCAGCTGATTGCCAAGAAGCAGAAGGAAATGGAGGCCGCCGCGAAGAATCTGGACTTCATCAAGGCTGCGAAAATCCGCGATGAAATCAAAGCGCTGAAGGAAGGGATTTCTGCTTAGATTTTCAACAAAAAACCTCGGGAAATTTTTCCTGAGGTTTGTTTTTTAAAGCATTAAATCAATCTTTTTCTCAATGGGTTGCTCGCCAAGGTGCAAGTCTGGAGGGGTATCTTCGTCGGAAAATTCATTGGCATAAACCTGGATGAGGAGGAGCGTCATAGATACGAGAATAGGGCCAAAGATCAGGCCGATAAACCCGAAGAGATTTACCCCCATAATGATACCAAAAACCGTATTCAGCGGGTGGATGTCCTCAAGTTTTTTCAAAACGGTAAATCTCAGTACATTGTCGGTAGTCCCCACCACAATCAGGCAGTACAGCGTAAGCCCGATGGCGTTGCCCGTATCACCTATTGCAAACATGTAGAGCACTACGGGTACCCAGACAATCATCGTCCCCACCACCGGCAGCACCGATGCTATCGCCGTAAGCACGAAGAGCAGCGCAGCACTTGGCGCCCCGAAAATGAGGTAACCAATCAACGCGAACAGGCCCTGGCCTATGGCAGTCACCGGCAGCCCTACGGCGTTCGCCATTACCAGCTTGCGGAATTTTTCCCCAATCATATTTACATTCGTTCTCTTCAGGGGAAGCAGCTGGGCAGCCGCTTGTTCAAATTTCCGTGGATTGGCAAGCATAAAATACAGAATGAAGAACATGGAAAGCACCACAGTAAGCGTATTCACAGTTTCGTTCACCAGGGAAGTCCCAATTCTGCTGATGGAGCCCTGCAGCTTGTCCATATTTCCTTTGCTCAGGAGGTCAATATTCGTTTTCTCATAAACATACTCCTGAGACTTCAGGATGTACTCATTAATCTGGCTCATATACTGCTGAGAGCTGCCGATTTTCTGTACCAACAAGTCACCTATAAAATACATCGGGATGATGATCACCACCAGGCATAGAAGGATTATTACACTAGTAGCGAGCGCGGGCTTCCATTTTTTCTTTTCCTGCAGATAGAAATTCAGATCGCGCGTCACCACATACAGCGTAATGGCGCCCAGCAGAGACGGGATGAAGAGTAGCAGATTTTTTACGATGAGGTACAGCAGCCATACAATCACCCCGATGAGGAGGATTTGCTTTACCTTTACATTGCTGATTTGTTGAGGGTTGTAGGACATTTCAGATAATTAAAAAAATTAAATATTTCCATAGATTGGCCTTGGCCTGCCCACGAAGGCGCAGTATGCGGAGTACATAGCCACGAAAATGAAGGGATAAGTAAGAATAATACCGACGAAGCACAGCAACAAGCCTGCTAAGCTGATGAGAGCGCTGAGGATAAAAATGCCGAGGAATGCGCCGTAGTTCTCCTTCGCGATATTTACAGATTTTTTTATTGCCTCTATCGCTGTAGCATTTTCAAATAGCACGATCGGGTAGCCGAGCATAAATAAAGGCGCCACGAATAAGCCCGGCAGAAAGCAAAGTGAGAAGGAAAAGGATAAGATTATACCCGAAAGAAGCCCGTAGAGAAGGACCTGACCGAAATTCTGCCTGTAGTAAACAAACAAATCACGGAATTCCGGGCGGTGCCCGTTATGATATTTGCTGGCAATGTATATCACGCCCGCAAGCAGGGGGGAGAGCAAGATACCTATAATCCCGCTGACCACCGACATGGTGCTGTATTGCGAAACAAGCTCGGGATCCAGTCTTGAAAAATCTCCGCCGGACTGCTGCACCTGCCGCATAAACTCCTGAGAATCAAAAGGGAAGAGAGCCCCAAGAAGGGAATTTAGAACAATATAAAGAACGGTGGCCAGCAGGGCATAGGCAAAGATGCCCTTGTAAAGATTAAAAGCGTGGCTGATGACGCCGCTTGTACTGCGCTCCGGGATTTCCTGCGCCGGATTTAAGTTGAAATTTTCCATAAATTTTTATTTAAATACTTGGCTCAAAAGTAGCAATTTCTTCATTTATTCCCGCCTGTAAATTTCAGAAAACATCACCTTGTACATGGCATAAATCACTGCGTTCCAAAACGGCAGGGTAAAAATGGCGCCTGCCACCGAGAATATCCCGGCATATTTTATAATGGCCGCCGCGGCAGTACAGAGGATAATCTCCGCAGGGAAGATGCGCAACGCCCGCCAGGAAAGGCTGATGCTTTCGAAGATTTTTTTGTTCATAAAAAACATCAGCGGCGCACAGAATACGGTGGCTATCACCCAGAAATACGCGAGGAAAACAGTGGAAAACAGCAGGCTGTACACCACCGACCAAAAAAGATAAAACCCGGTGAAGATGAAAAAGTTTGCCCCCTGGTAGCCCGCCAGGATATCTGCTGCAGAAACTTTCTCATTCAAATCCATCTTTCGGAAAATCTTCATCAGCCCCAGATTTAAAGGGTAAAGAAATACGGAGGTTAGCATCAGCAGCCAGGATAGCCGCTGAAAACCCGGCGTGCGGGAGAGCGCCTGAACCGCTTGCGTATAGGCTTCTGAAAATGGTTGTAGCTTGCTGATGCTCAGGAGCTCCTGCCCTATCCCAGTCTTTGCGATGCCGAAAAACACCGCCGTAAGGAATACCGATAAATATATCAGCGAAAAAAGTACCTGATAGCGCAGCGTGCGCCGCCAATAGCCAAAGGCATTCCGGAGGATGTCGGCAGCAGAAGGGCGCTGCGGATTTTGCTTCATTCGAAAAAATTTCCTGCAAAAGTACGCAACGCCCGCTATTTTGCCGAATCACCGTAATTACTCATCCACCCGCACCGGATTTCTCCCGGACAAGTGATCAAAATAATTTCTCAGCACATCAGCATTCCTAGCATTACCGGTAAAGATCTCAAGGATCTTGGGCTCAATCGACGGGCTGAAGAAATTATCCAGAATCCGCTCCAGCGTAAGCTCGTCCTCCGCTTTTGCATATCCGAAACCGAAATGCTTCGCCAGGATTTCGGCGCTTCTTCGGTGTTTCGTGCCAATAAATTCGTCCAGCACATTACCGTTGGCATTCTGCGGCCCCGGGATTATTTTAAAAATATTCCCCTCCTGATTATTCAGGATAATGATCCTCGTAAACGGCGGAATATACTGGTTCCAAAGCCCATTGATGTCGTAAAAAAAAGCAAGATCGCCCGTAACAAGCACGGTGGGTGCCGCGTGCCGGATGGCAAAGCCCATCGCGGTGGAAGTAGAGCCGTCGATACCGCTGGTTCCGCGATTGCAGTAACATTTAAACTTTTGAAAATCAAATAGTTGCGCATACCGTATAGTCGCGCTGTTGCTAAGATGCACGGCGTGGTTTACCGGGATTTTTTCGGAAATAATTTTACAGGCTGTAAAATCTGAAAACGGTGCCCGTAGTGTGAATTCCCGATGCAGCGCATCCTTCCTTTCCCTCAGGCTGTTCCAAAGATTGTAATATGGCCGGGGGTTCAGGGAAATGTTATAGATCAGTTTGCTGAGGAAAATTTCCGGCCGCGCGGAGATTTTTTGAGTTAAATGAAAATAAGTGTCCGGGTGCCAGTGCTCGTCAATATGCCAGTGCGAATGAATATCTGCGGCCCTAAAAAACTGCTTAACTTTTTTTGATACCACATTCTGCCCAATTGTGATGAGCAAATCCGGCGCAAATGTGCGGATATCCTGCTCATCAAAACCAGAAATATAGCGGTCGATATGGTGCAGGAATCTCGGGTCTTTCAGGTTAGAATTTGTTTCGCAAAGTACCACGACAGTGTGATTCTTCACCAGCTGAATGAGCTGATTTTCAAGTTCTTCGCTTTGTTTAACGGTGCCTACAAGTATTAAGATTCTCTTGGCTAAATTCCATTCGGCAACAAGGGTGGAGGGCAGTTCTGTACCGCGTTTCCGAATAGTTTTCTCTACCTGCGGTACCAGGGGGAAATCTTGCACAAGCTCGTATAGCGGCTCCTCCAGCGGTATGTTGATGTGTACGGGGCCCTGCTTCTCGATGCATAGCTCTACCGCTTTTTTAATTGTTTCAAGGTTAAAATCATCCGCATCCGCCCCGCTGTCCTCCATCAGTTCAAAGTCGCCGTAGGAATGCTGACTGAAGAGCTCCTTCTGCCGGATGGTCTGCCCGTCAAATATATCCACATAATCCGTAGGCCTGTCTGCAGTAAGGAGCAGCAGGGGGATATTTGAGTAAAAAGCCTCCGCAACGGCAGGGTAGTAGTTCGCCGCCGCAGAACCGCTGGTGCAAGTAACAGCCACTGGCTTTCCCTCGCTCAATGCCATACCCATCCCCACGAAGGCGGCGCTTCGCTCATCCACGATGCTGTAGCAGTTAAAGTATTGGCTTTCAGCAAGATGTATGGCTATCGGCGCATTACGCGAACCGGGAGAAATCACGATGTTTTGTACGCCGTACTGCTGCAGGACGCTACCGAGGATCTGCACGCTGCGCTTGGAAGAAAACTTTTTCATGCGGCAAATCTACAAAGAAAGGCTCAGAAAAGGCTCAGCTGCTGCACAGTGCTCCCCGTGAAATGTTCCGTAGAAAGAGAAGGCATACTTTTGCCAGAAAAATATTTCCGCCTTGCGAGTTTATAGGTGTTGTGTATCATTTCTGCTATATTTCCTTCACCTTTGTAGCGCTCGAAAAAGCGCTTTTCCCCGAGCTCCCCACCGCGCATGCTGCGGATGAGGTTCAGCACCTTCGCCGCACGGTCCGGGTAATAAGTCTCAAGCCACTGCACGAACACGGGTTCCACAGAGTCATTCAGGCGGATGAGCGCATGGTGTGCACTGAGGGCGCCCAGTTCCGAAACGGTTTTGTATAGGCTAAGCCCCTCCTCAGAGTTCAATCCGGGGATAACGGGTGCCGCCATCACATTTACCGGGATGCCGTTCTGAGAGAGCGTTTCCACCGCCTTCAGCTTGTTGCTTACGGATGAGGTACGCGGTTCCATCACGCGGCGGAGGTCTTCATTCAGCGTCGGGATGCTCATATTTACCGAGACAAGGTTCAGCTCTGAAAGTTTTGTCAGAATGTCTAAATCTCTCAGAATCAATGCGTTTTTTGTGATGAAGGAAACCGGGTGCCGGTAGGCAAGAAATTTTTCCAGAAGCTGGCGCGTAAGCTGCAGCTGCCTTTCTGCAGGCTGGTACGGATCCGTGTTGCCGGAGAGCGTGATGGTTTTTGGCTGATATCCCTTCCTCCGGAAAAACTTTTCAAGGAGCTCCGGTGCGTTTTTCTTCACCATAATATTGCGCTCAAAATCTACCCCCGCGGAGTAACCCCAATACTCGTGCGTGGGGCGCGCAAAGCAATATGCGCAGCCATGCTCGCAACCCTGGTAAGGGTTCAGGGAATATTCCATGGAAATATCCGGGCTCTTCACCTTGTTGACGATGCTTTTGGGAAATACCTCTGTGAATGTAGTTTTCCGGCTATCTACATCACCTTCATCTGGCTCGTGCGTGTACCGCTCAAAGCGATTGGCAACATTCCTTTGCGCGCCCTGGCCTTTTATTTTTGTCTTAATTTCCACAATGCAAACTTAGCAGATTATCTTGTCAAAAAGTTTTTTCTAAGAAAGAAATTTTGAGAGAAAAAATAAAAAAAACCTGCCTTCGCAAGCAGGTCATAATAAAATTTTCTCAAGAAACTACTCCGCCATCTCTGCGACAGCGCTCTCTTTTTCCAGCGCGTCTTTAGCATCATTTAGCTTCAGCACTACGGTTTCGCCCTCTGTAATTTCTTTATTTACAAGCAGTTCCGCCAGGAGATCCTCGATGTATTTCTGTACGGCGCGTTTCAGAGGCCTTGCGCCGAAATCTTTGTCCCAGCCCTTTTCCACGATGAAGTCCTTCGCCTCTTCGGTAAGCTCCACGCGGTAGCCCAGCTTGCTGATTCTGCTGTAGAGCTTCGCAAGCTCGAGGTCGATGATTTTGCGGATATCTTCCTGCTGCAGCGAGTTGAAGATAATGATGTCATCAATCCTGTTCAGGAATTCCGGCGAGAAGGCTTTTTTAAGAGCATTCTCGATGGTCGCTCTCGCTCTGGCGCCGCTCGTGCTGCGCTTCGCCGAAGTACCGAATCCTACGCCGTCGCCGAAGTCTTTTAGGTCGCGGGTTCCGATGTTTGAGGTGAGGATGATGATGGTGTTTCGGAAGTCGATCTTTCTGCCCAGCGAGTCAGTTACGTGTCCCTCGTCCAGAATCTGCAGGAGTATGTTGAAGACATCCGGGTGGGCCTTTTCTATCTCGTCCAGCAGCACTACGGAATAAGGTTTGCGCCGCACAGCCTCCGTTAGCTGGCCGCCCTCCTCGTATCCCACATAGCCCGGAGGCGCGCCCACGAGTCGGGACACGGCGAATTTTTCCATATATTCGCTCATATCGATGCGGATCAGCGCTTCATCAGAGTCAAAAAGCTCGCGCGCCATTACCTTCGCAAGTTCGGTTTTGCCGACGCCTGTGGTACCAAGGAAGATAAAGGTGCCTATCGGGCGGTTCGGGTCTTTCAGGCCGGCGCGGTTTCTCTGGATGGCTTTTACAACTTTTTTTACTGCATCTTCCTGCCCGATGACTTTCCCGTTCAGTTTCTCATCCATCTGGGCGAGTTTCTCGAGTTCGTTTTTGCCTACCTTCGTTACCGGCACGCCACTCATCATAGAAACCACTTCGGCAACATTTTCCTCGTCCACGGTTTCTTTTTTCTCCTTCACATCTTTGTCCCAGTCTTCCTGAGCTACCTGCAGCTCCCTACCCAGGCGCTCTTCTTCATCTTTCAGGCGGCGAGCCTCCAGGTAGTCCTGTGCCTTTACGGCCTTCTGTTTCTGCTCGCGGATGCGCTCGATAAGTTTTTCATTTTCAATGATCTGCTCCGGCACTTTCATGTTTTTGATGTAAACCCTGGAGCCGGCCTCGTCCATAGCGTCGATGGCTTTATCCGGCAGGTAGCGGTCTGTGATGTATCGCGAGGTGAGGTTTACGCAGGCGTTTATCGCCTCATCGGTATATTTTACATTGTGATGATCCTCGTATTTGTCCTTAATCTGATGCAGAATCTGGATGGTTTCCTCTATGGAGGTAGGCTCTACCATCACCTTCTGGAAGCGGCGTTCCAGCGCGCCGTCCTTTTCGATGTACTGGCGGTATTCATCCAGGGTGGTGGCACCGATGCATTGGATCTCCCCTCTTGCCAGGGCAGGTTTAAAAATATTCGATGCGTCCAGCGATCCGGTGGAGCTGCCCGCGCCCACGATGGTGTGCAGCTCATCGATGAAGAGGATTACATCGCGGTTTTTCTCCAGCTCTGTCATTATGGCTTTCATTCTTTCTTCGAACTGCCCGCGGTATTTCGTGCCGGCTACCAGGCTAGCCAGGTCGAGAGTGATAACCCGCTTGTTGTAGAGCACGCGGGACACATTTTTCTGGTGGATCCTCAGGGCAAGCCCTTCCGCTATTGCAGATTTACCCACGCCGGGCTCCCCGATCAGCAGAGGGTTGTTCTTCTTCCGCCGAGAGAGGATCTGCGATACGCGCTCGATTTCTTTATCCCTTCCTATCACAGGGTCCAGCTTGCCTTCCGCCGCCGCCGCAGTCAGGTCTCTGCCGAAATTGTCCAGCGTCGGGGTTTTGGTTTTCCCGGTGGCGAGGTTACCCGCCGGCCTGCGGGATTGCTGGCTGTAGGCAGGTTCGTCATCGTCATCATCCTCATAAACGCTCATCTGCGGAGCCTGCCCGGAATTTTGAATCATAGAACGGTATTCAGTGGTAACTCTTTCGTAATCAATGTCATAAGCTTCCAGTATGTTAGCGGCGGGATCTTCCTGCTTGTAGAGAATGCCCAGCAGAAGGTGCACGGTATTTATCTCCCCAGTTTTATACTGCCGGCTTTCCAGCTCTGCGCGTTTTACAGCCTGGTCCGCCATCCGCGTGAAAGAAATCTGGCTGCTTTCCATAGCGAGCGGGTTGGCGGTAGGCATGCTGATGCTCTCTATCTTCCGCCTTATCATATTGAGGTCTGCGTTAAGGTTTTTAAGAATATCCTTTGCGGAATTTTCTGTTTTTATAATGCCCAGCAGCAGGTGCTCTGTATTGAGGAATTCGCTTTTCAAACGCCGCGCTTCGGTTTTACTCTGTTTGAATACTTTGCTCAAACCGTCTGAAAATTTATTGTTCATATCGAAATAAAATTGAATTTAAAGGTAGGAAAAATTTTTTACCTGAACTCTTTTTGCAAATAACCTACCAGCAGATTTTTCTGCCGAAATGTCATAAAAATATTTATCTTAAAGTCTTAAATTTGTAAAATTCGCTAAAAAGATGGAAATATCATTCGCAGATATCTGCGGCTACCTAGGCTCCGCCCTCGTTGTTGCAAGTTTTATGCTGAAGGATTTGCGGAAAATCAGGATCGTTAACCTTGCAGGCTGCCTTTTTTTCGTAATATATGGCGTGCTCAAGGGAGGGGGAGACGCTGCCGCAATGTATTGGCCCGTCATCATCCCCAATGGATTTCTATGCTTTATCCAGGCTTACCATATTTTTAAGGCTAAATGAGGGTTATCGTAAGCGTTTTCAACAATCTGGTGACCGATCAGCGGGTAGAAAAAGTATGCCGTACACTGCACGAAGCCGGCCACGAAATCATCCTCATCGGGAACGACTGGGCAGGCGCTCCGCCGTTGGAACGGTCTTATAAAATATTGAGAATCAGGATAAAATCTAAAAAATTAAAATTCGCATATGCGGAATTTAACATGAAATTGTTCAGGGAAATAGTAAGGTTTAAAAGTCCGGGCTGTGTACTGCTTGCCAATGACTTGGATACGCTGCCTGCCAATGATTTAGCTTCAAAATTATTTAAAATTCCGCTCGTATTCGACAGCCACGAAATCTTCACAGAGCAGCCCTCGGTTCAGGGTAGGTTTTCTCAAAAGGTCTGGAGGTTTTTAGAAAAAGCCATAGTTCCGGGCTTAAATTATATGATGACGGAGAGCGCCAGCTACGCGGGGTGGTTCCGTGCGAAATACGGGATAAGCCCCGTGGTAGTGAGGAATATTCCAAGAAGAATTCCCGGCCGGATAGATTTTATAGAAAATTCTCCGAAGATCATCATTTGGCAGGGAGCCTTGAACGAGAGCCGCGGCTTGTTTCAGGCTATTTCCGCTATGAAATATTTGGATAACGCCATTCTGAAAATCGCGGGTGTTGGCAACCTAAGGGCTGATTATGAGAAACATACGCGGGCAGAAGGCCTACAGGCAAAGGTGGAGTTTCTTGGCAGGCTTTCTCCAGAGAAGCTGAGGAAATTTACCAAAATTGCCGATGCAGGGCTCGCAGTAGAGGAAAATAACGGATTGAGCTACTATTACTCGCTGCCGAATAAAGTGCCAGATTACATCCAGTCGCTGGTGCCTGCAGTGCTTATCAACTTTCCGGAGATAAAAAAAATTTTCGACCGTTACAAAATAGGGGAGATGATTGACAATCATAATCCAGAAACCATCGCCGCCGCGCTAAAAACAATACTTGAAAACGGCAGAGAGTTTTATGCCGATGCCTTGCGCGAAGCGGCAAGAGAATACTGCTGGGAGATGGAGGAGGAGAAAATTCTGGAGCTTTTCAGGAAAGCCGAAATGCTCAGCAATGCTTAAATTTGCCGGATGAAAACTATTACCGAAAATCAGCAGGAAATCGTGGATGAATTTGCCTTCCTGGGAGATTGGGAGCAGAAATACGAATACATCATAGACCTTGGAAAAGACCTGAAAGGGCTCCCGGAGGAGAAGAAAACCGAAGCCAACCAAATAAAAGGATGCCAAAGCAAGGTATGGCTGGATGCGGATTTCCGCGATGGCAAACTGTTTTTCGATGCAGATTCCGACGGTATTCTGCCAAAAGGAATTATCGCTCTGCTTGTCCGGATTTACTCCGGGCACAGCGCGGAAGAGATACTCAGTTCAGATTTTAAATTCATCGAGGATATCGGGCTGCAGGAATTCCTTTCCCCAAGCCGCGCAAATGGGCTGATGGCAATGACGAAGCAAATAAAATTCTACGCCGTAGCTTATCAGCTGAAGTCTTGAAGAAAGTTCTCGCATACCGGTTTTCTGCCTTCGGAGATGTTGCTATGGCTGCGATAGTCTGCAGGGAATTTCTGCAGCAAAATCCCGATGTGCAGGTGATGATGGTAACCCGGGAGAACTTCAGAGAGCTTTTCCTCGGGATTCCGAATCTTGTTTTTAAAGGTGTAAATCTCGATGATTACCGGGGCTATTTCGGCTTGCGCAGGCTGGCATTGTCTCTGATAAAAGAGTTCCAGCCAGACGGGATCGCCGATCTGCACGATGTCATCCGTACAAAGGTTTTTCGCAGGATTTTTGAATTGCGAGGATATCGGGTCGCCATTATCGACAAGGGAAAAGAGGGAAAAGAAGCGCTCACAGATGTGCAGAATCTGGACAAATTCCAGCTGAAACCTACCGTGGAGCGGTATGCTGATGTATTCCGCGACTTAGGGTTTCCCGTGAAACTTTCCCACGAACTGTGCCCCACCACAGAAGAAAAACAAAACATCGGCTTTGCACCGTTTGCCCAGCACAAGGGCAAAATGCTCTCCCCGGCAAAATCCTTCGAGCTGGCGCGGCTCCTTGCAAAAGAGGAAAAAGTCTATTTCTTCGGAGGCGGCGAATCCGAAATCGAAACACTGCGGCACTGGCAGGCGGCAATCCCCAATACGGAATGTGTGGCGGGCCGCCTCAGCCTCACCGAAGAGCTTCAGCTGATTGCGCGCCTTCGCCTTATGGTCTCTATGGATTCTGCCAATATGCATCTGGCGAGCCTGGTGGGCACGCGCTGCATCTCCGTGTGGGGGGGCACCCACAGATACGCAGGCTTTCTAGGCTACGGACAAAGCGTGGCGGATGTTGCCGAAGTCAAGGATCTAAGCTGCAGGCCCTGCTCGGTTTTTGGCGACAAAGAGTGCTACCGGGGTGATTATGCCTGCCTGGAGGAACTCTCGATTCAGCAGATTTTAGAAAAAATAAAAAGGTGAAACTTTCGGTCTGCATCCCGGTTTTTAATTTTGATGTCCGCAGGCTGGTCTCGGATTTGGCGCAGGAAATTTCCAGGAAAAAAATTGATGCGGAAATCATCCTGATCGATGATGCGTCAGAAGATTATTTTCAGGAAAAAAATTCGGAAATAACCCCGAGAGTAAATAGCTATATTTTTCTGCAAGAAAACATCGGGCGCTCCGCAATCCGCAATATGTTTTTAAGATACGCCTCAGGAGAGTGGCTGCTATTCCTCGACTGTGATGCTGGAATTGTCAGCGAAAATTTTTTAAGCAAATACCTTGAATTCTTTGCTCAAAACCCTGAGGCTACAGCAGTTTATGGCGGATTTTCAGAAGACGGGGCTCAGCGCACCCTGCGAAATTACTATTCAGCAAAAAGAGAAGTGCCGGCTCTTGCCGCTCGCAGGAAACACCCGCATACATCATTGAAGGGCATCAATTTCGCCATCCGCAGAGATGTTTTTGCAAAAATCAATTTCGACGAACGCATCTCCACCTATGGCTACGAGGATTGGATGCTGGGATATTCGCTGGCGAAAAATGAATTTCCCGTGGATCATATTGAAAATCCCGTACTCCATCTCGATAAAACCACAGATGCGGAATTTCTTAAGAAAACAGAATGCTCTATGCGGACACTAGCCAGGCTCCTTAAAGACAAGCAATATGCGGATGCAATCTCCGGTATGAAAATAGCGAAAGCCTATAGGCTCCTTAGCAATCTTCATTTGGCGAAGCATTTCTCCGAGCTTTTCAATGTTTTTGAAAAACCCGTAAAGAGGCTCCTTTTATCAGGAAATTATTTCATCCCTCTGCTGGATTTTTACAAAATATTGCTCCTCTGCAGCCTTATGGAGCAGGATATGGATTAAAAAAACCGCCCTCTTTAGAGCGGTTTTTTCAGTTTCTTAGCAGAACTCTTCGTAGGCAGCCTGCAAGTTCGCCGCGATGGCGCCCGCCGGGTTACCCTCAATGTGGTGGCGCTCCAGCATATGTACCAGCTCGCCATCTTTGAAGAGTGCCACGCACGGAGAACTTGGCGGGAAGGGCGCCAGGTGCTTCCTCGCCTCTGCCACCGCATCAAGATCAAAGCCAGCAAATACAGTGGTAAGGTGAGTTGGTTTCTTGTCCCCGGAAAGGGAATGAACCACCCCCGGTCTTGCAGCTCCAGCCGCGCATCCGCAAACGGAATTTACCATCAGCAGGGTAGTGCCGGGTCTTTTCAGAGCATCGGTTACTTCTTGCGGCGTTGTTAGATCTTCGAAACCGTTATTCGTTAGTTCTGCCTTCATTGGCATTACAAGTTCCTGTGGATACATTTTGATTTAATTTAATTGTTAATGAAAATTATTGAGTACCCTCATACACTCAAATTCTGCGCCGAAATGGCATTAAAGGATTTTCTGCCAATATGGCATCAGTCCACATCCTTATTCAGAAATCTGTTTTCTCGAACCTGAAAACCGCCGCGCTGATCTTCCGCTAGAAAGGTGTTGATCTGCTGCTCTGATGCATTTTCCTGAGAGATGTTGATATTCTTCCTCCGGAATGCCGGCACTGTCTCAAAATCATTATCCGACTCAAAATTCTGGTAGCGGGAGTTGAATTCTTTCAGCTTGTTCCGGCGTTCCGCGGCCTTTGCGCTTACGCTTTTGCTGATGATGGTAAATTGTTCAACTTCCTCCTCATATACTATTGTTTCCGTTTCCTTCTGGGGGAGCTCTTCTTCCGTGTTTTCTATAGGCGCATCCGCTTCTTTAATATTTGCCGCAGGGACAGGCGAGAAAGATTGGCTTCTGTTTTCAATGCCAAATTTGGATGAGCTGCCCAAAGTGTCAGGATCTCCCGAATTGCTTTTCACCTGAATTTTAGGCTCCTCTTCCTTAGGCTCATTTATGAAAAATGAAAAATCGCCGGTATTGCGGCCGCCTTCCGCGGGGTTCTCCCCTTCGAAATCAAAGGTGAAGGATACGGTTTCGTCTTCGTCCCTGTCGGAGGAGAAGATACTTAGCACTTCATCCTCATCAGAGTCATCCTCCAGCCTCAAATTTTCTTTTTCAAAATCCTGAGTGTCCTGCTCGGCGGCAGCCTTATCAATGGCATCCTGCTTTGTAGAGGTAAAAAATGGAGATGCCGGCTGGTCTTCCTCATCATCCAGGAGGAATATTGTATCGCCGGCAGTATCTTCCCCACGCTCTTTTCTTGTTTTGAACGGAGATTCGCGGCGTTCCGGCCTGTCGTGCAGGTTAATGAATTCCTTCTCCACATGCCCGGTATTTTTCTCTTTTGCAAACCCTGTAGCGATTACCAGAACCTTTATCGCCTCGCCGAGGCTCTCGTCTGTGCCCACCCCGAAGATGATGTTCGCCGTATTCCCCGCCTCGCTCTGGATGTAGTCGTTGATGAGCCCGATTTCGTCCATCGTGGCCTCGTGCGCCTCATCGGTGCCGGACTGTATGAGCAGCAGAACATCCTTTGCCCCAGTAATTTTGTTATCATTCAGCAGCGGGGAATCCAAAGCCTTGCGCACCGCCTCTTCCGCGCGTTTCTCCCCGGTAGCGCTGCCTGTGGACATTAGTGCGGTGCCCGAGTTCTGCAGTACGGATTTCGCATCGCGGAAGTCTATGTTGATGGTAAACGGCGCGGTGATTACTTCCGCCATACCCTTCGCCGCATTAGTCAGCACTTCGTCTGCTTTGGAGAAGCCCTGCTTGAAGCCCAGGTTTCCAAACTGCTGGCGGAGTTTGTCATTGTTTATGACGATCAGGGAATCCACATTGTTGCGGAGTTTTTCCAGCCCCGATTCCGCCTGCTCCAGGCGCCTTCTGCCCTCAAAGCTGAACGGCACAGTTACGATCCCCACGGTCAGGATGCCCATTTCCTTGGCGATTTTTGCAATCACAGGAGCCGCTCCGGTGCCTGTGCCGCCGCCCATGCCTGCGGTGATGAAGACCATCTTGGTATTCTGCCCCAGGGCCGCCTTTATATCATCAATACTTTCTATTGCCGCTTTTTCCCCTACTTCCGGGTCTGCGCCAGCGCCCAGGCCTTCGGTAATGCTGATGCCCAGCTGAACTTTATTGGATACCGGATTGTTGTCCAGCGTCTGCGCATCCGTGTTGCAGATGATGAAATCTACCCCGTGGATGCCCTTTTCGTACATATGCATCAGGGCATTGTTACCACCGCCCCCTACGCCGATTACTTTTATGATAGATGAATTCCCTTTTGGTAGGTCAAAGGTAAAACCCTGATTTAGTGTATTTTCCATTCTTTTAAAATTGCTCGCCAAAGGCTTTTATGATTTGGTTTTTATGAGCAAAAATTCTGCTCACAATTTATAAAAATTTTCTGTTTTTTTCCTTAATCTTCCACTTCTTCGAAGAACTTTTTTACCTTTTCCATCAGCTGCTGGCCGAAGGTAGGGCGCTTAGCCTTAGGCTCGGTGGAAAAGTCGTTTGCATCAGTTGTTATTTGCGCGATGTCGGTAGCGGAAGCTATTTCCTTTTCTATTTCTATTCCCTTTCCGGTTTCTTTTGCAGCCGGTTCTGTTTCGGCCTCCTTTTCAGGCTCTGTTTTTTTGTCCCTGATTTTCAGGCTTTCCATTAACAGCCCGATGGAAGTCGCATATTCCGGGCCCTTCAGGTGTTGGTTTTTGTCATTCGCCACATATTCATTGGCAAAGCCGATTCTGCTGTCGAAGCCGGTGGTATAGTTGGCAAGCTGCCGGAGGTGCTTCAGGTTGGAGCCGCCGCCGGCAAGCACGATGCCTGCGATGAGTTTCTTTTTCTGCTCGAAAGCGCCGTACGCCTTTAGTTCGGTATTTACCATTTCCAGGATTTCCTCTACCCTTGCGTTGATGATTTGGGCTAAAGTTTTCAGGGAAATTTCCTTATCCGGTCTGCCGTGCAGGCCTGGAATTGTCACATAGGTGGATTCCTTCTCCATCTCCGGCACTGCGGACCCGAATTTTACTTTTAATTGCTCGGCGTGTTTTTCGATAATGGAGCATCCCTCCTTGATGTCTTCGGTGATGATGCCCCCGCCGTATGGGATTACGCAGGTGTGGCGGATGATGTTGTCCTTGAAGATGGCGATATCCGTGGTGCCGCCGCCTATGTCTACGATGGCCACGCCGGCCTCCTTTTCTTCCTTGGTGAGTACCGCTTCGGAAGAGGCGAGGGGCTCCAGGGTGAGGGACTCCATCTCCAGGCCAGCTTCGCGCACGCAGCGGGCGATGTTGCGGATGCTGCCCATCTGCCCCACCACTACATGGAAGTTTGCCTCCAGCCGCTTCCCGCTCATGCCTATCGGCTCGTGGATTTCGCCGTCGCTGTCCACCTTGTATTCCTGCGGCAGCACATGGATGATTTCCTCGCCAGGCAGCATTACGAGTTTTTTTACCTGGTCTTTGAGGCTTTCGATGTCTTTTTCGGTGATGACTTCCTCCGGGTGTTCTCGCATGATGTAATCCGAGTGCTGGAGTGAGCGGATGTGCTTCCCTGCGATGCCCACCGTAACTTTTTTAATGGGAACTCCGGCGCTTTTCTGCGCCTCATCTACTGCCGTGCGGATGGAGGCGATGGTCTGCGCGATATTGTTCACAATGCCCTTGTGTACCCCGAGGCTTTTGGCTTTGCCTACTCCCATTACCTCGATTTTCCCGTGGTTGTTCCGCCTGCCGACGATGGCTACAATCTTGGTAGTCCCGATGTCCAGCCCTACTGAATATTCCTGGTTTTCCATATATGTTATTTTTTCTTTTCTTTATTTTTTGCTTCGTTTTTCTTTTTCGGCTCAGCCTTTTTTGGCTCCGCTTTTTTTGTTTCTGATTTCTTTGGTTCCGGTTTTTTCTCAGTTTTTTTCTCCGGCGATTTTTTCGCTGCTTCTTTCTTCGGCTCCTCTTTTTTCGGCTGTGCCTTTTTTGCTTCCGCTTTCTCCGGTTTTTTCGCCGCAGGCTTTGGCGTGGCTTCCGGTTTGTTTTCCGCTTTCGCGATTTTTTCTTTGGATGAATTTATCGCCGCCTCGTTTTCCTTGAAATTCGGATTCAGCGTGGTTACGATTTGGTTATCATACTTCACCGAAATCTTGCTGTACTTCCGCTGGTCCTGGTACACCAGGAATTTTTCCACGAAGGTTTTAAAGCCCTTCACCTTGAAATCGATATTATCCAGGTCGCCAATTTCCACCTTATAATTGCCATCGCTCGTCAGCAGGTTATAGTTGTTTTTTTCTTTGCTGATGCCGATGAAGAATTTCTTGCAGAAATCGTCCGCATCTATCTTTCGCACAAGCTCTGCCAGCTTTTCATATTCCTCCGGCTGCACATTGCCCTTCACCAGCATACAGGGGTGGGCGTAGTTTTTCGAGAGCGGAAACTCCGTGCCCTGCTCATCCACATAAAATTCCTGGTTGCCCTTGCTCAGGCGAAATACTGGGATTTTCTGGTGCACATCTATATTCAGCTGCCCGTTCAGGTTCAGGTAAACATTGGCGCTGTCCACGCTTTCTATCTCGTTGATTTTCCGTTCAAGTTCCGGTATGTTGATGCCGCCCACTTTGCCGGAGGGGTTGTCTCTGCTAACGATGTCGCGTATTTGGTTTTCATCCACGAAATACACCGGAATTGTGGTGGTGTTCAGGTTTATGGCGGTCATCTCTTTGCTCACCGGTTTTTCGCTAAAGCGGTTCAGCGAGAAGCTCAGCAAAAATCCAAGGATAATTACCGTCACAAAAATCTTCAGAAACCGCCACTTATTCTTCATTCCAAATCAAATCATTTATCGTTTATCATTCATCAGTTTTTTCCCAGCCATTCCACAATCCCATCGTACAGCATATCGATGTTTCCTGCACCTACCGTCAGCAGTATGTCGAAATCTTTTTGCTGAATTTTCCCGAAGGCTTCCTGCAAGCCAGCCGTTTCCTTTTTTTCCAGATTAATTTTTTCCAGAAGCCAATCTGAAGTAATCCCCGGGAAGTTTTCCTGAAGTTCTCTCGCAGGATAGATGTCCAGCAGCAGCAGCTCCTCGCAGTTTTCCAGGCTCTTGGCGAAGCCTTCCGCAAAATCCCTTGTCCTGCTGAAAAGGTGCGGCTGAAAAGCCACCAGCAATTTTTTCTCAGGGTAGAAATTGCGGATGGAGCCAATCACCGCATCAAGTTCTGTGGGATGATGCGCATAATCATCGATGTAGATTTTCCCGCTTTCAAAACGGTGCTTCGTATATCTTCGCTTGATGCCTTTGAAGGCTAAAAGTCCGCTTTTAAGTGTCTGAAAATCAACACCTAAGCTATAAAGCAAAGCGATGGCAGCCGTGGCATTTTCCACATTGTGAATGCCTGGGGTTTGCCATTTGAAATCCTTGACGGTTTCATATTTTGTGTGGAAATCGAACAGGATGAAATCGTCCTCCATTCTCAGATTGTCCGAGTAAAAATCCGCCTCTTCATTTACGGCGTAAGTCATTGATTCTCTGCCAATTTCCAAACCTTTCCGCACGAAAAGTTTTTGCTTTTCCGGAACTAAGCCTGCGAAATCCTTGAAGCTTTGCTCAATGGTCGCTTTGTCGCCATAAATGTCCAGATGATCGGCATCTGTGGAAGTTACGATGGCAAAATCCGGATGAAGGTTCAGGAAGCTTCTGTCGTACTCATCGGCTTCCACCACGGAAAATTCATTTCCGGTGTAGATAAAGTTGGATTGAAAATTCTCAGAAATTCCACCCAAAAAGCAAGAAAATGATAATCCTGAAAAATGGCAGAGATGAGCCACCAGAGATGAAGTCGTGGTTTTCCCGTGAGTTCCCGCTACAGCGATGCACTTGGTTTCATCGGTTATCATCCCAAGAACTTTCGCCCTTTTCAGAATGGTGAAATTTCTTTGCTGAAAATCATCAAGAATGCCTAGCGTCTTCACGGCAGGAGTGTAGATAACCAGCGTGTTTTCAGGCTTTAGCGAAGAAATATGTTCCGTGATTTCATCCTGGAAAGAAATACCGATGCCTTCGGAGATCAGTGCAGAAGTGAGCTTGGTTTCGGTTCTGTCATAGCCCAAAACATTTTTGCCGATGGATTTGAAATAGCGCGCCAAAGCAGACATCCCAATACCACCGATACCGATGAAGTAGAAATTTTCAAATTGTTCCAAATTCATCATTTCACATTATTTTTTGAGAATTTGATAGATTGAGCTCACAATTTCTTCTGCAGCTTTTGGCTTTGCAAAAAATGCGATGTTTTCTGCCATATCTTTTCTAAGCTGTTCATTTTCAATCAGTTCTGAAAGCGTTGCCCAGAATTTTTCCTTCATTTCAGAATCCCGCACCATTTTAGCCGCATTTTTTTCGACCAAGTTCAGCGCGTTTTTCGTCTGATGATCTTCCGCAGCGTTTGGAAACGGCACCAGGATTACGGGCTTTTGCGCTACGGCCAACTCGGAAATTGCGATGGCACCTGCTCTGGAAACGATGATATCTGCAGCGGAATAAGCCAGCGGCATTTCGGAAATAAATTCGCGGATTTGCACCAATTTTCTCTGTCCTTCGCTATGGTTTCTTCGTTCAAAATCTTTTGTAATCGATTGATAATCAAGCTTTCCGGTTTGCCAAATTAGCTGTACATTTTTCCCGATGAGCTTTTCCAGATTTTCCTTCCAGGCATTATTCAATGTTCTTGAGCCTTGGGAACCTCCAACGGAAAGCACGGTGAGCTTGGCTTTATCCAGGCCTAATTTTTCTTTAGCTAAATCTCTGTCAATCAAATCATTAACGATGTTTTGCCTGATAGGATTTCCCAGAAAATGAATCTTTTCCTGCGGAAAGCCGTCCACTTTTGGATAAGCCGTGAAAACTGCTTTTGCACGCTTGCTAAGGATTTTATTCGTAACGCCGGCAAAGGCATTCTGCTCCTGAATGAAAGTGGGCACGCCCAAGCTGCTCGCCATAAAAAGCGCCGGGCCGCTTGCAAAGCCGCCGGTTCCAATGGCAAAATCCGGGTTGAAATTGCGGATGATTTTTCGGGCTTTAAGCAGGCTTTGCAAAAGCTTGAACGGCAGTTTGAAATTGGACAAAAGATTACCGCGATCAAAACCGGCGATGTTCAGACCTTCGATTTTATAGCCGTTCTGCGGAACTTTTTCCATTTCCATTTTTCCGTTGGCGCCGATGAACAGGAACTCTGCATCCGGATTTCTGCGCCGGATTTCATCGGCTATCGCTACAGCCGGAAAAATATGTCCACCAGTACCACCACCGCTCATTAAAACTTTCATAATATTTTCATTAAACCAAGAGCCAAGTAAAAAGTTTTAAAACTCATTTCGCCTTAACCTCAGCCTTATTATCAATTACCAATTGCCCATTACTTATAATTAAGCGATGTCGTTTATTTCTTCAATATTCTGTTTTCTGCCGATGCCTTCTTCATCCAAAACCTGAATGCGCGAGCTGACATTTAGGATGATGCCAAGCTGAACATAGGTGACGAGCATAGATGTGCCACCATAGCTGATGAGCGGCAAAGGCTGTCCTGTAACCGGAATTAAATTCACGGCTACGGCGATGTTCACCGAGAGCTGAACGAAAATCATTATCCCAAGCGAAATCACGAGCAGTGAGCCGAAAAACGCCGGCATCTTGCTTGCAATCATCACGATGCGGATGATCATTATGAAGTAAGCGCCTATCAAGACTGCGGCACCCAGCAAGCCATATTCTTCCACAATGATGGCGAAGATAAAATCTGATGCAGATTGCGGTAGCATCTGTTTCAGCGCGCTTTTCCCCGGGCCCTTTCCGTTTACGCCGCCGTTCACAATGGCAGCCTTCGCCTGATTTACCTGGTAATTCTTCGCCTTATCGGCTTCGGTTTCTGCATCCTTGTTTTTATCGAAAAATACTTCGATGCGGCTCATCCAGGTATGCACACGGTTGTTGCTGAAAAGGTTGGTGTTCAGTGCTACGGTGATGAACAGCCCGCCCGCTAAAACTGCGGTAGCCAGGAAGCCCACGATGTATTTCCAGTTGAGCTGGCCGATGACTAAAACCGCGAGAGATACGATAATCATCATCAGCGCTGTGGAGCCGTTGTCTTTGGCAACCAGCCCGGAAACTACGAGTATCGGAACAAAAATCGCCACGATGTTTTCCAGCGGAAGCCTTTCCCTGCCGATTTTTTTGGTGAGATAGCGGCAGAGATAGATGATGAGTGCAAGGTAGGCGAATGCTGATGGCTGAAATGAAATGGGCGTGCCGGGAATTGTAAACCAGCGCGATGCCGATGCACCATCGATGGTTTGCCCAGTAAACGCTGTGGCCACCAGAACGAGAGTCATCACCACCAGGCCGAAAAAGCTGAGCTTCCCGATGTGCTCGTACCGCACAAACAGAACACCGCGCATCAGCCCAAGCCCCAATCCAACGAAGGCGATGTGTTTCACGATGTGTGAAGTGGTAGTGCCGCTGTTCACGATGTATTCCAGGTTAGAGCTTGCCGAGTAAACCGGGAATATCGAGAACAACGAAATCAGGATGATCACGCTCCACAGGACTTTGTCGCCCTTTAGAATTTCCGTTCTTTGCCGTTGCTCATTCATTTCAAAACCTCGTTTTTAAACTGCTTTCCGCGGTCTTCATAGTTTTCAAACAAATCAAAACTTGCGCAGCACGGCGAAAGCAAAACCGCATCACCATCCGTCGCAATCTGCTTGCTCAGCTTCACGCAATCTGCCATATTTGCAGTGCTGTACATCATCTCCACCTTATTCTTGAAGTGCTCTGTAATCTTCTGATTATCAATGCCTAAGCAAATTATCGCCTTTACTTTTTTCTTTACTAAATCGTCCAGCTCGCTATAATCGTTGCCCTTATCCACACCGCCCATAATCCAAACGGTAGGCTGCCGCATACTTTCTAGCGCATAATATGCGGCGTTTACATTGGTAGCCTTGCTGTCGTTAATGAATTTCACGCCGCCGATTTCCGTTACAAATTCCAACCTGTGCTCTACCGCCTGGAAAGTCATCAGGGAATTTCTGATGCTTTCATTGCTGATTTTCAATATCTTACCAGCTATGGAAGCGGCTAGGCTGTTCGCTACATTGTGGCTTCCGCTGAGGCTCAGTTCGGAAACCGGCATCTGGAAATCATCGTCCAATTTCACGCGGATTTCATTGCCGCTCAGGTAGCCGCCTTCCTTCAAGTTTTCCTTCAGGCTGAACGGAATTTTCTTCGCACGGATTTCAATTTTTTCCAGGATTTGCCTGCTCATCTCATCATCTTTGTTATAGATGAAGTAGTTGTCGTTTTCCTGGTTTTCCGCGATGCGGAATTTCGCCAGCGCATACTCCTCGTAGTTGTAGTTGTATTGGTCCAGATGATCCGGGCTAAGGTTCAGCAGCAGAGAAATGTAAGGCCTAAAGTGCTGAATATCATCCAGTTGGAAAGAGCTTACCTCCAGCACATAGTATTCAAAATCCTCATCGGCCACCTGCCTTGCAAAGCTTGTCCCGATGTTTCCGCCAAGGCCTACGCTCAGTTTATCATTTTTCAGAATATGGTAAATCAGCGATGTGGTGGTGGTTTTGCCGTTGCTTCCTGTGATGGCGATGATTTTCGCATCGGTAAATTCCGCCGCAAACTCAATCTCGGAAGAAATCTTAATGTTGCGGTTTTTTATTTTGCCGATGATTTCCGCCTTTTTCGGAATTCCCGGTGATTTCACCACCCAATCTGCCGAAAGGATTTTCCCTTCGCTGTGCGTATTCTCCTCAAACTCAATCCCATTTTCTATGAGCAGGTTTTTGTAGTGCGGCTTTATTTCGCCACGGTCTGAAACGAATACATCCAAACCCTGCTTTTTCGCAAGGTAGGCTGCGCCAAAACCGCTTTCACCGGCACCCAAAACCACAATGCTCATTTTATCCTTCGTCATTTTTGCTCTTAGCTTCTTGCTTTCTTATTTTTTTAATTTCAAATTTTCAATTCTTCAGCAAGCACTTTTTACTTTCTACTTTTGCCTTTTTACTTGGGCTCTTTCCTCTATCTTACTTTCAGCGTTATCAGGCAGATAATCGCCAGCATCACGCCGATGATGATCATCCGGTTCACGATTTTGCTTTCGTGGTAGCCTAGCTTTTGGTAATGGTGATGAAGCGGCGCCATCTTGAACAGCCTATTGTTCTGCGCATATTCCAGCCCGAATTTTTTCCGGCGGTATTTAAAGACCATCACCTGAAGAATTACCGATAAATTCTCGATCAGGAAAATTCCGCAAAGCACCGGCAGCAGCAGTTCCTTCCGAAGGATAATCGCCAGCACGGCTATTACGCCGCCCAGCATCAGGCTGCCTGTATCGCCCATAAAGACTTGGGCAGGGTAGGTATTGTACCAGAAAAAACCGATGATGGCGCCTACCAGTGCCAGCGCGAAAATCGTGGTTTCACCAGTGTTGGGCAGGAACATAATGTTGAGGTAATCGGCGAAAATCGCGTTGCCGGAAAGGTAGGCGAAGAATGCCAGCGTCAGCACGATTACGGCGCTGGTTCCCGCCGCCAAACCATCGATGCCATCGGTAATATTCGCACCGTTCGAAACTGCCGTGACGATGAAAATCACGATGGGGATAAAGATAATCCACGCCCATTCTTCAGCTTCCTCCTCATCCATCCAAAACAGTGCACCGCTGTAATCGAACTCGTTGTTCTTCACCAAGGGCACGGTGGAAATCGCGCGCTTTTCCTCCTGCATAAAGTTCTGTTCCACATTGTTGCGGTTCACCACGGAAGCATCGGCATACTTCCGCTTCACGGTAATATCCGGATGGAAATACATCGTAACGCCTACTATCAGCCCTAAGCCTACCTGCCCTATAACCTTGAAAACGCCGTGCAGGCCGTCTTTGTTTTTCTTGATTTTTTTCAGATAATCATCGATGAAGCCTATGGCACCCATCCACACAACGGATGCACTGAGCAGGATGATGTAGATATTGTCCACCTTGGTGAATAGCAGCACCGGAACCAGCGTGGCAAGGATGATGATGATGCCGCCCATTGTAGGCGTGCCCTCCTTCTGTTTCTGGCCCTCCAGCCCAAGATCGCGCACTAATTCGCCCATCTGTTTCCGGCGAAGCAGCTTGATGATTCTTTTGCCGTAGAGCAATGCGATGGCCAGAGACAGCAGAACCGCCATTGCCGCACGGAACGATATGTAGCGGAAGAGATTCATCCCAGGAATGTGGATGCCGCTTTCAGCGAGATATTCGTAGAGGTAGAAAAACATAGCTTAGTTCAAGGTCAAAGGTTCAAAGTTTAAAGTTGTTTGGCGTGGTTCATTTCCAGATTTCCAAATTGCTCAATTTTTCAAAATTATTTACTCATCTTCTTCAGCAAATCTTCTATCACTTCCTTGTCATCAAAATGGTGTTTCACACCGTTGATTTCTTGGTAATTCTCGTGACCTTTGCCGGCAACCAGCACTATGTCCTTCGGCTCGGCAAATTTTATCGCCGCCTTTATCGCCTCCATCCTGTCCGGTATCACGGTGAATTTCGCGAAGTGCTGCGGCTCGATGCCTGCCGCTATGTCCTCGATGATTTGCTTTGGATCTTCCTTGCGCGGATTATCGGAAGTAATGATTGCAAGCGTTGATTTTCGAGTGGCAATTTTTCCCATTTGCGGTCGTTTCGCGCTGTCACGATCGCCGCCGCAACCGAATACTGTGATGAGCCTTTCATTATTTGTTCTGATTTGGTTAATACTGTCCAGAATATTCTCGAGCGCATCGGGTGTGTGTGCATAATCCACGATGAAGAAGATGCCGCTCTCGGATTTTAGCGTCTCGAAGCGCCCTTTTACGCGTGGCAGTTTCGAAATCGCCTGCAGTATTTCATCAGCATTAAAGCCCAGCTCGCAGGCTACTGCATATACAAGTAAAAGGTTGTAAGCGTTGAACTTCCCGGTAAGCGCCGTCCAGAATTCCTTCCCGTTGAAATTCAGCAGCATCCCGTTGAAATCCGCCTCGGAAATTTTCCCGTGATAATCTGCCAGCGTTTTCAGCGCGTAGCCGGATTTTTTCGCGCGGGTATTCTGCAGCATCACCGTTCCGTTTCTGTCGTCCAGGTTGGTTATCGCCACCGCATCAGCCGGAAGCTCGTCGAAAAATCGCTTCTTTACCTTTATATATTCGTCAAAAGTTTTATGATAATCTAGATGATCGTGCGTGATGTTAGTAAAGCCTGCCACCTTAAATTTCAGCCCATCCGTTCTGTTCTGATGGATGCCGTGCGAAGAGACTTCCATAAAGGCATACTCACAGCCTGCATCCACCGCCTTCCTCAGGATTTGGTTCAGGGTGAGAACATCCGGCGTGGTATGTGTGGAAGGGAAGGCCTCATCGCCAATCCGAACTTCCACCGTGGAAATCAGCGCAGGTTTAAAGCCCAGGTTTTTGAAGGTTTCAAAAAGAAGCGTGGTGGTAGAAGTTTTGCCATTAGTTCCCGTAATGCCCACCAATACTAAGTTCTCGGATGGATTGCCGTAGAAGTTCGCCGCCATTTTTGCAAGGGCCTTCGCAGAATTTTCCACCTTGATAAAGGTGATGCCTTCCGCTTGCTCTTCCGGCAAATCTTCGCAAACAACGGCTTTCGCACCGTTCTCTATTGCAGAATTAATGAACTGATGCCCATCGGAAACTGTGCCCTTCATCGCCACATACAGCGCGCCTTCGGCAGCTTGCCGGCTGTCAAAAACAATCTCGGAAATTTCTCGGCTTTCATCACCGAAAGTTCCCAAAGTCTTTACATTGTTTAAAATTTCGCTCAGCTTCATCAGTTCTGCAGGCTTAGATAAATTTTCTGGTTCTTGCTGATGACCGTGCCTTCCAGTGGAAACTGCTCGGTAATTTTCCCGACACCTTTGTAATCCACCCTGTAGCCCAAGTTTTCCAGTTGCGGTATCACATTCTTGCCAATCAGCCCGGTTACATTGGGCATCTTATTGTTCGTTACCGCTATTTTCACATTAGGCTCGGTCATTTTGCTCAGGTCCACCTTCTTTTCCACCAGCATTTCCTTCTCGATGTTTTGCGGTGTTTTCAGGAAGGTTTTTCCCGCAATTTCTTTGAAAACTGGCGCTGCCACTGTGCCGCCGTAATACGATTTTCCGGGTGCAGGCTCGCTTATCATCACATAGCAGGTGTACTTCGGGTCGTCCGACGGGTAGAAGCCGGCGAAACTTGCGCGGTACTTCATCGGGCCTGGCTTCCAGTACTCAAACCTTGCGGTGCCGGTTTTTCCGGCCATTTTCAAATTTGGCGTGTAGATGCTTCTGGCGGTGCCTTTTTCTACGGCTTTTGTAAGAGCGTTGGTCATCATTTCTATCGCTTCCTTCGATGCCATTTTGCTCACCATCACCTGTGGTTTCGCATCGTAGTTTACCTTGCCGTCCTTCATTATTTTGTCGATGAACAGGGGCTTTACCATCACGCCTTTGTTGGCGATGCCGTTGTAGAATGTGGTGAGCTGAAGCAGGTTGATATTCGTGGAGTAGCCGTAGGAAATGGAAGCCAATGTGGCGGCGTTCCAGCGTTTGTTTTCCGGCGTTACTATTCTTGGCGTGGTAATGCCTGGCAGTTCTATGTCCATCTTATCCATCAGCTTCCAGCGCTTTAGATGGTTTAGGAAAACCTGCGGATTCGAGGCGTAATGCTTTGTGATGAGCTTTGCCGTGCCCACATTGGAAGATTTCGCCAGCACATCGGAAATTTCGTAAGTTCCGCCACCGTGCCCGTCGGAAATTTTCTGTCCGGCATAGGTCCAGCTTCCTCCGCCCACGCTTACCGTGGTGCCTTCATCTATGAAGCCATCGTCCATCGCTGCCAGAAGGGAAACCGCTTTAAAGGTAGAGCCCGGCTCAATGTTGTCCTTTATCGCGTAATTGTAGGCATCTTCGTAAACGCCCGGCTCCTTCCGCTGAAGGTTTACCATTGCGCGCACTTTTCCGGTCTTGGTCTCCATCACGATTACCGTGCCGTGCTGTGCATCGTATTCCACCAGCTGCCTTTTCAGGGCAGAGTGCGCTATGTCTTGTATTCGCAAATCCAGGGTGGTATAAACATCCATCCCATCCACTGGCTCTTTCACCTTCCAGAAATCGATGGGTTTCCATTGCGATGAATTCACGCGCTGCTCCAGCCTTGTACCGTCCGAACCTTTCAGGTATTTGCTGAACGCTGCTTCCAGGCCAGATTGCCCGCGCTCATCATCCATACCTATTGTTCCTGCACCAATTTCCGAAGTGGCAAGTTCCCGTTTGTAATTCCTATCCACGATGAAGCCGCCGCGGTTTTTGCCTTTGTTAAAAAGCGGAAACTTGCGGATTCTATCGTACTCGTCGAAATCCAGCCCACGAACCAAGGTGTAGTATTGGTTGTTCTTCTTTTTCTCCGCATCAAATTTTTGGCGGAAGTAGCTCTTCGGCTTCCCGAACATTTTCCCGAGAGAATCCGTCAAAGCGTTAACATTGTTGGCGTAAACCGTATCCCGAATCGTTTTGAAATCGATGTAAATATCGTAGCGCATCACCGTGGTTGCCAGGATGGAACCATCCGAAGCGTACAAGTTTCCGCGGGCAGCCTGCAGCGTAGCTTCGCGGTAGTTTTTGTTGATGTAGTTGTCCCGAATCTCTTCTACATCAGTGTTTTGCAGCACGATGATGCGGGTGATGAACACGCAGAACACCACGAAAGCCGTGGCGGCGAAGAGGTAGCCCCACCGCAATGTGCGCTTCCGCTTGATGTCGTATTCATTTTGCTTTTGCATCCGTGCTGTCCAGTTTTATCAAAAGTTTGTGCGGGTGGCTTTCCAGCGTCATCAGGGAATCGCCTATCACTTCCCTGCCCAGCTGAGATTCCATTTTCACCTTTATCAGCCTGCTTTGCGCGTAGGCATTTCGCGATTTGTATTCCTCCGTCTGCTCTTTCAGCTGGTTCACCAGGCGGATTTTTTGGCTGACCAGGTGGTTGCTGTAGATCATCAGCATCATCAGTATGAAAAGCAGAGCGAGGTATTTGGAGTGTGCCTTTATTTCATCGCGGTTCAGGAAATTCCCTTTCACGATGTCCATAAAGGTCAGCTGCTTCTTCTTATATGTCTGCCTTCTCTTCGCCAAGATTTTTATGGTTGATGATTAATAGTTTATAATTGATGTTCCCTTTAAACTTTAAATTCTAAATTTTTCCTTTTGCCTTGTTTCTTACATCTTAATCCCTGTTCTCAGTTTCGCACTTCTTGCCCTGCTGTTTTCCGAGATTTCCGCTTCATCGGGAATTACCGCCTTGCTTTGCAGCAGTTCAAATGTTTTGGGATAATTGCCGAACACATCTCTTTCCGGTTCACCGCTGAACATCCCGTTCTTCAGGAAACGCTTTACCAGCCGGTCTTCCAGAGAATGGTAAGAGATTACCGAGAGTCTTCCGCCCGGCTTCAAAACTTTCAGGGCCTGCACCAGCATTTCCTTCAGCGCTTCCAGCTCCTCGTTCACCTCGATTCTTATCGCCTGGAAAACCTGCGCGAAAAACTTGTTCTGCCGGTTTGCCGGGATGTACGCAAAAACCGATTTCAGCTCAGCCGTCGTATTTATCGGCTTTTCCTTCCGGTAGCTCACGATTTCGCGCGCCAGTTTTCTCGCCTCACGAAGTTCGCCGTAATGATAGAACAAATCCGCCAGCTGCTCCTCCTCATATTCGTTGATGATGCGCCTTGCATCCAGGTTTTGCCGCACATTCATCCGCATATCCAGCGGTGCATCGCTTCTTGTGGAAAAGCCTCTTGCCGCCTCGTCAAACTGGTGGGAAGAAACGCCCAAATCTGCCAGAACGCCGTCCACACCGCTGATTCCATACATCAGCAAGGAATTTTCCAGGAAGCGGAAGTTTTGGTTGATGAGCGTAAACCTTGCATCGTCAATCTTATTTTCCAGCGCATCCAGATCCTGATCGAAGGCGAAAAGCCGCCCGTTTTCCGAAAGCCGCGAAAGAATTTCGCGGGAATGTCCGCCGCCACCAAAAGTGCAGTCCACATAAATTCCATCAGGATTTGTCACCAAATCATCCACGCTTCGTTTCAGCAGTACAGGCTTGTGATACATTGATTATGAATGACTTACGCTAATTCGTCAAAATTAATTTCACCCATCACCTCCTCGGAAAGCTGCGCAAAATCCGCTTCGTTCGTCGCGATGTTTTCCTCATAAGCCGCCTTATCCCAAATTTCAAAGAACTCACCAACACCGGAAATCACGATGTCTTTCTCTAGGCCTGCGAAAGTTTTCAAATCCTTCGGTATCAGGATTCTTTCGGCCTTATCCACCTCTGCCGATTTTACGCCGGCGGTAAACATCCGGATGAAATCGGCGTTTTTCTTCACGAACCTATTCAGCCCGTTGATTTTCTGCATCAGTTTTTCCCACGGTTTTGCGGGGTACACTTCCAGGCATTTTTGAAACACCGCCCGCTTTATTACAAGCTCTTGATTATCAATGCTTTGCAAATGCTTCACCAGTGATGAAGGAAGCTTCAGCCTGCCTTTATCGTCGATTTTGCACTCGTATGTTTCAAAAAAGAAATTCATTTGGGGACAAATTTATACATAAATTTCCAAAAATTCCCACTTTCTCCCACTTTTTGACTTAATGTGGATAAGTTTTTTTAATCCGCTAATTAATTGATTGCTAAAATGTTAAAGAACTGTTAATGTTTCTCGTTTAAATTTCCCGCCCTTATCTTGAATGATTTTTAATAAAAACTTTTCCTTTATATTTTTTCGTGAAAGTTGTAAATTTGTTGCTTGCTCATCGCACTATGACTTTCAATTTTAAAAAGGATAAAAAATTCTCTTACATCGAAGAAGGTGAGGGCCACCCAATCATCTTGCTGCAAGGTTTGATGGGCGGTCTCAGCAATTTCACTTCGCTTATCGGGTACTTTTCGTCCCGCGGTTTCAAGGTGTTTTTCCCCGAACTTCCAATTTATGATTTACCGGTGTTGAACACCAATCTTTCGGCGCTTGCAAAATTCGTAGCCAAATTCATCGAAGAAAAAGTGGGAGAGCCTGCTACCATCGTCGGAAATTCAATGGGCGGGCACATCGCTTTGATTTTAACCGTCAATCGACCGCATTTGGTAAAAAACCTTGTACTGACGGGAAGCTCCGGGCTTTACGAGCGTTCTTTCGGCGACAGCTTCCCGAGAAAAAGCGACCGCTCTTACATCCGCAAGAAAACGGAAGAGGTGTTCTACGATCCCAGCGTTGCCACGGAAGATTTGGTGGATGAGGTTTTCGCCATCGTGAACGACCGAGGCAAAGGCATCAAAACCGTGATGCTGGCACGAAGCGCCATCAAGCATAATATGGCGAAGGACCTGCACAAAATTGAAACGCCCACCTGCATTATTTGGGGCAGGCAGGATAATGTGACGCCGCCTGATGTGGCGGAAGAAATGCACCGCCTTATACCAAATTCTGACCTGTTTTGGATGGATAAATGTGGCCACGCTGCAATGATGGAAAAGCCGGATGAATTTAACGAAATACTTTATAACTGGCTGAAAGACAGGTAGTTATTAGTTGGGTAAAGAGTTGTAAGTTTAAATGAAAAAGCTTGCAGCCAAAAGCCTATTGCAAAAAACAAAACGATGCTCATCCTAACCGCTGAGTTTGTAAAAAGTTCCGAGAAGTGGCAGAGTTGCCCGCCACCTGAATTGCCAGAGTATGCCTTCATCGGCCGCTCGAATGTTGGGAAATCTTCGCTCATCAACGCAATGGTAGGTAGGAAAGATTTGGCGAAAACTTCTCAGACGCCTGGTAAAACGCAGCTCATCAACCATTTTATTATCAATGAAAACTGGTACCTTACGGATTTGCCAGGCTATGGCTATGCAAGGGTTTCCAAGGTGCAGCGCAAAGGTTTTGAGAGGCTCATCACCAATTACATCCTGAACCGGAAAAATCTTGTGAACCTTTTCGTGCTGGTAGATTCCCGGCACGAACCGCAAACCATCGATCTAGAATTTATGGAATGGTGCGGCGAAAGCGCAATTCCGTTTAGCATCGTTTTCACGAAAACCGACAAGCTGAAACCTGCGGCCATCACTGCAAACATCGAGAATTACAAGGCGAGGCTTTTGGAATTTTGGGAAGGGTTGCCGCCGATTTTCAGCACTTCCGCTGAGAAGAAAATTGGCACGGATGAAATCTTGAACTTCATAGAAGGTACCAATACCGATCTGGAAAGGCAGGGCGTGGTTTTCGGAAGCTAAAGCATTCCCAGCTCAAATCTCGCCTCCTCGCTCATCATATCCTTGTGCCACGCCGGTTCGAAGGTTAGTTCCAGATCCACGCTGCGCACATCTTTCACGATGGACACCTTGTCTTTTACTTCCTGCGGCAGCGTTTCTGCCACAGGGCAATTCGGCGTGGTAAGCGTCATCACCACCTTTACATCGCCTTCGTCGGAAATCTGCACATCGTACACCAGGCCAAGTTCGTAAATGTCCACCGGGATTTCCGGATCGTAAACGGTTTTCAGGACACGGATGATATTTTCGCCAATTTCTGCAATCTGTTCGTCTGTAAATGCCATAGTATCAGTCAGTTAATCGTTCAAGCAAGTCTTCCTGGCGCATTCTCCGGAAAACATTGGCTAAAGTTAATACATCTTTTTCACAATAATCTACGATGCGCTGCAAATCTTTTTCACGGTGATAAACTTCGGCAACCATCGAACCATCGATGTCGTCTTTCGGCGTGGGAACTTTGAAGATGTGCGCCAGAAGCTCCAGCGAGACGAAGGTTTTATAATCGCCAAACTTCCAGAGTTCCATCGTATCCAGGTGCGGAATATCCCACGGTTTTTTCCCGAAAGTCTGGAACGGAAGCGGCGGCATAAAGCCGTTAATCATCGAGCGCCGCGCAATCCACGGGAAATCAAATTCTCTGCCGTTGTGTGCGCAGAGGATTACGCCGCTTAATCTTGGGCTGTTGAAGATTTTACCGAAATCGGTGAGGATTTCCTTCTCATCATCACCGAAAAAGCTGCGGATTTTTAGTTTTTCGCGCTCCATCATCCCCACGGAAATGCAGATGATTTTGCCAAACTCTGCCATTACGCCGGCTCTTTCGTGATAGAAATCTTCCGCGGAAATTTCGTTCTTGCGCTGCGCGAAAGTTTTTTTGTCCCAAAGTTTCTGTTCAGATTCCGGCAAATCTTCCCAGGCTGAAGCGTTCGGCACCGTTTCAATGTCGAGAAAAAGCACCTTTTCTATGGGAATATTCTGCAGCATTTTCCGCGCTTAAAACTCCATTTCCACTTCCAGTTTTTCAGCGAGAAGTTTTGATAATTTCAGCCTAAGTGCTTCAATGTCAATGTTTTGCATAGCATCATTGGCAAAGGCATAGAGCAGAAGTGCCTGCGCTTCTTTTTTGGAAATTCCTCTTGCACGAAGGTAAAAAAGCGCATCTTCATCCAGCTGACCAACGGTGCAGCCGTGCGAACATTTCACATCATCGGCGAAAATTTCCAGCTGCGGTTTGGAATCTATCGTGGCGCCCTCGCTCAGCAGCACATTGTTGTTTTGCTGATAGGCATTGGTTTTCTGCGCAATTTTATCCACGAAAACCTTCCCGTTGAAAACGCCGTGCGCTTTATCCTTGAAGATGCCCTTGTAATTTTGGTAAGATTCGCAATTCGGCTCGTTGTGGTGCACCGCGGTATGATGATCCACCAGCTGTTCATCGCCGATAATCGTGATGCCGTTCATAAAGGAATTGATGTTTTCGCCTTCGTGAATGAAATCCAGATTGTTGCGCACCAGCTTTCCACCGAAAGAAAAAGTATTCACCGTGGCCAGCGAATCGCGTTTCTGGCTTGCGTAAGTGTTGTCAATCAGGTAGGTTTTCTGCGAATCGTTCTGAAGTTTGTGCCAATCTGCTTTTGCATTTTGCCCGACGAAAATTTCGGTAACGGTATTGGTGAACACAAAGTTTTCATCAAAATTATGATGGCTTTCGATGATTTCCACTTTTGCACCCTCATCTGCTATCAGCAGATTCCGCCAGTTATAAAATGAGTTAGTTGCCTGATTATCAGAAATATAGAAGATGTGTATCGGCCTTTCTACCACCACATTTTTCGGAATGTGTAGGAAGAAGCCGTTTCTGCAATAGGCAGCATTCAGGTTGGCCAAGGCGTTGTTTTCGTCGGCTAACTTGTTGAAATACTGCGCGAAAGCTTTGCGGTGCTTGTCGTCATTCAATGCGTAGCGCATCGAGAGCAGCTCTGCATTGGCAAAGGAAATTTTCGAAAATTCCTTGTGCAGAACGCCGTTGATGAAAACGATGCGGTCAAAATCCTCTTCGCCCATCTGAAGCTCATCAAGCTGCGCTTTCGTAACGCTGTGATTTTCAGCGGGGAAGAAGTTGTAATCTTTCTCGGTAATTTCCTCCAGTGAAGTGTACTTGTATTCCTCGTCCTTTTTCGTCGGGAAGCCTTTTTCCGCAAATTTCTGTAGCGCATCCTTCCGGAAATCATCCAAAAAACGGTGATGCAGGCTGCTTAGAAATTCTTCGTGCTTATTCAGGATTTGATTGTAAAGTGTCATTCTAAAAACTTCAAAATTTCAAACTAATTCACCAGCCAATCGTAGCCTTTTTCTTCGAGCTCAAGGGCTAAAGATCTGTCGCCAGTTTTGATGATTTTCCCGTTGGCAAGCACATGGACAAAATCTGGCTGAATATAGTCCAGAAGCCTTTGGTAATGCGTGATTAAGAGCACGGCGTTCCCAGAATTCTTAAAGGAATTCACGCCATCAGCCACAATTCTCAGCGCATCAATATCCAGCCCGGAATCCGTTTCATCCAGGATGGCAAGCTTCGGATCCAGCATCAGCATTTGGAAAATTTCGTTGCGCTTTTTTTCGCCGCCGGAAAATCCTTCGTTCAGCGAACGGGATAGAAAATCCGGACGGATGCCCAGTTTTTCAGCCTTTTCACGTATCAAGGCCAGCATTTCCTTAGCCGGCATTTCTTCCAGGCCTTTGGCTTTTCTGTTTTCGTTGAGAGCGGCCTTGATGAAGTTCGTCACCGAAACACCCGGAATTTCCACCGGGTATTGGAAGGACATAAAAATCCCTTTGTGGGCGCGCTCTTCCGGTGCATCTTCCGAAATATCCTCACCTTCGAAAAAGATTTCCCCGTCGGTAATTTCGTAGTCTTCTTTCCCTGCAATCACCGATGACAGCGTGGATTTTCCGGAACCGTTCGGGCCCATAATTGCGTGAACCTCACCAGGATTAATCCGCAGGCTGATGCCTTTCAAAATTTCCCTGCCTTCCTCAATTTTTGCGTGTAAGTTATTGATTTGTAGCATTTTACCTATTTTATTTTTGAAAGTCTCAAATTTTTCGATACTCAATTTGTGACTGTATCCTAATTGTTTTCAATTGTAATTACGCATCAAACGGAATAATTTCCAAGTCTTTGGAAACCATAATAGCCGTATTAATTGCCTTATCCGCTTCCTAATTATCCCACACTTCCTTCCAGAGAAATTTCCAATAATTTCTGTGCTTCTATCGCAAATTCCATCGGCAGTTTATTCAAAACTTCCTTGCTGAATCCATTGACAATCAGCGCAATAGCTTTTTCCGTGTCAATCCCTCTCTGATTGCAGTAGAAGATTTGGTCTTCGCCGATTTTGGATGTCGTGGCCTCGTGCTCCAGCTGTGCAGCAGGATCTTTGATTTCCACATAAGGGAAGGTGTGCGCACCGCATTCATTGCCCATCAACAAGGAATCGCACTGCGAAAAATTCCGCGCGCCCTTTGCCGTTGGCAAAACCTTCACCAAGCCACGGTAAGAGTTCTGCGATTTCCCTGCGGAAATTCCTTTCGAGATAATCGTAGATTTTGTGTTTTTCCCGATGTGTATCATCTTCGTTCCGGTGTCTGCCTGCTGTTTGTGGTTAGTCACTGCGATCGAATAAAATTCTCCCACAGAATTATCCCCCAGCAAAACACAGGACGGATATTTCCAGGTAACGGCAGAGCCGGTTTCTACCTGTGTCCACGAAATCTTCGAATTTCTGTGGCAAAGGCCGCGCTTTGTCACGAAATTATAAACACCGCCGTTTCCGTTTTCATCGCCAGGAAACCAGTTCTGCACCGTGGAATATTTGATTTCCGCATCATCCAGCGCAATCAGTTCCACCACTGCAGCGTGCAGCTGGTTCTCGTCTCTTGCAGGCGCTGTGCAGCCTTCCAGATACGATACATAGCTGCCTTCATCTGCTATTACCAGCGTGCGCTCGAACTGCCCTGTTCCAGACTGATTAATCCTGAAATATGTGGAAAGCTCCATCGGGCATTTTACACCTTTCGGAATGTAGGCAAAAGAGCCGTCCGAAAACACGGCGGAATTCAGTGCGGCGTAGAAATTATCAGTTCGCGGAACGGCTTTCCCGATGTACTGCCGAACCAAGTCAGGATGGTTTTTAATCGCCTCGGAAATCGAGCAGAAGATGATGCCCTTCTCCTCCAGCGTTTCCTGGAAAGTCGTCTTCACGGAAACCGAATCCATCACGATGTCCACAGCAACGCCTGCAAGCCTTTTCTGCTCCTCAATGTTGATGCCCAGCTTTTCGAAAGTTTTCAGAAGTTCTGGGTCCACTTCGTCCAGGCTTTCAAGTTCTGATTTTTTCTTTGGTGCGGCATAGTATTTTATTGCCTGGAAATCAGGTTTTTCGTAGGTTACATTCGCCCAGTCCGGTTCCTCCATTTGCTGCCAGTTTCGGAAGGCTTCCAGGCGCCATTCCGTCATCCAGTCTGGTTCCTCTTTCTTCGCGGAAATCGCCCGGATGATGTCCTCATTCAGCCCGGTAGGAAACTCCTCGTACTCAATGTCGGTATAAAATCCCGCTTCGTACTCCTTGGTTTTCAGGTCTTCCCGTAAATCGTCTTCAGTGTATTTGGCCATAATTCAGTTCAAAATTTGGAAGTTTAAAGTTTAAGGCTGCTTGAACTTCGCGCCTTTCAGCGTACTTCCGTTGAGATAATTCATAAATGCCGAAATTTTTCGGCTTAAGTCCTCACATTCCTTAAGCAAAGAATTGAAATCTTTTTCATTGATAAAATTCCGGTCAAATAGCCGGTAAAGTTGTGACCGAGTTTCTCCGCAGGAACCTTTTGCAATCGAAAGAAATTGCAGGAATTCTTTATTTCCGTTTCGTTCAAAGCCTTCCGCTATATTGTCCATTATTGAGCCAGAAGAACCATCGATTTGATTGGCAAGTTTAAAGTTGCTTTTCAGAGGCGTATCCTGAATAATGGCATAGATTTTCTGACAAAGAGCACGTGCTCTCTGCCAAATCTCCATATCCTCAAAACGCTCAATTTTCGGCATTCTTTGAACATTAAACCTTAAACTTTAAACCCTTACAACGAAAAACTCTCCCCACAACCACAGGTTCTTGCAGCGTTCGGGTTGTTGAACACGAAGCCCTTGCCGTTCAGCCCGCCGGAATATTCCAGCGTAGTTCCCGCCAGATAAAGAATCGATTTTTTATCGACAAGGATTTTAATGCCGTTGTCTTCAAAAACCTGATCGGTATCGGCCTTCGCATTATCGAACTTCAGCACATATTCCAGGCCGGAACAGCCGCCGCTTTTCACGCCTACACGGATGAAATCCGTCTCAGGGTTGAAGCCGTCTTCCTGCATCAGCCTTGCCGCCGTAGCTTTCGCCTCATCGCTTACCTTGATCATTTTTAATTAGAATGTTTTCAGATTGCAAAGTTACGAATTAACTATAAAGTCCGGGCACAAAAAAACCTGCCTAATGGCAGGCCAATTTATCACCAAAGAAATTTATTCAGTAGCGGCCGGCGCTTCAGCATCCGGAGATTCTGTAGCTGGCACCGCTGTTTCTTCTTCATCGTCATCCGTTCCTGCACCACCTTTCATCGCATTTCTACTCATCTTCACGGCTGCTACCACAGCATTATCAGGGTGCATAAATGTGTAATTTTCGCTCTTGATATCGCCCACATAAAGTTTGTTGCCTATTCTCAGCGGCGTTACATCCACCACGATTTCGTCCGGAAGATTAGCAGGGATGGCCTTCAGCTTCAGCTTTCTGAAAGACTGGCGAAGAACGCCACCTGCTACCACGCCTTTCGCACGGCCTGTGATGCGCACCGGCACCTCCATAATCACCGGCTTGTCATCAGCCAACTGATAGAAATCGGCGTGAAGAATTTTGTCTGTAATCGGGTGAAACTGGATGTCCTGCAGCACGGCAGCAATGGTTTCATCGCCGATTTTGAGCTCTACCGTGTGTGCATCCGGAGTGTAAACCAGGTTCTTGAAAGCCTTTTCCTGCGCGGAAAAGTTCACTGGCTGTTCACCGCCGTAGACAACACAAGGGACTAACTCAGCATCGCGCAAAGCCTTGGTGGATTTCTTGCCCACGCTTTCTCTTTTTGTACCTTGAATTGTAACAGATTTCATTATAAAAATTTTGAGACTGCAAATGTAAGGACTTTTTTCGAGATGGTGAAGTGAATTGTTGAAAATCTTTAACTTTGTATCAAACTGCGGTTATGGAAGTTACCAATTTCAGCGATTTGGATTTATCGAAATCCTATACATACGCCGATTATCTGCTTTGGAAATTTCAGGAAAGGGTGGAGCTTTTCAAGGGGAAAATCTTCCAAATGAGCCCTGCACCTTTGCGGAAACATCAAAGGATTTCATTGAAGATTACCGATGTTTTCCTGCAGGCTTTCCGCTCGCATACTTGCGAAATCTATGTTGCACCTTTCGATGTTCGTTTTCCCGATGTAGATGGGAAAATCCGCACCGTTGTTCAGCCGGACCTCTGCGTAATCTGTGATTTGGAAAAGCTGGATGAGCGCGGTTGTCTCGGCGCGCCAGATTTGGTGGTGGAAATTCTTTCGCCCGGAAATTCAAAGAAGGAATATGACAACAAGTACCGGATTTACGAAGAAAACGGCGTAAAAGAGTACTGGATTGTGCACCCCGGCGAAAAAAATGTGCAGCAGTTTGTGCTTCAGGGTGAAATCTTCATCGGGCTGAAACCTGCTACAGAAGGCGAAATCTTACAATCCCGAATTTTCCCGCAGCTTTCTCTAAGCGTGAGTGAATTGTTTTCCGGGATAGATTAGCAATAGAAAAACTAAATCACGAACTTATCGCTGATGGATTTATGCTCGTGCACCATATGCATTACTTCCGCGAAAAGCGGCGCGCACGAAAGCACCTTTATCTTCGATGAAAGCTCCGTTTTAATCGGGATGGTATCCGTCACAATCACTTCCGAAAGCTTGGAATTTTCTATGTTCTCGTAAGCCTTTCCGGAAAGCACACCGTGCGTAGCCATCGCCCTTACGGATTTTGCGCCCTTTTCCATCAGGATGCTCGCCGCCTTGCAAAGCGTTCCCGCTGTATCTATCATATCATCTATCAAGATTACATTCCTATCCTGCACATCGCCTATCAGGAACATCTCTTCCACCACATTGGCTTTCTTACGCTCTTTGTAGGCAATCACCACTTCTGCGCCCAGGTATCCTGCATAGTTTTTCGCGCGCTTCGCACCGCCCATATCAGGTGAAGCAATCGTCAGGTTATCAAGGTTTAGGGAGGTGATGTAATCCACAAAAATCGTGGAGGCGTACAGATGATCCACCGGAATTTCGAAGAAGCCCTGAATCTGGTCGGCGTGCAAATCCATCGTCATAATCCTTGTAGCACCCGCTGCGCTCAGCAGGTTGGCCACCAGTTTTGCGCCTATCGGTGCCCTGGGTTTATCCTTCCTGTCCTGCCTTGCAAGGCCGTAGTAAGGGATTACCACAGTAATGTTTTTTGCTGATGCTCTTTTGGCGGCATCTATCATCAGCAGAAGTTCCAGCAAGTTGTCTGCCGGTGGAAATGTGGAGCCGATGAGAAAGACCCTGCCGCCACGAACCGACTGATCGAGAACCGGCTCAAATTCACCGTCGCTAAATTCCTGGAAGTTGATTTTGCCTAAATCCTGGCCGTAGTGCTCGGCGATTTTCTGTGCCAAGTCGTAGCTGGTGCGCGTGCTGAAAAGGTAGGAGGATTGTGCCATAGTCTAAGGATGTTGATGCAAATTTAACCAAAATTTAATCCTCGGAAAGTGCCCCAGAGAGAATTAATAGCAAAAAAACGACCCGCATAGGCGGGCCGGTATTGATCATAAGCTGAATAGATTAAGGAAATTCCACGCCGGAATACAGGTTTGCATCCACAAGGGGAAGGTTGGAGCGGTATTTCTGGTTGATAGCCTTCAGGAATTCATTGGCCACCATAGCGTAGCCCTTGCCTGTGAGGTGTATACCGTCTAGAGAGAAGGTGCCTCCCGTCACGAAGCCCGCGTTGTAGCGCACGCCGTTCCACACAATGCCGGACTGGCTGTTCAGCCTGTTCATCAGAGAATTTATGTCAACAAGAGCCAGTCCGTACTGATTTGCGAGGCTGCTGATCGCAGCGTTGTATGCGGCGGTCGCTTTGTTTACATTTTCAATCTCTTTCGCCGTTAGGGAGAAGTTGTCCCCCAGCGGGAAGGTCGCCCCTACGATAAATTGGGTGCCTGCCGTAGGCGCCGCATTGGTCATAGCATCCTTCCCCAATACGGAGGACGAGGTAAGAGTGAGTAGCTCCCCGCTCTTCGCGTGCCTTGCCTGCCCGAAAACCTTGCCGAGCATCGCCGCCTGAGGTGCCGGTACGCCAGCCTGCGAAAATGCCGCGGTAAGCTGCGCAGAGAGGTCCGCCAGAGCGTTATCCACAATCAGAACTGGGTTGGCTCCGGCTGCTGCGAGGTTTACTCTGTCGCCCTGCCCAAAGGCTGTGAGCGCGGCTTTCAGGTTCTTCAGCAGGGCACTATTCATCTGGGTAGCCTGAGCTTCGCTGAGGTTGACCGCGTTATAAGGCACTCTGGTGAAGAACGGCGTGGAGGTGATGGACGGGATATTGGCAATTACGCCTTTCTCCGCTCCGGCAGATTTCATTCCTTCTATAATTATTTTAATAGAACCCGCCACCAGCTCCGGGGAGGAGATGTCGTTGGCTTTGTAAAGTTTCGGATCGGTGCCTGTCTGTACGGTAGCCGGTGCGTGGTAGGTCTGCCCGTTCACGCTTACGGGGTTGGTGCCCCCATTGCTGGCGTAGGAAAGCACATCGTTATTGCCGATCCAGAGGGAGAAGAAGGTGGGCTTCTGAGCTATGGCATCCTGCAGCACGCTAGCGTTTGGCGATGTGGCGAAGCGCACGAAGTAAGGGTTTGCAGTACCGCTCGCCAGCCCGGCGGCGCTTCCGTATCCCGGGGCAATCAGGTGGTAAGATTTCGCGCCCGGAACGCCCATATTTTGGTAAGGTCCTCCAGAAGCCACATTATCCAGATCGCCACCCGCCTTGGTAGGCACCGGCGCGAGCGCCCCGTTTGCCGACTGAAGCATCAGTTTTCCGGCAATGCCCAGATTGGCGAAGCCGCCCGTTTCATTAGGCATCAGCGGCAGTTTAAATTCTCCGCCGCCTGCGGCTTTCATCTGCATAGCCATCAGGTTGGGATAGCTTTCCTGCTGTGCGGAGGCGTAGAGCGCATTGTCCCTGTAGCCGGAGGTCAGCGAGTTGCCCAGTGCTACATATTTGCTGAAATTAGCATCTCCTGCTGTGATGAGGATGTCCTCCACATCATTATCGAAATCATTCTTGCAGCTCATCGCGGTGGCAGCCAGTGCCACGGCCGCTGCCCATATCGTTATTTTTTTCATCAGACAGTTATTTTACAAGGTTATAGCGGAGCCCGAGGCCGAAATAAATAGCTTTCATTTTTGCCTCTCCTACGAAATTTTGATAAGTGTTGTTCACGGTGCGCGGTTCGCCCAGCGGCATGCCCACGGCTGCATCCAGCCCGAAGCCGTTAAAGTTCATCCCGAAGCCGGCGGTAAGCACATGCAGGTTGAAGGATGGAGTTTCTGGGATGAAGTATTCATCATCATAAGGCGTCTCATCGAAATAATAGCCCAGCCTGCCGGCAAATTTCTCATTAAACTGATACTCCGTACCGATGCGCAGGGTGTGGGCGTTGTGGAAGTTTTTCGGTACTGTCAGGATCGTCGGGTCCTCCGGGTGGTTGCCCAGCGGCGCCTGCTCGAAGTCGAGCGTCAGTGCGCTGTATCGGTGCCAGCCGTGGTAGTTCAGGTCTGCGGAAACCTTCCACTGCGGAAGTATGCGGTAGGTAAGCCCAAGGGTGTACTCCTCCGTGAGCGGCAGGGTGGCGGTGAACCTATCCTGCCCGTTCTGATCCAGCCCCACCACGGAATAGACGGATGGTTTTATGTTGAATGCCACTACGCCCTCCTTCGCCTTCATGTCAATTGGCGAGCGGTAGGAGGCGCCCGCCTCAAATTTATCATTCGGTTTAAAGTAAAAACTGATGCCGTAGCCGTGGCCTTTAGCCTTCTCGTCCTTTATGTTCATATTCCCGTTCAGCAGCGTCACGGCGCGCGTCCAGTCCACCAGGCCTTTGGAGTAGATGTAGCTTGCGCCTACGGAGACCTCCGGGGAGAGCTTCACTGCGAGCATCGGCTGAAAGTAAAGCGCCTTCAGCTCCATACGCTGCACGATTTCCCTGCCTTCCCAGTCCTCCGGCCACTCCACCACGCTGCCGTAAGGCGTGGTAAAGCTGAAGCCCAGCGATACCTTGTCATTCAGCTTGTAGGCGAGTGCGGCATACGCAGGCGTACCCAGGGGGTTGTCTGTATCAGTTTTGGTTAAGGTCTGCGGATTCTGGAATGTCACGGTATTTTTGACCCCAATACCTCCGGCAGCCACGCTCAATTTTGCTGGGATAAAAGAAATACCCGCCGGGTGGAAGAATGCCACGCTGGCATCCTCGGTGTGTGCACTGGTGTGTGCCATCGCCAGCTGCCGCACGCCCTGCAGCGAAACGCGGAAGCCTCCCGCGTAGGCAGAAACGCCGGAAAGGAGAGCGATGCTAAATAATATTCTTTTCATATGCGCTTGATTTTTTTTCAAATATAAAATATTTTCTAAAACAAATGTTAATTTTTTAAAAAATTTACAAACGGAATTTATTTTAAATGTTTGTTTAATCGTAAAACTTGGATATAAACTATTGATAATATGTAAGTTAATTACTAAAAACAATTTATTAAATATTTATGTTTAAAATAATCATTTTGTAGTTTTTGTGTAAGATATTCCCTCAAATTGGTTTAAATTTAGAATATAATCTCTATATGCTGTTTATGTGTTTAGTAAATGTTTAACGGTTTGTCTGTGTTTTCGTCCAAAGCAGGTCTAAAAAACCTTTACCAGAGATTTGGAATTTTGACAAAGCTCCCGCTATCCTTACCCTGAAACTGAAAACTCATCCTTAAACTCATTCTTAATCCTTAAATTAATAACTTTGCAGGAATTTTATTAAACAGAAAGTATGAGTTGTGGATGCAAGACATCCGGCGATTCCGCGCATTCCTGCGGCAGTAGCGCGGGCGGCTGCGCCAGCGTAGATACCTGTGGGAACAGCTATAAGTTAAGCGTTTTCGACTGGCTTGCTGGCATAGAAAGCCCTGGCAATACCCCGGAGAACGACTTCGTGGAGGTACGCTTTAAAAACGAACGGAAATCTTTTTTCAAAAATGTGAACCGCCTGCCGCTACACCCGGGCAGCATCGTTACGGTGGAGGCAAGCCCGGGACACGATATCGGCACTGTAAGCCTTACCGGAGAGCTGGTGAAAATGCAGATGAAACGCAAAAAATTCCCGGAAGTACAGGCATTGAAAATCTACAGAATTGCCAACCAGAAGGATGTGGAAATCTGGCATGAGGCGAGAGCAAAGGAGGATTATATAAAACAGCAGGCGAAGAAAGTCGCAGAAGCACTCGGGCTGGATATGAAGATTACCGATGTAGAATTCCAGGGTGACGGCACCAAGGCGACCTTCTACTACACTGCCGACAGCCGCGTGGATTTCCGCCAGCTAATCAAGGAGCTGGCGCTGGCATTCCGCATAAAGGTAGATATGAAGCAGATCGGCTTCCGGCAGGAAGCGGCGAAGATAGGCGGAATAGGCTCCTGCGGCAGGGAGCTGTGCTGCTCCTCCTGGCTTACGGACTTCCGCTCGGTGAATACCAACGCGGCACGCTACCAGCAGCTGAGCATCAACCCGCAAAAGCTTGCGGGGCAGTGCGGCAAACTGAAGTGCTGCCTGAACTATGAGCTGGATTCCTACCTGGATGCCCTGCGGGATTTCCCCTCCTCCAACGCTAAGCTGGATACCGAGAAAGGCCTTGCCTACTGCATTAAAATCGATGTATTTAAAAGGAAAATGTGGTTTACCTATGCGGATAATTCCTTCGCGTGGTACGATCTGGATGCCCCAAAGGTGAAGGCGCTGCTTGCTGAGAATAAAAAAGGGGTAAAGAGCCCGCCGCTGGAAGACCTCGCTTCGCCGCAAAGCCTTACGCCAAAATCTGCCGACCTCATCCAGGAGGATAGTGTGGACAGGTTTGAGAAAAAGCGAAGCGTGAAGCGCAGCTCTAAAAAAGACCGAAAGCCCGCCGCTACTAAACCGCAGCAAAATATCCGTAAAGATGGAGAGAGCGGTGAAAGGCGCCCGCAGAACAAGGGGAGGAAAAATTTACCAAAAAAACCAAAACCAAATGGCGATGCAGGCGCGTAAGATATTCCCCACCCTGCTGGTGGCCGCTGCGGTAGCCATCCCTGCGGCTTGCTCCCGTATGGGCGGCGATGTCTATATGAACAATGTAGAAGGCTCCTGGCAAAAAGAAAGCGCGCAGGTTTTCAGTTTTGAAATAAAGGACGCGCAGCAGCCTAAAAACATTATATTTGTCGTCCGGAATAATGAGGATTATCCCTACAGCAACCTGCGGGTTTTCAGTGTATTAACGAAAGAAGGAGGGAAGGCGGCAACGCCTGATACGCTCAATTTTATCCTGGCAAAGCCCAACGGGGAATGGGTTGGAAGCGGCTTTGGCACCGTGAAGGAAACGCTCTTCCAATACAGAACGAACTACAGATTCCCGGAAAGCGGCCGCTACCGGCTGGAAGTAAGGCAGGCAATGCGCAGGGATACGCTGCCGGGCATAGAGGATTTTGGAGTAATGATAGAAAACACAAAACCGTAGAAACATATTTATGGCAAAAATAAATCAGCCGGAAGGCACGCCGAAATCAACCTTTCCGCTGCCGCGGAAGAAGAAAAAAAACACCGGATGGAGGTGGTGGGTCAGCTTCATCTGGATCGGCCTGCTGGTAACGGTGCTCGGGATAGCGGCACTATTTTTTGGTGTGTCTCAGGGTTTTTTCGGCGAAATGCCAGACACCGAAGAGCTGGAAAACCCAGACATCTATGTGGCTTCCACGATCTGGTCGGCAGATGGGGTGCTGCTCGGGAAGTTTGAAAAAGAAAAAACCATCCCGGTGACTTACAAGGACTTGCCGCCTTACCTCGTGTACGCCCTGGAGGCTAAGGAGGACGAGCGCTTCCGCGAGCACTCCGGAATAGATATAAAATCCGTAGGCCGCGCGGTATGGTTCCGGGGGAAAAGAGGCGGCGGCTCCACGATTTCTCAGCAGCTGGCGAAGCTTCTCTTCACGGGCACGGCATCTCAGAATCCGCTGCAGCGCGCCACGCAGAAACTCAAGGAATGGTCGGCAGCAGTAAGCCTCGAGAAGCGCTATACCAAGGAAGAAATCATCACCCTCTACTTTAATAAATTCGATTTCCTTTTCAATGCAAAAGGCGTGGAGATGGCTTCCCGAATTTATTTTAACAAACATACCAACGAACTCACCCTGCCGGAGGCGGCAACCTTCGTAGCAATGCTGGAGAACCCGCGCAAAAACAACCCGATGCGCTATCCGGAGCGTGCCAAAGACAGGCGCGATGTGGTGCTAAGCCAGATGCTCACTACCGGATACATAGACCAGCAGACCTACCAAAAGGCGGTGGAAACGCCAATAGTAACCGACTATCAGCCGGTGAAGTCTGTGGAGGAAGGGTATTCCGCATATTATAAATTTTATCTTCGGCAGGAAATTAACCAGTATTTGAAGGAATATGAACGCAAAAACGGGAAACTGCTAAATATTTATAAAGACGGCTTAAAAATCTACACCACGCTGGATTCCCGCATGCAGCGCTACGGCGAGGAGGCTGTTAAGGAGCACCTTACCGATCTTCAGCGCAGATTTGATGCGGAGCAGCGCGGCAGGAAGAACAGGCCATTTTACGGCATCAGCGAAAAAACTGCCAACGAGCTGATGCTCCAGGCGATGCGCAGGACAGGCCGTTACAAAATGATGAAGGCTGAAGGAATGCCGGAAGACTCCATTATCCTGGAATTTAAGCAGCCGGTAAAAACCACGCGCTTCACCTGGCAGGGAGAGGAAGAGGTGGAAATGAGCCCGTGGGATTCCATACGCTACCACAAGCAGATAGCTCAGGCGGGGCTAATGTCCATGGTGCCGGGCACAGGGGAAATAAAAACCTGGGTGGGCGGTATCAACTGGCAGCACTTCCAGTACGACCATATTAAACAGGGTAAAAGGCAGGTAGGCTCCACATTCAAGCCGTTCGTGTATGCCACTGCTATTATCAACCTCGGGATGACGCCCTGCAGCACCGTTTCCAATGCCACTTACCAGAAAGGAAACTGGCGGGTTCTAGGCTCCGGCGGCAGCCTTACCCTGAGAGATGCCCTTGCTCATTCCAAAAACCCTGTTGCAGTGCGCCTTATCGAAATGGCATCGCCGAAAAAAGTAGCAGAACTCTGCCGCGACCTGGGCATTACCGAAGAAATCCCGAACCAGTATCCGGTAGCCCTCGGCTCCACAGACATCACGATCTACGAAATGGTGGGCGCCTACGCTACCTTCGCCAATTTTGGTAACTATACAAAACCGCAGATGCTGTGGCGGGTGGAGGATGCCAACGGCCGGGTGATAAAAGAAGTGCAGCCGGAGGTGCGCGAAGTGATGAATGAACTGTATGCCTACACGATGGTAGATCTGATGAAAGGCGTAGCCGCCTACGGTACGGCATCAGGAGAATTGAGGAGAAGAGGAGTGTCTGCAGACATCGAGATCGCTGCGAAAACCGGTACCACGCAAAATAATTCCGACGGGTGGTTTATGGGAATGGTGCCGAATCTCGCCACCGCCGTGTGGGTAGGCTGGGAGGACCGCGCCACCCACTTCTACAGCACCGGAGAAGGCCAGGGTGCGAAAATGTCCCTCCCGATCTGGGCTATTTATATGAAAAAAGTCTGGGCGGATGAAAGCCTCGGAATAAAAAAAGATGATAAATTTATAAAACCGTCCGACTGGACGGGTGATTGTGACGCTCTTCGAGGACTGCGGGGCGGCTACGGAGACGAAGGCCAGCTACAGACGCTCGATCAGCTGAAAAACCCTGAACCTGTGAGGCAGCAGGAGGAAAACCCCTCATCTTCCAGGCCGAAGCCTGCACCGAAACGGGAGGAAAACCTGAACGAAACGCTGAACCAAGGATCAGATATAGATTTTAACAATTAAAAAAAAGAACTACCTTCCTCCGCGGAAGGTTTTTTTAAAATGAATTTAGAAAAGATCTCACAAAATTTTACCCAAGAATTTCCCGGAGATAAATCGGGCAGCCTGATGCCGCGGCAAACCACGGGATTGCTCTATTCTCTCGCACCGCCCGCAGGTTTTCCCGATGCACGGCTGATTCATTTGAATGAAAAGTTGGCAAATGAAATTGGTTTAGGAACATTTGAAAATCAGCAGGATGAGGATTTTCTGAATGCCAATCTCTCCCCAGCATTAGCCAAAAAATCCTATGCCACCGCTTATGCCGGCCATCAGTTTGGCAACTGGGCGGGGCAGCTGGGCGACGGCAGGGCGATTTTCGCCGGAGAAATTGTGAATGATGAGGGAAAAGCAATGGAGCTGCAGTGGAAGGGCGCCGGCGCCACGCCCTACTCCCGCCACGCCGACGGCAGGGCTGTGCTGCGCTCCACCGTGCGGGAATACCTGATGAGCGAGGCTATGCACCACCTGAATGTGCCGACTACCAGGGCGCTGAGCATCAGCCTGACAGGGGAGGATGTGGTGCGGGATATTATGTACTCCGTGCAGCCTGCGGAGGAGCCCGGGGCGCTGATGGTGCGCACGGCGCCGAGCTTTATCCGCTTCGGCCACTTTGAATTTTTATTCGCCAGCGGGGAGGCGGGGCTTACGGCAAAGCTGGCAGATTACATCATAGAAAATCATTATCCTGAAATTTCTTCCAGTGGTGCGCAGAAGTATCTGGATTTCTTCTCTGCAGTCTGCAAGCGTACGGCGAACCTGATGGCGGAATGGATGCGGGTGGGCTTTGTGCATGGGGTGATGAATACGGACAATATGTCCGCACTGGGGCTTACGATAGATTACGGCCCGTTTTCGATGCTGGATGCTTTCGACCTTGCTTTTACGCCCAACACTACGGATTTGCCCGGCAGGCGGTATGCCTTCGGCGAGCAGCCAAAAATCGCACAGTGGAATCTCTGGCAGCTAGCCAACGCCCTGCACCCGCTGATTAACGATGGGGAGGCTCTCCAGGAGATTTTGGATAATTTTGGTGGATACTTCTGGAACAGACACGACCTGATGATGGTAAAAAAATTCGGGTTGGACAGGCTTACTCAAAGCGACCTGCAGCTGTTCAACGCGTGGCAAGGCGTATTGCAGCGGCTGGAGCTCGATTATACGCTCTTTTTCCAGAAGCTGGAGCGGCCGGAGGCGTTCGGCAGAGAGGAGCTTCAGGCAATTTCCTATAAAAAGCTTACGGATACGGATTTAGCAGAATTTCAGGGAGTGATGAATGATTACCAGAAGAGGCTGAGCTCTGCGAGAATCACCAGAGAGGATTCTCTGCGCAAGATGCGGGCAGCAAATCCGCGCTTTATCCTCAGAAATTATCTCCTGTTTGATGCGATTGAAAAACTGACCGATGGCGAGCGCGCACCATTTGATAAACTTTACAGCGCGCTGCAGCGGCCTTATGAAAATATCTTCCCTGAGTTCAATCAGAAACGGCCGGCTAAATATGAGGGTGTGCCAGGGTGCTCGTCGCTTTCCTGCAGCAGCTGAGAAGCTGGGATATGGTGGATGAATGATGGCGGATCAGTTGCTGTTTTGGCTTAACCTCAAGCTGATCGTCAGCCTCGATCCCAACCTACATCATTTCGCTTCCACGCAGAAAATACGGTACTGCACGGCGATGGCGCCGGGATAGGCTTTGCGTATTCTGCTGAGATCAGATGAGGCGCTCTGCTTTGTAAAGTAGCTGCCCACGAGAATCTTGTAATTTGGCCGCAGGGAGGCATCTACTTCCACTTTCAGGCTGGGGAACTGTCGCCGTATATCTGCTTTTATTTTATTTGCCTCATCGTTACTTTTCACCACCGCTGCCTGTATTTTATAACCGAGTATACGAGGGTTCTGCTGGCAGATTTCCGCATTGGTAAGCTCGCGGTTTGCTACTCGGCGTACCGCAGGCGCCGGCGGGCTGTAGGTTCCGTAGGCCTCGTTTCTCCCAGTGTTTCTGGAGCTTGATTTCGAAGTAGCGCAAGTGTTTTCCATACTTTCCAGGGTTTTGCTCACCTCGGCATCCATTAAGATAGTAAGCGGGGTGCCGGCGATGGTGTCTTTCTGAACCACGAGCTGCGCGCTGGAGGGGATTGCTGAAAAAAGAACTGCGAGGATGCAGAATCGGTAGATAAACTTCATTGTAAAAATTTGGGCAAAAATAATATAATTCGAAATTATGGAGTGGTGTCTTATTTAGAATTTGTATAAATTATAATGAGTTGATAAATTGCAGTCGGGATTGCATTGTTAAAAGATCATAAATACCTTACTTTTGCGGAATTGAATGTGTACTCGTTTATTTTTAACACAAGACTATTCTAGATGATAAGTTGGAGAAAGCATTACAAAAGTGCCCTCGTAGCTCTCGGGATGCTGCTTTCGGCAGGTGCACCGCTGCACGCCCAGGAAGGCGATCCAAAAAAAGGTGAGCAGCTCTTTAAGACAAACTGTACGGCTTGCCACGCTTTAGATAAGCAGCTGGTAGGCCCTGCTTTGGAGAAGGTGGAGGAGAGGCTGCAATCGGAAGCCGGTGTGGACAGGGACTGGCTGCATAAGTGGATCAAGGATAATAAGGCGCTTCGTGAATCCGGCGATAAATATGCCAATGAGGTTTATGAGAAGTATAACAAATCCGAGATGCAGCTGTTCCCGAATTTATCGGAGCAGGATATTGATGACATCCTGGCCTATACTGCCAACCCGCCGGCTAAAGAAGAGGCTGCTGCAGGCGGGGAAAAAGAGAATGCAAACTCCCTGAAAGCCATAGAGGATGCACAGAAGAATAGTGTGAACTCACGCATCGTAATGGTTTCATTATTTGTAATTGCCGGGCTACTTCTCTGGCTGCTTATAAGGCTCCGAGAGTTGGTGAAATTGCAAAGAGATGAGACGCTGGATGTGCTGCAGGAAGGCAGAGTGAGGAATTTCGGGGAAATATATGAGAAGTATAACCCAGTCTTTAAGGGGCTTCTCGGTCTTCTTGCGCTGCTCGCGCTTTACGGAATCTGGAATTCCCTTATGTGGATAGGTGTTTATAAGGGCTATAAGCCTGAACAGCCGATATATTTCTCGCACAAGATTCACGCTGGTGAGAATAAAATAGACTGCCAGCTTTGCCACTCCGGTGCGAAGTATGGCAAGGTTTCCGAGATTCCTTCCCTGAATGTATGTATGAACTGCCACAGAAATATTTCTGAATATAACGGTAAATATATGGAGCCCGGCAAGGACAAGGCGTTCTACGATGCGGAAATTCAAAAGATTTACGAACATGCCGGGTGGGACCCTGCAACTCAGTCTTACACAGGTAAAGCCAAGCCGGTACAGTGGGTGAGAATCCACAATATGCAGGATTTTGTATATTTCAACCACGCGCAGCATGTGGTGGCAGGAGAGAAGGCAATCATTGATGGGTTTAACAAGAAAAATCCTAATAACCAGATAGATATTGTCTGCAAAGCTTGCCACGGAAAAATTGACACGATGAATGTGGTGCAGATGGCGAACGACTTTACAATGGGTTGGTGTATAGAATGCCACCGAACTACAGAGGTGGATATGAACAACGGCTACAACCAGGCGTATTTCTCAAAACTGCACGAAAAGCTTAAGAAGCAGTATCCTAAAGATGGCGGCAAAATCACCGTTGATGCCATCGGCGGACTTGAGTGTGGTAAATGTCACTATTAATCTTATATAAAAATCAGAAGTATAAATGGCTTCCAACAAAATACACTTCAGAAGTATTCACGAGCTAAAGGATCCTGAGCTGAATGCGAAGCTGGCTCAGAAGGAGTTTCAGAACGAGATTCCGGTAGATGAGTTTTTGGCTGATGAAAAGCTCAGCACTTCCGCTACTTCCAGAAGAGACTTTCTGAAACTTTTAGGATTCTCAACTGCGGCAGTTTCATTAGCTGCCTGCGAGTCTCCGGTAATAAAAACAATTCCGTATGTTGTAAAGTCTCACGACATTATTCCAGGGATTCCGAATTACTACGCATCAACGCATTTTGATGGTTACGATTTTGCCAGCGTTCTTGTAAAAACTCGCGAGGGCAGGCCAATTAAAATTGAAGCAAATCCTGCAGCTGGGGAGTGGGGAACTACTAATGCCCGCGTTCAGGCAAGCGTGCTCTCCCTATATGATAATGATAAGCTGAAACAGCCAAAATTAAACGGGAAAGATGCAACCTTTGATGCAGTAGATGATTATATGCTTAAAGGCCTTGCTGAGGCTCAGGCATCAGGAAAGAGGATTGTTCTCGTTTCAAGATCATTCCCTTCCCCTACATTTAAAAAACTTTTCGCAGATTTTAAAACCAAATATCCTAATGCAGAGCTTGTAACTTACGATCCCGTGTCGTATGCTGCAAACCTTGATGCGGCACAGGAAGTTTTCGGCAGAAGGGCACTCCCGGTTTATGATCTGAAAAACGCTGAACTGGTAGTGTCTTTCGGTGCAAATTTCCTGGAAGATTTCAACGGTCAGTCGTTATCAAAATCTTATGCGGAGGCACGACAGCCAGGCGCCGGTATGCTTAGACATATTCAGGTTGAGTCCAACCTGTCACTCACCGGAGCAAATGCTGATACCCGCTACAGACTGAAGCCATCCGCAGTATATAGGACGCTGGTGGAAGTTTACAATGCGATCTCTGGCGGCGGAACTTCCGACAAAAATGCAGCAGCCATTGCCAAAGAACTACAGGCTAAGGGCAGTAGGGCAGTAGTTTTCGCAGACGGCTCGAAGGCGGCTATTGTACTTTCTCACCTTATCAATCAGAGACTTGGGTCAGCTGCTTTTACCGGAGCTGCAAATTATCTTAAGGAATTTGACGGTGCGCGCTACGAAGAATTTTTAACTTGGCTGCAGTCAGGTCAGGTCGGGGTTCTTATTACAAATAATATTAATCCGGTATATACTGCTGCCAAAGGCCGTACATTTAAAGATGCGGTTGCAAGAGTGCCGTACACACTCGCCGTTGCGGATAAGAAAAACGAAACAGCAGCAACTGCCAAAGCAATAATACCAGCAGCGCACTGGTTGGAATCCTGGGGCGACCTTCAGCCTGCGAGCGGCGTGTATAGCCTTATTCAGCCTACGATTCAGAAAATTTTCAAATCCAGGCAGATAGAGGAATCCCTTCTGGTTTGGATAAACGGAAAAAATAATCCGGCGAATAATTATTACGATTATCTCAAAGCAAATTCGGCTCAATATTTAGGTGGCAAATCTTTCAACAAAGCATTGTACGATGGCTACAATGGTCAGCTTGCTGCCGCAGGGCTAAGCTATACCGGAGGGAATGCAGCACAGGCGATTTCCGAGCTGAGCGCTTTCCGCCCATCTGAGCTGGAACTCATGCTTTACACCAAAACGGGCGTGGGAGACGGTACTCAGGCCAATAACCCTTGGCTTCAGGAGTTGCCAGATCCTATTACAAGGATGTCCTGGGATAATTATTTAACGGTATCTCCTAAAGATGCCGAGCGCTTAGGACTTGAAAATACGCTGAACGGTAGGATGCAGCTCGATGGATCCAGGGTGAACATTACCGCAAACGGCATTACGCTGAAAGATGTGCCGGTATTTATACAGCCGGGCCAGGCAGATGGATCCGTAGGTCTTGCCCTTGGCTATGGTCAGGTGGGCGCAGGAAAAGTTGCCGAGACAGGGATAAATGCTTACCCGCTTTTCGACGGTTCTAATCTTGCAGTTTCAAATGTAAAAATTGAAAAAGCCAGCGGGAAACATAAATTTGCCGGGATGCAGCTGCAGAATACCCTGATGGGAAGATATGATATTGCCAAGGAAGTTTCCCTAGATGATTTCATCAATATCAAATACGATGATCCTAAGAAAGGCTGGAATAAGCCAATAGAGTATCATACACTTACTAGTGCGGCTCCGGCTGATAAAATTGATCTTTGGGATGCGTGGGATGATACGGACGGTCCGCATTTTAACCTTTCTGTAGATCTCAATGCCTGTACCGGTTGCGGAGCCTGCGTGATTGCCTGCCAGGCAGAGAATAATACACCTGTAGTAGGAAAGGATGAGGTGCGTATGTCCCGCGATATGTATTGGCTGCGGATAGACAGATATTATTCCTCCAGCGAAAAACTTAATGTGAAAGACGCACTTGACAAAGGTATGAATGTTCCTGATATGTATGGGAACGCCTTCAGCAAAGAGGCTGGCGTACTGAACCATCCGGCGGATAATCCTGATGTGATATTCCAGCCCGTAATGTGTCAGCATTGTAACCATGCGCCTTGCGAAACCGTTTGTCCTGTGGCGGCAACTTCACACGGTAAGCAGGGGCAGAACCAGATGGCTTACAACAGATGTATCGGTACTCGCTACTGTGCTAACAACTGCCCATATAAAGTCCGCAGATTCAACTGGTTTACTTACAATCTGAATGATAAGTTCGATTATAACATGAATAACGACCTTGGCCGTATGGTGTTGAACCCGGATGTGGTAGTAAGGACCAGGGGGGTAATGGAGAAATGCTCCATGTGCATCCAGAAGACACAGCTTACAATTCTTGAAGCCAAGAAGGAAGTCAGAAGAGTCGCGGACAGCGAATTCCAGAATTCCGTAGCTTGCGCCACGGCGTGTCCATCCGGGGCTATGAAGTTTGGAGATATGAATGATAAAGAATCTCTTGTACGCCAGCTCTATAAGAGCGACAGAAGGTACCACCTGCTGGAGGAAATCGGCACAAGGCCAAATGTCTTCTATCATACCAAGGTAAGAAACAGAAGGGAAGAAAATAATGTTTAAACAATTAAGAGCTTAGAAATGTCACATTACGAAGCACCGATTAGGGAACCGTTAATTCTTGGTCATAAGACTTATCACGACATCACTGAGGATATTGCCAGGCCAATAGAGGAGAGGGCCGGCAAACTTTGGTGGATCTCAATGACGCTCGCGCTGATTTTGTTCATCTATGGCTTTGGCTGCATAGCCTATACAGTGGGCACAGGTATCGGCTCCTGGGGCCTGAACAGGACAGTAAACTGGGGTTGGGATATTACTAACTTCGTATGGTGGGTGGGTATCGGCCACGCCGGAACGCTGATTTCTGCCGTACTCCTGCTCTTCAGGCAGAGATGGAGGATGTCCGTAAACCGTTCTGCAGAGGCAATGACGATTTTTGCAGTAGTCCAGGCAGCAATCTTCCCGCTAATCCACATGGGTAGGCTTTGGCTTGGGGATTGGGTATTCCCGGTGCCAAACCAGTTTGGCTCCCTTTGGACTAACTTTAACTCGCCGCTACTCTGGGACGTATTCGCTATTTCTACCTACTTCTCAGTATCTTCAGTATTCTGGTTTGTAGGGCTTATCCCGGATTTTGCTATGATCCGCGACAGGGCTAAGACACCTTTCACCAAGAAAATCTATACCTTCCTGGCTTTCGGGTGGGGAGGAAAAGCTAAACATTGGCAAAGATTTGAAGAGGTGTCACTTGTGCTTGCGGGCCTTGCAACACCGCTGGTATTCTCGGTACACACCACCGTATCATTTGACTTTGCGACATCTGTAATTAAAGGATGGCACTCTACCATCTACCCACCATATTTCGTTGCCGGTGCTATTTTCTCAGGATTTGCAATGGTACAGACGCTGCTGCTGGTTGCCAGGAAAGTTTGCCACCTTGAAGATTACATCACAATGTATCACATCGAAATTATGAACATTGTAATTATCGTTACCGGAGGCATGGTTACTGTTGCGTATGCAGTGGAATATTTCATTGCGTGGTATTCCGGCTCAAGGTTTGAAGATTTCACTTACCTTTCCCCGGGTGCAGCTACTGGACCTTACTGGTGGGCTTTCTGGGCACTGATAATCTGCAACCTTATAATCCCGGCATTGTTCTGGTTTAAAAAGGTGAGAACCAACATTATTGCGACCTACCTGATTGCCTTGGTAATTAATATCGGTATGTGGTTCGAGCGTTTCGACATTATTGTAATCAATCTTTCCAGAGATTATCTACCAAGTTCCTGGACAATGTTTAAGCCGACAATCATTGATGTGGGCGTATATCTGGGAACCATAGGGTTCTTCTCAGTCCTATTCCTGCTCTATGCAAGAACATTCCCCGTGATTGCGCAGGCTGAGCTAAAATCCATACTTAAAATATCTGGTGAAACCTATAAAGCTAAAGAAGGAGATGAGCACCATGAACACTAATAAAATAATCTACGGACTTTACGCAGACGATGATGAAATGATGCAGGGCATAAAAGCTTGCAACGAAAAGGGCATCGCGATCAATGAAGTTTATACACCTTTTCCGGTACACGGGCTGGATAAAGCATTGGGTCTTCGTAAGACTAGGATTTCCGACGCTGCTTTCCTTTACGCCATATATGGCTTGCTGATAGGAGGGTTGGTAACTTGGTATACAATGAACCACGACTGGCCGCAGAACATCGGCGGTAAGCCGGCTTTCGACTGGGCACACAATATGCCGGCATTCGTTGTTCCCATGTTCGAGCTTATGGTTTTCTGCTCTGCCCACATGATGTGTTGGACATTTTTCATCAGAAATAGAATGTACCCACTAGCGCCGGCTCAAAACCCTGATCCGAGGACTACCGATGATAAGTTCCTTGTAGAGTTCGTTGGAGGAGATGTCGAAAAAATCAAACAGATACTCGTAGAAACCGGTGCTGAAGAAATAACTGTAAAAGACGCTTAAGATGAAACTTAATTTTCTGAATATACCGTTTTCAATAGCTTTAGGAGCGTTGGTACTTACATCCTGCAGCGACAGTTCGAAACCGCCACTGCAGTACTTTCCTGATATGTACTACCCTGTCGCCTATGATCCGCTGCAAAAAGCAGAAGACCCTTATTCCAAACATGAAAACGAAATCCCCGCTTTCATCGCTCAAGAAGGAGCCACTGCGCTGAAAGCAGTTGCGGGAACCGTTTCCAGGAACGCGGATGGAATTCTCGCTGAAGATAAGCTGCCATCCAACCCAGATGAATATAATGCAGGCTACGAAGCATCGAAATCAATAACTGCTTCTCCTTTGTTTGATGGCAATAAGGAAAAGGATATAGAACGAGGGAAGAAAATGTACGAATATACTTGCGCGGCTTGCCACGGGTCAGCTGGCGACGGGCAGGGGCCAATCGTACAGAGCGGAGCATATTCCGGAGTTCCCAATTATGCAGATCGAGAGCTTACAGTAGGCTCCGTTCATTATGTTCTCACTCATGGCCGCAACGCTATGGGATCCTACGCCGGGCAGCTTACTCCCGGAGACAGGTGGAGAGTTGCTATGTATGTAATGAGTGCCTTTAAAGCTGGAAATACAGCTCAGCCTGGAGGGGCTCCAGAAGATAATAACAATCAGGCAGAGGCAGACGCAACCGCTAATACTACTAATGATTTAAAATAATTTCGGTAATGTATAAGTTTTCACCTAAATTAAAATCTATCTCCCTAATCACTCTTGCAGCTGGATTGCTACTTTTTTTGATTGGGTTTTTCATTAACCGGAGCTATGATGCAGGCCATATTGAACATATGATGGAAGCCGTACATCAGTCTGGGCATACGGCGCCAACACACTCAAGCGAGATGACGGGGCCACAGGATCACGCAGCACACCTGGAGCATGCAAAAACCCAGGTAGGTAATCAACCTTTGGCGTCGCTGCATTTTATGGCGGTATTTGCCTTTGGTACTGCGTGCTGCGTACTCTTTTTTTATTGCATTCAGCATGCGGCACACGCTGGCTGGTCTATCATCATTACTAGGGTAATGGAGGCCGTTTCATATTTTATCCCTGTGGCAGGCGCTGTGCTGCTGATTATAATGGCACTGAATGTGACTCACATCGGTCATCTTTTCCACTGGATGGATCCTGAACTTGTAAACCCTGAAAGCGACCATTTTGATGAGCTTATTTATGAAAAAAGCAAGTTTCTGAATATTCCAGGCTATATTATCAGGAATCTGATCTATGTGCTGGGGGCAAGTTTCTTTGCCTGGAAACTAAGGAAGCAATCCAAACTAGTTGATGAAACCAAGTCTGCAGTAGAATATCAGAATCTTTACAGATGGTCAGTAGGATATATCGTGTTTTTCGGTTTTTGCTCCGCAGCCTGGGGCTGGGACTGGCTGATGACCATCGATCCACACTGGTATTCTACCATGTACATCTGGAACGCCATGGTAAGCAATCTTGCAACCTGTATGGCGGTAATCACGCTGCTTTGTATTTATCTAAAGAAAACCGGCGCCCTGCCTGAATTTAACGACAACCACCTGCATGATATGGCTAAATATCTGTTTGCAACATCCATGCTTTGGGCTTATACCTGGTTTGCTCAGTTTATGCTTTACTGGTATGCCGATATTCCGGAGGAGGTAAACTATTTCAAAGGGCGATTTGATTACTATGGAGTAACCTACCTGCCGATGCTCATCATTAATTTCTTAATCCCTCTGATGGTAATGGTTTCTTCCAGCATTAAGAGAAATTACGCAGTGGTAGGCGCTATGGCAGTTATTGTAATCATTGGACACATTGTTGACTTCTTCAATATGGTGATGCCGGGGACGGTGGGGCCATACTGGCGGGATCCAGCTATGATCCTTATGGTTTTCGGGTCTATACTTTTATTCACGGGCGCTTTTATTTTCGTGGTGATGAATGGGCTTGCAAAACTGAAGCTAATCCCTACAGGAAACCCATACCTTCACGAGTCTATCATCTATGAATACCCTTTCTGATTAAACTATAGAAATAATTCCCGGCATTTCTTGCCGGGTTTTTTTATTTTAGCACAAAATATTTTAGTATGAAACTAAAGTTCAACCTATTCTTAGCAGCCGCATTTGTATTTCTTCTGTCCTGCAAGAAAGATAATGTGGATGGGACCACGCCGCAGGCTTTTCAAGCGAGTATAAATGATATGTCTTCCTCACTGAATACATTGCAGCAAACTAAGTTTAACGAGGCTCTTTACATCCTGAAAACTTTCGGAACAGATGGGAAAAACGATCAGGAGCAACTGAGCAGCTTAGCAAAAATGCTCGACGGCAAAAGTGTAAAAGAAATCTTTGCGATGGCAGATCAGGTCGCAGCATCCCACAATATTACTTGGAGTAGCGACGGGCCGCCATCTCTTGGCTCTATGAATATTTTTGGAAATGAGGCGCCGGCTCAGTACGATCCTAATGATATCAAGGCAGCGGATCTCAGCATTGAGGTAGAGCCACTTTCCATAGAATCCGGTGTAGGGCCAAAAGCATATCAAATTATCCCCAGACTTATGGACAGCGGAGGAAATCCTATTAAATTTACTGGGGCCGCACTGGAGGCAGAGATGGAAGTCAGCAGTGGCGGCAGCAGGCTTCTCACGATGAAAAGCCTTATGCAGGACAGTGACTTTCAGGGCTTTAATGTTCGGCTAGACAGAATTCCTGCTTCAAAAGTTTTAGATAATGCCATTGACATCACAATTTCCGTAAAAACTACCAAAAAAACCTTCCGTATGCTGAAAACCGGTGTTCCTGTAAACTCTGCGGCACTAAAGGCAACTCCGCCAGCGAATGCTGATTCCGCTACAGTAAAAAAAGATGAAAGGCTGGCGGAGCAGGTTGAAGAAAACAGGCCGGCAAACGATGCCGAGGAATCCCTCCGGCAGCAGGGAAACACAAATCCGGCAGGAGACCCGAGAAGTACTGTAGAGGCATTCTTGAAAAATCTCAATGATCAGAATTTCAGAGGTGCGTACGGAAATGCCGACAACCCTGCGTGGAGTTCCTATGAAGCCTTTGCCAACCCTGCATCAGGCTTCGGAGGGGTGAAAAATATTTCTATAAAAAGCATCGGGAAGCCCACGGTAAGCGGTAATGCGGCAACCGTAAATGCCAGCTACGAGGCTACCGACAAGGAGGGAAATACAACTCCTCTCAAGGTAACCTTCGGGCTGAAGAATGTAAATGGAAACTGGAAAATCTCAAGCTACAAAATCAATTAAATGACAGATAAAGTTCTCCGCAACAGACTCGCGGAAAGCATAGAAACTATCCCTGACTTTCCCAAAGCGGGGGTGATGTTCCGCGATATCACGCCAATATTTCTGGATACACCACTGTACGAAGAAGTCATCAAAAGCTTTGCAGACTTCAGCAGAGGGAAAATAGATGTGGTATGCGGCATCGAAAGCCGCGGCTACCTCTTCGGCATCGCCATCGCCGTGGCACTAGAGGTTCCGTTTATCCTCATCAGGAAGAAGGGAAAACTCCCGCCTCCCGTAGTATCGCAGGTCTACGACTTGGAATACGGTAGCAGCGAAATTGAAATGCGGGAAAATCAACTAAAACCGGGGCAGCGCGTCCTCATCCACGACGATCTACTCGCCACAGGCGGCACAACGGAGGCTGCGGCTATGCTTGTAGAAAAACAGTCTGCCGTAGTCTCGCAGTTCAGCTTCCTTATCGAGCTGGATGATTTAAAAGGAAATGAAAAACTGAAAAGGTTCGAGGCAGAAATCTACAGCATTCTTCATTACTGAAAAATCTCACCGCGATTGCTTACATTTGCAAACATTTACAAAATATGGCTAAAAAAGAAGATATAAAAGAAAAAGAGGGCAAAGAAACGGTTGAGTTTTTTAAAGAACTCGACAGGGACGCGCTGCAAACAGAGAAATTTTTTGAAAAACACGCAAAAACTTTTGCCGCAGTCATTGGTGCGCTTGTGCTGCTAGCCATCGGGTATTTCGCCTATTACCAGTATGTCATCGTTCCTAAGAATGATGAGGCGGCCCTGGCTTTCCTGAGAGCGCAAAAAGCCCTGAACGAAGGAGATGAAAAAGCTGCCCTTGGGAAGAAGGGCTCTGCCAACCCTGGCTTTATAGGGACATATGAAAATTACTCCGCTACCGATGCGGGCAAGCTGTCAGCGTACAATGCCGGAATCCTAAAGTTCAGAGAGGGAAAATTCAGCGAAGCCTATGATCTTCTGGATAAATTTAAATCCTCAAACAAAATCCTTATGGCGATGAAGTATGGCGCAATGGCCGACTGCAAGGCAAATATGAACAAAACGGAAGATGCGCTAAGCCTTTTGGACAAGGCTATTGCCGCATCCGGCGATCCCTACACGGAATGCTATTTTACAAGAAAGGCAGGGATGCTTTCGCTAAGTGCCAAAAAGAAAGAGGCGGCAAAGAAATATTTTTCTAAAATTGAGGAAAAATACAGGGATTATGACAACGGTATGTCTGATGCCTATATTGAAATGGTAAAATATTATTAGAATATGGCAAGCGTAAATCTTTCCGATTACAAGCCGATCAATATCGCCAATGCCGAGGAAATTTCTGTCGGCATTGTTTTTTCTGTCTGGAACAGCTTCGCAACGCACGGGATGCGGGACGGAGCGGTGGGGGTTCTTACAAAAGAAGGAATCTTAAAAGAAAACATTAAAATCTTTGAAGTGCCCGGTGCATTTGAGCTCAGCTATGCGGCAATGCAGCTCTGCAAAACAGGGAAATTTGATGCGGTGATCGCCATCGGCTGCGTGATAAGGGGGGAGACGCCCCATTTTGATTATGTGTGTTCGGCGGTGGCGCAGGGCATCAAGGACTGCAATATACTCACGGAAACCCCTGCCATTTTCTGTGTGCTTACTGACGATACCAAAGAGCAGAGCATCGCCAGAAGCGGCGGCACGCTGGGCAACAAGGGCGTAGAAGCAGCAGCAACCGCCCTGCAAATGGTGGAATTCAGGCGGGCGGTAAGATTGAAAGAGTCGCCGATTGGTTTTGGCAAATAAATTATATTTGTGAATAAATTCTCAAATTTTATAAATTTAGACCTAATTTTCTGAATATGAGATGGATAAACGAAAGCAGCGGCGGTAATGTTTCCGACAGGCGCGGCAGAGGTGGCGGCGGGATGATAATCGGCGGGGGCCTGGGCACTCTGATTATCGCGGCTATAGTCTTCTTTCTTGGCGGGGATCCGTCGGCAATCCTCGGCTCAAGCATTTCTGGGCAGCCCCAGACGGAAAGCCGCGAGCTGACGCCGGAGGAAAAACAGGTATATAGGTTTGTGGATATGATAGCGGGGGCCAATCAAAATACCTGGAACGAGATTTTCGCGGAAAATAATATGAGATTCACTCCTGCAAAAATTGTAATGTTTGAGAATGGAACAAGCAGCGGCTGTGGTGTGGCGCAGTCCGCTATGGGGCCTTTCTACTGCCCAAATGATCAGACCATCTATGTGGATATGAGTTTCTTCAATGAGCTCCAGAGTAAGTTTGGCGCACGCGTATCTGAATTTACCGTGGCCTATGTCCTCGGGCACGAGTACGGGCACCATGTCCAGAACCTTCTGGGTACGCTGGATCAAACGGAACGCCTGCGCAGAAGCGGCAGATATTCTGAAAGAGAGTTGAACCGCGTTTCCGTGGCGACAGAACTGCAGGCGGATTTTTTTGCAGGGCTTTGGGCTAGGAAAACTAACGACCGCACGAACTTCATTGAGCCGGGCGATATCGAAGCGGCGATCTCCGCTGCAGAAGCGGTGGGAGATGACAATATCCAGAGGCGAGCGCAGGGATATGTACGCCAAGAAAGTTTTACGCACGGCAGCTCTGCCCAGAGGAAAGACTGGTTTATGCGCGGCTACAACACGGGGGATATCCGCCAAGGCAATACCTTTGATCAGCTTCTTAGATAGCATTATTTTGTTTTATCATTAAGTCTGGGCAGCGGAAGCAGATTTTCCTATGCTCATACATCGCAAATGAAGATATGCATTATCGGTTCAGGGAATGTAGCTTACCACCTTGCCAAGGCTTTTAAAACCAGCGGGATAAATGTGGATAGGATATATGGGCGCAACGAGGCTGCGCTGCGGGAAATCTCTGCCAGTCTGGATATTCCGTTTGCAACAGGGAGCCTTCCAGAAGCGGAGCTCTACATCATTTCCGTAAAGGATGATGCAATAGCCGAGGTGTCTTCATTTATCCAAGACAAAAAATGCCTGGTAGCGCACACCTCCGGCTCGGTGCCTATGCAAAGTCTTCGGGGAGGCTACCGCAAGGCAGTGTTTTACCCGCTGCAGACCTTTTCCAAGGAAAAAAAACTCAGCTATCGTGACATACCCTTCTTCGTAGAAGCAGAAAATGAGAAGGACGAAAAACTACTAATTAAGCTTGCCGGGCAGATTTCGGATAAAGTCAGTTTGGCGGATTCCGTTCAGCGCAGGTATATCCATCTCGCCGCAGTATTCGCCTGCAATTTTGTAAATCATCTATTCGCCCGTGCAAAGGAAATAGCTGAAAATCACGGCATAGCTTTTGATAACTTCCTACCGCTGATTACGGAAACCGTGGGGAAAATCTACACGATGGATCCAAAAGAGGTGCAAACGGGACCCGCAATTCGCGGAGACTTTTCAGTGATAGCTGCCCACCGCCTATTGCTAGAAGAGCAGATGCCACAGAAGATTTTTGATGTAATGAATGAATCCATAATTGAAATGTACCACCCACGGAAAAGAGAAAAATCCCGCAACTAATGTCGCAGGATTTTCCTCATTACTAACCCAAAAATTCTATGAAAAAGAATGGGGTAAAGTTACTAATATTTCTTAAACCTACAAGACTATATTATTTAAAAACAAAAAATCCGACAAGATGAAAAGATTCCTCACGCTAATTTTGCTCACAATTGTGCTTGGTGTAAATGCTCAGCAGGCTACAAGATTCTTCTATGAGCTGAATTATAAGCCAAAAAAAGATGCCGAAGGTACGGAGAAAGTAATGACAGTGCTGGACATTACGGGAGAAAAATCAATCTATAAAGATTATACACTTGCTGCGCAGGACTCCGCAATTGTAGCTGCGGTGGAAGAAATGGAGCGTACTAAAACCTGGAAGGATCCCATGAAAATGCTCACAATGCCGAAGTTTACTTACAAAATTACCAAACATTACCCCATTACACAGATCCGGTACACGGACAATATTAGCCGGAATCTTTTCGCCTATGATGAGCCGGTAAAATTTGAATGGAAGGTGGAAAATGATAGGCAGAAAATAGGGGAATATAATGCACAAAAAGCCACTACCGAGTTCAGGGGCCGCAATTGGACAGCGTGGTTTACTCCCGACATTCCCTTCCCAGACGGCCCTTATAAATTCTACGGTCTGCCCGGACTCATTGTGAAGATTGAAGATTCTGAACAAAATTATTCCTGGGAACTCAAAGGTAACCGAAAAATAGAGAAATACTCCGAGCAGACGGAGGCGGACAAAATAAACGCAAGATACGGCCTGGACCAGACGCCAAAAATTATCACCAAAGAAAAATTCGAACAGGCGGAGAATGCCTTCCGCGCTGACCCACTAGCAGAATTCCGCCAATTTATGACCCCGGAGATGATGGGAAGGAAGATGCCAGGATCGGATAAAACAGTGGCAGAATTTATGAAGGAAAGAGAAAAAATGGCAAAGGATTTCTTCAACTACAACACCAACCCGATAGAGCTTACGCAGTCGGAGCCCAAGAAACAACGAAAATAATTCACTAAGATTCTGATCAACTGCTCCCTGTGGGCAGTTTTTTTATGCGTTAATCTTGGGTTTCTCTCAGGCGTTAATTAGATTAAATTTAAATTAGCTAACTTTGCAACCAAAGCGAAGCCGATGGATAGCCTGAAAAAAGAAACTCTATGCTGCTTCCCGAAAAAGAAACTCGGGCAAATCTGCGATTATAACGATGGGCAGGATACGATGCCCTGCAAAATCGTGGAAATGGGTCTGGTGCCCGGCACAAAATTCCGCGTGCTTTATCAGGCGCCGTTTCGCGGGCCACTCTACATAGAATTCGGCACAGAAAAAAGCAGGCTGGCACTGCGCGAAGAAGAAGCGCGGTACATACAGGTAGAAAGCCTTTAACCAAAAGTTTCGGCGGAAGCAATGCAGGAACGGAAGGAAATTTTACTGGTAGGCAACCCGAATGTTGGGAAATCTACGATTTTCAACGCGCTGTGCAACACCACGCAGAAAACCGGAAATTACGCCGGCGTTACGGTAGCATCGCTCAGGGGAAACTACACCTACCGAAACCAGGAAGTGCAGGTGGTAGATTTGCCTGGCGCCTACAGCATCTATCCTTCGGCGGAAGATGATGCGGTTTTCGCACGCTATCTGTTTGAAAATCAAGAGAATTACTCAGGAATTGTTTACATCATCGAAGCGCTGAACTTAAAGCGCGGCCTACTGCTTTTTCAGCAATTGCAAGATTTAGGGCTGCCGCTTTTGGTAGTCATCAACCAAACCGATGAAGCGGAAAAGCGCGGCGTTTCCATTGATTTACAATTACTTAGCGAAAAACTCGGTGTAAAGGTTTTAGGGATGAATGCCAAAGCTCAGCAGGGCATTGATGCGCTGAAGGAAGCCATACATCAGCAGGAATTCAGCATCAGCGAAAAACCGCAGTTTGAAATTCCGGCAGAGCATACTTTCGCGAAAAATTATAGCGAATGGGCGGAATTTGCTTCCGGGAAAAATTTACCCAAAAACCTTTCAGCAAGGCGATTACAAACGCAGGAAACAGTAAGGCGATATCAGAACATTGAAAAATTTCTGCCGGAAGTTTACCACCAAAAACCAGATGCCAAAGAACTGCTCACGGAAAAATTGGACAAAATCCTGGTGCACCCAGTTCTCGGCTATATAATCTTCGGAATCGTGCTGCTGATGCTGTTTCAGGCGGTTTTCTGGATGGCGGAATTTCCGATGAGCTGGATTGAGGACGGCTTCTCGTGGCTTTCTGCCGTGGCACATCAGAATTTGCCAGAGGGCCCGCTTAATTCATTGGTTTCCAACGGGATAATTCCAGGAATTGGCGGCATCGCAGTTTTCGCACCGCAAATCGGCATCCTGATGTTTTTCCTGTATCTGCTGGAAGATTCCGGCTATATGGCAAGGGCGGTATTTTTGATGGATAGGCTTCTGCGGCCATTCGGGCTGAATGGGAAAAGCGTGGTGCCGCTGGTTTCTGGCACAGCCTGCGCGATACCTGCCATTATGGCAGCCCGCAACATCGAGAATGCTAAAGAGCGGCTCATCACCGTACTTGTAACGCCGTTTATGACCTGCTCTGCCAGGCTACCCATCTACACCACCATCATCACGCTGGTTATTCCCTCTGGCGATTTTCTCGGCATCCGGTACGATGCGCTGGCACTTCTGGCGATGTACACCCTCGGTTTTCTGGCGGCGATTTTCTCTGCATTTATTTTGGATAAAATCATTAAAACCGGAAAAAAATCTTTCCTGGTGATGGATTTGCCGACTTACAAAATGCCGATGTTCTGGAAAGATTTCAAGCTGATGCTGGCAAGAGTGTGGGAATTTATCAACGGTGCAGGGCGCATTATTTTCTTCATCAGCATCATCATCTGGTTTTTCAGCTTCATAGGCCCGAAAACCGAGCCCCAGCAAAAATTCGTGGCCACCGATGTGGAAATGCAGGATTCTTACCTGGCAAAAGCAGGGCAAATCATTGAGCCTGCGATAAAACCTTTAGGCTACGACTGGAAAATTGGCGTGGGCATCCTCACAAGCTTCGTGGCCAGGGAAGTTTTCGTGGGCACGATGAGCACGCTTTACAGCCTGGAAGAAGATGCGCCGGAAACCAAGCTCATCGAGAAAATGCACGCCGACACCTGGCCAAGCGGCGAAAAAATTTACAGCCTTGCCACAGGGCTTTCCATCCTGGTTTTCTACGCTTTCGCGATGCAGTGCGCTTCCACGGTAGCCATCGTTTACCGCGAAACGCAATCGTGGAAATGGACGGCAGGACAAATGCTGGGGATGACGTCGCTTGCCTACATTGCGGCACTTTTGGTTTATCAGATTTTTAAATGATGGAAACTTCTCTGCTCATTCAGTACATCATCTTAGGCCTGCTGGTTTTGTCGGCATTCTACGCTATTTTCAGGATTTTCCGCAAGAATTTTTCGCCAAAGAAATTCAGCAAAAAAGGAGGCTGCGAAGATAATTGTGGCTGCGGTAATTGATTTTCCCTGAAAGATTTCCCAGGAAATTTTGCTAAGTTTGAAACGGCAGCAGATGCTTTCGCTTTGCTGGATTAATCTTACTATTAATCCGAACTTTGCGTAAATTTGCTGAAAACATCCAAATCACCAATTTCAAACTTCTAATCTTAAACTAAGCATGGCTTTAATCAAATCAATATCAGGAATCCGCGGAACGATTGGCGGCAAAGTGAACGACAACCTTACGCCGCTGGATGTGGTGAAATTTACCGCAGCTTTCGGCACCTGGCTTCAGAATAAAAATCAGCGGAAAAACCTAACGCTGGTCATCGGAAGAGATGCAAGAATTTCCGGGCAAATGGTGTCATCCCTTGTCACGGCAACTTTGCAAGGACTGGGAATAAATGTGATTGACCTTGGCCTTTCCACAACGCCAACGGTGGAAGTGATGGTGTCAGAACTGAAGGCAGACGGCGGCATAATCCTGACGGCATCGCACAATCCAAAGCAATGGAACGCGCTGAAACTTCTAAACGAAAAGGGTGAATTCATCAATGCAGAAGCTGGTGCAGAAGTTTTGCAACTTGCTGAGAATGAGGATTTTACCTTTGCCGAAATCGATGATTTGGGCAGCTATGAAACCAATGATGAGGGCTTTGAAATTCACATCCAAAAAATTCTTGATTTGAAATTGGTGGATGCAGAAGCCGTAAAGGCGAGGAAATATAAGGTGGTGCTGGATGCGGTGAACTCTACCGGTGGCATCGCGATTCCGCCGCTTTTGGAAAAATTAGGCTGCGAAGTCGTAGAGCTTTACTGCGAGCCGAACGGCCATTTCCCGCACAACCCGGAGCCTTTGAAAGAGCACCTGACGGACATTTGCGAACTCGTGAAAAAGGAAAATGCAGACCTGGGCATCGTGGTGGATCCTGATGTGGACAGGCTGGCGCTGATTGATGAAAACGGCGAGATGTTCGGCGAAGAATATACGCTGGTTGCCGTGGCAGATTATGTGCTGAGGAATACGAAGGGCTGCTCGGTTTCGAACCTTTCATCGAGCAGAGCGCTCAGAGATGTAAGCCAACTCTCTGATTGTGAATACTTTGCAAGTGCTGTGGGCGAAGTAAATGTGGTGAACCTGATGAAGGAAAAAAATGCGGTAATTGGCGGCGAAGGAAATGGCGGCATCATCTACCCTGAGCTGCATTACGGCAGAGATTCGCTGGTTGGCATCGCGCTGTTTCTCACACACTTAGCGAAGGAAAACAAGACGGTTTCCGAACTTAGGGCCACATATCCGCCGTATTTTATGGGCAAGAAAAAAATCGAGCTGACGCCGGAAATTGATGTGGATGCGCTTTTAACAAAAGTGCGGGAAGCCTATCCAAATGATGAGGTTTCCACAATGGATGGCGTGAAAATTGATTTTGAAAACAACTGGGTGCATTTGCGGAAATCTAACACGGAGCCTATTATCCGAATTTACACCGAGGCGCACACTCAGCAGGAAGCCGATGAACTTGGCGATGCGATGATTGCGAAGATCAGGAGTTTGGCGTGAGTTTTTTTAACTTGGAAATATGGAGGAATTAACCAAAAACATCGACGACGAAAAATTCCGGAAGGAGATTTTGGAGGAGAAGAAAGTTTCTGCGGAGGAGAGGAAGGCTGTGGAAAATGGTATGCGTCAGGCAAAAGCCGGGCTGTTAAAACCCCATTCTGAGGTGATAAAGAAGTATGAAAAATACTTATAAAATTCTTTGGACACCGCAGGCTGAGGAAGATTTGGAGGGTACAATTAATTATTTGGAAGAGAATTTTTCTGAGAAAGAAATTCGAAGGCTTCTAAATGAACTGAGGAAATATTTGGATGCAATTTTGGAAAACCCATTGTCATTTAAACTCTCAGAATTTCGTGATGTTCGCAAAGTGACAGTTTTGAAATATAATACGCTCTATTACCAAGTAGTGGGAGAAAATATTGAAATATTATCATTCTTTTCCAACAGGCAAAATCCCGATAAGCGGCATTTAATTTCACTTTAATTTAACAAAAAAGTCTTCCGAAGTTTGTAAAAAATTTTCGAACTTTGGGAAGGACGATTTAGAAGAATATTGGAAGAATTTTTTGAAAACGAGCTTGCGAAAAAGTTCGAGCAGATGCTGGAAACCGGCGAGCAAACTTATTTCGACAGCGAAGAGCTGGAGGACATTATCATTTATTATCTGGAAATTGGAGATATTAATCTCGCAGAGCTTGCCGTGAATTTTGCAAAGCAACTTCACCCAAATTGCATCGAGCTGAAAACCAAGGAATTGGAAGTTTTGCTGGAACTGGAAAATTATCCTGCAGCGAAAAAAATCATTCGAGAACTTCGCGATTTGGGAATGGAAAGCACCGATTTTTTCGTGTGCTGTGCGAAGTATTATTCCAACCTTGGCAATCCGCAAAAATCCATCGAGTATTGCGAAAAGGCGCTGGAATTTGAGCAGGAAGAAGATTTTCTGCACAACTTTATTGCCGATGAATTTGTAAATCTAAACGACCCGTTCAACGCCCTGAAGCACTACAAACTTGCGCTGCAATACGAACCGCAGGACGATTATGCGCTGGAAAACATTATGTTTTGCTACGCACAATTGCAGCGGCACGATGAGGCGATAAATTTCCTGAACGACTACATCAACCAATTTCCGTTTTCGGAAACGGCGTGGAATGAGTACGGGCAATTCTACTTCAGCCGAAAAAATTACGAGGAAGCCATCCGTGGTTTTGATTACCTTCTGGCCATAAACAGCGATGCCATCGGCGTTTACGCAAATAAGGCGGCCTGCTACGAAGCGATGAAGCAGTGGGAAAATGCGATAGGAGTGTACGAAGAGCTACTGGAAATAGAATTCACGAAAGCCTATACCTACTACAAAATCGGGCTGTGCTACCGCGAAATGCAGCAGCCGATGAAGGCGCTAAAAGCCTTCCAGAAATCTCTGGTGGAAGACCCGCAGTTTTACCTTTCGATGATGGAGCAGAGCGCGATTTACGAAGAGAGCGGGCAGCGAAGGGAGGCCCTGCATTTCGCGCGGGAAGCCGTGGCGCTGAACGAAGGCGATGTGGAGTTTCAGAAGCGGCTTGCCTTCCTGTACATCGATAGCGGAATGTTCGAGCAGAGTGTTGCTTGCCTGCGGAAAATCGTGGAGATTGAGCCTGGAAGATTTTACAACTGGTACGCTTATTCGGAAGTTCTGATGCTGCTGCACGAGTACGAAGAAGCCATCACAGTTTTAAATCAGGCGATAAAAATCCACAACCGTGCAGAGCTTTTCTACCAAATCAGCAATTGCTTGTATATGCTTGATTATGAGGAAGATGCAAAGTTAGCCTTAGAAAAAGCCTTGGAAATGGACGACAGCATCTACAGTGAAATGGTGATGAAATATCCAACCATAATAGGTAAGGGCAGGAAGCCAAAAAAGACGAAGAAGTGAATTTAAAATTTTTAAAAATCCGCAGTTTTTATTGCGGATTTTTTATTTTGCTAAATTTATTACGAGACAAAAAAATCCCTAAACTCAAGATTTAGGGATTTTTAATTTTTCTGTTAAATTTTTGAAATAATCACAAAAGCCATTCCGAACTTGAAAGGTAATTTTGGTCAGGGTAATAAAGGAAAAGGCACTGCTTGCCTTTCACGGTATCGATGATTTGTTGCGCCAATTCGCTCGGCACCGCAGGGCAGCCCCAGCTTCTGCCAATTCTCTTGTGCTGCGCCGCAAACTGCTCGCTCACATACTTTGCGCCGTGCATCACCACTGCCCGTTCAAGCGCCGCATCGTTCCAACCCCTATCCATCCCATGCAAACGCAGCGAGTAACCGTTGCCACCGAAGTAGGTGTCGTCCGTCACATAAAATCCAAGGCTGGATTGCAGGGAGTTTCGGTTGTTGGAAAAATTAGTAGCAAATTCATCGCCGGTATTTTTTCCGTGGGCAACCAACGAATTAAACAGCACTTTTTTGGAATTCAAATCGATAATCCACAGCCTTTTTGTGTTGGATGACAGCGAAAAATCTACGATGCTGAGAATCTGCGATTCCTCCGGAAGCTTGCCCGCCGCTTTCAATTTCTGGAAACCCTTGTAGGCTTTTTCGAAAACTTCAGGATTCAGCTGATTGATGCCTGAAAAATCAATCGTGGAAAAAATTTCCGCGGAAGAAACCGCATTTTCCTTAATTTCTGAAATTGACTTTACTTCGCTAACTGCCTTGTTTTCAATGGTTTTCGTTTCAAAATTTTCACGGTTGATGAACGAGGTCGAAAGCGCGGAAACCAATGCAAGCGATGCCAAAAGTTTTTTCATCAAAAATTATGTTAAGTGATTTAGCGCTGCAAAATTAGAAAACCTCAAAGGTTTAAACTTGAAAACAAGAGAGTTTAACGAAACTTTAGCGTTCCGTTAAGATTTTGTTTAAAATTGTTAAATTGTTGATTTTGAGTTAGTTACTCTTGCTCGTCCGCCTTAAAATTCAAACTAACGGAATTCATACAATAGCGCAGGCCAGTAGGTTCGGGGCCATCATTGAAAACATGGCCAAGATGCGATTCGCAGCGCTTGCACAGCACTTCGATGCGCTCCATTCCGTGCGAAGAATCGCGGCGGTAAATCACGCCGTTTTTATCCGCCTCGAAAAAACTTGGCCAGCCACAGCTGGAAGCAAATTTCTGCGTGCTCTTGAAAAGATGATTTCCGCAGGCCGCGCAAAAATATTCGCCCACTTCATCAAAATCGTTGTACTTCCCTGTGAAAGGCCTTTCTGTACCGGCTTCACGGGCAATCCGGTAGAGTTCCGGCGAAAGCGCATTTTTCCAATCTTCGTTGCTCACGCTAATTTTCGTGCTGTCCGTTTCGGAATAGTACGGGTTGTTTTTGCTGTTATCCATCGTGATTTTATTATTTTTGGTTGAATTTTGCGGAAGCTGAGAGCAGGAAATTCCCGCCGAAAACATTAATGTATAAATGATGAGTTTTCGCATTTTCGTTTTAAACAAAAGTAAATGACTGAAGCTGAAAAGCGCCGAAGCCTGCGCAAATATAAGACTTTCGCCACAGGTTTGTTCGTTCTGATGACGCTGATTTTCGTGGGAATGACGCTGCTGCAAAAATCAAATAGCGGTGCCTGGATTGGCTATGTGAAGGCGTTTTCCGAAGCTGCTATGGTGGGTGCCTTGGCAGATTGGTTCGCCGTTACGGCGCTGTTCCACCATCCTTTGGGACTGAAAATTCCGCACACCAATCTCATCCAAGAAAAGAAGGATGCCATTGGTGATAACTTGGGAAATTTCGTGGTCGGAAACTTTTTGAATCCGCAAAGTATCCGACCTTATATTGTGAATTTGAAAATTTCACCCTACGCTGCAGATTGGCTTCTGAATCCTAAAAATCAGAAATTTCTGGTGCAGGAAGGCTCGGAGATTTTCAAGGATTTAATTCTGAAAATTGACGATGAAGCGATGTCCAAATTTATTTCGGACAAGGCGATGAATTTTGGTAATCGTTTGGAAATCAATGCTTTGGCTGGGCAGATGATTCATTACTTCTTAAGCAGAGATGACCACCAAAAGCTCATCACCAATTTGACGAGAGAGCTGAAAATTTACATCGAAAATAATCGGGAAATGGTGCAAAACCGCGTGGAAAAGGAAAGCTATGCCATCATCCCGAAATTTGTGGATAGGGCTATTGCCGATAAAATTACATCCGGAATGCTGCGCTATGCCGATGAAATTCAGCAGGATTTAGAACATCCGATTAGATTAGAAATTTCTAATAAATTACTAACTTTTGCTGAAGAGGTTTCATCAGGAGAGAAATGGAGCGATGAGTTTGATAAATTTAAAACCAATTTCTTAACGGAAGAAAAAATCGGAAGTTACGCTTCGGATATTTGGCTTTCTGTGAAAAAATCCTTGGTAGATTTATTGACGGAAGAGCAATCCACGCTGAAAATTTATCTCGAAAAAAACATACGAGATTTTGCAGTTAATCTGCAGAATAACAACGAGTTACAGCAGCGAATCGATAGGTGGCTTCGTACTACGATCTACAAGCAGGTTCTGAAAAATCGCCATCGTGTTGGTGAAATGATTAGTGCAACGGTGGGCAATTGGGAAGGCAAAGAGCTTTCGGAAAAACTGGAGCTGGAAGTTGGGAAAGATTTACAGTTTATCCGCGTGAACGGAACTTTGGTTGGCGGTTTGGTTGGGCTTGTAATCTATACCTTGGCTCAATTATTACTTTGATAATTTTCAAGTAATTTTTTATTAATATCGTAAATTAGTTTTGGGCCCTCATAAATAAAGCCGGTGTAAATCTGAACAAGCGTAGCGCCAGCGTTGATCTTTTCCAAAGCATCATCAGCAGAGTGAATTCCGCCGACACCGATGATCGGGAAAGCCCTGCCGGATTTTTCCGAAAGATAGCGGATGATTTCCGTGCTGCGCTTCGAAATTGGCTTTCCGCTGAGCCCGCCGTTTCCAATTTTTTCAAGCTCAGATTTCGGCGTTTTCAGGCCGTCACGATTTGTAGAAGTATTGGTAGCAATAATGCCGTCAATCTTCGTATCTCTCACTAAATCAATGATTTCGTCCAATTGTTTCTCGGTAGAGTCCGGTGAGATTTTCAGCAAAATCGGCTTTTGTTTCGGCTTGGAATTATTGATTTTTTTGACATCCGAAATCAGTTCGCGAAGGTAATTCACATCGCCCAATTTCTCGTGGCTGCCAACATTCGGGCAGCTGATATTCAGCACGAAATAATCGCAGTAAGGGTGCAGCGCTTCAAAGCATTGCAGATAATCGGCAGTGTAAGCGTCGGGGTCTGTGGCGGTATTTTTTCCGATATTCCCACCAATTATCACTTTTTTTTGATTTTTCTTCAAATTCTCAATCGCCGCTGCAAGGCCATCATTATTGAAGCCCATCCGGTTAATAATGCCTTCGTCATCCAAAATACGAAACAGCCTTTTTTTCGGATTTCCAGGCTGGGCTTTCGGTGTTACGGTGCCGATTTCGATGAAGCCAAAACCTAAATCGGCAAGTTCATTGTACAGCGCCGCATTTTTATCGAACCCTGCGGCAAGCCCTACGGGATTTTTAAATTTCAACCCGAAAACTTCGCGTTCAAGTCTCTGATTTTCAATGGGTTTCGGTAGAAAAAATTTTATCAGCCAATTGAAATTTTTCAGGATACAGAAGGTGAAGTGGTGCACATCTTCCGCATCAAACCGAAAAAGCACCGGCCGAACTGCCGCTTTGTAAAGCCGTGAAATCATACTGCAAAGTTAGGAAAGTTTGTGTTTTGAAGTTTGGAATTTTGGCGAAGTTCTGAGGAAGAATTTTAGCGGAAAAATACTTCCAGGGATTTTGATTATTTTTGTTCAAATTCAGAAAAATTTATGGCAAAGCAGGAAGACCTTTTCCGCGATGTGGTGTCGCACGCTAAAGAATACGGTTTCATTTTCCCAAGCTCCGAAATTTATGACGGGCTTTCGGCAGTTTACGATTACGGGCAGAATGGCGCCGAACTGAAAAACAACATCAAGCAGTACTGGTGGAAAGCGATGGTGCAGCTGAACGAAAACATAGTGGGCATCGATTCTTCCATCCTGATGCACCCTACAACCTGGAAGGCTTCCGGGCACATAGATGCGTTCAACGATCCGCTGATTGACAATAAGGATTCCAAGAAGCGTTTCCGTGCAGATGTGCTCATTGAAGATTTCGCGGCAAAACTGGAAGATAAAGCCCAGAAGGAAATCGAGAAGGCGGCGAAAAGATTCGGCGAAGCCTTTGATAAGGCGCAGTTTGAAAGCACCAACCAGAAAGTTATCGATTATCGCCAAAGGCAGAAAACAATTCTGGAAAGGATGGCTAAGTCTTTGGAAAACAATGATTTAGCAGATGTAAAAGCCTTAATAGAAGAGCTGGAAATTGCCGACCCAGATACCGGCTCGAAAAACTGGACGGATGTACGGCAGTTCAACCTGATGTTCGGTACAAAGCTCGGCGCTTCGGCGGAAAACGCGATGGAGCTTTTCCTTCGTCCCGAAACGGCGCAGGGCATTTTCGTAAATTTCCTGAATGTGCAGAAAACTTCGCGGCATAGGCTGCCGTTCGGCATCGCACAAATCGGCAAGGCCTTCCGAAACGAAATTGTAGCGCGGCAGTTCATCTTCAGAATGCGCGAATTTGAGCAGATGGAGATGCAGTATTTCGTGCCGCCAGGAACAGAATTGCAGCACTACGAAGAGTGGAAGCAGAAACGCCTGAACTGGCATTTGGCGCTTGGCCTGGGCGCGGAAAACTACCGCTTTCACGACCACGAAAAACTGGCACACTATGCCAATGCTGCGGCAGATATCGAGTTTAAATTTCCGTTCGGCTTCAAGGAACTGGAGGGCATCCATTCAAGAACGGATTTCGATTTGGGTGCGCACGAAAAGCATTCCGGCAGGAAGCTGCAGTTCTTCGATCCGGAGCGTAACGAGAGCTATGTGCCATTTGTGGTGGAAACTTCGGTTGGGCTGGACAGGCTTTTCCTTGCCATTTTCTCCAACGCACTGAAACAGGAAAAATTGGACGACGGCTCGGAAAGAACCGTGCTATCTTTGCCGCCGGCTCTTGCACCGGTGAAAGCCGCAATTTTACCATTGGTAAAGAAAGACGGCCTGCCGGAATTTGCGGAAAAAATCTTCAACGATTTGAAGTTTGATTTCAACGTAATTTCGGAGGAGAAGGACAGCATCGGGAAGCGCTACAGAAGGCAGGATGCCATAGGAACGCCGTTCTGCATCACTGTTGACCACGAATCGCTGAGCGATAGTTCCGTGACGCTTCGCGAAAGGGACACGATGAAGCAAGAAAGAGTTTCCGCGTCGGAACTTCGCAGAATCATTGATGAGAAGGTGAATATGCGCAGCTTGCTGGAGAAGATTTAAAGTGAAAAATTATGGCAGTTTACGATAATATAGAACTCGACGAGCATTTCAGGAATTTTGTGAAGCAAGAAGTAAATTCCGGCAGATACAATTCCGCAAGCGAAGTAGTGTCAGAAGGACTGAGGCTGATGGAGAAGGAGCAACGGAAGCGTGAAAAAATCTTGACTGAATTAATTGAGGCGGAAAAAAGTGGCATCGCGGAAGATTGGACGCCAGAAAATTTTTACAGCAGAATGCAGGAAAAGTATGGCGACCTATGAGGTACATTTTAAGCCGGAAGGCTGATGATGATCTCGTGCAGATTTTTGATTACACAGTTTACCATTGGTCAATCAAGCAGGCGAAAATTTATACAGACAAAATAATTGATGCGTTCGAGGAAATTTGTAAAAAGCCAGAAAAGGGAAGGAATTGTTCTGAATTGCGGCAAGGTTACTGGTCGTGGAAAACGGGCTCACACATCATTTTTTACACCATAAATTATGAAGAGGATTTGATTGAAATAATGACGATCCTGCATCAAAGTATGGATTTTGCATCAAGACTTTACGATTAAAAATTCCACAATGCTCAACCTAAAAAACATCCGCTCGGAATTTCCGATTTTAAGCCGGGAAGTGAACGGCAAACCACTGGTTTACCTTGATAATGCGGCCACTTCGCAAACGCCGTTGCCCGTGCTGAACCGCATAATGCAGTACTATACGGAAACCAACGCCAATGTACACCGCGGAATACATACGCTGAGCCAAATAGCGACGCAGGAAATGGAAGATGCGCGGAAAAAAGCGCAGAAATTCATCAATGCGAAACACGATTACGAAGTCATCTTCACCAAGGGAACCACCGAAGGCCTGAACCTGATAGCCTATGCGGTGGGAAATTCCGGGCTGCTAAAGTCAGGCGATGAAATCATCGTTTCTCAGCTGGAACACCACTCCAACATTGTGCCATGGCAGCTGCTCTGCGAAAGAACGGGCGCAAAGCTGAAGGTAATCCCGATGGATGAAAACGGCGTGCTGCAGCTGGATTTCCTGGAAGAAAACCTTAGCGAAAAAACCAGGCTCGTTTCCTTCAACCAGGTGTCGAACGCTTTGGGCATCATCAATCCTGCGGAAGAAATCGTGCGGAAAGTGCGGCAGAATTCCAACGCTTTGATTGTTGTGGATGGCGCACAATCTGCACCGCATTTTCAGATTGATGTGCAGAAGCTAGGCTGCGATTTCTTCGTGTTCTCCGGCCACAAAATGTACGGAATGATGGGCACCGGAATCCTGTATGGAAGGGAGGAAATCCTTGAAAAGCTGGCGCCGTTTCACGGTGGCGGAGAAATGATTGCCACCTGCAGTTTCGAAAAAACCACTTTTGCCGGGCTGCCCTTCAAGTTTGAAGCCGGCACGCCGAATGTTGGCGGAAACATCGGTCTTGGCGCTGCCATCGATTGGGTTGAAGGCATTGGCAGGGCAGAAATCCACGAGCACGAAACAGCGCTGATGCAGTACTGCCAAAGCGAACTGCTAAAACTCGGCGGCCTGAAAATCTACGGTGAAAAAGCCAATCGAATAGGCGTGGTATCCTTCACATTGGAAAACGCTGGCATCGCTTCCGATGCTGGTATGATTCTGGATAAAATGGGCATCGCTGTACGGACCGGTCATCACTGCACTCAGCCGATAATGGATTACTTTAAAATCGCTGGCACCATCCGTGCAAGCTTCGCCGTTTACAACACTTTCGAAGAAGTAGATATTTTAGTGGAAGGCATCAGGAAAGCACAGAGGATGCTGGGTTAACAAAAATCCTGACGGGAAATGCGTCAGGATTTTTTTGTGTTACATTAAGTTTAATTCTGCTTTACCGCTTTCTGCACCACTACAAAAGCCGGGAAGTGATCGCTGTAGCCGCCAGTCCATCTATCGCCCGACCAGGAGCGGAAGGGGTAGCCCTTGAAATTTCCGTCTTTCGTGATGAGGTAGGGCGGTGCATAGAGCTCGGCTTTCTGAACCTTATAGTCTGTGGTAAGGAAATCCGACACTAAATTTCTTGACACGATGATTTGATCAAAAAGGTTAGGCGCATCCTGGTATGCCAGCGACGCCACACCTTTTTTATAAAGCGGGTACATCAGGTTCAGGTACGGAGTCTCGTCGGAAAGTTCCTTGGGCGTGCCCACGGCTTTCAGGTGTTTTTTCAGGCTGGAACTTACAGGGTCGTCATTAAAATCGCCCATAGCAAACATCTTTATACTCGGGTGCGCAGCTCCTATGCTGTCCATTTGCTGCTTCAGCAATGCGGCTGCTGCGTTTCTCTTTGGCAGGGACACCGCCTCGCCACCGCGCCGGGAAGGCCAGTGGTTCATAAAAACCGCTACCTTCTCATCATCCAGATAGCCGATGGCAACAAGGATGTCGCGCGTGTATTCCCGCTTGCCGTCCGGGTTGTAGATTTTCAGTTCTTTTTTATAAGAATTTACAGGGATAAAACGGCTCTTCTGATAAATCAGTGCCACATCTACCCCCCTCGCATCAAACGAATTATAATGAATAAGGTCGTAATTATATTTTTTTAATGCCGGCTGGCTGATGAGGTCTTTTACCACATTGCGGTTCTCCACTTCTATCAGGCCCATTATCACCGGGGCAGAGCCCGTCTCCCGGAAGCCTACCTCTGATATTACCTTTGCCGTATTATCCAGCTTCTGCTGATATATTTTCTTGCCGTAGCGCTTATTGCTTTCCGGGGTAAATTCTTCCGCCACCACCTGATACCTTACCACCTTTTTGCCCTTCAGCAGCGGGTCGCTCCACTGGCCTTTGTACTCCTCCGTCACCTCCAGATGGGGGATGGAATCTACCGGAATGCTGCGGTGGTATGCCGGGTTCCTCGGGTCTTTAGTGCCGTCCACATAATCGGCTGAGCGGATGGTATCAAACAGATTTTCCACATTCATAAAGCCCACGGTGGCCAGCCTTCGAGGTTGTTTCTGCGCAGGTTTTCCTTGCTGTGCGCTTAAAACGCCGATGATCATCAGCAGGCTGAAAAAAGTGATTCTAAACTTCATAGGTGCCAGTATTATTTCGCCAAATATAAAAAGTTTTTGCCTTGCGTATGTTAAAGAATTATTAATAAAAAAATAATATTGAGGCGCTTGCCCGTTTGGCAAATAAGTTTAATTTTGGCGCTAATGCTCCTCAGCCTGTTGGCGAGGATGCCAAATGTAGAAATAAATTAGTGATATGCTGAAAAAACTATCATTGGTTTCTCTTTTTTCATTGATGCCCGCATCCTTTTATTATGCGCAAACTACCGTTTTTGCATATATAAAGGACGGCCAGGGGCAGCCGGTGGAAAATGTGGAAATTGATCTGAAAGGCGAGGGGCTGGATGTGCGCACCGATAAAATCGGATACTTCCAGTTCGTGGACCTGAAGGACGGACATTATCAAATCGTAATCGCGAAGCCCACTTTTGAAACTTCCGTTTTCGATTTTGAGGTAAACGGCGAGCGGCGCAAGGATCTTGGCGTCATTACGCTGAACCAATACCAGATCACTGCCGATCAGGGGCTTGCCTATGCGGACGGCTTCACCTCGGAGGAAGACACCAGCCAGTCCACCACTGTGGGGCTGCTGCAGTCTTCTCAGGATGTGTTCAGCCGCGTAGCCGCATTCGATCTCGGTGCCTACTGGTTCCGCCCCCGCGGCATCGACGGGAGAAACGGGGAAAATATGATCAACGGTGTCTCCATGATCCGGCAAGACAACGGCCGCGTGGAATTCGGGAACTGGGGAGGCCTCAACGAGATAATGCGATACCCTGAAATCGCCACCAACCACTCCCCTTCGGAATTTGCCTTCGGAGGCTCCGCAGGGGTTATTTACAAAAATACCAAGGCCAGCGAGTACCGCAAAGGCTTCCAGGCCACCTATTCCCTTGCTAATAGGAACTACCGCAACCGCGCATCTCTGCGCTATACTTCCGGGATGAGCAAATCCGGATGGGCGGTGACCGCGATGGCGGCGAGGAGATGGGCAGAGGAGGGCATACAGGAGGGTACCTTCTACGATGCCTGGGGCGCATTCCTCGGGGTAGAAAAGAAGTTCAGCGACAGGCATACCATCACCCTGAACGCCATCGGCGCGCCCTACCGCCGCTCCACTGCCAGCCCGAGCACGCAGGAAGTTTACGACTACCGCGGCGTGCATTACAATTCTTACTGGGGGTGGCAAGATGGCGAGAAGCGCAGCGAGCGCGTGCGCAGAGGCTTCCAGCCCATCATCCAACTGCAAGATTTCTTAAAACTAGGAAAAGATGCCAATCTTTGGACATCCGTCTCCTACCAGTTTGGTAAAGACTACGGCTCCCGCCTGGACTGGCAGAATGTTCAGAATCCATCGCCTACCTACTACCGCTACCTGCCTAGCTATTATGCCTCCCTGAATCCTGATGCTTCTGCAACAGCAAATGGCAAGCCTACCACCGCACAGCAGGCCTACCAGGCTGCCGTGGAGGGATGGATAAACAACGACCCGCAGTATACGCAGATCAATTGGGATGCGCTCTACCGCAGGAACCTCGCGCAGGCACCAGTAACGAGATACGGCGCCACCGGCAAGCGTGCACTCTACTTCCTGGTTGATGATGTCAGTGATGAGAAAATCTGGAATGCCGGCACGCATTTTACTTACGACTTCAGCCCTACCACGAGGTTTATTTTAAACCTTTCCTACCAAAACTATTACGCTGAAAACTACCGCGAAATAAAGGATCTGCTGGGTGCGGATTTCGCCTTCAATGTGGATCCGTTTGGCCCGTCCAACAAGCCCGGAGCGAGCTATCAGTACAACGAGGGTGAGGAGAATGTAGCCAAGTTTAAAGGCGATAAAATCAATTACGACTATATATTCAGAAGGCAGGAGGCAAAAGTAAATCCTGGCCTGAAGTTCTCCGCCGGCAGGTTTGACGGATTTGTCTCCGCGCTGGCAGGCTACTCCACCTCCTCCCGGGAAGGGCTCTTCCGCAATTATCTTTACAAAAGTTCCTTCGGCAAGAGTAAGGAGCACGAATATTGGGATTATGGCGTGAAGGGGCGCCTTGTTTACAGGATCGACGGGCGAAACTTCCTCGTTTACAACGGTGCTTACTACAGCCACGCGCCTTATCTCGAGGATCTTTTCATCAACCCGAGGGCCAATGCGAGCATCTCTCCGCTGGTGACGAATACGGTGATTAACGCCAACGACCTGAGCTATGTGGTGAATGCGCCAATGTTCAAAATGCGCCTTACCGGCTACATCCTGAATGCTGAAAATGAAACAAATGTGCAGAGGTTTTTCGCAGACGGCATCCAGCTGAGCGTGGATAACGCGGACGGCACAAGCACTGTGGCGCAGAGTGCATTCGTGACGCAGGTGCTCTCCGATATGCAGCGCCAGAATCTGGGAGGCGAGCTCGGCATCGACTGGAAGATAACGCCAACCTTCTCCCTGCAGGGGGTGGCGAGCTACGGGCAGTATGTTTATAAAAACAACCCGAATGTGCTCTTTACTTCAGATGCTACGGGGGATTTGCCGGGCGGGGTGCCTTACATTAACCTCGGTAGGGCTTACCTGAAGAACTACAGGGTGGGGGGCACGCCTCAGCAGGGCTATACGCTCGGCCTGCGCTACAACTCGCCGAAGTACTGGTGGGTGGGCGTTACCGGAAACTATCTCGCTGAAAATTATCTCGATCCTTCAGCGATCCTCCGCTCGGAGAGATTCATACAAAACTCCTTTACCGGTACGCCGTATACGGATGTTACGGAAACCGAGCTGCGCAGAAGGCTGGCGCCTACCAAGCTGGAAGATGCCTTCTTCTTGAATGCCAATGCGGGGAAATCCTGGCTTTTCGGCAAATATTATGTGCTGCTGACTGCCACGGTAAACAATGTGCTGAATAATAAGGACTACCAGACCGGCGGCTTTGAGCAGACGAGGAATGTAAGCTTCCCGAAATTCATCCAGGATGCCGACAGGGAGCGGCCGCTTTTTGCACCTAAATACTGGTATACCCAGGGGCTTCAGTATTTTATAAACCTGCAGGTGAGATTTTAATTTTAACCCTTTAAAAAAAATTAACAATGATAATCAGAAATTATTTTAAACTTGCTTTCGGCCTGGTAGTGGGCGCCGTGGTACTGAACTCGTGCGTACAGGATGATGACTGGGACACTCCGCCGGTAAACTGCAATAATAAATTCGCCGCACCTACTAAAACGATGGCAGAGGTAGCAGCGATGGCGCCCTCCTCCGGCGCGTATACCTTTGATGCAAAGGATGGCGATATCATCATCGACGGATATGTGGTTTCTTCCGATGAGTTCGGGAATTTTTATAAAACCATTTCCTTTCAGGACAGGCCAGAGAACCCGAGCGTTGGTTTGCAAATAGAGGTGGACCGCGCCAGCAACTACGCTGATCTGCCCGTGGGCAGCCACATCCGCCTGAAGCTGAACGGGCTGAAAATTGCCAAAGACCGCGGCGTCATCAAAATCGGCAGCGAAGATCCTACCTACACCATAGGCAGGATTCCATCCTCGCTGGCAGGCCGCTATTTCTCCGGTGTCTGCGGCGGGAATGGGCTGGAGGTGGCGACAATAAAGCCACTGGAGCTTCCGAGCCTGAAAGCAGCGATGAGCGATAAGTACCTCAATATGCTGGTAAGCGTGCCTGATGTACAGTTTGCAGATTCGGTAATAAAACCAGTGGTGCAAACCTTCGCCCAGGTAAATGCAGACGGGTCCAGACAGGATACCGACAGAAAAATTGAGGACAAGGCAGGCGGAAACACGGTAATCCGGACCTCAGGATATGCGAGTTTCGCAGCGAGAACTCTCCCGACGGGAAGCGGTGTGGCAACCTTCGTGGTGAGCAAGTATAATAAAAACTACCAGATGATCGTCCGCAATGAGAATGATCTTGCCTTTACAGGAGAAAGGTTCAGCGGAAGCACTACGCCGGCGCCGAACCCTACGCCGTCTCCTACCGACTCTGCACCGCCGAAAGGCTCTGCCAATGTTACTTACCCATCTGTAATTAACGAAACTTTTGAAGGTTTCTCCCCTATTAATCTTGAAGTATTCACAAATTATATTAATGATGCGGTGGTGGGCAACAGGTACTGGCAGCTGAAGTCCTACAATAAAAACCAGTACATTCAGATGAGTGCCAATGCAGGCACAGGTAATTACCACACTTATTTCGTGGTTCCGGTGAACTTCACGCCTGGCAAGAAGCTGAGCTTTAATGTAAATGTGGGCTACTATAAGGGTGACGGGCTTAAAGTTTATTACTCAACCGACTACAAGCCGATGGGGGATATGACCCAGGCGAAGCTTACGGATATTACCTCAAGCTTCACCCTGCCGAAAGCACCGGCAACAGGGTACGGCACCCTTGGCAGCGCGGGCAGCTACACTACACCTGCCAGCCTGAGCGGAAACGGCTTCATCATATTTAAGTATGAAGGGAATGGCAGCGGAGTGACGACTACTTATCAGATTGATGATATCAAATATGAGTAACCGATAAAGTCTAAATGAGCGGCCGCCTGAGAAATCGGGCGGTTTTTTTATTGGTTTAGGCAGAGCCATAAGCCGGGAGGTAGCTTAGAAACGCCTGCTTGGATATCATCCCCGCCCCGAGGCTTTCCAGATGCTGGGAATGTATCTGGCAATCGATGATTTCAAATTCCCGCTGCTTTGCTACGAAGTTTAGAAACACGGCTTTCGAAGCATTGCTTTCCTTCGAAAACATACTCTCACCGCAAAAAACTTTTCCTATGGCAAGGCCGTAAAAACCACCTACTAATTCGCCATCCCTCCAGGCTTCGAAGCTCTTCGCAATGCCAATGTCGTGAAGGATTTTAAAGCTATCGATTAATTCCTCGCTAATCCAGGTGCCGTCTTGTCCGCTTCTCGGTGCCTCGGCACAGCTGCGCATCACCTGCTCGAAACATTGGTTTTCGGTAAAGATAAACACTTCATCCCGAAATATTTTCCGCATAGATTTGGAAATTTTCACATCGCCGGGGAAGAGCACAAAGCGCGGGTCCGGGCACCACCACAGGATTTCTTCATCAGGGTTGTACCACGGGAAAATGCCGTGGCTGTACGCAAGCCATAGACGCTCTGGAGAAAGATCCCCGCCGGCGGCGATCAGGCCCTGCGGAGGGTGATACCACATAGGGTCGGGAAAGTTGAGCTCATCAGGATTTAAGCAATACATAAATAAAGAATCCCACAGTGTTTGCGGGATTTTTTTGACAAATTTTACCAATTAAATGCTAAAACGGAAGATCGTCGTCCTCGTCGTCCGCAAAGGGATCATCGTTGCGCAGCGTCTGCCCGGAAACCGGCGTAGCTTGAGTAGGTTCCTGTACCGTGGTGGTGCTTAGTTTTTCGATTCTCCAGCCACCAATCGAAGTAAAATACTTTACTTCGCCCTGTGGGGAAGTCCACTCCCGGCCGCGTATGTTGATGGAAACTTTCACTTCATCGCCTTCGCTGATGCTGTCCAGAAGGTTGATTTTATCCTGCGTGAATTCTACTGCGATCACCTGAGGGTATTGCTCGGTAGTATTCAGGATGAGTTCCCGCTTCTGGAATCCGCTTGGAAAAGTCTGAATATCAGTTAGTTTTTTTACTGTGCCCTGTAGTTCCATAATCAGTTTGTTGAGGTTGGTAAAATTAAGCAATAAATTTCATTGTGTAGTGATGGTAATGAAAAAAAACAGAAAAAAATAATCTTTAAAAAAATTTGCTGGTAAAGAAAATTGTTTCTATATTTGCACTCACAAAAAAGAACGGCGGTCTTTTTATTTCTGCGGATGTGGTGTAATTGGTAGCCACGCCAGACTTAGGATCTGGTGCCGAGAGGCGTGGGGGTTCGAGTCCCTTCATCCGCACGGATTTTTTTGCGAAAATAGCTCAGCTGGTAGAGCGCAACCTTGCCAAGGTTGAGGTCGCGGGTTCGAGCCCCGTTTTTCGCTCGGCAGGAGGGAAGTTTTTCGCAAGACTTCCCTTTTTTTAAGCCTGATGCTCTGGTGGTGGAACTGGTAGACACGCAGGACTTAAAATCCTGTGCCTCTTTTGGCGTACGGGTTCAAGTCCCGTCCGGAGTACTGAAAACGCTGTTAATCTTTTGATTATCAGCGTTTTACATTTTTAAGGGTGGCCAAAAGGGTGGCTCATTTTGCATGTTATTTCACATTGCGGTAAAATCTTTCTAGAAGCGTTGTTTCGATATTTGATGTGATTAATTTTTTCATTAAAAAGAACATGAAAACAATTTAACAGCACATGTCGAAATATTGCTGAATAAATGTCGTAGGAAGTACAATGAACATTTATGATATTTTGAGCGGAGAAAATATTTTACCAATCAAAAAAGCGGGTAACTTAAAATGTTAACCGCTTTTAATTTTTATATCTTAAAAAAAATTATTTAACTATAACCTTTTCGCTTATAATTTCAGTGGAAGTTACAATCTTTAGAAGATATACTCCAGGTTTGAGACCTTTTACATAGATGTTAGGCTTTTGGGACTCTATTATTTTTCTTCCGTTAAGATCAATTAGCTCTGCTAGCTTGAAGCCATCCGCTTTTATCGTAATAATTTCCGATGCTGGATTCGGTGTAATTTGAACGGCTTTTTTCTTCGAGTTTTCTTTTATACCCATTACTTCGTCTTTCGGTGTAAAAGTGTAAGACAGCCCAGAAGGTGGCAATGCATCCAATGAATATTTAATACCTATATAATCAGACTGATACTGACTAATAACTTTTGGCTCGTGAGATTCGGTAGTGGTAAGCCAATTGCTGTTGGCATTGCCTTCAGAAATTCTCATCGAATAATCAGTTCTGCCTTCGTTGGCAACGGATGGTGCGCCAATGCCTACCCAGAATCTAACATCGCCATCCACCTGCTTGGAACGGATATTATAAACACTCTTTAGGGAGCCATCTTCTGACAAAATAATTTGGAAATCAAGCTGGTCATACGCTTTACTTCGATTAAAATAGTATAGCTGGAAGTTATACCATTGGAAAACGATTTCCCTTCTGCCTTCCTCTCCGCGAACTTCATATGAAAGAGTGGTGTTAGAAGTATCAGGATACGCACGATTTTCAGGGTTGGACGAGATGATGCCCAAATTTGTCGCAAGAGCAGAAAATACTCCCTCATCTGTATAGCCGTTTGGACCAGTAGAGTAATACTTTACGTTAAAAGGATTTGGGAAAGACTTTGGATTTTTTGGATTAAAGACAATATATCCATAACTGTTCAGTTGGACTTTGTTAAAGTTCTTACCATTGAAGTTGAACTCGAAAGGCAAATCTATATCGTACCTTCTACCATCAATCAGTTCTGGCCCAATCAAACCTGTACCTGTGGCGAGAACGGTAGGTTTAGCAAGCGGTTCATAAGTCAAATTCTCCTGTGTGAAGATGTATTTGTCTCTGATAGGGGTTTGTGCCTCTGCAACCGCTGCAGTGAACAATGCGGCGGCTAGAATTGTCCTTGGAATAGTTGTTGTAATCATAGCTTTATTTTAAATAAATTAGTTACTTTTTGATAAATTTCACACTGATGTTTTTGTCCTCGTTCGCTACATTAATTATATATACACCTCCTGCAAAAGCTGACACATCTACAGCTCCGTTATTAAGTTTCCCCTTAGAATGAAGCTTTCCATCTGCTGTATAGATACTGTATTGAGCATCTTTTTTAGCATTCTGCACCGTTAAGATTTCAGATACTGGGTTTGGATACAGTGTTATTCCTTGGGAAGGGTTAGATGAAGCCACAGAAAGTGAGTTTGTGATTTCTATAGAATAATCCTCGACTTGCCCATATTTAGCATTGCCGCAGGATGTAGGGTTTGGTGTAGACTTGGAAGCCACAAGCCTTACCCGCATTCTCGTTTTAATCGGAGCTGTATTGAGAGGTATAGTTATTTGTCCATTCCAAGGAGATTTGGACGGTGGGGTTACCAGCACTAACTCACCGTCATCATCAAAACTTTTGTTTCTGTTAAAATCAATCCAGACATAAATTTTGTCATCATTGACTGATGAAGCCACCGCCTTAGCTTCGAAATCATATGTTTTCCCTGGTTCCACACTTGCAGAAATACTGGTAAAGTCTTCATAACCAACAGTATTGGTTGACGAGTTATCAATGCCTGCAAATTTTACATTCCCAATTTTTTCAAAACTTGTAGAGTCTGTTCCAGCTTCACACCACCTCTTTTCCTCCGTAATAAAGCTGAATACTTGACAAGCAGTGGTGTTTCCTGCTAAATTTTTAGGAACTATTTTCCAGTAATATTTTGTTTCAGGTAGTAGATTCTCTGCTTTTATAGTCAAGCCTTCGGTAGAACCTAATAAAGTAGTAGGGTTGGGATTGGTATCAAGATAGATATCATAGCCCTCTGGCTTTTCGCCTTCTTCCTTTGCAGTCCAGCTCAGCGTTGTCGTTGGATATGCTGCATTCTCTGCATTATTAGCTGGAGATGTCTGCGTAATGCATAAAGGGGTTTCAGTAGGATATTTTCTTACCAGCACTTTACTCACCGTAAGAAAAATATTTTCAACAGCAGAAACTCGTAGGTGAATCTCGGTGCCTTCTGGCTCTATTCCTCTAAAATCTAATATTTCCTCACCATCATTTGCCGTAGAGGTTATCAAGGTATTCCAAGTGGCTCCACCATCTTTAGTGTAATCAATTTTTACATTTTGTGTATTATATGGTGCCTTATTCGTATTTGCTACATCCCATTGGATGAGAGATGTAGGATAATCCATAAATACTTTTTCGGTTTTTACTTTGAAGGGGCCATCATTACCTACATTTACTTTAATTTGCTCAAAATCATTTTGTGCGATTTGGTTCGTAGGATTATTGTCGTACACCAAAGCGTGAAACTTCATTAGCCTTGGAACCTTTGGAACAGACTCCCAAGTTCCTTTGGAATTATCAAGATTGCCAGCAAGTATGGATTCCATTTTTGGGAAGAACCTGGTAGGGCTCACTGTAGGGTTAAACACTCGGAACAGAGGTCCATTATCTCGAGTGCCAAGATTCCCGTAAGATATTTTATCCTTAGCATTGTCCGTTTGCTGCCAGCTATATAGCAATGGATCCCCATCAGGGTCTTCAGCGATAGCCGTTAGTGCAAAAGCGGTTTCTTTCGGTATAGTCACATCCGCCATCTTCTGAATTTTAGGAGGCCTATTAATAATTGGTGCTTCAACGTCGCAGGTCTTGTCTAATAGATTATTTCCAACTTGTACAATGCTCACGATATGGAAGAATGGATCGGAGTGTTCCTGAACATTGTGTTCGCCTCGTATCCCTGCATATCCCATAATGGTAGAACCGGAGCCAGGCTCCATATTGGTTCCTGTTCCTTCAAGATCATAAGCGAAAGTATGGTTGGCACCTAACTGGTGACCCATTTCGTGAGCTACATAGTCGATATCGAAGGCGTCACCAAAAGGTTTCATGTCTGCAGGAGATGTATAGGCGGAACCTTTCCCCCAGCTCGTTGGAACACCGTTTTCATCCATTGCCGGAGAGATGCAAACGCAACCAATGCAGCCCGCCATTCCGCCGCCTCCGCTGGCGCCAAACAAATGCCCTATATCATAGTTTTCTTCGCCCACAACCTTTGTTAAAGTTCTTTGCAACTGATCAGCCCATCTATTTTCCCCTACACCAAGATATGCTGGGCTATAAGGATCTGTGCTATAATTAGTGTAGATAAGTTCAGGATAATCTTGGAGTATGAGGTGCAAGCCGAAATCTCTTTCGAATATTCCATTAACCCTCGTTAAAGTAGCGTTTACCTGCGCAATTGCACCTTCTCTTCCACCAAAATAGTGGGTATATTCCCCTGTTGTAGATATAACAAGGCGCATAGTACGGTATTTACTATCCCACATCCTGCTAAACTCTGTCGGATCATTTCCAAAACCTTTCTTTTTCAGATTGTCGATCTGCCGCTTTTCCTGTAGACTTTCAGTTGTTTTGCACTCAAATGCATCACCCTCGGTTTTTTTGCTTTTAGGAAAAACACCATAGATGCTTTTTTCCTTGTTTAAAGGCTCTACAAATTCATATCTCCCATTTTTAATAACCATTGACTGAAAGTCATTAGGTGCAACTGAAAAGCGGATATACTTGGATGGGTCATTAACACCTTTTCCAACATAAGAGCCAAGTTTATATCTCTCGGCGATTGCCTTTTCAACGACTGGAAAGCTATAGACTTCGAACTCCTCAATCGCTCCATCCAAAGTGGGAATACGAACTATTACCGGTTTTGAATTTCTGCCCGAAAGCTGCGCTCTGGATAATGTTGTGCGCAATTCTTCCAAATCCAAAGTATAGTGGCTGGTTGAATTCACATTTCGATTTTTGCTTTCAGGAGCTGCGCTCTTAGTCCACTGTGCATTTACAGTTTGAGATAAGAAAATGGCTGAAATGCTTAAGAAAATACTCTTACTTTTCACAAAAAATTCATTTTCTACAAATTTAATAATTTAATTTATATAATGTTATACTAAATCTTTTCGAAGATTTTTTTGATAACGCAAATCTTTCTAAATTTGAGTGACTTAAAAAAACCTATTCGAATGAAAAATTACTAGTTTCTGCAGCAGTTGCGCTGCCGCTAATTGCGCAGGCTCAGTTTTTCCAGAACTTCGATGCAAGCCCTTACTTGCCGGAAGGCTGGAAGGTTATAAACAGAGGAGATGATAAGACTTTCACCATTGGTATTGGCTCCAATAATTCAGCATATTCTGCGAGATACTCGGTTTATATAAACTATTCTGCAGACGCTCACGATGATTATCTGATAACGCCTAAGTTCACGGTAACTCCTGGTGTAAGTGATAGGCTGACTTATTTCGTGAAAAACCAGGATCCCAGCTATGTGGAGAGCTATGATATCAGGGTATCCACTACCGGAAATTCGTCAGTAAGTGATTTCGCCGAGGTGCTAAAGCCAGTAGAGGAGGCGCCAAATGGATGGAACTTCCGAAGCGTGGATTTGTCGGCATATGCTGGCAAAGAAATTTGCATCGCTTTCCACGCGCTTTCTGCAAACAAGTTTAGGCTTCATTTCGATGATATCGGAGTGGATAGTGTGCCAAAGGTGGCGCCAGGCTGTCCGACCCTACTCACACCAGCCAATGGAAGCAAGATAGCGTCGTACGAGAATGTAGCCCTTACCTGGACAAAAAATGATGATGGCATAAAGGTAGATGAATACGAAGTATATTTGGACACTGACCCAGATCCTAAAGTAAAAATTGGTCATAATAATCTGTTTGCTATCGCAACTATCAAGGAAGACACTACTTACTACTGGAAAGTGGTGGCCAAAAACGCAGCGGGCGAAGCAGAAGGCTGCTCCCAAGTCTTTAGTTTTACTAGCGGAATCAATGGCTACAAGCCATATTGTGGACCGCTAACTTATTTGGAGGATGTAATCCCTATTACAAGGGTGCAGCTCGCTGATTTGGATAACAAATCTTCCGCAGCATACGACGAATCACCTCACGAATTGTTTACTGACAAGGTGGCAAACCTGAAACAAGATTCCGAGTATAATATTACCTTTGAAGGTAATACCGGCGGAGATTACAAATTCAGATATTTAGTGTTTATCGACTGGAATCAAAATCAAAACTTTGATGAAGATGAAGTGTATTTCGTTAATAATCCCGTGATGATTGAAAACTCTACTGGTTTGGACGGTAAGCAAACGGTGGGCAAGATAAAAGTGCCTGCTGACGCTAAAGTTGGCGAAACCAGAATGAGAATTAAGTATAATTGGGGCGAAGATGCCTTTGCAAACCCTTGCTTTTCTGATGGAACTTTATTACAAGGCTTGCCTACTGGATATGGGCAGGCGGAAGACTACACAATCAAAGTTTCGCCAAAACTTGGTACAAGCGAGAGCGAGGCATCAGCCGTTGCAATCTACCCAAATCCGGCAAGCGATGTGCTAAACATCAGCACTCCTGAGAAAGTTTTGGATGTTCGGATTTTTGCAGCTGACGGAAAACTTGTGA
>NZ_FQYI01000023.1 GCF_900141665.1 Cruoricaptor ignavus | reverse complement strand
TTTTCCTGACCGCTTTTCCACATCCGACAACAACAGCAGTAAAATATCAAGAAAAAATTCTACTTTTGAAGCGTACTGAAAATGGGGAGTCTACATAATAAAAGAAGTAGTTTTTTCTTTCTGAAATATTTACTCTTGAAAAATCAATATTATTCCTCCAATAATAAGTATTGAAATTATTCCCCAAAATTTTATTATATGTGGTGGTATATAAAAATCATCCCTTGATTCTTCTATTAAAATTTTTTTTTTAATTTTTAAATATGATAATAAAACTCCCATTATTACCATTGATATTCCTATTATTAATTTCACTAGTAAACAGTTTTAACTTGTTGTTCTATTATTGGAGTTGCTACTTCTCCAGTAAATGTAGAAATAACCTGTTCTCCCAGCTCACTATTGTATCCTCGAAATAAATCTTTGCTAGGCTTAATTAACTTTCCTGCAACACCACCAGTAATTGCACTTGCTGCTTCTCCTCCTGCTTCCCAGCCTGCCTTACTATATCTTTTTTCTGCTAGATAGGTAGTTGTATTTATTGCCGCAACAACAGTATTGATGCCTCCTCCTAAAGTCATTAAAACTACTCCTGCAGGAGCACCAACCCCTGTAATTGTCATTGCAAACCCAATTCCAGTTAATACATTTCCTAGAATTTTATATCCTTCCATTTGCTGTCTAACATCCGCAAATTTATATTTAATGGCAACTTGAGAAATATATTTTTCTTGTATAAGTTTTCCAGATTGGTCTCTTACTTCGTATAAATATTCTGATGTTTTAAAATATGAATATCCTGTTTCGGGATCATAATAATAATCTTCATTAAAATCTGTTGGTGGTTCTTCATGATTGAAATGATTGAAAACAGTAACTACAGCACCAATAGCAGCACCTTGCCAAAAATTGCCACCGCTAAGCTCAGCTCCAATACCTCCTGACAATGCTCCAAATGCAACTGTCCCTACTGCACTTGAAGCAAATTGTGACAACCCGACCTTATTAAGCGCATAACCCCAGGCACTTGCACCCAAACTACCTAATGCACCTGCTATAAATGCCTGCTTGAAACTAACACCCTGCATTAGGGAAAGCGCGCCTTGCGATATGCCATGTGCGGCAGCCTGCAATATAGCGTTTCCAAATGTTTGAGCATACTGCCCAGGTAGTCCTTGTGCAAAAATTTGTAAGAACCGCTGCTCTCTTTATAGTTTTCAAATATACAATATTTACCTCATAAGACAAACCCCATTAAAAAACCAAAAAGAACTTCTACGCTTTTGCAGGCAAATGCCTGCACAGGTTTGCTATGTTTATTTCACATTTTATCTCTTAAAGCTTGATGGTTACGGGAAACCAACACATCTGGAACATTACAAAATAAAAACGCCTCACAAAGCAAAGGCGTCATTATTGTTTTGAATTATAATATTTTATAATCAGTCTCATTCCTGGGAAACAGGTTAGCAAAAAAAATATATAAAATCCTATTCCCAAATCTATAATAATTGATATAATCAGGCATAGCAGTGGAATAACCAAAGATAAAAAACCTATTTTTAAATAGTTTTTTTGGTTAAAATAGAAAGGAAGTTTATTTCTATATCGGTATTCATCACTATATTTTCTGTCGTGCCATTCTTCAAACACTTCAAAAAAATCTGATTTTTTTTCTTTCAACTCATTGTCTTTAATTCGCTTTTTCATATTTCTCTTAAATTCTATATTTCACGGAAATTTTCTCCGAGAAAAACAATATTAGGAATGAAATAATGATGTTCATTAAAACTCCTAATGTATAAGAGTTAAATTGAAAATTAGGCAAAATCATTATCAAGGAGAATAAACTATTTAAAATAACATAGTATGAACAAACTATTAAGGCAATTTTGAGGACAGCATTTGATGATTTAAAGCTTTCTTTTAACAACTCTTTTTTTTCTTTAAAAAGAATATCCACGAAAAATCCACCTTTGGCGAGCAGTAATATGATAAAAAAAAGATTTATCAAAGTATACAGTAAAACATCTACGCTTAAGCTACCCGTCTTTAAATAGAATGAATTATAAATTCTCTCGGGTAGTTGCGAACCAAAGTCTATAAAAAGTTTTATTGCAACAAAATATATGCTTACTTTAAGCAAGTCCTTGTATATCATAATCTATCTAAATAAAGGGTATTGATTGATGCTTGAGCCATTGCCAAAATGGTAGTTGTAACTCGTAGTTGTGGAAAAGGAGTTTCATATTTGTTATAGTTCTGGGTGTTGAAAATATCCTGTATGTTCTCATCAGCATTTAAAAATCTTCCCAACAGAGGGTCGTATAGCCTTCCGTTCATGTGTATCAATCCTACTTCTGCAAAATACTCGTGGGAGGTGTAACTGCTAAAAATCTAAAAGAACTTCTGCGCCTCTGCAGGCAAATGCCTGCACAGGTTTGTTATT
>NZ_FQYI01000024.1 GCF_900141665.1 Cruoricaptor ignavus | reverse complement strand
AAGGACACTATTTTCAACAACCTCATCAAGAGAATGGTGGAGAGAGAGCATATCAGTCAGGAAAATTTGGTATGTAATTAAACTATGACCTCAATAGGTTTAAAATAAAAATCTTCAGTTTCTGAAATGTCTATTAAATTATTTAAAATTAAGTTGTAACTTGCCTCAAGGTTGCTCATAATTGTATTTGATTGGTAGTCAATACAATATACTAATTTTTTAGTCACTTGAGCAACCTATTTTATAATGCACTACGGGTTTATTCTTATATTTGCACCATAAATCATTTTACTTTTTTAAATTTCTTTATTAATTAGCGTAAGAATTCAAAACTACCATCATCCCTACATATTAGAAATGAAACAAAAACATTTTTTTGCTCCTCTCTTTTTATTATTAATTATCCCCTTTGTTCTCAAGGCTCAAATTGTTATTAACGGTACTGTGAAAAATGAAGATAATCAAAATATCCCTTATGCTGCAATTGGAATCAAAGAAACTAATATTGGCACAATAACAGATGAAAATGGAATTTACAAAATAATTATCCCTAAAGAATTTGATAATAAGAATTTAGTTTTTTCCGCCAATGGTTATCAAGAAAAAGAATTAAATGTGATAGCTTTAGAAGACACTCCGAATGTTTATTTAAAATTCAAAACCCAAAATATTCAGGAAGTTGTCATTAATGCAAATAAATTAAAAAATAAAATCATTGGCGAGAAGTCACGTCCCATGTTGACATTCTCAAAAATGTTTAATAAAGATGCCCCTACAATTGAGCAAGGGAATATTTTTGAAATTTATCAGAAAACAAAGATAAAATCATTTAGTTTTCACATAATTCCAAGCTCTAAATTTGAGACAGTTACTTTAAAACTTAACATTTATGATGTTAAAAATGATTTACCTAGCAAATCACTTTTGAATGAAAATATACTATATAAAACTTCCTCAGTTGGATGGCAGTTTATTGATCTATCTCAATATAAGTTGGGATTCGATGGGCATGATAAAATTTGCATCACACTACAATTAGTTGATTACAAACCTTTACATGATTCGGAATTTGTTTTTGGAATTTCCGCTAAAAAGTCTTTATCAAAAAAATTAATGTTTAGATATCAAAGTCAGTCACAATGGCAAAAAAGTGAGGGAGTATTCCTTACCAATATAAATGTTAGCTATGATAAAAAAGTAGGGATTAATGAAAAAAAACAAAGTAAGGAAGATAATGTAGTTTTAAGTGAAAAGGAGAAGGAATTAATAAGTTTTTATGAAAATAGAGAAAAAGGATTGAAGACAGATTATGGTAAAAATTCTCAAGGAAAATTTATTAGTCTCCAAGATGGAAATATCTACTATGAAGAATATGGAAGTGGATATCCATTAATTTTACTAGAAGGCAATAACGGTATTATTTCAGATTTTCATAATCAAATTTCATTTTTTTCAAAATACTTTCGCGTCATTTCAATTGACACTAGAAATCAAGGGAAAAGTATGGATTTTTCAAAAACAGACTATGGATATGAAAAATTAGCAGATGATTTATTGCGGGTTATAAATGAGTTAAAACTTCAAAAAGTAAATATCTTGGGGTTTAGTGATGGAGCAATTACTGGTTTATTATTTAGTTCCACTAATCCGAATCGTGTCAACAAGTTGGTTGCAATTGGCGCAAATTCTACTCCTAATGCTATAGATGAAAATGTTTTAGAGTCATTTAAAGATCTTTACAAAAGAGCATCGAACAGTTTAGAAAGAAGGCGACTGAATTTGATAATAAATCATCCAGATATTACACAAGTTGTTTTAAAAAAAATTATTAATCCTGTATTAATAATAGCCGGAAGTAATGATATCATAAAGTTAGACAATACAGCATTTATCCATGAAAACATTTCAAGCTCTAAGCTTTGGATAGTTCCTGATTCATCGCATTATGCCCTATTCGAAAAATCTCAAATTGTCAATACGCAAATACTTAATTTTCTTAGAAACTAAAATTTAAGATAAGATAATGAAAAATTAATAATACCCGTAGTGCATCATTGAATAAGTCTAACTGGATGGTTTGAGACAAATAGCCTTTGTCCCCAAGTAACACACAGTCAGACATTTGGAGTTTTATATCTTGCAAGTAGTGGATGTCGTGAACGGATGCGGGAGAAATATCAAAACTCTGAAAAACCCCAGAAATTGAACATACAGCATGTAGTTTATACCCATAGAAATGCAGGTTCTGCGAAGCACAAAATCCTTTGTTGGGATAAGCATAATCTACATCCTTGCAAATCCTGCT
>NZ_FQYI01000025.1 GCF_900141665.1 Cruoricaptor ignavus | reverse complement strand
CTTCTTTCAATTTTTGGTTCAATTTCAAAACCTTTTATTTCTCTAAAAAGTTGATGTTCAGAATCAATGGACTTAAATTCAGCCAAAATAATCAAGCCAATCAACTCTATATCAGATAGTTTTGGTTTTATAGGTTTAAAATAAAAATCTTCAGTTTCGGAAATGTCTCTTAAATTATTTAAAATTAAGTTGTAACTTGCCTCAAGGTTGCTCATAATGGTATTTGATTGGTAGTCAATACAATATACTAATTTTTAGTCACTTGAGCAACCTTTTTTATAATGCACTACGGGTTAAAATAATACCCAAGTACAAATCCGACTAAGTTGTGGGGTGGATATATTTGCTACGTGAAATTTAAATGAAAAAAAAAATATAATTCTTATTTAGAATAAGTAAAAATAATTTTTATATTTGCGTAACAAATAAAAAATTAGTTATGAAGCAAAAAATCTTAACTGCACTATTAGTGCTTCCATTGTGTGCTTCTGCACAATTCTTCGAGAATTTCGACTCAAGTACGAATATTCCAGTAGGTTGGAAAGTTATTTCAGGTGGGGCATACCAAACTTTTAGAATTGGAAAGGAGGAAGCGTATTCACTTTCCAACGCTGCATTGATCAGGACTAATAGCACTTCGGCACAAGATGATTATCTTGTAACTCCTGTATTTACTGTAATAGAGGGAGTTTCCGACCGTCTTACTTATTTTGTGAAAAACCACGATCCTTATAATGTAGATGAGTATTCTGTAAAACTGACCTTATCGGAAGACCCGATGGGTACAGATTTTACTACAGTATTGCTACCAGTAACCTCTGCACCCAATGATTGGACACAGGTGAAAATAGACTTAAAGTCATTCATTGGTAATAAAATAAGGATTGGATTTCATTCTGCCAGCAAAAGCAAGTATCAAATATATTTTGATGACATTAGGGTGGATGGAAAGCCACTTGATAAACCTGGATCCCCGCAACTAACATCGCCTGCCGAAAATGTGCCTTTTGATTTAGGCGATAAATTGGAGTGGATGCCCCCAGTAACTGGAGGCGTTGTTGACAGATATGAAGTATATATAGGGACAACTACGAATCCAGATATTTTAATCCCCAACAACTATTTATTTGCTAAACCTAAAAATATTCAGCCAAATACCCAATATTTTTGGCAGGTTAAGGCTATCAACGATGCAGGTGTATCAGTAGGAATTCCTTCAGTTAAAAGTTTTAAGACAGCAGACAGCCCATTTATGCCGTATTGTGGTCCATTGAAATACACGGATAACGGTGTTGAACCAATTACTTTTGTCTCTTTTAATGGAATGACAAACACTACTTCTGCCGAAACAACAGCACCGGAACACGAGGTGTTCAAAAACAAAATCGCACGGGTGAACCCTGGAGGTACTTACTCAATCAAATTGGGTGGCAACACAAGGGGCTACAACGCTCACCGGTTCATCGTATTTGTTGATTGGAATCAGGATGGTGTTTTCGAGCCGTCTGAAACTTATTTCGCCAGTAAGGATAATGCCCTTGTTCTTTACAATTCAAGTGGTCTAGATGGAAAGACGGTATATGGCGACATTAAAGTGCCTGAAAATGCAAAACTTGGGCTAACCAGAATGCGTATTAAGAAAAATTATAGTAGCAGCCCTTATATAAATCCTTGTTTTTCGCTTGGCGGACTGAATACTGGTTATAACGGAGGTTTTGGGCAGACGGAAGATTATTCTATAGATGTAACCACTGATAAGCTGAACACCAGCGAACAAATGTTACAGAACGCATTAATAATCTACCCAAATCCGGCAAGCGATGTGCTAAACATCAGCACTCCTGAGAAAGTTTTGGATGTTCGGATTTTTGCAGCTGACGGAAAACTTGTGA
>NZ_FQYI01000026.1 GCF_900141665.1 Cruoricaptor ignavus | reverse complement strand
TGGCAAGGAGCGGTAATTGGAGGTATTGTTGCAGGATTGAACCACGCGATGCATGAAATAGATTCTCCTTTGGACGATGACGGTGGTGGAGATGGGCCAGTACCGAAGAAGAAAAACAACGCCAATGAGAGAAGTGGATCAAATCAGGATAAAAGATTAAGTCCTGGAGAAATAAAGAAATTGAAGGATGCAGGTTGGGATCATAGTGAGAAGGGTGTAAATGGTAAAGGAGGAGGACAGAAGGATCTATGGAAAGATAAAAATGGCAATGTATATGAAAAGCCAAAAAATGGTAAGGGTCCCGGTGAACCAATCGGTGTTAATTTAAATAATCTTTCTGTAAAAGTTGGTGTTGGAGCTGCTATTTTAGGTGGAGGGTTAAAATTACTAGATTATTTTATGTCTCGAGCAATGCCTGTATTTATGGTAACACCTTTTATGATGCAACAGTCTAATCCAAATTACTATCACAAACAACAAATTGAAATTCATTAAATATGAAAGTTTTAAGCAATGATCTAAATTTGAGTTTTTGTATATGGGATTATGAGGATATAACCTCTGAAGACATATCTAAAAAATTAGATATTCAACCTTATAAAATATACATTAAGGGACAGCGAATAAACCCTAAATTCGAACGATTAGCGAAACGAAATGGATGGGTATATGGAACTCCTTATGAGAACAAAGAAGATTTTAAAACTCAGTTAGATAAAATTTTGGATATTTTGGAACCTAAAATACCTATTCTAAAAGAGTATGCAAAAAAATATAATTGCGAATTTTCTTGTGCCATATTTTTAAATAATAGAGAAGAAAGTACCCCGTGGATACATTTTAGTAAAAGATATAATGCTTTTATAAGAGAGGTCGATGCTGAATTTGATTTTGACATCTATTATCCGCCTTTAGATGAAGATTAAATCCGGTAATGTGGTAATGTTCCAGATAAGTAGTGTTCTAGATATGTTGGTTTTCCGCATCCACAGGGGTTACGAGATAAGAGATATAATAATAATCAATAACCTGTGCAGGCAAAATACCTGCAGAGGCGCAGAAGTTAAAAAATAATTTTTTGAAGAAATGAATAAATCCTTGATAATTATTGTTCTATTATTACTGATTGGAATTATATTATATCTGTCAATTGGTTTTATTTCAATGGATAATGAAGTTGGGCGATTTTATTATTCGAAATCATTAGAAGAAGCCGAAAAAGAAAAAAGTATTATCAATAAATATTTTGTTTATGATACAAATAAAAAACAAATAAGCGATGCTTGGCTTGAATATGCAAGAAGTCACGATATTTTCAATAATGAAAAGATTGAAACAGATAAAATATTGTTAAATATTAAAAATGTAAAAGAATTTGAAGAAATCAAAGACATTTATTGGGAAGCCTTTTTTAAAAATAAAAAGTTAACGGCCTTTGAAGATAATGAAATCATTAGTGTGGTTGGAGTAGATAAAAGTATGGACACTATAATAATAAAGCCAAATAAGAATGAAACTTTTTATGTTATAAAAACCCGTTGTGTATTATGGTAATGTTCCAGATGTGTTGGTTTCCCAAACCATGGGCTTTAAAAAATAAAATAAGAAACAACAATAACAAACCTGTGCAGGCATTTGCCTGCAGAGGCGCAGAAGTTCTTTTAGATTTTTAGCAGTTACACCTCCCACGAGTATTTTGCAGAAGTAG
>NZ_FQYI01000029.1 GCF_900141665.1 Cruoricaptor ignavus | reverse complement strand
TGTAGACTCCCCATTTTCAGTACGCTTCAAAAGTAGAATTTTTTCTTGATATTTTACTGCTGTTGTTGTCGGATGTGGAAAAGCGGTCAGGAAAAGCGCTGACCTTAGCTTGGGATTGCTGTCCATTTTTCCACATCACAGGTGATAAACCACCCAATGAATCATGCGGCCTTTCGTAGTTGTAATCCTTTACCCATTCCTCGGTAACGCTTCTTACTTCATCCAGGGTTTCAAATATATAGGCATTGAGTATCTGATCGCGGTAGGTTTTATTAAAACGTTCGATATAGGCATTCTGTGTGGGTTTACCTGGTTGAATGTATGCAAAACCAATCTCATTTACCCGGCTCCACACTTCAGCAATATTCGCTATAAACTCAGGACCATTATCCATGCGGATTTTCTCAGGCTTGCCGTAGCGGTTCACCAGATGGTTCAGTATCCAGATCACCCGCGAACTTTTCAAGCTGTAATCTGCCTCAATGTGGAGGATTTCCCGGTTGTAATCATCAATCACGTTAAAACTGCGGAACTTTCTTCCGTTGGAGAGAACATCGCTCATGAAATCGATGCTCCAGGTATGAGTGAATGTTTCCGGCACCTCCAACGGCGTTTTTACTCTGGCAGGAAGACGCTTCTTTACCTTTCGACGCAAGGGAAGCTTCATTTCCTTATAAATTCGGTGCAGCCGCTTATGATTGATTTTTTCACCCCGGTTGCGCAGGCGGTAATAGTACTTCCAGAAACCTTCCCTGGGATGGCTCTGTGTAAGCTGTTCAAGCTTCATCATCACCGTAGAATCATCTCTCAGCGAGCGGTAATGAAAACTGCTTCTGCTTAATTTTAGCACGCGTAAAGCCTTGCCGGAATCCTTCGGACGGAGCTTATGGATCTCCATGACAATCTCCCGTTTCCGACAAGGCTTTAAAGCTTTTTTTCAATAATGTATTTAGCTACGTCAAGTTCCATTGCCAGATTGGCGTACATGCGCTTGAGGCGGGCATTCTCTTCTTCAAGCTCTTTCACCCGCTTAAGCTCACTGGCCTCCATCCCGTTGTATTTCTGGCGCCACTTGTACAAAGTGGCTGTGCTGATGCCGTTTTCCCTTGCCAACTCCTCGGCACTGCGGCCTCCGGAAAACTCCTTTAAAA